>NZ_JAMZFT010000001.1 GCF_024158125.1 Futiania mangrovi | reverse complement strand
GCCAATGATACTGTGTCAAAAGACACGGGAAAGTCGGTAACCGCCAAGCCTAAACAGTCAAGAAAAACAAACCTCTCTCGAAGATCTGAAAGCCCCGGCGCTTCTGGCGCCGGGGCTTTTTCGTTTCGGTAACGGTCGGCTGCTTGCGTTCTGGGTCGCTGGCAGGAAGTATGCCGGCTGACACAAGCGTTCGGCAGCGGTTGGGTGGTATGGCGGGATCATTTTCCATCGGGGGCATCATCTGGCAGAGCGTCCTGACGCTTCGCCGCAACCTCACCGTGTTCCTCGGCGTCTCGGCGACGTTCGTGGTCATGTCGATACTGTCACGGATGTTCGTGGATGCGGTGCTCGGCTCGGAAGAGAGTGCCATAGCGTCAAATGTCGTCGGCGCCCTGGTGAACCTGACAATCAGCTACCTGGCGACAGCCGTCCTGGTTTCCGCGACGTTGATCGATCTCTCGGGTCAGAAGCCTACTTTCAATTCTGTGCTTGGGATAGCGCCTCTAGCCATGGCGAGTGCCCTGGCGCCGGCGGTTCTGATGGCGCTTGGTGTGTTGGCTGGCCTTTCGGTGTTCGTGTTGCCGGGGCTTTTTCTGGCAACCCTCTGGTACGTCGCCATTCCGTCTGCTGTCGTCGAGCGGTTGCCAGGCATCGGGGCGCTGCGGCGGAGCGTCCTGCTCACGGAAGGGTTTCGCTGGCAAGTCTTCGCGCTGCTGATTGCGGTGTCGGTTCTGGTCCTGAGCGTGGTTCTGGCGAGTTCCGTGATCGTAGGGGCAAGTGCCGAGGCTGGTGCGCGAATTTTCCCGATTGTCATTCTCGGGCTGTCGCAGGGGCTTGTGGGGGCGTTCGGATCGATCACGGCGACGATTTGTTACCACGATCTCCGTGCTCTCAAGGAAGGCGTTCCCACAGCACGGATGCTTGGACAGATGGGAGGCCGCGGGACCTGACCTGCAATGCGAGGAAAAAGGTGACATAAAGATATCCTTATGTCATTTTGGCCGCCTTGGAGGATGACGAGGCGGGAATGGAACGTGTACTCGCGGGCATGAGGGCGGCGGCAGATCCGACACGGCTTCGGCTGTTGTCGTTGCTTTCGCGTGCCGAGTTGACGGTGAGCGAACTGACGCAGATCCTCGGCCAAAGCCAGCCACGCATCAGCCGGCATCTCAAGCTGATGTGCGAGGCGGGGCTGCTCAACCGTTTTCAGGAAGGAAGCTGGGTCTTCTACCGCATGGCAGATCGGGGCGAGGGAGCGCGTCTGGCGCGCTTCGTCGGCGACACGCTCAAGGCCGACGATCCGACGCTTGCCCGCGACCTGGAGCGGCTGGAGGGGGTACGCGCGGCGCGGACGGAGCAGGCCTCCCAGTATTTTCGCGAGCAGGCCGCCAAGTGGCACGAGATCCGAGCGCTTCATATTCCGGAAGCGGACGTGGAAGCTGCCATGATCGAGGCGATCGGGGCTGGGTCCGTGGGTGAGGTCATCGACCTTGGAACCGGGACCGGTCGTGTCCTGGAGGTTCTGGCGCCGCGTGCGGTACGCGCGGTTGGCGTGGATATGTCTCGGGAGATGCTCAGCATCGCGCGCGCCCGGCTGGATAAGCCGGAATTCCGTCATGTTCAGGTGCGTTACGGCGATCTCTTCAACCTGGATGTCGAGCCGGGGAGCTTCGATCTCGCCGTCGTACACCTGGTGCTTCACTATCTGAACGACCCGGCGGCCGCGGTGTTCGAGGCAGCCCGGCTTCTGAAGCCGGGCGGGCGGCTTCTGGTCGTCGATTTTGCGCCACATGACCTGGAATTTCTCCGCGAGTCCCATGCGCACCGGAGGCTCGGGTTCACACCGGAAGAGGTAGCCGGATGGTGCCGGGCTGCAGGCCTGACAGTGACGGCGACTCGCAAGTTGCCGCCGCGGACGGCGAACGGGCGGGGGGAACTGACCGTTGTCCTGTGGCTGGCAGAGAAGGGGCTGGAAGCGCAGGGCTTTCGCGGCCGGGCGAAGGCGGAACAGGGAAGCGTTTGATGAGCGTGGTGACACCTTTGGCAGATAATCTCCGGGTTTCGTTCGAATTCTTTCCGCCGAAGACACGGGAGACCGAGGTCGATCTGTGGCATGCGGTCGAGCGGCTTGCCCCGCTCGACCCGGATTTCGTTTCGGTAACCTACGGCGCCGGCGGTTCGACCCGCGACCGTACGCTGGGGCTGGTCGCGCGGATGGCGCGCCGGACCTCGCTCAAGGCGGCGGGCCACCTGACATGCGTGGGCGCGAGCCGCGAGGAAGTGGATGACATCGCACGCGCCTACCGCGATGCGGGTGTCACGCGGATCGTGGCATTGAGGGGGGATACGCCGGATGGCGGCAAGTTCGTGCCGCATCCCCAAGGGTACTCGTGCGCGGCCGAACTCGTCGAAGGGCTGATGGAGGTCCACGACTTCGACGTCTCGGTCGCTGCCTATCCGGAAGTGCATCCGGACGCGGCGTCGGCGGACGCCGACCTCGACAACCTCAAGCGCAAGATCGACGCCGGCGCGCGCCGCGCGATCACGCAGTTCTTCTTCGAGGCCGATACCTATCTGCGCTTCGTGGAGCGTGCGCGGAAGGCCGGGATCACCGCGCCGATCGTGCCGGGCATCCTGCCGGTCGTGAACTTCAAGACGGCGCGGAAATTCGCCGAAGCATGCGGCACGCACGTTCCGAAATGGATGGAGCGCGCTTTCGAGGGCCTGGAAGACGATCCGAACACCCGCCAGCTGATCGCCGCGAGCCTGGCGGTGGAACTCTGCCTCGACCTCAAGGCGCAAGGCGTGCGCGACTTCCACTTCTACACGCTCAACAAGGCCGATCTCACCTATGCGATCTGCCACATGCTGGGCGCCCGCGCGCCGGGTGAGCGGACGCGCACCCGCCGCACGCCCGCGGAAGGTACAGAGGACGGCGACGCGACGCTACAGATCGCGAGCGACAACAAGGCGAGCTGGTAGACGGCTCGGGTCTCAGACGACGCGGGTGCGCAACTCGCCCAGGCCGTCGATGCCGCCCACCATCTCGTCGCCCGGAACGACGGCGCCGACGCCCGCGGGCGTGCCGGTGAAGATGAGGTCGCCGGGGTGCAGCTCGAACAGGCGGGAGAGGTAGGAGATCGTCTCCGGCACCGACCAGATCAGGTCGGCGAGATCGCCACGCTGACGCTCCTTGCCATTGACCTGCAGCCAGATCGCGCCCTTGGCGAGGTGGCCTGTATCCTCGGCCCGGTGGATCATGGTGCAGGGCGCGGAATGGTCGAACGCCTTCCCCACTTCCCAGGGCCGGCCGGCGGCCTTGGCTTCTCCCTGAAGGTCGCGGCGCGTCATATCGAGGCCGATGGCGTAGCCGAACACGAGGTTGAGCGCCTGCGCCTCTGGAATGTCGCGGCCGCCCTTGCCCAGGGCCACCACGAGCTCGATCTCGTGGTGCAGGTCGGAAGTCGCGGGCGGATAGGGCAGGTCCGTGCCGTTCGGCAGCAGCGTGTCGGCAGGCTTCATGAAGAAGAACGGCGGCTCCCGGTCCGGGTCCTTGCCCATCTCGCGTGCGTGCGCAGCGTAGTTCCGGCCGACGCAATAGATCCGGCGGACCGGAAAGCGGTCGTCGCTGCGCGCGATCGGCAGCGATACAGGCACGGGGGCGGGAACGGCGTCGGCCATGGGCGCATCCTTATCCTTGGCGGCTATCGGTCTTGGGTCGGAACCGTCGCAGACGATAACCGGGCCGGAGGGGTCTGGCCAGATGCCGGTCAGATGCGTGTCAAAGGCCGTAGTGGCCCCGGTACCAGTCGACGAAGCGCTTCACCCCGGCCTCGATGGACGTCGAGGGGCGAAAACCCACCGCCTCGTCCAGGAGCGAGATGTCCGCATAGGTCGCGGGTACATCGCCCGGCTGCATGGGCAGTATGTTGAGCGTCGCGGGCTTGCCCACCTCAGCCTCGATCACGCGGATGAGGTGCATCAGCTCGACCGCGTCGCTGTTGCCGATGTTGTAGACCCGCCAGGGCGCGTAGGACGTCGCAGGGTCGGGCGCCAGGCCCGACCAGTCCGGGTTCGGCTCCGCAATCTTGAGCATGGTGCGGATCACGCCCTCGACGATGTCGTCGATGTAGGTGAAGTCGCGCTGCATCCGGCCGTGATTGTAGACGTCGATGGGCCGCCCCTCGCCGATGGCCTTCACGAACTTGAAGATCGCCATGTCCGGCCGGCCCCAGGGCCCGTAGACCGTGAAGAAGCGCAAGCCCGTGGTCGGCAGCGCGAAGAGATGGCTGTAGGTGTGCGCCATCAGCTCGTTCGCCTTCTTCGTCGCGGCATAGAGGCTGACCGGGTGGTCGACCGTGTGATGCTCGGAGAAGGGCATCTCCTCGTTCGCGCCATAGACGGAACTGGAGGAGGCGTAGACGAGGTGGCGCACGCCGTTGTGGCGGCACCCCTCGAGAATGTTCAGGAATCCCGCGAGGTTCGTCTCCGCATAGGTGTGCGGGTTCTCGATGGAGTAGCGCACGCCCGCCTGCGCCGCCATGTGCAGGACGTAGGCCGGGCGGAACTCCTCGAACGCGCGGGTCGTGGCGGCAAGGTCGGAGATGTCGGCGCGCAGGAAGGTGAAACCGTTGCCGCTGCCGATGTCGGCGAGGCGGGCCTCCTTCAGCGCGGGGTCGTAATAGTCGTTGACGTTGTCGATGCCGACAACCGGGTAGCCCAACGCCAGCAGCCGCTTCACCAGGTGATAGCCGATGAACCCCGCGACGCCTGTCACGAGGACGGTCGGGCGATCATCTGCAGGCGGCGTTGCGGCGGACTTCACTTCGGACTGCGACACAGGGACACGAGCCTCCGATCCTTGCGGACTTTGGGGTGACGGGATCGTTCTACATGACGTATGCAACCCCGGCGAGATTCGATTGGCATGCGCAACGGAGATGGGCTTCCGCCCCGGCTTGCGATGCCACCCCGAATGTCCGAAAGTCCGGTGAAGTTTTCACAAACGGCCCGTCGAGGCCGATGCCAACATCAATGAGGGATGCGATGCCCAACACAGCCACCGCCAGCGCGAAGCCCGCCAAGACGGAGCTTTCCGGCGACCGCCTCGGCCCCTTCCAGTGGGACGATCCGCTGCTGCTCGACGACCAGCTGACGGAAGAGGAGCGGATGATCCGCGACACGGCGCGGGAGTACGCGCAGGGCGAGCTGCTGCCGAACGTCATCCAGGACGCACGTGAGGAACGCTTCCGCCGCGAGATCTTCACGCAGATGGGCGAACTGGGCCTGCTCGGCGCGACGATCCCCGAAGCCTATGGCGGGGTGGGGGCGTCCTATGTCTCCTACGGCCTGATCGCGCGCGAGGTGGAGCGGGTCGATTCCGGCTACCGCTCGATGATGAGCGTGCAGTCCTCGCTGGTGATGCATCCGATCTACGCCTATGGCAGCGACGAGCAACGCAAGAAATACCTGCCGAAGCTCGCGACGGGGGAGTTCATCGGCGCCTTCGGTCTGACCGAGCCCGACCACGGCTCCGACCCCGGCGGCATGAAGACGCGCGCGACGCCGGCCGACGGCGGCTGGACGCTCAGCGGCTCCAAGATGTGGATCTCCAACTCACCCGTGGCCGACGTCTTCGTCGTCTGGGCAAAGGACGAGACCGACACGATCCGCGGCTTCATCCTGGAGAAGGGGATGGAGGGGCTGTCGGCGCCGAAGATCGGCGGCAAGCTGTCGCTGCGTTCCTCGATCACGGGCGAGATCGTGATGGACAAGGTGTTTGTGCCCACCGAGAACCAGTTGCCGAACGTGTCGGGCCTGCGCGGTCCGTTCGGTTGCCTCAACCGGGCGCGCTACGGCATCTCCTGGGGCGCGATGGGCGCGGCGGAGGCTTGCTGGCAAGCGGCGCGGCAGTACACGCTCGACCGCAAGCAGTTCGGCCGTCCGCTGGCGCAGACCCAGCTGATCCAGAAGAAGCTTGCCGACATGCAGACGGAAATCGCGCTGGGGCTCCAGGCGAGCCTGCGCGTCGGCCGCCTGATGGACGAGGGGCGTGCCGCGCCCGAGATGATCTCGCTCGTCAAGCGCAACAATTGCGGCAAGGCGCTGGAAATCTCCCGCCACGCCCGCGACATGCACGGCGGCAACGGCATCCAGGAGGAGTATCACGTGATGCGCCACCTGGTGAATTTGGAGACCGTGAACACCTACGAGGGCACGCACGACGTGCACGCCCTCATCCTGGGCCGGGCGCAGACGGGTTTGCAGGCGTTCTTCTGAGCGGCAATCGCAACGATTTAAAGGGGCGGGGCCTTGCGGTCCCGCCCTTTTCTCATGCGTCTGCGCCTATCACGCGGGCATAGAGATCGGCGTCCACATTGCCGCCCGACGCGACCGCGACGACGGTCCGCGGATTGCCGGGCAGCCGGTCCGAGAGGGCAGCGGCGAGCGCGACCGCGCCCCCCGGCTCCACCACTAGCTTCAGCCGCCGGAAGGCGACCCGCATGGCATCCTCGGCTTCCGCGTCGCTGACCGCGACGGCCCCTGCAAGGCGGGTGGCGCTGATCGCCCATGTGATCTCGCCCGGCGTCGGCGTGACGATGGCATCGCAGATGGAGCGGGCGGAGGGGTCGTTCGCAACGCGCGCGCCGGCCTCCAGCGAGCGCCGCCAATCGTCGAAGCCCGCGGGCTCCACGGCATAGACGGGGACGCCGGGCATCCGTTTGGCAAGCGCGAGCACGATACCGCTCGTCAGCCCCCCGCCGCCGCAGCAGACGAGCACGGCGTCGGGCCGGATACCGCGCGCGGCGCATTCCTCAGCGATCTCCAGCCCCGATGTGCCTTGGCCCGCGATCACATGGCGGTCGTCATAGGGGCGCACCAGCGTCGCGCCGGTCTCTGCCACGAGGCGCTCCCCGATCTCCTCCCGGCTCTCGTTCCAGCGGTCGTAGGTCACGACGGTCGCGCCATAGGCCTCCGTATTGGCCTTCTTCAGGGCAGGGGCGTCGGCCGGCATGATGATCGTCGCGGGCGCGCCCAGCAGCCGGGCGGCGAGCGCCACGCCTTGCGCGTGGTTGCCGGAGGAATAGGCGATCACACCCTTTGTCCGGTCGGCCTCCGGAATGAGGCGGATGCGGTTGTAGGCCCCGCGGAACTTGAAGGAGCCGGTACGCTGCAGCGCTTCCGCCTTCACGAGAATGCGGCGGCCCGCCTCCGCATTGAGCAGGTCGGCCTCGATCAGCGGCGTGCGCACGGCGTGGCCTTCGAGCGCGCGGGCAGCGTCGGCAATGTCGGCGAAGGTGGGCAAGTCGTGGGCGAGCGGTACAGTCATGTCAGGGGATCCGGGCGAGGAAGCGGTCGATGGAGGCAATGCATTCCGGCTCGTCGAGGAAAGGGACATGCCCGCGGTCCTTCACCGTGACCAGTTCGGCATCCGGGTGGCGGCGGGCCATTTCCTCCGCCGTCTCGGGCGCGAAGAGGTCGGAGTTCTCGCCGCGCAGGATCAGCAGCGGCGAGGTGCCCAGCGCGTCGAACAGGGGCCAGAGGTCGGCGGCGCCGGCGTTCTCCATGTCGCGGGCGAAGGCGCGGCCGAGGCCGGGGTCGTATTCGTTGGCGATCTTGCCCTCCTCGCTCTCCACGAACAGGCGGCGGGCATAGGCTTCCCAGCCCGCGTCGTCGAGGTTGGCAATCTGGCTCGCGTCGCTTTGCTTCAGGGCGGAAATCGCCTCCTCCCAACTCGAGAAGACGGTCTTGGCCGTCACATAGCCGCCAATGCGCTTCAGCCCGCGCATGTCGAGCGCAGGGCCGATGTCGTTGAGTATCGCGCCCGCCACGAGGTCCTTCTGCGTGGCGGCGAGCACCATCGTCTGGATGCCGCCGCGCGAGGTGCCGAGAAAAACCGCGCGTCCGATCTGCAAGGCCGACAGCACGGCGAGGATGTCGTCGATCTCCTGCGGGACCGTGTAATGGGTCCAGTCCGGATCGTGGCCGGAGAAGCCGCGCCCGCGCATGTCGATGGACACGACGCGGCGCGCGGGCGCGAGACGGTCGGCGAATTCGGCGAAGTCGCGATGATTGCGGGTGAGCCCCGGCAGGCACACGACCGGGGTGCCGCCCGCGTCCGGCGCGCTGTCGCGGATGTAAAGCTTAAGCCCGTCGCGCGCGGCGATGTGGCGGTCCAGGACGGTGGCGGTCATGCGGCGTCTCCCAGAAAGCTCGGCAGGGGTGTGAGATCGGCCACCACGCGGTCGGGCGTCCAGGGCAGCCGCTCTTGCGGTGCGCCCGCGCGGTTCACCCAGCAGACCGCAAAGCCGAAGGCGGCAGCCCCCGCCGCATCCCAGCCGTTGGAGCTGAAGAACGCGATGTCCGGCGGGAAGGCCGCCATCCGGTCGCTGGCGAGACGGTAGACGGAAAAATCGGGCTTGAAGACGCCCGCATCCTCAACCGAGATCACGTCGTCGAGCAGAGGGCCGATGCCGGCACTCTCCACGGCGGCGGCCAGCATGTCCGGCGAGCCGTTCGACAGGATTGCGGTCGCGATTCCCTTGCGCTTCAGCGCGCGCAGTACCTCCGGCACTTCGGGGTAGGCGTCGAGCTGCCAGTAGAGGTCGAGAAGGCGCTGGCGCAGCCCCGCGTCGCCGCCGAGGTCCGCGGTCTCCAGCGCGTAGTCGAGACCGTCGCGCGTCACCGACCAGAAGTCCGTATGGCGGTTCATCACCGCGCGCAGCCAGGTGTATTGAAGCTGCTTCTCCCGCCAGACAGCCGACAGGGTCTGCCACTGCGGGCCGATCTCATCCGCGAGATGGCGCGCCGCGGCCGCGACGTCGAACAGCGTGCCATAAGCGTCGAAAACGGCGACGCGGGTTCGGGCGAAACGGGTATCCGGGCCGGTGTCCGTCATGGTGTGCATCCCCTCCACAGGTGGCGCACTCAGGGCCGGTTGCCCCGGCTCAGGTCGCGCGTCGTGTTGAGCCGCAAGGTGCCATCGTCGAGCCGCGCGCGATAGACCTGAAGGGACTCGATGATGCGCTGCACATAGTTGCGGGTCTCGGAGAAGGGTATCCGCTCCACCCAGTCCACCGGGTCGACCGCCGGATCGCGGGGGTCGCCGAACCGGCGGATCCACTCGTCGGGCCGCGCGGGGCCGGCATTGTAGGCGGCAAGGGTGAGGATGTAGGAGCCGTTGTAGCGCTCCAGCAGTTCGCGCAGATGGGCCATGCCGAGCGTGGCGTTATAGGCCGGGTCCGCGGTCAGCAGGTCGGCGTCGAACTTCAGGTCGAGCGTGCTTGCGACCGCGCGGGCGGTGTCCGGCATAAGCTGCATCAGGCCGCGTGCGCCCGCCGGGCTGACCGCGAAGGGGTTGAGGGCGCTTTCCTGGCGGGAGAGCGCGTGGACGAGGGCAAGTTCCGGCTCCCGCGCCTCCGCGAACGTCGGGAAGCCGTAGAGAGGAAAGGCGTTGTCGGGGACGAGCACACCGTCGCGGATCGCCAACTTGCCGAGCAGGACGCGGCGGTGATCGCGGTCGAGATCGCCGACGATCTCTCCCAGAAGGACCTGGTCGACGGCCGTCTCCAGCTGCCGGGCGAGCGCGAACAACACGCTGTCGGCCATGTCGTGCAGGCCAAGCTCGACAAGCAGGCGGGCGGCCTGCACGAGGTCGCGCCGCTCGAACGCGCGGCGGTCTTCTGCGGCCGGCACAGGCACGGCGGAAAGCCGCGTCGGCCCGATGCCCAGCTTCTCCCCCGCCAGCTGTCCGTAGTAGGTGAAGAGGTGCTCCGCGGCCTTCCCGTACCAGCCGCGCGCCGCGGACGCATCGCCCTGAGCCTCCGCGGCACGGCCCGCCCAATAAGCCCCGCGCGACAGGCTGATCGGGCTCGACACGCCCTCGAACAGGCGCACGAAATGGGGCAGGGCGCGGGCGGGATCGTCGAGGAAGCGCAGGGCGATCCAGCCGAGGAGCCACTCGGCCTCGGCAAACTCCACGCCTTCGGTCAGGCCGTGATTGCTGGCGGCGGCGTAGGCTGCGCGCGGGTTGTCGAGGTCCAGCCCCTCGCGCGCGAGGTAATGCCGGATCCGCCATGCCCCTTCTGCGCCGAAGGGGGGCGGCGTGTCCTTCACACGGTCGAGAACGGAGATCGCCTCGAGATATTCGCCCTTGCGCTGAAGCAGGCGCGCCCGGTCGAATGCCGCGCCGGGTTGGGCCTGCGCGCTGGCAGGCAGGCGCGACCAAAGCCGGTCTGCATCGCGTGCCCGGCGCTGCTGCGCAATGCGGGCCTCGGCGACCGCGCGCGCATCGCCCGGTACGAGGGTCAGAAGGTCGGCCGCCTGGGAAAGCTCTCCCTCCCACAGCAGGCGGTCGAGGCGGGTCACATGGTCTGCGGTCTGAAGATGCGTGGCATGGGCGTCGAGAAAGGCACGTTCGCCGGTCGACGAGAAATGCCCCTCCCTCCAGGCGCGCCGGATGGTGGCCAGCCCCTCCGCCCGCTTGCCCGTTGCGATCAGCGCCTCGCCCAGCCGTTGCATGCCGGGGCCGGTGCGCGGCGGATGGCGCTCGAACCAGGCGAGGGCTTCGGCATGGGTCGCCTGCTCGAGTGCGGCCTTCTCCGCTGCACGCACGATGCGCCATTGCCCTGGCCAGTGCGGGTGGGAGTCGAGAAAGGCCCGCAGTTCGCTGAACGCATAGGCCTCCCCGTTCTCGGTGAAGGCGAGCCAGCGAACGACGTCGTTGGCGACCGGCAGGCCGGAGCGCGCCGCCGCGGCTTTCGCACGCAGCCAGTCACCCTCCCGCGCGGCGGCGATGGCGTCGGCGGCACGTGCGAACGCCTCCGTCCGGAAGCCGGGCTTCGGCACGGACAGGGGCACGGTCGCGGCACTGATCTCGCGCGCGGACGTCAGCGTCGCCGGAACCAGCGCGAGCGCCAGCGGCAGCAGGACACGGGCGGCGAAGACGGAACGCATCGGGCAATCCCTTTCCTGGCGAACGAAACGCGAGGCACGGCGAATCGCAACACCGGGTGACGGTCGCCCGCTTTCGGGCTAGAAGCAATCCGAACCCGGCGGCGCCGCTCCCGGCTGCGCGTGCCCGCTCACGGCTTGCCGCGTGGCAGAACCGCCGCTAGGGTCACGCACCGCTTCCATGGTGCGAAGCAGAACCACAACCCGCAAGGCCGGACTTCCATGCCAGACCAGATCAAGGACACATCGCGCATCCGTGGCTCCATCGTTGCACTCGTGACGCCCTTCAAGGACGGCAAGGTGGACGAAAAAGCGCTGCGCGGCCTCGTCGACTGGCATGTCGCGGAAGGCACGCACGGGATCGTCCCCGTGGGCACGACGGGCGAGAGCCCGACGCTGAGCCACGAGGAGCACAAGTCCGTCATCGAGATCGTCATCGAACAGGCCGCGGGCCGCGTGCCGATCATCGCGGGCACGGGCTCGAACAACACGACCGAGGCGGTGGACTTCACCATCCACGCGGCGGAGGCCGGCGCGGACGCGGCGCTGGTGGTGACGCCCTATTACAACAAGCCGACGCAGGAGGGGCTGTTCCAGCACTTCAAGGCGGTGGCGGACAGCGCACCCCAACTGCCGGTCTTCATCTACAACATTCCCGGCCGGTCGGTGATCGACATGAGCGTGGAGACCATGGCTCGGCTTGCCCGCGAGGTCGCCAACATCGTCGGCGTGAAGGACGCGACCGCGAAGATGGAACGGGTGAGCCTGCAACGTCAGCACTGCGGCGCGGATTTCATCCAGCTTTCGGGCGAGGATGCGACCGCGCTGGGCTTCAACGCGCATGGCGGCATCGGCTGCATCTCCGTGACGGCGAACATCGCGCCAAGGCTCTGCGCGGAGTTCCAGGAGGCGACGCTGCGCGGGGATTATGCGGCGGCGCTCACCATCCAGGACAAGCTGATGCCGCTGCACAACGCGCTGTTCGTGGAGTCGAACCCGACGCCCGCGAAGTTCGGCCTGTCCGTGCTGGGCAAGTGCGAGGAGGAGGCGCGGCTTCCGCTCGTGTCCGTGACCGACGCCACGCGCGGGTTGATGCGGGACGCGATGCGGCACGCCGGCCTGATCAACTGACAGAATGGCGGTAAAGACAGCGTCCAAACGGCGCGTCGTCGCGGAGAACCGCAAGGCGCGCCACGAATACTTCATCGAGGATACCGTGGAGGCGGGTATCGTGCTCCAGGGGACCGAGGTGAAGGCGCTCCGCGAAGGCAAGGGCAACATCACCGAAGCCTATGCCAGCGCGGAGGGCGGGGAGTTGTGGCTCGTCAACGCCTATATCCCCGAATACGGGCACGCCAACCGCTTCAACCACGAGACGCGGCGGCCGCGGAAACTGCTTCTGCACAAGCGTGAGGTGAACAGGCTGGCCGGCGCGACGCAGCGTCAGGGCATGACCATCGTGCCGCTGACGCTCTACTTCAACGAGAAGGGGCGGGCGAAGCTCGAACTGGGCCTCGCGCGCGGCAAGAAGCTGCACGACAAGCGCGCGAGCGAGAAGGAAAAGGACTGGAAGCGGGAGCAGGCGCGCCTGCTCAAGGACCGGGGCTGAGGACCGCGCCATGGCCGCGCCAGCAGGCCCGCTCGATGCCGCGGAGATTGCCCGCCTGGAGGAGCAGTTCTTCACCTGCTGGCCCGCCGACGAGACTGTGGAACACGAGGGCTGGCGGATGCGCGCGACGCGCGGGGTGTCGGACCGTGCGAACTCGGTTTATGCGGCGGCCTGGACCGGCGGTGACCTCGATGCCGCCATCGGCGCGGCGGAGGGCTTCTACACCGCACGGGGGCTGCCCGCGACCTTCATGATGATGCCGGTGACGCAGCCGAAGGACCTCGATGGGCGGCTCGCGGCGCGCAGGTATGTGCGCGCCAAGGAGACGCGCGTTTGCCTGGGAGACCCCGCACGGGTGGCGGCGCTGGTGGCCCCGGATGCGGTGTCCATCGATCTTGCGAGCGACCGGGGCGCGGAGTGGGCGGAGGCCTATGCCCGCGATGCGAACGCGGCAGACCTTGCCGTGCGGGCGGAGATCATGGGGCGCGTGCCCGTGCCGCGCCTCTATGTGCTGGCGCGCGAGGGGGCGGCGCCGGTGGGTCTCGGCATGGGCGTGCTGAGGGGCGACACGGCGGTGGTGCAGGGGATGCGGACGCTGCCCGACGCGCGCGGGCGCGGTGTGGGGCGCGCGGTCCTCGCCGCGATCGGGCGCTGGGCGGTTTCGATGGAGGCCGCGCGCATGGCGCTTCAGGTCGAGGTGGAGAACGCCGCCGCCAACGCACTCTATGCCGCCGCGGGGTTCGAGGAGGCGTACCGCTACGCCTATCGCGTCAGGCGCTGAGGTCGGCGCGCACCGCCCGGAAGACGGCATCGAACATTTCCGGCGTGAGGCGCCGCGTGTTCGTGTTGTAGCGGGAGCAATGGTAGCTGTCGTGCAGGACGGTCCCGGAGGGCAGCACGTGCCGGGCCCCGTGTGCGAAGGGATGCGCGGCGCGGCGCGTAGCCGTCACGTCGAGGACGGCGTCATGCGCGATCCGTCCCAGCGCGACGATCGCGCGAAGCCCGGGCAGCGCCTCGACCCGCGCCTTGAGAAACCGCGCGCAGGTGCGGATCTCGGCCGTCGTTGGCTTGTTCTGCGGGGGGACGCAGCGCACGGCGTTGGTGATCATCGCGCCGCGCAGCGCCAGGCCGTCGCCCGGATGCTGGAGATACTCCCCCTCGGCAAGGCCATGCGCCTTCAGCGTGGCGTAGAGCAGGTCGCCCGCATAGTCGCCGGTGAAGGGCCGGCCGGTGCGGTTCGCGCCCGTGACGCCGGGCGCGAGGCCGACGATCAGCAGCCGCACTGCCGCATCCCCGTCCGGCGGTGCAAAGCTCGGCACCGCGCCGTTGAACCAGCCGGGCTCTCTTGCCGCGTTCTCCCGCCGGTAGGCGACGAGACGCGGGCAAAGCGCGCAATCGCGCGGCGGCTCCGGCGGCAGGTGGGACATCAGAGAATGTCGGCGGGATCCAGCGGGCCTTCGTCGTCGCCGTCATCCTCGTCGCGGCGGGGATAGCGTTCCCCCGGCTCCCGGCGTGGCCGCGGCGGACCCTCGCGGCAGATGTGCTCGCGCAGCTCCTCGAGATCGAGGAAGACGTCGGCCTGGCGGCGCAGTTCGTCGGCGATCATCGAGGGCTGGGTACGGATGGTGGATACGACCGTCACGCGCACGCCCTTGCGCTGCACCGCCTCGACAAGGCTGCGGAAATCGCCGTCGCCGGAAAAGATGACGATGTGGTCGAGATGCTCCGCCATCTCCATGGCATCGATCGCAAGCTCGATGTCCATGTTGCCCTTGATCTTCTCGCGGCCCTGGGCGTCGGTGAAGCGCTTCGTCGGCTTCGTCACCATCATGTAGCCGTTGTAGTCGAGCCAGTCGACGAGCGGACGGAGCGGCGAATACTCCGTGTCCTCCATGATTGCAGTGTAGTAGAAGGCGCGCACGAGGCGGCCTTGCGCAGCAAAGTGCGCGCGCAGGCGGCGATAATCGATGTCGAGGTTGAGCGCGCGTGCGGCAGCGTACAGGTTCGAACCGTCGATGAAGACCGCAATGCGTTCGTGGGGATAGATGTTCAAGGTGTCACCCGTGGCAAGGAGATCAAAGAAAGTGCTTTCGAGGGAGGGCCGCGCGCAAGAGGACCGGGGCACCCTCATAAACAGACGGTGTCTCGATACATGATCGTGCAAGCGGAAGGAAATGTTTCTTGCCTGATCGCGTTGGGCGCGAACCTGCCGTCCCCCGCCGGAGTGCCGCGCGTGACGCTGGCCCGTGCGCTGGACGGCATGCGGGTGCGGGGCTGGCGGGTGGTAGCGATTTCCCGCTTCTACCGCACCGCGCCCGTCCCGCCGACCGGGCAGCCGGATTTCGTGAACGCGGTCGCGCGCGTCGAGGTGCCGGCGGCGCTGCGGCCCGAAGATGTGCTCGACGCGCTGCACGAGATCGAGCGGAAGTTCGGGCGCACCCGCCGGGTAACGTGGGAGGCGCGCACGCTCGACCTCGATCTGCTGGACGCAGGCAGCCGGGTGCAGCCCGCCGACTGGCCCGGAGACACCACGGTCAAGCCGGGGGCACCGGCGCTGTCGCGGCCGCTGGCCCTGCCGCATCCACGGCTGCACGAACGCGCCTTCGTCCTGTATCCGCTGCGCGACGCAGCCCCCGGCTGGCGCCATCCGGTCACCGGCGCGAGCCCCGACGAGATGATCGCCGCGCTGGGACCACACGAGCCCCCCGAAGTCCTTGACAGCCCCGGCGCGGGCACGCTAGACGCCACCTCTTGATCCGCTTGTCCCCGGGACGGCGGCCTCTTATGTCTTGTCCTGCAGGAAGGCGACGCGCGCCCGCCTGCCGGACGGCACGGACCCCGAACGCACGAGGCAGACCCCCATGGCCCGCGTTACCGTTGAAGATTGCATCGACAAGGTCGACAACCGCTTCGAACTGGTTCTTCTGTCGGCGCATCGTGCGCGCGAGATTTCCTCCGGCGCGCCGCTGTCCATCGACCGCGACAACGACAAGAACCCCGTGGTCGCGCTGCGCGAGATCGCCGACGAGACGAAGACGCCCGAGGATCTGCGCAACGGCCTGATCGAGAGCCTGCAGAAGCACGTCGAGGTCGACGAGCCGGAAGACGACGAGCTGTCGTTGCTGATGAGCGAAGAAGGCGGCAGCGACGAAGATGGGCTGACCGAAGAGATGCTGCTGAAGGCGCTGCGCGGAGAGCTCGGCGTCATGGCGGCCCCCTCGGCCGGCGGCGAAGCCGAAGCGGACACCGAGGGCGATGAGGATAGCGGAGAAGACGGCGACGACTGAACGGATCGTACCTTGCGCGGTAGCG
The DNA here is from genome assembly GCF_024158125.1 of Futiania mangrovi. Classification (NCBI taxonomy): domain Bacteria; kingdom Pseudomonadati; phylum Pseudomonadota; class Alphaproteobacteria; order Futianiales; family Futianiaceae; genus Futiania; species Futiania mangrovi. Next base: position 1,432,148 of record NZ_JAMZFT010000001.1, on the reverse strand, counting down.
TGCGCGGCGTCCGCTGAGAGGCGGGCGGCGTGTGCGGCCCCGCAGGCCGGGGGCACCGCATGATCCGCCAGTACGAGCTAGTCGACCGCGTCCGCGCCTATCACTCGGACGTCGACGAGAACCTGCTCAACCGCGCCTACGTCTTCGCCATGCGCGCGCACGGGTCGCAGAAGCGTGCGAGCGGCGACCCCTATTTCTCTCATCCCCTGGAAGTCGCCGCGATCCTGACCGACCTCAGGCTCGACGACGCGACCATCGTGACCGCACTGCTGCACGACACGATCGAGGATACCGAGACCACGCACGAGGACATCCTGCGGGTCTTCGGCGACGAGATCGCGGCGCTGGTGGACGGGGTGACGAAGCTTTCGCAGCTGGAACTGACCTCGGAGCGCACGAAGCAGGCGGAAAATTTCCGCAAGCTGATCCTGGCCATGTCGAACGACATCCGGGTGCTGCTGGTGAAGCTTGCCGACCGGCTGCACAACATGCGCACGCTGCACTTCATCGCCAAGCCGGAGAAGCGCCGCCGCATCGCCGAGGAAACGGTGGAGATCTATGCCCCGCTGGCCGGGCGCATCGGCATGCAGGGGATGCGCGACGAGCTTGAGGACCTTGCGTTCGCGGAGGTGAACCCGGACGGGCGCGAGCAGATCCTCGCCCGCCTGGCCCGCCACCGGGAGCAGGACGGCGGCGTCGTCAGCCGCATCGCCGACGCGCTGCGCATACTGCTGGCCGAGAAGGGGATCGAGGCGCAGGTCAAGGGCCGGGAGAAGCGGCCCTATTCCATCTGGAAGAAGATGGAGCGCAAGACCATCGCGTTCGAGCAATTGTCCGACCTGATCGGCTTCCGCGTGATCGTGGACGATGTAGATACCTGCTACGACGCGCTGGGCCACATCCACCGGGCGTGGGCCTTCGTGCCGGGCCGGTTCAAGGACTATATCTCGACACCGAAGCGCAATGGCTACCGCTCGCTCCACACGACGGTGATCGGGCCGGAGAAGCAGCGCGTCGAAATCCAGATCCGCACGCAGGCGATGGAGGACATCGCCGAGCGGGGCGTGGCGGCGCATTGGAACTACAAGGACGGCGCAAAGGCCGCCCCGCGCGAGATCCGTGCCTATGAATGGCTGCGCGAGCTGGTCTTCATGCTGGAGCAGGGCGACACGCCGGAGGAATTTCTCGAGCACACGAAGCTCGAGATGTTCCACGACCAGGTGTTCTGCTTTACGCCCAAGGGCGACCTGATCGGCCTGCCGCGTGGCGCGACGCCCGTCGACTTCGCCTATGCCGTTCACACCGACGTCGGCAACAAGTGCGTCGGCGCCAAGGTCAACGGCCAGCGGGTGCCGCTGCCGACCGTGCTGCAAAACGGCGACCAGGTGGAGATCCTGCTTTCGGACGCGCAATCGCCCTCGCCGACGTGGGAATCGTTCGCGGTCACGGGCAAGGCGCGCTCCGCCATTCGCCGCTATGCCCGCATGAAGAGCCGGGAACAATACGTCCGCCTCGGCCGCCGCATCCTGGAGCGGGCGTTCGAGAAGGCGGGTGTGGAATTCTCCGACAAGGCCATCGGAAGCGCGCTGCCCCGGCTCAAGGTGCCGACGGCGGACGAGGTGTTCCTGCAGGTCGGGCAGGGGATGGTCGGAGAGGCCGACGTGCTCGGCACCGTCTACCCGGAAACCCGGCGGCCGCGGGAGGAGGGCAATGGCAGCGCGAGCGTGGAGGGGCAGATGCTGCCTGCAATCCCGATTCGCGGTCTCGTGCCCGGTCATGCACTGCACCTGGGCACATGCTGCCGCCCGATCCCCGGCGACCGGATCGTCGGGATCTTCACGCCGGGCGAAGGGGTCACCGTTCACACCATCGACTGCGCCCGCCTGCCGGATTATTTCGACGAGGAAGAGCGTTGGCTCGACCTCGCCTGGGACCAGGCAGAGGAGAAGAATGCGATCTTCGCAGGGCGGCTGGAGGTCGAGGTTCTGAACGAGAAGGGCGCGCTGGGCGCAGTGGCCAACGTCATCGCGCGCAATGACGGCAACATTGACGACCTGCACGTGGATCGCCGCAATGCGGACGTCTTCACGATGTCCATCGCCATCGAGGTGCGCGGCCTGAAGCACCTTGAAAACATCAAGGCGGCGCTCAGGGCGATGCAGGTTGTCACGAAGGTTAGCCGCGACCGCGGCGAACGGACGGTGCCGGGCACGCGGGCGCCGGAAGAACTATTTGCGGGGGAGGGTGCAATCCCATGACGAAGGACGAGGTGCTGGCGGAATTCCGGGCGGCGGGGGCGCTGCTGGAGGGGCATTTTGTCCTGAGTTCGGGGCTGCACAGCCCCACCTACATGCAGTGTGCGCGGGTGCTGATGGATCCGATGCGGGCCGAACGCCTGTGTGCGGCACTGGCGCAGAAGGTGCGCGCGGAACTGCCGGGCATCGAGCTCGTCGTCTCGCCCGCGATGGGGGGCGTCGTCGTCGGCTACGAGATGGGCCGGCAACTGGGGGTGCCCGCGATCTTCACCGAGCGGGTCGAGGGAAAGTTCGCGCTGCGCCGCGGCTTCGACATCGCGCCCGGCACGCGCTGCCTGATGGTGGAAGACGTGGTCACCACGGGCCTGTCGTCGCGCGAATGCATGGACACGATCCGCGCCTATGGCGGGGAGGTCGTGGGCGCCGCCTCTCTCGTCGACCGGTCTGCCGGCGCGGTCGACCTTGGCGTGCCTTACGTCTCGCTTCTGGCCTTAAAGATTCCCACATATGAGGCCGATAACCTTCCCGTGGATCTGGCCGCGCTGCCGGTCGAGAAGCCCGGCAGCCGCACATTGAAGTCGTAAACCCCGGATGTTTGGACGCAGAAACCGACCGCCACTTCACAAGCGTATCGCTGGTTGGCTCTGGCCGCAGGGCGGGCTGAAGCGGTGGATGCGGTATGTCTGGCACCGGGTCTCGCGCATCCAGGACACGCCGCACCGCGTCGCGATCGGGGTAGCGTGCGGGGCGCTCGCCTCCTTTACCCCCTACATGGGGTTCCACTTCATCCTGGCGGGCGTGCTGGCGTGGCTGGTGGGGGGGAGCCTGCTCGCCTCCGCCTTCGGCACGGCGGTCGGAAACCCGTTCACCTTCCCCTTCATCTGGCTTGCCAGCTTCAACCTGGGCAACGTCGTGCTGGGCCGGGGAACGGTGGAGAAACTGCCGGTGCACCCCTCGTTCGAGGTGTTGATGCACAGGCCGATGGAGCTTCTTGGGCCGCTGCTGCTGCCCATGACCATCGGCGGTATCGTGCTGGGGACGGCTGCCGCGGCGCTGCTCTACTGGCCGGTGCGCTATGTTGTCGGGGTCTATCAGGTGCGCAGGCGCGCGAAACTGGAGGCGCGGCGGCGCGCGCTGCTCTCGACGCGGGCGCACCCAGGCGAATAGATTGGCCGGCGAGCAGGCTGGTCGCCCGCACGGCGGCGGCCACGGCGCGAGACAAGGGAGAGGCGCATGACGCAGGCGGGCAAGCTGAGGCTCGGCGTCAACATCGATCACGTGGCGACGATCCGCAATGCGCGCGGGGGGGCGCACCCCGATCCCGTGCGCGCGGCGCGCGCTGCCGCGGCGGCGGGCGCTGACGGCATTACCGCGCACCTGCGCGAGGACCGCCGCCACATCGGCGACGAGGACATCACGCGGCTGACCCGCGAGATCGACCTGCCGCTTAACCTCGAGATGGCGGCGACCGAGGAGATGCTGGAGATCGCTCTGCGGCACCGGCCGCACGCAAGCTGCCTCGTGCCGGAAAAGCGCGAGGAGCGCACGACCGAGGGCGGTCTCGACGTCGCGGCCGAGCATCGCCAGCTCCGGCCCTATATTTCGGAGCTGAAGAAGGCGGGCATCCGCGTCTCGCTCTTCATCGATCCCGACCCCGTGCAGATCGCGGTCGCCAAGGCGCTGGGCGCGCCGGTGATCGAACTGCACACGGGCGCCTATTGCGAGGCGTGGAACGCCGGCGAGAAGGAGCGCGCGAAGGCGGAACTGGCGCGCATCGCCGCAGCCGCCGAGGAGGGGGCTCGGCAGGGCCTCGAGGTCCACGCCGGCCACGGCCTGGCGTTCGACACGGTCGGGCCGGTTGCAGCCTTGCCGCAGGTGATGGAACTGAACATCGGGCATTTTCTCATCGGCGAGGCGATCTTTTCCGGTCTCGACAGCGCGATCAAGCGGATGCGTGCCCTGATGGACGAGGCGCGCGCGGGCGCCGCCGGCGCACGGATCGCGTGACCGGCGCGATGATCCTGGGCATCGGCAACGACCTCTGCGATATCCGCCGGATCGAGCAGACCATCGACCGGTTCGGCGACCGCTTCCTGATGCGCGTCTTCACGGACGTGGAGCGGACGAAATCGGACCGGCGGCGGATGCGGGCCGCGAGCTATGCCAAGCGGTTCGCGGCGAAGGAAGCGTGCGCCAAGGCGCTCGGCACGGGGCTGCGGCATGGGGTCTTCTGGCGCGACATGGGCGTCGTCAACCTGCCGGGCGGGCGGCCGACGATGCGGTTGACCGGCGGCGCAAAGGTCAGGCTGGACAGCCTGGTACCCGCCGGCATGGCGGCCGACATCCACCTCACGATCACGGACGAGTATCCGCTGGCTGAGGCCATGGTCGTCATCATGGCCATACCCGCGCCATCATCGGCGGGTTGACAGGGCGGGGGGCGAGCGGCCTTATGCGGCCCGATCCCCCGATCGGAACAGACAGCCGGGAAACGACCAGATGGACAAGGGCGAAACGGACAAGGACGACCGCGTCGAGACGCCGGATGGCGCGCCGGCCAAACCGGCACGCTCGGGCGACTCCGTCGGCGAGGTGGTCAAGACCGTCTTTTACGCCCTGCTGATCGCGATGCTGATCCGGGTGTTCCTGTTCCAGCCGTTCAACATCCCGTCCGGCTCGATGCTGCCGACGCTGCTCGTCGGCGACTACGTGTTCGTGTCGAAGTACGCCTATGGCTACAGCCGTTTCTCCCTGCCGTGGGGGCCGGAGCTGTTCGATGGCCGCATCTTCGAGAGTGCGCCGGAGCGCGGGGACGTTGCGGTGTTCCGCCTGCCGACCGACACGAGCAAGGACTACATCAAGCGCATCGTCGGCCTGCCCGGCGACCGGCTGCAGGTGATCGGCGGCGTGCTGCACATCAATGGCAAGGCCGTCATGAGGGAGCCGGCGGGCAGCTTTGCCGACAAGGGCCGCTTCGGGGAGCAGCGCCAGATCGCCATGTTCCGGGAGACGCTTCCCGACGGCCGCAGCTACCTGACGCTCGACGAGGGCTTGAGCCCGGCGGATAACACGCCGGTCTACGAGGTGCCCGAGGGCCACTATTTCGCGATGGGCGACAATCGCGACAACAGTCAGGACAGCCGCTTCCTGTCGGCGGTGGGCTTCATCCCGGCCGAGAACCTGGTGGGGCGGGCGGAGATCATCTTCTTCTCGCTCGACGGCGAGACGCGCTTCTGGGAAGTGTGGAAGTGGCCGTTCAACCTGCGCTTCTCGCGCTTCTTCGACGGCGTCGGATGAAGCGGAGAAAGACGTCACCCCTTTCGCCGGAGCAGACGCAGGCGCTGGAGAGCGCCATCGGCCACAGCTTTTCAGACCGGATGCTGCTGACGCGCGCGCTGACCCATTCGAGCCGGGAGGGCGAGCGGTCGAACGAGCGGCTGGAGTTCCTGGGCGACCGGGTGCTGAATCTCGTCATCGCCGAGGCGCTGTTTCACCGCTTCGAGCGCGAGGAAGAGGGCGGGCTTGCGACGCGCCTCAATGCGCTGGTGCGCAAGGAGACCTGCGCGGAGGTGGCAAAGGCGGTCGGAATCGGCCCGGTCTTGCGGCTCTCGCCGGGCGAGAAGGAAACGGGCGGGCGCGAGAAACCCGCGATCCTCGGCGATGCATGCGAGGCGCTGATCGCGGCGGTGCTGCTGGACGCGGGATTCGAGGCGGCGCGCGCGATGGTGCTGGGGCTTTGGGCCGACTATCTTGACGGCGTGGCGAAGCCGCCGCGCGACCCGAAGAACGCACTGCAGGAATGGACGCAAGGGCGCGGGCTGGGCTTTCCGGATTACGAGGTGGTCGGCCGCGAAGGCCCGGACCACGCGCCGGTCTTCACGGTCGCGGTCCGGGTCAGGGGATACCCCGAGGCGAGGGCCAGCGGCCCCTCCCGCCGGGCAGGCGAACAGGCGGCCGCCAAGCTGATGCTCGAAGCCATCGAGGCGAACGGAGACGCATGACCGAAACGAGTGCAGAGACGACGCGCGCGGGCTTCGCCGCCCTGATCGGCGCGCCCAACGCGGGCAAGTCCACGTTGCTGAACCGCATCCTGGGCCAGAAGATCTCCATCGTCAGCCGCAAGGTGCAGACGACGCGCATCCAGGTGCGTGGCGTGCTGATGCACGGGGCATCGCAGATCGTGTTCGTGGACACGCCCGGCATCTTCCAGCCCAAGCGCCGCCTCGACCGGGCGATGGTGCACGCGGCCTGGTCGGGCGCGCACGACGCCGACACGGTGGTCCTGCTGGTCGATGCGCAGAAGGGCGTGACGGAGGAGGTGCAGCGCATCCTAGACGGGCTGAAGGCGTCGGGCCGGGAGGGCGCGATCCTGGCGCTCAACAAGGTCGACCTCGTGAAGCCCGACGTGCTGCTGCCGCTGGCGGAAAAGCTGTCGGACACGGGCCTCTTCGACGCGGTGTTCATGATCTCGGCGGAGACGGGAAGCGGTGTCGGCGACCTGATCGCCGAGGTGGCAAGGCGGATGCCGGAGGGGCCCTATCTCTACCCCGAAGACCACCTGACGGACCTGCCGGAACGCCTGATCGCCGCGGAGATCACGCGCGAGAAGATTTTCGAGCGGCTGCACGACGAACTGCCATACAAGTCGACGGTGGAGACGGAGAAGTTCGAGGAGCGCCCCGACGGCTCGGCACGGATCGAGCAGACGATCTATGTCGCTCGGGATGGGCACAAGGGCATCTTCCTCGGCAAGGGCGGGGCCACGATCAAGGACATCGGAAAGCGCGCCCGCATCGAGATTTCGGAAGTGCTGGACCGGCCGGTGCACCTGTTCCTGTTCGTCAAGGTGCGCGAGAACTGGGAGGACGACCCGGAGCGCTACCGCGACTGGGGCCTCGACTACAAGGGCGGCGCCTGAACCTGAAGGGACGGCCATGGCGGTCGACTGGAGCGACGATGCGCTGGTGCTGGGGGCCAAGCCCTTCGGCGAGACAGGCGCGATCGCCGACCTGATGACCGCGGCGCACGGGCGGCAGAGCGGGCTCGTCCGCGGCGGGCGCGGCCGGCGGATGCGGGGTACGCTGGAGCCCGGAACGCTGGTCAGGGCACGCTGGCGGGCGCGCCTCGACACCCACCTCGGCACGCTGGAGGTGGAGGCGCTCCGCTCCTACGCGGGACCTGCGATGGCGCGGCCGCGGCAGCTTGCGGGCCTCGTCATGGCGATGGCGACGGCGCAGGCGGCAATCCCCGAGCGCGTGCCCTATCCGGCGGTGTACGAGGGGCTCGTTGCGCTGTTGGACCTGCTGGGCGAGGAGGAGATCTGGCCGGCGCTTTACGCGCGCTGGGAGCTGGGGCTGCTGAGCGAGCTCGGCTACGGCCTGGACCTTGCCAGGTGCGCAGCGACGGGGGAGACGGACGACCTCGCCTATGTGAGCCCGCGCACGGGCCGCGCGGTGGGACGGGGGCCGGGCGCGCCCTACGCCGCGCGCCTGCTGCCGCTGCCGGCATTCCTGCTGGGTGCGCAGGGCGGTCCGGGCGACCGGGAAGAGGCGGCGGCGGGCCTCTTGCTCACAGGGCATTTCCTCGAACGGCGCATCCTGGAGCCGCACGGCAAACGGCTGCCCGATGCGCGCGGACGTTTCATCGACATGCTGAAGGCCGGTAAAGTTCCGACATGAGCACACCGATTCTCGAACCCGGCGAAATCCGGGACGCGGCGCTGGCGCAGGTGCTTGGCGAGAAGTACCTGGCCTATGCGCTCTCCACGATCCTGAACCGCGCGCTGCCCGACGTGCGCGACGGGCTGAAGCCCGTGCACCGGCGTATCCTCTACGCGATGCGGGAGCTGAAGCTGGCCGCGAACGGGCCGCACAAGAAGTCGGCGCGCGTCGTCGGCGACGTGATCGGCAAGTTCCACCCGCACGGTGACCAGGCGGTCTACGACGCGATGGTGCGGCTCGCGCAGGAGTTTTCCTCGCGCTATCCATTGGTCGACGGGCAGGGCAATTTCGGGAACGTCGACGGCGATAACGCGGCGGCCATGCGCTATACCGAAGCGCGGCTGACGGCGGTCGCCGAGGCGATGCTCGACGGCATCGACGAGGACACGGTCGACTTCCGCCCGACCTACGACGGGTCGGAGGAGGAGCCGGAGGTGCTGCCGGCGGGTTTCCCCAACCTGCTCGCCAACGGCGCGCAGGGCATCGCGGTCGGCATGGCGACGTCGATCCCGCCGCACAATGCGGGGGAGGTGTGCGGTGCTCTGCTCCACCTGATCGAGCACCCCGACGCCGACGAGAGCCAGATCATGCTGCGCCTGCCGGGGCCGGACTTCCCCACGGGCGGCGTGATCGTCGAACCGCGCGAGAGCATCCTGGAGGCCTATGCGACGGGCCGCGGCGGGTTCCGCGTGCGGGCGCGCTGGGAGAAGGAGGAGACCGGGCGCGGCACCTACCAGATCGTCGTGACCGAGATTCCCTACCAGGTGCAGAAGTCGAAGCTGATCGAGCAGATCGCGGGGCTGATCGAGGCGAAGAAGCTGCCAATCCTCGCCGACGTGCGCGACGAGAGCGCGGAGGACATCCGCATCGTGCTGGAGCCGCGCGCACGCACGGTCGACCCCGACCTGCTGATGGAGAGCCTGTTCAAGCTCTCCGACCTCGAGACGCGCGTGCCGCTCAACATGAACGTGCTCGACGGCGGGCGCGTGCCGCGGGTGATGACGTTGAAGGAGGTGCTGCGCGCCTTCCTCGACCACCGGCGCGAGGTGCTGATCCGGCGGTCGAGCTTCCGCCTCGGCAAGATCGAGCGTCGGCTGGAAATCCTCGAAGGCTTCATCATCGCCTACCTGAACCTCGACGAGGTGATCCGCATCATCCGGGAGGAGGACGACCCGAAGGCGGAGATGATGGTGGCGTTCTCGCTCACCGACACGCAGGCGGAAGCGATCCTCAACATGCGGCTGCGCTCGCTGCGCAAGCTGGAGGAGATGGAAATCCGCAAGGAGCACGACGCGCTGACAGCAGAACGCGCCGAACTGCTGTCGCTGCTCGATTCGGAAAAGAAGCAGTGGAAGCGCATCGCCGAGCAGGTGGCGGATATCCGCAAGCGCTTCGGCGAAGGGGCCCCGAACGGCGCGCGCAAGACCGATTTCGCCGACCCGCCGGCCATCGTCGAGGTGCCGATGGAGGCGATGATCGAGAAGGAGCCGATCACCGTCCTGCTGTCCGAAAAGGGCTGGATTCGCGCCATGAAGGGCCACCTGACACCCGACGCGGACGTGAAATACAAGGATGGCGACCAGGAACGTTTCCGCATCCACGCGCAGACGACGGACAAGCTGCTGCTGTTCGCGACGAGCGGGCGCTTCTACACCATCGGGTGCGACAAGCTGCCGGGCGGGCGCGGGCATGGCGAGCCGATCCGCCTGATCATCGATCTGCCGAACGACCATGACGTGCTGGATCTGATCCCCTATGCGGGCGGGCGCAAGCTGCTGGTTGCGAGCACAGAAGGGCGCGGCTTCATCGTGCCGGAGGACGAGGTGGTCGCGCAGACGCGCGCGGGCAGGCAGATCCTTTCGGTGGACAAGGGCGCCGAGGCTAAGCTGTGCAAGCCGGTGACGGGTGCCATGATCGCCGTGGTGGGGGAGAACCGGAAGCTTCTGTGCTTCCCCGTCTCCGAGCTGCCGGAGATGGCGCGCGGCAAGGGCGTGCGGCTGCAGAAATACCGCGACGGGGGGCTGTCGGACGTCACGACCTTCGACCCGGAGACGGGGCTGCAGTGGCAGGACAGTTCCGGGCGGACGTGGACCGTGCAGGACCTCGCGGAGTGGATTGGCGCACGGGCGAGCGCGGGGCGGATGCCGCCCAAGGGCTTCCCGCGCAACAACCGTTTCGGCTGATCCGGGAAAAGGTGTTCCGCCGGGCGGCGCGCTTGCGCGCGCGCGGCTCGGCGGGCATGGTCGGGCGGGTCCGGACGAAGCGGGCGCAAGACCTCGGAACAACAGGCAGGGAGACATTGAGGCCATGAGCGGCGATTTCATCAAGGACACGGCAGAGGCGCTCTATCTCGCGCGGGCGCATGGCCGGAGGATCCCGCCGCTCGACCCGCAGACCGTGGGCAGCCTCGATACGGCCTATGACATCCGCGATGCCTGCGACGCACGCGCGAGCGTCAGCATCGTCGGCTGGAAGGTCGGCGGCACGGCGCCCGCCGCCTGGGAGGCGATTGGCGCGACCGAGCCGTTCTACGCCCGTCTGCTCGCGCCCTTCTGCGTGAAAAACGGCGCGAACGTGCAGGTGCCGGAGCGGATCCTGGGCCTCGAATGCGAATATGCCTTCACGCTGGCGAGGGATCTGCCGGTGCGGGCCGAGCCCTACACCCGCGCAGACGTCGAGGCGGCGATCCGCAACGTCTTCCCGGCGCTGGAGATCGTCGGCCTGCGCCAGGACCTGGAGAAGCCGCAGCACGTCTTCCAGATGATTTCGGACTTCGGAACGAATGTCGGCTTCGTGGCGGGAACGCCGGTTGAGGACTGGCGGGACGTCGACTACACGGGCCAGGAGATCGCGGCCATCGTGAACGGCGAGACGAAGACGACGGGGACCGGCAAGAACGTGTTCGGCCATCCGCTCGACGCGCTGACCTGGGCGGCGAACAAGGCGTCCTCGCGCGGGCACGGCCTGCATGCGGGACAGTTCGTCACCACGGGGTCCGCGGTCGGGATCGTGCCCGCGGCGCGGGGGATGTCGGTCGCGGGAGACTTCGGCCCGCTGGGCCGGGTCGAAGCGCGGCTGGCCTGACGCGGCGTCAGGCGAGGCGGACTGGCAACTCGTCGTCTTCGCTCAGCGGTTCCCATCCCTGCGGGCCCAGCGCCTGCAGCGGGTGGAAGCGCGCCTTGTAGGCCATCTTTCGGCTCTCCCGCACCCAGTAGCCGAGATAGACGTAGGAAAACCCCGCCTCGCGCGCCTGTGCAATGTGGTCGAGGATCATGTAGGTTCCGGGGCTTGTGTCCCCGATCTCCGGATGGAAGGCGCTGTAGACCATGCTGAGACCGTCCGACAGGCGGTCGGTCAGGCAGAAGGCCATGAGGCGGCTGCCCTCTTCCGGCGGCGTCCGGTACTCCACCACCACCGTGTCGATCGCGCTGTCCTCCACCATGGTCGCGAAATCGTGCCGGTCCATGTCGGCCATGCCGCCGTCGGCGTGGCGGCACGCGAGATAGGTGCGCAGAAGATCGAACTGCTCCCCCGTCGCAAAGGGCGGCGCGATGTGACGCACGAGCCCGGCGTTCCGGTTCAGCACGCGCCGCTGGGAGCGCGTGGTCCTGTGCCGCTCCGCCACGATGCGGACGGAAACGCAGGCGTCGCATCCCTCGCACGCAGGCCGGTAGGCGATGTTCTGGCTGCGCCGGAAGCCCAGGTTCGAGAGCGCGTCGTGTAAATCCGGGGCGAGGTCGCCCATGAGCGGCGTGAACACCTTCCGCTCCTGCCGGCCGTCGATATAGGGGCACGGACCCGGGGCGGTCAGGTAGAAGCGCAGCATCTTCAGGCGCGGATCGTGTCGCATGGCCCCCTCACACTCCGTAATACCAGGGCGCAAACACTGAAAATACGATCCATAGAAGCACGATCAATGGGGCGCCCGCACGCACGAAGTCGCTGAAGCGATAATGGCCCGGTCCCATGACCAAAAGGTTCGTCTGGTACGCCATCGGCGTGGCGAAGGAGCAATTGGCGGCAAAGACCACCCCGTAGACGAACACCTCCGGCGGTACGCCCAGCGCGTTCGCCGCACTGACCGCGATGGGCGCGAACAGGACGGCGGTCGCATTGTTCGACAGCACGTTGGTGAGCAGGGCAATCAGCAGGAAGAGCGCGGAAAGAACCGCCGCTGGGCCGAACTGCGACAGGCCGGAGACGAGAGCGGTGCCGAGGAACGCCGCGCCGCCCGTCGCCTGCAGCGCGCTGCCCATGGCGAGGGAGGCCGCAACGATCAGCACGATGCGCCGGTCGATAGCGCGGCCCGCCTGGCGGAGATTGAGTGCGCCGCTGGCGATCATCAGCATGGCGCCTGACAGACCCGCGATCATGGTGGGAAGCAGCCCTGTCGAGGCGGCGACGACGACGGCAGCGAAGATGGCGAGCGCGGTCCGCGCACTCTCGAGCGCGGGCAGGGCGGTGGCGGAGGTTTCGAGCACCACGAGGTCGCGGTCGGCGCGCAGGATGTCCAGCTGCGGCTCGGAGCCCACCAGCAGCAGGACGTCGCCGGCCTCCAGGCGGATCTCGTCTAGGCTTGCCCGCAACATCCGGGACCGGCGCTGGATGCCGAGCACGAGGCAGCCCGTGCGGGCGGGGAAGGAGACGTGCGCAAGCGACTGCCCGATGAGGCGCGAGCCGGGCGCGACGATCGCTTCGGTGAGCATCCGTTCGGCGGTGACGCGGCCGACGTCGCCCTCCTCGGGGGCCTCGAGGCCGTCCCCGACGAGCAGCTTGGGCCGGGTCGTCAGGATGTCCGTCAGCGCCTTGCGGGTGGCGGCCACGATGACCGTGTCCCCCTCGCTCAGCGTGATGTCGTCGAAGGGGGGAAGCAGCGTCCGCCCGCCCCGCTGGATCAGGCGGACGGTGAGGTCGGGGAGCTTGGGGAAGAGGCCGGCAACCGCCTCCGCCCCGACGAGTGGATGGCCGCGGACCAGGTCGATCTGTGCGATGAACTGCTTGCCGGTCTGGGCGACGAGCGCACCGGCCATGGTCGCCCGGTCCGGCAACAGGTAGGGCGTCACGAAAAGCACGTAGACGAAACCCGCAGCCGCCAGCACCAGGCCCGGAAAGGTGAAGTCGAAGAAGCCGATGGGGGCGAGCCCCGCGCTGCGGGCGGCGTCGGCCACCAGCAGGTTGGTCGATGAGCCGATGAGCGTCGTCATGCCGCCCAGGACGCAGACGTAGGAGAGGGGAATCATCACCCGGCTCGTGGGCAGGCGCAGCCGCTCCACGATCGTCACGAGCACCGGAATGAACATGATCGCGACGGGCGTGTTGTTCAGGAAGGCGCTGACCACCATCACGCAGACGAACACGCCGAAGAGCAACGTCCGCGGCCGCCCGCCGCCAAGGGCGAGGAGGCGGCGTACCGGCTCGTTCAGGGCGCCGGTCTGGAAGAGACCCTGGCCGACGACAAGAAGGCTGAGAATCGTCACGAGGGCAGAATTGCCGAACCCCTCGATCATGGTGGCGGGCGTGACGAGCGGCGCACCGTCCGGCCCGGCGAGCGGGTAGAGATGGAACAACACGGCGAGCGCCACGATGGTCGCGATCGACGTCAGCTCGATCGAGACCCGCTCCCACGCATAGGACACGACCGCGACGGCAATGATCGCGAACGACAGCCACATCTGCGGCGCCGCGTCGGCAAATGACGGCATCTGGTCCAAGCTTCGGCTATGCCCCCGATCTGTCCCTGTCGCACGCGGCGCGTGTCCCGCTTGACCGCTTTGCACGCCGCTGTACGGTCACGCACCATGACCGCTGCCCCCTATCCAGATTCCTACTACGCCGCGAGCGTGAATCCATCCCCGGAAAGACCGGAGGCGGTTGGAGAAAGCCGCACCGACGTCTGCATCATCGGAGGCGGGCTCACCGGGCTGTCTGCAGCCCTGACGCTCGCCGAGGCGGGCATGGACGTGGTCCTGCTCGAATCGGCACGGGTGGGATGGGGCGCGTCGGGCCGCAATGGCGGACAACTCCTGCCGGGCGTGTCCTGCGGAGTAGACAAGGCGGAGAAGCTGGCAGGCCGCGAGGCGGCGGCGCGCCTGTGGGAGATGTCGCTCGAAGCGGTCGACCTGGTGCGGGAGCGGGCGGAGCGCTATGGCATCGCGTGCGAACTGACGCAGGGCTATGTCGAGGCGGCGGCGAAACCCGGCCATGTGAAGGGCCTCGAGACCTTCGCGCAGAAGATGGCTGCGGACTACGGCTACGACGGGTTCGCGATCCTGGGCCGCGAGGAGACGCGCGCCATGATCGCGAGCACAAGGTTCCATGGAGGGCTGTCCTGCCGGGACGGTTGGCACCTGCACCCGTTGAAACTGACGCAGGGCTATGCGCGCGCGGCGGAAGGGCTGGGCGTGCGCATCTTCGAGGGAAGCCGGGTGACGGCGGTACGGCGCGAGGGCGGGGGCTTCACTGTCGAGACGGCAGGCGCGCGCGTGAAGGCGGAGCATGTGCTGCTCGCCGGCAATGCCTATCAGGGAAACCTGGTCGCGCGGGCGCGGGCGAAGATCATGCCGTGCGCGAATTTCATCCTGGCGACGGAGCCGCTGGACCCTGCGCGATTCGGACCCGTGATCCCGGCGAACGTGTGCGTCGCGGACACGAACTTCGTGCTGGACTACTTCCGGCCGAGTGCGGATGGGCGGCTGCTGTTCGGGGGGATGGTCAGCTACTCGACCGCGACGCCCGCGGGCATGCCGCAGCGGCTGCGCCGGCGGATGGTGAAGACCTTTCCGCAGCTTGAAGAGGCGCGGGTGGAGTACCTGTGGGCGGGGATGCTGGCGATCACGGTCAACCGGCTGCCGAGCATCGGGCGGACGCCCGAGGGGATCTACTATGCGCAAGGCTTCTCGGGCCACGGGCTGGCGCTGACCAACATCGCGGGAAAGGCGGCCGCCGACGCCATGCTGGGAACGGCGGGCCGGTTCGACGTGTTCGCGAAGCTGCCGCAGCCGGATTTTCCGGGCGGGCGGCTCATGCGGCTGCCGATCCTCCTCGCGGTGTCGACCTGGCAGCGGCTGCGCGACCTGCTCTAGGGCTCAGCCGGGAAGACGGTTCACGACGACGACGCCGGTCAGCATGTCCTGCAGCGTCCGCCCGCGCGCGTCGAACAGCGCGATGAAGACGACGAGGAACGCGGTCAGCGTGCCAGAAATCCAGAAGATGAGAGGATGCGCAAGGCCGACGATCCAGGTGGCGCGGCCGCCGGTCGTCTCGAACATCTCCAGCCCCATGAGCCGCATGCCGGGGGTGGCGGACCACGGGCCGCCGATCGAGACCATGTGGTAGCCGAGGGCAATTGCCGGAAAGACGAGCCCGAAGGCGAGCCACGCGAGGCCGAGCGTCAGAAAGCCCATCACGAAGGTCGCCAGATAGCCCAGCAGAACCAGCACCGAGATCAGCACCACGTCGACGACGAAGGCGCCGATGCGCTTGGTGACGACCCCATCGTAGAGGTCGGGGCGCAGGTCGACATCGGTCAGTTCCGCCGCGGGACGCGCGCGGAAGCCGGGACCGGAGGCATGGGAATAGTCGCTCATGGACGCCAAGATGGGGTGCCCGGCGCACCACCGCAAGGCGAACGCGGCCCGTGGGGCTTCAGTCGAGCGGTGCGAACAGGGCGGCGGCGGAGGGGAGCACAGGCGGCTCGGTCAGCAACAGGATCGCGATGCGGGCGTCCCTCTGGCCGGAGGGCGTGCCGGATGGACGAGGATTGGAATCGCCCAGCGCCGAAACCTCCGCGATCCGGCCAGGTGCAAGACCGCCAGCAACGAGCGTGCGGCGGGCGTGGTCGGCGCGGATGGCGGACAGCGCCCAGGCGGACGGCTCTCCCGCAGCGGCATGACCCATGACGACAATGCGGTTCGGCAGGCGCCCCAGCAGGCCCGCTAGATGGGTGAGCAGGTTGCGGCCCGCTTCGGTGGGTTGGGAGGCGCCGGGTGCAAACATGGCCGCACCGTCCGGAGGCGCGAGGTCGAGGCGGACGCCGCGTGCGTGCTCGACGACGGAGATGGTGCCATCTCCGCCCGCGATCTCGGGCACGTCGGCGAGCGCGGACGAGAGCGCGGCGAGCGTCGTCTCGGCAAGCCGCGCCTCGCGCATCGCGGGACCCTCGCCGGGCCGTGCGCCGTCTGCCCGCTCGGGCGCGCCCACGGGGGCGACGGGAAAGCGCGGGCGCACCTCGACCGGCGGCTGGCCATCGCCGGCGACGGGACCCTCGGAGGTGGCGGAACGGCCGGCCAGCAGGCCGCCATAGCCACCTTGCGTCGCGGAAATCTGCGGCGGGGCGAAATAGTCCGCAATCCCGCGCTTCTGGTCGGGGCTGGAGGAGTGGACGAGCCAGAGCAGAAGGAAGAAGGCCATCATCGCCGTCACGAAGTCGGCATAGGCGATTTTCCAGACTGCCGCATGATAGCGCCGCCGCATCCGGCCGCGGCGCGGGGTGCGGTCGCGGGCGCGGGCGGTCATGCGGGCTGGACCTGGGCGGTCGCGTCCTCGACCTCCTGGAAGGTCGGGCGGACGTCGGACATCAGCGACTTGCGCGCGAACTCGACCGCGATGGCGGGCGAATAGCCCTGCACATGGGCGACGAGGGCGGCGCGGATCGCGTGGAGATACTTGGCCTCGGTCTCGTAGGTCGTGCGCAGCGCCGAGGCGACCGGGCCGATGAAGCCATAGGCGAGGAAAACGCCGAGGAAGGTGCCGACGAGGGCACCGCCGATGAGGCTGCCCAGCACCTCCGGCGGCTGGTCGATGGCGGCCATTGTCTTGATGACGCCGAGGACGGCGGCGACGATGCCGAGTGCGGGCGTGGCGTCGGCGACGGTCTGGATGGCGTTGACGATGCGCTCGTTCTCGGCCGTGTGGGTGTCGAGTTCCTCGTCCATCAGCGCCTCGATCTCGCCTGCGCGCGCCGAGCCGAGGGAGACGAGGCGCAGATAGTCGGTGAGGAAGGTCAGCGCGGCCGGATCGTCGCGGAAGTGGGGAAAGCGGGCGAAGAGGTCGGATGTCTCCGGCTGCTCGATGTGCTGTTCGAGCGCGAGCGGCCCCTTGGACCGCGCCATCCGGAAGATGGCGTAGAGCAGGCTCATCAACTCGAGGTAGCTGTCCTTGTCGTGGCGGGGGCCGCGCAAGAGGGTGCGGATCGCGGCGGGCATCGCGCGCAGCACGCTCCACGGGTTGCCGATGACGAAGGCGCCGACGGCCGCGCCGACGACAATCAGCGCCTCGAACGGCTGCCAGAGGACCATGAGATTGCCGCCCATGGCCATGAAGCTGCCGAGCACGCAGACGAACACGAAGACGGCGCCGATCAGCGGAAGCATGGGACGATCCGGTTCCTTCGACCTTCTGGCGAGCGTTCCCGGCCGGTGCCTGCGCCGCCATCCGCCGTGATGGATGAGCGAGGGGCAGGTGCACGGCCGGGCCGTTAACCTTTCGGCGAAGTTTCGCGCCCCGCCCGTTAAGGTCGGCTTAACGCTGCGGCGGAGATTGCCCCGGAGGGTATGCGCCCTATAAGGAGGGGCGAGACGCGGCCCCGTCCTTCCCCTGTCCGGAGTATACTGACGCCCATGACATTCGATGCGATGGATTTCCGCCGCGCGCTCGGCTGCTTTGCGACCGGTGTGACGGTCATCACGGCCCGGTCCGCAGGCGGAACGCCGGTGGGGATCACGGCCAACTCGTTCTCGTCGGTGTCGTTGGAGCCGCCGCTCGTGCTCTGGTGCCTGGACAAGGGGTCGGAGCGGTTTGCGCGCTTCGATGCAGCGGATCATTTCGCGGTCAACGTACTGGGCGCACACCAGCAGGATCTCTCCAGCGCGTTCGCAAGCTACGAGCACGACGCCTTTCCCGAAACGCCGGTCGAGACGTGGGAGACGGGCGCGCCGATCCTGACGGACACGCTCGCAAGCCTCGACTGCCGGATCGAGACCCGCGTCGATGCGGGCGACCACGTGGTCTATATCGGGCGCGTCCTCAGACTCGAGACGCGAGGCGACACGCCGCCGCTGCTCTATTTCCGCGGACGCTACGGCCACATCAAGGGCGCGTAAGGCTGCTGCCCGCGCCCCGCTATTGCGGCGGGGGCGGGGCGATCACGGTGACGCCCAGCGCGCCGGGGCGGTAGACCGCCGGGTCGGTCGTCATCGGCAGATATTCGCCCGCCGCCCAGCGCGCGGCCAGATCATCGTAATGGGCCGAGAACGGGTTGCCCGATTGCCCGGTGGTCTGCATGTGCAGGGACCGGTCGAGATCGGCGAGGTCGAACACCGAGCGGTAGCTGGCTGCGTGGACGTTCGCGAACGGCCGCTCCGACCCGAAGCGCAGGTCGCCGCGGTTCAGCGTGAAGGGGCCACCGGGCGAGGGCACGGCGATGTTGAAGAGGCCTCCGACATAGGGCAGGAGGCCGAGGGGCCGGTGCTCGGAAAAGGCCGCGTGCGCCACGCCCCACTGCCAGCGGGTCGGATCGTCGCCATAGCGCGCCTCGATATCTTCGAGCGCCCGGTCGAGGGCGGTGCGCAGCGCGTCCGCGCAGGTTTCCGTCACGGGCGTGGCGTCATCGTCGCACCAGGCGCGGCCCCCGCCACCGCGCAGGGAAAGAGACAGGGCATCCACCCTGGGACCCCTGAAAAGATCGTATAGCGTGCCGAGATCGTCTGCGTAGACAGCCGCCATCGCCTCGCGCAGCCAGGCCATGGCGATGAGCGGTTCGGCGGCCTGCGCGCTCATCCGTCCGTCCCAGGCGCTAAGGCGGGCAAGCGCATCCGCCACGCGGGGGTCGCCCGACTGCCCCGATGCGGCGGCTGCATCGATCATCAGCGGCACGAGATGGGCGAGCGCCAGGGAAACGTCGTCCATCTGGTAGGACTGGAAAGCCTCCAGCGAATGAATGGGGCGGCCGTTCAGAAGCGCGTGCAGGCGGTCTGCCCGCCAGGGCGCCTCCCAGTCGTGGCCGAGGAAGGCGCCGAAGGAGGGGCTGACGATCTTCTCGTTCGCCGTGGCGATGGCGCCCGACGCCGGGTTCACGGCCTGCGGCATGGCTTGCCGCGGGATCATGCCCTGCCAGTCGTAGACGGCCTCCCACCCTGGCACGGGCGCACGGCCGCGGACGGAGTTGGCCGGGTTGCGGCGCGGGACGAGGCCGGTAGAAACGAGACCGATGGTGCCCTCGGCATCGGCGTAGACGACGTTCTGCGGCGGCGCGCGGAACTTCGACATGGCAGCCACGAAGTCGCCGGCGTTGCGGGCGCGCATCGCCTCCAGCCCCGCCTCCATGGAGCGGTCGTCGTCGTCGAGCGCGGTCCATGCGAGCGCGAAGACATGCCCCTCCGGGGCAAGGCGCGCGATCTCCGGGTCGAGAATCGGCACCACGGGGCCGTGCCGGGTGCGCTTACGCTCTATCAGGCGGTCCTCGCCCCCGCGCACCGAGATGCGGACGGTGTCGGTCTCGAACGCGCGCCAGCCGTCCGGCGTGAGGTATTGCGAAGGATCGGCGGGGTTCACCTTCTCGACGAAAAGGTCCTGCACGTCCGCGCCGTGGTTCGTGAAGCCCCAGGCAACACGGTCGGTCCGGCCCAGCACGATCAGCGGCGTGCCGGCGAGCGAGGCGCCGATGGCCTCGCCCGCGGGGCCGTACTCGCCGCCGGGGAAGGTCAGGTGCGCGAGGTACCAGAGCGCGGGTGCAGTCAGCCCCAGGTGCGGGTCGTTCGCAAGCAGTGGCTTGCCGGTGACGCTGCGCGCGCCCGAGACGACCCAGTTGTTCGACGCCCCCTCGAAACGCGCAAGATCGGGCAGGGCGGAGACGTCGACCGTGCGCGGAAGGGGGTAGAGGGAGGCGAGGTCGGGCAGGGCAAAGGGCTCGTCGCCTGGATAGGGGGGCAGAAGCTCCTCGACCTCGGCGGGCGTGAAGCGCGTGGCGAGCGCGTAGCGCAGAAGCTCGCTCGACACGTTCTTCGACAGGCCGATGGCCATCGCCTTGACGATCACGAGGCTGTCGGCGGGGGTCCACGGCTCCGGCACATGGCGGAGGATGATGAATTCCGGCGGCAGGCGCGGCTCGAACAGGCCCGTCGGACGCTCGATCCAGGCGTTCACGCCGGCGGCATAGGCATCGAGGATGCGCCGCGTCTCCGGCTCAAGAAAGGCGATGGAGCGGGTCGCATGTCCGTAAAGGTCGAGCGTGCGCAGATAGATGTCCGCGGCGACGGTGCGCTCCCCGAAGATCTCCGACAGGCGGCCCTGGCCTGCGCGCCGCGACAGTTCCATCTGCCAGAGCCGGTCCTGCGCGTGCGCGAACCCGAGGGCAAAGAAGACGTCTGCGTCGCTCTCCCCCGAGATGTGGGGCACGCCGTCGCGGTCGCGCACGATGGTCACCGGGGCGGACACGGCCTCGGCAGCATAGCGGCCTTCCCAGGACGGGACCGTCTGGCGCAGCCACAGATAGCCCGCGCCCGCGACGATCACCGCGAGCACGAGGACCAGGCCGACGATACGGAACATCCAGCGGAGAAGAAGGCGCATGTGGTTGGGGCTTTCCTGGGAAGCGTGCGTCGGGGCGGTTGGTGGATCGTGGCAGGGCGTCTATAACACCACAAGAACAGGGCATAAGCCACGCGCACGCGGCACGGAAGGGGACGGCATGGCAACGGCAGCTTTCATCGGTCTGGGCGTCATGGGGTATCCGATGGCGGGGCATCTCGTCCGGAAGGGCGGGTACGACGTCCGTGTTTATAACCGAACCCATGCGCGCGGGGATAAGTGGGTGGCGGAATATGGCGGCAAGGCCTTCCGCACCCCGGCCGAGGCCGCGGAGGGCGCGGATATCGTCTTCGCCTGCGTGGGCGCCGACGACGACGTGCGCGCGGTCACGACAGGTCCCGACGGCGCGTTCCAGGCAATGAAGGGTGATGCGATCTTCGTCGATCACACGACGGCGAGCGCGGACGTGGCGCGCGAATGCCACGCCGCGGCGCGGGAGAAGGGCCTGCATTTCATCGATGCGCCCGTCTCCGGCGGGCAGGCGGGGGCCGAGAACGGCGTGCTGACGGTCATGTGCGGCGGCGACGAGGCTGCGTTCGACCGGGCGAAACCGGCCATCGACAGCTTCGCACGCTCCTGCGTGCTGCTGGGCGGGCCGGGCTCGGGCCAGCTGTGCAAGATGGTCAACCAGATCTGCATCGCGGGTGTGGTGCAGGGACTGTCGGAGGCGCTGAGCTTCGGGCGGGCCGCGGGGCTCGACTGCGAGAAGGTGGTGGAGGTGATCTCCAAGGGCGCGGCCCAGTCCTGGCAGATGGAAAACCGCTACAAGACGATGCTGCAGGACAAGTTCGACTTCGGCTTCGCGGTCGACTGGATGCGCAAGGACCTCGGCATCTGCCTGGCGGAAGCGCGGCGCAATGGC
Organism: Futiania mangrovi; assembly: GCF_024158125.1. Classification (NCBI taxonomy): domain Bacteria; kingdom Pseudomonadati; phylum Pseudomonadota; class Alphaproteobacteria; order Futianiales; family Futianiaceae; genus Futiania; species Futiania mangrovi. The sequence continues at coordinate 1,410,726 of NZ_JAMZFT010000001.1, read as the reverse complement.
TCCACGCTGCCGATGACCGCGGCGGTCGACCAATTCTACGGCGACGTGCAGAACATGGGCGGCGGGCGGTGGGATACCTCGTCGCTCTTCGCCCGCCTCGAAGCGATGCGGACGAAGGGCGGCAAGGCGTAGGGACGCTGCTTCGGGCGCCGGATCAGACGCGTCGGCGTCCGAAGAGCGCGAACACGACCGCGAGCACGATCCCGACGACGAACAGGATCCACGCGATCTGCATCGAGAGTCCCGCGACGCCGCCAGCGCCGAGCGCCATGGCGACAAGCGCGAGGATCAGGAACATCAGGGCCCATCCGAACATGCGTGCCTCCGTGGGTTACCGACGGCGTGCAGGTGCCGTCCGGGCAGGAGAACGCGCGGGGCAGCGGGCGGGTTCCTGAAGCGGGGCGCGCCGCTGGAGGCGCGGTCCGTGCGCTCTCGGCGCGCGGCGGTGTTCATGGATCCCCGGGACAAGCCCGGGGATGACGGGAGACAGGGCCAGGGAGACGGATGGGGGGTGCGGTTGGGGCTGCGGCCTCAGCCCTTGCGTAGGAGTTGCGCAGCCTCGATCGCAAAATAGGTGAGGATCCCGTCGCAGCCCGCGCGCCGGAAGGCGGTGAGGCTTTCGAGGATCGTGCGCTCCCGCTCAAGCCAGCCGTTCCCGATGGCGCCGGCGAGCATCGCGTACTCCCCCGACACCTGGTAGGCGTAGGTGGGGACGGCGAACGTCTCCTTCACGCGGCGGCAGACGTCGAGATAGGGCATGCCGGGCTTCACCATCACCATGTCGGCGCCCTCCTGCAGGTCGAGGGCGACCTCGCGCAGGGCCTCGTCGGTGTTGCCGGGGTCCATCTGGTAGGTGCGCTTGTCGCCGATCAGCGCCTTGCGCGTGCCGATGGCGTCGCGGAACGGGCCGTAGAAGGCGGAGGCGTACTTCGCCGCATAGGACATGATCCGGACATGGGCGAACCCGCCCTCGTCGAGGGCGGCGCGGATCGCGCCCACGCGCCCGTCCATCATGTCGGAGGGCGCGATGATGTCGCAGCCGGCGGCGGCCTGCACGAGGGCCTGGGTGACCAGCACCTCGACCGTCTCGTCGTTCACGATCTCCGCCCCGCGCATCAGGCCGTCGTGGCCGTGGCTCGTATAGGGGTCGAGGGCGACGTCGGTCAGCACGCCGATGTCCGGCACCTCCCGCTTGATCGCGCGGGTCGCCTGGCAGACGAGATTGTCGCCGTTGACGGCCTCGGTACCCTGCTCGTCCTTCACCGCGGGGTCGGTGTAGGGGAAGAGCGCGACGCACGGGATGCCGAGGTCGCGGGCGGCGGCGACAGCCTCGACCGCGCGGTCGACGGAGAGGCGCGCAACGCCCGGCATGGAGGCAATCGGCTCCGACACGCCCTTGCCGTCCACAACGAACAGCGGCCAGATAAGGTCGTCGGCCGACAGCCGCACCTCGCGCACCAGGCGGCGCGACCAGTCGTCGGCACGGTTGCGCCGCATCCTCACGGTCGGGTAGGAGCCCGAAACGAACGTCTTCATGTCTGCCCTCTGTCCTCGGCGGGAGCCAGCCTAGACGATGGGCCGGCGCTCTGCCAATTGCGGGAAGCATGCCCGGGCGATAGGTTCAAGCCCAATCGACGCATGGGTGCGCCCCGCCGGGCGGGCGCGAACCGCAACGCAGGGACGAGGACGCCATGGATTTCGCACTTTCCGAGGAGCAGCAGGCCATCCAGGACATGGCCCGGTCGTTCGCCGAGGAGAAGCTTGCCCCCTACGCGATGGAGTGGGACCAGACCGGGCACTTCCCCGCCGACGTGGTGCGGGAGGCGGCGACGCTCGGCATGGCGGGCATCTATGTGCGCGACGACGTGGGCGGGTCGGGGCTGGGGCGCCTCGACGCGGCGCTGATCTTCGAGGCGCTGTCCTATGGCGACCCGTCGATCGCGGCCTTCATCTCGATCCACAACATGTGCGCCTGGATGATCGACCGCTTCGGGGAGGAGGAGCAGCGGCAGGAATGGCTGCCCGCACTCACCTCCATGGAGAAGATCGCGAGCTATTGCCTGACCGAGCCGGGGTCGGGGTCGGACGCCGCCGCGCTGAGGACGAAGGCGGAGCGGGACGGCGACGAATACGTGCTGAAGGGGGCGAAGGCCTTCATCTCCGGGGGCGGCGTGTCTGACGTCTATGTCGTGATGTGCCGCACGGGCGGGGAGGGGCCGTCGGGCGTCTCCACCGTGATCGTGCCGGACGGGACGGAGGGGCTCTCGTTCGGTGCGAACGAGAAGAAGATGGGCTGGAACGCGCAGCCGACCGCGCAGGTCAATTTCGACGGCGCGCGCGTGCCGTTGAAGAACCGCATCGGCAAGGAAGGCGACGGCTTCAAGTTCGCCATGGCGGGCCTCGACGGCGGGCGGCTCAACATCGCGGCGTGCTCGCTGGGCGCGGCGCAGTCCGCGCTCGACAAGGCGGTCGCCTACATGCACGACCGCAACGCCTTCGGAAAGCCGCTGACGGCGTTCCAGGCGCTTCAGTTCAAGATCGCCGACATGGAGACGGAGTTGCAGGCCGCGCGCACGCTGCTCTACCAGGCGGCGTGGAAGCTCGACAACAAGACGCCGGACGCGACCAAGTTCTGCGCCATGGCCAAGCGCTTCGTCACCGACACCGGCTTCCGCGTCGCCAACGAGGCGCTGCAGATCCACGGCGGCTACGGCTATCTGAAGGACTATGGCGTGGAGAAGATCGTCCGCGACCTGCGCGTGCACCAGATCCTTGAAGGCACCAACGAGATCATGCGGGTGATCGTGGCGCGGGCGATGCTGGGCCGGAACGCCGCCTAGTCGAACAGGTCCTCGAGATCGTCGAACAGGTCCTCGAGCCGCTTGAGGAAATGCTTCGGGCGGCGGGTCTTGCGGCTGGGTGCTTCGGGCTCCCGGCGCTCGGCGTGGGGTGCGGGCTGCGGGGCCGTGACCGGCTGGACCGGGTGGGGGTGGGGACGCAGCGGCGCGCTGCACCCCTCGCACCGCATCTCGTAGCGCTTGACCCGCTTGAGGTCGACATAGGCCACCGAAGCGCAGTAATCACATCTGACTTTCAGGTGGTGGCCGGGCATCTGGACGCTTTCCTCGGTTCTCTGGGCACTGCGCTCCCCGAGGGAAGTATGCGTCCGGCGGCCTGACACAAGATGAACGGCGGGCAGGAAAATGACCCGTCACGGCTTTTCGAAGGAGGGATTGCATGACCGAGGACCTGATCGTGCGGCGCGAGGGGGCGGCCGGACGGATCACGCTCAACCGCCCGAAGGCGCTCAACTCGCTGACGCTCGACATGGTGCGCGGGATGCAGAAGGCGCTCGACGCCTGGCGCGACGATCCCGAGGTTCGCATCGTGCTGATCGACGGGGCGGGCGAGAAGGCGTTCTGCGCGGGCGGCGACATCCGCCGCCTGTGGGAAAGCGCGCGCGACAAGGACGGCCATGCGGAAACCTTCTGGCGGGAGGAATACATCCTCAACGCCGCGATCAAGCGCTATCCCAAGCCCTATGTCGCGCTGATCGACGGGATCACGATGGGCGGGGGCGTGGGCGTCTCGGCCCACGGCTCGCACCGGGTGATGACGGAGCGGACGATGTTCGCCATGCCGGAAACGGGCATCGGCTTCTTTCCCGACGTGGGCGGCACGCACCTGCTCTCGCACCAGCCGGGCGAGGTGGGGACCTATCTCGCGCTCACGGGCGCGCGGCTGAAGGGCGCGGACGTGATCTACGCGGGCGGGGCCGACGCGATGGTCGACGCCGCCGCCATCGAGACCCTGGCGGGCGAGCTGTGCGCCGCGGCCTACACCGCGGCCGCGCACGAGGAGGTGGACGCGATCCTCGACGCGCACGCCATCGACCCGGGCCTTGCGCCGCTGGGCGACGTGAAGCCCGCGATCGACCGCTGCTTCGCCTTCGACCGGATGGAGGACATCCTCGCCGCGCTGGAGACGGAGGAGAGCGAATTCGCCGCCGAGACGCTCAAGACCCTCGGCCAGAAGTCGCCTACGGGGCTGAAGCTGACGCTCGCGGGGCTGAGGCGCGCGCGGGCGCAGTCGCTGGAGACGGCGCTGACGATGGAGCTGCGCATGTCGGTGCGCTGTCTCGACAGCCACGACTTCTCCGAAGGCATCCGCTCGGTCGTCGTGGACAAGGACCACGCGCCGAAGTGGAACCCGCCGACCGTGGCGGAGGTCGAGGACGCGGCGATCGAGGCGTTCTTCGCGCCGCTGGGAGAGGGGCGCGACCTCAGCTTCGGCTGAGGGTCAGTCGCCGCCGCCGCCGTCGCCGCCGCAGTCGCCGTCGTTGTCCCAGCCGACGCCGAAACCGATTTCGGTGCCGGTGGCGCGCAGGATGACGAGAAGCACGACGGCAATCCCGCCGCCGAACAGAAGAAAGGTGAGGGCACCATCCATCGTGGAGTTCCTTGGACGCTACGCGATGGCCTATGCTCCCGCCAAAGTCGAAACAAAGCCTTAGGGAGGAACGCATGTCCAATATCGCATTCATCGGCCTCGGCAACATGGGCGGCCCGATGGCCGGCAATTTGGTCAAGGCCGGGCACACGGTCCGCGGCGCCGACCTCGTCGCGGAAAACCGCGAGCGGGCGGTCGCGCGCGGGATCGAGGTGGCCGCCGACACCGCCGCCGCCATCGACGGCGTGGACGTCGTCTGCTCCTGCCTGCCGAACGGGCCGGTGGTGCGGAAGGTCTATTTGGGCGAGGGCGGCGTGCTGGCGAAACTCGCGCCCGGCACCGTGGTGATCGACGCCTCGACCATCGACGTCGACAGCGCCCGCGCGGTCCACGCCGAGGCGGAAGCGCGCGGCATCCACTTCGTCGACGCGCCCATGTCGGGCGGCACCGGCGGGGCGGAGGCGGGCACGCTGACCTTCATGGTGGGCGGTCCGGATGCAGCGGTCGCCGCCGCGCGGCCCTATCTGGAGGCGATGGGCAAGACGGTCGTCCACGCGGGCGGGCCCGGCACGGGGCAGGCGGCCAAGATCTGCAACAACATGATCCTCGGCATCTCCATGATCGGCGTGTCGGAGGCGTTCGTCCTGGCGGAGAAGCTGGGCCTCGACCACCAGAAGCTGTTCGACATCTCGTCCAAGGCGTCCGGGCGGTGCTGGTCGCTCGACACCTATTGCCCGGTACCGGGCCCCGTGCCGGCAAGCCCCGCCAACCGCGACTACCAGCCTGGCTTCTCGGCGGCCATGATGCTGAAGGACCTGCGGCTTGCGCAGGAGGCGGCGCAATCCTCGGGCGCATCGACCCCGCTCGGCGCCGAAGCCGCCCAGATCTACGGCATATTCGACGCGATGGGGGGTGGCGACATCGACTTCTCGGGCATCATCCGCTTTCTGAGGGGAGAGCCGCCGCGCACCTGACCGGAGTGTCCGGAATCCGTCGAAAATTTACCGCTTGTTAGACCTAAAGCTGCACACTTGCGTCATCTTATTCAGTGAACGCGACGTGTCGGTACCTGTCGCGCGGGGGTCAAGCAAGAGGACGCCAAACATGGCAGCGGTTGCGGAGCACATGGCGCTCGACGGTGACATGAACAAGGATGACAAGACGGCGTTGAAGCAGCAGTATCTGGACGCGCTCGCCTATGTGGAGCGGCTCCACCGACTGCTGCTCGACGTCATCAAGGACGAGCTGGACAGGCTCGGCCGCGGCGACATCAACAGCGTGCAGGCCCTTCTCCTGTTCAACATCGGCGAAAGCGAACTGACCGCGGGCGAACTGAAGACGCGCGGCTACTACCAGGGCTCGAACGTTTCCTACAACCTGAAGAAGCTGGTGGAATCCGGCTATATCCACCACCAGCGCTCGGAGATCGACCGCCGGTCGGTCCGCGTCAGCCTGACCGAGCGCGGCAAGGAGGTGTCCCGCATCGTGGATGCGCTCTACGAGCGGCACGTGGGCGACATGCTCACCAAGCAGATCGCGGACGCGGGTCAGATGAGCCGCCTCAACGACATGTTCCGCGACATGGAACGCTTCTGGTCGGACCAGATCCGCTACCGCTACTGACGCCTCGCCGAGGGCGCAGACCCAATCGAGATCGGGCCGGTGCCGCAGGGGCGCCGGCCCTTTTCGCATGTGCGCCGTCGCGCGGCTTGATTCAGGTCATGGCGGTTGCGACAAGCAAACGCATGTCATGGGCGCGTTTTTGCGATAGTGATCCGTGCAGGCGGCCGGACCTGATAGAAAGGCCGTCTGCGCATGCGGATGTGACGTGGGAGAAACGGGCGCATGCGGACCTTCGAGACTTCGGGTACGGGTTTCCAGGATCGGGCGGACAGGGCCATGGATTACGATCGCATCTTCGCGGACCGGATCGAGGGGCTGAAGCGGGAAGGGCGTTACCGCGTCTTCGCCGACATCCTGCGCGCCCGCGGCCGCTTCCCGCACGCGACCCTCAAGACGCCGGAGGGCGAGCGCGAGATCGTGGTCTGGTGCTCCAACGACTATCTCGGCATGGGCCAGCACGCGGACGTGATCGCGGCGATGGAGGGCGCGCTGTCGGGCGCGGGCGCGGGCTCGGGCGGCACGCGCAACATCTCCGGCACGACGCGATTCCACGTGGAACTCGAGGGCGAACTGGCCGACCTGCACGGCAAGGAGGCGGCGCTGCTCTGCACCTCCGGGTTCGTTGCGAACGAGGCCGCGCTCTCCACGCTGGGCAAGATCCTGCCGGGCTGCATCATCTTCTCCGACGCGCTGAACCACGCCTCGATGATCGAGGGGATCCGCCACGCGGGTTGCGAGAAGCACGTCTTCCGCCACAACGACCTCGCGCACCTCGAAGAGTTGCTGCGCGCCGCCCCCGCCGGCCGGCCGAAGGTCGTGGCGTTCGAGAGCGTCTATTCCATGGACGGTGATATCGCCCCCATCGGCGCGATCTGCGACCTGGCGCGGAAGTACGGCGCGCTGACCTATCTGGACGAGGTGCACGCGGTCGGCATGTACGGCGCGCGCGGCGGCGGCATTTCCGAGCGTGACGGCGTGCAGGACAAGGTCGACATCATCGAGGGCACGCTCGCCAAGGCCTACGGTCTCGTCGGCGGCTATGTCGCGGGCAGCGCGGCCTTCATCGACGTGGTGCGCAGCTTCGCGCCGGGCTTCATCTTCACGACCTCGCTTCCGCCCGTGATCACCGCGGGCGCGCTGGCGAGCGTGCGGCACCTGAAGGTCAGCCAGGCGGAGCGGGAGCGGCATCAGGAACGGGCCGCGACGCTGAAACACAAGCTGGCCGAAGCGGGCCTGCCCGTGATGATGAGCGAGAGCCACATCGTCCCCGTGATGGTCGGCGATCCGGTGCGTTGCAAGGCGCTGTCCGATGCGCTTCTGACCGACCACGGCATCTATGTGCAGCCGATCAACTACCCCACCGTGCCGCGCGGGACGGAGCGTCTGCGCTTCACACCCTCGCCCTTGCACGACGACGGTCTGATGGACCGTCTGGTGGAGGCGCTGGGCGACGTCTGGACCCGGATCGGCGTCGCCGACGCGGCGTGACGCCGCGCGAGGCAGTCTTTCCCGTCAGCAGCGTTGAAAGCGAGGGGCGCTTGCGGTAATCCCGCAGGCGCCGAACGGTTTTCCTTTTCCTCCGTGAGAAAGGCCAGTGCCGATGACCGCGCCCGCTTCCTCTTCCAGCGCCGCCGCTTCCCGTCCCGCCAACGAGGGGGTCACCCCGTCGGGCTTCTTCACCACCCCGCTTGCCGAGCGCGATCCCGCGCTGGCCGCCGCCATCGGCGACGAGTTGGGCCGTCAGAAGAACCAGATCGAGCTGATCGCGTCGGAGAACATCGTCAGCCGCGCGGTGCTGGAGGCGCAGGGCTCGGTCCTGACCAACAAGTACGCCGAGGGCTACCCCGGCCGGCGCTACTACGGCGGCTGCGAATATGTCGACGTGGCGGAGGAACTGGCCATCGCGCGCGCGAAGGAACTGTTCGGCTGCGCCTACGCCAACGTCCAGCCCCATTCGGGCGCGCAGGCGAACCAGGCGGTGTTCCTCGCGCTGCTGCAGCCGGGCGACACCTTCCTCGGCCTCGATCTCGCCGCGGGCGGGCACCTGACGCACGGCGCGAAGGTCAACCAGTCCGGCAAATGGTTCAACGCGGTAAGCTACGGCGTGACGCCGGACGAGAACCGGCTCGACTACGACGCGGTGGAGCGGCTGGCGCGCGAGCACAAGCCGAAGCTCATCATCACCGGCGGCTCGGCCTATCCGCGCGAGATCGACTTCGCCCGCTTCCGCGCCATCGCGGACGAGGTGGGCGCGTACTTCATGGTCGACATGGCGCACTTCGCAGGGTTGGCGGCGACCGGCGCCTATCCGAGCCCGATCCCCCATGCCCACGTCTGCACGACGACCACGCACAAGACGCTGCGGGGCCCGCGCGGCGGCATGATCCTGTCGAACGACGAGGCGCTGGGCAAGAAGTTCAACTCCGCGGTATTCCCCGGCTTGCAGGGCGGTCCGCTGATGCACGTCATCGCCGCCAAGGCGGTCGCTTTCGGCGAGGCGCTGACGCCGGAATTCGGCGCCTACACCCGCGCCGTGGTCGAGAACGCGCGCGCCATGGCCGCCCGCCTCGTGGAGCACGGCTTCGCCATCACCACGGGCGGCACCGACTGCCACCTGATGCTGGTCGACCTGCGTCCCAAGGGCCTGACCGGCAATGTGGCGGAAGAGGCGCTCGACCGCGCCGGCATCACCTGCAACAAGAACGCGATCCCCTTCGACCCGGAAAAGCCGATGGTCACCTCGGGCATCCGTCTCGGCACGCCGGCGGGCACGACGCGCGGCTTCGGCGTCGCGGAGTTCCGCCAGGTGGCCGACTGGATCGACGAGGTGCTGACCGCGGCCGCCAAGGCGGGAGGAGAGGCGCCGGAGGTCGAGAAAAAGGTCCGGGCGGAGGTCCAGGCGCTCTGTGACCGGTTCCCCATCTATCGGTGAGGCGCTAACGTCACTGCCCTAGATGTGGGGGGTGATTCGGGGGTCACATGCGCTGTCCGTTCTGCGGCAATGACGATACGCAGGTGAAGGATTCGCGGCCGACGGAGGATAACTCCGCCATCCGCCGGCGGCGTTTCTGCCCGGCCTGCGGCGCGCGCTTCACGACGTTCGAGCGGGTGCAGCTGCGCGAGCTGATGGTCGTGAAGCGGCACGGACGGCGCGCGCCCTTCGACCGCGACAAGCTGATGCGCTCGATCCAGATCGCCATGCGCAAGCGCCCGGTCGAGCCGGAACGGGTGGAGCGGCTGGTCAACGGCATCGTCCGCCGCCTCGAAAGCATGGGCGAGACCGACATCGACAGCCAGCTCATCGGCGAGATCGTGATGGAGGGGCTGGCGAGCCTCGATGCCGTCGCCTATGTCCGGTATGCGAGCGTTTACAAGAACTTCCGCGAGGCCAAGGATTTCGAGGCCTTCATCGGGGGCTTGAGCGGCGAGCAGGACGACTGAGCGGGGAGGGGCCTGCCATGGCCGACGCCGACCGCCGTCACATGGCCCACGCGCTGGGGCTCGCCCGGCGCGCGCTGGGGCAGACCGCGCCCAATCCCGCCGTCGGATGCGTCCTCGTCAACCACGGGCACATCGTGGGGCGCGGCTGGACCGCTGCGGGCGGGCGCCCCCATGCGGAGACGCGCGCGCTTGAGCAGGCGGGGGCGGCCGCACCCGGCGCCACGGCCTATGTCACGCTCGAACCCTGTGCCCATGTCGGCAAGACGCCTGCGTGTGCTGCCGCGCTGATCGAGGCGGGGGTGTCGGCCTGCCTCGTCGCCGCGCGCGACCCGGACCCCCGCGTGAACGGGCAGGGCATCGCCATGCTGCGCGAGGCGGGCGTCGCGGTGCGCGAGGGTGTGCTGCACGACGAGGCCGAGGCGCTCAACCGCGGCTTCTTCACCCGCGTGATCGAGGGGCGCCCGATGGTCACGCTGAAACTCGCGACCTCGCTCGACGGGCGGATCGCGGCACGCACGGGCGACAGCCGCTGGATCACGGGGGAGGCAGCGCGGGCGCGCGCGCACCTGCTCAGGGCCGAGCATGACGCGATCATGGTCGGCAGCCAGACTGCCATTCTCGACGATCCCGAACTGACCTGCCGGATTCCGGGGCTCGAGGACCGCTCGCCCGTCCGCGTGATCGTGGACGGGCGCCTGCGCCTGCCGCTGACGGCCAGGCTGGTGCAGACCGCGGCGAGGGTGCCGACGCTGCTGTTCACCCGTTCCGATGCCGATCACCTGCGCGCCGCGGCGTTCGAGCAGGCGGGCGTCGACCTGATCCGTCTCTCCGACGGTCCCGACGGGATGATCGACCTGGGCGAGGCGCTGCAGGCGCTGGGGCGGCGCGGCCTGACCCGCGTGCTGGTGGAGGGCGGCAGCCGCCTCGCCGCCGCGCTTCTGGCAGCCGGTCTCGTCGACGAGGTTGCGTGGTTCACCGCGCCCGCGCTGCTCGGCGGCGACGCGGTTCCGGCGCTCGAGGGGCTGGGGCTCGACCGGGTCGCGGATGCCGTGCGCCTGGCGCAGACCGGCCTTGAACGTCTGGGCGAGGACGTGCTGGCAACCTATGTGCGAACGCGTTAAGACACGCGGACGGACCGCTGAGGTCCGCGGGCACGAAGGGATGCGATGTTCACTGGGCTGATCACCGACGTGGGGGAGGTCGTCTCGCTCGAGCAGCGGGGCGACACGCGCGTGCGCATCGCCTGCGGCTATGAGGCGGGCGGCATCGAGATCGGCGCCTCCATCGCCTGCAACGGCGCTTGCCTGACGGTGGTCGCCAAGGGGCGGGAGAACGGCCGGACCTGGTTCGACGTGGATGTCTCGGCCGAGACCCTGTCGAAGACCTCGCTCGGCACCTGGGCGCCGGGATCGCGCGTCAACCTGGAGCGCAGCCTGAAGGTCGGCGACGAGATCGGCGGCCACATCGTCTCCGGCCATGTCGACGGCACGGCGGAGGTCGTCTCGATCGCGCGCGAGGGGGATTCGATCCGCTATCGCTTCCGCGTGCCGGCGGGGCTGAAGAAATTCATTGCGCCGAAGGGCTCGGTCGCGCTCGACGGCGTGTCGCTGACCGTGAATGAGGTCGAGGACGACGTGTTCGGCGTCAACATCATCCCGCACACGCAGGCGCGCACCACGTTCGGCACGCTGTCGGAAGGCGCGCGCGTGAACCTGGAGGCCGACGTGCTCGCCCGCTATGTCGCCCGCCTGACGGAGCTGACCGGATGAGCGATACCGACGCGACCGCCCCGGAGATGAGCGCGGAGGAGATGCACGCCGCGCTCTCGCCCATCGAGGACATCATCGAGGACATGCGCAACGGGCGCATGGTGGTTCTCGTGGACGCCGAGGACCGGGAGAACGAGGGCGACCTCGTCATCCCCGCCCAGATGGCGACGCCCGACGCGATCAACTTCATGGCGCGCTTCGGGCGCGGTCTGATCTGCCTGTCGCTGACGCGGGAGCGGGCGGACGCGCTCGACCTCAACCTGATGAGCCCGCGCAACGGCACGCGCCACCAGACCGCCTTCACAGTTTCGATCGAGGCGCGCGAGGGCGTATCCACCGGCATTTCCGCCCACGACCGGGCGCGCACCATCGCAGTCGCCATCGACCAGACGAAGGGGCCGCAGGACATCGTGACGCCGGGCCACGTCTTCCCGCTGGTCGCGCGCGACGGCGGGGTGCTGGTGCGTGCGGGCCACACGGAAGCGGCGGTCGACCTCGCGCGGCTCGCGGGCCTCAACCCGGCGGGCGTGATCTGCGAGATCATGAACGACGACGGCACGATGGCCCGCCTGCCGGACCTCGTCGCCTTCTCGCGCGTGCACGGCATCCGGATCGGCACCATCGCCGACCTGATCGCCTATCGCCGCCGCCACGATCACCTGATGAAGCGCGTGCGCGAATCCGACGTGACCGTGCCGGGCCTCGGATCGGCGCGGATGATCGTCTATGCGAACACGGTCGAATATGCCGAGCATGTGGCGCTGGTGAAGGGCGACATCAGCGTCGGCGGGCCGGTGCTCGTGCGGATGCACGCGAGCACGGTGTGCGACGACCTGCTCGGCCTCGGGGGCGAGACGCGCGGGCGCATGCTGCACGATGCGCTGGCGGAGATCGGGCGCGAGGGGCGGGGCGTCTGCGTCATCCTGCGCGACACGCGCCCCGATGCGGTGACCGCCTATCTCGGCCGCAAGGAGACGGGCGTCTCCGACCAGCCGCGCATGTTGCGCGAATATGGCGTGGGCGCGCAGATCCTGCTCGACCTCGGCATCCGCGAGATGGAGCTTCTGACCAACTCCCCGGCGCAGAGCCTGGTGGCGCTCGACGGCTACGGCCTGACGGTGCACGGGCGGCGCACCATTCCCGCAGGATCCTGACCCATGAGCGAGACCCCGCGCGCCCTGATCGTCGAGGCGCGGTTCTACGAGCACATCTCCGACGGCCTGGCCGAAGGCGCCATCGCCGCGCTTGAGGCTGCGGGATGCACGGTTGCGCGCAAGGCGGTGCCGGGCGCGCTGGAGATCCCCGCCGCGATCGCGCTGGCCGCGGACACGGGCTCCTACGATCTCTTCGTCGCGCTCGGCTGCGTGATCCGGGGCGAAACCTATCATTTCGAGATCGTGGCGGGCGAGAGCGCACGCGGCCTGATGACGCTCGGCATCGACTATGGTCTTGCCATCGGCAACGGCATCCTGACCGTCGAGAACGGCGACCAGGCGTGGGTGCGCGCCGATCCGAAGCAGAAGAACAAGGGTGGCGAGGCGGCGGAGGCCGCGCTCGCCCTGTGGCGTCTGAAACAGGAGTACGCGTCCGTATGAGCGCCGAGGCCGGCAAGAAGGAAGGCAGCACGCGCGACCGGCGCGGCAAGGGTGCGCGCGCCCGCAGCGCGGCGCGTCTCGCCGCCGTGCAGGCGCTCTACCAGATGGACCTCGCGGGCACGCCCGTCGACCGGGTCGTGAGCGAGTTCGAGACCTACCGCTTCGGTGCGGAGGGCGACGACGGCACGCTGGAGGAGGCAGACCCCGTACACTTCGGCACGGTGGTGCATGGCGTGGTCGAACGGCAGACGGAGATCGACCGCCTCGTCAACGGCGTACTGGCGGAGGGCTGGCCGCTGACCCGCATCGACGCGACCCTGCGCGCGCTGTTCCGCGCTGCCGCGTTCGAGTTGGTTGCCATGCGCGAGGTGCCCGTGCGCGTCGTGATCAGCGAATATCTCGACGTGGCCCACGCCTTCTACGACGGCGACGAGCCGGGCTTCGTCAATGGCGTGCTCGACGCGATCGCGCGCAAGAAGGGGCTCGTCGGCACGCCAGGCGAGGCCGGCTGAGACCTGGGGGAGGGCTGCATGAGCGCAGACGAGGCGCCGGGCAAGCCCCCGCACACCGCTGGCGAGTTTGACCTGATCGCGCGGCATTTCGCGCCGCTGGCGAAGGATATGCCAGGCACATTCGGCCTGCTCGACGACGCCGCTGCCATCGCTCCGCCGCCGGGCTGCGACCTGGTGCTGACCAAGGACGCGATGGTCGCGGGCGTTCATTTCCTCCCCGACGACGATCCCGCGGACGTGGCCGCGAAGCTTCTGCGCGTGAACCTGTCGGATCTCGCCGCCAAGGGCGCGCGTCCCTACGGCTACCTGCTCGCAACCTCCTGGCCGCACGGCACGCCCGAGGCGACGGTCGCCCGCTTTGCGTCAGGGCTGGCGGCGGACCAGTCACGCTATGGCATCGGCCTGCTGGGGGGCGACACGACGGCGACGCCGGGGCCGCTGACGCTCAGCCTGACGGCCATCGGCCTCGTGCCCGCGGGGGGCATGGTCCGGCGGGGCGGAGCGAGGCCGGGCGATGTCGTCGCGGTGACAGGAACCATCGGGGATGCCGCCCTGGGCCTGCGGGTGCGGCAAGGCACGCTCGGCGGACTCGCCGGGGGCCATGCGGGGGCTCTGCGCACCGCCTATCTCCTCCCCCAGCCGCCGGTTGCTTTCGGGCCTGCGCTCGTGGGCCGTGCCCATGCCGCGCTGGATGTCTCCGATGGGCTTGTCGCCGACCTCGGTCACATGGCGAAGGCATCGGGCGTGCGCATCGTGGTGCGCATGGATTGTGTCCCATTATCGGACGCCGTCCGTGCAGCCCTGTCCTGCGGTGCCGCGGAATTGACCGAGGTACTGACCGGGGGGGATGATTACCAGATCGCGTTTTCTGCATCTAAAAGTAATTTCAATGTATTAGAGGCAGACGCTGCGCGATGCGGAGTGGGCGTGACGGCCATCGGCGAGATTGCCGGAGCGGGTGCGCCCGCGGTCGAGGTGCTGGATGAGAGCGGCCGTGCGATGAAGTTCTTGCGCGAAGGTTACACGCATGTCTAAAATCGGGACATGTCGTGTTGTAGCGTGTCCATTATGACGGCATCTGCCGCGTTCGACGAAGTCGACGACGCGAAGGCGCGCCGCAACGCCGTCTTCCTGTCGATGTCCCAGGCGCTCTACGGGATCGTCGTCACCACGCAGATCACGCTCGGCGGCCTGGCGGGGGCGATGCTTGCGCCGCCGGGGGGAGAGCGGCTCGCAACCCTGCCCATCTCCCTGATGATGCTGGCCAACGCCCTGACCGTCATCCCGATGGCCATGCTGATGCGCCGGTACGGGCGGCGTGCGGGCTTCCTGGTAGGGGCGTTCTCCGCCGTGATCTTCGCCGTCGTCGCCGCGGATGCCATCGCGCGCGGTTCCTTCTGGCAGTTTACCTTCGCCGCCCTTCTGCTCGGCGTTTACCAGGCGACCGCAGGCTACTATCGCTTCGCCGCCGCCGACACAGCCAGCGCGGCGTTCAAGCCCAAGGCCATCGCCTGGGTCATGGGCGGCGGCGCCATCGCCGCCCTGCTCGGCCCGGAGATGGTGAAAGTCACCAAGGATCTGTTCCTGCCGGTGCAGTTCATGGGTGCCTATGTGGCGCTTGCAGGCGTCTCGCTGCTGTCGATCGCGGTGGTGGCGCTCGTCAACATTCCGCCCCTGCCGGCGGCGGTGCGCGCGAAGTCCGGGCGCCCGATCCTGGAGATCATGAGCCAGCGCAGCTTTATCGTGCCCGCCGTGTGCGCAATGATTTCCTATGGCCTGATGAACCTCGTGATGACGGCGACACCGCTGGCGATGGTGGCGTGTGGCCTCTCGGTCAACGACGCGGCGTTCGTGGTGCAGTGGCATGCCTTCGCCATGTTCGCGACCAGCTTCGTGACGGGGCACATCATCGCCCGTTTCGGGGCGCCGCGCGTGATCGCAGCGGGGCTTCTGCTGCTGGCGGCGTGCGGCGTCGTGGTGCTGAGCGGACTTGAGCTGGAGCATTTCTGGGTCGGTCTCTTCCTGCTCGGGCTCGGCTGGAACTTCGGCTTCATCGGCGCAACGACCCTGCTGACCGAGTGCTATCGGCCGGAGGAGCGGGCCAAGACCCAGGCCGCCAACGACTTCCTCGTGTTCGGCACCGTGACGCTCGCCTCCTTCCTCTCCGGCAACCTGTTCTTCGCGAGCGGGTGGGAGACGATTGCGGTCGTGCTCTTCCCCTTCGTGGCGGTGGCGCTGGCCGCGCTCGGCTGGTACGTGCTGACCGGCGCGCGCCGGCCGGCCTGAGATCGGGGCAGGGGCGGCTTCCGCCGCCCCGAGTTTTCTTGAGTTTTCGGCAGGCCCTTTATACAAGGGCCAATCGCGCGGACCCCCGGCCGCGCCGCGACTCGCAATGGAAGACATCAAGGGGGGAAAGGCCGGCGGAACCGGGGCGGTCCGTGCCTTTGCCGAGAAGAGTGGGGATATCCGATGGGAACGGGACTGATCGTCGTGATCCTGTGCGGTCTCGCCGCGGTCGCCTATGGCGTCGTGACGAGCCGTGCGGTGCTTTCGGCGGATGCCGGAAGCGAGCGGATGCGCGCCATTGCGGGCGCCATCCAGGAAGGGGCGAGCGCGTATCTGAAGCGCCAGTACACGACGATCGCGGTCGTCGGCGTCATCATCTTCGTGCTGGGCTTCTTCGTGCTCGGCTGGGAAACGACGGTCGGCTTCGCGATCGGCGCCGTGATGTCGGGGGCTGCAGGCTTCATCGGCATGAACGTGTCGGTGCGGGCCAATGTGCGCACGACGCAAGGCGCGGCGACGGGCGGCCTTGCCCGCGGCCTCGACATCGCGTTCAAGTCGGGCGCGGTCACGGGCATGCTGGTGGCTGGTCTCGCGCTGCTCTCCATCGCCGTCTATTTCGCGATCCTTCTTGCGGCCGGCAACGAGCCGGGCTCGCGCTCGGTCGCGAACGCGCTGATCGGCCTGGCGTTCGGCGCCTCGCTGATCTCGATCTTCGCCCGTCTCGGCGGCGGCATCTTCACCAAGGGCGCGGACGTCGGCGCCGACCTCGTCGGTAAGGTCGAGGCCGGCATCCCCGAGGACGACCCCCGCAACCCCGCCGTCATCGCGGACAACGTCGGCGACAACGTCGGCGACTGCGCCGGCATGGCGGCCGACCTGTTCGAGACCTATGTCGTGACCGTCGGCGCGACGATGGTGCTCGCATCGATCATCTTCAACCTGTCGCCGGGCCTCGGAGACCTCATGCTGCTGCCGCTGCTGATCGGCGGCGTGTGCGTGATCACCTCGATCATCGGCACCTATTTCGTCAAGCTGGGCGCCAGCCAGTCGATCATGGGCGCGCTCTACAAGGGCTTCATCGCCACGGCGGTGCTGTCGGTTCCGGCGATCCTGATCGCGATCTGGGCGACGGTCGGTTTCGATGAGGCCTTCACCCATGGCGCGACGAGCTTCACCGGCTGGTCGCTCTTCGCCTGCGCCATGGCGGGCCTGATCGTCACGGGCCTCATCATCGTCATCACGGAGTACTACACGGGCACCGACTATCGTCCGGTACGCTCCATCGCCAAGTCGTCCGAGACCGGTCACGGCACGAACGTGATCCAGGGCCTTGCCGTGTCGATGGAGTCGACCGCGCTTCCGGCCATCGTGATCGTGGTCGGCATCCTCGTCACCTATGCGCTGGCCGGTGTCTACGGGATCGGTATCGCGGTGACAGCGATGCTGGCACTGGCGGGCGTGGTCGTCGCGCTGGACAGTTTCGGTCCCGTCACGGACAACGCCGGCGGCATCGCCGAGATGGCGGAGCTCGACAGCAAGGTGCGCGAGACGACGGACGCGCTCGACGCGGTCGGCAACACCACGAAGGCCGTGACGAAGGGCTATGCGATCGGTTCGGCGGGCCTCGGTGCGCTGGTGCTCTTCGCGGCCTATACGGAGGACCTGAAGTTCTACTTCGCCGACGTGGACGTGAACTTCTCGCTCTCCAGCCCCTATGTCGTGGCCGGCCTGCTGATCGGCGGCCTGCTGCCCTATCTCTTCGGCGCCATGGGCATGATGGCCGTCGGCCGTGCGGGCGGTGCCGTGGTCGAGGAGGTGCGCCGGCAGTTCCGCGAGAAGCCGGGCATCATGCAGGGCACCGACAAGCCCGACTATGCGCGCTGCGTCGACATGCTGACGAAGGCCGCGATCAAGGAGA
Source organism: Futiania mangrovi (assembly GCF_024158125.1). NCBI lineage: Bacteria > Pseudomonadati > Pseudomonadota > Alphaproteobacteria > Futianiales > Futianiaceae > Futiania > Futiania mangrovi. Next base: position 1,393,133 of record NZ_JAMZFT010000001.1, on the reverse strand, counting down.
TGGTGGTGCCCTCGCTGCTGCCGCTGCTCTCCCCGATCGTGGTGTTCTTCGTGATCGACGCGGTGGGCGGACGCGGTGCGGCCTTCTCCGCACTTGGCGCCATGCTGCTCGGCGTGATCGTGACGGGCCTGTTCGTCGCGCTCTCCATGTGCTCGGGCGGCGGTGCCTGGGACAACGCCAAGAAGTACATCGAGGACGGCCATCACGGCGGCAAGGGGTCCGAGGCGCACAAGGCCGCGGTCACTGGCGACACCGTGGGCGACCCCTACAAGGACACTGCGGGTCCGGCCGTCAACCCGATGATCAAGATCACCAACGTGGTGGCGCTGCTGCTTCTGGCTGCGCTGTCGCACTGACGCGGGCGGGGGCGGGTCCCGTTTGACGGGCGCCCGCCCTTCCGCGCCGATACGAGCAAACAAAACGCCGCGCCTGGGCATCCCCGGCGCGGCGTTCTCGTCTCTTCTGTCGTGCGTGGCGCCCGGCGAGGCCGGGGAGCGCCCGTGGATGCGCCTCAGCGGCGGTCGATCATGTCGCCCATCGCGCCTGTGCGCAGGGCATCGTTGAACCGGCCGATGTTGCCGAAGAATTCCTGCAGCAGGGTCGTCTCGCGCCCCCGGGTCGGCGTCTCCCGCTCGACCAGCGCGATCTCCTGCCCGTCCTCGAGTTCCAGCGTCTCGATCTCGCTGACGAGGCCGTTGCGGGCGAAGCGGACGGCCACGACCTGGCGCGCTGTCACCTTCGGCGTGAAGAACATGCGCTGCTGATGCTCCTGCGAGATATAGTACCAGACGTCCGACTGGAACGTGCCCCTCGTCGAGGGCGAGCCAAGCTTCTGTTGCACGGATTGCCGGTTGTCGACGCCGATGCGGACGCTTTCGACGTCGAATCCTTCCTGCACATAGCCGTGGCGGTCGACGATCGGCGCGCAGGCACCGAGCGTCCCTGCAAGGGTCAGCGCAGCCGCCAGCGCGGCTGTCCTCCCGAAACGATTCCTGGACATCTTCTGCATCACCGGCCTCCGGACATGGACGGCGGGCGGGCGGTCACGGACCCGTGCCTGCCGGGCCTCCGCGCGGCCTTCCGTTCCTTCATTGACGTACCGTGCCGCGTGCCTAACTTCAAGCACCCGCTGATCCGACGGAGTGTGCCTTCCGATGCTGTTCCGCCTGTTTGCCCGTTCGCGCCGCCGTGCGGCTGCATTGCGCCTCTACGATGCGTGCGTCGAGTTGGCACGCCGGCCGGGCTTCTACACGGATCTCGGCGTACCGGACACGGTCGACGGGCGATTCGACATGGTGACGCTGCACGTCGCCGTCGTGCTGCGGCGGATGGAGCGGGCGGGCACCGCGCTCGTGGCAGAGGCGGACGCCCTGATGCGCGTCATGTTCGACGACATGGACCGTTCCCTGCGCGAAATGGGGGTAGGCGATCTCTCGGTCGGCAAGAAGGTGCGCAAGATGGGCGAGGCGTTCCTCGGCCGCGCGCGGGCCTACGGTCTTGCGCTGAAGGTGGGCGACCGGGCCGCGCTGGAGGATGCGCTCGCCCGCAACCTGTTCCGCAAGAGCGCCGCCGGGCCTGCCGAGATCGCGGCCATGGCCGGCTATGTCCTGGCCCTCGACGCCGACCTCGCCGCGGCCGACACCGAGGCGTTGCGTGCGGGCAACCTTCCTGTCGTGACCGCGGTGCCGGACGTGCACGGCGCTTGACGAAGCAGCCTCCCCGGGCGCACCAAGTGAGGCCATGAGCATCTTTCATCTTTCGCGGCCCGTCCGGCGGGCCGACCTGGCGCGCGGTCCCGTGACCGTGGAGATCGTCCCGACGGAGGCCGAGCGGGCCTCCATCGTGCGCGACTTCGGGCTTCTGGGGCTCGAGGCGTTCGCGGCCAGCGTCACGCTGACCGAGATCCGCGGCGGCCGCGGCGTCCGGGCGAGCGGGACGCTTGCCGCGCGGCCGGTGCAGGCCTGCGTGATCACGCTGTCCCCCGTTGTCCAGGACATGCAGACGGCGATCGCGGTGACGCTGCTCGAACCCGACCTCCTTCCCGAAGAGGAGAGCGAGGACGGCGATACGCTCATCGACCTCGACGCCGAGGATGTCGAAGCGCTGGAGGGCGACACGGTCGATGCGGGTGCGCTGGCGCTTGAGGAATTCGCGCTCTCCCTCGATTCCGCGCCGCGCGCGCGGGGCGCGGAATTGCCCGAGGCCGCCCGCGACGCAGACGGCGGGGAGGAGCATCCGTTTGCGCGCCTCGCCGCCCTGAAACGGGGGGCGGACCCGGCAGGCGGCGCGTGAGGGCCGCTGTCGCACCTGCGGTTGCAAAGAATGAGGTTGATGCGCACGGCGTTTTGAGTATGGTGCGCGTCTGTTTTTCCAGCCGGGCCGGATGTGCGCCCGCCTGCGCCCCACGCGGGGGCGGGTCGGGGCAGGACGCCACGTCAATGCCGGCGCAGACAAAGAGAGACCTGGGACATGGCCGTTCCGAAGCGAAAAGTCTCCCGCGCGAAGCGGGACCAGCGCCGCGCGCACGATGCGATCTCGGCAGGCGCCCACAACGAGTGCCCGAACTGCGGCGAGCTGAAGCGTCCGCACCACGTCTGTCCGTCCTGCGGCTACTACAAGGGCCGCGAGGTCGTCGAGCCGGCGCAGACCGTCTGACCGTGTCGGTGACCGGGCGTTCTGCCCGGCGAACGCGCCGGGGCTTGGGTGAGGCAGGGCAGCCGTGAGCGGCAAGCTCGTCATCTCGATTGACGGCATGGGGGGCGACGAAGGGCCCTCCGTCGTCATTCCCGGCCTCGAAGCCGCGCATCTGCGTCATCCGGAAGCCCGTTTTCTCGTCTTTGGCGACGAAGCGAAGCTGCGCGCGGCACTCGACGCCTCTCCGCGTCTGCGCGATGCAGTCGAGATCCGGCACACGGCCGACGCCGTCGCCATGGACGACAAGCCGAGCCAGGCGCTGCGCCGCGGGCGCCAGACCAGCATGTGGCTCGCTATCGACGCCGTCCGCCAGGGGCTGGCGCAGGCGGTCGTCTCCGCTGGCAACACCGGCGCGCTCATGGCCATGGCAAAGTTCCAGCTGCGCACCATCGCGGGTGTCGAGCGTCCGGCCATCGCGGCGATCTGGCCCACGACCCGGTCGGAGTCGATCGTGCTGGACGTGGGCGCGAATACCGAGGCCACCGACAAGCAACTCGTCGACTTCGCCATCATGGGGGCGGAGTTCGCGCGGGCGGTTCTCAACCTCTCCAGACCCACCGTCGGCCTCTTGAACATCGGGGCCGAGGAACTGAAGGGCAACGAGCACGTCAAGGCCGCTGCCCAGGCTCTGCGGGAGGCGCACGGCCTCTCGCTCGACTTCCGCGGCTTCGTTGAGGGTAACGACATCGGGCGCGGCACCGTCGACGTCGTGGTGACCGACGGTTTCACCGGCAACATCGCGCTCAAGACCGCCGAAGGCACCGCCCGCCAGATCGGCGGATACCTGCGCGAGGCGTTTCAGCGCTCCCTCATGGCCCGAATCGGCTATGTCTTTGCCAAGGGAGCGCTCGATATGTTCCGTGCCAAGGTCGATCCCCGGCGATCCAACGGGGGCGTATTTCTCGGCTTGAACGGGCTCGTGGTGAAAAGCCACGGGGGAACGGATGCGCTTGGCTTCGCGAGTGCGGTGGACCTTGCCGTGGACATGGCAGAAGGCCAGATCGTCTCGCGCATTGCCCGCGACGTGCAGCGCCTGACCTTCGGGGACGTCGAGGTGCCCGCAGGCGGGCGGGAGGGAACGGCGTGACGGCGTGGCGCAGCGTGGTCCGGGGAACGGGCTCCTATCTTCCGGCCGAGATCCTGACCAATCATGACCTCGCGAAGATCGTCGACACCTCTGACGAGTGGATCTTCGAGCGGACGGGCATCCGCGAACGCCGGCGCGCCGCGCCTGGCGAACTGACCTCCGACCTCGCCTACAACGCCGCGCTGCAAGCGCTGGAGGCTGCCGGAATCGGCGGTACCGATCTCGACCTCATCGTGCTTGCGACCGCGACGCCGGACGAGACCTTCCCGGCGACGGCGACGCGCGTGCAGGCCCGCCTCGGCATGACGCGGGGTGCGGCCTTCGACGTGCAGGCGGTGTGCTCCGGCTTCGTCTATGCGATGGCGACGGCGGACAATTTCATCAAGGCAGGGCAGGCGAAGCGGGTTCTCGTGATAGGGGCGGAAACCTTCAGCCGCATTCTCGACTGGACCGACCGGACGACGTGCGTGCTGTTCGGCGACGGCGCAGGCGCGTTGGTGCTGGAGGCCGTGGAGGACAACGGGGGCGACGCGCCGCAGGGCGTTCTGACGACCCACCTCCATTCCGACGGGCGCTATCACGACCTGCTCTTCGTCGACGGCGGTCCGTCCTCGACCCAGACCGCAGGCCATTTGCGGATGCTGGGCAAGGAGGTGTTCCGCCACGCCGTGGTCAACCTCGCCGACAGCATCACGGAGGCCGTGGCCGCCATCGGGCTCACCCCCTCCGACCTGGACTGGATCGTGCCGCACCAGGCAAACCGCCGGATCATCGAGAGCACGGGCCGGCGCCTGGGGATTCCGGGCGAGCGGATCGTGATGACCATCGACCGTCATGGCAATACCTCGGCGGCCTCGATCCCGCTTGCGCTGGACGAGGCGGTGCGCGACGGCCGGGTGAAGCGCGGCGACCTCGTGCTGATGGAGGCGATGGGCGGCGGCCTCACCTGGGGCTCGGCTCTGGTGCGTTGGTAGGCGCCTTCTCAAACTTTTTGCGCATCCCCTTGGACATTGACGCTTTTCTCTGCTGCGGTTAGCCTTCACGCAAAGGGGAAGGGGTGCGCGATGTCGGGAAAGACGGTGACGCGTGCCGACTTGACGGAGTCCGTTTATCAGCAGGTTGGGTTGTCGCGTGCTGAATCGGCCACTTTCGTCGAGGCGGTTCTTGAGGAGATTTCGTCCGCATTGTCCGCGGGCGAGACGGTGAAGATTTCGTCCTTCGGTACATTCTCGGTCAGGTCGAAGAGCGGCCGCATCGGCCGGAATCCAAAGACGGGGGAGGAAGTGCCCATCACGCCGCGGCGTGTGCTCAGCTTCCGCCCGTCGCACGTGCTGAAGGACCGCATCGTCGAGCAGCTCGTCGGGTCGTGATCCTGCATGGCGCGCACTTGCCCGGCTGAACAGGATCGCGTGCGGTACAACGTCCCGCGCGCGTGGAAGGCACGGAGTGCGGCGTGATGGCGAACGGACGGACAGAGAAGTCACCGGAAGCCTTCCGGACGATCAGCGAGGTCGCGGCCGAGCTGGAGGTTCCGCAGCACGTTCTGCGGTTCTGGGAGACGCGCTTCGGCCAGGTCCGCCCGCTGAAGAGGTCGGGCGGGCGCCGCTATTACCGGCCGGAGGATATCGAGCTTCTGCGCGGCATCCGCACGCTCCTCTACAGCGAGGGGCTGACCATCCGCGGCGTCCAGAAAATTCTGAAGGAACAGGGTGTTCGCCATGTGAGCGACATCGGCCGGGGGATGGTCGACGGGGCCGAGACCGTCGCCGGGGCTGCGGCATCCGCGATGGCGGAGAACGGCGGCCCGGCACTGGCTGAGGCGGCAGCCGGCCTTGCGTCCAGCTCCGACCCGGCCCTGCCTGCGCCCCCGTCCCAGACGGGGGGGAACGCCGGTGCGGCTGATCGCGGGCGCCACCTGTCGCCCGATGCCCGCCGCCGCCTGGCGGAGGTGCTGGACGAGCTCGACAGCGCCCGTGCCCTGCTGCGCCGGCTCACTTCAGAAAGCTGAGAAACGGCAAACTCATGCGTTGCCCCGGCGTGGGGCGATGGGTATAGTCCGCGCCGCCGGACCGGTCGGGACGCAGTCCCCGGTTCGCGCCAGCCGGTCGGAGCGTAGCGCAGCCTGGTAGCGCACTTGTCTGGGGGACAAGGGGTCGTGGGTTCGAATCCCGCCGCTCCGACCATCATTTCCCGAAAGATCGACGCCGATCCCGCCGCTCAGCGTGCGGGCCTGTTCATCCAGCGGATCAGCGGGATGCATGGGAACGCCCAAGCGATGCCCGCGATCACGTAATATGCAAGCTCCAGCAAGAACGGCGTGTCGTCGGGCAGTGCGACGCCGAGCCGCATCGCGAGCAGCACATACAAGGTCAGGCCGAAGACCAGCACGACAAGGCCGATCAGTTTTTTCCAGCGTGGGGACATGCGGCGATCCGACAGACTCGACGTGACGGTTAACTCTCGCATATAGCCGCATTGAGCGTTGCGACCAATGGGGAGGAGAGGGGCAGATGAGCCGTGTGGTGATCGCGGGGGAGACGCGAGCGCACGCCGCCGCGCGGCCTGTCGTTGTCTGGCTGAGCGTCGTCGCGCTTCTGATCGTGGTCATGGTCGTCGTCGGCGGCATGACGCGGTTGACCGATTCCGGCCTCTCCATCACCGATTGGCGGCCCGTGACGGGTGCCATTCCGCCTCTCTCGGAAGGCGACTGGCTCTCGGAGTTCGAGAAATACCGCGCGAGCCCGCAGTACGAGCACCTGAACCGCGGCATGGGGCTGGAGGAATTCAAGGGCATCTACTGGTGGGAGTGGGGCCACCGTCAGCTTGGCCGCCTGATCGGCCTCACATTCGCCGTGCCGCTGTTCTTCTTCATGCTGACGGGCCGCGTACGCGGGGGACTGGCCGCGTGGCTTGTGTTCCTGCTGGCGCTGGGTGGGCTTCAGGCCTTCGTCGGCTGGATCATGGTGGCCTCGGGGCTGGAGGGGGCGCGCACGACGGTGAGCCATTACAAGCTCGCCTCGCACCTGGGTCTCGCCATCCTGATCTACGGGATGATCCTGTGGACCATCCTGCGGCTGGCGCGCGGACCGCGGCCCTATGCGCGCCGGCGCGGTTTTCCGCTGGCGGTGCTGTTCGCGGTACTCGTGTTCGCGCAAATCCTGTCGGGCGCGCTGGTCGCTGGTCTCGACGCGGGCCTCATCTACAACACCTGGCCGCTGATCGATGGGGCATGGGTCCCGCAATCGGTGGTGCCGGGGCTCGCGGGCCTCGACGATCACCTGACCGTGCAGTTCTATCACCGCATGCTGGCCTATGTGATCGTGGCGGCGGGGCTGCTCGTGGCGCTGCGGCTCTGGCGGACAAAGGAGCCGGGGCTCGCCACGACGGGCCTGATCATTGCTGCGCTGGTGCTTGGGCAGGTTGCGCTCGGGATCGTGACGCTCGTTACCGTCGCGCCCATGCAGCACATCTGGCTTGCGGTGGCGCACCAGCTTGGCGCGCTGATCCTGTTTACCGCCTCGGTGGCGACGCTTCACACCACGCGCTATCTCTGAACGCGAAAAAGGGGGCGGGTCCGGAAGGAGCCCGCCCCCTTTGCGTTCCGCGTCGTGTCTCAGACCTGCGCGAGCGCCTGGTCGAGATCGGAGATGATGTCGTCGATCGTCTCGATCCCGATGGAGAGGCGCACCGTCTCCGGCTTCACGCCCGCCTTCTCCAGCGCCGAGGCCTCAAGCTGCCGGTGCGTCGTGGACGCCGGGTGAATGATCAGCGAGCGCGTGTCGCCGATGTTCGCCACGTGGCTGAACATCTCCACGCTGTCGATCAGCTTCTTGCCGGCCTCGTAGCCGCCCTTCACGCCGAAGGTGAAGACCGCGCCCGCACCCTTGGGGCAGTATTTCTTCGCCCGCTCGTGGCTGTCGTTACCGGGCAGGCCGGCATAGTTCACCCACTCGACCTTCGGGTGCGCGTCCAGCCACTCCGCGACCTTCTGCGCGTTCTCGCAATGGCGCGCCATGCGCAGCGGCAGCGTCTCCATGCCCGTCAGAACGAGGAAGGCGTTGAAGGGCGAGAGCGCCGGGCCGAGGTCGCGCAGGCCGAGTGCGCGCGCCGCGATCGCGAAGCCGAAATTGCCGAACGTCTCCGCGAAGGTCAGGCCATGATAGCTGTCGGACGGCTTGGTCAGGGTCGGGTACTTGTCGGCATGGGCGAACCAGTCGAAGTTGCCGCCGTCGACCAGCAGACCCGCGATGGAGTTGCCGTGGCCGCCCAGGAACTTCGTCGCAGAGTGCATGACGATGTTCGCGCCATGCTCGATCGGGCGGCAGAGATAGGGCGAGGCCATCGTGTTGTCGACGGCCAGCACGACACCCGCGTCCCGGCAGACCTTCGCGATGCCCGCGATGTCGGAGACCACGCCGCCGGGGTTCGCCAGGCTCTCGATCCAGACGAGCTTCGTCTTGTCGGTGATCTGCGCCTTCACGCTCTCGGCGTCGGTCGAATCCGCCCAGCGCACGTTCCAGCCGAATTTCTTGAAGCCGTGGCTGAACTGGTTGATCGAGCCGCCATAAAGCTGCGTCGCGGCCACGAACTCGTCGCCGGGCTGCATCAGCGTGTGGAAGATCAGAAGCTGCGCCGCGTGGCCGCTCGCGACCGAAAGCGCCGCCGTGCCGCCCTCGAGCGCTGCGATCTTCTCCTCCAGCACATTGCACGTCGGGTTGCCGAGGCGGCTGTAGATGTTGCCGAACGCCTGGAGATTGAACAGCGTCGCGGCGTGTTCCGCATCGTCGAACACATAGGACGTCGTCTGGTAGATCGGCGTCGCGCGCGCGCCCGTGCTCTGGTCGGGGGCCGCGCCCGCGTGGATGCACAAGGTCTCGAATCCGGGGTTCGTCATATGCCCCTCCCTAATTACAGTCATGATTGCGGTAAATGCGCGTCTTACGAGCCAACCGCGGGTTTACGCTTCGAGCTTATACGCCGCGAGTTCACGCCGATCCAGCCGATTTCCCGCGAGAGCCGCCCGAACTCGATCTTCGGGCAGCGGTTCATCACGACCTTGAGACCCGCGTCCTCCGCGGCCTTCGCGGCCTCGTCGTTGCGCACGCCGAGCTGCATCCAGACGCATTTCGCGCCGATGGCGATGGCCTCCTCGACGATCGGCAGGACATGCTCGCTGGCCCGGAAGACGTCCACCATGTCGACGGGGCGGGGGAGGTCGGAGAGGGTGGCGTAGACGGTCTGCCCGCAGATCTCCTTGCCTGCATGGCCGGGGTTCACGGGGTAGACCGTATATCCCTTCTCCAGCAGGTATTTCAGGACGAAGAACGACGGCCGCATGACATTGGGCGAGGCGCCGACCATGGCGACGGTCTTCGTCTCGTTCAGGATCGCCTTGATGTAGGCGTCCTCGTAGCGATCGTGATCCATGATCGCGTCAGCTTCCGGTCCAGGTGGGGGGGCGCTTCTCGACGAAGGCGCCGATGCCCTCGTTGGCGTCGCGCGCCATCATGTTCTCCGCCATCACACGGGCGGTGTAGGCATAGGCGTCGGCAAGCCCCATCTCGGCCTGCACGTAGAAGGCCTCCTTGCCGGTCTTCAGCGTGAGGGGGGATTTCGACGCGATCGTCTCCGCCAACCGGCGCACCGTCGCGCTCAGGTCCGCCTGCGGCACCGCGCGGTTGAGAAGACCGATGGCCTGCGCCTCGTCCGCGCCGATCATCTCACCGGTCAGCAGCATCTCCATTGCGTGCTTGCGCGCGACATTGCGCGTGAGCGCGACCATCGGCGTCGAGCAGAAGAGCCCGATGTTCACCCCCGGCGTCGCGAAGCGCGAGGTCTCGCTCGCATAGGCGAGGTCGCAGCTCGCGACGAGCTGGCAGCCCGCCGCGCTCGCCACGCCGTCGACCTCCGCGATCACCGGCTTGGGGCAGCGCACCACCTGCATCATCATGTCGGAGCATTGGGCGAACAGCGCGTCGTAGAAGGCTCGCCCGCCATCGGCAGAGCGCCTCGCGGCCTGCATCTCCTTCAGGTCGTGGCCGGCGGAGAAGGCCGGCCCCTCGTGCCCGATCACCACGACGCGGGCGTCTGCGTCCTCCGCGGCGCGGGTCAGCGCTGCCGAAATCTCGTCCATCGCTGCGCGCGAGAGCGCGTTGCGCGCAGCCGCGTTCGCCAGCGTGATGCGATAGACCGGTCCCTCGCGGGTTTCCCGCACGAAGACCGGGGCTGCCTTGCTGTCTGCAGCCATTGACGCCGTGCTCATCCCGTGTCCTCCCTTTTCCAGACATATAAACGATGGATCGGCCCGGCGAAACGGGCAGGGGTACCGGCAGAGGGGGAGGGGAGCGCATGACGGTGATGACGGTCGCGGAACTGCAGGACTTCATGAAGACCGAGTTCCCGCAGGCAAGCGGCGACGTGGTCGTCGACGAGGTGGGGGAGATGACCGCGACCGTGCGCGTGCCCTTCGCCGACCGGCACCTGCGCCCCGGCGGGACCATGTCGGGCCCCTCGATGATGCTGCTGGCCGACACCGGGCTCTACATCGCCTTGCTCGCCCAGATCGGCCCCGTGGGGCTGGCCGTCACCACCAATCTCAACATCAACTTCCTGAGGAAGCCCGCACCCGCCGACCTGATCGGCAAGGCGCGGATCCTGAAGCTCGGCAAGCTGCTCGCGACCGGCGACGTGACCATCTATTCGCAAGGCCACGACGCGCCCGTCGCGCACGCCACGCTGACCTATGCGATCCCGCCGCGGCGCTAGTGCCAAAATTTGCGGTATCCAGTTACCTTATACGTAACGGCACTGAAAAACGGGGCGAATTTCGCGGCCTTCACGCTTGACAGGGGCGCGCAGGCCACGTATCCGACAGCACCGAATTCGCCCAGGTCAAAGAGGGTTCCATGAAAACCTACTCCGCCAAGCCGTCGGAGATCGAGAAGAAGTGGGTCGTCATCGACGCCGACGGTCTCGTGGTCGGCCGGCTTGCAGCCATCATCGCCACGCGCCTGCGCGGCAAGCACAAGCCGACGTTCACCCCGCACATGGATTGCGGCGATAACGTCATCGTCGTCAATGCGGAGAAGGTGCGCTTCACCGGCCGCAAGCGGACGCAGCAGACCTATTACTGGCACACCGGCTATCCGGGTGGGATCAAGTCGCGCACCGCCGACAAGGTGCTCGACGGCCGCTTCCCGGAGCGGGTGCTGGTCAAGGCGGTCGAGCGGATGCTGCCCGGCGGCCCGCTGAGCCGTCAGCAGATGAAGAACCTGCGCGTCTACGCGGGTCCGGAGCATCCGCACGCGGCCCAGTCGCCGGAGGCGCTCGACATCGCGTCGCTCAACCGCAAGAACACGAGGCTCGGTTAATCCATGGCACAGGAACCACGTATTCTCGGCGATCTGTCCGAACTGGGCGAGGGCTCTGCCGCCGTCGCCGCCGCCGAAGCGCCGGCCGAGCCGAAGATCGACGCACAGGGCCGGGCCTATGCCACCGGCAAGCGGAAGGACGCGGTCGCCCGCGTCTGGATCAAGCGCGGCAGCGGCAAGATCACGGTCAACGGCCGCGATCAGGAGACCTATTTCGCGCGTCCCGTTCTGCGCATGGTGATCAACCAGCCGTTCAAGATCGCGGGCCGCGAGGGTGAGTTCGACGTGATCTGCACCGTTGCCGGCGGCGGCCTTTCGGGCCAGGCGGGCGCGGTGAAGCACGGCATTTCGCGCGCGCTCACCTTCTTCGAACCGGACCTGCGCGGTGCGCTGAAGGCAGCGGGCTTCCTGACCCGCGACAGCCGTACCGTCGAGCGGAAGAAGTACGGTCGCCACAAGGCCCGCCGTTCGCCGCAGTTCTCGAAGCGCTGATCCGCTTCCCCTATCCCCGCTTCAGGGGTTACGAAAGGGCGGCCGGGTTGGCCGCCCTTTTTCTTTGCCCAGCCGGACGGCAATCGAGGCAAGACCCGGCCAACGACATTTCGGGAGTTGAAGGACCATGACGGACAAGACACGCATCGCCATTCTCGGGGCATCCGGCTACACGGGCGCGGAACTGGTCCGTCTGGCCGCGCGTCACCCGCGCATGACCATCGCCGCCATCACCGCCGACCGGAAGGCCGGGCAGGAGATGGCAGACGTCTTCCCGCACTTTGCCGGCCTCGACCTGCCGCCGCTCGTCTCCATGGAGGAGGTCGACTGGTCCGGCATCGACGCGGTCTTCTGCGGCCTGCCGCATGCGACGACCCAGCGCGTCGTGAAGGACCTGCCCGCGCACCTGAAAGTCGTCGACCTCTCCGCCGACTTCCGGCTGGAGGACCCGGCGAAATACGCCGAATGGTACGGGCACGACCATGCCGCGCTCGACCTTCAGAAAGAGGTCGTCTTCGGCCTGCCGGAGGTCTACCGCGACCGGATCCGGTCGGCGCGCGTCGTCGCCAACACCGGCTGCTATGTCGCGACCGCGCTGCTCGCGCTGCTGCCTGCGCTGCGGGAGAAGGTCATCGCGCCCGATCCCATCGTGATCGACGCGAAGTCGGGTGTGACGGGGGCGGGCCGTGCGCCGAAGGAGAACACACTCTTCGCCGAGGTGGGGGAGGGCTTTGCCGCCTATGGCGTTGGGCGTCACCGGCACATGGCCGAGCTCGACCAGGAGTTCACGAAGGCCGCCGGCACGCCCGTGCTCGCGAGCTTCACGCCGCATCTCGTGCCGATGAACCGCGGCATCCTCGCCACCTGCTATGTGCGGGCGGCGGGCGGTGCGGATGCGGTGCGCGCCTGCCTTGCCGAGGCTTACGCGGACGAGCCGTTCGTGCATGTCCTGCCCGCAGGCAAGGTGCCCTCGACGCATCACGTGCGCGGCTCGAACTACGTCCACATCGGGGTCGTGCAGGACCGCGCGCCCGACCGGGTGATCGTGCTCTCAGCCCTCGACAACCTCGTGAAGGGCGCGAGCGGCCAGGCGATCCAGAACATGAACCTCATGCTCGGCTACCCGGAGACCATGGGCATCGACCAGCTTCCGCTGTTTCCGTGAGGGCGTGAGCGCCGCTTTCGGGCCTCGTGCCTCAGAGACTGACGGCTTTTGCAGATGTGTCGCCCTCGGGCTTGTCCCGAGGGGCCATGCCCGGGGCGGCTGCCTCTTGAAGGTGGTGGCGGCCACCGCTTTCGCTTCGTCCGCCTCCGTCAGCGATAATAGATCCCCGGCACGGGGGCCGGGGATGACGGGGGAGGGGGCGCGAGCGTTTCGCCGGCATAAGCCCGGGAATGACGCTTTCATGGAAATGTCGCCCTTGGGCTTGTCCCGAGGGCCCATGCCCGGGGCGGCTGCCTCTTGAAGGGGGCGGCGGCGACCGCTTTCGCTTCGTCCGCCTCCGTCAGCGATAATGGCTCCCCGGCACGGGGGCCGGGGATGACGGGGGAGGGGGCAGGGTTTCCCAGAAACGAGCCCCGGGATAAGCGACGGAGAGGGCGCTCGGAATTCCGCCTTCAGCCGCCCTTCATCTTCACATAGGAGCCCGGCGCGTCCTCGATTGGTGCGAGCTTGCCGTCTCCCGGCTTGCGGGCGGGCACCTTCGGCCCGGACTTGCGCGACAGCCACTTGTCCCAGTCCAGCCACCAGGAGCCGGGATATTCCGTCGCCTTCTCGAACCATTGCTCGAAGGTGGGGGGTAGCTTGCGCACCTCGCTCAGCCAGTGCTGGTACTTGTTGGCGTCGGGGTGGTTGATGACGCCTGCGATGTGGCCCGAGCCCGCCACCATGAAGCGCACCGGCCCGCCATAGAGCTTCGCCCCGCGGTAGACCGACTTCACCGGCGCGATGTGGTCCTCCTTCGAGGACTGCATGTAGATCGGGATCTTGATCTTGCCGACGTCGAGCTTCTCGCCCCCCAGCACCATGCGGCCCTCGGCCAGGTTGTTCTTCAGATAGCATTCGCGCAGGTAGAACGCGTGCATCCGGTACGGCATGTTCGTGGAATCGGAGTTCCAGTAGAGCAGGTCGAACGGGAACGGATCCTTGCCCAGCAGGTAGTTGTTGACGACGAAGGACCAGATCAGGTCGTTCGAGCGCAGCATGTTGAACGCGTTCGCCATCTTCGAGCCTTCGAGATAGCCCCCGCGGCTCTTCATCTGCTCTTCCAGGTGGTCGATCTGCGGCTCGTCGATGAAGACGGTCAGTTCGCCTGCTTCCTTGAAGTCGGACTGCGAGGCGAAGAAGGTGGCGTTGGCGATGCGGTCGTCGCCGCGCGCCGCCATCAGCGAGAGGGTGGCGGTGAGCAGCGTTCCGCCGATGCAATAACCGATGGCCGAGACCTGCCGCTCCCCCGTCGCCTTCTCGATCGCGTCGAGGGCGGCGAAGATGCCCTCCTTCATATAGTCCTCGAAGGTCTTGTCGGCCTGCCGTTCGTCCGGGTTCACCCAGGAGACGACGAAGACCGTGTATCCCTGCGCCACCGCCCACTTGATGAAGGAGTTCTTCGGCTGCAGGTCGAGGATGTAGAACTTGTTGATCCACGGCGGGATGATGAGCAGCGGCTGCCTGTACACGGTCTCTGTCGTCGGCGTGTATTGCAGAAGCTGCATCAGGTCGTTCTGGTAGATCACCTTGCCGGGCGTCAGCGCGAGGTTGCGCCCCACCTCGAACGCATCGAGATCGGTCTGGCGGATCGCGATCTTGCCCTTGCCGCGCTCCAGATCCTCCAACAGGTTTTCGAGCCCGCGCACGAGGTTCTCGCCGTTGCTCTCCACCGTGGCGCGCAGCACCTCGGGGTTCGTCATCACGAAGTTGGAGGGCGAGAGCGCGTCCACGAACTGCTTGGTGTAGAACTCCAGCTTCTGGCGGTCCTTCGGCTCAAGCTCCGTGTCGATGTCGTGCACCGTTTCCATGATCCAGCGCGCGGTGACGAGATAGGATTGCTTGATGAAGTCGAACACGGCCTCGTTCCAGCCGGCGTCCTTGAAGCGCTTGTCGCCGCGCTCGGGCGCAACCTTCGGCGCGGCCTCGTTGCCGGCCATGCGGCTCGCCGCCGTCTGCCAGAGATCGAGATAGTTCGCCCACAACGACATCTGCGCGTCCGCCACCTTCTGCGGATGCGCGGCGACGGCCGTCATCAGGCTCGTGAAGGCCTGCGCGAGGTTCATCGGGTCGGGGATCTGCGGCCCCTGGTCTTCGGTGCCCTGGCGCGACAGGAAATCGGAGATCAGGCGCTGGCTGCGGGCCGACACCTTCATCATGTTGGCGGCGAACGCCGTCGGATCCGGCAGGGGCGTCTCCGCCGTGCCGGCCTTCTCTCCCGCGCCTGTCTTATGACCCTTGTCGCTCATCGGAACCGGCCTTTCCCTGCGTCGAACCTCACCGCCGCCGCCATGCACGCGCTCCGGCGCATTGGCGAAGCGGCTCTCCTCACGTATCGTGCGCCCATGACCATCACATCACAAGGGTCGCCACGGATTCGGCCCCGGCCTCTCCTCGTACTCGGCCTCGCCGCCACGCTCGCGGGCTGCGCCTCGGGCAACGGCAGCTATCCGCGCATCGTCGAGGTGCCGCCCGTGCCCCAGCCGGAGGCGAGCGCCGAGGCGCGCACGGCCGAGATTGCCGACCTGCGCGCCCGTGCCGCGGCCCTCGATGCGGAGGTGACGCGGATGCGGGCCGAACAGGACGCCGCCTCCGTTCTCTATGGGGGTGGGACGGCGCGCTGACAAGGGCTGCGCACGCTGCAGGGCCCTTCATTGGTGAAGGGTGTGGAACGCGGCTGCAACTCCCGTTATAAGTCGCGGCTTCCAAGGGGGTCGGAGCGCGTCTCCGGCCCCGCCCAGCCATCGAGCGCGCGAAGAGCCATGACCTCCGAGTTTCACCGAATCCGCCGCCTGCCACCTTACGTCTTCGAAGAGGTCAACCGTCTCAAGGCACAGGCCCGCGCCCGCGGTGCCGACATCATCGACTTCGGCATGGGCAACCCCGACATGCCGACGCCGCAGCACATCGTCGACAAGCTGGTGGAGACGATGGGCAAGCCGCGGATCAACCGCTACTCCATGTCCCGCGGTATCCCCGGCCTTCGGCGCGCGCAGGCCGCCTATTACGAGCGGCGCTTCGGCGTGAAGCTCGATCCGGAGCGGGAGGTGATCGTCACCCTCGGCTCCAAGGAGGGGCTGGCGAACCTCGCGCAGGCCGTGACCGCGCCGGGCGACGTGATCCTGGTGCCGAGCCCCAGCTACCCGATCCACGCCTTCGGCTTCATCATTGCGGGCGCCGCGATCCGGCAGATCCCGGCGACCGATCCGGAGCAGTTCCTGGAGGGGCTGGAGCGTGCGGTGCATCATTCCGTGCCGCCGCCGTCGATGATGGTGCTCAGCTTCCCGTCGAACCCGACGGCGCAGGTCGTGGACCTCGACTTCTATCGGCGCGCGGTCGCCTTCGCGAAGAAGCACGACATCTACATCCTCTCCGATCTCGCCTATTCCGAGATCTATTTCGACGGCAACCCGCCGCCCTCGATCCTCGAGGTGGAGGGCGCGCGCGACATCGCGGTGGAGTTCACCTCGCTGTCCAAGACCTATTCGATGCCGGGCTGGCGCATCGGTTTCGGCGTCGGGAACGAGCGGCTGATTTCCGCGCTGGGGCGGATCAAGTCCTATCTGGACTATGGCGCGTTCACGCCGATCCAGGTGGCGGCGACCGCGGCGCTCAACGGCCCGCAGGACTGCGTGGACGAGATCCGCGCGGTCTACAAGTCGCGCCGCGACACCCTCGTCGAGGCGATGGGGCGCGCGGGCTGGGACATCCCGGCCCCGCCCGCGACGATGTTCGCCTGGGCCCCGGTGCCGGAGCGGTTCCGGGACCTCGGCTCGCTCGGCTTCTCCAAGCTGCTGTTGCAGGAAGCCGACGTGGCGGTCGCGCCGGGAATCGGCTTCGGGGAGCATGGCGAGGGCTATGTGCGTATTGGCCTCGTCGAGAACGAGCACCGGATCCGCCAGGCCGCGCGCAGTGTGAAGAGGCTGCTGCAAACCGGCACGCACAACCTCTCTGACGACAAGGCGGAACAGGACCGCGCGGGGGAAACGTGAGCCAGACGATTCGGGTGGGATTGGCCGGGGTCGGCACCGTCGGCGCCGGTGTGCTGAAAATTCTCGAAACGAACGGCGACCTGATCGCCGCGCGCTGCGGCCGCCGTATCGCCGTGACCGCGGTTTCGGCGCGCGACCGGACGAAGGACCGGGGCATCGACCTTTCGGGCGTCGCGTGGGAGGACGATCCGCGCGCGCTGGCCGTGCGCGACGACGTCGATGTGGTCGTCGAGGTCATGGGCGGTGCAAACGGCGCCGCGCTGGAGACGGTGGAGGCCGCGCTCGGTGCCGGCAAGGACGTGGTGACCGCCAACAAGGCGCTCATCGCGACGCACGGCACGCGGCTCGCCACGCTGGCCGAGGACCGCGGCCTCGCGCTCGCATTCGAGGCGGCGGTCGCCGGCGGCATCCCCGTCATCAAGGCGCTGAAGGAGGGCCTTGCGGCCAACCGCATCGATCGCGTCTACGGAATCCTGAACGGCACCTGCAACTACATCCTCTCCGACATGGAGACGAGCGGGCGCGCCTTCGAACTGGTGCTGCGGGAGGCGCAGGCGCTGGGCTATGCCGAGGCCGATCCGACCTTCGACGTCGGCGGCATCGACACGGCGCACAAGCTGGCGATCCTCGCCGCCGTCGCCTTCGGCATGCCGGTCAATTTCGACGCCGTGCACGTGGAGGGGATCGAGCAGGTCTCGGCCGAGGACATCGCCTTCGCCCGCGAACTTGGCTACCGGATCAAGCTTCTGGGCATGGCGCGGCGGCGCGGTGACGGGGTCGACCAGCGCGTACATCCGTGCATGGTGCCGCTCGGCGCGCCCATTGCCGACGTGGACGGTGTGGAGAACGCGGTGGTGACCGAGGGGGACGCTGTGGGGCGCACGATCCTCGTCGGGCGCGGCGCGGGCGAGGGGCCGACAGCTTCGGCGGTGGTTGCAGACCTCGTCGATATCGCGCGGGGCCTGCGACTTCCGGTGTTCGGCCAGCCCGTGGGAACGCTCTCGGACGTCGCGCCGATCGACATCGCGGAGCGGGTGGGCGTCTACTACCTGCGGCTCACGGTGGTGGACAAGCCGGGCGTGATGGCGGCGATCACGACGACGCTCGCCCGTCACGAAGTGTCAATCGATCAGATGATACAGCGGGGTCGCGCGCCGGGTGCGGCGGTGCCCGTCGTGATCATCACGCATGAGACGCGCGAGGCGGAGATGCAGGCGGCGCTGGCCGAGATCTCGGCCTTCGACACGGTGCGGGAAGCGCCGCACCTCATTCGCGTGGTAGGAAGCTGATACGCCTTGCGACGGCGTTCCGGCAGACCGGGACCGCGGGCGGACATTGAAGGGAAGGGGAACGGAACATGGGCGGTGTGCTCGATCGCGTCCTGACGCTGGAGCTGGTGCGGGTGACGGAGGCGGCCGCGGTGGCCTGCTACGGCCTCATCGGCCGCGGTGACGAGAAGGCGGCCGACCAGGCGGCGGTGGACGCCATGCGCCGCGCGCTCAATACGCTCCCGATCAAGGGGCGTATCGTGATCGGCGAGGGGGAGCGGGACGAGGCCCCCATGCTCTTCATCGGCGAGGAGGTGGGCACCGGCGACGGCCCGGACGTCGACATCGCGCTCGACCCGCTGGAGGGCACGACGCTGACAGCGAAGGCCATGCCGAACGCACTGACCACGATCGCGATGGCGGAGGGCGGCTCCCTGCTGCACGCGCCCGACGTCTACATGGACAAGATCGCGGTCGGACCGGGCCTGCCGGCTGGCGTGGTCGACCTCGACGCCGATCCGGCGGAGAACATCAAGGAACTCGCGACCGCCAAGAAGTGCCATCCGAGCGAGATCACGGCCTGCATCCTCGACCGGCCGCGCCATGCCGACATCATCGACCGCGTGCGCAGCACGGGCGCCTCGATCCGCCTCATCACCGACGGGGACGTGGCGGGCGTGATCCACACGACGGACGCGGCGACCGGCATCGACATCTATCTCGGCACCGGCGGCGCGCCCGAGGGCGTGCTGGCGGCCGCCGCGCTGCGCTGCATCGGCGGACAGATGCAGGGCCGTCTCGTCTTCCGCAACGAGGAGGAGAAGGCGCGCGCCCACCGCATCGGCGTGACCGACCTCAACAAGAAGTACGCGATGGAAGAGATGGCGTCCGGCGACGTGATGTTCGCCGCGACCGGCGTGACGAGCGGTTCGATGCTCTCCGGCGTGAAGCGGGAAGGGCACATCGTCACCACGCACTCCATCGTCATGCGCTCTTCCACGCAGACCGTGCGCTGGATCACCGCGCGCCATCAGAAGCCCGGCAAGTTCAGCTGATCGGCCGCGCGTCTGCCCGAATCGGGTTCGAGCCGCTAGGCTGGGGCCCATGTCCATGACCGACACGATCTCCGGCGCTGCGCCAGGGGCGGATATCTCTGCCCTCGGCGTGGCCCGTTCGCTCACGGGGCGGCGCTGGGTGCACCGCGCCGATTGCGACCGTACGGCTCTCGCCATCGCCCAGACAGCCGGAGTGCCGGAGGTGATCGGCCGCGTCCTCGCAGGCCGTGGCGTCAGTCCGGCGTCCGCCGAGCGCTATCTCGCGCCGTCGCTGCGCGAGGACCTGCCCGACCCCTCGCTGATCGCCGACATGGATGCGGGCGCGGTCCGCCTCGCCGATGCGGTGGAGGCAGGGGAGAAGGTCGGCATCTTCGGCGACTATGACGTCGACGGTGCGACGTCCTCGGCCCTTCTGGTGCGCCTTCTGCGGCTGCTGGGCACGCCGGTGGCCGTCCACATTCCCGACCGGCTGGCGGAGGGGTACGGCCCCAACCTCCCGGCGCTGCTGGCGCTGAAGGAGAAGGGCGCCTCGCTCGTCGTGACCGTCGATTGCGGGGCCGCCGCGCACGAGGTTCTGGGGGCCGCGCGCGACGCTGGCCTCGACATCGTCGTCTCCGACCATCACCAGACAGGCGACGCACCGCTGCCCGTTCTCGCCCACATCAATCCGAACCGGCCCGATTGCGGCTCCGGTCTCGGCCAGCTTGCGGCGGTTGGCGTGACCTTCCTGCTGGCTGTCGCGCTGGTGCGGGAGTTGCGCGGCCGCGGCTGGTTCGACCGCTCGGGCCGGCCCGTGCCCGACCTCGTCCAGCTTCTCGACCTCGTGGCGCTCGGCACCGTTGCGGACGTGGTGCCGCTCACCGGCCCCAATCGTGCGCTCGTCGTGCGCGGGCTGCAGATCATGGCGCGGCGCGGCAATGCGGGGCTTGCCGCGCTTGCCGACGTGGCGAAACTCCGTCAGCGGCCCGACTGCTACCATCTGGGTTTCCTGCTGGGCCCCCGCGTCAATGCGGGCGGGCGCGTGGGCCGGCCGGATGCGGGCAGCCGCCTGCTCGCCCTCGACGACCCGCAGGAGGCCGCTGCAATCGCGTGCGACCTCGACGCCTGGAACCGGGAGCGCAAGGAGATCGAGGCCGCGGTCCTCGACGCCGCGCTTGCCCGCGCCGAGATATCGGGCGCCGACGCTGTGCCCGTCGTCACCGTGGCGGGCGAGGGATGGCATCCGGGCGTCATCGGCATCGTGGCGAGCCGGCTGAAGGAACGCTACGGCCGGCCGGCCATCGTCATCGGCATGGAGAACGGCATGGGCAAGGGCTCGGGCCGGTCCATCGCCGGTGTCGACCTGGGGCGCGCGGTGCGCGCGGCGGCGGACGAGGGGTTGCTGGTTGCAGGCGGCGGGCACGCGATGGCGGCGGGCCTGACCGTTGCCGAGCATGCGCTCGACGCCTTCTCAGCCTTTCTCGCGGACCGGCTTGCAGCGGACGTGGAGGCCGCGCGGGCCGATGCCGCGCTCCACATCGACGGGGCGGTTGCGCTGGGCGGTGCAACGGCGGATCTCGTGGACCTGCTGGAGAAGGCGGGCCCCTACGGTGCGGGCAATCCGCAGCCGCGCCTCGCCTTTACCGGTGTGCGGATTGCGCACCTGTCGGTGATGGGAGAGGCGCACCTGCGCCTTTCGCTTGCCGATTCGTCGGGCACGCGGGTGAAGGGCGTGGCCTTCCGCGCGGTCGGCGAAGCGCTCGGCAAGGCGCTGGAGGAGGCGCGCGGCACCCATCTCCACATCGCGGGAAAGCTGCGCCGCGACGACTGGAAGGGCGCTGATGCGGTGGAGATCCAGATCGACGACGTGGCCCTGGCAGAGGCATGATTTTTCCGGGGAGAATTGCGCGGATCGGTCTTGCCAAGCCCCCCGCGAGGCGATAAACACCCGCCCACGCCATCGGGCTCCCTTCGTCTAATGGTTAGGACGCCAGATTTTCAATCTGGAAACACGGGTTCGATTCCCGTAGGGAGCGCCACCGGCAAACCTCCGGAAATGTTCGATTTTCACCGCCCGTTCCCGTCAGGATTGGGCGTTTCATGCTGGCTTGGATATAAATAACAAAATAAACTTGTAAAAAACAATACAATTGACTATTGCAATGTAAAATATTTATCTGTCCACGCCTTGGCTGGAGAAAGGGGTGGCTCATGCACTATCGACTCGACGCGATGCCGGCGGGCGACGATGCCCTTGGGCGCGCACGGGCGCATGCCGCGACGGCACGGTGCGTGCAGCCCGGTTTCGTCTGGCTCGTGGGTGCAGGGCCGGGGGCTGCGGACCTTCTGACCTTGCGCGCGGCACGGGTTCTTGCGCAGGCGGACGTCATCGTTCACGACAGTCTCGTTCCGGCTGAGGTGCTGGCCGTGGGGCGGCCCGATGCGGCGCGCATACTCGCCGGCAAGCGCAAGGGCGGTCCATCCCTGAAACAGGCGGATATCGATGCCCTGATCGTCGCCCATGCCCGCAGCGGCGCGCGCGTCGCGCGGCTGAAGGGCGGCGACCCGATGGTCTATGGCCGCGCGGGCGAGGAGATCGCTGCGCTCGAAGCCGCCGGCATCGGTTACGAGATTGTGCCGGGCGTGACCTCCGCGCTCGCGGCCGCCGCCGAGGCAGCGCTGCCGCTGACCCTGCGCGGCGTTGCGTCGAGCCTGGTGTTCGTCACCGGCCACGGGGCGGAGGGGGCGGATGCGGCGCCCTGGCCGGCGCTTGTGGGGCAGGGGGCGACAATTGCCGTCTACATGGGCAAGACGGTCGCGGCGGAGGCCGCGGGCAGGCTGCTCGCCGCGGGCCTCGCGCCGGATACGCCCGTCGCCGCGATCGAGAATGTGAGCCGGCGGGACATGCGCCTGCTCGGCGGGAGCGTCGCGGACCTGCCGGCGCTTGCGGGGCGGCGCGATCTCGCTGGCCCCGTGTTGATCCTGATCGGGGACGCGCTTTCTGGCCGGCTGGGCCGGGCCGAGCCGCTTGTGCCCGTGCCTGCCGCAGCCGCGGCCTGAGACGGGAGGGAACCCCATGCCTCAGATCCTCACCGCACAGCGCCTGCGCGACGGCAGGGCGGTCTTTCGCACGCCCGATGGTGAATGGGCGGAGGACATGGCCGCGGCGATGCGCTTCGCTTCGGTCGAGGACGCCGAAGCTGCCCGCACGGTGGCGGAGGCCGACATCGCCTCGAACCGCATCCTCGACCTCTACCTGATCGACCTCGGCCAGGACGGCGCGACGCCCGTCCGCCTCAGGGAGCGGATTCGCGCCACCGGCCGCCCCACCGCCGGGAACGCCGCCTGACCCGCCCGCCTGCCGGAGACCTTGCGCACCATGTACCGTTACGATGAGTTCGATCACCGCTTCGTCGCCGAGCGCGTGGCCCAGTTCCGCGACCAGGTCGAGCGGCGCCTCGCTGGCGACCTGACGGAGGAGCAGTTCAAGCCGTTGCGGCTGATGAACGGCCTCTATTTGCAGCTTCACGCCTACATGCTGCGGGTGGCGATCCCCTACGGAACGCTCAATGCCCGCCAGATGCGCAGGCTGGCGCGCATCGCGCGCGTCTACGACCGCGGGTACGGGCATTTCACGACGCGCCAGAACATCCAGTTCAACTGGCCGCGGCTGGCGGATGTGCCGGACATCCTCGACGAGCTGGCGGACGTCGAGATGCACGCGATCCAGACCTCGGGCAATTGCATCCGCAACGTTACGGCGGATCATTTCGCGGGGGCTGCGGCGGACGAGGTGGCCGATCCGCGCCCTTACGCGGAGATCGTCCGGCAATGGTCCTCGCTGCACCCCGAGTTTTCCTTCCTGCCGCGCAAGTTCAAGATCGCGGTGTCGGCTGCGCCGCACGACCGCGCGGCGATCCGCTTCCACGACATCGGGCTCGCGCTGAAGCGGGCGGCGGACGGCACCCTCGGATTCGAGGTCTGGGTCGGTGGCGGCCTTGGCCGCACACCCATGATTACCAGGAAAATCAGGGAGTTCTTACCGGAGCCTGACCTTCTTTCCTATCTCGAGGCAATTTTGCGCGTCTACAATCTCTCCGGCCGACGCGACAACAAGTACAAGGCGCGCATCAAGATCCTCGTGCACGAGACGGGGGTCGAGGTGCTGACCCGTGAGATCGAGGCGGAGTGGCGGGCGATCCGCGAGGGCGCCCTGACGCTGCCTGCTGACGAGATCGCCCGCATCCGGTCCTATTTCGCGCTGCCGGCGCCGCGTGCCGTCGACGTTGCCGCAGCGGAGGCCGCGCTTGCGCGCCGTGCGCGGCGGGATGCGGGCTTTGCCGCCTTCCTCGCACGCAATCTCCACCCTCACCGCGATCCGGGGCATGTGAGCGTCACCGTGTCGCTCAAGGGCCCCGGGGGCGTGCCGGGCGATGCAACGGCGGAGCAGATGGAAGCGGTGGCAGACCTCGCGGAAGTCCACGCCCATGATGAGATCCGCGTGAGCCACGAGCAAAATCTCGTTCTGCCGCACGTGCCCCGCGACCGCCTGTCCGCGCTTTACGACGGGCTCGCTGCACACGGACTTGCAACCGCCAACGCGGGTCTCGTGACCGATATTGTCGCGTGCCCGGGCCTCGACTATTGCGCGCTGGCCAACGCCCGCTCGATCCCGGTGGCGCAGAAGATCCAGGCGCGCTTCGCCGATCCGGTGCGGCAGGTGGACGTCGGCGACCTGCGCATCAAGATCTCCGGCTGCATCAACGCCTGCGGCCATCACCATGTGGGCGCCATCGGGATCCTGGGTGTCGAGCGCAAGGGGCAGGAGCTTTACCAGCTGACGCTCGGCGGTGCGCCGGATGAACGGGCTGCGGTCGGCCAGATCCTCGGCCCCGGCTTCGGGCCGGAGGAGATTGCGGGTGCCGTCGAAACACTCGTCGATACCTATGTGCACATGCGCAACGGGCCTGCCGAGACATTTCTCGACACCGTGCGTCGCGTCGGCCACCAGCCGTTCAAGGAGGCGCTTTATGGCCGGGCTTGAGGCATTGATGTCGGCAGGGCCAACGCCTGCGGACCGTGTGCGCATGGCGAGCGGGCTGACCCTTGCGCATGAGGGTGCAGGCGCAGAGCAGATCTTGCGCGCAGCGATCGTGCGGTATTTTCAGGGGCGTATCGCGCTTGTTTCAAGTTTCGGCGCAGAATCTGCGGTCCTCCTCTCGCTCGTGGCGGAGATCGATCGGGCAACGCCTGTCGTGTTCATCGACACGGGCAAGCTGTTCGGCGAGACGCTGCGCTACCGCGATGCGCTGGTCGCGCACCTGGGCCTGACGGATGTGCGCAGCGTCAGGCCTGAGTCCCGCGATGCTGCGAACGTCGATCCCCAAGGTGTGCTCTGGGCACAGGAGCCGGACGCCTGCTGCGCGCTGCGCAAGGTCGCACCGCTCGCCCGCGCGCTCGACGGATTCGATGCGTGGATCACGGGGCGCAAGCGCTTTCAGGCTTCGTCGCGGGAGGGCCTGCAGGTTTTCGAGAGCGATGGCCGGCATATCAAGGTCAACCCGCTGGCCGGCTGGACGGCGGACGATGTCACACGCTTCATGGAAGCACGAAATCTTCCCGCACATCCCCTTGTTGCAGAAGGATATCCATCGATTGGCTGCATGCCATGCACCACGCGCGTGGCGGCGGGGGAGGACAGCCGCTCAGGACGCTGGCGCGGGCAGGAGAAGACCGAGTGCGGCATCCACCTGGCGCCGGCTGCGCGTCTCGGCGGGCAGGGCGCACGGCAGGGAGAGGAGGGCGACCCCATGATCATCTACCGAGACGGCTCCTTCGTGCGCGACGTGTGGGCCCGCCTAGCCGATGCAGCGGAGATGCCCGAGGCGGGGGCTGTGCTCGTATCGCTCGGCCGCTGGCTTGGCGAGAGGGACGCCCTGCACGCTCGGCCGGCCCCTGTGGCGGTCGAGATCGAGGGCGGCGCGGCACTTGATCCGCTGCTCGCGGACCTTTCGCATCTCGACATGATTGCGGTGCGTTTCCCGAAGTTCAACGACGGGCGCGGGTATTCGACCATCCGCCTGCTGCGTGAGCGTCATGGCTTCAAGGGAGAGATCCGGGCGACGGGTGACGTGCTGCTCGACCAGATCGCGTTCCTGCGCCGCGTCGGCGCGACCGCGTTCGAAATCACGCATGCGGCGACCCGCGCAGCGCTGGCCCGCGGGCATCTGCCGGAGGTGAGCGTCTTCTATCAGCCTGCGTGCGTGCCGGGCGAGGAGACCGCCCTGGATCTGCGGACCCGGAGGCGGCGAGATGCAGCCTGAGGCGCGTCAGGCATCCGCGCCTGCCGTTTCCAGTGCCTCGAGTGCCGCATCGATCGGCAGCAGGACGCAGCCGTGCCGGTTACGGTGCGTCGCAGCCGGTTGCAGCAGGGCATAGTCGGCGAAGGGAGCGGCGGGCGGGGCCCCGCCTTCTTTCAGCATCGCTGCAACTGTTTCTCGCAAGTCGCGGAGACTATTTTGTGTTTTGCCAATCGCAGATGCTGCCAGAATGGCAGCCGACGCCTGGCAGAGAACACAGGCGCGGGTGTCGTGGGACAGCGAGCGGATCGCGTGATCGCACAGTGTGACATCGACCGTGATGCGGTCCCCGCAGGTCGGGCTACGCCGCGTCGCGGTGCCGTCCGGCACGTCGAGGCGGCCGGCCCCCGTCGCGCGGGCGGCGATGCGCAGGATCTCCTTGGTGAAGGGCAGGTCGCTCATGTGCGGGTCCGGTTCCGGTAGGCCGAGAGCATCTCGGGCGTGTCGAGATCTGTGAGTGCGGCGTCGGTCTGCATCTCGACCTCGGTCACGAGGTCTGCGTGTTCGCCGATGAGGTGCCGCGCGCCAGTATCGCCCGAAACCGACTTCATGTCAGAAAAGAGCTGACGGCCCCAAAGGACGGGATTTCCACGCTTTCCCTTGTATGTCGGGACGACGATGGCGCGCCCCTCCACCGGGTTGAAGGCGGCGATCAGCCGGTCGATGTCGCGGGCCGACAGGCCCGGCATGTCACCCAGCGCGACGAGGACCGCATCCACATCGGGGGGCAGGGAGGCAAGCCCCGCCTTCAGCGACGTACTGAGACCCTCGGCGTAAGAGGGGTTCTGGACGCTGGCCGCGACATGCCCCTCGAGCGCGGCGGAGACCCGTTCGGCCTCGTGCCCCGTGACCGCGATCACGGTGTCTACCTGGCTTTCGCGTAGCGTATCGGCAACGCGCACGACCATCGGCACGCCGCCGATGTCCTCCAGAAGCTTGTTTGCGGCGCCCATCCGCCGCGACTGGCCGGCGGCGAGCAGGAGGGCGGCTATCCGCGGCTTGCGGGGGCCCTTGGACGTGGCACTGTTGTCGCGCGGCTGCGGGCGGGTGGGGATTTCCTTCAGCAGGCCCCCCGCGCCCATGCGCATGATGTCGCGTGGCGTGACCTCCAGGCCGCACAGCACCCGGTCGAGCACCCAGTCGAAGCCATTGAGCTTGGGAGACCGTGCGCAGCCCGGCAGTCCGATGACGGGCGTGTCCCCGACGCGGCCCATGACGAGCAGGTTTCCAGGATCGACCGGCATGCCGTAGTGCATGACCTCGCCGCCCGCCGCCACGATGCCCGCGGGCACTGCGTCGCGCCGGTCGACCGTTGCCGATGCGCCGAAGACCAGGATGGGGGAGAGGCCCGCCGCGATCTGCACGCCGATGGCGCGGGCTACGTCGGCCTCCGCATGGGGCACGCGGTCTTCCTGTCCGATGCCGCTGCCCCGTTGGGCAAGCCGCGCATCCGTCACGCCCCGCGTCTTGTCGAGGATACTGTCCTTGAGGCCGGGCAGCGTCGTCGCGACGAGCCCCGCCGTCATCGCGCGGAAGGGGGCGACCGTCAGCAGGGGCGGCCCCGCGCGCACGATCTCCAGCACGCGGTCGAGCGCCGCCCGCGGTGCGGCGAACGGAATGATCTTCACGGTCGCCAGCATGTCGTTCTCCGCGACCGCCTCGTACGGCGTCAGAGTCGCGAGCGTGATCGCCTCGTCAACGAGGTTCACCGCGTCGATCCGGTCACGGTCGACGGCGAGAAGGCCCGCAAGTTCCGCATAGAGATTGGCGCGGCCTGTGAAGGGGGGCGCCGCGCGCGTGCCGGGGCCGGCGATGGCGGCGGCGAGGATGTCTGCCGCTTCGTCCTCGGCCACGTCGTTGTTGCCGAGACGGGCAGCAATCACCTCGCCCACACCCTCAGCGGAAAGTGCGGCGAGATCGTCCGCCGTCAGCACGCGGCCCTTCTTCAGGCGCACCGCGCCCGCTTTCAGGGAGTGGGCGAGGACCGCGCCCTCCGCCTCGTCCAGCGGGACCGGGCCGAACCTCACCGGACCGTGCCTCCCCGCAGCACGCTGGTGATCTGGGCCAGCGTGGCGATGGCAATCTCGGCGGGCGTCGAGGCCGCGATGGAGAGGCCAACGGGCGCATGGATGCGCGCGATCTCGGCCTCCGTGAAGCCCGCCTCGGTCAGCCGTGCGACACGCTTTGCGTGCGTGCGTGTGGACCCCAGCGCACCGATGTAGAAAAGGGGCGAGCGCAAGGCCACGTGCAACGCCGGATCGTCGAGCTTCGGGTCGTGCGTCAGCGTGACGAGGGCGGTGCGGTGATCGGGCTTCAGCGCCTCCATCGCTTCGTCGGGCCAGTCGTGGCTGATCGCGACGCCAGGAAACCGGTCGGCTGTGGCGAAGGCGGTGCGCGGGTCGATCACGGTCACCGCATAGCCCGCAAGCTGCGCCGCCGGGACGAGCGCCTGCGCGATGTGCACCGCGCCCACCACGATGAGGCGCAGCGGCGTGTTGAAGACGTTGAGGAACCAATCCTCGCCGTCCGCCTCGACGGTGCGGGGCTTGTCGCTCAGAAGGGCTGCGTGCGCGGCGCGCTCGAGCGTCGACTCGCCCGCCTGCGCGTCGGGTGCCACGATGCGCTGTGCGCCGTCGGAAAGCCGCGTGGCGACGACGAGGGCGCGCGCCTCGGCCCGCGCTTTCAGGATCTCGTCGAGGGTCTCGCTTTTCATCGCCTCAGCCCACCTTCTCCACGAAGACGCGGATCGTGCCGCCACAGGCGAGGCCTACGGTCCACGCCTCGTCGTCGGAGACGCCAAAGGTCAGGAGCTTCGGCGTGCCGGTCTTCATGATCTCGAGAGCCTCCTCCAGCACGGCGCCCTCGACGCAGCCGCCGGAGACGGAGCCCGCAAGCTCCCCCTCGCTGGAGATACCGAGCATGGAGCCCGCCTGCCGCGGCGCGGAGCCCCACGTCTGGATCACGGTTGCGACGGCGGCGTCCTTGCCGGCCTCACGCCAGCGCGCGACCTCCGCAAGCACGTCGGCGGGCGCGGTGCCGCCGGTCGGATTGTTATCTGTCGTCGTGTCTGTCATGCGGCGAGCCTCCGTCCCCGCTCGGCCACGCGCGGATCGCTGAGCGCGGCGGCGAGCGCCTCCAGGCTTTCGATGTTGTGAACCGGGCGGAATTCGTCAACGTGCGGCAGGATTGCGCGCACGCCCAGCGCCTTCGGTTCGAACCCGTCCCAGCGCAGCAGGGGGTTGAGCCACACGAGACGGCGGCAGGACATGTGCAGCCGCTCCACCTCCCGTTCGAGCCCGCGTCCCGCGTCGCGGTCGAGCCCGTCGGTGATCAGCAGCACCACCGCCCCCTGGCCCAGCACGCGGCGCGACCAGTCGCGGTTGAAGGCATGCAGCGCCTCCCCGATGCGGGTGCCGCCCGACCAGTCCTTGAC
The DNA here is from genome assembly GCF_024158125.1 of Futiania mangrovi. Lineage (NCBI taxonomy): Bacteria > Pseudomonadati > Pseudomonadota > Alphaproteobacteria > Futianiales > Futianiaceae > Futiania > Futiania mangrovi. Next base: position 1,364,200 of record NZ_JAMZFT010000001.1, on the reverse strand, counting down.
CTCCTTCGCCACCTCGGCCAGCGCGTCGTCGACGTCGCGGCGTGCGAGCGCGCGCGTGATGTTGGTGAGCCGCGTGCCGAAGGTGAAGACGTGCACGCGGTCGCGCGCGCCGGTGATGGCATGGAGGAAATGCAGCACCATGCGGGCATAACGGCTCATGCTGCCGGAAATGTCGCAGAGCACGACCAGCGGCGGGTGCCGGACGACCTGGCGGCGCTTCTTCAGCGCCAGAACGTCCCCGCCCGTGCGCATCGCGGCACGCAGGCTCGCGCGAAGATCGACGGCAGGGCCGGTGCGTGCGGCCCGGGTGCGCCGGGTGCGCACCTCGTGCAGCGGCAGGCGCAGGCGCGCGATGGCTTCCTTCGCGCGCTCCAGTTCCTCTGCGCTCATCTGCTCGAAATCGCGGGTTTTCAGCACTTCCTCGCCCGACGCGGCATAGGTCGCGTCGAGTTCGACCTTCGGCGGCGGCAGATCGTCGTACTTGCGGTCGAGACCGTGCAGGAAGGCTTCGGCCACGCGGCGGCGCGCACTGTCCTTCTGGCGGGCGTCCTGCGGCATCTCGATGGTCGGCAGCATGGTGTCGAGCATCCGCTCCAGCACCTGCGGATTGCGCCAGAAGAGGCGGAACGCCTCGTCGAACAGGACGTGATGCTCCCGCTTGCGGACGAAGAAGGCATGCAGCGCCCAGTAGAAATCCTCGCGCGAGCGGACGGCGCCGAACCGCATGGCGTCGACCGCATCGACCACGGTCGCCGGGCCGATGGGCACGCCGGCGGCGCGCAGCACGCGGGCGAAGTGCATGATGTTTTCCGCCAGGGCGCCGGGATCGCCGCGTTCGCGCATTTGGGGCATCGTGCGGGGCCTCCCCGGTCAGCCGCGCGCGGCGAGGTCGGCCTTGACCTTGTCGAGAATGCGCCGCGCCTCGCCGCCGCGCACCTTCTCGATGTCGTCCTGGTACTTCAGGACGACGCCCAGCGTGTCGTTGATGGTCTCCGGATCGAGCGAGAGGCGGTCGAGTTCCACGAGCGCGGTCGCCCAGTCGATCGTCTCCGCGACGCCCGGCAGCTTGAACAGGTCCTCCTCGCGCAGCGCCTGCACGAAGGCGACGATCTCCGCGGTGAGCGCCTCCGGTGCGTGCGGCACCTTGGCGTGCAGGATCTCAAGCTCGCGCGCGGCATCGGGGTAGTCGACCCAGTGATAGAGGCAGCGGCGCTTCAGCGCGTCGTGGATCTCGCGCGTGCGGTTGGAGGTGATGATGACGATGGGCGGCTCCTTGGCCCTGATCGTCCCGATCTCCGGCACGGTCACCTGGAAGTCGGAGAGCACCTCGAGCAGATAGGCCTCGAACGGCTCGTCGGTGCGGTCCAGCTCGTCGATCAGCAGGATCGCGCGGCCCGTGTCGGCGGGCTGCAGCGCCTGCAGGATCGGGCGGCGGATCAGGAACCGCTCGGAAAAGATGTCGGTGCCGAGCTGGGCGCGGTCGCGGATGCCCTCTGCCTCCGCGAGACGGATCTCGATCATCTGGGCAGCGTAGTTCCACTCGTAGACCGCCGCGGCGGTGTCGAGCCCCTCGTAGCACTGCAGGCGGACGAGCGGCAGGCCGAGCGTGGCGCTCAGCACCTTCGCGATCTCGGTCTTGCCGACGCCGGCCTCGCCCTCGAGGAACAGGGGTCGGCCCATGCGCAGGGACAGGAAGAGGGCGGTCGACAGCGCCCGGTCGGCGACATAGCCGCCGCCGGTCAGAAGCGCCTCGGTCGCGTCGATGGAGGTGGGAAGCGTCTCGGTCACGGCAGCACGCAAGGTCCAGATTGGGGAAGATAGACGGCAGGCGGTGGCGCGGCCCTCACGCTCGTCGCGGGCGGGCGCGCCCTTGGCCTCAGCCGGTGAAGACGTAGATGAGGATCAGGACGATGGCCGCGAGGCCCGCGATCCATGCCCATTGCGGGATGCCGCCCGCGGTCGACGGCGTCGCGGTCGGGCCGACGGCGCCAGCGCCCACCGGGCTGCCCGCGGCGGTAGCGGCTTCCTCTTCCTCCGCCGTTTCCTGCGCGGGCACCGCACTGCCGCCCAGCCGCCCGGCGAAGCTTTCGAAGAACTGGTTGGCCATCTTCTTCGCGACCGGGTCGATCATGCGCTGTCCGAGCTGCGCAAGCTTGCCGGAGACGGTCGCGTCCACGTCGTAGCTGAGGATTGTCTCGTCTCCGTCGGGCGTCAGCTTCACCTTCGCCGCGCCCTTTGCGCCACCCGCGGCGCCGCCCGAGCCGGAGCCGGTGATCGTGTAGCTTTCCGGCGGGTTGAGGTCGGTCAGCTCCACATTGCCCTTGAAGTTGGCGGAGACGGGGCCGACCTTCGCCTTCACCTTCGCCTCGAAGGAATTGTCGGAGGTCTTCGTCACCTCCTCGCAGCCGGGAATGCACTCCTTCAGCACGTCCGGGTCGTTCAGCGCCTCCCACACCTGCTCGCGCGGGGCGGGGATCCGGTATTCGCCGCTGAGTTTCATGTGGCTGTTCTCCCGTTCGTGACGTGGTTGCGCGGGGCACGTCCGGCCCCGTTGGTGCGTCGCGCCGGCCCCTTCGAGGGGGCCGGACGCCTGTTCATCGTCCTAGAGGTAATACAGAACCAGGCTGCAGACGAGAACGATCGCCACCCACATGACAGTCAGGCCGATGGGCCATGGCCGGGCCATCACGCCCTCCGGGCCGTGCGTGCGCAGGAAGAAGCCGCCCAGGTCGCGGGCAAGCCCCATCCCGATGCGCGCGAGGCCGGCGCGGAACTGCGCCGCCTGGTCCGAAAGCTCGACCGCGAGGAAGCGGCCCGGCACCCGGTAGAGCCAGTCGGTGTTCAGCACGACCACCTTGCGGTCGCGGATCACGAGCCCCCAGCGCAGCAGGAGCGCGAAGGCGAGAGCGGCGAAGGTCAGAAGCTGAAGCTGCGTCAGCACGCTCGCCGTCTTGTAGGGCGCATACTCCACGGGGAAGGGCAGGAGCGCGTAGAACGCGGTGGGCGACACGCCGAGCCCCACCGTCACGCCCGCCGCCAGCGCCATGGCGATCAGCATGTTCGCCGGCGCCTCCCGCGGTTCCTCCGCCGGCGCAGGCCCGCGGCGCGGCGCGAAGAAAGCGAGATAGGGCACCTTCAGCCCGCCATGCACGACCGCGAGGCCGCCCGCCACGATGAGCGCGATGTAGGCCGCGTAGTGCCCCTCGTGGGCCGCCGCCGACAGCGTAAGCGACTTCACGACATAGGAGGAGAAAAGCGGCGCCGCCGCCATCGCCGCTGCACCCACGATACAGAAGGCCGCCGTCAGCGGCATGGCGCGCGCAAGGCCGCCGAGGCGCGACACCTCCACCGTGCCCATGCGGAACAGAACCGCGCCCGTCGCCATGTAGAGCAGGCCCTGGTAGATCGTGCTGGCGAAGGCGTGGCCGACCGCGCCGTTGATCCCCTCCGCCGTGCCGACGCCGATGCCCACGACCATGAAGCCCAGCTGGCAGTTGAGCGCATAGGCCAGCACGCGGCGCAGGTCCGTCTCCAGGATCGCCGGGATCGCGGGCCACACGGCCATCGCCGCGCCGATGGGGATGAGCAGTTCGGTCCCCGGAAACCCGCGGGCAAGCGCGTAGATCGCAAGCTTCGTCGTGAACGCGGATAGCACCACGGTGCCGATGACGCTGCCTTCCGGGTAGCCGTCCTGCATCCAGCCATTGAGCAGCGGGAAGGCCGCCTTGATGCCGAACGCCACGAAGATCGCCCAGGTCGCCGGGCTTTCGAGCACCATCCGGTCGAAGGCGAGCGTGCCCGTCTCGCGCCAGATCACGACTGCGCCGCCGATCAGCAGCAAGCCGGAGACCACCTGCACCAGAAGGTAGCGCATCCCCGCCCGGTACGCCCTGTCGGTGCCGTTCACCCAGATCAGGAAGACAGAGGCGATGGCCGTCAGTTCCCAGTAGATGAAGAGCGTGACGAGGTCGCCCGCCATCACCGCGCCGACGGCCGCGCCGGCATAGATCAGGGCGGAGGACACCTCCAGCCGGCTTTTCGAATGTAGCGCGTAGACCCCTGCGAGCAGCGCCGCGAGCAGGAACACGAGAACGAAGACGAGCGACAGCCGGTCGTGGCGCACGGGTGTCAACTCGAAGCCCAGCCATTCGAGCGTCACCGTCGTGCCGACCGGCGTGCCGAGCAGCACCAGGAAGGCGAGCAGCGGCCCGAGGAGCAGCGCGCCCGCGCGGATCGTCTGGCTGCCCACGGCGGCCACGAGGCCCGCGAGCATCAGCACGATGCCGGGCGTCCACAGCGCGGCCATCACGTCGGCGGGCAGTGAGGGCAGGGTGGGGATCAGGTCAGCCGCGGTCATAATGATCCTCCCGCCGCACCAGCACCCAGCGCCCGATAAGCGCCAGAATACCTGCCGCGAAGACCCCGGCCACGCCCGCGATGCCATAGACGGCGGGGATCTTCTCGAGATCGAGCTTGGCGTAGGCGTCGAGGTGCGCGCCGAGTCCGCCCAGCGCCAGCACCGCGCAGATAACGGCCAGCGATCCGATGCCGCGTGCGCGTTCCAGTACGCCGCGCGTCTCTTCGGTCTCGTGGGTTGTCGGCTGCCCCGTCATTGCATCCCCGCGATCGGTGCGATGAGATCGATGATGTCGCCCGCCATGAAGAACAGCACCACGCAGCCCAGCGCGGTCAGGCACAGCGGCACGACGCAGAAGGCCGGAGCCTCCGCCAGGCCCTTGCCCGCGACGTCCTCCGCCGGCGGCTTGAAGAAGCCGCGCGCCATGATCGGCAGCAGATAGGCGACGTTCAGCAGCGACGACAGCATCAGGATGCCCACGACCCACAGCATCTGCGCGTCGACCGCGCCGGACATGAGGTACCATTTGGCCCACACGCCCCCCAGGGGCGGCAGGCCGATGATCGACAACGCGCCGATCAGCATCGCGCCATAGGTGAAGGGCATCCGGCGGCCGAGGCCGTCCATCTCGCTGATCTCGGTCTTGTGGTGGGCGGTGTAGATCGCGCCCGCGCCGAAGAAGAGCGTGATCTTGCCCATGGCGTGCATGGCGATCTGCAGGGCCGCGCCCACGACGCCAAAACTGGTCGCAAGCGCTGCGCCCAGCGTGACGTAGGAAAGCTGGCTGACCGTCGAATAGGCGAGCCGGGCCTTCAGGTTGTCCTTCCGCATGGCAATGAGCGAGGCGAGCGTGAGGCTGCCCGCCGCGGCGTAGACGAGCCACTCGCTCGCCCCCGTTTCCGCCATGAAATCCGTGCCGAAGATGTAAACCATGACCTTCAGCACGGAGAACACGCCCGCCTTCACGACCGCGACGGCATGCAGCAGCGCCGAGACCGGCGTCGGCGCGACCATGGCCGAGGGGAGCCAGCGGTGCATCGGCATCAGCGCCGCCTTGCCGATCCCGAACATGAAGAGCGCCAGCAGCGCGATCAGCGCCACCCCCTCGACATGGCCCGCGAGAATGCCGCCGAGGCGGAAGTCGACCGTGCCCGCCAGCGTCCACGTCCAGATGATCGCGGGCAGGAAGAGGCCGATGGAGGTGGCGATCAGCACGCCGAGATAGACCCGCGCGCCGGCCTTCGCGTCCTCGTTCTGCTTGTGCGCGACCAGGGGCCAGGTCGAGAGCGTGAGCACCTCGTAGAACAGGAACATGGTCGCCAGGTTCGCCGAATAGGCGATGCCCAGCGCGCCGCCGATGGCGATGGGGAAGCAGGCGTAGAAGCGCGTCTGGTGCTTCTCCCGGTTCCCGCGCATGTAGCCGATCGAATAGAGCGAGTTGATGATCCACAGGCCCGACGCCACGAGGCCGAACAGCAGCCCCAGCGGTTCGATCCGGAAGGCGAGGTCGAGGCCCGGCAGCATCGTCAGGAAGGTGATCTCGCCCGGCGTGCCGGACAGCACCTCTCCCGTCAGCCAGAGGACGTTGGCAAACAGCGCCAGTGCGGACAGGATCGTCACCGCCTCCCGCTGGTTCGGCTTGCCCGCCGACATCAGGATCAGCACGGTCGCAGCGACCGGAATGATGAGGACGAGCCAGAGGGCGAGGGTCATGGTCATGGATCCGTGTCCCTCACTGCGCCTGGCCGAGCAGCGCGCCCGCCGCGGTCTGCGCGACCTCGACGATGGGCGCGGCATGAATGCCGAAGACGATGCAGGCTGCCGCCAGGACGATGCCCGGCAGCAAGAGGCTCAGCGGCGCCTCGCGCACTTCGTCGGCATCCTCCGGCAGCGGGCGGAAGAAGGCCGCCTCGATCGTGCGCCAGATGTAGAGAACGGCCAGCAGAGAACTCATCACGATCAGCGCCGCGATGGGCCACAGGCCCGCCTGGATGGCGGCGCCCACCAGGTACCATTTGGAGACGAAGCCCGCGGTACCCGGCACGCCGATCAGCGCGAGGCCCGCCACGATGAACACCCCGAACGTCCAGGGCATGCGGCGCCCCAGCCCCGCGATGCCCGCGAGGTTCACCGTGCCGAGCCGGTAGAAGATCGCGCCGACCGCGAGGAAGGCCGCGCCCTTCATCAGCGCATGGTTGAAGAGGTGCAGGAGGCTCGCCGTGAGCCCGCTTTCGCTCGTCAGGCTCAGCGACAGGCCGAGCACGATGTAGCCCAGTTGCGCGACGCTCGAATAGGCGAGCATGCGCTTCATGTCCTCCTGCAGGATCGCCGCGATGGAGGCGGAGAACATGGCGGCAAGCGCCAGCGGCAGGAACACGTAGGTCAGGATCTCGACCTCGAACCCGACGTCGAAGCCGAAGATCGTGAACAGCATCCGGATCAGCGCATAGACCGCGACCTTCGTCGCCGTCGATGCAAGGAAGGCGGTAACCGCGGACGGCGCGTAGGCATAGGCGTTCGGCAGCCAGGTGTGCAGCGGGAACATCGCCGCCTTCAGGCCAAGGCCGATGGTGATGAAGGCGAAGGCCACGATGACGGCGCGGTTGTCCTCCACGCTCGGCAGGCGCTCGGCGAGGTCCGCCATGTTGAGCGTGCCCGTGAGCATGTAGAGGAAGCCGAGCCCGATCAGGTAGAGCGTCGCACCGATCGTCCCCATGATGAGGTAGTGGAAGGACGCGGTCAGCGCGCGCCGGTCATTGCCCGACCCCTTGGCGATCAGCACATAGGTGGCGAGCGACGAGATCTCGATGAATACGAACAGGTTGAACGCGTCGCCCGTCGCCACCACACCCAGCAGCCCCGCGAAACAGGCGAGCCACATGGTGTAGAAGAGGGCGTGCGTGCTGGCCGGAACCTCGCGCTCCACCGACCGCTTGGCGAAGGGCAGGACGACCAGCGCCAGCGCCGAGACGATAAGCAGCACGAAGGCGTTGAAGACGTCGATCCGGTACTCGATCCCGAACGGTGGCTGCCATCCGCCCATGTGGTAGGAGATGGTGCCGCCCGCCAGCACCTCGAGCAGCAGGGCGAGGGAGATGAGGAAGGTCGCCGCCGTCACCGCAAGGGTGAAGGCCCACGGCAAATGGCGCACCCGCATCAGCGAGCAGACCGGCGCGGCCAGAAGCGGCACCACGACCTGCAAGGCGGGAAGCTGGGCGACGAGGCCCATGGCGAGACCGCTGGACGTGCTCATGCGCGGCTGCCCTTGCCAAGGCGCGCGTCGGAGATGTCGGCCTCGTTGATCTCGTCCTCCTCGATCGTGCCGTAGCTCTCGCGGATGCGGACGGCGAGTGCGAGGCCCAGCGCCGTGCCCGCCACGCCGACGACGATAGCGGTCAGGATCAGCACGTGGGGCAGGGGGTTGGAGAACACCTCCGCCGGGTCGCCGGTCAGGATCGGCGCGGTGCCGCCCTCGACCTTGCCCATGGAGATGTAGAACAGGAACACCGACGTCTGGAACACGTTCAGACCGACGATCTTCTTCACCAGGTTGCCGCACGCCATGACGATGTAGAGACCGGTCATCATCAGCGCGATGACGATCCAGTAGTTGTAGAGGCCGAGAACCAGCCCGCTCAGATGGTCGAAATCGGCCATGCTACCAGTCCTCGTCGCTCATGCGCGGCGGGCGGCCGGCGAAGGAGTAGAAGATCGCGATGATCACGCCCGCGACCGTCATGCCGACGCCGAACTCCACGAGCAGGATGCCGTAATGCTGGGCGTGTGCGACCTCGTGGGCGAGCACGTTGTAGTTCAGGAACTGCGCGCCCCGCAGCATCGACCACACGCCGGTGCCGGCGTACAGCAGAACGCCGCCAGCCACGAGGGCGCGCGCCCAGCCCATCGGAAAGACCGCCTTCGCCTTGTCGAGGCCGAACACGATGCCGTAGAGCGCGATGCCGGTGGCGAAGATGATCCCGGCCTGGAAACCGCCGCCCGGGCCGTAGTCGCCGTGGAACTGGACGTAGAGGCCGAACAGCATGATCGGCGGCACGAGCATCTTCGCGATGATGCGGAGAAGCTTGTGACGTTCGGAGAGGCGGTATTTCATGCCTCTTCCCCCGATTTGTCGTCATCGGGGCGGCGCTGGCTCAGGTGCGCACGCCCGATCAGCAGGATCACGCCGATGCCCGCGGTGAAGACCACGACCACCTCGCCCAGCGTGTCGAAGCCGCGATAACTCGCCAGAACGGTCGTCACGATGTTCGGGATCTGGATCGTGTCGCGGGTGTCCTGGATGTAGAAGGGCGCGACATGGGTCTGCACCGGCGCGGAGGGGTCGCCGAACTTCGGCAGGTCCAGCGTGCCGTAGACCAGGGCCGCGCCCACCGCCAGCACGACGACCAGCGGCACGATGCTTCGCCCTTGCACGACCTTTTCGCGCCGCGTCGTGAGCGCCAGCGCCCCGAGGAACAGCAGCGTGGACACGCCCGCGCCGACCGCCGCCTCGGTAAAGGCCACGTCCACCGCGTCGAGCGAGACGAAGACGATGGCCGCAACGAGGCTGTAGACGCCTGCCAGCATCACCGCGGCAAAGAGATGCCGCACGCGCACGATGGCAAGCGCGATGATCGCGAGCATCCCCATCAGCACGACGTTGACGTAGATCTCCATCAGGCGGGCTCCCCCGGCTTGGGGCCGCCGTCCTTGTCCCCGTCATCCGCCGTAACCGGGCGGAGGCCGGCGAAATAGGCGGCATTGGCCGTGGCATGCGTCGACGTCGGGCTGGTGAAGAACAGGAACAGCCCGATCAGCAGCAGTTTCACGGTCACCAGCGAGAAACCCGCCTGCAGCGCCATGCCGAGCAGCATCAGGTCGGCGCCCAGCGTGTCGATCACGCCGCCCGCGTGCAGGCGCGTGTAGAAGTCGGGAAACCGCAGAAGGCCTATGGCGCCGATCACCAGCATCAGCCCGCCGGTCACCAGCAGTGCCCAGCTTGCCGCGTCGAGCGCGAGGGCGAGGAGTTCGCTCGCACTCATCGCCGGTCCTCCCCACGCGGATCGCGCGGCGTGTCGGCGCTGAGCGTGTCCATGCTCTGGTGCGCCATGTCGCCGACGGCACGGTACCGGAAGAACTTCAGGATCACGAACGTGCCTGCGAAATTGATCAGCGCGTAGAGAAGCGCAATGTCGAGGAACTCCGGCCGTTCCGTCAGGAAGCCGACGAGACCGATCAGCAGCACGGTCTTGGTGCCGACAGAATTGAGCGCGAGCACGCGGTCGTAGAGCGACGGCCCCGCGAACAGGCGCACCAGCGTCAGCGCCAGCGCGACCAGGACGGCAATTGTGGCGGCGAGGAACATCGCGCTACCGCCCCTCTGCCGCGGTGACGCGCCGGTCGATCTCGCCCGCCTCGACATCCGCGGCCATGGCCCGCGTCAGGCCGTGGACGAGAAGGACGTCCTCGTCGATGTCGACCGTGACCGTTCCCGGCGTCAGCGTGATGGAGTTGGCATAGGTCACACGGCCCAGATCCGTCCTCTGCGATGCCTTGACCCGCACGAGCGTCGGCGACAGCGCGGATTTCGGGCCGAGCGCAAGCTTGCACACGGCGATGGCGGACTTGGTGATTTCCTTGCCGAGCCAGGGCCAGTACCCGAAGATGGCGGAGCGCATCTGAAGCGGCACGGCTTCGCCGTCGACCACGTCCATGCGGCGCGCGATCCAGGTCACGAGCAGCACGGAAAATACGCCAAGTCCCAGAAGCAGGGGCTTGTCATAATAGCCGGACAACGCCAGCCACAGGACCGCCAGACCGAGACCCAGCGTCACGGAATGCAGCATGACCCCCGTTACTCCCCCTCGTGCCCTGCCTGCCGCCGCGCCATGTGCGCGGTCGTTCTTGACGTTCCGTCGCAAGTAGCGCGTCCGGATGCCGCCCGCAAGGTTCCGGAAGTCAAAAAATGTGCCGCTGCACACGCGGCACGTGTGAGGCCGGTAGGCTCATACATCCTAATTGGTGTTTTCTTTCAATGGGTTTGGAGAGTCTCTTGTCTTTTGTTTAAACTGTAGGCCTCATAATCGAAGGCTAAAGTAGCTTCTCATTGGGGTGGGGGTCATGTCTGGGGATGTAGGTGCCTCGCGCAAGGAGCCGGAAGTGTTCCGGTTGCGTGGAACGTTAAAGTGGTTCGATCCGGTCAAGGGCTACGGATTCATCGTGCCCGACGAGGGCACGGGGGATGTGCTTCTGCACCATTCCGCGCTCGGTCCCTACAGCCGGACGACGCTGACCGAGGGAATGACGATTGCCTGCGACGTGGTCGAGGGCAAACGCGGGCTTCAGGCCGTTCAGGTCTTCGAGATCGCGATGCCGGAGGCCGATGTCCTGCAGCAGCGCGCGCAGATGCTGAACGGCCAGATGCGCGAGGTCCAGACCGAGCGCCCGCCCGAGGACGAACTGATCGATGCAACGGTCAAATGGTTCAACCGGGTCAAGGGCTACGGCTTCCTCGTGGACGGGACCGCCGACGGCGGCGACATCTTCGTGCACATGGAGACCCTGCGCCGCAGCGGCCTTCTGCACCTCGAGGAAGGGCAGTCCGTGCGTGTCGCCTTCGAGATGGGAGGCAAGGGCCGGTCCGCCATCTACATCGAGGTGCGCGAGGGCTGACGAACCTCGGTCCGCCGGTCAGCTGTCGGTGGCGTTCCAGCGCACCAGGCGGCGGAAGCTGGTATCCACGAGCGCCCACACGGCCAGCGCCATGACCGCGAGCACCAGCAGGGCAGCGAACATGAGATCGACCTGAAGCCGCGCGTTGGCGTGCAGCATCAGGCGGCCGAGGCCCGCGCTCGATCCCACCCATTCGCCCACGACCGCGCCGATGGGGGCAACCGCTGCCGCGACGCGCGCGCCCGACGCCAGCGCCGGCAGCGCTGCGGGCATCCGGATATGCCAGAGGATGCGCAGGTCGCCCGCGCGGACGCGGGCGCCGGGCCGCGCCCTCAGCGTGCGTGCAAGGTCGATCCAGCCGGGCTCGGTCCGCGCGAGCCCGTCGTGGAAGGCGGCCGCCACCGGAAAGAAGATGATCAGCGCCGCCATCGCCACCTTGGAGGCGAGCCCGAACCCCAGCCAGAGCACGAGAATGGGCGCGAGCGCGAAGACCGGCAGCGCCTGGCTGATCACGATGACAGGCTTCACCCAGCGTTCCGCGCGCGCAGACATCGCCATGCCCAGCGCCGCCCCGACGCCAAGCGCGAGACCGAGCGCCAGCCCCAGCACGATCTCCAGCAGCGTCACGCCCGCGTTTTCCGCCAGCACCGCGCGATGGGTCCAGAGCGCTGCAAGCACGCGGTCCGGCCCCGGCAGGATGTAGGCGGGCACGGCCGTCGCGACCGTCACGAGCCACCAGAGCGCGAGGAGCCCCGCGGCAGTGACGGCTCCGCGGATCATGGGACCGTCTCCGCACCGCGCAGGCTGCCGATCAGCCGGTCGAGCAGGGGGCGCACGGCGGCGTCGGCGGGCGCCCGCGGGGGCGCGCCTGCGCCTTCCGCATCGGGCTCCAGCGCCGGGGACAGGCGCACCGGCGCGCCCTCCAGCACGTGGATGCGGTCGGCGAGCACCAGCGCCTCCAGCGGGTCGTGCGTGACGAGCAGGCAGGTGCGGCCCGCGAGCATCCGGACCGCCAGCGCCTGCAACTCCAGCCGCGTGATGGCGTCTACGGCGGAGAAGGGCTCGTCCATCAGCACCGCGGACTTGTCCTCCATCAGCGTGCGGGCGAGCGCCGCGCGCTGGCGCATGCCGCCGGACAGCGCCGCGGGCCGGTCGCGCTCGCGGCCCGCAAGCCCCACTTCGGCGAGTATCGCGCGGGCGCGGGCGGTATCTGCGCGCTCCCCCCGCAGCCGCGCGCCCAGGGTCACGTTCTCCAGCACGCTGAGCCAGGGCATCAGCAGCGGCTTCTGGTCCATGTAGGCGACGCGGCCTGTGAGGTCCGCGCCGCCGCCGTCCGTCACGCGCCCGGCTTGCGCGGGTGCGAGTCCCGCGATGGCCTTGAGCAACGTCGACTTGCCGACGCCCGACCGGCCCAGCAGCGCGGTCGTCCGGCCCGCTGGAAACTCCGCCGAGAACCCGTCATAAAGCGGGGTGCCGCCATAGAGCAGCGTCAGCCCCGCGACCGCGATTGCGGGCGCGCGCTCCGGCGAAGTCGGGAACGGCGAGGGTGAAGGCATGACGGCTCCGGCGCTGCGCATCGGTTCGGTTATAGGGGACGGGCGGCGGCCTGCAAGTGCGCTCAGGGCGGGGCTGCTGGCAGCCCTTGCCGCGCTCGCCCTGCTTCTGGCGGGCTGCGAGGGCGAGGCGCAGGTGACGGTGGAGACGGCGACCGGCGCCCATGTCTTCGCGGTCGAGATCGCCGACACGCCCGAGGCGCGCGCGACCGGCCTGATGCATCGGGAGCATCTGGCGGACGACGCGGGCATGATCTTCTTCTACGACCGGCCGCAGGTCGTCACCATGTGGATGAAGAACACGCTCATCCCGCTCGACATGCTGTTCATCCGCGCCGACGGGACCGTCGCCCGCATCGCGCGCAACGCGCGACCCCTCTCGCTGGAGACCATATCGGCGGGGGAGCCGGTGACCGCGGTGCTCGAGATCGCGGGCGGACGCGCGCGCGAGATCGGGGCGGAGCCCGGAGACCGCGTGATCCTGCCAAGCCGGGAGTAGGGCGGACGCGCGAACGCCGCCCGCGCGGGGGCTTCCGAACTTGTTTGCCCCCGTGGCATGGTGTAATTCCCCGTGGCAAATCGGGGCGTAGCGCAGCCTGGTAGCGCATCTGCTTTGGGAGCAGAGGGTCGCGTGTTCGAATCACGCCGCCCCGACCAGACAACTCCGGCAGGGCGGGCGGATGCCGCGCGCGCCCGCCGCAACGTAGAAGGTGCAGAACGCGATGGTCGCCCGCATCTACAAGCCCGCGAAGACCGCCATGCAGTCCGGCAAGGCCAACACCCGCAAATGGGTGCTGGAGTTCGAGCCGGAGGAGAAGAAGCGCGTCGATCCGCTGATGGGCTGGACCGGCTCGGGCGACACGCAGGCGACGCAGGTCAAGTTGCGCTTCGAGACGAAGGAAGGCGCAATCGACTACGCGAAGCGCCACGGCATCGCCTTCCGCCTGGTCGAGCCGCACGAGATGGCGCGCGCGACCAAGTCCTATTCGGCCAATTTCGCCTTCAACCGGCGGGAGCAGTGGTCGCACTGAGGCAGACCCGCCCGTATCGGACGTCCGCCCCGTGCCCGTGTTTCGTCGCGCGCCCGCTCTGTCTGCGTGCGTGCGCCGCGCCTTTGCGCTATCTTTCCGCGCGAGTCATCGCCCAAGGGGCCCCGTAGCTCAGCTGGATAGAGCAACGGCCTTCTAAGCCGTCGGTCGCAGGTTCGAATCCTGCCGGGGTCGCCAGTTTCCGCCCGCGCCGTCTCTCACTCCCTCACCAGCAGGACGGAGCAGGGGGCGTGGCGCATGACGCGGGCGGCGTTCGGGCCGATCAGGAAGTCCTCGAACGCCGAGCGGCCGGGCGTCATCACGATCAGGTCGCAGCCCGTCTCCTTCGCCGCCTTCACGATCTCCTTGTAGACCGTGCCGTGCGCCACGATGTGCTGGACGGGCATGCCCTCCGGCACCGTGCGCTTGACGAAGGCGTGCAACTCCTCATCCGCCTTCTTCAGCCCCTTCTTCTCGAAGTCGGGCGGGAAGTAGGAGCCGACGATGCTCATGCCGTAGTCGGGCAGTACGGTCATCACGTGCAGCTTTGCCCCGAACGTCTCCGCCAGTTTCAGCGCCTGGCCGATGGCCGGCCTGTCGTGGCCGGTGTGGGCGAGGTCCACCGGCAGCAGGATGTCGCGGTACATGGGCGTCTCTCCCCCTCAGAAGGCCGGGACGGTCTGGCGGCGGCGCTGGAACAGCACCACCACGGCCAGAAGCGCCAGGGCAGGGAGGTAGAACACCTCCTTCGGCATCCGCTCCGCCGCCACCTCGACCTTCAGCACCTCCCAGTCGAAGTCGATGCCGTTCTGCTCGGCAAAGCCGCCGAATTCGAGGTTGTCGACGAACACGCGGTCGCCGTCGACGCGGAACTCCAGACCCGCGTTCGCCAGCAACCGCTCCGCGCCGGACGGCCCCGCCTCGCCCAGCGGCAGGCGCACGGCCTTCGACACGATCTGGCCGGTACCAAGCTCCTCGCCCTCGACCAGGACGCGCAGCGTGTCGCCCGACGGCTTGGCCTCCGCCGCCTCGAAGATCTGCGTGGCCTGAACCTCGACATAAGGGTCGGCGATCTGGTCGAGCCAGTAGCCCGGGCGGAACAGCGTGAAGGCGATCAGCAGCAGCGCCGCCGTCTCCCAAAGCCGGCTGCGGGCGAGGAAATAGCCTTGTGTCGCCGCCGCGAACAGCAACATGGCGACCAGCGCGACGATGAAGACGAAGATGCCCTGCACGAAGGTCACGTTGATCAGCAGCAGGTCGGTGTTGAAGATGAACAGGAAGGGCAGGAGGGCCGTGCGGATGTCGTACATGAAGCCCTGCACGCCGGTCATGATCGGGTCGCCCCGGCTGATCGCGGCGGCTGCGAACGCCGCAAGCCCCACCGGAGGCGTGTCGTCGGCGAGGATGCCGAAGTAGAAGACGAACATGTGCACCGCGATCAGCGGCACGATCAGCCCGTTGGCAGCGCCGAGCGACACGATCACCGGCGCCATCAGCGAGGAGACGACGATGTAGTTCGCCGTCGTCGGCAGCCCCATGCCGAGGATCAGGCTGAGTACCGCGACGAAGAACAGCATCAGCATCAGGCTGCCGCCGGAGAGGAACTCAACGAACTCGCCCATCACCTGGTGCGCGCCGGTCAGCGAGATCGTGCCGACGATGACGCCCGCCGCGCCCGTCGCCACCGCGATGCCGATCATGTTGCGCGCGCCCGAGATCATGCCGGCGACGAACTCCGCCACGCCCCGGCGCAGCCGGTCTCCATAGCCCGTCTCACCCCGGAAGAAGGCTTTGATGGGGTGTTGCGTCAGCACGATGAAGACCATGCAGACGGTCGCCCAATAGGCCGACAGCGCGGGCGACAGCCGCTCGATCATCAGGCACCAGACCAGCACGACGATCGGCAGCAGGAAATGCAGGCCGGTGACGGCTGTGCGCTTCGGATCGGGAATCTCGGTGATATCGGCTTCGGGATCGTCGGCCTTCAGGTCGGGATAGCTCGCAGCCAGCTTCAGAAGCGCGAGATAGGCCACGACGAAGATGACCCCGACGGCGTAGAAGGTCGCATCCCCGAAGATGTCCTTCGTCCACCCGAGCCCGTAGTAGAGCGCGGCCGCGAGCACGATCACCCCGACGAACCCGGTCGCCACGCCGAACAGGCGCTCCAGCGCGGTGCGGGCAGGCCCCGACCGCTCCATGCCCTTGAGGCCGAGTTTCAGGGCCTCGAGATGCACGATGTAGAGCAGCGCGATGTAGGAAATCACCGCCGGCAGGAAGGCATGCCGCACCACCTCCAGGTAGGAGATGCCGACATATTCGACCATCAGGAACGCCGCCGCGCCCATGACGGGCGGGGTCAGCTGGCCGTTGGTCGACGACGCGACCTCGACCGCGCCTGCCTTCTCCGCGGGAAAACCCGTGCGCTTCATCAGCGGGATGGTGAAGGTGCCCGTCGTCACAGTGTTGGCGATGGACGAGCCCGAGATCATGCCGGTCATGGCCGACGACAGGACCGCCGCCTTCGCCGGCCCGCCGCGCAAATGGCCGAGCAGCGAGTAGGCGACCTGGATGAAATAGTTGCCGGCCCCCGCCTTGTCGAGCAGCGCGCCGAACAGCACGAACAGGAAGATCATGGAGGCCGAGACGCCCAGCGCGACGCCGAACACACCCTCGGTCTGCATCCAGAAATGCCACATCGCCTTGCCGTAGGACGCGCCCTTCCACTGGATCGCGTCCGGCAGCACCGGGTTGTGGCCGAAGAACACGTAAAGCAGGAACACCGACGCCACGATCACGAGCGGCAGCCCGAGCGCCCGGTAGGCGGAGATCAGCAGAACCACGAGGCCCACGGAGGAGACGACGAGGTCCGTCGCGGTCGGCAGGCCGGGCCGCGTCGAAATGGAGTCGGCGAACACCACGAGATAGAGACACGCGCCGACGCCCAGGATCACCAGGAGCCAGTCGTAGAGGGGGATCCGGTCGCGCGGGCTCGACTTGAAGAGCGGGTAGGCCAGCGCGGCGAGCCCGAACCCGAAGGCGAGGTGGATCGCGCGCGCCTCGTCCGTGTTGAAGACGAGGTTGAGGCCCGTTATCCGCGTCAGGATGAAGGGCAGGGGCGAGGAGATGTAGAGCTGGAACAGCGACCAGATGAAGGCCGTGGCCGCGATGACCGTGCCCATGGCACCTGGCGGCTGGCGCGCGCCGGTATCCGTTTCGGCAACGAGGTCGCCCGCTGAGACCGCGCCGGTTCCGGCTGCACGATCGCTCATCCCCAGTCCCCCCTTGTGCTGTCGGAATGCTGAAGCGGTCATGTCCCCGTTCGATCGGGGAGCCTTATGGGAAAATGGCGCGGCCCCTTTCCGGAGCCGCGCCACCTCCGGGCTGACTTACTTCCAGCCCTTCTCCTTGTAGTACTTCATCGCCCCGTCGTGGATCGGCGCGGACAGGCCGTCGCTGATCATTTCCTTCGGATCGAGGTTCGCGAAGGCGGGATGCAGGCGGCGGAAGTCGTCGATGTTCTCGAACACCGCCTTGGTCACGACATAGACAACCTCTTCCGACACGTCGGAGGAGGAAACGAAGGTCGCGCCGACGCCGAAGGTGGTCACGTCCTCATCCGTGCCGCGGTACATGCCGGCGGGGATGGTGGCGACGCGGTAGTAGGGGTTCTCGGACACCAGCTTGTCGATCGGCGCGCCGGTGACGGAGATCAGCTTGGCGTCGCAGGCGGTCGTCGCCTCCTTGATCGCCGCGGCCGGGTGGCCGATCGTGTAGATCATCGCGTCGATCTTGTTGTCGCAGAGGGCGGCGGCCATTTCCGAACCCTTGAGTTCGGCAGCCAGCGAGAAGTCGTCCATCTTCATGCCGAAGGCGTCCATGACGACTTCCATCGTCGCGCGCTGACCCGAACCGGGGTTGCCGACGTTGACGCGCTTACCCTTCAGGCCCTCGAACGAGGTGATGCCGGAATCGGCACGCACGATCAGCGTGAACGGCTCGGGATGCACGGAGAAGACCGCGCGCAGCCCTTCGAATGCGCCGGCTTCCTCGAATTTCGAAGTGCCGTTGTAGGCATGGTACTGCCAGTCGGACTGGGCCACGCCGAACTCCAGCTCGCCGGAGCGCACCGTGTTGATGTTGTAGACCGAGCCGCCGGTGGACTCCACCGAGCAGCGGATGCCGTGCTCCTTGCGGTCCTTGTTCACCAGTCGGCAGATCGCGCCGCCGGTCGGGTAGTAGACGCCCGTGACGCCGCCCGTACCGATGGAAATGAACTGCTGCTCGGCTGCGGTCGCGGTTCCCGCGAGACCGAGAATCGCCAACGCGGACGCGGCCCCGATCACGATGTTCCTCATCGTCATCCCTTTCTTGCAAAATGATTCCCTTTGGCGGCCCGTCGACAGGCCGCCTTCCCTGTCAGGCAGGAGCGACCCGCAAGCGTTCCCGACGGCGTTCAGGCGCCGCCGGTCCCTTCCGAAGGCTCCGGCTGTCGCAATCTGACCCTATTGTGGCGGGGCTGTGAACCCCCGATTTCCCGCGGTTGCGTGTGTTCAACCGGCCGCGGCGAGGCGTGCGAAGCCCTCGTCGAGATCGGCGATCAGGTCGGCTGCGTCCTCCAGGCCCGCATGGACGCGCAGCAGCGGCCCCTCGGCAGCCCAATGGGTCGCCGTCCGGATCTTCTCCGGGAAGGCGGGGATCAACAGGCTTTCGTAGCCGCCCCAGGAATACCCCATGCCGAAATAGGCCATGTTGTCGAGCATGGCGGCCAAGGCGTCCCGGGAGACAGGCTTCAGCACCACGCCGAACAGGCCGGATGCGCCGAGAAAATCGCGCTTCCAGAGCGCGTGTCCCGGATCGGTCTCCAGCGCGGGGTAGAGTACGCGCTCGACCTCGGGCCGGGACTGGAACCAGTGCGCAAGCTCTAGCGCGGTCTTCTGGTGCTGGTCGAGCCGCACGGCAAGCGTGCGCAGGCCCCTCTGCGCGAGATAGATGTCGTCGGGCGCGGCAGCATAGCCCAGTTGCTCCCACGCCTTGTAAAGCGGCTCGAAATGGCTGTCCTTTACGGTCACCGTGCCGAGCATCGCGTCGGAATGGCCGACGATGTACTTGGTCGCCGCCTGGATCGCGATATCGACGCCGTGCTCGAACGGCTTGAAGAAGTGCGGCGACGCCCAGGTGTTGTCCATCACCACGGTCACGCCGCGGGCGTGCGCCGCCTGCGCGACCGCCGGAATGTCCATCATCTCGAACGTGAGGGAGCCCGGCGCCTCGGTGAAGACGAGCTTCGTCTCCGGGCGGATCAGGTCCGCGATCCCGCTCCCGATGGCGGGGTCGTAGAAGGTCGTCTCGACACCCATGCGGGCCAGCAGCCCGTTCGCCACCCCCCGCGTCGGTCCGTAGACAGTGTCCGCGATCAGCGCGTGGTCCCCGGTTTTCAGGAATCCGAGAAAGGTGCCCGTGATGGCCGCGAGGCCCGAAGGGTAGCTGAGGCAGCGGTCGCCGCCTTCAAGCTCCGCCACGGCCTCCTGGAAGGCGAAGGTCGACGGCGTGCCGCGGCGGCCGTAGCGCACCGTTTCCAGTGGGTGCGAGGGCGGGGCGAGCAAGTCCGCGACAGTCGGAAAGAGAATGGTGGAGGCATGATAGACGGGCGGGTTCACCGCGCCTGACTGACGTTCCGGATTGCGGCCTGCGTGGACGATCCGCGTACGCTCCGAGCCATTGCTGCCCATTCTTCCTCCGTTCCCTTGTTCTGTTGCGGATGCCCTGCCGCCGGTCTCCGTACAGGCGTCAAATCGTGACGGTTTCAAGCTCGCACTTGCATTTGCCCGCGCATGGCGGTCATGCTACCTCACCATAGGTGCTCACCCGGGAGGGCGATGTGCCGCACGGGCAGGGCATCGAATAATCGGCCGGTCAGGAACCGAAGCCGAAGGGTTCTGTACAGGGAAGAGGATAATCATGAAACAGTCTGTGCTTCTTGGTGCGGTCGCCAGTGCCGCTCTGGCGGCGTCGGCCGCTTCGGCTTCGACGCTCGACAACGTGAAGGCCAAGGGCTTCATCCAGTGCGGCGTCAGCCAGGGCCTGCCCGGCTTCTCCAACACCGATGACGCGGGCAAGTGGACCGGCCTCGACGTCGACCTCTGCCGCGCGGTCGCGGCTGCCGTCTTCGGGGATGCGTCGAAGGTCAAGTACACGCCGCTCTCGGCGAAGGAGCGGTTCACGGCGCTGCAGTCCAGCGAAATCGACATCCTGTCGCGCAACACGACCTGGACCATGACGCGGGACACCTCGCTCGGCCTGAACTTCGCCGGCGTGAACTATTATGACGGCCAGGGCTTCATGATCCGCAAGTCGCTGGGCATCGCATCCGCCCTGGAGCTCGGCGGCGCGAGCGTCTGCACCAACACCGGCACGACGACCGAGCTGAACGCGGCCGACTTCTTCCGCAAGAACAGCATGGACTACACGCTCGTCGCCTTCGAGAAGGCGGACGAGGTGGTCGCGGCCTACGACTCCGGCCGCTGCGACGTCTACACGACGGACGCCTCGGGCCTCTACGCGCAGCGCCTGAAGCTGACGAACCCGGACGAGCACATGGTTCTGCCGGAGATCATCTCGAAGGAGCCGCTCGGCCCGGTTGTGCGCCAGGGCGACGACCAGTGGTTCAACATCGTGAAGTGGACCCACTTCGCCATGCTGAACGCCGAGGAACTTGGCGTCGATTCCGAGAACGTCGAGCAGATGAAGGGCACCGACAACCCGTCGATCCGCCGTCTTCTGGGGATCGAGGGCGAGTTCGGCCAGGGCCTCGGCCTGTCGAATGACTGGGCGGTGAACATCATCGCCCAGGTCGGCAACTACGGCGAGGTGTTCGACCGCAACGTCGGCCCGGACACGCCGCTCGGCATCTCGCGCGGTCTGAACGCGCTCTGGACGGACGGCGGCATCCAGTACGCGCCGCCGGTCCGCTGACCGCTGCCGGGTCTGCCTGATTGCGGCCGGGCGGCGTGTGCGGATCTCCGCAATGCCGTCCGGCCGTTGCAGGGCCTGGCCTGCGTGCCGATGGAAGCGGCCTGGCCGGACTTCCTGGACATGACAAGGGGGCGTCCAGACGCCGCGCAGCCGGCCAGCATGACCATGGCCGGCACGTGATGCGTGTCTGTTCGAAGGGGGGATGTCCGAGATGACGACCGGTGTGGACGGTCACGGGGAGGGGGCAAAGGTCTCCCTCATCAACGATCCGCGATGGCGAGGGCTCTTTTTCCAGGCCGCGCTGCTTCTGGCGGTGATCTGGCTGTTCTGGTCGATCGTGGACAACACGGTCACCAACCTGAGCGAGCGCAACATCGCCTCCGGCTTCGGTTTCCTCGACTCGACGGCCGGCTTTTCCATCATCCAGACACTGGTCCCGTTTTCCGAGGAATCGAGCTACGGACGGGTTTATGTCGTCGGTCTGCTGAACACGCTGCTCGTCGCGATCGTCGGGATCTTCTTTGCGACCATCCTCGGGTTCGTCGTCGGCATCATGCGGCTGTCGAGGAACTGGCTGGTCGCGCGGATCGCGACCGTTTACGTCGAGGTCGTGCGCAACCTGCCGCTGCTGCTGCAGATCTTCTTCTGGTACTTCGCGGTGCTTCGGGCGCTGCCGGGACCGCGCGACAGCGTGAACATCGGCGACGCGGTCTTCATCAACAACCGGGGCATCATCGCCCCGTCGCCGATCTACGGCGAAGGCTTTGCCGCCATGCCGGTCGCGCTGCTTATCGGCCTCGTGCTGAGCTTCGGCATCAGGCGCTGGGCCCGCAAGCGGCAGGAGGCGACGGGCCAGCAGTTCCCGGTGTTCCTCACCGCTCTCGGCCTGATCGTCGGGCTGCCGCTGATCGCCGGACTCGCCACTGGCTTCCCCGTGACCTGGGACATGCCGGCGCTGGCCGGTTTCAACTTCAAGGGCGGCTTCGTCGTCATTCCGGAGCTGATCTCGCTCGTCCTGGCGCTGGCGATCTACACCGCCTCCTTCATCGCGGAGATCGTGCGGGCAGGCATCCTGTCGGTCAGCCACGGCCAGACGGAGGCGTCCTACGCACTCGGCATGCGGCCGGGGAGCACCCTGCGCCTCATCATCATCCCGCAGGCGCTGCGCGTGATCATCCCGCCGCTCACCAGCCAGTATCTGAACCTCACCAAGAACTCTTCGCTCGCGGTAGCCATCGCCTATCCGGATCTCGTCTCGGTGTTCGCGGGCACCGTGCTGAACCAGACGGGACAGGCGGTCGAGGTGCTGCTGATGACGATGCTGACGTATCTCACGCTCTCCATCGCCACCTCGGTGTTCATGAACTGGTACAATGCGCGCATCGCGCTGAAGGAGCGCTGAGCCATGACGGACGCATTCCTCGACCGTGAGGCAGGCGAGGCCGGCAAGCGGCGCACGGCGCATCTCGCGGGCTTTCACACGAACGAGCAATTGCCGAGCCTGCCGCCGCCGGTCAGCACGACCGGCGTGCTGGGATGGATCAGGGAGAACCTGTTCTCCGGCTGGTTCAATACCAGTTTGACGCTTCTCGGCCTCTACCTGATCTGGCTGATCGTTCCCCCCTTTATCGAGTTCACGGTGATCAATGCCGTCTGGACCGGTGCCAACCGCGAGGCGTGTCTGGGACCCGAGGTGGGCGCCTGCTGGCCGTTCGTCTGGGCGCGCTTCAACCAGTTCATGTACGGGTTCTACCCGAACGAGGAGGTCTGGCGCGTCAACCTGGTCTTCCTTCTGGGGGCGCTTGGCATCGCCGCGCTCGTGATCCCTGCGGTGCCGGCCAAGCGCGTGATCGGCGTGCTGATGCTGACGGCCTATCCGCTCGTCACGTTCTTCCTGCTGACGGGCGGAAGTTTCGGCCTCCCGGTCGTGGAGACGGCGCAGTGGGGCGGGCTTCTCGTCACGCTGGTCGTGGCCGTCTCCGGCATCGTGGCCTCGCTGCCCATCGGCATCCTGCTGGCGCTCGGGCGGCGCTCGGACATGCCGCTGGTGCGCATGGTCTGCATCGCCTTCATCGAGTTCTGGCGGGGCATCCCGCTGATTACCGTGCTGTTCATGGCGTCGGTCATGCTGCCGCTGTTCCTGCCCGAGGGGGTGAACTTCGACAAGCTGCTGCGGTGCCTGATCGGCGTGGCGCTGTTCGCCTCGGCCTACATGGCGGAGGTCGTCCGCGGCGGCTTGCAGGCGATCCCGAAGGGCCAGTACGAGGCGGCGATGGCGCTCGGCCTCGGGTACTGGAAGCGGATGCGCCTCATCATCCTGCCGCAGGCGCTCAAGCTCGTGATCCCCGGGATCGTCAATACGTTCATCGGTCTCTTCAAGGACACGACGCTGGTGCTGATCATCGGCCTGTTCGACCTGCTGGGGGCGGTGCAGCAGGGTCTGACGGATCCCAACTGGTCGACGCCGGTCACGGCGACCACGGGCTACATCTTTGCCGGCTTCGGCTTCTGGATCTTCTGCTTCGGCATGTCGCGCTACTCCATCTACATGGAGCGCAAGCTCGACACCGGCCGGCGAAACTGAGGGGGATGCACCCATGACGACGGATACGGGCGCCGCGGCGCAGGCAGGGGCGGGGATGCAGGTCTCCGACCAGGTCGCGATCGAGATCAACGGCCTCAACAAGTGGTACGGCGAGTTCCACGTGCTGAAGGACATCAACCTGACGGTCTATGGCGGGGAGCGGATCGTGGTGTGCGGACCTTCGGGTTCGGGCAAATCGACGCTGATCCGCTGCATCAACCGGCTGGAGGAGCATCAGCGCGGCTCCATCGTGGTCGACGGGGTGGAACTGACGAATGACGTGCGCAAGGTCGACGAGATCCGGCGCGAGGTCGGCATGGTGTTCCAGCACTTCAACCTCTTTCCTCACCTGACGATCCTCGAGAACTGCACGCTCGCCCCGATCTGGGTGCGCAAGATGCCCAAGGCCGAGGCGGAGGCGCAGGCCATGCGCTACCTGGAGCGGGTGAAGATCCCGGAGCAGGCGCACAAGTATCCGGGCCAGCTGTCCGGCGGCCAGCAGCAGCGCGTGGCAATCGCCCGCGCGCTGTGCATGAACCCGAAGATCATGCTGTTCGACGAGCCGACCTCGGCCCTCGACCCGGAGATGATCAAGGAAGTGCTGGACGTCATGGTCGACCTCGCGGAGGAGGGGATGACCATGATCTGCGTGACGCACGAGATGGGATTCGCCCGCAAGGTCGCCAACCGCGTGATCTTCATGGACGGCGGCCAGATCGTCGAGCAGAACGAGCCGGAGGAGTTCTTCACCAATCCGAAGAGCGACCGGACCAAGCTGTTCCTCAGCCAGATTCTCGGCCATTGAGGCGGGCGAGGCGGTTTTTCCCGTGTCTGGGTGTGCGACTCGGCTTGCGGTTTTCCCGTTTTGGTACTAGTGTACCGACATGTTGAGTTTCTCGCTGGGGTAGAGCGATGAGTAACTGGCCAACCGTAGATCAGCTGATCGGTCGGTGGGAATCACCGGACGTTTCCGGGGCGGGGTCCGAGTTCAGCCTGCCGGATAGCGGGCCGCGTGCGGACGCACCGCCTGCAGAGACGCCGCTTGCCACCCCTTCGGCCGCGCGTCCGGGCAGCACGCTCGACGTACTGCTTCCGATGCAGAATCCCGCAATCGCCGATACGGCGGAGCCCGATGCGCCCGCAGGCAGCGACGCGGATGTGCCGCCTGGGTTCGACGAGCCGCTGCCCCCGTCGCTGGTGAGTGCGCTCGCGGTGGAGAGCGGTGCCGTCGAGTATGACGAGCCTGACTACGCGGCTCCTCCCGGCCTGGGCGATCCCGACTTTGAAGAGGGTGGTGTTCTGTCTCTGTCGGGCGGTCCGTCGCCTGAGGACGTCGGCCTGGATGGCGACCAGTACGAGCCCGAGTTGGCGCTCTCGCTGGCCTGAGGCGGGAACCTCGCCACCGCGGACAGCTTGTCCGTTCGACTGCTTTCGCCGCGCACCGGCTGAACCGGGCGCGGCGTTTGCATGCGCGTGGCCTCTTCCGGGCGAGCATCTGTCGGCGGCACTGTCCGGGTCTAGAACTCCTTCCAGCCCTGCAGCGAGCGGGAGACCGTGTTCGCTGCCCGCATGACAAGCGGTGCGAGCCGTTCGCGGAGGCTGTCGGGCGTCCAGTAGGCAGTGGACGTCGTGATGCCGAGGGCCGCGATCGGCCGTCCGGCGCCGTCGATGATGGGCGCGGCCAGCGAAATCTCGCCGAGCACCGATTGCTCCTCGACAAGTGCAAAGCCCTCCGCACGTGCTTCCGCAATCAGGTCGAGCAGCCTGTCGGGGTCGGTCTCCGTGCGCGGTGTCAGGACCTCGAGGTCGGCGGCGTCGATGATCGCACGCGCCTCTTCCTCGGACAGCCTGGACAGGATCGCCCGGCCGGTCGAGACGGCCCACGCCGGGATGCGCCGGCCGATGACGGAGGACGGATTGATGCGCCGCTGGCTCGGCATCCGGATGAGGACGACCGCGTCCGTCTGGTCGAGAAGCGATACGTTTACCGTCTCCTGCGTTTCGTCACGCAGGCCGATGACCACCGGGATCGCAACCTCGTACAGCGGGCTTGCCCGCATGAACTGATAGGTGAACTCCAGCATCCTGGGGCTCGGCCGGTAGCGCCGTGTGCGGGCGTCCTTCCGCAGGTAGCCCAGCTGCGTGAGCGTGTGCGTGATGCGCTGCGCCCCACCGGTGCTGAGCCCGGTCTGCTGGGCGATCTCGCTCAGGCTGAGAGCGTCCCACCCGTCGCCGAAGCAGGTCATCACGCTCAACCCCTTGGCGAGCGAGGCGATGAACAGTGGGTCGCGCGAGGTGTCACTCCCGGTCTCCGGCGACTCGCGCTCATGCCTTGAAACGGCGCCCGTTTCGCGTGATCCGCGGGTGTCTGCGCGTAAGGGTTGCGCTCGACCTGTGGTTGTCATCGCGATTATTCCTTTTCCACCCGTGAGATAGCATCATACCGACTTTTGCGATTGACTCTATCATAAAAGAGAAAAACAATTATCAATGTCCGCAAAAACATTATCGCAATGCGATAACAACGGGGGCGGGAGTAAGCGGCGCGGGCCCGCTGTGCCTCTGCGTCACGTCTTGGAGCCAGGGAGGGTCTGATGAGACCTTATGTTTCAGTCGTTGCGGGTGCGCTCGCACTCGGTGTGCTCGGCGGTGCAGCGCACGCAAACACGCTCACGGTCGGTCTCGCGGCCGAGCCGACATCGATCGATCCGCATTTCCACAATCTGTCGCCCAACAACTCGCTGCTCACCCACGTCTTCGAGCCGCTGATCGCCCAGGACGCGCAGCAGCGTCACCAGCCGGCGCTTGCGGTCTCCTGGCGCCCGATCAGCGACACGACGTGGGAATTCAAGCTCCGTGAGGGGGTGACCTTCCACGACGGTTCTGCGTTCAATGCGGACGATGTCGTCTTCTCGTTCGAGCGCGCGCCGAACGTTCCGAACAGCCCCTCGTCCTTCAAGACGTACACGGGCGGCAAGACGGTCAAGAAGGTGGACGACTACACGGTCCACTTCATGACCGAGAAGCCCTATCCGCTCATGCCCAACGACGTTTCGACGATCTTCATCGTGTCGAACGAGACGTCGGGCGCGACGACCGAGGATTACAACTCGGGCAAGGCTGCGGTCGGCACAGGTCAGTACAAGTTCGTTGAGTACGTGCCGGGTGACCGCATCGTCGTCGCCAGGAACGACGCCTACTGGGGCGCGAAGGCCGGCTTCGACAAGGTGACGTTCAAGCCGATCAAGTCCGATCCCGCCCGCGTGGCCGCGCTGCTCGCCGGCGACGTCGACATGATCGAGGCGGTGCCGACCACCGACATCGCGCGCCTCAAGGCCGACGGCAAGGTGACGCTGTCGTCGGGCGTCTCCAATCGCGTGATCTACTTCTATCTCGACCAGTACCGCGAGAGCACGCCCCAGGTGACGGCGAAGGACGGCTCTGCCATCCGCAACCCGTTCCTCGACCTGCGCGTGCGTCAGGCGGTCTCCTACGCGATCAACCGCCAGGCCATCGCCGACCGCGTGATGGAAGGGGCCTCCCTGCCTGCCGGTCAGCTGCTGCCCGACGGCTTCTTCGGCACCAGCCCGAAGATCTCGGCGCCTGCCTACGATCCGACGAAAGCGGTCATGCTGCTGGGCGAGGCCGGCTATTCGAACGGCTTCAAGATGGTCGTGCACGGCCCGAACGACCGCTACCTCAACGATGCCAAGATCGTCGAGGCGGTGGCGCAGATGCTGAACCGTGTCGGCATCGAGGCGAGCGTCGAGACGCTGCCGCGGTCGGTCTACTTCAAGCGGGCCTCCACGGGCCTCGACGGCGAGCCGGAGTTCACCATGGGTCTCGTCGGCTGGGGTTCGGCCACGGGTGAAGCGTCCTCGCCGCTGAAGTCGCTGATCGCGACCTTCGACAAGGGCAAGGGCCTCGGCGCCTCCAACCGCGGCCGCTACTCCAACGCGGAAGTCGACGCCCTTCTGGCGCAGGCGCTTTCGACGGTCGACGACGCCAAGCGCGAAGCGCTTCTGGCCAAGGCGACCGAGATCTCGATGAGCGAGATCGGGATCGTGCCCGTGCACTTCCAGGTCAACACCTGGGCGACCCGCAAGGGCCTGTCCTACACGCCGCGTACCGACGAGTACACGCTCGTCCGCGACGTCGTCGTGAAGTGATCGGCGGTTCCATGAATTGACGCGCGCGTGGGCGGTCGCATCCCTCCGCCCATGTGCCAAACTCGCCGGGAGTGGTCTGGCGTCGGTCCCGTAACGGACACGGTGCGCCATTCCCGGCTCTTTTGTCCCTTTGTTGACCGATTTCTTTTGGTGCCCGGATTTCGGGCAGGGTGAGGACGCATGTCGGCATTCATTCTAAGGCGGCTCTTCCAGAGCGCGGTGGCGGTGATCGTGATGTCGCTGCTGGTGTTCTTCGGGGTCAGCGTGGTGGGCGATCCCGTCTACATGCTGATCAGCCCGGACATGCCGCAGGCGGAGATCGAGGCCACCATCAAGCAGTTCGGCTTCGACCGGCCGATCTGGGAGCAGTACTTCCTGTTCGTGAAGAATGCGCTGCAGGGCGATCTCGGCAACTCCTTCATCTTCGCCGAGCCGGCACTGAAGCTCATCATTGAGCGCATGCCCGCGACGCTCGAGCTGGCGCTCGCTGCCGTTCTCATGGCCGTGGTGTTGGGAATTCCGCTGGGCGTCTACGCCGGCCTGAAGCCGCGCTCGGCCATCTCCAAGGTGATCATGGGCAGCTCCATCCTGGGGTTCAGCCTTCCGACCTTCTGGGTCGGCATCATGCTGATCATGATCTTCGCCGTGATCCTGGGCTGGCTCCCGTCGACGGGACGCGGGGAGACGGTTAATCTGCTGGGTGTGCCTGTCAGCTTCCTGACCTGGGACGGCCTGACGCACCTCTTCCTTCCGGCGTTCAACCTCGCTCTCCTCAAGATTTCCCTCGTGATCCGCCTTGCGCGGGCCGGGACGCTCGAAGTCTGGCACCAGGACTACATCAAGTTCGCCCGCGCCAAGGGGCTGGGCAACCGCCGGATCGTCTTCGTGCATGTCCTGAAGAACATCATGATCCCGGTTGTGACCGTCCTCGGGCTCGAGTTCGGGAACCTGGTGGCATTCTCGGTCGTGACCGAGACGATCTTCGCTTGGCCGGGGATGGGCAAGCTGCTGATCGGGTCGATCCAGACGCTCGATCGGCCGGTGATCGTCGGTTACCTGCTGCTGATCACGGTCATGTTCGTGATCATCAACCTGATTGTCGACGTTCTCTACTCGATCTTGGATCCCCGCGTGCGCCTGGCCGACCGCGGCGCCTGACGGCGCTGGAGGCGGGCGCATCCGTGCATTGGTTCTGTTGAGGAAAGCTGATGTCTGTTCAAGCACCTGACGCCGGGACAACCGGCGGCGCCGCAGCCGGGGCAGCGGTCCCGGCACCGGTCCGGGTCGAGACGCCGCTCAAGCGGTTCGTTTCGGATTATGCCGAGAGCCCGCTGGCCGTGGTGGCGTTCATCGTGTTTCTCGCCATCGTGGCGGTTGCACTGCTGGCCCCCTGGATCGCGCCGCAGAACCCCTACGACCTGGCGCAGGTGAGCATTCTGGACAGCCGCCTCCCGCCGGGCGAGGTCAGCATGGAGGGATATACCTTCCTGCTCGGCACGGACGGCGCGGGCCGCGACATGTTCTCGGCCATTCTTTACGGCCTGCGCATCTCCCTCGCGGTCGGCGTCTTCAGCGGCATCCTCGCGATGACGGTCGGAATGGCGATCGGCCTGATCGCGGCCTATTCGGGCGGCCGTGTCGAGAGCGTCATCATGCGTATCGTCGACCTGCAGCTCTCCTTCCCTGCCGTTCTGGTGGCGCTCATGCTGGTCGCCATTCTCGGCAAGGGCATCGACAAGATCATCATCGCGCTGATCATCGTGCAGTGGGCCTATTACGCCCGGACGGTGCGCGGCAACGCGCTGGTCGAGCGTCGGAAGGAGTATGTGGAGGCCGCGCAGTGTCTCGGCCTGCCGCATCGCCGCGTCGTGTTCCGGCATATCCTTCCGAACTGCCTCGCGCCCCTGATCGTCGTTGCCACCGTGCAGACCGCACACGCGATCTCGCTGGAGGCGACGCTGTCCTTCCTCGGGCTTGGGCTTCCGCCGACCGAACCATCCCTTGGCCTCCTGATCGCCAACGGCTTCCAGTACATGCTCTCGGGAAGCTACTGGATTAGCATCTTCCCCGGGCTTGCCCTGCTCATCACGATCGTCGCCATCAACCTCGTCGGCGATCAGCTCCGCGACGTCCTGAATCCGAGGCTGCGCCGATGACCGAACCGACGCTGAAGGTCGAGAACCTCAAGACCCACTTCTTCACAAAGGCGGGAGTGGTGAAGGCCGTCGACGACGTGAGCTTCACCGTGGAACCCGGCCAGATCCTCGGCCTGGTGGGCGAGAGCGGATCGGGCAAGTCGATCACAGGCTTCTCGATCCTCGGCCTCGTCGATCAGCCTGGCCGGATTGTCAGCGGCCGCGTGCTCTTCAAGGGCGAGGACCTGGCGCAGGCGTCGGAAGCGCGGCTTCAGACGCTGCGGGGCAGCAAGATCGCGATGATCTTCCAGGACCCGATGATGACCCTCAACCCGGTGCTGCGCATCGACACGCAGATGATCGAGGCCGTGCGGGCCCATAGGAAGGTCAGCAAGGAAGAGGCACGCGCCCGTGCCCTCGAGGCGCTCGAGATGGTCGGGATTCCGGCGGCGAAGCAGCGCCTGAAGAACTATCCGCACCAGCTCTCGGGCGGGATGCGCCAGCGCGTGGCGATTGCCATCGCCTTCCTGAACGAGCCGGACCTGATCATCGCCGACGAGCCGACCACGGCGCTCGACGTGACGATCCAGGCGCAGATCCTCCACGAGGCGCAGCAGCTGTGCGCGCGCACCGGAACGGCGATGATCTGGATCACCCACGACCTCGCCGTCATCGCCGGTCTCGCCGACAAGATCGCGGTCATGTACGCGGGCCGGATCGTGGAGCAGGGGACGCTGGATACGGTGATCGACCGGCCCGCGCATCCTTACACGGTCGGGCTTCTTGGCTCGGTGCCGAGTGCGAACCGGCGCGGCCAGCGGCTGAGCCAGATCCCGGGCATGACGCCGTCGCTGCTGAGCCTGCCGCAGGGCTGCGCGTTCCGCACGCGCTGTCCGCGTGCCGACGCCGCCTGCCTGGCGGAGCAGACCATCACCACTCCCGTTCCGGGGCGCGAGGTGCGGTGCGTGCATCCGCACGTTGGTGTGGAGGTGGCAGCATGACGGCGGTCGCGAAGAAGGTGGAGGAGCATTTCATGGATCAGCCGCACGGTGTCACGACCGGCGCGCCGGCAACTGCGCTGCTTGAAGCGCGCAATGTCAGCAAGCGCTTCGTGAAGCGCCTGGATATGGCGGGCCGCCTGGCCGCCCGCATGGGCGCGAACCTGCGCGAGGAGGTTGTCCATGCGGTCGATGGCGTCTCCCTCGCCATTCCGGCGGGCGAGGTTGTCGGCCTCGTCGGCGAGTCGGGCTGTGGCAAGTCCACCTTCGGACGGGTCGTCGCCGGTATCCACCCTGCGACCGAGGGGCAGGTGTTCTATCGCGGGCAGGACGTGGGGAGCATGAACGCCGCGGAGCGGGCGAAGGCAACCCTCGCCGTCCAGATGATCTTTCAGGACCCGTTTGCCTCGCTGAACCCGCGGATGCGCGTCAGCGAAATCGTCGGCGAGGCGCCGCTCTACCATGGGCTGGTCGACCGTGCCGGATACAATGACTATGTCGACGACGTGCTGAACCGCGTCGGTCTCGACCCGACCCTCAAGCGGCGGTTCCCGCACCAGTTCTCCGGCGGCCAGCGCCAGCGGATCGGTATCGCGCGCGCCCTTGCCGTGAAGCCCGAGTTCCTGGTGTGCGACGAGGCCATCGCCGCGCTCGACGTGTCGATCCAGGCGCAGGTCATCAACCTGTTCATGGATCTTCGCGAGCAGCTGGACCTGACCTACCTGTTCATCAGCCACGATCTCTCGGTGGTCGAGCACATCTCCGACCGCGTAGTGATCATGTACCTTGGGCGGGTGGTGGAGTCAGCGCCGACCGAGGAGCTGTTCCGGAAGCCCAACCATCCCTATGCGCAGGCCCTGCTTGCGGAGGTGCCGCGTATCGACGAACGGCACAAGACGTTCGTAGCGATCAAGGGAGAGATCCCGTCGCCGCTCGATCCGCCGAAGGGCTGTCATTTCCACCCGCGGTGCCCGCACGCGTTCGACCGTTGCAAGGTCGAGCGTCCGGTCCTGCGCGAGATCGCGCCGGGAAGGCATGCCGCGTGCCACCTGAATGATCAGCCGTCCGTCTGACGGGGGAAGGAGTCCGATATGCTCATGACCAAGCCGTTGGCGGCCGTCGACTCCGCCGAGATGCTCCGCCGTCTGATCGGGTTCGACACGACCAGCCGCAACTCCAACATGGCGTTGATCGAGTTCGTGCAGGACTACCTCCGCGACCTCGGGGTCGAGAGCACGCTGGTGCGTTCGGAGGATGGGCGCAAGGCGAATCTCTTTGCCACGATCGGACCCGCCGACAAGCCGGGGGTCGTTCTTTCGGGGCACACGGATGTCGTGCCGGTCGACGGGCAGGACTGGGCGACGGATCCGTTCGAACTTGTCGAGAAGGATGGCCGGTTCTGGGGGCGCGGCACGTGCGACATGAAGGGCTTCCTGGCCGTCGCGCTGGCGCATGCACCGGCGTTCAAGCGCGCGAATCTGAAGGCGCCCATCCACTATTGCCTCTCCTATGACGAGGAGGTGGGCTGCCTGGGCGTCCATTCGCTCGTCGATCATCTGAACACGCTGCCGGTCCGCCCGCGCATGTGCGTGGTCGGGGAACCCACCAGCATGCAGGTGGTCATCGGGCACAAGGGCAAGCTTGCGATGCGGTGCAATGTGCACGGGCATGCCTGCCACTCTTCACTGGCACCCCATGGCGTGAACGCGGTGGAGTATGCCGCCGAGGTGATCGTAAAGCTGCGGCAGATGGCGCGGCACAAGGCGGAAACGGGCCCCTTCGACACCTCCTTCGACGTGCCGCACACGACGGTTCACACCGGTCGCATCAAGGGCGGAACCGCGCTGAACATCGTGCCGGATGCGGCGTCGTTCGAGTTCGAGTTCCGGCATCTGCCCATCGACGATCCGGCGGTGCTGCTGCGCGAGGTGCAGGCCTATGCGCACGACGTTCTCGAGCCGGAGATGAAGGCGCGGGCGGGGGAGACCGGCTTTTCCTGGGAGCCGATCTTTACCTTCCCGGGGCTCGACATGGGCGAGGGGGACGAGGCGGTCGTAGCCGTCAAGTCGCTGGCGCAGCAGAACGCCACATCGCGTGTTGCTTACGGGACCGAGGCAGGGATCTTCCAGAAGTCCGGTCAGATCCCGACCGTCATCTGCGGTCCGGGCAGCATCGAGCAGGCGCACAAGCCGAACGAATTCTGCGACGTCTCCCAGATCGCGGCGTGCGAGGCGTTCATGCATCGCTTGGCTGTGATGCTGGAGCGCGGGTAAGGCGCATCTTGCCGAGGTTCCGCGGGAGCTTTCTCGCGGAGGCGGGGTATAAGTATAAACACGATTGCCAGTGTCCCGATCGGGGAAAAGACTGGGCCAGAGTATGCTTTTGTATCGTTTTGAGCGTTTTTGCGCTTGCATACAAAAGTAGAATAAAGTAGTGCAGCAGTCGTTGTGTTTCGCGCGCGTGGGCGGCCGCATCCCTCCGTCCAAGCGCTAAACTTGCCGGGACTGGCCTGGGCGTATATAGCGCCCTTGTGCTGTCCCGGCATTTTTTTGTTCCACTGTATCTCTCAGTCCAGCAGCGTCATCGTCTTCTCGACGCGCTTCACGGGCCGGAAACCCTTCTTCTGATAGAGACCGAGTGCGCGCGGATGATCCAGCGTGCAGGTCTCGACCTCGACGCGCGCCGGGGCATGGCTCCATGCGGTCGCAATCGCGGTGTCGAGCAGCCATCCGCCGAGCCGCAGGCCGATGAAGTCGGGTATCAGCCCGAAATAGGCGAGCAGCACGCGGCCCGGGAGGTCGCGCTCAAGCTCGAAGTAGCCCGCTGGCGCACCCTTCACATGGGCGACATAGATGTCGACGGTGTCGCGGTGCAGGGCGGCCGCAAGGTCTTCGTCGCTCAGTTTCTTGCGGTCGACCCAGTGCCAGTCGCGGCCCACCGCGTCGTAGAGATAGCGGTAGTAGTGGAGGGGGATGTCCTCGACCTTCAGAAGCGCGAGCCCGGGCAGGGAAGGCGCGCGCGGGCTGCGGCCGGGGTCGTCCGTCATCTCCAGATAGGTGACGACGGTGTCGAGCGTCCGGGGCATGCCTGGCGACCCTCAGCCCTGTTCGATGGGCAGGTCCTTGCGCGCGCCCCATTCCGCCCAGGAGCCGTCGTAGACGCCGACGCGCCGCGCGCCGATCACGTCGAGACCGAGCGCCAGGATCGCCGCCGAGATGCCCGAGCCGCAGGTCGTCGCGATGGGCTTGGAGGTGTCGACGCCCGCGCCTTTGAACGCGGCCTTCAGGCCGGCTGCGTCCTTCAGCGTGCCGTCCTCGTTGACCAGACCCTGCCACGGCAGGCTCGTCGAGCCCGGTATGTGGCCGGCGCGAAGGCCCGGGCGCGGTTCCGCCTCGCGGCCCGCAAACCGGCCGGGCGTGCGCGCATCGAGGATCTGGGCCGAGCGGGTGCGCACGATCTCCACCATGTCCTCGACGGTGCGAACGGCGGAATTGTCGAAGCGCGCGGTGAAGTGGCGTTCGCGCGGCATCGGCTCCCGGTCGGTGACGGGGCGGCCCTCGGCGATCCACTTCGGCAGGCCGCCGTCGAGCACGGCCACGTCCTTGTGCCCGAAGACGCGGAACATCCACCAAACGCGCGGCGCCGAATAGACGCCGGTGCCGTCGTAGACCACGATGCGGTTGCCGTCGCCGAGGCCCAGCTTGCGCACGCGGGCGGAGAATTTTTCCGGCGCGGGAAGCATGTGCGGATAGGGCGAGGTCGTATCGCTGATCTCGTCGATGTCGAAGAACACCGCGCCCGGGATATGCCGCTCGGCATATTCGGCCTTCGGGTCGCGCGGCACGCCCGGGAGGTACCAGGAGGCATCGACGACGCGCACGTCGGGCGCGTCCAGGTGCTGCGCGAGCCATTCGGTCGAGACGAGATTGCGGGGGTCGGACGTGGGCATGGACGGGTCCTCGGCAAGAGACGGTCTTGATGGATGCGGGGCAGGGCGAGCCTAGCCGTCGGCGAACTGGATCGCCACGCGGCGGTTCATGCGGCCCTTCTTCTCGATCTTGGTGACGGCGACGCGGCCGATCTCGGACGTGCGCGTGACATGTGTGCCGCCGCAGGGCTGCAGGTCGCAATCCTCCACCCGGATCAGGCGGACGCGGCCCGCGCCCGACGGCGGCTTGACCGACATGGTCTTCACGAGGTCGGGCCTGGCGGCAAGCTCCTCGTCGGTGATCCAATCGAAGCTGACGGGGTGATCCTCGGCAATGAGCGCGTTCAGCTTCTCCGTCACGTCGTCCTTGTCCGGGCTCTCCTCCATGTCGAAGTCGAGGCGCGACTTCTCCGCCCCGACATTCCCGCCAGTGACGGGGAAGGGCAGCACGGCGGACAGCAGGTGCAGGCAGGTGTGCATCCGCATGTGCGCGTAGCGCCGGTCCCAGTCGAGCGTCAGCGTCACGGTCTCCCCCACGGCAGGCGGGGCCTCGCCCTCCGCCGGCACGTGGACGATCTCGTCCGCGGTCTCGCCCTTCACCGTCGTGACGATGCGCAGCGTACGCCCACCCGCGGTGCGCATCTCGCCCGAATCGCCCGGCTGCCCGCCGCCCGTGGGGTAGAAGATCGTGCGGTCGAGCACGATGCCGCCGCGCTCGTTCACGGCGGTCACGATCGCCTCGCAGGTCTTCAGATAGGCGTCGTCGCGGAACAGGGCTTCGGTCATCGGCGCGGCATCTCCTTCGGGTGTCCTTGCGGGTCGTTTTCCCGGTTGCGGGAGAGCCTAGAAAGTCTCGCGCCGTTTGTCAGGTCCCAAGCGTCGCGCGTGCGCCCTGCCACTGGCGCAATGGCGCCGCAGACGCTACATGACGCATCGGGCCGCGGCCCCGCGGCTTGGCGCGGGCGGTCTGGAGCGCGTGTTCGCACAGGATGAAAAGGTCTGGCCCGCGGGCGCTGACGCGCCCAGGCAAAGGGGAGGTCAGGCAGGAGGCGCCGCCGCCGGAATTCGCGGCGGTGATCGGGGAAGTATTTTCCGAGCGGGAGTGCCTCGCCCTGCGCGATCTGGTCGACCTCGGCGGGGACGGGTACCGCGCCGGCCTCGTCGGCGGGCGGGAGGCGGACGGCGTGCGCCGGTCCACCATCGCCTGGATCCCGGAAACGCCCGAATGGCACTGGGTCGAGGCGCGCATGGCCCGCCTGATGGCGGAGGCCCAACGCATCACGGGGCTGGAAATCGAGGCGCTGGAAGAGCGCTTGCAGATCGCGCGCTACGGGGCGGAGCACCGCGACGGCTTCGACTGGCATTCCGACCGCGGGGCGGGGACGCTCGCCCGGCGGCGCAAGCTCTCGGTCTCGGTGCAGCTTTCCTCCACGGTCGAGTATCGCGGCGGGCACCTGGAGGTGATCGGCGACGGCCGCACCTGGCGCGCGCCCCGCGCCATGGGCACGGCGATCGTGTTCGCGAGCTTCCTGACCCACCGCGTGACCCCGGTGACGCACGGGGTGCGCCACAGCCTCGTCGGCTGGGCGCATGGCAATAGTGTGCGATAGGGGCTTCAGGCGGCCTCGAACACCTGCGGCAGGTCGGGCGCGCGGGTCAGCCACTCCGGCACCGGCAGGCCCTTTTCCTTCAGGAACGCCGGGTTGAAGAGCTTCGACTGGTAGCGCGTGCCATAGTCGCAAAGGATCGTCACGATGGTGTGGCCGGGCCCCATCTCGCGCGCCATGCGGATCGCGCCCGCGACATTGATGCCGGATGAACCGCCGAGGCACAGCCCCTCGTGCTCCAGCAGGTCGAAGACGATGGGCACAGCCTCCGCGTCTGGGATCTGGAAGGACATGTCGGGCCGGAAGCCGTCGAGGTTCGCGGTGACGCGGCCCTGGCCGATCCCCTCGGTGATCGAGCCGCCCTCCGCCTTGAACTCCCCCGTGGTGTAGAAGCTGTGCAGCGCCGCGCCCATCGGGTCGGCAAGGCCGATCTTCACGTCGCGGTTCTTCTCCTTCAGCGCGTGCGCGACACCCGCCAGCGTGCCGCCGGAGCCGACCGCGCAGATGAAGCCGTCGACCTTGCCCCCCGTCTGCTCCCAGATCTCAGGCCCCGTCGTGCGCACATGGGCGTCGCGGTTCGCCACATTGTCGAACTGGTTGGCCCAGATGGCGCCTTGTGGATGGGTCGATGCAAGCTCGGCGGCGAGGCGGCCGGAATACTTCACGTAGTTGTTCGGATTACGGTAGGGAACGGCCGGCACCTCCACCAACTCCGCCCCCATGAGGCGCAGCGTGTCCTTCTTCTCCTGGCTCTGCGTCTCCGGGATCACGATGACGGTGCGAAAGCCCATGGCGCGCGCCACCAGCGCAAGCCCGATGCCGGTGTTGCCCGCCGTCCCCTCCACGATGATGCCGCCCTTCTGCAGGCGTCCGGTCTGCACGGCCTCCGTCACGATGCCCAGCGCCGCCCGGTCCTTCACCGACTGGCCGGGGTTCATGAACTCCGCCTTGCCCAGGATGGTGCAGCCGGTCATCTCGCTCGCCCGGCGCAGCTTGACGAGCGGCGTGTTGCCGATCGCCTCGAGGACATCCTGTTTCACGTTCATGGCGTGTAATTCCCTTCGGGGTGCGTTTCCGATGTGGAAAATAGGGGCGCGTTCCGGCAGACGCAAGCATCAACCGGAATGTTTCGGTGAGGGTGGGCTGGAACGCTAGCGGGTTGCCTGGCGGTGCGGCCGTGTGGCCGCTTCGAGCCGGGCCGCCGCGCGCGCCTTGATCGCAGGCCAGCGGGCGTCGACCTCGGCATGGGTCAGCACCCCGTGAAAGCGCATCATTTCCTCGGCGCAGAGCAGCATGAAGGCCTTCTCCTCCGCCTGCCAGCGCGCGAGGTCCCAGGGGGTGCCGGAATCGGTGAGTGTCTCCAGCGCGAGATAGGCATGTGCCTCCACCCGCGCGCCGTCCGCATGCACGGCGACAGGTGAAAGCGTGTAGTCCACGTCCTCGTAGAAGCTGATGCGGTCGACCTCGTGCGGGCCGAGCCCCTCGACCAGCAGACCATGGGCGCGTGCGCCGTCGCGGGCGACCAGCATCGGGAAGGGCTCGCCCGCGACGCAATGGACGGCATGATGATCGAGGTGGCCGTCCGCGAGTGCCAGCCCGTGCGGCGTGCGCCCGATCACGATCTCCAGCAGGTCGAGATCGCGCAGCGAGCCGAAGAAGAACATCCGCTCCGGATGGGCGGCGGGGGCGGGGGTCTTCGGCATGGCAGGAATCCTCCGCAAGCCGGATCACAGAGCTATCGCACTTGGGGCAAAGGCATCCGCCGATCAAGATGTTTCGTATGCAGGGGTGAGCGGCGCGGCCGCCGCCCGGACCGGGAGGGAAGCCAATGCGGATCGTCCGAACCATCCTCGGTTGCGTTTTCGTCATGCTCATCGCCATCGCGCCTGCGCGCGCGCAGGTGTCCGACGCGGATGTCGGCGCCATTCGCGGCGTGATTTCGGAGCAGATCGACGCCTTCCGCGCGGGCGATGCGGTGCGCGCCTTCTCCTATGCGAGCCCCGCGATCCGGAACCAGTTCCGCGATCCCGGAACCTTCATGGACATGGTGCGGACGGGTTATGCACCGGTCTACCGGGCCACCGCGACCGAATTTCTCGAAATCCGCTACGGACGCCGCGGACCGGAGCAGGACGTCTACATCGTCGGTGCGGACGGCAAGCCCGTCATCGCGCGCTACTTCATGCAGCAGCAATCCGACGGCACCTGGCGGATCAACGGTGTGGTGCTGCGGGACGCGAAGGACCTCGTGACCTAGGCCTTCGCGAGCGAGATTTGCGCGACGTCGATGTTCCCGGCGCGGAACCCGCCCTCGCAATAGCAGAGATAATACTGCCACAGCCTGCGGAAGCGGTCGTCGAACCCCTGCGACGTCAGCGACGGCCATGCCTCGAGGAACTGCCGGTGCCAGAGGCCGAGCGTGCGGGCATAGTCCTGCCCGAACTCGACCGCGCCGCGCCAGGCAAGCCCCGCCTTCGCCACCTCCTGCTTGAGCGCGGTGGGCGAGGGCAGCATGCCCCCGGGGAAGATGTAGCGCTGGATGAAATCCGCACCCGAGCGGTAGCTGTCGTAGAACTCCTCCCGGATGGTGATGATCTGGAGCGCCGCGTGCCCGCCGGGCGCGAGGCAGTCGCGCACCTTGCCGAAGAATTGCGGCCAGTAGCGCTCGCCCACCGCCTCGAACATCTCGATGGAGGCGATGCGGTCGAAGCGGCCCTCGACCTCGCGGTAGTCCTGCAGCCGGATGTCGACCTTCTCGGCCAGGCCCTTTTCGAAGATGCGCTTCTTCGCGAAATCGTACTGGCTGGGGCTGATCGTGATGCCGGTCACGTGTGCGCCGACCTCGCCCGCCGCGAACTCCGCAAAGCCGCCCCAGCCGGCGCCGATCTCCAGCACCTTCTGGCCGGGGGTGAGGTTCATCGCCTGCGCGATCGCGGCGTACTTGTTGCGCTGGGCCTGCGGCAGGGGCTCGTCGCCCGCGCGGAACAGCGCGGAGGAGTAGGTCATCGTCTCGTCGAGCCACGCCTGGTAGAAGCTGTTGCCGAGGTCGTAGTGGGCCATGATGTTCTTGCGCGAGCCCGAGCGGGAGTTGGGGCGCAGCAGGTGGCCCACGCGCCGCATCGCCTTGTGCAGCGGGCTTCCTGCAAACTTCATCCCGAAGGCCGCCATGTTGCGCGCGCCAACTTCGATCACCGCGGCGAGGTCGGGGCTGTCCCACCAGCCGTCGATGTAGGCCTCGGCGAGGCCGATGTCGCCGCCCAGTACGACACGTCGCCAAAGGCGCGGGTCGCGGATCAGGATCGTGCCCTCCGGCCCCGGTTCGCTCCCCTCCGCCACGATGGTGCGCCCGTCGGGCAGCACGATGCGGTACCGGCCCGCCGCGATGTTCGAGAGGTGGCCGAGCGCGATCCGCGCCCACATGTCGAGGCCCGCGATACGCGGCAGTGCGGCGCGGGTGAGGTGCACCGTCCCGTGCCCTCCGGCGTCCGTCACCGCCATGCGCCCTGTTTCCGGGTTCGTCGCTGCGGTCATGTCCATCCTTCCCCTGCTGGACCGGTCTTATTCTGAAATCAATACGTGCACTCTGTCACCATCGGATGCATCCGGGGGGGCGGTGGCCGGCCTTCAGCCCGCCTCGCCCCGCATCTCGCGGTAGCCGGCCATTGCGCGGTCGCGGGCCTGCGCATGGTCGACAATGGGGCGGGGGTAGGTGTTGCCCAGTTCGATGTCCGCCGCCTTCAGCACCAGTGCGGGCGCCGCCCACGGCTGCGCGATGAAGTCGTCGGGCAGCCGCGCGATCTCCGGCACCCATTTGCGGATGTAGGTGCCGTCCGCGTCGAACTTCGCGGCCTGCGAGACCGGGTTGAAGATGCGGAAATAGGGTGCAGCGTCGGCGCCCGATCCCGCGACCCACTGCCAGCTTGCGCAATTGCTGGCGAGGTCGGCGTCGACGAGCGTGTCGGCGAACCAGCGCTCGCCCTCCTTCCAGTGGATCAGCAGATCCTTGATGAGGAAGGACCCCACGATCATGCGCACGCGGTTGTGCATCCAGCCGGTCGCCCAAAGCTCCCGCATGCCCGCGTCCACGATGGGGTAGCCGGTCTGGCCGCGCTGCCAGCGGGCGAGTGCCGCCGGGTCGCTCGCCCACGGATAGCCGTCGAACTCCGGCCGGAAATTGTCCCGCACGATCTGCGGGAAGTTGAAGAGCAGGTGATAGGAGAACTCCCGCCAGCCGACCTCGGCGAGGAACTTTGCCGCGGCCTTCTCGGTTTTCGCCTGCCCGTGCGCAGCCGTGTGGGCGTGCGTCGCGTGCCAGACCTGGCGCGGCCCGATCTCGCCCCAGTGGAGATGCGGCGACAGGCGCGAGGTGCCGTGCGTGCCCGGCAGGTCGCGCGCGTCCGCGTAGCCGTCGAGACGATGGCGCAGAAAGGCGTGGAGGCGGGAGCGCGCGGCGTTCTCCCCCGGCGTCCACACCTCCCGCAGGCCGCCCGCCCAGTCGGGGCGGCTCGGCAGCAGGGCCCAGTCGTCGAGTGCGTCGCTCCCGGGCCATGTCGCGGGGCAGGGCAGAGCATCGGGGGCGGGAAGCGGCTGCGGCGGCACGATCTGCGCGCGCACGGCCTTCCAGAACGGGGTGAAGACCTTGTAGGGCTCGCCCGCGCCGGTACGCACCTCCCACGGCTCGGCGATGAGGGCGGCGTTGTGGCTTTCGACCGCGAGGCCGCACTCCTTCAGTTCCGCCTTGATCTCCCGGTCGCGGGTGACGGCGTGCGGCTCGTAACAGCGGTTCCACAGGACCGTATCGGCCGTCGTCTCCGCCGCCAGCGCCTCGAGAATTTCTCCCGGCGCGCCCCGGCGCAGGATCAGGCGCTGGCCGTAGCGTGTCTCGAGGCCGGCGGCGAGGGCTGCAAGGGATCCATGCAGCCACCAGTGCGAGGCCGCGCCCATTGCCTCGTCGGCGGGGATGGTCTCGTCCCGGATGAAGAGGGGGATGACGGGCGCGCCGCGCTGCGCCGCGGCGGTGAGTGCCGGATTGTCCTCAAGCCGCAGATCCTGCCGGAACCATACGATCGTCGCACCCATGCCTGCCTCCTGGCCGGAACCGAAAACGCTAACGGTGCGGGGATATAGCCCGTGCGCGGCGCCTGACAGGGGGCGCGGCGGGAGAATGGGTGGGACGCTGCCCGGCGCGGGTCAGGTGTTGGTCTGCTTGGTGCCGCCCGCGTCGACGGGAACGCCCTTCGGCGACGGTGTGATCTCGCCTTTTGCAGCGGGCTCTGCCGCAACCGGCGCCTCCGCGGCATTGTCTGCCGCGGTGGCCGGTGCGCGGGTCTGGTGCTCTGCCGGCGATGCTGCAGGGGCAGGGGCGGGCGCAGGCGCGAGAGCGGGCTGGGCGGTAGCCGCTTGACCCGCGGCGACGTCGTCGACCTTCGGCTGGTTCGCGGGCGGCCGGGGGGCGAGTTGCGGCCCCACCGCGCGCGCCATGGCGAGCAGTTCGTCCTGCGACAGCGGACCGATCAGCGTGAAGGCCGTCGTTCCTTGCCGCCAGAAGAAGGCCGACATGCCGTCCCGGCTGGCGAAGGTGAAATCCACTGCGCCGTCCTGCGACGTGCGTCCCGCGTAGAGGGAAACGCGCGCGCCCGCGCCGTCCTCATAGAGGTAATGGAGTGCGGCCTTGCCCTGCGCGGGGACAAGCTGGCCGCCGATCAGGCGGAAGCCCAGCGCCTCCAGGTCAGGCGCCTGCATGGGGGTCGCACCGGTCAGGTTGGAGAGCGCGGCGGCAAGTGCGGCGCCCTTGTCCTCGCCGACCTTCATGCGGGCGACCGCGGCCCGGTCGTCGGCGTAGAGCGAGTGCGCGGTCGCCGCCCGGCTGGTGAAGGCCGCGATCTGGTCTGCGCGCGTCTCCACCGACTCGATGGCGCGGTGCGCGGCCGCGCCTGCAACGACGCACAGCGCGATGCCTGCGGCCAACCCGAAGCCATGACGAACCCGGCGGCGGCGGTCGACGGCGTGGCGCAGCCGGTCGACCTGGGCGCGCATCTCCGCCGGCATGGCGGGCAGGGGCGCGTCGTAAAGCTGGTGCAGGGCGATGTTCTGCTCGCGGTAGCCGTCCACGCGGCGGCGCAGTTCGGGCATGGTGGCGAGCACGGCCTCGACCTCGGCCTGCCGCTCGGGCGCGAGCTGGCCGTCGACATAGAGATGGAGGTCCTCGTCGGTGAGCGGGCTGGAGAGGGGGCGGTACGTCATCTCATTTCACCCTTCGCAAGGCGGCGCGGGGCGCGGCAGGCGCGGCGAGACGCTGGCGCAGCGCCTCGCGCCCGCGCGACAGGCGCGACATCACGGTGCCGATCGGCACGTCCAGGATCTGCGAGGTTTCCTTGTAGCTCATACCTTCCAGTCCCACGAGCAGCAGCACCTCGCGCTGTTCCTGCGGAAGGTCCTGCATGGCGCGTGCCACGTCGCGCAACTCGCTCGCGCCCGGCTGTTCGGGCGCCTGTGCAAGCTCTCCCGCGCAGCCGTCGATCGCCACCATGCCCCCGCGCCTGCGCGCGGCCTTCATGCGATCGACGTGTGCATTGTGCAGCATCGAGAAGAGATAGGCGCGGATGTTGGTCACACCGCGGAACAGCCCGATGCGGGCCAGCGCACGGGCGAGGCACTCCTGCACCAGGTCGTCGGCATCGTGCTCGCTTCCCGTCAGCGCCCGCGCATAGCGGCGCAATGCCGACACATGCCGCAACAGGTCCATCTCGATACTGTCTGCCATCCTGCCCTTTAACATGCTCTGCGGCCGTTTGCCCCGATGGTCGCGCCGAGCCGCGCCTCCTCGATGCCACGCCGTCTGCCCGTCCGCCAGCCCCGGACACGCGGTTCGAGAATTGGACGGGACCGGCCGGCGCGGTGAGGGGGGCAGGTAGTCACGCCGGCCGGTCCGTCCATCGGCCAGGGCAGGTGGCCGATCTTTCATGGGATGGACGGGCGGACGCGCGGACTTATTCCCGGCACGCGGCAAGGGATTTTGCGGAGAGATCCCGGCTGAATGAAAAAGAGGCCGGACCGCGGCGGTCCAGCCTCTCTTCCGAATTGGCTCCCCGGGCCGGACTCGAACCAGCGACCCAGCGGTTAACAGCCGCTTGCTCTACCAACTGAGCTACCGGGGATCAGTGTGGGCGGCGTCATAGCAAAGGGGGTGGGGCTTGCCAAGCCCCTTTGCACACCTCTTTCCTTCCGTGCGAGGGAGCGTTTGCGCTCTTGGAACCGGGCCCGCGAT
This sequence comes from Futiania mangrovi, assembly GCF_024158125.1. NCBI lineage: Bacteria > Pseudomonadati > Pseudomonadota > Alphaproteobacteria > Futianiales > Futianiaceae > Futiania > Futiania mangrovi. Next base: position 1,320,933 of record NZ_JAMZFT010000001.1, on the reverse strand, counting down.
CGGCCATGTATCGGTGCGTCATGTCCCGTACCGTTCGCATCGCCGGAAAATCCCTTCGCGTTCCCGGATCGCCGCTTGCGCGGATGGTGCTCGGCGTTGCGCTGGTCCTGGGGGGCACCTTGGGGTTCCTGCCGGTTCTCGGCTTCTGGATGATCCCGTTGGGTCTCCTGGTCCTGTCGGTCGACTCCCGCCTCATCCGGCGCTGGAGGCGCAGGCTGGAGGTGAAAATCGGCCGCAGGCTCGATCGCCGGCGAAGGGAAGCACGCGCACGCCGCGCGGCGCACCACAGGGGGCGGAAAAAGGACTGAGGAGCGGTGAGAGGTGGAGGCGCCGCCCGGAATCGAACCGGGGTATACGGATTTGCAGTCCGCTGCGTAACCACTCCGCCACGGCGCCACCTGAAGTCGCATCTGCCGCGTTCGGCCAGCTTGGCCGTCCGCGATCGTGCGCCCTTCGTCTAGCGTCTTTTCGCAGCCGTTCGCAAGACCTTTCCCAGGGAGGGCAAGGCGGGGTCCGTCTGCACCGCAGCGATTGGCCTTACCGAGCGCGCTGCGCCATTGTTTCCGCTTTCCCCGCCCTTTATAAGGCAGGTCGAACGGCATCCGGGAGCGATCCCGCTCCGGGTGCGGGCGTTTCACCTCGGGGGTAATCAGCCATGATCGATTTCGCAGCCGCCCGGAAGGCGATGGTGGACAGCCAGGTCCGTCCCTGCGGGGTGACCGACCCGGACGTCGTGGCAGCGATGCTTGCGGTCCCGCGGGAGCTGTTCGTGCCGCGCACGCTGCGCGGCGTCGCCTATGCGGGCGAACACCTGCCGCTTCCCGGCGGGCGCTTCCTGCTCGACCCGATGGTGTTTGCCAAGCTGGTCGACGCCGCGGAGATCCGGGCGGGCGACGTGGTGCTCGATGTGGGCTGCGCGAGCGGTTATTCCACCGCGGTCCTGTCGCATCTGGCGGCGGGCGTTGCGGGCGTGGAGAGCGACACGAGCCTCGTGGAACAGGCGTCGGCCAATCTTTCGGAACTGGGGATCGAGAATGCGGTCGCCCTCGAAGGCGACCTCGCGGCCGGGCGGCCGGACCAGGGCCCTTACGACGTCATCGTCATCGAGGGCGGGGTGGACGACGTGCCGGAGACGTTGATTGCGCAGCTCAAGGACGGCGGGCGCCTCGTGGCCGTGCACACCGGCCAGGCGGCGCCGCGAGGGGCGCTTTGGCTGAAAACGGGCGGGGATGCCGCGCGCCGTGACCTGTTCGATACCAGTGCGCCGCGGCTTGCCGCCTTCGCTCGTGCAGAGAGCTTCAGCTTCTGACGCAGCGGCCGACCGTGCAGCCGTATGCATCCGCGACGGGTGTTCCTTGACAAGTGTTCGTTTTGTCAAGCGTTTGCGGCTAGGATACACTGTTGCCAAATCAGGGCGGCGCGCGGCACTGGCTGCCCGCCGTCACGAATCGGGCGGGATGCGCTTTCGGCGGGGATGATCATGAGCAAGTCTGCGGACACCAGGGCTGCGGCAAGAACGGCAAGGCTCGGCAGGCGGGTTCTCGCAGCCTGCGTCGCCCTCGGCGCGCTTTCCGGTGCACCGGCGTCGGCCGAGACGCTGCAGGATGCGCTCATGGCCGCCTATCTCAACAATCCGCAGCTGGAGGCTCAGCGTGCCGGACAGCGGGCGACGGACGAGGGGGTGCCCCAGGCGCTCTCCGGCTGGCGCCCGAACGTGCAGGCGAACGCCTCCTACGGCAAGTCGCACCGTGACATCGCCAGCGGGCCGGAGGGCACCACCAGCCCTCTTTCCGCCGAGGTCTCGGTGACGCAGCCCGTCTATACGGGCGGGCGCGTGCAGAACAGCGTCGATGCGGCGGAAGCGCGGGTCCGGCAGGGACGTGCCTCGCTCGCGGCGGTCGAGCAGGATGTGCTGCTGTCCGCCGTTACGGCATACATGAACGTCTTGCGCGACCTGAAGGTCGTGGAGCTGAACCGCAACAACGTCGACGTGCTGCGCGCCCAGCTCGACGCCTCGCGCGACCGGTTCGAGGTGGGCGAGGCCACGCGGACCGACGTTGCGCAGTCGCAGGCCCGTCTCGCCGGTTCGCAGTCGGTCCTGCTCCAGTCGGAGGCGCAGCTGACCTCCAGCCGCGCGGCCTATGCGCGCATCGTCGGCCGGATGCCGGGCACGCTGGAGCAGCCGCCCTCGCTGCCGATGCTCCCGACGTCCGAGGACGAGGCGCTGAACACCGCGTTCGACCGGAACCCGACGCTGCAGGCGGCACGTTTCGCCGACGAGGCGGCGAGTGCCGACGTCCGCCGGGCCAAGAGCGACCTCAACCCCTCCGTCTCGGTCACGGGATCGGTCGGATACGGACGGGACACGGTGGCGGGCGCGACCGAATCCACGCAGGCGCAGATCGCGGCGCGGCTCAACGTGCCGCTCTACCAGTCGGGCCGCGTGTTCAGCCAGGTCCGGCAGGCGCAGGCGCTGAAGTCGCAGCGGCGGATCGAGATCGTGAGCGCCACCCGCAATGTCGAGGAGCAGGTGGCCTCTGCCTGGTCCAACCTGCTGGCCGCGCGGGCCACGATCGAGTCGGCGCAGCAGCAGGTGCGCGCGAACGAAATCGCGCTCGAGGGCGTGCGCCAGGAATTGCTGGTCGGCGCGCGCACAACGCTCGATGTGCTCGACGCGGAGCAGGAGCTTCTGAACTCCCGCGTGTCCCTCGTGACAGCGGTGCGCGACGAGTATGTCGCGGCCTTCCAGGTGCTGTCGGCTGTCGGCCTGCTCAATGTCGACACGCTGTCGCTGCCCGTCGCGGCATACGATCCCACCACCTACTACGACCGCGTCCGGAACAAATGGTTCGGGTACGACGAGGCGATGCAGTAAACTTTAACGATCGCATCTGAGTCGGGGGTGCCGCCGCGTGTGAAGCGGGCGGCGTAGTGATGAGCGGCATGGGGCGTCCAACGGACACAGGCGAACCGACGATGGAGGAGATTCTCTCGTCCATCCGTCGAATCATCGCTGACGAGGATGGCAGCGCAAAGGCAGGCAAGCCGCAGGCTGCCCGAACTGGTGACACCACCCCCAAGGCGGAAGCACCCGGGGCGGAAGCACCCAAGGCGGTAACGCCCAGCCCCTCTCCTGAAGTGCCTGCCGCAGATAAGCCTGGCGCCCAGAAGGCTGCCTCTCCTGCGCCCGCGCAGTCCGCTGCGCACCCGGCGAGGCCGGCGCCCATGCCGCGGCCCTCGCAAGCGCTCTCGCCCGTTGGCCGCCAGACGCAGGCTGCGACCGAGAAGGCGCTCGATGAGATCGGCGCGATGGTGGCGTCCGGCCTCACGCGGATCGTGGCGCAGCAGGACTCCGCGGCGAAGTCTGCCGTGCCTGCGGCCAAGGCTCCCCCGGCGCAGCCGGAAGCGGCGGCGGAAGCAGAAGCAGAAGCAGAAGCAGAAGCAGAAGCAGTGGTGCCCGAAGCGGCGCCCCTCGATCTGACACGGCCGGTGCCGTCCGGCGCATCCGGTGACGGGGAGAAGTCGCCAGCCAAGGCGGTCCAGCCGCGCCCGGAACCCCAGTCCCAACCCGACGAGGTCGTGTTCCGCGATGCCGGCGCCGACGTGCTGGAGCTGACTCAGATCGTGATGCCCGACGGTACCGTTGCCGATACCCGCGGCGGGCGTGTGGCGGAAGGTCTTCCCGCTGCGGTCGCCGATGCGACGACGGCTGCGCGGGCCAAGGTCACGCTGGCAAGCGCGGAACCCGACCTGGAAGACGTGGCGGCCCCGCGGCGCGAGCAACCGCTCTACCGCGAGCGGGCGCCGCGGCCCGAGACCGACGAGGAGGCGCTGGCAGGCGACGCGCTGGAGCGCGCCATGCTCCGGCTGCTCAAGCCCATGCTGCGGCAATGGATGGACGAGAACCTGGAGGGGATCGTCGAGCGGATCGTGCGCGAGGAATTGCGCCGCCGTCCCTGATCCTTCTTGCCGCCACTGCTGCGCGCGGGGGCTGCGTGCCGATCGGCCATCGGGACGGTCAGTCGGATTTTCACGGTTTCGCGGGTAGCCTCGCGCGCGTCCCGGCGCTAAAACCCGTCCCCGACACGCGATTTCGCACCCATTCCTGAAGAAGAGAGCGGGCGACCCATGCTCGACAAGCATTACGATCCGGCCGCGGTCGAGCGGCGCATCTACGAGGCCTGGGAACAGGGCGGGGCCTTCAAGGCCGGCGCGGGCGCGAAGCCCGGCGCGGAGACGTTCTGCATCGTGATCCCGCCGCCAAACGTGACCGGAAACCTGCACATGGGCCACGCGCTCAACAACACGCTGCAGGACATCCTGATCCGCTTCAAGCGGATGCAGGGCCTCGACGTGCTGTGGCAGCCGGGCACCGACCACGCGGGCATTGCCACGCAGATGGTGGTGGAGCGCCAGCTTGCCGAGCGGGGCGAGCCCACGCGCTGGGACATGGGCCGCGACGCCTTCGTCGAGCGGATCTGGCAGTGGAAGGCGCAGTCGGGCGGCGCGATCATCAACCAGCTGAAGCGGCTGGGCGCGTCCTGCGATTGGAGCCGGGAACGCTTCACCATGGACGAGGGGCTTTCGGCGGCGGTTCTGAAGGTCTTCGTGCAGCTTTACAAGGAGGGCCTGATCTACAAGGACAAGCGCCTTGTGAACTGGGACCCGAAGCTGTTGACGGCGATCTCCGACCTCGAGGTGCAGCAGGTCGAGACGAAGGGCCACCTGTGGCACTTCCGCTATCCCGTCGAGGGGCAGGAGGGCCGCTACCTGACCGTGGCGACGACCCGGCCCGAGACGATGCTGGGCGACACGGCGGTCGCGGTGCACCCCGAGGACGAACGCTACAAGGACCTGATCGGCAAGCACCTGCTCCTGCCCATCGTCAACCGCCGCATCCCGGTCGTCGCCGACGAGCACGCGGACCCGGAGACGGGCTCGGGCGCGGTGAAGATCACGCCGGCGCACGACTTCAACGACTTCGAGGTCGGCAAGCGCCACGACCTGCCGCAGATCAACGTGTTCGACCAGTACGCGAAGATCATCGCCGGACGCGATGCACAATTGGCTGGAATCCCGAGTGAGTTGCAGGGTCTGGACCGGTTCGAGGCGCGCAAGAAGATCGTCGCCTGGTTCGAGGAAGCGGGCCTGCTGGAGAAGGTCGACGACCACACGCTGATGCTGCCCTATGGCGACCGCTCCAACGTCGTCATCGAGCCGTGGCTGACCGACCAGTGGTATGTCGATGCGGCCACGCTCGCGAAACCCGCCATCGCGGCGGTCGAGACGGGCGAGACGGCCTTCGTCCCGAAGACCTGGGAGAAGACCTATTTCGAGTGGATGCGCAACATCCAGCCCTGGTGCATCTCGCGCCAGCTCTGGTGGGGCCACCAGATCCCGGCATGGTATGCGTCGGACGGGCACATCTTCGTCGAGGAGACGGAGGCCGAGGCGCGCGCCGCCGCCGAGGTGCATTTCGGCAAGCCGGTCGAGCTGAAGCGCGATCCCGACGTGCTCGACACCTGGTTCTCGTCCGCGCTCTGGCCGTTCTCGACGCTGGGCTGGCCGGAGGAGACGCCGGAGCTTGCCCGCTACTACAAGACGGACGTGCTGATCACCGGCTTCGACATCATCTTCTTCTGGGTCGCCCGGATGATGATGTTCGGCATGCACTTCATGAAGGATGACAAGAACGTCCCCGAAGTGCCTTTCCACACGGTCTATATCCACGCGCTGGTCCGCGACGAGAAGGGCCAGAAGATGTCGAAGTCGAAGGGGAACGTGATCGATCCCCTGACGCTGATCGACCAGTACGGCGCGGACGCGCTGCGCTTCACGCTGACGGCGATGGCGGCGCAGGGCCGCGACATCAAGCTGTCGACGGGGCGCGTGGAGGGCTACCGCAACTTCACGACCAAGCTGTGGAACGCGGTGCGCTTCGCCGAGATGAACGGCTGCGCGCGCGATCCTGGCTTCGACCCGGCGAAGGTGGAGGGCACGCTCAACCGCTGGATCGTCGGCGAGACGGCGCGCACGGCCGACGCGGTCACGCAGGCGCTCGACGCCTACCGCTTCAACGAGGCGGCGGGCGCGATCTACCGCTTCGTCTGGAACGTGTTCTGCGACTGGTTCCTGGAGTTCGCCAAGCCCGTCTTCTCCGGCGCGGACGAGGCCGCGCAGGCGGAAACGCGCGCGACGGCGGCCTGGGTGATCGACCGCATCTGCCGCATGGCGCACCCGATCATGCCCTTCGTGACGGAGGAGATCTGGGGCCTCACCGGCGGCACGCAGGCCGAGGGCTGGCTTGTCCACGCCGCCTGGCCCGAGGACAAGGGCCTCGGCGACAAGGACGCGGATGCGGAGATCGGCTGGGTGATCCGCCTGATCGAGGGCGTGCGCTCGGTCCGCGCCGAGATGAACGTGCCCGCAGGCGCGAAGATCCCGCTGACGCTCAAGGGGGCCGGCGCGGAGGCTGCAGCCCGCCTCGACCGTCACCGCGACCTGATCCTGCGGCTTGCGCGCCTCGAAAGCGCCGAGGTGTCGGAGGAGGATACGCCGGGCGCGGTGCGCTTCGTCCATGACGAGGCGACCGTGCTGCTGCCCATCGGCGACGTCGTGGACCTGAAGGCGGAACGCGCGCGGCTGGAGAAGGACCTGAAGAAGCTGGACGGCGAGATCAGGGGCCTCGACGCCAAGCTCTCCAACGAGAAATTCCTGGCCAACGCGCCCGAAGAGGTCGTCGAGGAGAACCGGGAGCGCAAGGCGGAAGCGGAAGCGCGCAAGGCCAAGCTCGCCGACGCGATCGCGCAGCTTGCGGCAGCGGGCTAGGGCGTCTGCCGGCGAGAAACGAAAAGGGCCGCGGAGGATTGCCCCCGCGGCCCTTTTTCGTGGCGCCGGATACGTCCGGCGCGACCCTTACGCAGCCTTCGTCGTCGCGCCGGTCACATAGTCCTTGCGGCCGGTGAACTTCAGCCCCGTCCACAGATTGCTCAGCGACTTGCGCACGGCCTCTCCCTGCAGGGCGCGGCCTTCGCGCACCAGCGCGTCGATGCGCGCGGGCGTCAGGTCCTCGAGCAGAGGGGTGCCGGTCTCTTCGGTCTTGATCGGGCTCATGGCCAATTCCTTTCGCGGTTGCAAAACAAACAACCTCCCCGTGACTGCGGCGCAACATAGGCTTTCGCTTGTCGTGAGAAAATGGCGCTGATACGCATAGCTGACTTTCGGATCGGGAAAGAGAGTCAGCCATGCCGGTTGAGCATATCTCCGACCTTGTTCTTTTTACGCGAGTTGTGGAACGCGGCAGTCTGTCGGATGCAGGACGCGAGCTGGGGTTCAGCCCGGCCAGCGTGTCGAAGCGCCTCGCGCGGCTGGAGGAGACGCTGGGCGTGCGCCTCCTCAACCGTACGACGCGGAGGGTGAGCCCGACGGACGAGGGGCATGCCTTCTACGAGCGTGCGGTCAGGATCGTCACCGACGTGCAGGAGGCCGAAGCGGCCGCCACGCAATCCTCGGCCGATCCGCACGGGCTTCTGAAGGTGACGATGCCGGCGGGCTTCGGGCGGCTGCACATCTCGCCGCTCCTGCCGGAGTTCCTTAAACGCCATCCCCGCGTGCAGCTCGACGCGATGTTGACGGATTCGCTCTCCGACATCGTGGGGGAGGGGATAGACGTTGCCCTCAGGATCGCGGAGTTGAAGGATTCGACCCTCGTCGCCCGCAAGCTCGCCGACAACAAGCGCGAGATCGTCGCCGCGCCCGAGTATGTCGAGAAGCACGGCGTTCCGGAAACCCCGCGTGACCTGGCCGACTTCGACTGCATCGTCCTGCATGGCCAGGATCACTGGCGCTTCGAGGGGCCGCAGGGGCAGGAGATCGTGAAGGTCGCAGGCCGGTTCACGACCAACAATGGCGACGTGGTACGGGACGCGGCGCTGTCGGGCCTCGGCATCGCCATGAAGTCGAGCTGGGACGTCGACCGCGACCTGCGCTCGGGTGCCCTCGTGCGCCTTCTGCCCGACTACCGGGTCAACCCCGGTGTGGCGATCTATGCGGTCTATCCTTCCGCGCGCCACCTTTCGGCCCGAACCCGCGCCTTCGTGGATTTCATCGTTGAGAAGTTCACACCCCGCCCGCCCTGGGAGCGCGGGTGATGCCGCAAACGTGAAACGCCCCCCGGCCCGGGCCGGGAGGCGTTCCACTGGTTGGAAGACATGTAAACGCAAACTGAAGCGCCGCAGATCCGCACGGGATCGGGACCTGCGCCCGCGAACCGCGCCGCTGGCCGGATGCCCGGCTATACTCGTGCCGGACCCGCCCCCTCCCTGCCCGGCTGGAGGACCCGGCTCGAGAGGTGCGTCGTGGTTAATTAGTTAATAGCAGGATGCGTGCCAAGACAGAAATGACGTAAATTCAGTTATTTGCGGTGTTTGAATTGAGGGGTTTGTAAAGGTTAACAGAAATCGTCGTTTTCTGGTGTTAACCTTTCTTTACGTTTTTTTGCGGGACGTGTGCTTGTTCAGCAGAAACGCCCCTCCGCGGGGGGCGGAGAGGCGTTCCATTCTGCCATGCTTTCCGGCTGTCGAAGCCGGTAACGAGCGGATCAGGCCCGGCGGCGCGCCGCCGCAAAGCCCAGGCCCAGCAGGCCGACGCCCATCAGGCCGAGCATGCCCGGCTCGGGCACAGAGGTCACCGAAAGCTCGGCGATGTCGAAACCGTCCGTGGACCCGGTACCCACGATGTTGGACGACGTGTCGGTCAGCCGCATCGCATTGAAGGTGCCGCTCAGCACCGTCAGCGTGAAGTTAGACGTGGCGCCGGCAACGACACCGACCACCGTCGCAACGCCGGAGCCGGCGTCGACCGCCTGGGTTCCGCCGGGGGCCGCGTTGTTGAACAGTTCGGCGATGTCGATCCACGTCGCGGTGCCCACGTCGAACAGCGACAGAATTGCCGATTCAGCGTGGTTCGAGCCGAGGTTCGTCAATTCGACCACCGTGCCGTCCGTGATGGCGTTGGTGGAGGGGACGATCTCAAGCGCGATGTTCCCTCCGAGGCCCAGCGAGAACATGGTCGTCGTGTCGTTGTCGAACATGTTGCCGAGGATCGAGCGGTTGGCGGCAACGCCCCCAGCCTGGTTGTTCGTGATCGTGAACTCGGCCTCGGTGTCGTGGACAATAATGCCCGCAGACGCCGTGCCTGCGACGCCAACCACCATAGCGGCGGCAAAGGCGGTCGAGGTAATCAGCTTCTTCATAATCTGCTTCCTTCTCCCATGCGCCGAACTCATACGTACGGCTAGGTTGGTGTCCGACATCGAAGCAGGAAGCGTGCCAAAAAAAAGTCCCAAGAGAGTCAGTAATCTAAATGAATGGATCGCTCTGTTGCTGGCAAAAACAGGAATGTTTTGGGGGAATCCTGTCTCAATGTTTTTACACGAGGCGAGCCGTGGGTTGTAAATACATTCGCGTTTAGGTCGAATACCAGTATAAGAAAATCTCCCTAAGCGCGAATCACGCGGCACGCACCGTCCCTTTGTGCATTCCTCTTCCGGCGCGGGCGCGCACGCTCGCCTGTTGTCGCGAGGGGGGCTTCCCGCCTAAACTCCCGCGCCGAAACGAACCCGCCTGCCAGTGAGGAAATGCCCAGGATGGACGCCAAGCCCTTCGACAAGTCGAAACTGCCCAGCCGCCATGTGACCGAGGGGCCGGAGCGCGCGCCGCACCGGTCATATTATTACGCGATGGGCCTGACGGAGGAGCAGATCCACCAGCCTCTCGTCGGCGTCGCGTCCTGCTGGAACGAGGCCGCGCCCTGCAACATCGCGCTCATGCGCCAGGCGCAGGCGGCCAAGCGCGGCGTCTGGGCGGCGCAGGGAACGCCGCGGGAGTTCTGCACGATCACCGTCACCGACGGCATCGCCATGGGCCACCAGGGCATGAAGTCCTCGCTGGTCAGCCGCGAGGTGATCGCGGATTCGGTCGAACTCACCATGCGCGGGCATTGCTACGATGCGCTCGTCGGCCTCGCTGGCTGCGACAAGTCGCTGCCGGGCATGATGATGGCGATGGTGCGCCTCAACGTGCCGAGCGTGTTCCTCTACGGCGGCTCGATCCTGCCGGGCCGCTTCCAGGACCGCGACGTGACCGTCCAGGACGTGTTTGAGGCGGTGGGCCAGCATTCGGCCGGCAACATGTCCGACGAAGACCTGCACGCGCTGGAATGCGTGGCGTGCCCGTCGGCAGGCGCATGCGGCGGCCAGTTCACGGCGAACACCATGGCCTGCGTGTCGGAGGCGCTGGGCCTCGCCCTGCCGCTCTCGTCCGCGGCGCCCGCTCCCTACGAGGACCGGGACCAGTATGCCGAGGCGTCTGGCCGCGCGGTCATGCGCCTCATCGCCGACAATCTGCGCCCGCGCGAGATCGTGACGCGCAAGGCGCTGGAGAACGCGGCCGTCGTCGTCGCGGCCACCGGCGGCTCGACCAATGCGGCGCTGCACCTGCCCGCCATCGCGAACGAGTGCGGCATCGACTTCGACCTGTTCGACGTGGCGGAGGTCTTCAAGCGCACGCCCTACATGACCGACCTCAAGCCCGGCGGCAAATATGTCGCCAAGGACATGTACGAAGCTGGCGGCATGCCGATCCTGCTCAAGCTCCTGATGGAGGCGGGCCACATCCACGGCGACTGCATGACCGTCACCGGCAAGACGGTCGAGGAGAACCTGAAGGATGTGAAGGCGGTGGCCGACCGCAAGGTCTTCTATCCGCCGAAGGATCCGCTGTCCCCCACGGGCGGCGTGACGGGTCTGAAGGGCAACCTCGCCCCCGACGGCGCCATCGTGAAGGTCGCGGGCATGTCCAACCTGAAGTTCCGCGGCCCCGCCCGTTGCTTCGACTGTGAGGAGGACGCCTTCGCCGCGGTGGAGCGCAAGGAGTACAAGGAGGGCGAGGTGCTCGTCATCCGCTACGAGGGCCCCAAGGGCGGCCCCGGCATGCGCGAGATGCTGGCGACCACGGCGGCGCTCTACGGCCAGGGCATGGGCGACAAGGTGGCGCTGATCACGGACGGGCGCTTCTCGGGCGCGACGCGCGGCTTCTGCATCGGCCACGTCGGCCCCGAAGCCGCGGTCGGCGGACCGATCGGCCTGCTGCGCGACGGCGACATCATCGTCATTGACGCGGAGAACGGGCGCCTCGACGTCGAACTGTCGGACGAGGAACTGGCGGCGCGGGCGAAGGACTGGGCCCCGCGCACGCCGGAGATCACGTCCGGCGTGATCTGGAAGTATGCGCAGACGGTGGGCAGCGCGCGCAACGGCGCGGTGACCCAGCCGGGCGCGAAGGGTGAGAGTTCCTGCTACGCCGACATCTGAGGCCAGCGGACGGACAATCGCGGTCCGCGCGGCAACCCGCGCGGACCTCGATGACTTGTGCGCGCTGGAGCAGGCGAGCTTCCCCGGCGACCTTATGAGCCGCAGGGCGCTCGCGCGCGCCATCGCCAGTCCCAGCGTGCGCGTTCTCGTCACACCCGGGGCGGGGCCCGGCGGGCTCGGCGCGGCGGCCATCGTCTTCTACCGACAGGGGACCGGTGTCGCCCGGCTCTACTCCATCGCTACCGCCGCCGCGGTGCGGGGCCTCGGGCACGGCGACGCGCTTCTTGCGGCGGCCGAGGCAGACGCGGTGGGCCGCGGGTGTGTGCGGATGCGGCTGGAGGTGCGTGCCGACAACGCCGTCGCCGCCGACTGGTACCGGCGGCGGGGGTTCCGGCCGCTCGGCCTGCGGGCCGCCTATTACGAGGACGGCATGGATGCACTACGTTTCGAGAAGCGTCTCGGCTGAGGCGCCGGACGCACATGGAGATCGCTCCCGCGCATGAGTACCTGGGTCATCGTCGTCGACCGGCTTAAGGACTTCCCGAACGCCGATACGCCTCACAAGGTCATCACGGCGCGGGATTACCTGTCGCGTCCGCAACTGTTTGCCGAACAGCGCCCCAAGATCATCAACCTGGCGCGCAGCTTCGCGTACCAGGGGGCCGGATACTATTGCTCGTTGCTGGCGGAGGCGCGGGGACATCGCGTGCTGCCGTCGGTCGAGACCATCCTCGACCTGTCGAGGGCGAGCCTCTACCGCACTGCCGTGCCCGAGATCGAGGCGGCGCTCAACCGCTGCGTGGAGAAACTGCCGGAGAAACCGGCGGGCACGCTGCGCCTGCTCGTCTGTTTCGGGGCGGCGGACCGGCCGGGCTATGGCGACTTCGCCCGGCTCCTCTTCGACTGGTACCGGGCGCCCGTGGTCGAGGTGACGGCAAGCGTCGGGAAATGGGTCACGATCAAGCGCATCCGCCTGATGCCCCTGACAGCCCTGACACCGGAGGAGGCGGCCTTCCTGCGCGAGCGGCTCACAGCGCACACGCGCGGACAGTGGCGCTCGCCCAAGGCGCGGACGCCGGCGAAATGGTCGCTCGCCGTGCTGCATGACCCGCAGGAGGCGCTGCCGCCCTCGGATACCCGGACGCTCAAGCATTTCGCACGGTTGGCGGAGAAGCGCGGGGTGGAGGTCGAGCCGATCACGAAGCGCGACCTGACGCGGCTTGCCGAGTACGACGCGCTGTTCATCCGCGAGACGACCTCGATCGACAACCACACCTATCGCTTCGCGCGCCGCGCCGTGCAGGAGGGGATGCCGGTCATCGACGATCCGGTCTCGATCACGCGCTGCGCGAACAAGGTCTACCTCGCGGAGGTGCTGCGCGCGCGCAAGATCCCCACGCCGCGCACCTTGATCGTCGACGACGCCAAGGACATCGCGCGCATCGAGGCCGAGCTTGCCTATCCCGTCGTGGTCAAGATCCCCGATGGCTCGTTCAGCCGAGGGGTGAAGAAGGCGTCGACGCGGGAGGAATTGCAGGCGCTGCTCGCCCAGATGCTGGAGGACAGCGACCTGATCCTCGTGCAGGAGTTCATGCCGACCGAGTTCGACTGGCGGGTGGGCGTGCTCGACGGCGAGCCGCTGTTCGTCTGCCAGTACCTGATGGCCAAGAAGCATTGGCAGATCGTCCGCCACGATCCGGACGGCAAGGCGCACGAAGGTGGTTTCCGGACGTTCGCAGTGGAAGACGCCCCCGCAGAGGTCGTGGAGATCGCGACCAAGGCTGCGCGCCTGATGGGGCGGGGGCTCTACGGCGTGGACCTGAAGCAGAACGAGAAGGGCGTCTTCGTCATCGAGATCAACGACAACCCGAACCTCGTCCATGGCGTCGAGGACGCGGTGGCGAAGGACGCGGTGTGGAACCGGCTGCTGGACTGGTTCCTCGTCCGCCTCGAACGGCGGTGAGGTGCTGCGGGCTCAGGCTGCCGCGCGCCCGGACGGGCGGCTCGCCTCGTCCGCGCCGAGCCGCGCCGTCAGGCCGAGCAGGCAGTCGCGCTGGAAGGTCACGCTGACCGTCGTGCCCTTGCCCGGTGCGCTGTCTATGCGCATGGTTCCGCCCTGCACCTCGATGAGTTGCTTGGTGAGCGGCAGGCCGAGGCCGGTGCCGACGCGCGAGCGGTTGTAGCTGTTTTCCACCTGGCCGAAGGGCTTGAGCGCGGTCTTCAGCTCCTCCGCGTTCATGCCGATGCCCGTGTCGGTGATGCGGAAGACCAGGGTCTCGTCGTTCTCCAGCAGGCACTCCAGGCTCACACGGCCGCCGGGCGGGGTGTATTTGGTCGCGTTCGACAGCAGGTTGAGCAGAACCTGACGCATGCGGATGGCACTCGCCATCAGCTTGATGTTGCGGCCCACCTCGCAGGCATGCACGAAGGAGAGCTTCCGTTCGGCCGCGATGGGTTCGATGATCGAGACCACGGTTTCCACCGCGTCGAAGGGAGAGAAGGGGTCCTTCTCCACCGCGAACTCGCCCGCCTCGATCTTGGAGAGGTCGAGAAGGTCGTTCACGATGTTGAGCAGGTGCCGCCCGCTTTCGTGGACGTCGCCGGCGTAGGCCCGGTACCGCTCCGACCCCATGGGGCCGAAGATTTCCGTCTTCATCACTTCCGAAAAGCCGATAATCGCGTTGAGCGGGGTGCGCAACTCGTGGCTCATGTTGGCGAGAAATGCGCTCTTGGCCTTGTTGGCGGCACGTGCGTCCTCCGCAAGCGAGGTCAGCAGCCGCCGGTTCTGCGCCACATGCGCAACCATCCCGTTGAAGGCATCCTGAAGGTCCATGGCCGCCGGGCAGGTGACGCCGGGGCCGAGGTTCACCTGGACACGGTCGTTGCCCTCTGCGACCTCGCGCGCTGCCGCTGCGATGGCCTCGAGCGTGCGGGAGAAGCGGTAGCGCACCCCAGCCGCCGCGGCCATCGCCGCCCCGGCCACTACGGCCGCAAACCCTGCGCCTGGTGCACCTGCCAGCCACCCGCCTGCCGCAGCGGACAGCGCAAGGAGCCCTGCAGCGGCGAGGATTGGGCGCACGAGCGTGCGTGCGGTGGATGTGTGCTCTGACCTGACCATCTACTCAACTACGGCCGATTCGCCTGGATAATGTTCCGCTGAGTAGAAAGGATAGGGCGTACCGCTTACTGAAAGGATAATGTGTCGTGTAAAATTTAGCTCAATCCCGAAGTGGATTGCATAGGGGTGCGTTTATTCTCCGATCGCTCGCCGTAAATACTAGTGTATGCAGGTTTCATAATGAAACATTGCAGTCACGGGCACATGATCTGAAGGCTTTTCACGCCCCCGGGCGGTCTTGTGGATTGCAACGCTGTCGAGCCGGTCGGCGGCCTGCGGGCTGAGCAGGAGGTGGTCGATGCGGATGCCGCGGTTCTTCTGCCAGGCGCCGCCCTGGTAGTCCCAGAATGTATAGAGCCCGTCCGACAGGTCGCAGGCACGCACGGCGTCGGTCAGGCCGAGGTTCAGGAGGCGGCGGTAGGCAGCGCGCGATTCGGGCTGGAAAAGCGCATCGCCCTCCCACGCCTTCGGGTCGTGGCAGTCGCGCGGCTCGGGGATGATGTTGTAGTCGCCCGCGAAGACGCATGCCTCCTCCTGCGCGAGGAGGTTCTTCACATGCGCCTCGAACGCGGAAAGCCACGCGAGCTTGTAGGTGAACTTCTCCGTCCCAACGGGATTGCCGTTCGGCATGTAGGCGCCGGCGACGCGAACAGGCGCCATGCCCTTGGGCGCCACCAGTGCCTCGATATAGCGCGCCTGCTCGTCCTGGAACCCCGGCAGGCCCCTCACCACGTCTTCGAGCGGGAAGCGCGAGAGCAGGGCGACGCCGTTGTAGGTCTTCTGGCCGTGCGTCTCTACCGTGTAGCCCCGCTCCTCGAACGCCTCGCGCGGAAACGCCTCGTCGACGCACTTCAGCTCCTGGAGGCAGGCAACGTCCGGTTTCGCCTCGTCGAACCAGGCGAGCACATTCTCCAGCCGCGCCTTGATCGAATTGACGTTCCAGGTGGCGACGGTCAGCGCGGACGGTGCGGACAAGGCGGCACGGGCCTCCGTTCAGGCGGCGGAGCGGGTGGGGCGGGCGTCAGACGGAAAAGCTGGTGCCGCAGCCGCAAGACGCGGTCGCGTTCGGGTTCACCACCTTGAAGGCCGCGCCGACAAGGTCGTCCACGAAGTCCAGGACGGACCCCGCGAGGAAGGGCGTCGACATGGAATCGACCACGACTGTCGCGCCGTGCTTCTCGATCACGATGTCGTCGCCGGTCGTCTCGGTGTCGAGCGTGAAAGCATACTGGAAGCCGGAACAGCCGCCGCCGTTCACGGCGAGCCGCAGCATCGTGCCCGCGGGCTCCTCCTTCAGGATTTCGGCGATCCGGGCCGCGGCACTGTCGCTCACGCGAATCGGGGCGTCGAGAACGTCGCTCATGAAACTCGCTCCTGCTCTGTCGTGCCTAATCTAATCGCGCGGGCGGGCATTTCAAAGTGTGGGGCGTGCGTCTATAAGGCGGACGGTGCGGCGCGCGCGGTGCGAGACGCGCGCACAGCGGTTGAGGAGAGCCATGCCCATGGGCGAGCGCGCGGCCTTTGCCTGCGATCCGGGACGGTCCCGGGGACGCCTGATCGCCGAGCCGGAAGCGACCAACCGGAGCGCCTTCCAGCGCGACCGCGACCGCATCATCCATTCGACCGCCTTCCGCAGGCTGAAGCACAAGACGCAGGTGTTCGTCTATCACGAGGGTGACCATTTCCGCACCCGCCTGACGCACAGCCTGGAGGTCGCGCAGATCGCGCGCGCCATCGCGCGGACGCTGGGCCTCGACGAGGACCTGGCGGAGGCACTGGCGCTCGCCCACGACTTCGGCCACACGCCCTTCGGCCACGCGGGCGAGGATGCGCTGGACGCCTGCATGAAGCCCTGGGGCGGCTTCGACCACAATGCGCAGACGCTGCGGATCGTCACGAGGCTGGAGCAGAAATACGCCGACTTCGACGGGCTGAACCTGACGTGGGAAACGCTCGAGGGCCTCGTGAAGCACAACGGCCCCATGGACCGGCCCGTGCCGCGCGCCATCGCGGACTATGTCGCGCGCCACGACCTGGAGATCGCCACCTGGCCGTCGCTGGAGGCACAGGTCGCCGCGATCGCCGACGACATCGCCTATGACAACCACGACATCGACGACGGGCTGCGGGCCGGGCTGTTCACCGTGGAGGACCTGGCGGCCGTGCCCTTCTTCGGGGAGATGTTCCGCGAGGTGGAGGAACGCTATCCCGGTATCGACCCCTCGCGCCTCATTCACGAAGCGGTGCGCCGCCTGATAGGCGACATGGTCGACGACGTGGTGGCGGAGACGCGCGCCCGGGTGGCCGAGGCGCGCCCGCGCTCGGTGGAGGATGTGCGGGGCGCGGGCCGCGCGCTCGCGGGCTTCTCGGCGGCGATGGCAGGCCATGACAAGGCGCTCAAGGCGTTCTTGCATGGCCACATGTATCGCCACTACAAGGTCAACCGCATGATGAGCAAGGCACGGCGGATCGTGACCGACCTCTTCGCGCTCTACATGGCGGAGCCGGGCATCCTGCCCGACGGCTGGCGGCGGAGCGCGGAAGAGGCGGACGAGGCGGCCCGCGCGGCGCTCGTCGCCGATTTCATCGCCGGAATGACCGACCGTTTCGCGATCGAGGAACATCGCCGGCTGTTCGATCTGACGTCAGGGGATCTATGAGCGTTTTCAGCGACATCTCGGCCGAGCTTGAGGCCGTTCTGGACCGGCTTGTCTCGGAAGGCGTGCTGCCGGACGGCATCGACCGCGGCCCTGTCACGGTGGAGCCGCCGCGCGATCCGTCGCACGGCGACCTCGCGACCAATGCAGCGATGGTGCTGGCGAAGAAGGCGGGCATGAAGCCGCGCGACCTGGCGGAGAAGATTGCCGGGGGTCTGCGCGAGGCCGAGGGCGTCGTCGCGGTCGATATCGCGGGGCCGGGGTTCATCAACCTGCGTCTCTCCCCGGCCCGCTGGCAGCGGGAAGTGGCCACGATCCTGTCGCGCGGGACGGACTATGGCCGCTCGCAGACCGGCGCGGGGGAGCTTGTGAACGTGGAGTATGTCTCCGCCAACCCGACGGGGCCGCTGCACGTCGGCCACTGCCGTGGCGCGGTGTTCGGCGACGCGCTGGCCCGCCTGCTGCAGTTCGCGGGCTTCGAGGTGGTGAAGGAATACTACATCAACGACGCCGGCGCGCAGGTCGACGTGCTGGGCCGGTCTGCCTTCCTGCGCTACCGCGAGGCGCTGGGCGAGGACATCGGCGAGATCCCGGAAGGCCTCTATCCCGGCGATTACCTGAAGCCCGTCGGCGTGGCGCTGGCGGACGCGCACGGGCGCGCGCTCCTCGACATGGACGAGGAGGCGTGGTTGCCCATCGCGCGCCAGACCGCCGTCGACATGATGATGGCGATGATCCGCGACGACCTCGACGTGCTGGCGATCCGGCACGATGTATTCACGTCCGAGCGCGGGCTGGTGGAGAGCGGCGCGGTCGACCGCGCGCTCGCCGATCTCGAATCCCGGGGGCTGATCTACGAGGGCGTGCTGGAGCCGCCGAAGGGCAAGACGCCGGACGACTGGGAGCCGCGCCCGCAGCTACTATTCCGCGCGACCGATTTCGGTGACGACGTGGACCGCCCGCTGAAGAAGTCGGACGGCAGCTACACCTATTTCGCCTCCGACATCGCCTATCACAAGGACAAGGTGGACAGGGGCGCGCGCTCCCTCATCGACGTGTGGGGGGCGGACCACGGCGGCTATGTGACGCGGATGCAGGCGGCGGTGCGTGCGCTGACGCAAGGGCAGGGCGACCTCGACGTGAAGCTCTGCCAGATCGTGCGTCTTTTCCGCGCGGGCGAGCCGGTGCGCATGTCGAAGCGCGCGGGCTCCTTCGTGACGCTGCGCGACGTGGTGGACGAGGTGGGCCCGGACGTCGTGCGCTTCATGATGCTGACGCGCAAGAACGACGCCCAGCTCGACTTCGACTTCGCCAAGGTGCTGGAGCAATCCAAGGACAACCCGGTCTTCTACGTTCAGTACGCGCATGCGCGTGTCTGCTCGGTCCTGCGCAACGCGGCCGCCGAGCTTCCGGGCCAGGACCTGGCCGACGCGGCGCTGGCGGAAGCCGACCTCAAACTGCTGGCCGACGAAGGCGAGCTTGGCCTTGCCCGCAAGCTCGGCGAGTTTCCGCGCATGGTCGAGCAGGCGGCCCGCGCGCACGAGCCGCACCGCGTCGCCTTCTACCTGGAAGATCTCGCGGCCTCGTTCCACGCACACTGGAACCGGGGCAAGGAGGAACCCTCGTTGCGCTTCATCCTGTCTGATAAGCTGCCACTGACGCTTGCCCGGCTCGCACTGATTCGGGCGGTGGCGGTTGTTCTTTCGGCGGGATTGGGCCTGATGGGCGTGACGCCGGTGGAGGACATGCGCTGAAGGACCGCGCGGGCAGCTTTCGTCCGCGCCGGAAAGGGTGAGAGGACGCATGGCGGTTGCGATCGACGATGGCGGGCGGCCGAGGCGCGCGCTGGTCTGGGCTGGCGGCGCGTTCCTGTCGCTCTTCCTGTTCGGGGCGGTCATCGCGCTCAGCTACAATCTCGGCGCGCGCGAGGGCGGGGTGGGGGAGCTTCCCATCATCCGCGCCGACGCAGGTCCGCTGAAGGTCGCACCCGAGAACCCGGGAGGCGAAACGTTCCCGCATCAGAACATTGGCGTCTACGACCGCATCTCCGGCGAGATGCGACCCGTGGTGGAACAGCTCATGCCGCCGGTCGAGGAGCCCGCGCTCCCGGCTGAGGCCGGGGGAACGGGCCCGCGCGTGATCGACGGCGGCGCCGGGAGCGAAACCGCGGCGGCGACGCCACGGCCGGGCGGCGACAGCGCCACCGGCAGCGCGGAGGCCGGATCGGGCGCACCTGCGCCGGCCGGCGAGGAGACGAAGGCCGCCGGCCTCTCCATGGAAGATCTTTTGAAGCGGGACGTGCCGGAGGCGGCCGCGCCGGAGCGCGCCGGTATCGCGGAGGCGCCGAAAGCGGCAGCCGATGCAGCCGACAAGGTAGCGGACACGGCCGCCGACAAGCTGGCCGCCCGCGTGACCGGGGAGACCCCGGTGCCGGCCAAACCCGCCGAAACTGAGCCCGCTGCCGTATCGAAGGCGGCGCCGGAGACTTCCGCACCGGGCACACCGCGTGTCGTGGAGCAGCAGGTGCCGACGCCGCAGACCACTGTGGATGCCGGCTCCTCAGGGCCGCCGCGCGTGCTGGGCGAAGGGGCTCAGCCCGTCGCGCAGACGCCGGCCCCAGCCGAGGCTCCGCCCCCCGCGAAGCCCGCGGCGCAAGCCGCGACAGGCACACAGCCCGAGCCGAAGACCCAGGTGGCCGCGCTCCAGCCCGCGCAGCAGGCGCCGCAGCCGGCCTCCAGCCTGACGGGCGTGCGCATCCAGATCGGCTCCTTCCGCACGCGCGAGCAGGCGGAAGAGGCATGGCAGGCCGCGGCCCAGAAGCACAAGGACCTGCTCGCGGGCCTGCGCCCGGCGATCGAGCGGGCAGACCTCGGCCAGCGCGGCGTCTTCCACCGGGTGCAGATCGGCCCGCTCGAGAACCGCGCATCGGCAGCCAGCCTCTGCAAGCTTCTCGACGAGCGCGGTCAGCCCTGCATCGTTGCCACGAAGTGACCCGCGTGTGGCCTTGGACATGACGGGGCCGCGCGCAGCCATCGTCGGGTGCCTGGGCGAAGGATTGAGCGCGCAGGAGCGGGCGCTGTTCCGCGCTTCCGATCCGCTGGGCCTCATCCTCTTCCGTCGCAATTGCACGGATCCGGCCCAGGTCCGCGCGCTGGTCGCGGACTTCAGGGAGACGGTCGGCCGCGCCGATGCGCCCGTGCTGATCGACCAGGAAGGCGGCCGGGTGCAGCGCCTGCGCCCGCCGCACTGGCGCGACTATCCTCCGGCGGCGGTGTTCGGGGCGCTTTACGAGGCGGACCCGGACGCCGCGTGCGAGGCGGCCTGGCTCAATGCCGCGCTTCAGGCGGCCGAGCTTGCGCCCCTCGGAATCACGGTCAATTGCGCGCCGATGATCGACGTGCGTGACCCGGACGCGCATGACATCGTCGGCGACCGCGCCTTTTCCGGCGACCCGGAGGTGGTGATCCCGCTCGGCCGTGCCGTCATGGACGGGCTGCTGTCGGGCGGCGTCCTGCCCGTGATCAAGCACGTGCCGGGCCATGGCCGTGCGCGCGCCGACAGCCACGAGGAATTGCCGGTGGTGGAGGCCGGCCGCGCCGCGCTCGCCCGCGACTTTGCGCCTTTCCGTGCGCTGGCCGACGCGCCCTTCGCGATGACGGCGCACGTGGTCTACACCACCCTCGATGCTGTGCGGCCTGCCACGCTCTCGCGCGCGGTCGTCGAGGGCGTGATGCGCGGCGAAATGGGGATCGAGGGCGTGATCCTTTCGGACGATCTCTCGATGAAGGCGCTCTCCGGAACGCTGGGGGAGCGGGCGGCGGACGCGATCGCGGCAGGGTGCGACGTGGCGCTCCATTGCAACGGAGAGATGGCTGAGATGGCCGAGGTGCTGGACGGCGTGCCGCGGCTGTCGGGTGCGGCGCTTGCCCGCGTCGAGGCGGCGCTCGCGCGGGTGCGGAGGCCTGCGCCGGCGGACGGTGGCGACCTGCTCGCCCGCCGCGATGCCTTGCTTGCGCCCGTGCTTCCGGCGTAAGCCTTGAGCCATGGCGAAGGGTGGTCCCGCATCCGGCAGCGACGATGACGAGCCGTTCGATCTTGCGGACATCGAGACGCGGGACGAGGGCGAGGCGCTTGTCGTCGACATCGACGGGTTCGAGGGGCCGCTCGACCTTCTTCTGACGCTCGCCCGACAGCAGAAGGTGGACCTGCGGCAGATCTCCATCCTCGCGCTTGCCGAGCAGTATCTCGCCTTTGTGGCCGAGGTGCGCGAGAAGCGCATCGAGCTTGCCGCCGACTATCTCGTGATGGCCGCCTGGCTCGCCTATCTCAAGTCCCGCCTGCTGCTCCCCAAGCCGCAGGCGGACGGCCCATCGGGGGAGGAGCTGGCCGCGCGGCTGGCGTTCCGGCTGCAGCGTCTCGACGCAATGCGCCAGGCCGCGGCGCGGCTTTTCGCGCGCGACCGGCTGGGGCGCGACGTCTTTGCGCGCGGCGTGCCGGAGAAGGTGACGGTGACGCGCACCACGACGCACACCGCGACGCTCTTCGACCTGCTCAGCGCCTATGCCGCGGTGAAGTCGAGCCACATCCGCGAGACCTACGAGGTGCGCCGCCCCTTCGTCTACACGATGGACGACGCGCTCAACCGGATGCGCACGCTGGTGGGGCACATCGGCGACTGGACGGATCTCGAAAGCTTCCTGCCGCCGGAACTGCGCCAGGGCGGGCGCTCGCGCTCGGCGCTGGCGGGCACCTTCGCCGCGACACTCGAACTTGTCCGGCAGGGCCAGCTGGACCTGCGGCAATCGGAAACCTTCGGGCCGCTGGAGATCCGGCGGCGCAAGGAGTGAGGACATGGCAGACGAGACGGATCGCCCCCAGGGCACGGTGATGAAGGGACTGCTCGCCGACCCGGCGATGCGCGACCATCTGCGGCTGATCGAGGCGCTGGTGTTCGCGTCCGCCAGCCCGGTCGAGGAATCCGCCATCGCCGAGCGTCTGCCCGAAGGCGTCGACCCCGCGCCCCTGCTGGAGACGCTCTCGCGCGATTATGCCAACCGCGGCGTGAACCTGCGCAAGGTCGGCACGGCCTGGGCCTTCCGCACCGCGCCCGACCTCGCCTTCCTCATGCGCAAGGAGGTGGAGGAGGAGCGCAAGCTGTCCCGCGCGGCTATCGAGACGCTGGCCATCATCGCCTATCACCAGCCGGTCACCCGCACCGAGATCGAGGAGGTGCGCGGCGTCGGCATCGCGCGCGGCACGCTCGACCAGCTTGTCGAGATCGGTTGGGTGAAGCTCGGCCGCCGCCGCCAGACGCCGGGGCGGCCCGTGACCTTCGTGACGACGCAAGGCTTCCTCGACCATTTCGGGCTGGAGGCACTGAAGGACCTGCCGGGCGCGAAGGAGCTGCGCGAGGCGGGCTTCCTCTCGGCCGAGCCGCCGCCGGGCTTCACCCCGCCGGAGGAGATGGGCCTCGACGGGGAGGAGGACGACGACGGTCTGTCGGACGCCGAGCGCGAGGCGGAGGCCGCGATGCGCCTCGACGACCGCGACGGTTTCTGACCGGCCAGTAACCCGCCCAGTCACCCGGGCGATTGATCGGGCGGCAGCTTTGTCCTAGCTAAGAGGCCACTTATCCGGCCGCTTCGCCATTCCGCACGCCGAAGGCACCCGACTGCCCATGTCCCATCCGCTCGATCACGGTCTCAGCCTGCGCGCCGTTACCCGCCGCTTCGGCGGCGTGACCGCCGCGGACGAGGTGTCGATCAACGTTGGCGCGGGCGAGGTGGTGTGCCTTCTGGGGCCCTCGGGCTGCGGCAAGACGACGACGCTCCGGATCGCTGCCGGGCTCGAACGGCCCGACGCGGGCGAAGTCTACATCGACGGACGCCTCGTCGCCGGGCGGGGCCTCTTCGTACCTCCGGAGGACCGGGGGGTGGGCCTGATGTTCCAGGACTTCGCGCTCTTCCCGCACCTCGACGTGACCGGCAACGTGACCTTCGGCCTGACGCGGATGTCGGGCCGGGAGCGTGCGGCCCGCGCGGCGGAGGTGCTGGACCTCGTCGGACTCTCCCACCTTGCGAAGGCATGGCCGCACACGCTGTCGGGCGGCGAGCAGCAGCGCGTCGCGCTCGCCCGCGCGCTTGCGCCGCGCCCCGGCGTGATCCTGATGGACGAACCGTTCTCCGGCCTCGACCGGCGCCTGCGCGACCAGGTGCGCGACCAGACCATCGCGATCCTGAAGGCGGCGGACGCGGCCACGCTCTTCGTCACGCACGAGCCGGAGGAGGCGCTGCGCGTCGCCGACCGCATCGTGCTGATGCGCGCGGGCCAGGTGGTGCAGGCCGGAACGCCGCTGGAGATCTACGAGGATCCGGTCGACCGCGACGCGGCCTATTTCTTCAGTGACCTCAACGAGTTCGAGGTGCGGGTGACGGGCGGCATGGCGATGACGCCGGCAGGTCCCGTGCCGGCCGGCGAGATGGCAGACGGCGCGCGCGTGCGCGTGTGCGTGCGCCCCGAGGCGGTGCTGATCGATACCGACGAGAGCGGCGATGGGATCGCGGCGGAGGTGACGGCCGCCCGCTTCATGGGGCACGAGACGCTGACGGAGCTTGCGCTGCCCGGAAACGCCGTCCGCGTGCAGGCGCTCGTTCCCGGTCGCGCGCCGGTGGACATCGGCGGGCGGGCGCGGGTTCGCATCGATCCCGAGGGCGCATTTGTCTTTGCGTCCGCGCAGGGAAGTGACTAGGTAATTGGGATGCAGGGAGTGGCGCGAACGGTCCGCCGACAGGACCGGCGCCGGAATGGAGTTAGAACATGGGTATCAGCTTCTGGCAGATCCTGATCGTCGCGCTTCTGGTCGTGCTGCTGTTCGGCCGCGGCAAGATCTCCGATCTGATGGGCGACGTCGCCAAGGGCATCAAGAGCTTCAAGAAGGGCATGAACGACGACGACACCGAAGTCGCCAAGAAGCCCGTCGAAGACAAGTCCGCCTCGACGATCGACGTCACGCCGGAAAAGGACAAGACCACGACGGGAAGCTGAGGCGCGTCTTCCGCGCTCCGCCTTTCCAATCGGGTCCTGTGATGGGCTGTCATGCTCGATCTCGGCTGGTCTGAGCTTCTCGTCATCGCGGTCGTGGCGATCATCGTCGTCGGACCGAAGGACCTTCCGCGCCTGATGCGCAGCGTCGGCCAGTGGATCCGCAAGGCCAAGCGCATGGCGTCGGAGTTCCAGCAGGGCATCGAGGACATGGTGCGCGACGAGGAGCTGACGTCCATCCGCAAGGATGTCGAGCAGATGACCCGCATGGACCCGACCTCCGGCTCGTCGGCGCCGAAGCCGAAGGCCGTTGCCGCAACGCCGGCGGCGGACGCGGACGAAAAGGCGCCCGCGGCGAAGGCTGCGGCGGAGCAACCGGTCGGGGAGACAGCTGCCGTGCCGGCGGCGGCGGAGCAGGGTGAAAAGCCCGCGCCCGCGGCGGCAGAGGTGGAGCGCGAACGCGGATGAACGGTCTGGTTCGGGGGGCATGGCTGTGAGCGAGGATGATATCGACGCCTCGCGCGCCCCGCTCATCGAGCACCTGATCGAATTGCGCC
Organism: Futiania mangrovi; assembly: GCF_024158125.1. NCBI lineage: Bacteria > Pseudomonadati > Pseudomonadota > Alphaproteobacteria > Futianiales > Futianiaceae > Futiania > Futiania mangrovi. The sequence goes on along the minus strand of NZ_JAMZFT010000001.1, from coordinate 1,296,189 downwards.
AGCGGCTGATGCGCGCGATGGCGTTTCTCGCGGTGGCGTTCGTCGTCTGCTATTACTTCTCCGAGGACATTTACGGCTTTCTCGCGCAGCCGCTCGCCAACGCCTATGGCGGAGAGCAGGCGCGCATGATCATCACCGCGCCGCAGGAAGCCTTCTTCACCTATCTCAAGCTGTCGCTGTTCGGCGGGTTCTGCCTCGCCTTCCCGATGATCGCGAACCAGATCTGGGCATTCGTGGCGCCGGGCCTCTACAGCCACGAGAAGCGCGCGTTCCTGCCCTTCCTGCTGGCGACGCCGGTGTTGTTCCTGATCGGGGCGAGCCTCGTCTACTTCCTCATCATGCCGCTGGCGCTGGAGTTCTTCCTGAGCTTCCAGACGACCGGACAGGACACGCCCTTGCCGATCCAGCTGGAAACGCGGGTCAGCGAGTACCTCTCGCTCGTCATGACGCTGATCCTGGCCTTCGGGATCAGCTTCCAGCTTCCGATCCTGCTGATCCTGATGGCGCGGGTGGGGCTCACCTCGGCCGACGGGCTGAAGCGCGGGCGCAAGTACGCCGTTGTTGGCATCTTCGCGGCCGCCGCCATCCTCACGCCGCCCGATCCGATCAGCCAGATCGGCCTCGCGCTGCCGATCATCCTGCTCTACGAGTTCTCGGTCTGGGCCGTCTCCCGGACGGAGCGCAAGCAGGCCGCCGCCCGCGCCGCCGAGGAGGCGGAGGGGTAGGGCAACCGGCCCCGCGCCGCCTCACTGGACGGATGCGCGGCGCGCGTCGTATATCGGCCCCGCCTTCAACCGGACCGGAGTGCCGATTCCATGCTCGACATCCGCTGGATTCGCGAGAACGCCGACGCCTTCGACGCCGCAATGACCGCGCGCGGGGCAGAGGCGCGCGCCGCCGACCTCGTCTCCATGGACGACCGCCGCCGGTCCCTGATCGCGCGGGCGCAGGAAATGCAGACCCGCCGCAACGCCGCGTCGAAGGAGATCGGCCAGGCGAAGGGGCAGGGGGACGAGGCGCGCGCCCAGGCCCTGATGGCGGAGGTGACGGCCCTCAAGACCGACATGCAGGCCGCCGAGGACGAGGCGAAGGCGGCCACCGACGCGCTCGACCAGGTGCTTGCCACGCTGCCCAATATTCCCGCGTCCGACGTGCCGGAAGGCGCCGATGAGAGCGAGAACGTGGAATTGCGCCGCTGGGGCACGCCGCGCACCTTCGACTTCGCGCCGAAGCAGCATTTCGAGATCGGCGAGGCGCTGGGGCACATGGATTTCGAGCGGGCGTCGAAGCTGTCGGGCGCGCGCTTCTCGGTGCTCACAGGGCCGCTCGCCCGGCTGGAACGCGCGCTTGCGCAGTTCATGCTCGACCGCCACACGGACGAGAACGGCTACATGGAGGTCAACCCGCCCTTCATGGTGCGCGACGAGACCATGTTCGGCACCGGCCAGCTTCCGAAGTTCGGCGAGGATCTGTTCCGCACGACGGACGGGCGCTGGCTCATCCCGACCGCCGAGGTGCCGCTGACCAATCTCGTGCGCGAGGAGATCCTTGACGAGGCGGCCCTGCCGATGCGCCTGACCGCGTGGACGCCCTGCTTCCGGGCGGAGGCGGGGGCGGCCGGCAAGGACACGCGCGGCCTGATCCGCCAGCACCAGTTCGCCAAGGTCGAGCTTGTCTCGATCACGACGGCGGACGCCTCCGAGGCCGAGCATGAGCGCATGACGGCCTGTGCCGAGGGCATCCTCCAGGCGCTGGGGCTTCCCTATCGCGTGATCGTTCTGTGTACCGGCGACATGGGCTTCTCGGCCGCCAAGACCTATGACATCGAGGTCTGGCTGCCCGGCCAGGATACCTACCGGGAGATTTCCTCCTGCTCCAACTGCCGCGACTTCCAGGCGCGGCGGATGAACGCGCGCGTCCGCGCCGCAGACAGCAAGAAGACGGAATTCGTGCACACGCTGAACGGCTCCGGCCTCGCGGTCGGGCGCACGCTCGTCGCCGTGCTCGAGAACTACCAGAACGCCGACGGCTCGGTGACGGTGCCCGAGGCGCTGAGACCCTACATGGGCGGGATGCAAAGGATAGAACCGTGACGAAACTTCTCCCCGGGTGCCGGATCCTCCTCACCAACGACGACGGCATCCATGCGCCCGGCCTGAAGGTGCTGGAGGCGATTGCCAGCCAGCTTTCCGACGATGTCTGGGTGGTCGCGCCGGAGACGGAGCAGTCTGGCGCCTCGCACTCCCTGACGCTCCACCTGCCGCTGCGCCTGCGCCAGGTGGAGGAGCGGCGCTACGCCGTGCTCGGCACGCCGACCGACTGCGTGATGATGGCGGTCAAGCACATCCTCAAGGATCACAAGCCCGACCTGATCCTGTCGGGCGTCAACCGCGGCCAGAACATGGCGGAGGACGTGACCTATTCAGGCACCATCGCCGCGGCCATGGAGGGCACGATCCTCGGCGTGCCCTCGATCGCGCTGTCGCAGGCGTGGGGCATCAACAACCGCACCGTTCCGTGGGGGACGGCGGAGGCGCACGGCGCGCCGCTGGTGAAGAAGCTCGTCGACGCGGGCTGGCCCGCGCACGTGCTCGTCAACATCAACTTTCCCGACGTGCACCCCGACGGCGTCGCGGGCATCAAGGTCACCCGCCAGGGGCAGCGTGACCAGTCCGCGCTGCATATCCTCGAGCGGCAGGACGGGCGCGGCGTGCCGTACTTCTGGCTCGGTTTCCGCCGGGTGGAGAGCAAGCCGGGCGAGGGGACCGACCTCAACACCGTCTACCAGGGCGCGATCTCGGTCACGCCGCTGCACCTCGACCTGACCGAGCGGTCGGTGGCCGCGCATTTCGAGCAGGCCATCGGCTGAACCCTCTGGAGGCCCCATGGGCAACCCCGTCCCCTCGACCGACGAGGAACGCGCCAAGCTGATCCTCGGCCTGATCCGCGCCGGGATCCGCGACAAGCGCGTGCTCGACGCGATGGAGGCGACGCCGCGGCATCTCTTCGTGCCGGGTACCTTCGCCGACAAGGCCTATGACGATCTGGCCCTGCCCATCGAGTTCGGACAGACGATCAGCCAGCCCTATGTCGTGGCCTTCATGACCGAGGCGCTGAAGGTCGGGCCGCGCGACCGCGTGCTGGAAATCGGCACCGGCTCGGGCTACCAGGCGGCGGTGCTGGCGCGCCTGTGCAGGCGCGTCTACACTGTCGAGCGGTTCCCGACGCTGCTGCGCGAGGCGCGCGCGCGGTTCGAGGCGCTGGAACTGCACACGGTGGTGAGCAAGATCGGCGACGGGATGCTGGGCTGGCCCGAGCAGGCGCCCTTCGACCGCATCATCGTTACCGCCGCCGGGGAGGAAATTCCTCAAACACTTGTGGACCAATTGAAAATTGGCGGCATCATGGTGATTCCCGTCGGACGTGATTCGGACCATCAGGTCCTCGTCCGTGTGACAAAGGATGATACGGGGATTCGCCATGAAGACCTACTGCCGGTTCGCTTCGTCCCGCTCGTTTCCGGAATCGCCCGCGAGGGATAGCGCGCGGCCCCGCCTGAGCACGCTTCTGCGCGGCGTTGCCGTTGCCGGCCTGTGTGTCGGCCTTGCGGCCTGCGCGCGCAGCACGCCGGCGCCCATCGTGAAGGGCAACGCCTACATGGATAGCCCGACGCGCATGGCGTCCTCCGCCCCGGCGCAGCCGCTGCGCAGCTGGCAGGAGCCGGAGGCCTATTATCCGCCAGCGCCGGCAGGCGACGTGCAGGTCTCCCGCATTGCCGCGCCGGAGCCGGTGGCGGTCAGCCGCCTGGATGCACCCGCGCCGCGTGCCGAGGCGCCCCGGGAGGCGGAGCCCCGTACCTTTGCAGAAAGGCGTGCCCAATATGCCGCCCGCACGCCATCGGCATCGGCGCCGGCGCGCGAACCTGCAGCCGCCCCGGCAGCCACGCGCGTTTCGGGTGCCGCGACGCATACGGTCGCGCCCGGCGACACGCTGTTCTCGATTTCGCGGACCTATGGCGTTCGCGTCGACGGTCTGGAGGATTGGAACGCCATCAGCCGGTCGCAGGCGATCCGCGTCGGGCAGACCCTGAAGGTCGCGCCCTCCGGCGGGACGGGTACGGCGGTCGCTTCGGCGCCCCGGCCCTCTACCCAGCCCTCTGCAGCGGTGCAGACCCGCGCCCCGGCGGAGCGGAAGGTGGCCCGCGCGCCCGACGCGCTGCGCGGTTCCGCGTGGGAGAATACCGCCGCGCGCGATGCCGCACCGGCCGAGCCCGCGCCCGCCCGCGTCGCAGCGGCCACGCCGCGTGCGAAGCCCGCGGCAGCGGTGCCGGCTCCTGCAGCGCCCGCCGCGCGGGAAGAGCGTGTCGCCGTTGCCCCTGCGCCTCAGCGCGCCGCGGCCCCCGTGGCACCGGTCGAGCGTGCGGCCCCGGCGCAGCAGCAGGTCGCTGCCGTCGCGCCGCGCGAGCAGACGCCCACCTACCCCGAGCGCAACGATGCGCCGGCTGCCAGCGACTCGCCCTCCTTCGCGTGGCCGGTCGAGGGAACGGTGCTCGCGGGCTTCGGCCCGACGCCCGACGGACGGCGCAACGACGGCGTGAACATCGCTGTCCCGGAAGGAACGCGCATCCGCGCGGCGGAAGACGGGCGCGTCGTCTATGTCGGCAACGAGCTTGCGGGCTATGGCAACCTCGTCCTCGTCTCGCACGGGGGCGGATACGTCACGGCCTATGCCCATGCCAAGGAACTGCTCGTCCAGAAGGGCCAGACGGTCCGCAAGGGCCAGGTCGTCGCGCTGGCGGGCACGACCGGCGGCGTCAGCGAGCCGCAGGTGCACTTCGAGATCCGCAAGGGCACGGTCGCGCTCGATCCCGTGCCCTTCCTCGAGCAGCGCCCGGTTGCGGGCGGCGGCGCGGCGCGCGGCAACGGCTGAAAAATGTCGCTGGCACCCGGCTCAGCCGAGCCGGGTGCCGGTGCGTCCCGCGAGGTCGGTGATGAACTGCCACGCGACGCGGCCCGAACGCGCGCCCCGCGTCATCGCCCATTCCAGCGCTTCCGGCTGCCAGGTCTCGCGCGGGACGTCGATGTCATAGTGGGCGATATAGCCCTCGATCATCGCCAGGAACTCGTCCTGACCGCAATTGTGGAAGCCGAGCCAGAGGCCGAAGCGGTCCGAGAGCGACACCTTCTCCTCCACCGCTTCCGACGGGTTGATGGCGGTCGAGCGCTCGTTTTCCATCATGTCGCGCGGCATGAGATGCCGCCGGTTCGAGGTGGCGTAGAACACGACGTTCTCCGGCCGGCCCTCGATCCCGCCGTCGAGCGCGGCCTTGAGTGACTTGTAGGTCGTGTCGTCGGAATCGAACGACAGGTCGTCGCAGAAAACGATGAAGCGGCGGTCGAGGCCGCGGATCGCCTTCATCAGGCGGGGCAGGCTGACGAGATCCTCGCGGTGGATCTCGACAAGCACGAGGCGGCCCGGACGGTCGCGCAGAAGCTCTGCATGGATCGCCTTGACGAGCGAGCTTTTCCCCATGCCGCGCGCACCCCAGAGCAGGGCGTTGTTCGCCGGAAACCCGTCGGCGAAGCGCTGCGTGTTCTCGTAGAGCGCATCGCGCATCCGGTCGATGCCGTGCAGCAGGGACATGTCGACCCGGTTCACCTTTGCGACGGGTTCGAGCCAGTCGGGCCCGGCGTGCCAGACGAAGGCGTCGGCGGCGGCAAGGTCCACGACCGGCGGGGCGGGCGGAGCCAGCCGCTCCAGCGCGTCGGCGATGCGGGCGATGTCGGCTGCGAGCGGATCGGAAACGGTCATCGGCACGGGCTCTCCTCGATGGGGCGCTCGTCTTCTGGGTTCGGTCCCCCGTTTAGGACCGGGGTAGCCTGTGCGCAAGTGCCGCGGGCGTTCGCGAGGGCGCAGGGGGCCTTGCATCCCTTGCAATCCTGGGGTCGCCCGGTATAGTCCGCACACTTTGCGGCGGGGCCGTACCGGCGGCAGGTCCGCCGCATGCGCCGCGCCGCCATGCCAACCAGATTCCGAGGGTTTCCTGATGTTCGTGACGCCGGCATATGCCCAGGCCGCTGGTGGGGGCGGAGCAGACGCCTTTCTCCTTCAGCTTCCCTTCATCATCGCGATCATCGCGATCTTCTATTTCCTGCTCATCCGTCCGCAGCAGAAGCGGATGAAGGAGCATCGCGCGAAGATCGAGGCGGTGCGCCGCGGCGACAAGATCGTGACCGGCGGCGGCATCCTCGCGAAGGTGACCAAGGTCGTGGACGACGGTGAGCTGGAGGTGGAACTCGCCGACGGCGTGCGGGTGCGGATCGTGCGCTCGACCGTCGCCGACGTCGTCTCCAAGGGCGAGCCGGCGGAAAAGTAATCCCCGGCTTGTCTGGCCGGTGCATGCTGGCCACATGCCTCTGCGCAATCGTCCAACAGGGTCGGGCCGCTAGTCCATGCTCTATTTCGCACGCTGGAAGATCCTCACGATCCTCGCGGTCTGTCTCGCGGGTCTGATCTTCGCCTTGCCGAACGTGTTGCCGCGCTCGGTGCTCGACAGCCTGCCCGATGCCGTGCCCAGCGACCAGGTGCGCCTCGGCCTCGACCTGCAGGGGGGCGCGCACCTGCTGCTCGAACTGGATGTCGAGGAGGTCTATCTCGACCGGCTGGAGACGGTGCGCGACGACGTGCGCGACGTGCTGCGCGGCCAGACGCCGAGCATCGGCTACACCGCGCTGCGTGTTGTCGACGGGGCGGTGGTCGTCCGGATCCGCGACCAGGCGGAGATGGACACCGCGCTTTCCCGCATCCGTGGCCTGATCGGCACGGTCGACACCGGCATGGCCGGAATCGGCGGCGGTCCCGATCTCGAGGTTTCGGTCGAGGAGAGCACGCTCGTCCGCATCGTGATGACCGAGGCGGCGCAGGAGCAGCGGGCCGCCAACACGGTCGCGCAGGCGATCACGGTGCTGCGGCGCCGGATCGACGCGCTCGGCACGCTCGACCCGACGATCCAGCGCCAGGGCTCCGACCGCATCCTCGTGCAGGTGCCTGGCTTGCGTGACGTGGCGGGCCTCAAGCAGATCATCACCGAGACGGCGAAGATGACCTTCCATCTCGTCGACGTGGGCGTTTCGCCGCAGGATATCGCCGCCGGAAACGTTCCGCCGAGCGGGATGGTCGTGCCTTCCCAGGACGGCTACAACCAGCAATATGTCGTGGAGAAGCGAGCCCTGGTGACGGGCGAAAGCCTTGTCGACGCCTTCCCGACGACCGATCAGGGCGGCCAGCCCGCGGTTGGCTTCCGCTTCGACGGCGCGGGCGCCAAGAAGTTCGGCGACGTGACCACCGCCAATGTCGGACGGCCCTTCGCCATCGTGCTCGACGGCAAGGTGATCTCCGCGCCGGTGATCCAGAGCCCGATCCTCGGCGGCAACGGCATCATCACCGGCAATTTCACGTTCGAGAGCGCGAACAACCTCGCGATCCTGCTGCGGGCGGGCGCGCTGCCTGCCTCGCTCGTGATCGTGGAGGAGCGGACCGTCGGTCCCGACCTCGGCCAGGATTCGATCGAGGCGGGCGAGGTGGCCGCCGTCGTCGGGTTCGTCTCGGTCATCGCCTTCATGGCCATCTACTATGCGCGTTTCGGTATCTTCGCGGCGCTGGCGCTGGTCGTGAACCTGGTGCTCATCGTGGGCGCGCTGTCGGCGCTGGGCGCGACGCTGACGCTTCCCGGCATCGCGGGCATCGTGCTGACGATGGGCATGGCGGTCGATGCCAACGTGCTCGTGTTCGAGCGGATACGGGAGGAGCTCGCCAACGGCAAGAGTCCCGTGAACGCCATCGACACCGGCTACCAGCGCGCGTTCGGCACGATCATCGACGCCAACGTCACCACGCTGATCGCCGCTGCCATCCTCTTCCAGCTGGGCTCCGGCCCGGTGCGCGGTTTCGCCGTCACGTTGGGGATCGGCATCATCACCTCGGTGTTCACTGCCGTCATGCTGACCCGCCTTATGGTGGCCCTGTGGGTGCGCCGCGCGCGCCCCAAGACCCTTGCAATCTGAGGAGACGGCCCGCATGGCCTGGTTCCACCGTTCCGGCAAGATACCGCACATTCCGTTCATGCGGTTCGCGCGCGCCTTCTTCCTGGCGTCGGGGCTTCTCGTGATTGCGTCCATCGGCGCGGTCGCGACCATCGGCCTCAATTTCGGCATCGACTTCCAGGGCGGCACGATGATCGAGATCGGCTTCGAGGAGCCCGCCGACCTTGGCGCCGTGCGCGAGGTGATGGGCGGCCTGGGCCTCGGCGAGGTCCAGGTGCAGGAGTTCGGCAACGCCAACGACGTGCTGATCCGCGTGGCGGAGCAGCCGGGCGGGGACGCTGCCCAGCAGGCCGTCGTGACCGAGGTTCGCGCCGCGCTGGGTGAGCGGTTCGGTGAGGGCGTCTCCTACCGCCGGGTCGAGGTCGTGGGGCCGAAGGTGGGCGACGAGCTCGTGTTCGACGGCGTGCTCGCGGTCGTTGTCGCCGTCATCGCGATGCTGTTCTACATCTGGCTGCGGTTCGACACGCAGTTCGGGGTAGGCGCGGTCGCGTCGCTGACCCACGACGTGATCCTGACGCTCGGCATATTTTCGGTCTTCCAGCTGGAGTTCGGCCTGCCCATCGTTGCCGCGCTGCTGACCATTCTCGGCTACTCGATCAACGACACGGTCGTCGTGTACGACCGGATTCGGGAGAATCTCCGCAAGTACAAGAAGATGGACCTGCCGGAGCTGATCGACCTCTCGATCAACGAGACGCTGTCGCGCACCCTCGTGACCTCGGGCACGACGCTGCTGGCGCTGCTTGCCCTGTTCTATTTCGGCGGTCCGGTGATCCACAATTTCGTGTTCGCGATGATCTTCGGCATTGTGATCGGCACCTATTCCTCGATCTTCATCGCCTCGCCGACGCTCAAGTACCTGGGCGTGCGCCGCGACTGGAGCGGGGAGGGCGCGGGCAAGACGACGAAGGGCGCCAGCGCCTGACGACCAGGCTGGCCACGGAGGCGCACATGTCGATCCGTCTCGAAGAGCTCGTCTTCTCCGGCCAGCCGCCCGTCGACGGGTACGGAGACGGCGGGTTCCGCATCCAGGGCACCTTCCACGAGGGTTCGCTGCTGCTGCTTCCGTCCGGTATCCTGCCGTGGGGGATCGCAGATCTGGGCGGGCTTACGGCTGAAAGTCTTGCGCCCGTGCGTGAGGCAGGGGCATCGGGCAGCAACGCCGTCGACGTGCTGCTGATCGGCACGGGCGCGCGGATCGCGCGGCCTGCGCCGGACGTCGTCGCGGACCTGGAGGCGCAGGGGATCGGCGTCGAGTTCATGGATACCGGTGCGGCCTGCCGGACCTACAATGTGCTGCTGTCCGAGGCCCGGCGCGTCGCCGCCGCGCTGATCGCGGTCGCCTGACCGGGTTTTCCCGGGCCTTGCCCCAGGGGCGGATTCGGCCGCACGCTTGCCTCCTGTGCCATATTCCGCAGCGATGGGCGAGGAGGGCGCGGCCATGACCCTGTTCACGGCCCCCGATTTCGACGGGCACGAGCGCGTGATCTTCGTGACAGACGCGGCGACGGGGCTGCGCGCGATCGTCGCGATCCACAATACCTCGCTGGGGCCAGCGCTCGGCGGCTGTCGCATGTGGTCCTACGCGCACGAGGCGGACGCCATCGCCGACGCATTGCGTCTGTCGCGCGCCATGACCTACAAGGCCGCGCTGGCGGGCCTGGCACTGGGCGGCGGCAAGTCGGTGATCCTTGGCGATCCCGCGCGGCACAAGTCGCCCGAACTCTTCCGCGCCTTCGGCCGTGCGGTCGATGCGCTGGGCGGACGCTACATCGTGGCGGAGGATGTGGGTACGACGGTCGAGGACATGGACGCCGTGCGTACCCAGACGTCCCATGTCGGCGGGATTTCTGCCGGGGTCGGCGACCCCAGTCCCAAGACAGCGGCCGGCGTCCTGATTGCCATGAAGGCGGCGTGGCGGCACATGACGGGCAGCGACTGCATGGACGGCGTGCGGGTTGCGATCCAGGGCCTCGGCCATGTGGGGGCGAGCCTAGCCCGGATGCTGTCGGTGGAGGGGGCGCGTCTCGTCGTCTCCGACATCGACACCGATCGCGCACAGTCCGTGGCGGTGGAGACAGGGGCGACCCGCGCGAGCCCGGACGCGATCCACCGCGCCGACGCCGACATCTTCGCACCGTGCGCGATGGGCGCCGGCCTCGATGATGCGACGATCCCTGAGTTGCGCGTCCGCCTCGTCTGCGGGGCGGCCAACAACCAGCTTGCGAAGGCACGGCACGGGGAGGCCTTGCGCGCCCGCGGCGTCGTCTATGTGCCCGACTATCTGGCCAACGCCGGCGGGCTTATCGAGGTGGCGCGCACCGCGCTGGGCTACGACGCAGCGGAGGCCGACGCCCGCCGCGCCCGCATTGCGGACACGGTCGGGGAGATCCTCGCGCGGGCGGAGCGGGAAGGCCGTGCCACTTCCGACATCGCCGACCGCATCGCGGAGGAGCGTTTCGCCCGCGCCTGAGCCGCGTCTCCACAGCGCCCAGATCCATGCGAAAGGGGCGGTGCCCGACGGCAGCCGCCCCTTTTGCAGGTTTCGACCGTGCAGCGATCCCTCGAAGGGGATCAGGCCGCCTTCAGGTTCGCGTTCGCGAAGTCCCAGTTCACCAGCTTGTCGAGGAAGGTCGACATGTAGTCAGGCCGGCGGTTCTGGTAGTCGAGGTAATAGGCGTGCTCCCACACGTCCATCGTCAGGATCGCGGTCGCGCCCGAGGTCATCGGCAGTTCCGCGTTCGGCGTCTTGGTGACCTTCAGCTTGCCGCCGTCGAGCACGAGCCACGCCCAGCCGGAACCGAACTGCGTCGCGCCCGCCGCCTTGAACTCCTCGGCGAACTTCTCGTAGGAGCCGAAGTCGGCGTCGATCTTCGCGGCGATGTCGCCCGTCGGCTTGCCGCCGCCATTGGGCTTCATCGAGTTCCAGTAGAAGGTGTGGTTCCAGACCTGGGCGGCGTTGTTGAACACGCCCATGTTCTTCTCGGCCCAGGACGCCTTGATGATCTCTTCCAGCGACTTCGACGCCATCGGGGTGCCGTCGATCGCCTTGTTCAGGTTCACAACATAGGTGTTGTGGTGCTTGCCGTGGTGGAAGTCGAGCGTGTTGGCCGAGATGTGCGGCTCCAGCGCGTCCTTCGCATAGGGCAGCGGGGGAAGCTCGATCGCCATGTCCTGTCCTTTCCTGGTTCTTGCGGTCAATTCGTTGTGGCGGAGCCGGGGGGCGCGTACGACAGCCGCTGATCCCCGGACCCCTTGGGTCTCGTAACGCGTCGGACCCGCCGGAGGATCCTTGCCAGCCAAGGCCGCGTCCGCACGGGCGCGGGGCAAGGAAGCGCATCGGCCCGACGCCGCGCGCGCCGGTATCCCCGCCCCGGACACGACACGACATGTAGCACAGCCGGGCGCGCATGGAAGTCCGCTTGCGCGCGAAAGGCGGCCATGCAACGAGAGGGCCGCGCTGGGCGTTTCGCATCCGCCCGCCTATCTGACGGGGCATGGCAGTTGGTGAACGGAGTGACGGTGACACACGCGCATGACCACGCGGATGCGGCGGACGACCTCGACGCGACGGTGCGGGCCGGGGATCCCGACCGCTATCGCGGCGCGCTGTTTGCGGGGCCGGGGGGGCGCGCGCATCTTCTGGCGCTCTATGCGTTCAATCTCGAGGTTGCGCGCACGCGCGAGGCGGTGTCCGAAGCGATGATCGGCCACATCCGCCTGCAATGGTGGCGCGAGGCGGTGGAGGAGGCGTTCGCGGGCGGTCCGGTCCGCCGTCATCCGGTGGCCGAGGCGCTGGCCCGCACGATCCGCGCGGCCGATCTGCCGCGGGAGGCGTTCGACGCGCTGATCGACGCGCGCGAGGCGGACCTTGAGGACCGCCCGCACGAGACGCTTGCCGCGCTCGAAGCCTATGCGGACGCGACCTCCGGCGGGCTTCATGTCCTCGCGGCCCGCGCGCTCGCGCCCGGTCTCGACGAGGAGGGGGAGGCCGCCGCCCGTGCCGCCGGAACGGCCTTCGCCCTGATCGGAATTGCGCGTGCCGTTCCGGTCCACGCTGCGCAGGGCCGCATCGTGTTGCCGGCCGATCTCTTCGCCCGCCACGACATCGACCCGCATGTGCTGTTCGGCGCCGAAACCCGGTCGGGCGCCGCCCCGGTCGTGCGCGACGTGCTCGACTGTGCGATGGCCCACGCGGCGCGTGCCCGTGTTTCCGCACGCCGGATGCCGCGCGCCGCCGTACCTGCACTGCTGCCCCTGACGCTGGCGGAAACGCATCTCGCCCGCCTGATGCGCGACGGCGGCGACCCGTTCGCCAGCCCCGACGTGCAACCGGGGGCGGGCGCGACCCTGCGCCTGTTCCTGCGCGCGCTCGGCGGCCGCTACTGAGGCGTCATTCCGCGGCGGCCGCTTCGCCTGCGCCCAGCCAGTCTGACAGCGCGGCGCGCGCGCGGGCGGAGTAGGCCTTCGCCCGGTCCCGCTTGCCCTTGATCTTCGGGCCGTCGAGCGGCGGGAACAGCCCGAAATTGACGTTCATCGGCTGGTAGGTCTCGGCCGCCGCCCCGCCCGTGATGTGGCCGAGCAATGCACCGAACGCGGTCTCGGCCGGCGGGAGCGAGGGCGTCTCGCCCTTGCGCTCGGCCGCCGCGAACCGGCCCGCGAGCAGGCCCATCGCGGCGGATTCCACATAGCCCTCGCAGCCGGTCATCTGGCCCGCGAAGCGCAAGGATGGCCTTGCCTTCAGCCGCAGGCGCCCATCGAGCAGTTTCGGCGAATTGATGAAGGTATTGCGGTGGATGCCGCCCAGGCGCGCGAACTCCGCGTTCTCGAGCCCCGGGATGAGGCGGAACACCTCCGTCTGCGCGCCGTATTTCAGCTTCGTCTGGAAGCCGACCATGTTGTAGAGCGTGCCCAGCGCATTGTCCTGGCGCAGCTGCACCACGGCATAGGGCCAGCGCCCCGTGCGCGGATCGTCGAGACCCACGGGCTTCATCGGCCCGTAGCGCAGCGTGTCGCGCCCGCGCGCGGCCATCACCTCGATGGGCAGGCACCCCTCGAAATAGGGCGTGTCCTTCTCCCACTCCTTGAACTCGGTCTTGGGCGCGGCAATCAGCGCGTCGAGGAAGCGGTCGTACTCCTCCCGGTTCATCGGGCAGTTGATGTAGTCCTTGCCCGTGCCGCCGGGGCCTTCCTTGTCGTAGCGCGACTGGAACCACGCCACGCCGAAGTCGATGGACTCCTTGTAGACGATGGGCGCGATGGCGTCGAAGAAGGCCAGCTCCCCCTCGCCGGTCAGGTCGCGGATCGCGGCGGCCAGCGCGGGCGAGGTGAGGGGGCCCGTGGCCACGATCACGCTCGACCAGTCTTCGGGGGGCAGGCCCGCCACCTCCTCGCGCACCAGTGTCACATTGGGATGAGCCGTGAGCGCCGCCGTCACGGCCTCCGAAAACCCCTCCCGGTCGACGGCGAGCGCGCCGCCCGCGGGCACCTTGTGCCGGTCTCCCATCGCCATGATGAGGGAGTTCGCGCGCCGCATCTCCTCGTGCAGCAGGCCGACGGCGTTATGGTCTGCATCGTCGGACCGGAATGAGTTGGAGCAGACAAGCTCCGCGAAACGGTCCGTCTGGTGCGCGTCCGTGGTGCGCACGGGCCGCATCTCGTGGAGGACGACGGGCACGCCTGCCTCCGCCGCCTGCCAGGCGGCTTCCGAGCCCGCGAGCCCGCCGCCGATGATGTGGATCGGTTCCATGGGCCGAGGATGTGCGCCAACGCCGGGTCCCGGTCAAGGGGGCGGGAACGCCGCGTCCCGTTCAGTTCCCGATCCTCTGCTGCGCAGCCTGGGCAAAGGCAGCCCCCAGGGCCTGGCCCATGCCGCGGACGAAGGCTTCGCCGTCGTCTACACCCTGCAGGTTCTCGACGTACGAGGTCAGATTGTCCCACGTCATGTTGGAGGAGTTGTACTGGCCGTTCGGCATGACTGCGGCCCCCGCCAGCAGCTGCAGGAAGTCCTGTCCGCGTTCCTCCACCGTCCCGACGCCGAGGCCGTTGTCCAGCGCATACTGGCCGAGCGCGGGAATTGCGATCTCGGCGAACTCCCGGTATCCGGCGTTGGCGTTCGGTGAGAAGGCGCCGATGATGATGTTGTTCAGTCCGACCGGCGTATACCGGCCGTCGAACTGTGTGTTGCCCGCGTGCCAGGTGACGGCCTCGGCGATGACCTCCACCGTCACGTCATCGTTCGGGAGGTTCGGGTCCCCATAGACAAGCTTTGCCGCGACCTCATTGCTGGCGGCGAGATCGGTCGCTTGCTGGACCGACAGGCCGGTGATCTGGGCAAGCTGCGGCATTGCATCGAGATTGACGAAGGCGGCGGCCTGGCCTGTCGCCTGGTTCAGCCCCGCCGTTCCGAAGTCCGTGGAAGGCTTCCATTGTTGAAAATAGTCCCCATAGCTCAGGCCAGCCGTCCCGCCGGGAAGCCCGGCGGTGTAGCCTGCACCGAATATCGCGTCGACGGACGGGTTGAGGGCCGGGGGGAACGCGATGTCCTGGTCCACAAAAGGTGGGGAGGTGTTCGCGGCGATGAGCCCTGCCCCTGCGGCGGTGCCGGACGAGGCGATCTGGAGCCCGCCGCCCGCCGACGTCGCGCCCCCCGTCCCCGCCGCATCGGGGTCGAGGGAGAAGGCACCCGGCAAGTCATCCGCCTGGATCGGGACGAACACCGGTTGAGTGGAATGCAGGTCGTACATTGCGCCCTCCACATTATGTCGCTAACTGGGACGTTAACTCATTTTGTCCCATATTGCAACACAATCTGCTGTAGAGCGCGTGTGGTTTAGGCGCTGGCCTTGAGCGTCTTCACGCCTCCCTTGGAAAGAATGTCGCGCAGGTAGCGCCCGGTATGGGAGCGTTCGGCGCGTGCAACCTCCTCCGGCGTGCCTGCCGCAACGACCTCCCCGCCGCCCGTTCCGCCCTCGGGGCCGAGGTCGACCAGCCAGTCGGCGGTCTTGATGACCTCCAGATTGTGCTCGATCACGATGACCGTGTTGCCTTGGTCGACAAGCTCGTGCAGCACCTCAAGCAGCTTGCGCACGTCCTCGAAATGCAGGCCCGTCGTCGGCTCGTCGAGGATGTAGAGCGTGCGCCCCGTCGCCCGGCGCGAGAGTTCCTTGGCGAGCTTGATGCGCTGCGCCTCGCCGCCTGAAAGCGTGGTGGCCTGCTGGCCCACCTTGATGTAGCCGAGGCCGACGCGCGCCAGCGTCTCCATCTTCTCGCGCACCGCGGGCACCGCCTTGAACACGTCCACCGCGTCCTCGACCGTCATGTCGAGCACGTCGGCGATGGACCGGCCCTTCCACGTCACTTCCAGCGTCTCGCGGTTGTAGCGCTTGCCCTTGCAGACGTCGCACTGGACATAGACGTCGGGTAGGAAGTGCATCTCGATCTTGATGACGCCGTCGCCCTGGCACGCCTCGCAGCGCCCGCCCTTCACGTTGAAGGAGAAGCGCCCGGGCTTGTAGCCGCGCGCCTGGGATTCCGGGAGCCCCGCAAACCAGTCGCGGATGGGGCCGAACGCGCCGGTGTAGGTCGCCGGGTTCGACCGCGGCGTGCGCCCGATGGGGCTCTGGTCGATGTCGATGACCTTGTCGAGGTATTCGAGCCCCTCGATCGCGTCGTGCGGGGCGGCGTTCACGCGCGCGCCATTGAGCCTGCGCGCCGCAGCCTTGTAGAGCGTCTCGATGGTCAGCGTGGATTTCCCGCCCCCCGACACGCCGGTGATGCAGGTGAAGAGGCCGAGCGGGATCTCCGCCGTCACGCCGCGCAGATTGTTGCCGCGTGCGCCCACGACCCGCAGCGTCTTTCTCGCCTTGGGCTTGCGCCGCGTCTTCGGGATCGGCACCTGGCGCAGTCCGATGAGATATTGCCCGGTCAGCGAGGCCGGGTTCGCCATGATCTCGTCCGGCGTGCCCTCCGCGATGATCTGCCCGCCGTGGACGCCCGCGCCGGGGCCGATGTCGACCACGTGGTCGGCGGTGACGATGGCTTCCTCGTCATGCTCCACCACGATGACGGTGTTGCCGAGGTCGCGCAGGCCCTTCAGCGTCTGCAGCAGGCGGCCATTGTCGCGCTGGTGCAGGCCGATGGACGGCTCGTCGAGCACGTAGAGCACGCCGGTCAGCCCCGACCCGATCTGCGAGGCGAGGCGGATGCGCTGGCTCTCGCCGCCCGACAGCGTGCCCGCCGCGCGCGAGAGCGTGAGGTATTCGAGGCCGACATTGTCGAGGAAGCCCAGACGCTCCCGGATCTCCTTCAGTATCCGCTGGGCGATCTCCGCCTGCTTGTCGGTCAGCTTCGGCGGAAGGGCGTCGAACCAGTCCTTGGCGGCGCGGATCGACAGTTGCGTCACCTCCCCGATGTGGCGGCCGTCGATCTTGACCGCCAGCGCCTCGGGCTTCAGCCGGTGGCCGCCGCACGCCTCGCACGGGGCGTTCGACTTGTATTGCTCAAGCTCCTCGCGCACCCAGGCGCTTTCGGTTTCGCGCCAGCGCCGCTCGATGTTCGTCAGCACGCCCTCGAACGGCTTTTTCGCCTGGTAGCGGCGCAGGCCGTCGTCATAGGTGAAGGTGACCTCGTCGGTACCCGTGCCATAGAGGATCGCGTGGCGCACATGCTCCGGCAGATCGTTCCACGGGTCGCGGACCGACAGCTTGTAGTGCCGCGCGAGCGAGTCGAGCGTCTGCATGTAATAGGGCGAGGCGGTACCCGACCGCGACCAGGGGGCGATGGCCTCCCGCAGCGGCAGGCTCTCGTCCGGCACGATAAGGTTTTCGTCGAAGACGAGCTGCGTGCCGAGCCCGTCGCAGGTGGGGCACGCGCCGAACGGGTTGTTGAAGGAGAAGAGCCGCGGCTCCACCTCCTCGATGGTGAAGCCCGAGACTGGGCAGGCGAATTTTTCCGAAAAGATCAGCCGCTCCGGCTCGCCCTTGTCGGTCTGGCGGTCGGCGAACTCCATGACGGCGATTCCATCGGCGAGGCCGAGTGCGGTCTGGATGGAGTCCGCGAGCCGCGTCTCCAGCCCTTCCTTCACGACGATGCGGTCCACCACGACGTCGATGTCGTGCTTGAACTTCTTGTCGAGCGCCGGCGCCTCGGAAACGTCGTGGAACTGGCCGTCGATCTTCACGCGCTGAAAGCCGCGGGCCTGAAGCTCCGCCAGCTCCTTGCGGTACTCGCCCTTGCGGCCGCGCACCATGGGCGCGAGCAGGTAGAGCCGCGTGCCTTCGCCCAGCGCCATCGTCCGGTCGACCATCTGGCTGACGGTCTGGCTCTCGATGGGCAAGCCGGTCGCGGGCGAGTAGGGCACGCCCACCCGCGCCCAGAGAAGGCGCATGTAATCGTAGATCTCCGTCACCGTGCCGACGGTCGAGCGGGGGTTCCGGCTCGTCGTCTTCTGCTCGATGGAGATGGCGGGCGACAGCCCCTCGATATGGTCGACGTCGGGCTTCTGCATCAGCTCGAGGAACTGGCGCGCATAGGCCGACAGGCTCTCGACATAGCGGCGCTGGCCTTCGGCGTAGATCGTGTCGAAGGCGAGCGACGACTTGCCCGAGCCCGACAGTCCGGTGAACACGATCAGGCGGTCGCGCGGCAGGTCGAGGTCGACGTTCTTCAGATTGTGCTCGCGCGCGCCGCGGATCGTGATCGACTTGTTCATGCCTGTCTCCTGTCCGGTCCCGGGGATCCCGGTCGCCGGCTCTCATGTAGGCCCCGCATCCGTGTGCGACGAGGGGCGGAGGGAATCAAGCCCCGCCGCGAGCCCGCCTGCGTGAACATTGACAGAACATATGCCCGCATGCGAGGTCTCGGACGCGCCGGATGCCTGCTGGGCTGTGGATAGGCGGGGGCTGCGCGCTCGGCGCGGTTGGCCGGGCCAGCCCCTTGGTCTAAGGTCCGGCGTCCGGAATCGTTAAGCGCAAGGAACGGCACATGTCGGGAAGTCTCAACAAGGTCATGCTGATCGGAAATCTCGGGCGGGATCCGGAGATCCGGCACACCCAGGACGGGCGCCCGATCGCCAACCTGCGCATCGCCACCACCGATACCTGGCGCGACCGCAACTCGGGCGAGCGCAAGGAGCGGACGGAGTGGCACAATGTCGTGATCTTCTCCGAAGGCCTGTGCCGCGTGGTGGAGCAGTATCTGCGCAAGGGCTCCAAGGTCTATGTCGAGGGGGCACTCCAGACCCGCAAGTGGCAGGACCAGACGGGTCAGGACCGGTACACGACCGAGGTGGTGATCCAGAACTTCGGCGGCACGCTGACCATGCTCGACGGACGCGGCGAAGGCGGCGGTTCTGGCGGCGGCGGCGGTGACGACTACGGCTCCGGCTCCGGCGGTGGCTATGGCGGCGGGCGCGGCGGCGGCGGTGGCGGTGGCCCGCGCGGCGGCGGCGGGGGCGGCGCACCCCGCGGCGGCGAGGAGTTCGACGACGACATCCCGTTCTGACGGGCCGTTCTGACGGGACGGGGCCAGTCTGAGAAATCGGAAAAGGCGGCACCCCACGGGGCGCCGCCTTTTTCGTGCGGCCGGCCGACGGACCGGGCCGCCTAGTCGCAGATCTGGGCGTTCGGGTTGAGGGCACCGTTGCGGAGGTCGATTGCCGAGTTCACGACACGCTGCCCGCCGTCGATAATGAGGCCGACACCCCCGGAAACCATCGCGGCGCCGAGATCGCGGGTGCCGCGCGCCATGGGATCGTCGCCACCGGCCGCGCCGCCCATGTAGACGGTTGCGCCGACGCCGGTCACGACCTGTCCCACCTGGCTTTCGATCAAGCCGATTCCCATGTTCCCGGCATGTCCCGCCAGGTCAACGGCCTGTTCCTGCGCCGTCATCGGCCGGCAGCCAAGGCCGCCGTCATGGACATGTGCCTGCGCCACAGTCATCTCGCCGCCAAACGCCTCCGGGTCATCTCCGGACGCGCTTTGCCAGTCGGCGGGCACGGCCCCGCCGGTATCGATACCACTCATGATGCACTCCCCAGTGCTTTAAGTTAACGCTAGGGAATGTTGTTCATTCTGACTGTAAATGCAATCCAAAGTAGAAATTAAAATACAAATATCACCTATTGGCAGACCTGCGTGTCCGGATTGAAGGTCTCGTTGCGCAGGGCGCGGGCGTTCTCCACGCCGTATCTCACGCCCTGGCCCACCATGACGAGGCCAGTGCCGAACAGCACTGCAGAGGTGTTCTGAAGCGCGTTACGTCCGCCGCCGTCGTCGTCGCCCAGTCCGCCGCCGATCAGTCCCGGCAGGGCGTTCTGCATCACCATCGCCCCGCCGACGCCAAGGCCGACGGAACCCGCAAGCCCGCCGCCGTGCAGTGCACCGCTCTGCGCACGCTCGCCCCAGGTCATCGGGCGGCAGCCGGCATTGCCGGTTTCCTGCGCAATCGTCAGCTCGTTGCCGAACGCCTCCGGCGCATCCCCGGACACACCTTGCCAGTCGGCGGGGGCGGCCCCATCGTTGTCGATACCGCTCATGATGCACTCCCCAGTGCTGAAGACTCAACCGCGCGGAGAGTTACGCGATGCGGCGGGTTCGGTAAAGCGTCCGGGGGGGCGCCGCGTCTTGCCATCGTCCTGCTGCGGGGCCGCGCGCGGTGCCCGCGTGGCCTGCCGAGATTGCGGCGCATACGCCGACACTCTATAACGGACGTCGATTCCGGGCGCGCGCTTCGCATCTGCAAAATCCGCGGTTCCCGGGCCCGATTTGCGACGTTTCAGGAAGAAGAGCACCCCCCTTGGACGAGACGACGGTACCGCCCGCCGGAGACACCCCCGAACCGCCGCGCCATGCCGCGGGCACGGTGACGATCGAGGAGGAGATGAAGCGCTCCTATCTCGATTACGCGATGAGCGTGATCGTGAGCCGGGCGCTGCCCGATGCGCGCGACGGCCTCAAGCCCGTCCACCGGCGCATCCTCTATTCCATGTACGAGAACGGCTACGACTGGTCGAAGCCGTACCGCAAGTCCGCGCGCGTCGTCGGCGACGTCATCGGTAAGTATCACCCGCACGGCGACCAGGCGGTCTACGATGCGCTGGTGCGGATGGCGCAGGCGTTCTCCATGCGCGTCCCGCTGATCGACGGGCAGGGCAATTTCGGCTCGGTCGACGGCGATCCGCCAGCCGCCATGCGCTATACCGAGGTGCGCATGGCGCGGCCCGCGGGCGCGCTGGTCGAGGACCTGGACAAGCAGACCGTCGACTTCCAGCCGAACTACGACGGCCAGGACCGGGAGCCGACGGTGCTTCCGGCGCGCTATCCGAACCTTCTCGTCAACGGTGCGGGCGGCATCGCCGTCGGCATGGCGACGAACATTCCCCCGCATAACCTGGGCGAGACGATCGACGCCGCCATCCGCCTGATCGAGGCGCCGGAGACCGAGATCGACGAGCTGATGGAGCTGATGCAGGGGCCGGACTTCCCGACCGGCGGCTACATCCTTGGCCGGGCGGGCATCCGCGCGGCGTTTCACACGGGCCGCGGCTCCGTCACCATCCGCGCCAAGACCTCGATCGAGCAGGTGGGCAAGGACCGCGAGGCGATCATCGTCCACGAGATCCCCTACCAGGTGAACAAGGCCTCGCTGGTCGAGAAGATCGCGGAACTCGTCCGTGAGAAGCGGGTCGAGGGCATCTCCGACCTGCGCGACGAATCCGACCGTCTCGGCATCCGCGTGGTGGTCGAGCTGAAGCGCGACACCAATGCCGAGATCGTGCTGAACCAGCTGTTCCGCTACAGCCAGCTGCAGACGACCTTCGGGGTGAACGCGCTGGCGCTGAACGCGGGACGGCCGGAGCAACTCGACCTCAAGCAATTGCTCATGGCCTTCCTCACCTTCCGCGAGGAGGTGATCGCACGCCGCACGAAGTTCCTGCTCAACAAGGCGCGCGACCGCGCCCACGTGCTCGTCGGCCTCGCGGTCGCGGTGGCGAACGTGGACGAGGTGATCCGCCTCATCCGCGCCGCGCCCGATCCCGCCACCGCGCGGGAGCAGCTGATGGCGCGCGCCTGGCCCGCGGGCGAGATGATCCCCTTCATCCGCCTGATCGACGACCCGCGCCACAAGCTCGAAGACGACGGCACGTTCCGCCTGTCGGAGGAGCAGGCCCGCGCGATCCTCGACCTGCGCCTGCAGCGCCTGACCGCGCTCGGCCGCGACGAGATCGGCAACGAGCTGACCGAGCTGGGCGAGAAGATCGCCGACTATCTGGACATCCTGCGCTCGCGCGTGCGCGTCATGGAGATCATCCGCTCGGAACTCATGGAGATCCGCAACGCCTTCGCCACGCCCCGCAAGACCGAGATCCTCGACATCGAGGGCGAGCTTGACGACGAGTCGCTGATCGCGCCGGAGGACATGGTCGTCACGGTGACGCACGGCGGCTACATCAAGCGCGTTCCCGCCGACACCTACCGCGCGCAGAAGCGCGGCGGGCGCGGGCGTTCCGGCATGGCGACGCGGGAGGAGGATTTCGTCACCCGCATCTTCGTCGCCAACACGCTGACGCCGGTGCTGTTCTTCTCCACCGCCGGCATGGCCTACATGCTGAAGGTCTGGCGCCTGCCCATCGGCACGCCGCAATCGCGCGGCAAGGCGATGGTCAACCTCCTGCCGCTGTCGGAGGGGGAGAGCATCGCGACCGTTCTTCCCGTCGACCGGCCGGAGGAAGACTGGGGCAGCCTGCACGTCGTCTTCGTCACCTCGCGCGGCAACATCCGCCGCAACGAGCTGTCGGACTTCGTGAACGTCCGCTCGAACGGCAAGATCGCCATGAAACTGGACGAGGGGGAGCGTCTCATCTCCGTGCGCATCTGCACCGAGAACGACGATTGCCTGCTCACCACGCGCCTCGGGCGCACGATCCGCTTCCCCGTGACCGACGTGCGCGTCTTCAAGGGCCGCGAGTCGACCGGCGTGCGGGGCATCAGGCTCGCCAAGGGGGACGAGGTGATCGGCCTCACCGTCCTCTCCCACGTGGAGATGGAGGTGGCGGAGCGGGATGCCTACTTCCGGCAGGCGAGCGCGACGCTGCGCGACGGTGCCGAGGCGGTCGAGGAGGCGATGGACGAGGACGAGAGCGCGGGCGGCGAGGCCGTGTCCCTGTCGATGGAGCGGTATACGGAGCTGTCGGCGCTCGAACAGTTCGTGCTCGTCATCTCCACCAAGGGCTATGGCAAGCGCGTGTCCGCGCACCGCATCCGGACCATCGGGCGGGGCGGGCAGGGCGTGCAGCTCTTCCCCGCGTCGGCGGAGGGGGGCAAGGGCCGCGGCACGGTCGCGGCGGCCTTCCGGGTGGAGCCGACGGACGAGATCGTGCTCGTCTCCAACGCGGGCCAGCTGATCCGCACGCGCGTCTCCGACATCTCGATCCAGGGCCGCGGCGCGGCGGGCGTGACCGTCTTCCGCACCGGACCGGATGAGCAGGTCGTTTCCGTCGCGCGCCTCGCCGAGAGCGGTGCGGACGACGACGAGGACGACGAGAACGGCGGCGGGGACGGCGATGCGCCAGCGCCCACCGCGAACGACGGCCCCCCCGCGGGGGACGGACCTCAAGAGGGCGGCGACTGAACCGCCCCGGGGCACACACCAAGGAAGGGATGCGACACACCATGCGGATCGGCCTCTACCCGGGAACCTTCGACCCGATCACCCTCGGCCACATCGACATCATCGCCCGCGCGGCCAAGATGTTCGACCGGCTGGTGATCGGGGTGGCGATCAACCGGGACAAGGGGCCGCTCTTCACGCTGGAGGAGCGCGTGGCCCTGGTGGAGCAGGAATTGAAGCCCTATTCCGGCGACGGGCGGGGCGAGATCGTGGTCAGGCCCTTCGACAACCTGCTCGTGCACTTCGCGGAGGAGGTGGGGGCCCAATCCATCGTGCGGGGCCTGCGCGCGGTCTCCGACTTCGAGTACGAGTTCCAGATGGTCGGCATGAACTCCTATCTCAACGACGACATCGAGACGGTGTTCCTGATGGCCGACGTGAAGTACCAGCCCATCGCCTCGCGCCTCGTGAAGGAGATCGCGCGGCTGGGCGGGGACGTGTCCAACTTCGTCACGCCCGCCGTGGCCGAGGCCCTGACGGCCCGCGTCGCGGCGCAGAGATGACGCCATCCCCCTGACAGCCGGGAGTTGCCCAGCATGAAGTCCCTCGTGTCCGCCCTCGCGGCGTTCATGTTTCTAACCGTTACCGCTGCGGAGGCATTCCAGATGAAAGACCCTGAAAACACGATCTACCTCGAACTGAAGACCGGCCGCGTCGTGATCGAGCTGTTCGCCGACAAGGCCCCGAACCATGTGGAACGGATCAAGACGCTGGCGCGGCGCGGCTTCTACGACGGCATCGTGTTCCACCGCGTGATCGACGGCTTCATGGCGCAGACGGGCGACCCGACCGGCACGGGCATGGGCGGGTCGGACCTGCCGGACCTGCGGGCCGAGTTCAACGACGTGAAGCACGACCGCGGCGTGCTCTCCATGGCGCGCTCGCAGAACCCGAACAGCGCGAACAGCCAGTTCTTCATCGTGTTCCAGAAGGCCGACTGGCTCGACGGCCAGTACACGGCCTGGGGCCAGGTGGTCGAGGGGATGGAGCACGTGGACCAGATCAAGAAGGGCGACAGCCGCCAGAACGGCCTCGTCACCGATCCGGACCGCATCGTCTCCATGAAGGTCGCGGCCGACGTGAAGGACTAGGCGCGGCGGCGGGCGTCACTCTCGCGGGGCGCGCACGCCCGCCCGCACGCACGCAACCGCAGAGCGAACGAGGGGCTTGGCCGGGGAGGCTGAGCCCCTTCTGCGTTGAGGTGTAATGAGTTTCTACTCGCTGTAAGGCGTCTTTATCATTCTAGCTTTCCTGTCGGCTCGGGGTTCTGATTTCTCGGGCAAAATATGATTAACGAATTGGCGCGAATGTTGCTTGCCCACAAGGGTAGGCCTTGTGGGAGGAGAACATATGCTGAAGTACGCCTTTCTTTGCGCAGCATCGATGGCTTCTGCATTTTGTGCAGGTTCCGTTCAGGCTGGTGTTATCTACAACTGGCAGGAAATTGATACGGATGCGCGCTATGGGCCCATGACTGGGCAGATTGAAATCTCCGATGCTGCATGGCTTTCAGGCAGTGGGGCTGTCTCGATCTCCGGTAGTCCTGCGCTTGCCGTACCAATCGACATATCGCCCGTCCTCCAGTTCACCTTTCGCTCGGAGAGTACTTATAGGGGTGACTGTGCGGGGCTGTTTACTGGCTGCATTGGCGGACTTGCTCCTGGCGATGAGGTTTTCTCTCACTCTGCCTCGAACGGTTCCGGGGACTTTCAGTTTTCTGGCGTTTTTGACCCCCTTCTTCAGGGGAGCATTCTGTTCTCGGCGGATTTCGGCACTCTCATAATGGCAAGTTCCGGCACGCCTATCTGGTCGATTTCCTATTTCGAGTCTGACGAATTTCCTGGGCAGATTTGTCCATCTGCGGCAGGCGCCCCCTGCGAAACGCGAGGTTTGTGGGTGCTCGATCAATCGACCGTTCCTGGACGCGTGAATGAAGCTGTGCCGCTGGGACTCGTGATCGCAGGGATTGGAGGCGTTTTCCTTCTTCATCGCAGACCCTCAGCCGCTGCGGGCTAGGACTGGACCCTACCCCCCGATCTCCTCGCGGAGGAGTTCCAGTTCCAGCCACTCGGTTTCGGCGGCGTCGAGGTCGGTCTGGGCGGCCTCCAGCCGTTTCGACTTCGCCGCGAAGCCGTCCGGGTCGCGGGTGAAGAGGGCGGGGTCGGCCAGCGCCGTCTGAAGGGCCGCGATTTCCGCCTGCAACGCCTCGATTCGGCGGGGAAGCGTTTCCAGCGCGTGCTTCTGCTTGAAGCTGAGCTTCGCCGTGCGCGGCTTCTCGCGGGGACGCTCCGCCGCCTGCTCGGCCCGGGCGGCGGTGTCGCGCCCAGTCTCGCGCCCTGAGTCCCGGGGAGCGGCCTTCGCCGTCACGCCCGCGCCGCGCTGCGCCACCATGTCGGAATAGCCGCCTGCATATTCGACCCAGCGCCCGTTCCCCTCCGCCATCAGCACGGACGTCGCCACGCGGTCGAGGAAATCCCGGTCGTGGCTGACCAGCAGCACGGTCGCCGGATGCTCGGCCAGCAGGTCCTGCAGCAGGTCCAGCGTCTCGAGGTCGAGGTCGTTCGTCGGTTCG
The DNA here is from genome assembly GCF_024158125.1 of Futiania mangrovi. Lineage (NCBI taxonomy): Bacteria > Pseudomonadati > Pseudomonadota > Alphaproteobacteria > Futianiales > Futianiaceae > Futiania > Futiania mangrovi. The sequence goes on along the minus strand of NZ_JAMZFT010000001.1, from coordinate 1,270,842 downwards.
TCCAGCACCAGAAGGTTCGCCGGGCGCGCCAGCGCGCGCGCCAGCATCAGCCGCCCGCGCTCTCCGCCCGACAGCGACTTCACGGGCTGGCGCGCCTGGTTCGGCTGGAACAGGAAGTCCTTGAGATAGCCCGTGACGTGCCGCATCTCGCCGCCGACCGCCACTTGGTCGCCGCGCCCGCCGGTCAGCGCGTCGGCGAGCGTCGTGTCGGGCGCAAGGCTCTCGCGCCGCTGGTCGAGGGTCACGATCTCCAGCTTCGTGCCGAGCTTCACCTTGCCCTCGTCGGGGGCGAGCGCGCCGGTCAGAAGGTTCAGCAGCGTCGTCTTGCCCGCGCCGTTCGGGCCGACGATGCCCAGCCGGTCGCCGCGCATCACGCGCAGGCTGAGGTCGCGCACGACGGCGAGGGGCGCGCCGTCGACGCCCGGCCAGCTTTTCGAGATGCCCTCGGCCTCGATCACCAGCTTGCCGGAGGTTTCGGCATCCGCGGTCGAGAAGGCGACGGTGCCTTGCGCGCGCCGCATCTCGCGCCGGGCGGTGCGCATGTCCTGCAACTCCCGCATCCGGCGCATGTTGCGCTTGCGCCGCGCGGTGACGCCGTAGCGGACCCAGTCCTCCTCCATGGCGATCTTGCGGTCGAGCTTGTGGGCGGACCGCTCCTCCTCCGCCAGCACCTGGTCGCGCCAGTCCTCGAACCCCGCGAAGCCCTGCTCCATGCGCCGGGTCTGCCCGCGGTCGAGCCAGACGGTCGCCCTCGTCAGACGCTCCAGAAAGCGGCGGTCGTGGCTGATGAGGACGATGGCCGCGCGGGCGCGCGCAAGCTCCCCTTCCAGCCATTCGATGGCGGGGAGGTCGAGGTGGTTCGTCGGCTCGTCCAGTAGCAGCACGTCAGGATCGGGCGCAAGGACGTGGGCCAGCGCGGCGCGGCGCGCCTCGCCCCCCGACAGTGTCTTCGGGTCGGCGTTGCCGTCGACGCCCAGCGCCTCCAGCAGCATCGCGGGACGCGAGGGATCGTCCACCGGGCCCAGCGCGGAGGTGACATAGGCGATGACGGTCGGGTAGCCCTTGAGGTCCGGCTCCTGCGGCAGATAGCGGATCGTCGCCTTGGGGTCGCGGAACACCTCGCCCGCGTCCGCGTCGACGAGGCCCGCTGCGATCTTCAGCAGCGTCGACTTTCCCGACCCGTTGCGCCCGACGAGGCCGATGCGCGCGCCCGGCTCGACCGAAAGGTCGGCGCCGTCGAGCAGCGGCTTGCCGCCGAAACTGAGACCGAGGCCGCGAAGCTGGAGAAGGGGTGGTGCCATGATCCGCCGGATGTAGCCCCGCGCGCGACGCAACTCAAGCGCTGTCGGCTGCGGGCGCTGCGTCTCACCTCACGGAAATGTGAACCGGCGGGAATGGATTGGTGCTGCTAGCGTTTTCATCGGGTGCGGTCCGAATCCGGCCGCCTGACAGGGGAAAGGGAGAGCCATCCATGCGCATGTGGACAAAACTTGCGATTGCCGGTGCGATGCTCGTGCCGTTTGCGGGGGGTGTCGCACTCGCCGAGGCCGAGCCGGACGAGGCGATCAAGTACCGCAAGGCCGTGATGCAGGCGATCGGCGGCCACACCAAGGCGTCCGCCGCGATCATCACCGGCAAGGCCGGCACGGCGGAAGACCTGAAGAAGCATGCGCCCGCGCTCTACATGTCGGCGATGACGGCGCTCGAGGCGTTCCGCCAGAACACGCACGGCCAGGGCGCGGAGAAGACAACCGCGACGGAGGCGATCTGGACCGACTGGGCGGGTTTCGAGGGCAAGATGGAAAACCTCGTCGTCGCGGCCCGCAACCTCGCGTCGGCGGCAGAGGCGGGCAATGCCGGGGGCGAGCAGCTCAAGGCGCTCGGCGGTACCTGCAAGGCGTGCCACGACGACTACCGGACGAAGTAGGGGCGGCCTTCGCTCCTAGAGCTGCGTCACGACATACCAGACAAGGGCCGCGGCGCATCCTGCCGCCGCGGCCGCGAGCCACAGGGGGGCGAGGCGCTGACGTGCCTCGCCGTCCTTTTGCGGGTCCCACGACTTGCGGCCCGTGACCATGGGCGCGATCAGGTTCTCGCCCTTCAGCCTGTAGGCGATCACCACGATAACGTGCAGCGCGATGAAGGCGAGCAGCACGTTGAACAGGGTCTCGTGGATCTCGGTCGCAAGGTCGGAGGTCGCGCCCGAGACGTACTTTGCCAGCGGTCCCTCAGTGAAGATGTCGTCGTTCGCGAACAGGCCGAGCGTGGCCTGCGCGCCCACCAGCCCCAGCAGCAGGACGACCGACCAGCCGCCCGCCGGGTTGTGTCCCAGGCTGCGCCGCGCCCGTCCGGCGAACGTGTCGCGCAGATAGGCAAGTGCCGCCCCCGGCCAGCGTACGAAGTCGGCGAAGCGGGCCGTGCGGCTGCCGACGATGCCCCAGATGATCCGGAAGACGATCAGGCCCAGCGCCACATAGCCCGCCTGGACGTGAAGGTCGGTGCGGTCCGTCTCGATCGAGAACCAGGAAACGGCGATGCAGGCGACGAGCGCCCAGTGGAAAAGCCGCGTCGGCAGGTCCCACGCCACCACGCGGCGCGGGCCGGTGCCGGAGGGGGATTCGGTATCTGCGCTCATGCCCTTCACTCCCTGACGCGGATCCTGCCGGGATGGTAGTGTCGCGCGCGAGGCTTGAAAACGGACACTTCCCGCGCGGGACGAGGCCATGCGTATCAATGACGAGATCGTGATCGACGAGGCGGCGCTCGAGGAGCGTTTCGTGCGCGCCGACGGGCCCGGCGGGCAGAACGTGAACAAGGTCGCGAGCGCGGTCGAACTGCGCTTCGACGTGCGCGCCGACACGGGACTGCCGCACTGGGCGGTGCCCCGGCTGCTGCGGCTCGCGGGTCAGAAGGCGACGAAGGAGGGGGTGATCGTCATCCAGGCGAAGGAGCACCGCGACCAGCCCCGCAACCGGGAAGCCGCGCGCGAACGCCTCAAGGCCCTGATCCTGCGCGCGCTGGAACGACCCAAGCGGCGGGTGCCGACGCGGCCGACGCTCGGCTCCAAGCGCCGCCGCATCGAAACGAAGAAGAAGCGCGGCGCGGTGAAGAGCCTGCGCGGAAAACCGCCCGGCGACGGCGGCTGACGCAGGCTTCAGTCCGCGCGGCGCGCCACGATGCGCCCGCCGCCGTCGGTATGCAGGACCAGCGCGCCATTGCTGGCGATGCCGAAGCGGCGCACCTCTCCCAGTAGGCCGAAGAAGCGGGATTCGAGATCCATCTGCGCGGGCGGGCAGGCCATCTTCGTCGCCGCGAGGCGGGAGAAGGTCAGCGTCTCGCCCGTCAGGCGGTAGTTGCCATTGTAGCGGTTGCAGAAGGCGCGGCCCGAGACGCGGCCGTCCGTGCCGAAGCTGATGGTGCCCTGCGCACTCGCCGACACGCCGCGCCCGGCAAGCTCGGTCACGATCCAGTCGCCGGTCAGAAGGTCCATCGGGCGTCCTCCGCAGCCGTCGTGCCAGCGGCCGTTCACTGCGACGCGCACGAAGTAGGGGTGGGGCATGCCGCTCATGCTGTCGTTGCAGGCGCGCTCCAGGATGCTGACGGAGAGGGTGCCCGCCTCCGTCCGCGCGGTGTAGCGCACGCCGCCGCGAATCCGCACAGGCTCCGGCAGCGGGGTCGAGACGCGCGTCTGGCCGTAGTCGCCTGAATAGGTCATGCCGCGCCGGGTGATGTCGAGCGTCCACCCCGGCTCGTTGCCTTGTGCGCGGAAGGGCAGCGCGGGGCCGCTCACGGAGGCTTGTGCGTCGTCGCGGACGATCGTGCATTCGGGCAGGGTGCGCCCGCGGATGGCAACGGTCGCGCGCTCGCCCTTGCTCCAATAGGTCGTGGAGGGATCGTTCACGGCCTCGTAGCGCGCGCCCGAGCCGCTGCGCACACGCACCATCTCGTACGTGCGGTTGCGGTGCGTCATCAGAAGCCGGTCGCGGCCCGAGGCGATGCGCACCTCGTCCGCGCCGCAGCGCATCAGGCTCGCGAAGCCGCCGGGAAGCGGGCGCTCCATCATCAGCGTGCCGACGTCGATGCGCCCGCGGGTGGCTGCGCGGCCGAACTCCACCGGGATCTCGTCGGTGATCCAGATCGCGCCTCCGTTCTCGAGGATGCCGCCTTCGAGCACGTAGAAGGCATCGCGGTCGAGACGTGCCGGGTCGATCTCCAGCGCGAAGGGCAGGGGAACCTGCCGGCCTGGACGCCAGCGCCGTTCCGCGACAACGCGGCCGGTGCGCTCCTCCGTCAGCGTGACGAGCGCCGTCACGCCCGGCGGAAGGGCGATACGCTCCCGGTAGCCAAGCTCACCCTCGATCACGAAACCGCGCGGCTGCGGCTGGGGCAAAGGCGTGCCGGGGCGCGCGGTCGGAACGCAGGCGGCCAGCAGCAGCGCCAGCAGCGCGGCGGCGACCGGCACGGTCGCGGAACGGATGGCGGCGATCGGTTGCATGGGCGGTCTCCCTTTCGCGCGGTGCCTCACCGGGGTGTTCCCGTAACACGCGCACAGCATACCGGTTCCGTCGCCCGCGGGGATAATTTCCTGCCGCAGGCGTCCGGGTAGAAGCCGGGCGGGCCGGCGTCAGCCGGTGTGGTCGCGCGTCTTCTGCAAACGGATGTCGGGCCAGTCCCGCTCGACCTTCGTCAGGTCCCAGCTCGATCGGGCGAGGAACACCGGCGCCCCGGCGTGGTCGGCCGCGAGGTTGCCCTTGTGGCGGGCCTTGAACTCCTCGACGTGCTTCGGGTCTTCGCCGTCGATCCAGCGCGCGGCGGTATAGGGCGCGGGCTCGAACCGCACGGGAATGTCGTACTCCTGCCGGATACGCTCGCGCAGAACGTCGAACTGCAGCATGCCCACGACGCCCACGACGAAGGTGCCGCCGATCTCCGTCTTGAATACGGAGGCCGCGCCCTCCTCTGCGAACTGTGTGAGCGCCTTCTGCAGGTGCTTGGCCTTCAGCGGGTCGTCGGCGCGCACGACCTGCATCACCTCCGGCGCGAAGGAGGGGATGCCGACGGCCTGAAGCTGTTCCCCCTCGGTCAGCGTGTCGCCGATCCTGAGCGTTCCGTGGTTCGGGATGCCGATGATGTCGCCTGCCCACGCCTCGTCCGCGGTCGCGCGGTCCTGGGCGAGGAAGAGCATCGGGCTCGATACCGCGATCGGCTTGCCCGCGCGCACGTGCAGAAGCTTCATGCCCCGCCTGAAGTGCCCGCTCGCCAGCCGCACGAAGGCGACGCGGTCGCGGTGCTTGGGGTCCATGTTCGCCTGGATCTTGAAGACGAAGCCGGTGACCTTGTCCTCGCCCGGGTTGACCGCGCGCGTCGCGGTTGGCTGCGGGCGCGGCGGCGGGGCGAAGCGCACGAGGCCGTCGAGCAGTTCCTTCACGCCGAAGCTCCAGAGCGCCGAGCCGAAATAGATCGGCGTCAGGTGCCCCTCGCGGTAGGCGGTCATGTCGAAGGGGGGCAGCAGCCCCTCCGCCATCTCGATCTGTTCCTTCAGAGTGGCGAGCTTGTCCGGAGGGATCAGGTCCGCGAGCTTCGGGTCGTCGAGGCCGGACACCTGGATGCCCTCCTGCCGTTCGTGCCGGCCGGCGCGGTCCATCAGGATCACGCGCTTGTTGAGGATGTCGTAGGCGCCGAGGAACTCGCGCCCCATGCCGATGGGCCAGGACGCGGGTGTGACGTCGAGCGCCAGCGTCTCCTGGATCTCGTCGATGATCTCGAACGGGTCGCGCGCCTCGCGGTCCATCTTGTTGACGAAGGTGATGATCGGCACGTCGCGCAGGCGGCAGACCTCGAACAGCTTCAGCGTCTGCGGCTCGATCCCCTTGGCGGCGTCGATCACCATGACCGCGCTGTCGACGGCGGTCAGCGTGCGATAGGTGTCCTCCGAGAAGTCCTCGTGGCCCGGTGTGTCGAGCAGGTTTATCATGTGACCCTCATAGTCGAAGGCCATCGCCGACGCGGTCACGGAGATGCCGCGTTCCTGTTCGATCTTCATCCAGTCCGAGGTGGCGCGGCGGCGCTCGCCGCGCGCACGCACGTCGCCCGCAAGCTGGATCGCGCCGCCGTAGAGCAGCAGCTTTTCCGTCAGCGTTGTCTTGCCGGCGTCCGGATGCGAGATGATCGCGAAGGTCCGCCTGCGGCGCACCTCTGGCGGCAGGGCGGATTCTTCTTCCGGGCTTAGTGTTGTCAGCGGTGCAGTCATGGTGCGGGCTTGTAACTCAGGCAAACGTGGAACGGTAGCCCCGGCGCGCGGCTTTCCCCGGGATGTGCAGTGGCAGAAGCATCACACCTCGCCGCATCCGGTACCTCCCCCGGCTGCGCGGCGGGCGGGCCTTGTGGCAAACTGCCGTCAAACGGGCGGGAATCGCCTTGGCGCGCGGCTTGCTTTGCGGGTGTCTGCCGCCGGTCGCCATGTTCCGCAGCGGGACAGGCGGACGACCGGCGTTCAGACGGGAGCATGTAGGTATGTCGGCATCGGATGTCATGGGGCAGGAACGTTCGCCCCGCGTTGCAGCAGGCGAAAGCATTGCGTGGCGCTTCGTGCGCAGCGCGCTGCTCGTGCTGGTGGCATTGGCCCCACTTCTCATCGCGGGCTATGCGGCGGCGGCGGAAACGCCGCCGTCCACCAGCGGAGAGGCGCAAGCCGGCGAATCCGATCCCGTCGCGGCACGCCTTGCGGGCGAACTGACACGCGCCGGTGCGGGCGCCGAGCGTGCTGTGCTCTCCGACCTGCGCGCTTTCTATGCCGCGCGGCAGTTCCGGCCCGCGTGGACCACGCCCTATGGCCTGTCCCCGGCCGGGCTGGCGATCGCGCGCACGTTGGCCGCCGCCGACCGCCAGGGGCTTGCCCCCTCCGCCTATGCTCTGCCGGAGGATATCGCCAGCGACAGCGGCATGGGCGCCGACCGGCAGATGCTTGCCGAACTTGTGGTGGCCCGCGCGCTCATGGCTTACGCGCGGGATGTGCGCACGGGCGTCGTCCCTGAACACCGCAACGACGAAGACGCCCAGATCGCGCCGAAGACGATCGACCTGCCGGCACTGATGGCGCGGGTGGCGGACGCGCCGGCGCGGGGGCTCGCGGATCTGCCGCCGCAGACACCCGCCTACCGCAATCTCGTCCACGCGCTGGCGCTCGTCCGCGCGCTTCCGCAGCAGGAGCCGCCCGCCGTGCCGGAGGGGCCGTCCCTGCATCCGGGCGATGTGGATGCGCGGATCCCGGCGATCCGCGAGCGGTTGATCTGGCTCGGCGACCATGCCGCCGACATGCCTCTGGCCGGGCCGCGCCTCCAGGTCGCCTATGCCGAACAGGCGGCCCCGGCGGCAGACGCACCCCAGCCGGACGCCGCCATGCGCGAGCGGGAGGCGGCCGCACTGCTGAGCTATGATCCCGCCCTGGAGGAGAGCGTGCGCCGCTTCCAGTCGCGTCACGGCCTCGGCGTCGATGGCGTGGTGGGCCCGCGCACCGTTGCCGCGCTCAATGTCGGGCGGGACGCACGCATCGCGCAGGTCGTCGCAAATCTCGAGCGGGAGCGCTGGCAGCCGGAGGATCAGCATCCCCGCCAGATTCTCGTGAACGTACCGGCCTATCACCTCGCCGCCTTCGAGAACGGGGCGGCGGTGCTGGAGATGGACGTGATCGTCGGACGGGAAGAGCGTGCGACCCCGCTCTTTCACGACCGGATCCGTTATCTGGAATTCCACCCGACGTGGACGGTGCCGACGTCCATCGCCGTGAAGGACATCGCGCCGGCGATGGTCCGCGACCCGCTCTATATCGCGAAGAAGGGCATCACGGTCTATGACGGTTGGGCGCCGGATGCGCCGGTCGTCGATCCGCAGGCGATCGACTGGTCGCGCGTGCGTCTGGGCAATTTCCGCTACCGTCTGGAGCAGGCGCCCGGGCCGGCGAATTCCCTGGGCTCGGTGAAATTCATGTTCCCCAACAGGTTCGCGGTCTACCTGCACGACACGCCGACGAAGAACCTGTTCTGGAAGCCGAAACGCACCTTCAGCTCCGGCTGCGTGCGCGTGGCCAAGCCGCGGGAGCTCGCCTACTGGCTGCTCGGCGACCGCCTTGCGCCGGAGGAGATCGACACCCTGTTCGCAGAGGACATGACACGCACGGTCGGGCTGACGCGCGCGGTGCCGGTTTCGCTCGTCTACCGTACGGCCTGGGTGGCCGGGGATGGTCAGCTTGCCTTCCGGGAGGATATCTACAGCCGCGACGCGCGCCTGATCGACGCACTCGCGCGCCGCTTCGACTAGCAGGCACGGGGCTCTCGGCCGCGGCCCGCAATGGAAGTGGCGGGGCCGGGGAGATTAACCCTCTCTCCTCACCCCGTCTTAACCAAATCGCGGCTTGAATTTCCTGCATGTATCGCTAGCCTTCCGCGACGAGGGGTCGTGGACGGACGGGAAACCCGTTCACAGGCTGGCAGGATCGGCGAAACAGGCAGGGGAAACCGCATGTGCGGGGCATGTGATTCCGAACATCAGCACATCACCCATCATCATCACACCGACATTCAAACGCCGTCCCATTCCGCGGACGGCCTGACCGTTTCTGCGCGAACCTTCTCGCGGCGCGGCATCCTGGCAGGATTGGCAGGGCTCGGCGCGCTGGGCGCGACGCCTGCATCCGCGGCATGGACGACGACCGTCCTGCGTTCGGGCGAGAGCACGGTGCCGCGCGCCAAGCCGGCGCTTCCAGATGCGCCGCGCATCGTACGTGGCACCGGCGAAAAGCGCATCGCGCTGCGTCATCTGCACACGGGCGAATCCGTCAACACGGTCTATTGGGCCGAGGGGCAATACATCGACGAGGGGCTCGACGCCGTCAGCCACCTGATGCGGGATTTCCGCACGGACGAGGCGGTCCCGATGGCGCCGGAGCTTGTGGACCTGCTGCACGACCTGCGCAAGCTTCTCGACACGCGAGAGGCGTATGCCGTGCTCGGCGGCTACCGCTCGCCGCAAACCAACAGCATGCTGCGCAGCAAGTCGCGCAAGGTGGCGAAGAACAGCCTGCACATGCGCGGGCTCGCGTCCGACCTGCGTCTTCCGGGGCGGAGCACGGCGATGGTTCGCAAGGCCGCGCTGGCGATGGAGCGAGGCGGCGTCGGTTTTTACCCGCGCTCCGATTTCGTGCATCTCGACGTCGGACCGGTGCGCACCTGGCGCGGCTGACCGGCGTGCAGCTCAGCCGGGTCCCAGGCAGACGTCCTTGACGGCCGCGCGCACCTCGCTGCCGGTATCGTCGCTGTCGGAGACGACAGCTATCTGCGTCACGGGCGGCGCGCTGCCGCCGAAGGCACGCACGTAGTCTGCCTGCGGGGCGACCTCTTCGCTGTGCCATCTACCCGTTTCGGCGCTGGCCGTCCGCAGCACGACGACCTCCGACGAGCCCGCCGCATAGGGACTTTCGAAGCGCGCACCGCGCGGCTGCGTCCCGCCCCAGGTGTAGGCGAGGATGCGGCCGGGCGCGTCGGGCCCTTGCAGCATCTCGACCAGCGGGCGGCGCAGCATCTCGCCGAACGTGGCCGCACCCGGGTCCCAGGCAAACGCCACATAGAGCGCCAGCGTGCGGTCGTCTCCGCCCTTTGCGGCGAGATCCGTCGGCGGCGCGGCAGCTTCGGCCCTCCAGGACCAGCGCAGAACCTGCGCGTTCGCTCCGGCATCCGCCGGGACGGGCGCGAAGAGGAAGGAAACCGTGCCGTCGCCCGCGACCTCCAGCGTGCCTTCGGGGGTGCCCGCAAAGCGGTTCGGCCGCTTGCCGTCGAAGGTCAGGGTTTCCCACCCCGCTGCGGCGAGATCGGGGGCGACCGGGGCACACCAGCGGACACCCTCGGCTGCCCCGGGGCGTGGCGCACCGAGGAGGAAGCTTGCGGCAAGAATGGCACACAGGGTCCGCTTCATGCGGGGAATATGGTGGCGGGATCCGCCGCCGGGGAGTGCGGGGCTCACACGCCGGCCGCCGGAGGCACCGCGAGCCGGACGTGCGGGGCGGCGCGCTCTGCCAGAAGCGCCAGCAGACCCGCCGCACACATCACCGCCGCAAGCGGGACGGGCGTTCCGTCGTAGAATTGGCCCACAAGCGTGCCGCCGACCGCACCCAGGCCGAACTGGATCGCGCCGTAGAGAGCCGACGTCGCCCCGGCGCGCGCCGCATGCTGATCGAGCGCCCCCGCCACGGCGTCCGACCCGACGACGCCCATCATGGAGACGAACACGGCGATCGGCAGGGCGATGCCGAGGACGCCCCCGATCTCGAGCGTGGCGGTTGCCAGAAGCACCAGGCCCGACGCCGCCATGATCCCGCAGCCGACGGTCAGCAGCCGCCGGTAGCCGACGGTCCAAACGAGGCGCTGGTTGAGGATGGAGCAGATGCCGATGCCGATCGCGTTCGCCGCGAACAGCAGGCCGTAGTCGCGGGGCGCAAAGCCGAAAAGCTCGATGAAGATGTAGGGGGACCCGGAGATATAGGCGAAAAGCCCGCCATAGGCGGCGCCGCCGGCGCAGATGAAGGTCATCACCTGCCGGTCCCGGAGGATGTCGCCATATCCGCGGATCACCCGGCCAATCCCGCCCGACAGGCGCCGCTCGCGGGGCAGGGTTTCCGGCACGAGGGCGAGCACCGTGAGAAATGCCGCCGCACCGCAGGCAGCGAGGATCAGGAAAACGCTGCGCCAACCGGCGAACTCGATCACGAACCCCCCGATCACGGGTGCGAGAATGGCAGCAAGCGCAACCGACGCCATCAGCATCGACATGGTGGACGCCGCCCGATCCCCGGTGCTGACGTCGCGGATGATCGCGCGCGCGATGACCGCGCCAGCCCCTCCGCCCACAGCCTGCAGGAAGCGGCCAGCGGTCAGCAGCCCGATATCCGCGGCGAACGCACAATAGGCCCCGGCCACCGTGAAGATCGCGAGCCCGGCGAGAACCACCGGCTTGCGGCCCGTCCGGTCCGAGACCGGCCCGTAGACGAGCATGCTGAGGCAAAAGCCGATGAAATAGGCGCTGAGCGTCAACTGCACCGCGCCTTCGTCCGCGCCGAGGTTTCGCCCGATCTCCGGAAGGCCGGGCAGGTACATGTCCACCGACAACGGCCCGAGCGTCGCGAGAAGGCAGAGGGCGAAGGCGAGGGTAGGCGGCATGAAGACCCGCGAGCAGAGATCGTGATTTTGAAATACATCCCATGCGGGCGCGGAAGCCAAACCTTTTCTCCAATGCGGGCGCCATGATGGCGGGATGGCAAAGAGAGCATTAACCCGCGGGACCGATACTGCGCGGATCACGAACCCGGAAGCCTGCCCGGCGAGGGAGGAAGGCGCGATGCCGAGCGTACGGATGGACCGCACCGCAACTTTGGCGATGGCCGGCTTCATGGGCTGGCTGGTGACGGCGTTGCCGCTGCTCCCGCCGGGCGTGCCCGTGCTGCTCGTCTTCCTGCTCGGCGTGACGAGCGTCTTCGCTGCCAGCGCCATGACGGCGACGTTCGTGGGCACGCTGACCGCGCTTTTCCTCGAGGAGGATCTCGGGGCGGAGACGCCGCAGCAGGAGGCGGACCTGTCCGCCTATCTCGTCGCCGCCGCTCTCAGCCTGATGCTGTTCGGCGGCTTCTCGACCATCGCGCTGAAGGTCGTGGCGGGCCCCGCAGCCGTCTGAAGCGCCGGCATCGGCCTGTGCCTCACTCCCCCAGGAATCTGTCGAGCAGCCCCCCAAGGCTGTGCTGGTCCAGCTTCAGCCGGAAGCGGACATAGGGCCCTTCGGCGCGCGTCTCGGCGCCGGCGAAATCCTCGTCGCGGAAGCCGAGCACGTTGTAGCCGAGGCTCACCCACGCATTGTCGAAAACCTGCACGCCCACGGACACGCCGGCCGAATAGTCGACCGTGTCGGCGTTGACACTGTGTAGCGCAGCCGCCTGTGCCCCGAGATCGATACGGCGCGTCAGGTCGAAGCGCACCTCGCCGCCCGCATAATGCGTGAAGCCCGAATAGGTCGCTCCCAGGACGTCCGTCTCGACATATTTCGCACCGTGGCTCAGCGCTGCCTCCAGGCGCCGCCCGAGGCGGAGGTTGAGCGCGGCATTGTTCACCACCTTGAACTGGCGGATGCCGGCTGCGTCCTTCTCGTGCACGAGGTCGAGGCGGTCGAGCAGGATCGGTCCTTCGTCGAGCGGCCGGTACGCAAGGCCTAGGCGCAGGTCCGTGCGCGTCGTGTCCGGCGCGCCCGCACGGTCCGCATAGGTGGCGTTGACGAGGCCCGAGACGGTCAGCGCCTCGCTCACCTCGCCGACGATCGCGCCGGAAAGCCCATAGGTCCGCTCCCGCTCCCCGTCGCGCACTTCGACGCGGGTCGACATGGTCCAGTCATCGTTGCGGAAGGACACCCCGGCGTGCGCAACGGTGAAGCTCTCCGCCGGCTGGTCGGGTGCGAAGTCGAGCAGGGCGAAGGCATCGCCGCTGCGCTCGAGGATCTGCTGGCGTTCGAGGCCGCCCGACAGCGACCAGTTCTCGTCCAGCGCGATCGTCTGGCCGAGCCCGGCCCGTGCGCCCAGCCGGGTGCCTGCGCCGCCGAACGCCCGGTCGCCGCCGAGGAAGATGCGCCCTCCCTCCCAGGGCTCGGCGGTCAGGCCGAGACTGGTGTTGAGCGTTTCGAACTCGGCCCCGAACCGGATCTCCTGCGAGGCGCTGAGCACGACACCTGGCGCGATGCGCCAGTCCGCGCCGATCAGGGTGCGGGTCGGGAAGTCGCCGCTCTCGTCGCCTGCGACCGTCTGCTCATGGGCGGCGCGCAAGGTCAGCTGCCGCTCGAACAGGGCGATCTCGCCCGACGCGAGCAACTGGGTCGTGCGCCGGTCCAGGCCCCCCGCCAGCCCTTCCGCCAGGCTGCGCAGCCCGAGGCTCAGCGCATAACCCTGCCCGGTCTGCGCCAGCGTCGCCTCGACGACGCCGCGCGATGCGCCCGTGGCCAGGTCTTCCTCGCGATAGGCCTGGCTCTCGATCCGCGTCACGCCGGGAAGGACCGTGTCCTCGGCATCGGTGCGCCGGGCGAGGATATAGCTCGCCTCGGCCCCGACACGCCGCTTGCCGCCCGTCGCGGCCGTCTGCTGGCCCAGGCCGAAGCCCGCATCTTCCTGCCGGGCATACGCGCGTGCTGCGACGTCGGCATCCACGTGCGCGATTTCCGCCAGGTAGGCAGCGCCGTTGCTGGCGGGGCCGCCTCCCGTCGCGCGGGAGCGTGCGGCCTCGGCGCGCAGCTGCGTGCCCTCCGCCAGGTTCACCGTCACGTCGATTCCGCCCAGGTCGCTGGTGCGTCCCGCGCCATTGGCGGTGGCATCCTCGTGCAGGTAGCTCGCACCGACCTCGATCCATCCGTCGAGCAGCCGGACGGCTGCGCGTCCGCCATACACAAGACCGCTTTTTCCAGTCCCATCCGATTCGTAGGACGCAATAATGATGTTGGGATTGAACTGGACGTCCGTTGCCGGGACGGGCCGGCGCAGGCGTATCTCGCCCGTGTCATAGTCGATGTCATAGTCGATGTGGCGCGTGAGCGTCTGCCGCGCGACCACGGTGTCGGCGCGGAACCGGTCGCGGGTCTCCACGGTCACGCTCTCGCTGTTGCGCACGATCGGCCGCTCCGAGAGGCGGAACGGACCCCAGGTTCCGTTCGCGCGGATCTCGTCCTTGAGGAACCGCTGGCGGGTCTCGGCCCCGAACAGGACGAGCGAGACGTTCTCGTCCTCATACGCTGTCTTCAGGCCGGAAAGCCGCCGCTCGAATCTGGCGAGTTCCGTCGCGCCCAGTCCGGTGTCGTAGTCGCCGAACAGGGCGTAGAACTGCTCACGCTCGAGCTTGAGGAACAACGGATAACTGCTCTCCGCCTCGGCGCCTTCCTCCGAGGCGTCGCCATAGACGGTGTAATAGGCGTTCGGGTCGATCTCTCCGAACAGCGCGCGCTCCGCCTTGCGCCGGGGCTTGTCTGAGTCGAGCGCGACGGTCAGCAGCCATTCGCCCTTGATCATGCCCTTGGCAAAGAAGGCGATCCGCCCGTCCGCGGACATGCCCTGGCGGCCGCCCAGCGCGGCGAGCGAGGTCATGTTCCCGCGCACCGTGGTGTGGGCGAGGGTGCCTTCGGCGAGGCCGACGACGATCCAGTCGCGGGCCTGCGGGCGGATCCACGCCTTCAGATCCTTCTGGCCGCCGTCCAGCGTCAGGCGAACCGTGGCCTCGCCCGTCGCGAGCGTCGGCTGCAGCCGGATACGCGCGAGCCCGTCGGTCCCCACGGCCACGCGGGCCGCGCTGGCCCCTTGCGCCGGGGCGCGCGGGATGCGGGCAAGCGGATCGTCGTCGCGCTGCATGGCGAAGGGCGGCAGTACCGCCACCTCGATCAGCCGCCCGGCATGAACCGGCCGCCCGGCACGGTCGGTGATCCGGACGACCAGTTCCGGCGCCGTCCTGCCATCCGCTGCAAGCGTGGATTGATCAATCAGGACATGGGCTTGCGCGGCTTTAGTCACATAGTGAACCTGGCGCTCGATACGTATCTTCTCCGTGCCGTCAGGCCCGGTGACGACAGCGATGACTGTGTTCCTGCCCTCGACGAGGTCGATACCCCGCCAATGGCTGATGGCCGCAGTGCTCGACCGGGCACGGACGGTTTCGACGAAATTCAGCCGCGGCACAGGCGTGCCGTTGAGCGTGAGTGCCACCTTGTCGCCGGCGGCATGCCGGATGCCGAGGTCGAGGGAGGGGATGGCCGGCGTCTCGCCATCCGGGGGATAGACCCATTCCGGCGTTGCCGGCTGCCCCTCGATCCAGTCCGGACGCAGTGCAGGATGCAACTTCGCGCCTGCGGACCTTGCCGGCGCGGCGGCGGGTGCAGCGCCGGATGCGGTGGGCGCCGCCGCCCCCGTCTTGGCCATCAGCGCGGCCAGACGGCTGTCGGCCCCGGACGGAGGCGTGCGCGCCGTGCGGCGGACATGGAAGTTCGCGCGCCACACACTGCCGCCCGCCGCATCTATGAACTGACTGTAGGGTGTGCCCGCAAAGCGCGAATTTTCCTCGCAAAAAACGACTTCATATCCATCCGGGAGGCTTGCAGTATCCAGTTGGAGGACGTGGGTGCCGGGGCCGACGTTCTCCAGGTGGTAGAGGCCATCGCGGTCGGTCGTGACGTGGCGGCCGTCCTCGAGATAGAGCCGCACCCCGCCGAGACCTTCTGTCGCCACGACCTCGCGCGGCCATGCATCGCCGGGCGTGCAGGCATCGATCATGACGCGCCCGGCGATGATGGCCTGCGAGCGGAACAGGTCGTCGCGGATCCGCACGGCCGCCGTCGCGACGTTCGAGCGGAACCCGGCGTCGGCTGCCGCAGTCGCCCGGTTGATGGCCATTCCCGGGCGTGCCGCGCCCGTCACCTCGGCCACATAGCTGATCTCGACCGTGTTGCCCGCAGGCAGCAGCGCCAGCGAGACGGTCAGCGTGCGTCCGTCCGGCCCGATCGCCGGGTTGCCGGTCCGGGTGCCGTTGATCGCGAGCGAGCCGTGCTGGTAGCGAAGCCCGAAGGGAAGCGTGTCGGCGATCTCGACATTCACCGCGTCCGCGGCGTCGCTGTTGGTGAGCCGCAGGGTGTAGGACAGGAAGTCCCCCGCATCGGCGGCCTCGGCACTAGCGGACTTGGCGAGGACGAGGGCGCGGCGGGGGTCGAGGGGGATATCGATCTCGAGTGCCGGGCCGGCCACGATGGAGAAGGGATCGCCACGCGATCCGGGAACGATCTGGTAGGGTGCCCCGGGCAGAAGCTGAAGTGCTGGGGCGGGCACCGTCGAGGGGCCCACATGGTCTGGACCCGGCGTGACCTCGAGCCGGTAGGTGCCCGGCGCGACCAGCGGGAACAGGTACTCGCCCGGCGGGAATACATAGGTTTGGCCACCCGCATCCGTCGCGCCGCTGCCGGTGACGACCGTCGAGGGGTAGGCCGAGACGCCATCCTGGCCGAACACGGCGGCAGGTGCGCCCGTGATCGCGTCGACGAGGCGGACCGTCACGCCGTCCAGAAGCTGGCCCGTGGCGCTGTCGAAGACCCGGCCGAACGGATCGACCAGCACCAGAGCCTCGACCATGTCTGCCGTGTCGAAGGGATCGATGTAGGTTGCCGAGACCGTGCCGTGCGGAGGGCTCGAGAGCGTGCCGTCGAAACCGGTGCCAAGGGGATCGTCGGCAACCGGGATCCAGCCCGCGAAGACGCCGGTTCCGGGGCCGGTCTCGTAAAGCTCCAGCGTTTCGGTGTCACCGCTGCCGCGCGCGTTCAGCGCAACGCGTACCGTGTCGGTGCCGGCCGGATCGAGGTTGCGGCTCGGGTCCTCGACGAGGATGAAGAGCAGGTCGCCGGAGAACAGCGCGTTCGTCGGCGTCAGCGGGAGCGTGGCGGGAAGGGCCGGGGCGCCTGCGAGCGGAACGGACGGCGCCGTCGGAGCGGTCCCCCCGAACGCCGTCGCGTAGCTGCTGTTCACGAGGGTGACCGGCGTGCCAGCCGGATTGTGCCGCATCAGCGTCATCCGTGCCGCTGCGCGCGGCGGCACCACCGTGAAGGTGACGGTGTTGGAGGCCTGGCTCTGCGCCTCGCCCCGGATCGCGAAGTCCACCCGGGCGGTGTTCTCGACCCGTGTTCCCGGCAGCGCCGGCGCGGCGGCCGTCCAGGCCGGCAGGGCGATCGGCAGGATGCAGGCCAGGACCGGAAGCAGGCGGGACAAGCGGGCCCGCGCGGGGCATGCGCGTGCGGGCGCCTTCGCGTGCGTGCCCGCAGGCGCGCGCGAGGCGAAATCCCGGGCCATGGCCCGGGCGGCACGCGCCATCAGCGCACCGATGTTGCCCGCAAGCTTCATTTGGAAATCGCGCCTCGCTGCGTGGTGCCGCCGAAGCGGCTCTCAGGGCATGCCTCTCCCGTTGGCGCACACGGCGGTCTTTGCCGCGCCGTGCACCGCAAGGGCTGCATCGCAAGGCGGGTGCGGGAAGGCTTGCCTCCCCGCACCCCTGTTTCAGTTGGTCAGGAGTGCGCCTGGCGTCAGTTGATCAGCGCCCGGATCACCAATTGGACGCTGCCGCCGCCCGACGCGATGCTGTTCGCCGTCGCAGAGACGGTCCCGGCAGCTTCCGACGGGCCGGTGTCGAACGTCGAGGTCGAGCTGTGGAAGCCCGAGAACGTCACTTCCGTGGGAAGCACGTCGGTCAGGGCCACGTTCTCGGCGTTCGCGGTGCCGTTGTTCGTCACCGTGATCGTGTACTCGATGCAGGCGCCCGGCAGGGCGTACTGGCTCGCCACGACGGCGTCGGTCACGCAGTTCGAGGGGCTTTCGCTGATCACCTGCATCGTCTTGGAGACGACGAGCGTGGCGGTCACCACCTCGAAGACGCCCTCGTTGGAGTGGACACCGTCGGTGGCCGCATCCGCCGTGCCGGCGCCGTCGGCGAACACGGTTTCCTCGGTGGCGAGGTCGTTCGTGGCGCTCTCCGTCGTCACCGTGGTCGTCCCGACGTCGAGCGTCGTGGCCGAAACCGTGAAGGTGTCGATCGCGCCGTCAGCTGCCGAGGCGGGGATGTTCGCGACGATGAACACGGTCGTCGACGCCGCGTAGTTCGTCGTGTTGGTGGCGTGGCCGAGGTTGAAGGCCAGCGTGGTCGAGCCCGACGAAGGCGCATACTGCGTGTCGGTGCCCGGATCGAAGACGCCGTTGTCGTTGGCGTCGACGTAGACGACGTACTCGCCCGATGCCGGGCTTGCGCCTGCACCGAGCGTCAGGCCGATCGCCGTGCCCCCGCCGGCGACTGCGACGTCGATGTCGTAGCCTTGCTCGCCGTTGCCGGTGTTGGTGATCGTGTAGGCCAGGACCTCCGCGGTCTGGCCGGGGATCACCTGGTTGGTGCCGGCGGTCGCGACGGTAACGTCGATCTTCCGGTCGACGACGAACTCAGCCGTGTCGTTGGCTGCCGTCTGGGCGACACCGCCGACGTTGTAGGCGACCGACACCGTGTTCGAAACGGTTGTGCCCGCTTCGGTTCCGATAGCCAGCGCAGGAGACGCGGCGAGCAGGATGCCCGCCATGCCGAGACCGCCCGCAAGGGCCCCACGGCACGCGACCTTGGAGAAGGCCGAAAAACTCAACTCGCACATGTTCCACACCTCTAAGTGCCCTCCAGGGACACACAGGTGTATGGGAGCAGTTTAAACAGAGCGTTACTTCCGTGGGATTCGTTTCAAGGACGCGCTATTTTTGGCTAAAATTGCAACTCAAAGGTGCATACATGTGTCAGGTTGTATAGGCGCCACGCGGACCGGTGGCTGCCCGCACGCCTTGGCCGGGCATGCCTGGACAAAAGCAAGGGGCGCGGCCGGAAAACCGGTCGCGCCCCTTGAGATCCAGGTGGCCAGCGATGTCGCCGGGCAGGCCGCGTGCGGCGCCGGACCAGCGGTCTGTCTAGTTCAATACGGCCCGGTAGCTAACCGCGCCTGCCGTCTCCGCCGGAACCGGCGTGGTCAGGATGAACCGGATGTGGGTGTAATCCTCCGCGGTGGCCTGGCGGTCCTTGCCGTCCGGGCCCTTGACGAACAGCGTGTTCCATGGCCCGAAGGTGCGGCCGTCGTCGACGGAGAACAGCACCGTCGCGCCGGCACCTTCCGCGGTACCGTCGCGGTAGGTCATCTGCTCGGGCACCGCGCTGGTGACGACGATGTTCTCGGCTGCCTTGTCGCCGGCGTTCTTGTAGCGGATCGTGTAGATCACTTCCTCACCCGGCACGACCCGCGTCGCCGGCACGCGGGTGACGACCTTCTCGCCCTGCGCGTTGGTGGTGACGACTTCCTTTTCGGGAATGTTCTGAACTTCGATCCGGTTGGCAAAGGCCGGCGCAGCGGCCAGGCTGGCGAGAATGCCGATGACGGGCAACAGTCGGCGCATGGGTAGTCCTCCGCGGGATGTGCACGATTGCATGTGGGCCAAGATCGCCTCACAGCGTTAATGGAGGGCTAACGGCTCGCGCAAAAGGAGATCAGCCGCGCCGGGAGAGGGTCACGACCAGCACGCCGGTCACGGCGACGCCCATCCCGGCAAGCGCAAGCGGCGGCATCCGCTCTGCGAACAGGAGCCAGGCGATCGCCGCGGTGCTGGGCGGCACGAGGAAGAAGAGGCTGGCCACGTTCGACGCAGCCCCGCGCCGGATCAGGACATAGAGCAGGCTGACGGCGCCCAGCGACAGCACGAGCGTGAGCCACAGGAGCGCGAAGACCAGTTCTCCCGTCCATTCGATCCGTCCGGTCTCGAAGACGAGGGCAAGTGCCCCGCATGCCAGGGCGGCCGCCGCGA
Source organism: Futiania mangrovi (assembly GCF_024158125.1). Lineage (NCBI taxonomy): Bacteria > Pseudomonadati > Pseudomonadota > Alphaproteobacteria > Futianiales > Futianiaceae > Futiania > Futiania mangrovi. The sequence goes on along the minus strand of NZ_JAMZFT010000001.1, from coordinate 1,251,425 downwards.
ACTGCACGACGATCCCGGCGCGCATCGGCAGGTCCTGGCAGAACCGCTTCTGGTAGATGGTGCCGATGGCGATGCCGAGCAACGACAGCACGTTGAGCCCGACCGCGAGCGGTGTGCCGAGCCCTGCGCCCAGCTTCTCGCCCACGACCATGGTCACGCCGGCAAGGCCCAGCGCCAGGCCCAGCCATTGCATCGGCCGCACCCGCTCGCCCAGCAGGGGGCCGGCCAGCGCGGCCGTGAGGATCGGTTGCACGCCGACGATGAGGGCCGAGGTTCCCGCCTCCAGCCCATGCGCGATGGCCGCGAACACGCCGCCGAGGTAGGTCGCCTGCATCAGGATGCCCGCGACGGCCAGGTGCCCGATGTCGCGCAGGCCGAGCCTGAACCCGCCCCCCGTCGCCAGCGTGAAGGCCGCAAGCAGCGCCGCCCCCAGCACGAAACGCAGCGTGAGGAAGGTCATCGGCTCCGCATGGGGCATCGCATAGCGCGCGCCGATGAAACCCGTCGACCACAGGAGCACGAAGACAATGGGGCTCAGGGCGACGAGTATGCCGTCGCGCCTGCCCGAACTGGCCGTGTTGGCCGTGTCTGCCATGCTCCCGCCATCTCCTCGCCCGCAAGCCGCCCTTGCCGCCGGTCAGCGTCGGCCACCTGCAAAGGGGGATGTGACAGAACCGGACGCGCCGGTCACACTGCCCGCAGTTCCGTATCCGTCGCAAGGAGGTTCCGACCATGTCCGTCATGCAGTTCCGACACTTCGCCGCAGGGCTTGCCCTCGGGCTGTTGACCCTCGGGGCGGTCCAGCCCGCGCTGGCAGACGACGACGACCGCCGGATCGCCATCACGGGGCGGGCGGAGGTCACGGCCGTGCCCGATCGCGCCGACGTGACGCTTGGGGTCGATGCGGAGGGCAAGACGGCAGCGGCGGCCATGGCGGAGAATGCGCGCCGCATGTCGGCGGTGTTCGAGGCGCTGACCGCCGCGGGCGTCGCGCGCGAGAAGATCGGCACTACGGGCCTCTCGCTGCAGCCGGTCTACGACTACCCGCACCAGCAGGGGCGGAACGGCCCGCCGCGCCTGGTGGGCTTCCGCGCCTCCAACATGGTGCAGGTCCGCGTGACCGAGATGGACCGCGTGGGCAAGGTGCTCGACGCGACCGTCGAGGCGGGCGCGAACACGATCCACGGCATAAGCTTCAGCGTGTCGGAGGCGGACAGGCTGCTCGACACCGCCCGCGCCGAGGCCGTGGCGGACGCGCGCCGCAAGGCGGAGATCTATGCGAAGGCCGCGGGCGTGCGCCTGGGCAAGGTGCTGCGGATCGACGAGGCGCGCGGCGGCGGCCCGCAGCCCGTCTACCGCGCGATGGCCATGGCGTCGGAGGCGATGCGCGCCGACACGCCCGTCGCGCCCGGCGAGCAGACGCTCGGCATATCCGTCAGCGTCCTGTGGGAGCTGGAAGACTAGGCGGGGCGGAAGAGAGGGGGCCTACGCCCCCTTCACCTTGTCACGCAGCGCGAACTTCTGGATCTTGCCCGTTGAAGTCTTTGGCAATTCGTCGAAGATCACATGGCGCGGGCACTTGTAGTGCGCGAGCCGCTCCCGGCACCAGGCGACGATTTCCTCCTGCGTCGCGGACTTGCCGGGCTTCAGCTCGATCACGGCGCAGGGCGTCTCGCCCCACTTCTCGTCCGGCTTGGCGACCACGGCCACCGCGGCGACGGCCGGGTGCTTGTAGATCGCGTCCTCCACCTCGATGGAGGAGATGTTCTCCCCGCCCGAGATGATGATGTCCTTCGATCGGTCCTTGAGCTGGATGTAGCCGTCCGGGTGCATGACGCCCAGGTCGCCCGAATGGAACCAGCCGCCGGCGAATGCCTCCTCCGTGGCCTTGCGGTTCTTCAGATACCCCTTCATCACGATGTTGCCGCGGAACATGACCTCGCCCAGCGTCTCGCCGTCGGCGGGCACGGGCTCCATCGTCTCGGGATCCATCACGGTCAGCCCTTCGAGCGCGGTGTAGCGCACACCCTGGCGCGCCTTGCGGGTCGCGCGGGCGTCGGGCTCCAGCGCGTCCCATTCCGCCTTCCACTCGTTTGCGACGGCAGGGCCGTAGGTTTCTGTCAGGCCGTAGACGTGGGTCACGTCGAAGCCCGCGTCGCTCATGCCCGCCAGCACCGATTCCGGCGGCGGCGCGGCGGCGGTGATGAAGTGGACGCGATGGGGAAGTGGCTGCTTGTCCTCGTCGGGCGCGTTGAGCAGCGTCGACATGACGATGGGCGCGCCGCACAGGTGCGTGACGCCGTGGCGCGCGATCGCCTCGTACATCGCGCCGGCGCGGACCTGGCGCAGGCACACGTGCGTGCCCGCGACCATCGCGATCGTCCAGGTGAAGCACCAGCCGTTGCAGTGGAACATCGGCAGGGTCCAGAGATAGACCGGATGCCGCCCGATCCCTGCAGCGGCCACGTTCGCATAGCCCATCAGGTGCGCGCCGCGGTGGTGATAGACGACGCCCTTGGGATTGCCCGTCGTGCCGGAGGTGTAGTTGAGGCTGATCGCCTCCCACTCGTCGTCCGGCATCGCCCATTCGTGGTCGGCGTCGCCGGTTGCGATGAATTCCTCGTAATCGTGCTGGCCGATGCGGGATCCGTCCTGCGGAAACTCCGGATCGTCGTAGTCGATCACGATGGGCCGCACCTTCGCCTTGGCGAGCGCGGCGCGCATCACCTCCGAAAACTCCCCGTCGACGATCACGATCCTGCTCTCGGCATGGTCGAGCTGGAAGGCGATGATGTCCGCGTCGAGGCGCGTGTTCAGGGAATGCAGCACAGCGCCCGTCATCGGCACGCCGTAGTGCGCCTCCAGCATCGCGGGAACATTCGGCAGCATCACGGTGACCGTGTCGCCCTTGCCGATTCCGATTTTCGTGAGCGCAGACGCAAATTTGCGGGCGCGAACGTAGAACTCCTCGTAAGTCATCGACATGTTGCCGTGCAGCACCGCCGTGTGCGTCGGGAAGACCCGTGCGGACCGGTCGAGGAAGCTCAGCGGGGTCAGCGGCTGATGGTTCGCGGGCGTCTTCGGCAGGTCGAGGTCGTACGGGCTGGACGTGGTCATCTGCTCTCCCTCAGGGCTGTTCGTTCGGCGGCACGCGGCGGGCGCGCGACGGTTCTCCCTCGCCCGCGAAAGCTAGCCATTCGGAGGGCCGACGGCAACGGCTCACGCGCACCATCTGGCCCGCGGCACCCATGCGCCCTAGAGTTTCCGTCATGGGTATCCTTCGCAGTCTTCTCGCGGCTGGCGTGTCGGCCGGGCTCTGGGTGGCGCCCGCGGGTGCGGAGACGCCGGTCGCGCTGGAGCTCGTGCTGGCGCTCGATACCTCCGAGAGCGTGAACGCGGAGGAGTTCGCCCTGCAGGCGCGCGGCCTCGCCGCCGCCTTTGTCCATCCGCGCGTGCAGCAGGCCATCGCCCGGGCGGGAGAGGGCGGCGTCGCCATCGCGGTGACGCAATGGGCAGGTTTCCGCGAGCAGACCGTCTCCATCGCCTGGACGCACTTGCGGGGGGAGGCGGATGCGGAGGCACTGGCGGCCCGGCTTGCGGGGCTGGAGCGGGCGTATATCGGCGGCGGGACGGGGATTGCCGCGGCGCTGACCCATGCGGCGGCCCTGTTTGCGGGCAACGGCTTCGACGGTCAACGACGGGTGATCGACCTTTCCGGCGACGGGCGGGAGAACCGGGGCGGCGACGTTGCCAGCGTGCGCGATGCCATCGTGGCGCAGGGCATCGGCATCAACGGTTTGCCGATCCTCAACGAGGACCGCTTCCTCTATTATTACTATCGGGGCAACGTGATCGGCGGACCCGGCGCATTTGCCGAGATTGCCAACGATTACGAGGACTTTGCGAACGCCATCGTGGAGAAGCTGGTGCGCGAGATCGGGGCGCCCGCCTTGTCGGGCGTTCCCACCTCTGCCGGGGACATGGCCGCATTGTTTCCGCAGCGTTGAAGAACATTCGCATTCGTTCGCTCTTGGAAAGAAGCCTCCGGTCTGTTTCCTTCTTTCCCGCGAAACGCCGGCACCGCCACGACCGGCCCTAAAGACCCAGGACGGAGGACATGTCCATGAGCACGCTCGACCTGCCGCACGGCATGGAGATCACGGGGCCGATCAAGCCCGGCTACGAGACCATCCTGACGCGCGAGGCGCTGGAGCTGGTGGCGAAGTTGCACCGCGCCTTCGACGGCACCCGCAAGGAGTTGCTGGCCGAACGCGCCGCCCGGCAGGTCGACCTCGACCGCGGGCTGGGCCTCGATTTCCTGCCCGAGACGGCGGAGATCCGGAAGGGCGACTGGACGATCCGCGGCACTCCGGAGGACCTGCAGGACCGCCGGGTCGAGATCACCGGCCCCGTCGACCGCAAGATGGTCATCAACGCGCTCAACTCCGGCGCGTCGTGCTTCATGGCGGACTTCGAGGATGCGTCGACGCCGACCTGGGACAACATGATCGGCGGCCAGATCAACCTGCGCGCTGCCAACCGGCGCGAGATCGACTTCACCGACGAGGTGACGGGCAAGGCCTACAAGCTCAACGAGAACCATGCCGTCCTGCTGGTCCGTCCGCGCGGATGGCACCTGGACGAGGCGCATGTTCTTGTCGATAAATCAAGGGTTTCAGGGTCCATCTTCGACTTCGCGCTCTATCTCTTCCACAATCACGCCGCGCTGAAGAAGGGGCACTCCGGCCCTTACTACTACCTGCCGAAGATGGAGCATTACCTGGAGGCGCGTCTGTGGAACGACGTGATCTCAATGGCGCAGGAGCATCTGGGCCTGCCGGTGGGTACGGTGAAGTCCACCGTTCTGATCGAGACGATCACGGCGGCCTTCCAGATGGATGAGATCCTCTATGAACTCCGCGACCACATCGTCGGGCTGAACTGCGGGCGCTGGGACTATATTTTCAGCTTTATCAAGAAGTTCCGGAACAGACCTGAGTTCGTGCTTCCGGACCGCTCGGCGGTTGGCATGACGCAGCCCTTCATGCGCGCCTATTCTCAATTGTGCATCAAGACCTGCCATCGGCGCGGCGCGCACGCGATGGGGGGCATGGCGGCGCAGATCCCGATCAAGGGCGACGAGGCGGCGAACAAGGCCGCGATGGACAAGGTGCGCGCCGACAAGACGCGCGAGGCGACCGACGGCCACGACGGTACCTGGGTCGCGCATCCGGCGCTCGTGCCCATCGCCAAGGCGGTGTTCGACGAGATCATGCCCGGCGCCAACCAGATTGCGGCGAAACCGCGCCACGACGTCGAGGTGAGTGCGGCCGACCTGCTGGCGCTGCCGGAAGGGCCGCGGACGGAAGCGGAACTGCGCGCCAACATCCGCGTCGGCCTGCAATATCTCGAAGCATGGCTGCGGGGCCTTGGCTGCGTGCCGCTCTACAACCTCATGGAGGACGCGGCGACGGCCGAGATCAGCCGCGCCCAGATCTGGCAGCAGCTTCGCCACAAGGCGCGCTTCGACGACGGGGTGGAGCTTTCGCCCTCGCTCTTCGAGACGATCTACAAGCAGGAAACCTCGCGCTTCACGGGCGGCGCGTTCGACCGCGCCATCGAGCTGTTCCACGAGATGTGCGTGGCGGAAGACTTCCCGGCCTTCCTGACGACCCCGGCCTACGAGGCCATCGTCGAGGCGGGCATGTAGGAGAAACGCGGCCGGGGAAGGGGGACAGGAAGCCTTCCCCGGCCGCCAGGGTCACGCGCGTGGGAAGCGCGGGACGGTGTGCACCGGCGGGTCGGCCGAGATCGAGGGGGCCGCGTCGCGGTTCCCGGCCGGGGCGATATCACGCACGCGCCAGTCCCCACGATAGGCGAGCGGCCAGCCCGCTGCCTCCATCGCCGCGGCGAGAGCGGCGCCGGCAGCAATCGCCGCGCGGGTGCGGTCGGCCAGGATCATGCCATCGGGGGACAGGAGCGTGGCGGCATGCGCAGTCGCAAGGCCGTGGTGTCCTGCGTGCGCGGCGGCCGCGAGGCTGAGCATCAGCGCCTCGTCCCGCCCCACGCAAGGGCAGCAGGCGGCGTGGTGGCCGACGGTGCGGCCCGCATCCTTGCAGATCGCGCCGAGGTAGCGGACGAGGGCGGCGAGAGTCGCATGTCCGTGATAGGCGCCCAGCAGCTTCCCATGCTCCCGCCAGACGAGCGGCCAATGCTCGCGCCCAGAAGCCCAGCGGCGGATCGACCAGATGACGAGACGCTCCGCCTCGGTCAGGTCGCGTATCCATCTGCGGTCGGATACGGGAATCGTGTAGCGGCGGGGCAGGGGCATGGCTCAATCCATATTGCAAAGAGTTTGCATTTGCAGATTGTCAGGATGGGCGGCCATGTGTCAAGCGGATCCCCCCGAAAAATCGGGGCGGGAGGTCCGGGAGGGGGTGACGCAGACAGTCCTGCCCGCTACATCACGCCCCATGAGCAGCCTGCCGACACTCGACGACCTGGTCGAAAACTTCGAACTTCTCGACGATTGGGAAGACCGCTACCGCTATGTGATCGAGCTTGGGAAAGAGCTTGAGCCGCTCGACCCCGCCGATCATTCGGACGCAACGAAGGTGGAGGGGTGCGTCAGCCAGGTCTGGTTGCGTGCAGACCTCGACGAGGCGCGCGACGTGCTGGTCTTCCGGGGCGATTCAGACAGCCATCTCGTCCGCGGGCTGGTGGCAATCCTGCTCGCGCTCTATTCCGGCAGGACGCGGGCGGAGATCCTCGAAATCGACGCGCAGGGCGCGCTTGCCAGGCTCGGCCTGACCGAGCACCTGACGCCGCAGCGATCGAACGGCCTCGCCTCCATGGTGCGCTATGTGCAGGCCTATGCGCGCGGGGAGCGCCCGGTACATGGGCGCCTTCACTGACCTGGCATGAAGTTTGTGAAGCGAGGGGTTGGAGGCGGGGCGGCCTCAGGCGAGCCGTTCCAGCGCGGCGAGCAGCGCATCGAGCGCAAACCCGACCTGAAGGCACAAGAACCGTTCGAACAATGTGAGGGTCATGGCTGGCCGTCACGTTTCCCCGTCCCGAATTCGATCAAAGTTTAATCGAAATGAAACGATCCGCAAGGGGCACCTGCTCCGATTCGGACCAGAAAATATAGTTAATTCAATTTGGTATGGTTAACGCTCCCGCCGCTGCCGTGGGCGCAGACAGCGGTTGCAAGGGGATATAAAGTTTTCTACATATCGTTATCTTCAAGGAGATGACGCATGACCTCGCTCTTGCAGACGCTGCTCGACGAACGTCCCTGGCTTCTGGCCGACGGGGCGACGGGCACGAATTTCTTCGCGATGGGGCTGGAATCCGGTGACCCGCCGGAGTTCTGGAACGTCGACCACCCGGACCGCGTCGAGGCGCTGCACCGCGCCTTCGTCGAGGCGGGCGCAGACATCATCCTGACCAACAGTTTCGGCGCGAACCGCCACCGGCTGAAGCTGCACCAGGCGCAGGGCCGCGTGCACGAGTTGAACGCGGCCGCCGCTGCGATCGCCCGCAAGGTTGCAGACGCCGCCGGCCGCCCGGTGGTCGTCGCGGGCTCCATGGGGCCGACCGGCGAACTGCTGGAGCCTGTGGGCGCACTTGCCTACGAGGACGCGGTCGAAACCTTCGCCGAGCAGGCGGAGGGCCTGAAGGCGGGCGGGGCGGACGCGCTCTGGATCGAGACCATGTCGGCGGAGAACGAGGTCCGCGCGGCGATCGAAGGGGCGGCACGCGCCGGCGTTCCCATCGTCGCGACCATGAGCTTCGACACCGCCGGCCGCACCATGATGGGCATCACCCCCGCAGCGCTCGGGGAGCTTTCGGGCCATCTGCACCCCGAACCCTGCGCCATCGGCGCCAACTGCGGCGTGGGCGCGAGCGAGCTTGTGTGCACCGTGCTCGGCATCTCCAGCGCACGGCCCGGGGCGGTCGTGGTCGCCAAGGCCAATTGCGGCGTGCCGAAGTTCGTCGACGGCGAGATCGCCTACACCGGCACGCCTGAGTTGATGGCGGACTATGCCCGCCTCGCGCTCGACGCGGGCGCGCGGATCATCGGCGGCTGCTGCGGCACGAAGCCCGAGCATCTGAAGGCGATGCGCGACGCGCTCGAAGGCTACACGCCCGGCGCGCGCCCGACGCCGGAGGAGGTGGAAGCCCGGCTCGGCGAGATCTCCGAACTTGCGCGCGCGGGCGGCGCCGCACCCGCGGCGGGAGACGACGAGGCGCGTGCCGGCCGCCGCCGCGGACGCAGGCGGGCCTGAATGGCTGTCGGCGCAGGTTCAGAAGGGGCGCCCTGCCTCGGCGATTGCGGCATCGTACTCGGCTTTCAGGCGGGCGACGAGTTCCGCGGTGGTCGGGTTGTCGTGGATGCCGCCGACGCCCTGGCCCGCCGACCACACGGTCTTCCAGGCGCGCGCCTCCCGGCCTTCCTTGCTGAAGTCGATCTGATGCCCCTCCGGCAGATTGTCGGGGTCGAGACCGGCCTCGACGATGCTCTGGCGCATGAAGCTGCCGTGCACGCCGGAGATGGCGGGCGTGTAGACGATGTCCTTGGCCTCCGCCTCGATGATCATCTGCTTGTAGTCGTCCGGGCCGCGGCTCTCCTGCGTCGCGATGAAGCGCGTGCCGAGATAGGCGAAGTCCGCCCCCATGACGCGGGCGGCGGCGACGTCGCGGCCCGTGTTGAGGCAGCCCGCGAGCACGATGGTGCCGGAGAACATCTGCCGCACCTCCGACACGAAGGCGAAGGGGTTCAGCGTGCCCGCGTGGCCGCCCGCGCCGTTGCAGACGAGGATGAGGCCGTCGACGCCCGCCTCCGCCGCCTTGCGCGCGTGGCGCAGGTTGATGACGTCGTGGAAAACCGCGCCGCCATAGGCGTGCACCTCGTCGACGAGTTCCTTCACCGCGCCAAGCGAGGTGATGATCAGCGGCACCTTCTTGTCCGCCACGACCTTGAGGTCGGCGTCGATGCGGGTGTTGCTGCGGTGGACGACCAGGTTGACGCCCCAGGCCGCGGCATCGGGCGTGCGCCCGCCCTCGATGATGTCGCACCATTCGGCGAAACCTTCCGTCGTGCGCTGGTTCAGCGCCGGAAACGTGCCGATCACGCCGGCGTTGCAGGACGCGAGCACCAGTTCAGGCCCCGAGACGAGGAACATGGGCGAGGCGATCGCGGGCAGGGCCAGGTTGCGCGACAGGGCGGGCGGAATCGGCATGGGGTATCTCTCCGTGGGGGTTTTCCGCGATTTAGCACGCATACCGCAGCGGCAGCCAAGGCCCGGATCGGCAGGGCAGCCCCCTTCATGTCGCAATCGTTGGCGGCCATGTCGCACACGATGGCGGAAATTTCCCCCGGAACCCTCTAACTAAGCGGACGTACGTCTGCAGGACGGCAGGAGATGACCCATGGCGGATGACCAGGACGACGATCTCGATCTCGGCACGCTCGACGACGACGAGCTTGTCCAGCAGATGCAGGACGACCTCTACGACGGCCTCAAGGAGGAGATCGAGGAGGCGGTGAACATCCTGCTGGAGCGCGGGTGGGAGCCCTACGACATCCTCACCAAGGCGCTGGTCGAGGGGATGCGTATCGTCGGCAACGACTTCCGCGACGGCATCCTGTTCGTGCCGGAGGTGCTGCTCGCCGCCAACGCCATGAAGGGCGGCATGGCGATCCTGCGGCCGCTGCTGGTCGAGACGGGCGCGCCCAAGATCGGCAAGATGGTGATCGGCACGGTCAAGGGCGACATCCACGACATCGGCAAGAACCTCGTCTCCATGATGATGGAGGGCGCGGGGTTCGAGGTGATCGACCTCGGCATCAACAACCCGGTCGAGAACTACCTGGCCGCGATCGAGGAGCATCAGCCGGACATCATCGGCATGTCGGCGCTGCTGACCACGACCATGCCGTACATGAAGGTCGTGATCGACACACTGAAGGAGAAGGGCATGCGCGAGGACTTCATCGTCCTCGTCGGCGGCGCCCCCCTGAACGAGGAGTTCGGCAAGGCCATCGGCGCGGACGCCTATTGCCGTGACGCGGCGGTGGCGGTCGAGACGGCGAAGGACCTGATCGCGCGCCGCCACAACGCCCGCGCGGCGGGTTGAGATGACGACCGGCCGGCCCCGCACCGTCCTGATCGCGTGCGGCGCGCTCGCACGCGAGGTGCTGGCCGTGCTGGATCAGCAGGGGCTGGAGGGCGTCGACCTGCGCTGCCTGCCGGCGGAACTGCACAACCGCCCCGACCGGATTCCGGAGGCCGTGCGCGCGAAGATCCGCCAGGCGAAGGCGGAAGGCGCGCGCCCGCTCGTCCTCTACGGCGATTGCGGGACCGGCGGGCGGCTCGACGCCGTGCTTGCGGAGGAGGGGGCGGAGCGGATCGCGGGTCCCCATTGCTATGCGTTCTTCAGCGGCCTCGACAGGTTCGCCGAAACGGAAGAACGCGACGTAACATCCTTTTTTCTGACGGATTTCCTTGCGCGGCAGTTCGACGCGATCGTGTGGGCGGGCCTGGGCCTCGACAGGCATCCAGAGTTGCGCGACCTCTATTTCGGAAATTACGAGCGCGTGGTCTACCTCGCCCAGACCGACGATCCGGACCTGACGGAGAGGGCGCAGGACGCGGCCCGGCGTCTCGGCCTCGCTTTCGAGCGGCGCGTCACCGGCTACGGCGATCTGGCACGGTTCCTCGCAGCCTGAGCGGTCAGCCGCGGGCGAAATCTTCTGCCTGCTCGACGGCGCGGGCGAGATGCGGTCCGGGCAGGCCGCGCTCGCGATAGGGGGTGCGGTCGAAGAAGGCGCGGTAGCACTTGGAGAAGTGGGAGGGCGAGGTGAAGCCGCACGCCATCGCCACATTGATGACGGACATATCTGTCTGCAGAAGGAGTTGCCGGGCCTTCTGAAGGCGCAACTCGAGGTAATATCGCTTTGGCGAGCGGTTGAGATACCGGCGGAACAGGCGTTCGAGCTGCCGCGTCGAGAGGCCGGCGTCCCGCGCAAGCTCGGCGGGCGAGAGCGGGTCTTCCAAATTCTCCTCCATCGCCGCGACGATCTGCACGAGCTTCGGGTGACGCGCGCCGATGCGGGCGGGGAGCGAGATGCGCTGATGCTCCGTCTGGTCTCGGATCGGCGCGTGGATCAGTTCTTCCGCCACCTGTTGCGCCAGATCCCGGTCCTCCGCCAGCGCGATCAGCGTGACCATCATGTCGATGGGCGAGGTGCCGCCAGCGGACGAGAAGCGGTTGCGGTCAATCTCGAAAAGGTGCGTCGAAACAGTGATATCGGGAAATTCCTCGGTAAAGGACGCGAGGTTTTCCCAATGGATCGTGCAGCGGTAGCCATCGAGCAGCCCGGCATGCGCGAGGATGTAGCAGCCGGTGCACACCGCACCGAGATTGACGCCCAGCCTGTCCTGCCGCCTCAGCCAGTTCTCCAGCGGTTTCGTCTGGTATTTCTGCACGTTGAGGCCGGAACAGACGATGACCGTGTTGCCGCGGCGCAGATCCTTGAGCCCACCCGACGGTGTGAAGACGATGCCGTTCGACGCGGCAACGGGCGCGCCGTCCACGCTGAGGAGTCCCCAGGTGAACACCTCTTGCTCGGCCAGCATGTTGGCGATGCGCAAGGGCTCGACGGCCGAGGAAAAGGCCGCCATCGAAAACTCGGGCACCAGCAGGAAGGCGACATGGTGCGGGCGCTCGCCGATCTCGGTCCTGCTCATGGCCGCGCCTCCGTCCGTTCACCCACACATCAAGGACACAGGAGCGCCGCCGACTCGTCAATTCCGGATCGGATCACCGAGATCAGGCGAAGGCGTCAGGCATCTCGGCCTTGCGCCGGGCCACGAAGTCGTCGAGCGCCTCGGCAATGCCCGGGTCGAGCGGCGGGGCCTCGTAGCCGGCGAGCAGCTCCTTCCAGATGCGGTTGGCGCGGTCGGCGGAACTCAGTCCACCTTCGGAAAGCCATTGCTCGTAGGAATTGTTGTCTGCCGTGAAGGACCGGTAGAAGGCGCTCTCGAAATTCGCCTGCGTGTGCGCGCAGCCGAGGAAATGGTTGCCGGGTCCGACCTCGCGCAGCGCGTCCATGGCCTGCCCGCGCTCCGACATGTCGTAGCCCTCCGCGAAGCGCTGGTACATGCCGAGCTGGTCGATATCGAGGATGAACTTTTCGTAGGACGCCGCGAGCCCGCCTTCGAGCCAGCCCGCCGCGTGCAGCACGAAGTTGGTCCCCGCCATCATGGTCGCGTTCATGGTGGCGGCGGATTCATAGGCCGCCTGCGCATCCGGCAGCTTGGAAGCGCACAGGCTGCCGCCTGAGCGGAACGGCAGGCCGAGGCGGCGGGCAAGCTGCGCCGCGCCATAGAGCACGAGCGACGGCTCTGGCGTGCCGAAGGTCGGCGCGCCCGACTGCATGGACATGGAGCTTGCGAAGACGCCGAAGAGCACAGGCGCGCCCGGGCGGATCATCTGGGTGACGGCGGCGCCCGCCAGCACCTCCGCCAGAACCTGCGTCAGCGTGCCGATGGCGGTCGTGGGCGACATCGCGCCCGACAGGATGAAGGGGGTGACGAGGCAGGCCTGGTTGGCGCGAGCGTAGACCTTCAACGCGCCCAGCATAGTTTCGTCGAACACCATCGGCGAATTGGCGTTGATGAGGCTGAGGAGCACCGTGTTCCGATCCACGAAATCCGCGCCGAACAGGATGCGGGCCATCTCGACCGTGTCCTCGGCCCGCTCCGGCGCGGTGACGGAACCCATGAAGGGCTTGTCGGAATAGCGGATGTGGGAAAGTACCATCTCCAGGTGGCGCTTGTTGACGGGCAGGTCCACCGGCTCGCATACGGTGCCGCCCGAATGGTGCAGCCACGGCGTCATCCAGGTGAGCTTCACGAAATTGCGGAAATCCTCGATGGTCGCATAGCGCCGCCCCTCGTCGAGATTGTGGATGAAGGGCGGGCCGTAAACTGGCGCAAACACAATGGAATCGCCGCCGATTTCGACCGAGCGATCCGGGTTGCGTGCATGCTGGACGAAGCGCCGCGGCGCGGTCTTCAGCAGCGCACGGCAGAGACCCTTCGGCATGCGGACGCGCTCCCCCTGCACGTCGGCCCCGGCTGCGCGCCACAGGTCGAGGATTTCCGGATCGTCGCGGAACTCGATCCCGATCTCCTGCAGGACGGTTTCGGCGTTCTCCTCGACAAGGGTGAGACCCTCCTCGCTCAGGGGGTCGTAGAGCGGCACCTTGCGCACGATGGCCGTCATCTGGGGGCCGAGGCCGCCGCCGCCGCGGCGCGCGCGTCGCGCATCCGCCCCCCCGCGCCCGCGCCTGCCGCTCCGCCCCGCGGATGCGGCCTGTGGATCCATCGCACCGCCGGGGTCGGTATCGGACATGGGCCACGCGCCTCCCTTGGAGATGGACCGTTGCGGAAGCGCATGGCCTCGATGCCGCGCGCTCGCCCAATTCTCGCGCGCCCGCATGGCGCGCCTTGCCCATTCGCGGCAAGCCATGCACCGTGAGCGACCTCGGCCAACGCAAGACAGGGGTCCGGCATGCCGCTGCCCGACATGGGGCTCTCCGCACTCGATTTCGCCGCCGTTGCCGTGTTCTTCGGCGGGTGGATCCTGTTCGCGCTGGTGGTCGATACCGGCCCGCTGGCCAGACATACGCTCACCACGCGCATGAACGAGGCGCGGCGGCGCTGGATGCTGCGGATGCTGACGCGCGAGGTGCGGATGGTCGACACCGCGATCCTCGCCAATCTGCTGAACGGCACGGTGTTCTTTGCCTCGACCTCGATCCTCGCCATCGGCGGCAGCGTTGCGCTGCTCGGCGCGACGGAGCGGATCATGGCGGTGGCGTCGGATGTGCCTTTCCTGGTGGGCGGCATGGACCCGGCTGCGTGGGAGGCGAAGATCCTCGTCTTCACGATGATCTTCGTCTACGCCTTCTTCAAGTTCGGCTGGGCGTTCCGGCTGTTCAACTATTGCTCGATCCTCGTGGGCGCGGCACCGCTGACCGACCAGGCAGACACGGCGGAGGCACGCGACGCGGCCCTGCGCGCCGCCGAAATGAACATCGTCGCGGCCAAGCAGTTCAACAGGGGCCTGCGCGCCTATTTCTTCGCGCTGGCCTATCTCGGCTGGTTCATCGGGCCGCTGACGCTGATGCTGACCACGTTTCTCGTATGCGCGGTGCTGGCCCACCGGCAGTTCGCCTCGCGCGCGTTCGACATCGCGGAAGCGTTCGCGCCCGACGGGCCGGAGACACCCCCGGGCCCCTGAGCCGCGTGAGGCTTCAAAAACGGCCGCGAATCCGGCACCTCTGTCGCAATCGGCGCGCGCCCGGTCGCTGGCGGCAGCGGACGGCCCCGCGCATTCGCGTAACCCTTCACATCGGCAAGGACGGATCGGACATGGGTCAACTCACGGTCGTGTACTGGCGCGACATCCCCGCACAGGTCATCGCCAGGGCGGGGCGGCGGACGGCGAAGCGGCAGCTTTCGGAGCGCTTCGAACAGGCCATCGACCGGTGCGCGATGCGCGTGGGAGCGAGCGGGACCGATGCCTATCTTGCCGAGTGGCGGCGCGGCGCGCCCGAGCCCTGCGAGGACGATCTGGAAGCGGCGGTCGAGGATGCCGTCGCCCGGATCGAGGCGGAACTCACGCCCGGGCGTCTCAAGGCGCTCGTCGAGCGGGGCGGGTACGCGGCGGCGCCGGACTGACAACGGTCTGGACGGGGCGCGAGAGACCCCGGTTGGAGTGACGGGATGACGACACCTGCCGTGCGCGCGCTATTGCAGAGCTTCACCATCGAGGTGACCCCGAAGCAGATCGGGCAGGTTCCGGACCTGCGCGACCTGCTGCCGCGCGGCACGACGGTCTATGTCGCCCACATCGAGGGGACGCCGTTCGCGGAGATGCTGGGCGCGGCGCGCAGGCTCGTGCGCGAGGGGTTCTGCCCCCGTCCCCATATCCCCGCCCGCCTGCTCGACAGCGAGGACCAGTTGCGGGAATGGGCGCGCGCGTATGCGGGCGAGGCGGGCGTGTCCTCCGCGCTCTGCATCGCGGGCGGGATCGAGCGGCCGCGCGGCCCCTTCGCCGACAGCATGGCGGTGCTTGAGACAGGCGCGCTGTCGGACGCCGGCATACGGACGGTCGCGGTCGCCGGGCATCCGGAAGGCAACCGGGACATCGGGGAGGAGGGGATCGCCGCCGCGCTCGCCTGGAAGAACGCCTATGCGGAATGCACCGGCGACGCACTGTCGATCACCACGCAATTCTGCTTCGAGGCCGCGCCCTGCATCGCGTGGGCCGAGCGGCTTCGCGCCGGGGGCAACCGGCTGCCCATCGACCTCGGCGTCGCAGGTCCGGCCAAGCTCTCGACCCTCATCAAGTATGCGACCATGTGCGGGATCGGCCCGTCCATGCGGGTGCTGACCCGGCAGGCGCGCAACATGACGAAGCTGATGTCGGTCGCGGGACCCGACGCCTTCGTCGGCCGCATCGCGGAACATGTCGCGGAGACGCCCGCCTCGGCGATCCGCCGGCTGCATTTCTTCCCCCTCGGCGGATTGCGCCAGACGGCGGAGTGGATCGCCGGGAACCGGGGCGGGTTGCACGCCCAGCCCCTTGACAATGCGCGCGGGACACGGCAAGTCGCATAAAGACATCTTTATATCCTCAAGCTGAGGGATTTCAGCCCATGGCCCGCACCGTCGTCACCTCGGAGAAGAAGAAGGTCGTCATCGGCTTCGACGAGCCGTTCTGCGTGATCGGGGAGCGGATCAATCCCACGGGCCGCAAGAAGCTCGCCGAGATGATGAAGAACGGCGACTATTCGATGGTGGAGGCCGACGCCGTCGCGCAGGTTGCGGCGGGCGCCATGATGCTCGACGTGAACGCGGGCATCCCGCTCGCCGACGAGCCGCGCATCCTCGCCGAGACGATCCAGCTCGTGCAGTCCATCGTCGACGTGCCGCTCTCCATCGACAGTTCCATCATCGACGCGCTGGAGGCGGGGCTTGCCGTCTACAAGGGGCAGGCACTGGTGAACTCGGTCACGGGCGAGGAGGAATCGCTGGAGCGTGTGCTGCCGCTGGTGAAGAAATACGACGCCTCCGTCGTCGCCATCTCGAACGACGAGACGGGCATCTCCATGGACCCGGACGTGCGCTACGCGGTCGCCAAGAAGATCGTGGAGCACGCCGCCGATCATGGCATTTCCAAGGACCGCGTGGTGGTCGACCCGCTGGTCATGCCGATCGGCGCGCTCAACGCCGCGGGCAAGCAGGCCTTCACCCTGATCCGCCGCCTTCGCGAGGAACTGGGCGTCAACACGACGTGCGGCGCCTCCAACATCTCCTTCGGTATCCCGAACCGGCACGCGATGAACGCCCATTTCCTCTCGATGGCCGCCTGCGCGGGCATGACGAGCGCGATCATGAACCCGCTTCACAAGGAGGAAATGGACGGCGTGCGTGCGGCCAACACGCTGAACGGCGTCGACCCCGACTGCCGCGCCTGGCTGACCGCGAACCGCGCGCCGGCGCCCGAGGGGGCAGAGGGCGAAGGCGGCCGCCGCGAACGCCGCCGCCGGCGCGGCGGTGCGGCCTGAGGCGCCGGGCGAAACGCAAGCAAGCTGACAGGTCCGATCATGCCGGATGGCAAGACCAGCGACGCGCTCCTCGTCTTCACGCCAAGCGGGCGGCGTGGCCGTTTCCCGGTCGGCACGCCGATCCTGACGGCCGCGCGGTCCCTCGGCGTCGACATCGATTCCGTCTGCGGCGGGCGCGGGATCTGCGGGCGCTGCCAGGTCGTCCTGTCGGAGGGGGAGTTCGCCAAGCACGGGCTCACCAGCCGCGCGGGGCACCTGAGCCCGTGGAGCGCGGTCGAGGAACGCTACCGCTCCAAGCGCGGCATGAAGGCGGGCCGGCGTCTGTCCTGCACCGCGACGCTGCAGGGCGACGCCGTGATCGACGTGCCCGCCGACAGCCAGGTCCACAAGCAGGTCGTCCGCAAGCGGGCCGAGGTCCGCGCCATCGAGATGAACCCGGCCACCCGCCTCCATTACCTGGAGGTGGAGGAGCCGGACATGCACAAGCCGCAGGGCGACCTCGAGCGCGTGCAGGCAGCACTTGCCGCGCAATGGGGGATCGAGGGGGCGGCCGCCGACCTCGACGTGATCCGCGTGCTGCAAGCCGCGCTGCGCAAGGGCGGCTTCCGCATCACCGTGGCGGTGCACGAGGATCGCGCCGGCCCACGCATCGTCGCCGTCTGGCCGGACTTCCGCGACCGGATCTACGGGCTTGCCATCGACGTCGGCTCGACCACCATCGCCGCCCACCTCTGCGACCTCGCGAGCGGGGAGGTGGTGGCGTCCGCCGGCGTGATGAACCCGCAGATCCGCTTCGGCGAGGACCTGATGAGCCGCGTCTCCTACGTCCTCATGAACCCCGGCGGCGACCGGGAGATGACGGCGGCGGTGCGCGAGGCGATCAGCGACCTCGCGGCGGAAGTGGCGGCGGAGGCGGGCATAGCGCCCGGGGACATTCTCGAGGCGGTGTTCGTCGGCAACCCGATCATGCATCACCTGCTTCTGGGCATCGACCCGAGCGAGCTTGGCGGCGCGCCTTTCGCGCTTGCGGCGGGGACGGCGCAGTCGCTGCGCGCGAGCGAGCTTGACCTGAAGCTTCACCCCGGCGCGCGGGTCTATGTGCTCCCCTGCATCGCCGGGCACGTGGGCGCGGATACGGCTGCTGTCGCGCTGTCGGAGACGCCTTACCTCTCCGACGAGATCGCGCTGATCGTCGACGTGGGCACCAATGCCGAGATCCTTCTGGGCAACCGCCACCGGCTGCTTGCGGCCTCCTCGCCCACGGGACCGGCGTTCGAGGGGGCGCAGATCTCCTGCGGCCAGCGCGCAGCCCCCGGCGCCATCGAGCGGGTGCGCATCGACCGCGAGACGCTGGAGCCGCGCTTCAAGGTGATCGGCTGCGACCTATGGTCGAACGAGCCGGGCTTCGCTCAAGCCGTCGCGGGCATCGGCGTCACCGGCATCTGCGGGTCGGGCATCATCGAGGCGCTGGCGGAGATGTATCTCTCGGGCCTCATCCGCGCGGACGGCATCGTCGACGGGACGAAGGGCGCGCGCACGCACCGGATCGCGGGCGAGGGGCGCACCTTCAGTTACCTCCTGCACGACGGCGACCCGGCGGTGCGGATCACGCAGGGCGATGTGCGCGCGATCCAGCTTGCCAAGGGCGCACTCTACGCGGGCGCGCGGCTGCTGATGGATCATCTCGGCATCGACCGGGTGGAGCGGGTGACGCTCGCGGGCGCGTTCGGCAGCCACATCGACCCGGTCTACGCGATGGTGCTGGGCCTCATCCCCGATTGCGACCCGGCAAAGGTCGGCTCGGCGGGCAACGCCGCAGGCACGGGCGCACGCATCGCGCTGCTCAACACGGCCGCGCGCGCCGAGATCGAGGACGTCGTGCGCCGCATCGAGAAGATCGAGACGGCGGTCGAGCCGAAGTTCCAGGAGCATTTCGTGGGCGCGATGGCGATCCCGCACGCGACCGCTCCCTATACGGAGCTTGCCAAGGCGGTCGACCTGCCGCCGCGCGAGGTGACGGCGGCGGCGGAGGCGGGCGAGGGCGGGCGTTCACGGCGCCGGCGGCGCGGCACGCCCGCCGCCTGATCAGCCTTTCGCGAGCGTTTTCGCCTGTGCGACCCAATCGTCGCGCCGGATACGGCCCTTGAAGCTGCCGAGCCGCTCGTCCACGCGGTCGATGTCGGCCTGCGTCCACGCGGCGACCTGCGCGAAGGTGAAGACGCCAAGCTCGTTCAGGAGGCCTGCGAGCTTCGGACCCACGCCCTTGATGCGGGTGAGGTCGTCGGGCGCGGCATCCGCGTCCGCGGCAGGAATCCCCGTCGCGGCGGCGCGGGCGGCGGCCTCGCTCTCCAGAAGCCGGGCGGAGGGGGCTGCGGGTGCGCGTGCTGCTGCACCGGCCCCCTTGAGCCGGTCGACCTCGGCCAGCGCACGCGCACGCTCGGATTCGCAGGCCATCAGCTTCTGGCGCAACTCGTCGATCGCCGCGCCGCCTCCCTGGGGGCCGCCCGCGCCCGCCTCCCGCGCGGCCTTCAGGTCGTCGCGCAGTGCGCGCGCCTGTGTCTCGGCCTGCGTCAGGCGCTGGCGCCAGCTGTCGTGCAGCCGCTCCTCCCGCTTCCCACGCTGCATGAAGCAGAAGGCATAGCCAATTGCAAAACCGACAAGAATCGTAACAAAGAAGCCCATGTGCGACGTCCCCGGTGGCGAGATGCCCAATCCCTTGGCCAGCAGGGTACCGCGCCGGCAAGGGGGCCAGTGTCGCCCGAAAGCCGAGGCGCTGACAACCGGGTGCGGTCAGAACAGCCGGATCATCGCCTCCTTGCGGGCGCTGTCGGCCAGGAAGCGCCATACGAACTCGGCGTAGGAGCGGAAGACCACCATCTCGAAGGCAGGCGGGCCGTCGGCGATCATCCAGAAGGCGCACGCGACCTCGGCGAACTGGGTGCGGCGCACGTCGTCGACGCCGAAGGAGGCCGGATACAGGTCGACGGGCGCGCCCTTCATCAGAAGTTCCCGCGCGCCCGCGCCGCGGATCTGCAACACCGTGCGCGCGTCCGACACATCGACCACCGCGTGGGGGACGCCTTCGAGCCCAGCGTCGAGACGTTGGGCAAGGTCCGCGGCTTCCCCATGGGCGCACAGCAGCAGCCATTCGTCCGGGCTCATCCAGATCAGGCGGCGCCCGTCCGCGACCGTCGAGCGGCGCACGCCGGGCAGTGGCGGCAGGCCGAGGGAGGAGAGTGCCGCCTCAAACGCCTCGCCAGCGTCCGCCCGCAGCGTCACCATGCCTTGCGGAAACACCTCCGCGAGGTCTAGCGCGAGCCCCGTCCGGCCCGCCGCGACGCCGTCGAGCGCGCTCTTCAGCATCGGAACGCTGTCAGACATTCTGCCGCTCCCCGTCCTTGTCGTAGAAAACCGGGTCCACGATCTTCGCGCGCACGACGCCCGACTCCAGCGGGAAGGAGAGCGTCTCTCCCATCCGCTCCGGCCCGCGCTCGACGAGCGCCATGGCGATTGAACGGCCCAGCGTCGGGCTCATGTAGCTGGAGGTCACGTGGCCGATCGTCTTCATCGGTCTGGCGGCGTTCGGATCGGCCACCGCACAGGCGCCGACCGGCAGGACGGTCTGCGCCTCCTCCGTCAGCAGGCCGACGAGTCGCCTGCGGTCGGGCCGCGTCATCTCCGGGCGCTCCAGCGCGCGCTTGCCGATGAAGTCGCGCTTCTTCTTCGACAGCGCCCAGTCGAGGCCGAGGTCGCGCGGCGTGACCGTCCCGTCGGTCTCGTCCCCGATCATGATGAAGCCCTTCTCCGCGCGCAGGATGTGCAGCGCCTCGGTGCCATAGGGCTGGACGCCGAGCGCGCTGCCCGCTGTCAGCAGCGCCTGCCACAGGTGCAGGCCCTGGCTGGCCGGCGCGGCGATCTCGTAGGACAACTCGCCCGAGAAGCTGATCCGGTAGACACGCACCGGGCAGCCCGCCAGACGTCCGCTCACCTGCGCCATGAAGGGGAAGGCGTCCGCCGACCAGTCGATGTCGCTGTCGAGGCTCTCCAGCAGCCGCCGCGCCTTCGGTCCCGCCACCGCGATCTGCGCCCATTGCTCCGTCACGTCGGTGACATAGGCCTTGAGGTCGAACCACTCGGTCTGCAGCCACTCCTCCAGCCACGCGCGCACCCGGCCTGCATTGCCGCTCGTCGTGTGCAGGACGAAGCGGTCCTCGCCCAGCCGCGCCACGACGCCGTCGTCCCACAGGAAGCCGTTGTCGTTCATCATCAGGCCGTAGCGGCAGCGTCCGGCCATCAGCGTCGACATCATGTTGGTGTAGACGCGGTCGAGCAGTTCGCCCGCATCCGGTCCCCGCACCTCGATCTTGCCGAGGGTGGAAGCATCCAGCAGCCCGACCGCCTGGCGCACCGCGCGCACCTCGCGCGTGACGGCCTGCTCGCGCGTCTCGCCCGGCTTGCGGTAGCAGAAGGGGCGGCGCCAGTCGCCCACCGGCTCGTTGTCCGCGCCGTGGGCGTTGGCCCAGTCGCTGATCGGCGTCTTGCGGACCGGGTGGAACAGTGCGCCCGCGCGCCGTCCCGCGATCGCGCCGAAGGAGTAGGGGGTGTAGGGCGGGCGGAAGGTGGTCGTCCCCACCTTCGGGATCGGCTTGCCCAGTGCGTCCGCGAGGATGCCTAGCCCTGCGATGTTCGACGTCTTGCCCTGGTCCGTCGCCATGCCGAGCGTGGTGTAGCGTTTCGTGTGCTCGACCGAGCGGTAACCCTCGCGCGCCGCAAGCTCCACGTCCGCCGCGGTCACGTCGTTCTGCTGGTCGAGGAAGTGCTTGTTCCCCTCGGCATAGGGCGGGAGCGAGGGCACGAACCAGATCGGCGCGAGCGGCGCCTCCCGCGGCGCGTCGGCCCTGGGCGGCTTCGGGGCCTTGCCCACATCTGCTCCCGTCGCGCGCGCCGCCGCCGCGTGCCCCTTGGCGACCCCGTCGGCGAGTACGGTGTCGAGCGTCATCGCCCCGTTTGCCGCGCCGCAGACCGTCAGCCGCTCCCGCGTTTCCCCCGGCACGAAGGCCGCGAGCGTCTCGTCGAAGCGCAGCTTGCCGCCGCAGTGGGAGAAGAGGTGCACCGCCGGGTTCCAGCCACCCGACATGGCGACGGCGTCGCAGTCGATCGTCTCCAGCGGGTCGCCCATGCGTCCGCTGTCGCGCAGCGTGCCCACGCGCACGCCGGTCACGGCTTTCGTGCCGAGCGCCGTGGCGATCCCCGCCTTGAACCGGATCGACAGCCCCCGCTCGCGCGCCTGGCGGACGAGGTCGCCGTCGGAGCCCTCGCGCGCATCCACGATCAGCGGCACCATCACGCCCGCGTCGGCGAGCGTCAGCGCCGTGCGATAGGCGTCGTCATTGTTGGTGAAGACGACGACCCGGTGGCCGGGCGACACGCCGTAGCGCGCAACGAACGTCCGCACGGCGGAGGCGAGCATCACGCCCGGCCGGTCGTTGTTGGCAAAGACCATCGGCCGCTCGATCGCGCCTGCCGCGACGACCGTCTCCCGGGCGCGGATCTTCCACAGGCGGTGGCGCGGCGCCGCCCCGGCCGTCGGCGCCGGGGCATGGTCGCCGACCCGTTCGGCCGCCATCAGATAATTGTGGTCGAAATGCCCCACGACCGTGGTGCGCCTCAGGATCGTGACGTTGGCGTGCGCCCGCAGCGCGGCTTCCGTTTGCGCGATCCAGTCTGCGGCTGGCTTGCCCGCGATCTCGTGCCCCTCGTCCGGCGTCCGCCCGCCGAGCACTGGCTGGTCCTCGATCAGCAAGACGCGCGCGCCGGCCTCCGCCGCAGCCAACGCTGCCGCGAGGCCCGCGACCCCGCCGCCCGCGACCGTGACGTCGGCGAAGGCGTGCATCTGCTCGTAGGTGTCGCCGTCGCGCTCCTTCGGCGCGGTGCCGAGGCCCGCCGCCCGCCGGATCACCGGCTCGTAGAGCTTTTCCCAGAAGCTGCGCGGCCACATGAAGGTCTTGTAGTAGAAGCCCGCCGGGAAGACGCGCGCCAGCTTGCTGTTGACCGCGCCCACGTCCCAGGCGAGCGACGGCCAGCGGTTCTGCGAGCGGGCGGTCAGGCCCTCGTAAAGCTCCACCTGCGTTGCGCGCAGGTTCGGCTCGTGCCGCGTGCCCTCGCCGGCCTCGACCAGCGCATTCGGCTCCTCCGCCCCGGCGGCGATCGGTCCGCGTGGGCGGTGGTACTTGAACGAGCGGCCCATCAGGATCACGCCGTTCGCCATCAGCGCGGAGGCGAGCGTGTCGCCCTCGTACCCGCGATAGGTCTTGCCGTCGAAGCGGAAGGTGAGGGGGCGCGACCGGTCGATCCGGCCGCCTGTCGGCAGGCGGTGGGGCATGGTCAGGCCGCTCCCTCCAGCAGCGTCTTCAGGTCGGCGGGCGGCTTTGCATCGGCCGGGTAGGTGCCAGCGATCTCCATGGTTACCGTGTGGCGGACCGCGTGGAACCACTTGCCGCATCCAAAGGCGTGCAGCCAGCGTTCTGCGTGCCAGCCCTTCGGGTTCTCGCGCAGGAACAGGTACTCCTCCCACTCGGCGTCCGTGCAGTCGGGGCCGGGGCGGTGGATGTGAGCCTGGTGGCCATAAGCGAACTCGGTCTCGTCGCCCTCGGCACCGCAGACGGGACAGGTGATGCGCAGCATGATCCGCCCTCCCTCAGTGTGCCACGGCGGCGGCGACCGACTCGTCGATCATCCGCCCCTCGCGGAAGCGGTCGAGCGAGAAGGGCCCGCAGACGTCGTCCTCGCCCCGCGCGATCAGCCGCGCGAAGGAGAAGCCGGATCCGGGGATCGCCTTGAACCCGCCGGTGCCCCAGCCGCAATTGACGTAGAGCCCCTCGACCGGCGTCCGCGACAGGATGGGGGAGCGGTCGCCCGTCATGTCGACGATGCCGCCCCATTGCCGGAGCATCCGGAGCCGCGAGATCGCCGGGAACGTCTCGACCAGGGCGCGGACCGTGTGCTCCAGCGAGGTGAAGGAGCCGCGCTGGTTGAAATTGTTGTAGGCGTCGGCGCCGCCGCCGATCACAAGCTCACCCTTGTCGGACTGGCTCATGTAGCCGTGCACCGTGTTGGCCATCACGACGCAGGGCATGACCGGCTTGATCGGCTCGGAGACGAGCGCCTGCAGCGCCACGCTCTCGATCGGCATGCGCACCCCGGCCATCGCCATCAGCTGGCTCGTGTGGCCCGCGACGACGACGCCAACCTTGCGCGTGCGGATGTGGCCGCGGGTGGTTGTGAGCCCCGTGACCTGCCCGTTTTCGACGTCGATGCCCGTGACCTCGCAGTTTTGCACGATGTCGACGCCGCGTGCGTCCGCGCCCCGGGCATAGCCCCAAGCGACCGCATCGTGGCGCGCGGTCCCGGCGCGCGGCTGCCACAGCGCGCCCAGAACGGGATAGCGCGCATTGGGCGAGGTGTTGAGGATCGGACAGATCCGCTTCACCTCGTCCGCCGTGATCATCCGCGTCTCGACGCCGTTCAGCCGGTTGGCGTGCGAGGTGCGCTGCAGCGCGCGGTATTCGTGCTCGGTCTGGGCGAGCATCATCACGCCGCGCGGCGAGAACATGACGTTGTAGTTCAGCTCCTGCGACAGGCCCTCGTAGAGCGCGCGCGAAAGCTCGTAGATCGCGTTCGAGGCGTCCTGGAGGTAGTTCGACCGGATGATCGTCGTGTTCCGCCCCGTGTTCCCGCCGCCGAGCCAGCCCTTCTCCAGCACCGCGATATTGGTCAGCCCGTGCTCCTTGGCGAGGTAGTAGGCCGTCGCCAGCCCGTGCCCGCCGGCGCCGACGATCACCGCGTCGTACTGGCGCTTCGGTTCGGGATTGCGCCAGTGCGGTCCCCAGTCCTTGTGAAAGCTCAGCGCGTTGCGCGCGATCGCGAAGGCCGAGAAGCGTGTCATCCGAAAATGTATCCCCGCGCTCCTGGAAGCGGTTATCCTGCTGCGCTCGACCCTATCCGCCCGGGCGCGCATGTCACGGACAGTTTGCGACACTTGTGCTGCAATTGCGACATGCCACCCTGCCGCGGGGACATGGCAAGATTTTCTTGCAGGCCGGGAATAGTCCGGTTCCGCGGTCGTCTCACGGAGAGGACGGGGTGAGTGCGTCCAGGTTGCACATGTCCGGCCGGGATGTCTGCGACGGTGCGGGGTTGACGCCCGCCGGGGCATCATGTGTCAGGTCGCGCATGTAGCCGAATCGGTGTAGGTCTAGCCGGGGAAAACCGGGGGTTTTGCTGGTTCTGGCGTTGGGTTCACCTTGGCGCCCGTATGGCGGCGCTCCGGACCCGGAAGCGGGATGGGGCGTTTTGCGAGAGTTTCTGCAGTGATCTTGGAGGGATCGATGAGGGGATTGAGGATTGTTCTTGCGGGGGCGGCTGCGCTCGCGCTCGCCGCGCCGGCAATGGCGCAAACCGCCTCCACCGACACGACGGGCCTGAACCTGCCGCCGAATGCGAAGCCCGGCCAGTGCTTCGCGCGCGTGTTCATCCCGCCGCAATATGCCGAGCAGGAGGAGCGGGTGCTGATCAAGCCCGCCTCGCAGGAGGTCGAGACGATCCCTGCGAAGTACGAGGAGGTCGAGCAGGAGGTTCTCGTCGAGGAAGCCTCCTTCAAGTTCGAGCTTGTGGAGGCTCAGTACGACTTCGTCGACGAGATCGTCGTCGTGCAGGAGGAATCCACAAAGCTCGTGCCCGTCCCGGCGGAGTTCGAGGAGGTTGAGGAGCAGGTGCTGGTGCGCGCCGCCTACACCACCTGGCAGAACAACTGCGGCCCGATTCAGAAGGTCGAGCGCGGCACCGGCGAGACGATGTGCCTTGTCGAGGTTCCGGCCGAGTACAAGACCGTCAGCAAGCGGGTGATGAAGACCCCGGCGCAGGTCGTCGAGGAGGTCGTCCCTGCGGTGACCGAGAAGGTGCGCAAGCGCATCATGGTCGAGCCGCCGAAGACCGTGAAGGTCGAGATTCCGGCGAAGTACGAGACCATCAAGGTCAAGAAGGTCGTCGAGCCTGCCCGCCAGGTCGTGACCGAGGTTCCGGCCGAGTACGAGACCGTGACCAAGCGCGTGAAGATGTCCGACGGCTCGATCGAGTGGCGGGAAATCCTCTGCGAGGTCAACATGACCGAGGACTGGGTGACCCGTCTGCAGACGTCGCTGAAGAATGCCGGCTACGATCCGGGCAAGATCGATGGCGTTCTGGGCCGCGGCACCTACGACGCGCTGGAGCGGTTCCAGAAGGACAAGGGCCTCGGCTCGGGCGAGCTGACGATCGAGACGCTGCGCATGCTTGGCGTCAACCCGGCCTGAACGCAGGGCGCTTGACGCAGATCACGGGAGAAGGGGTGCTTCGGCGCCCCTTTTTCTTTACACCGTTTCGTGGCAGTTCGGGCCGCGGAGGCGCGGGAATCCTCCGGACTGATCGCCGCAGGCATCCTCGCGCCCTTTCGCCGGGAGCCTCGGCTCGCTAAATAGAATTGCGTTCAGGGACAAGGCCCTCTGCAAGGTGGTCACGGCAAGATGATGACGCGTCGCAAGAAGCTGAGGATCGGCCTGATCGCGGGCGGGTTGGCCGTGTTCGCGGTGGCTGTCGGGCTTGTCCTCACCGCGCTTCAGGACCAGGTCGTTTTCTTCTTCAGCCCGACGGAGGTTGCGGCGAAGGGGGTCGAGCCCGGCCAGCGTATCCGGGTCGGCGGACTCGTCGTCGACGGCTCGGTCATCCGGGGGCAGGGGCGGCAGGTTGCCTTCGACATCACCGACACCGCGAACACCATGACCGTGCGCTACGACGGCATCTTGCCCGACCTGTTCCGCGAGGGGCAGGGCATCGTCGCGGAAGGGGCGTTCGGCCCGGACGGCTCGTTCCTCGCCGCGACCGTGCTTGCCAAGCATGACGAGACCTACATGCCGCCCGAGGTTGCGGACGCACTGAAGAAGCAGGGCCACTGGCAGGAGGGCGCCCAATGATCCCCGAGCTTGGGCATTTCGCGCTCGTTCTCGCGCTCGCGGTCGCGCTCGTCCAGGCGGTCGTTCCGCTTTACGGCGCCCATCGCGGCAGCGCGCGGCTGATGGACATGGCGGCGCCGGCTGCGCTGACGCAACTTCTCTTCGTCTCGATCTCCTTCTTTGCGCTGATGCACGCCTTCGTCGTGTCGGATTTCTCCGTATCGAACGTCGCGCAGAACTCGCACTCGCTCAAGCCCATGCTCTACAAGGTGACGGGCGTGTGGGGGAACCACGAGGGCTCGATGCTCCTCTGGGTGCTGATC
The DNA here is from genome assembly GCF_024158125.1 of Futiania mangrovi. Lineage (NCBI taxonomy): Bacteria > Pseudomonadati > Pseudomonadota > Alphaproteobacteria > Futianiales > Futianiaceae > Futiania > Futiania mangrovi. The sequence continues at coordinate 1,224,468 of NZ_JAMZFT010000001.1, read as the reverse complement.
CTTGCGCTTTTCGGGGGCATGATCGCGATGGGCGGGCGGCGGCTGCCGTCGACGCTCGCGGCGCGCACGATCGGCATCCAGGGCCTGATCGGTGTCGCCTTCCTCGCCTATATCCTCGTGACATCGAACCCGTTTCTGCGCCTCGATCCCGCGCCGCTCGACGGGGCCGACCTCAACCCGCTGCTTCAGGATCCGGGCCTCGCCTTTCACCCGCCCTTCCTCTACCTGGGCTATGTCGGGCTTTCGAGTGTCTTCTCTTTCGCCGTCGCTGCCCTGCTCGAGGGGCGCGTCGATCCTGCCTGGGCGCGCTGGGTTCGGCCGTGGACGCTGGTGGCCTGGGCCGCGCTGACGCTCGGCATCGTGCTCGGCTCCTGGTGGGCCTATTACGAGCTTGGCTGGGGCGGATGGTGGTTCTGGGATCCGGTGGAGAACGCCTCCTTCATGCCCTGGCTGGTGGCGACCGCGCTGCTCCACTCCGCCATCGTGGTGGAGAAGCGCGACGCGCTGAAGATCTGGACGATCCTGCTCGCGATTCTTGCGTTCTCGCTCTCGCTGATGGGAGCCTTCCTTGTGCGCTCCGGCGTGTTGACCTCGGTCCATGCGTTTGCGACCGATCCGACGCGTGGGGTCTTCATTCTCGGCCTGCTCGTCGTCGCGATCGGGGGGGCGCTCGCGCTGTTCGCTTGGCGTGCGCCGCAGATGTCGTCCGGCGCGGTGTTCCAGCCGGTCAGCCGCGAGGGCGCGCTGATCCTCAACAATCTCTTCCTGTCGGTGGCCTGCGCCACAGTGCTTCTCGGCACGCTCTTCCCGCTGTTTGCCGAGGCGTTCGACTACAAGGTTTCCGTCGGCGTTCCCTACTACAACCTGACCTTCGGGCCGCTGATGGTGCCGCTTCTGCTGGCAGTGCCTTTCGGGCCGATGCTCGCGTGGAAGCGCGGCACCCTCACAGGCGCGTTCCAGCGCCTTGTGGCCGCCGCCGTCGCGGCGGTGGCCGTGACCGCCGTTGCCGCCGCACTCAGCGGGAGCACGCCGCTGCTTGCGTCCTTCGGCATGGGGCTCGCAACCTGGCTCGTCGTCGGCGCCTTGTGCGACCTCGCGGAGCGCACGCGCGCCTTCCGCGCGCCTCTTGGCGACACCTGGGCGCGCGCCCGGGGGCTTCCGGGCAGCGTCTGGGGCATGGCGCTGGCCCACGGCGGGCTCGGCATATTCCTCGCGGGTGTCGTCGCGGTCGAAAGCTGGAAGACCGAGGAACTTGTCATCATGGCGCCCGGCGACACGGTGACGGTGGCCGGCCACACGCTGCGCTTCGACGGGGTGGAGCGGGTGCGCGGTCCCAACTACATGTCGGTGACCGGAAACCTGGCGGTGACGGACGGCCGCTTCGCGGGCAAGACGCTGACGCCGGAGAAGCGGTTCTATCCCGTCCAGCGCATGCCGACGACCGAGGCGGCGATCGTCACCGGGCTTCTGGGCGACCTCTATGTCGTCATGGGCGAGGTGCAGGAGAACGGCTCCTGGAGCGTGCGGATCTTCGACAATCCGCTCGCGCCCTGGCTCTGGGGCGGGGCGGGCCTGATGGTGCTCGGCGGATGCCTGTCGCTCGCCGACCGGCGTCTTCGCGTCGGCGCACCGCAGCCGCGCAGCCGGCGCAAGACGGCGGAGGCAGCGGCATGAGCCTGCGCGTGGCATTCCTCGCGTTGCTCTTCGCGCTCGGTTTGGCGGGTGCCGCCTTCGCCACCGCGGTCGAGCCGGACGAGCAGCTAGACGATCCTGTGCTGGAGGAGCGCGCGCGCGAGATCTCGAAGACGCTGCGCTGCCTCGTCTGCCAGAACCAGTCGATCGACGATTCCGACGCGCAGCTTGCCCGAGACATGCGCCTGATCGTGCGCGAACGCCTTGTCGACGGCGACACGGATGCCGAGGTCGTGGACTTTCTGGTGCGCCGGTACGGCGACTTTGTCTTGCTCAAACCCCCCGTGAAGCCGCAGACTTACGTGTTGTGGTTCGGGCCGTTTCTGCTGTTTGCCGTGGCGGGCTTCGGTGTATGGCGCCTTCTGGGCGCGACGGCCCGCAAGCAGGCCGGGGATGGCGCGGCGCCACTCTCGGCGGAGGAACAGCGCAGGCTCGATGCCCTCCTGAAGGGGCCGCAGGCCGGGAAGGACGGGTAGCCGGGCGTCGCGCATCGGGCGCGGGGTGCATGCGATGAACGCATCGCGGGCGTGGACGGCGGCGGGATGTGCGGCGGCGCTGGTTGCAGCGGCACTGTCCACTTCCGCGCGGGCCGACGAGGCATCCCAGGTCCAGTTCTGTTACGATCCGGCGCGCGACGCGGTCTCCCGTGTCGTTTCCGGCAAGTGTACCGGCACCGTGATATCCGAGAGCGAGGCGGAGGTACGCCAGCAGGCGCGCCGCGCCGCGATCGCCGGCCAGATCGCTGCGCCCGACCGCACCCTGCCCGCGGTGAAGGGTTATGGCACGGGCTTCTTCATCGGTACGCGCGGAGAGGTGCTGACCTCCCTCCACACCGTTGCCGCCTGCAAGGACGTGACGGTCCTGACCCGCAAGCGGGAACGGCTTCCTGCCCGTGTCGTGGCGCGGGAAAGCGCGACCGACCTCGCCCTGCTGCGCACTCGGCCCCACGCGGTGCAGCCGCTCGTGCTCGATGCCTCGGGCGATCCCTCTGGCCGGGACATCCGCATTGTCGGTTATCCGTTCCGGGGGATCGGGCCCATGCAGGCGCTCATCGTGGAAGGCAGCATCCCGTCGGACATGTCGCCGCCGGACGGTCGCGTCCCGGTTTCCGCCGACGTGCGCTTCGGCCACAGCGGCAGCCCGGTGATCGACCGGCAGGGACGGGTCGTGGGGCTGATCGCGCAGAAGATAAACTCCGCTGCCGTCTATGCGGCGACCGGCGTCACCATCACCAATCTTGGACTTGCCATCTCGGCGGGTGACCTGGCCCGTTTCGCCCGCGGGGCGGGCGTCAGCCTGCCATCGTCCTATCCGGACGGCGGAGACGCGGCGGCCGCATCGGCCCTCCAGGCGGAGGCGCAGGCGGAGGCTGTCGTGCGCGTCGACTGCTGGTAGCGCAGTGCGTCCGCCGCCCTAGCGCACGCCTTCGGGCCACAGGACGACGCGGATCGTTTTCAGCAGGATCAGGAAGTCGAGGAAGAGCGTGCAGTTCTTCATGTAATAGAGGTCGTACTTCAGCTTTTCCTTCGTGTCCTCGACCGAGGCGCCGTAGGGGTAGTTGATCTGCGCCCAGCCCGTGATCCCCGGCTTCACCCTGTGGCGGTCCTGGTAATAGGGGATTTCCTGGGACAGTTCGGCCACGAACTCCGGGCGCTCGGGACGCGGGCCCACGAAGCTCATGTCGCCCGACAGCACATTGATCAGCTGCGGCAGTTCGTCGATGCGCGTGCGGCGGATGAAGCGGCCGACGCGCGTCACCCGGTCGTCGTTCTGCCTCGCCCATTGCGCGCCCGCCTTCTCGGCGTCGGTGCGCATGGAGCGGAACTTGTAGACCTCGAACACCTTGCCATCGAGGCCGACGCGGCGCTGGCGATAGAAGCCCGGCCCCTTGCTGTCGAGCCGCACCGCCAGGTAGGTGCCGATCAGGATCGGCAGGCAGAGCGTCAGGATCGAAAGCGACACGATTCCGTCGAACAGCCGCTTCCAGAGGAAAGTGCGCTGCGTGTTCCGGAAGCCGTCGGAGAAGACCAGCCAGCTCGGGTACACATTGTCCAGGTCCACCTTGCCGCTCTCGCGCTCGCAGAAGGTGGAATAGTCGGTCACATTGATCCCGTGCATCCGGCAGGCGAGAAGCTCGCTGACCGGCAGCACGCCGCGCCGCTCCTGCAGCGCGACGACGATTTCCGTCGCGCCGGTGCGCCGGCACAGGTCGAGAAGGTTGCGCGCCTCGCCCGTCTCCGTGTCCTTGATGTCGCTGGCCGACAGCATGCTCGCGACCGAGAGGCTCGAGCCCGGCTGGGCCGCCAGGCTCGCCACCTCGCCCGCGCGCTCGCCCGTTCCCAGAACGATCATGCGGGTGCGGAAGGCCTCGCTGCGGGTTATCGCGTTGAACGCGAACCACAGGACCAGAACGACGACGAAGGCGACGCCGCTCGCCGAAAACCCGGTCAGTCCTGCATCGCGCGCGCCCGTACCCACGAGGATGAAGAAAAGGAAGAGGACGAACCCGCCCGCCAGGCAGCTTGCGAGCAGGCGGATCAGGAACACGCGCAGGTCATGGCGTGCCCGCGGCTCGTACAGGCCGAGCGAGAACATCGTCAGCATCAGCACGCAGGTCGGGACAAGGACGCGCGTCAGCACGAAATGCTGTTCCCCGGCGCCCGCCGCCGCGCCGAGCAGCAGAAGAGCCAGAAGGTAGAAGGCCACGCCCAGGAACAGAAATTCCGCGATCCCGAGGAGCACGGTATTCGCCCGGACGTAGTGACCGAACAGGTTCAGCACAACCAACCTCTCTTGCCAACCGCCCCTCTAAGCACGGCATGCGCTTGAATGCCATCAGGGCCATTCCGCGGGGGGTGCCGGGGGATGTCCGGCACATGCTTACGCCAGCCCGAAAGCCGGTGCCAGCCAAAGCACGATCCATGCCATATCCCGCGCATGGTTACCGTCACGTTTATGAACAGGCGGAAGGAATAAATCACGATCCAGACAGTTTTATGAAAAGTGAGGCATCGGCGTTGATCGAATACTCTTTCATCGAATTGTTTGTTTAACGCGGCATTAGGGAAGGGGCCGTTCAATACGTGCTGAAGATGCGGGGGCGTCTGCTCGGGAGCTAAAAATGCAGTTTCTTTCGCTCGAATTTTCGGTTTTCGGCGCGACCTATCCGCAAGTCGTCGATATCTATATTGGTGACACCCTTATAGAAACTGTATCGCTGGTGGACGTGCTGTCTCCGGACGGCACATTCGCGATCAAGGGCTGGTATGATGTTTCCGGTGCCAGTTTTTCCGACATCGGCATCGTTGTTTCGGGCGAGGAAGGCAGTGGCCTGAACCTCACGCGCGCGCGGCTAGACGATACGGTGCGCAGGGACAACCAGGGCGTGACCCTCGACTCCGGCAGCGCCTATACGCTGGTCGAGCATGCCAACACGCGCTGGGGCTTCGGCGCCGTCGAGACGAATGCGCTTCCCGGCACGCAGACGCAGCTCTCCGAAACGACGTACCTGCAGGCGTCCACCACGACCGGGGACACGGCTCTCTCGCGCACGGTGGAGGAGACGCCGCCCGATACGCAGATCGCGGTCACGTTCTCCAACCCGTCGTCCAACCTTGCGGACCGCGTGGAGGTTCTGCTGGACGGCGCCGTGATCGCATCGAGTGGCATTGCGGGCGTCCATGCACCGCGCAAGACGTTCAGCCTCGACGCGTGGGTACCGGTGGCCGCGATCGGCCTCGGCCAGCTCTCCGTTCGCGTCGAGGGTGCGGACGGTGCAACTCTCGAGATCGGGCGGATCGAGATCGAAGGCGTGTCGTTGACGTCCTCGGGCAGGATCCAGCTTGCCTCGGGGTTCGAATACGGCTTCGACACGCACGGGCGGCACGGTGACCGCTTCGTGGTGCAGGACCAGACGCCGCTTCCGACAGTGGAGGAGCCTGTCGTCCAGGAACCTGCCCCGGCCGAGGAACCCGTCGCCCAGGAACCTGCACCTGTGACGGAAGAGTCCCCCGTTACCGGGGAACCCGTGGCGGAGGAGCCCGTTACCGAGGAACCCCCCGTTACCGGGGAGCCCGTGGCGGAAGAGCCAGTTACCGAAGAGCCTCCCGTTACCGAGGAGCCCGTGGCGGAACAGCCCCCCGTTACCGAGGAGCCCGTGACGGAAGAGCCGGTTGCGCAGGATCCCGCGCCGGAGGAGCCTGTGAGCGAACCCGCGCTCGGACTCTATGCGGGACAGTTGACTGCCGGCGAGGGGGCGTTCAGTCTCGTCGTCGACCCGTCCGGTACGCCCCCCGAGGGCGCGATGATCCGGATCGCGGGCGTACCGCTGGGTGCCACGATCCAGGGTGGTGTTCAGGATCAGGAGGGCAGGTGGATGCTTGGACTTGATGCGGCTGGCACGATCGCCGGCCGGCTGTCGACCGGGTTTGCGGGGGCACTCGTGCTCTCCGCGGCAATGGTCTCCGCCACGGGTCAGGTTCTTGCCCATTCGGGTCCTGTCTATACGGATGTGGCCGAGGCGGCGGATTATCAGGGCGTCGTCGCCGATGGCGCCGCGGTGGGCTTCAGCACCGCGGACCTGCAGTCCATCGCGCTCGGTCTTTCTCTCTCGGGCGAGGCTCTGCAGGGCCGTCTCGTGATCCAGGGGCTGCCGCAGCAGGCGCGTGTCGTCGGTGGAACGCAGCAGGCCGATGGCTCCTGGGCGGTCGATTTCGCGGAACTGCCGGACATGGCTGTCGTCTTCGACGGTCCCCCGGCCGAAGGGACCGTTCTGCGCATCGTGTCCGAAGTGCAGGGGAACTCCGGGGCCTCGGTGCCCGCTGCCATCCAGTCTCTGGTTCTGACCCAGGATCCGGTCATGCTTGCCGCGCTCGGCGACGTCGCGGTCGAGGTGCTGGAGGGCAGCGTGCACCAGCTGCCCGCCGACAGCGGCACGGTGGCGGAGCCCGTACCGGGCGATACCACCGCCGAGCCCGTGGTGTCCGACGGCTCGGGCACCACCGACTCGGGTACCGGTGGCACGTCGGGCGGCGAAGCCATTCAGGTTGCGATGGCGGCGCCGCTGCTGGAGGGTCAGCAGTCAGGCGTGATCTACGCGCCGAAGGTGCTGGAAGCGCAGGCCCCGGACGAGATCGTGGGCCTCAAGCTTCAGGTCGGGCAACTGGGCGAGGGAACCTCCAAGGTCGTCACCTTCGGCCATGTGTTCGCCCAGGGCGACGTGAAGCCCGGCGACGTCATCGTCGCGCGCATCGGCGGGCAGGACTATGCGCTGCAGGTTGACGCGAAGGCGACGCATCCGGATGGCTCCGTGCGCCACGCGATCCTGACGCTGGAGCTTCCGGCCTCGGCCTCGGGCCAGGCGCTGGACGTGATGCTGGCCAAGGGACAGCCGTCAGTTGTGCCGCCCGCGCTCGACGCCTCCGACATTCTCGCCTCCGGTCTCGACATGCAGGTGCGCATGGACTTCGCGGACGGCACCAGCGCCACGGTGGACGTGGCACAGTTGCTTTCCGACGCAATCGCCAACGGCACGGTCAAGTCCTGGATCTCGGGCCCGTTCGCGACCGAGGTGCGCCTGAGCGCGGACGTGCGCGACGACTTCCAGCTGTCGTTCGACGTGCGCATGCTGGCCGACGGCACGGTGCGCACGAACGTGCAGTTCAACTACAACTGGCTGTTCGAAACTGACGACGTGCCGATCCAGTACGACGCCACGATCACGTCGAATGGGCAGACCGTGAAGTTCCTCGACGACGTGACGCAGCATCACCACACGACCTGGCGGGAGATGTTCGCGACCAAGCAGCCCGCGCCCGTCCACACGATCTTCGACGTCGCCTACATGATCCAGACCGGGGCGATCCCGAGCTACGACCTCGCTGTGGGCGGTAGCGCGAACGAGATCCAAAAGCTCTACGACACGGCGATGGCGAATTCGGGGGGTACGGACGCGACCGGCAACATCCAGCAGTACATGCCTGGAACCGGGTACCGGAACGATATCGGGCTGCTTCCCAACTGGGCCACACTCTATCTCCATTCGATGGACGAACGGGCCTATCAGACGCTGATTGCTAATGCGGAAGCGGCCGGCAACATCCCCTGGCACTTTATCGACAAGGCCACCGGCGAGGCAGCGAAGTACACCGACCATCCGACAGTCTGGATCGACTCCCGTGCCACGCTCGACCGGCACGGCATCGAACCGATCAGCTACAAGGAAACCGGCTGGACCCCGGACGTGGCACACCAGCCATCTCTCAGTTACCTGCCGTATCTGCTGACGGGGGATCAGTATTACCTCGATCAACTCGAAGCGCAGACTTCTTGGAATGTGCTTCAGGCCTACCAGAGAACCTCGCGACTCGATGGAGATTTCTCATTTTATGGTGAGCAGGTGCGTTCTTACGCATGGTTCCTTCGTGAAGCGGCTTACGCCTCATGGGTTTCGCCCGAAGGTACGACTTATAGGGCGTATATCACAGAGGTTGTCGAAGACGTCTTGAAAGACTTTATCGTCCGCCATATGGAAAGCGGGCATCAGACTGCTGAGTTTGCAGGTTGGTTTGAGCCAACAAGAACTGACATCACGAACTTTCAACAGGACTTTGTGGCCCTTGCGCTTCCACAATTACTTCGAATGGGTTTCGAAGATGCCGGCGCGCTAATGGAATGGCAAACGAACTTTATTGCTGGTCGCTTTACCAACGAGGACAAAGGATTCGATCCTCGAATTGGCTCCAGCTATGTACTTAATCACATTATAACAGATGTAAACGGCAACAAAGTAATTGTCGATACATGGCAGGAGCTATTTGAGGCCTCCGGCGGGCTTGAGCAGCTTCGCGACGATGGCTCAATGCCGGGTTATCCAGCATCTGGAGGCGGGTTTGTCGCCTATGCGCGTGCCGCCAATGGACTCCATTTCTCTCTGACCGGGGATGTGAATTCGCTAGAGGCGTTTGGGTTCCTGGTTGAGCATTCACCAGATATGGTGTCTAATTTTGATGATCTTTCCGCGTTCAACATCATGCCCGTTCTCTCCGACGGCAGCATCCTCTCCAACAGCGACGTGCTGATCCTTGACGACGAAGCGAACGGCCTGACGAAGACCGATGGCGAGAACTGGATGGTGATTGCCGGCGGCGGCGACGACCAGATCGTTCTTGGCGACGGCATCAACCTCGTCTTTGGCGGCGAGGGGAACGACACGCTGATAACGGGCGCGGGCGACGATTACATCGTCGGCGGTCGCGGCTCGGACCGCATCTCGGCCGGCGGCGGAAATGACGTGCTCAAGGGCGGGGCCGGTACCGTTCTGCACAATGGGGTGATGGATACCTTCGTTTTTGACCGTGGCGCGATCGGGCACGACCGTATCGTGGACTTCGAGGCCGGCATCGACCGGCTGGAGTTCAAGGTGGCCGAGCTTCCGGGTCTTGCGTCCAAGGCTGACATCATGGCCGCACTCGGCACCAATGCCGACGGCGACGCCGTGTTCGACTTCGGCGCGCTGGGTTCGATCACGCTCGAAGGGGTTCAGGCAAACCAAGTAGATACGACCAGTCTCATCCTGCTTTAGCTTTCTGACTGAGGGAAAATCTGACGCACTTTCAGCTTTTCCCTCAGTCACTTGATAATAAATCCTCAATTCGCATCTTTTTTGCCGCTTCCACAAGCCCAAAGTTGCGGGACATGTCCTGTTCCATCAGGCGAAGAGAGTCTGACTGTCCAGCGGGAATGCTACGCTTGAAATCCGGATTTCCAATCTTTGTGAAGTGGCCGTGCGCGATTTCCGTTTCATATATAAATCGCACTCTTCCGCCGCACTTTTGGTGCCAGTAGCGAATTCCTGAACCGTGATCATAGTAACACTTTGCACGCCGTTCGTACTCGACCTTATCCGGACAATTTGGATGATCTTGGAAGTTCATCCACCAACTGGTCCCGTTGTCCCATTGACTTTTGCTGGCTTCCTTGGTGGTGCAACCGAGCAATTCCCAATAGCGCGCATCCTTTGCGTTCAACAGCCACTTTAGCCGGGTGCGGATCGGATGACCTGGATGAGTGACGAAGCATTCGCCTTGGGGCAGGGACTCAAACTGGGTTGCCACGCGCTCCATCATGTCATGAGCAAGCAGAAAGTCGGAGTGCCAGAAAGCGATCTTGTCGATCCACATGAAGGCAAGTTCGACCGGGAAATGCGGGTACATCAGAGGCAATTGGAGTTGCTCGTTGAAGTCGATACGAAGGCTTCCGGGGACAATGGGAACATGACTTACTCGAGGATCGAAGCCGACGATTGGAGTCCAACCGGCCGAAAGGACAAGCTTTTGCTGAAGAACGGCCCAGTCCGGATGTGCGCACCAGACTAACCAAGGCTTCACAATTCCGGCAGCCTGTGCTTTCCAGGCTCCAGCAGCCTCGAGGATACGATCAACTGGGTAATCGAGCAGGCGAACCGCTCGCCAGTTTCCAGTCCCTACCTTGTGAAGCAACTCATCATCGGTCTCTCCCGGTTTGCGCTCTGCGGCACCCTTCTGCATCGAAGATCCTTTCCTCAAGAGTCTGTCTCATTGGCAAACAGCCTTGCCTCTAAGGGGCAATCGATGCAAGCCGCGTGCAAATGGCGAATGGCCCCCAAAAGGGTCCAGCAACCCTTCATCAAGGTTAACTCCCGGTTAGGGACTAAACGCTACGCTCAGTCGTCCCATGAGGGCTGGCGGACAGGGGGATGCCGCTCTCGTGGTCCTGGGGCTGAGGAGTTCGACATGACGCGCAAGACGGGAGATGCGGGCGAGGGATTCAAGGCGCTCAGATCCGCATTTCTGGCGACCGCGGGTTTCAGCATGGTCATCAACCTGCTGATGCTGGTTTCGCCGGTCTACATGATGCAGGTCTACGATCGCGTGCTGACGAGCCAGAGCGGGGAGACGCTCGTGGCTCTGACGGCGGTGGCGGTCGGGCTGCTGGTGATCTACGGCGTGCTGGAGGGGGTGCGTGGGCGGATGCTGATCCGCATCGGCAACGCCTTCGACGAGCGCATCCGGCGTCCCGTGTTCAATGCGCTCGCGCTTCGCGCGCTGACCGCGGGGGCAGGAGGGCGTCTGGCCGGTCTGCGCGACGTGGACACGGTCCGCCAGTTCCTGACGGGGGCGGGGCCGGCTGCGTTCTTCGACGCACCCTGGATTCCGGTATATCTCCTCGTCATCTTCCTCATCCATCCGGTTCTCGGCGGGATTGCCGTCGCCGGCGCGGTGTTGCTGATCGGCATGGCGCTTGCCACCGAATGGATCTCGCGCACGCGCCTCAGGGAGGCGGGACAGCACCTGGGCGAGGCCGAACAGTTCGCCGACCAGACCGTCCGGAACATCGAGGCCCTGCGCGCCATGGGCATGACGGGCAGGGCACGGACGCGCTGGCTCGGGCGTTGGTACCGCGGGCTGTCGCTGCAATCCGAGGCGGCAGACTGGGTCGCCGTCCTGCAAGGCCTGTCCAAGGCGCTCCGCATCGTCCTGCAGGTGGGCGTGCTGGCGGGAGGCGCTTCCCTCGTCCTGGTGCACGAGATGTCGGCAGGCATGATGATCGCCGCCTCGATCATCGTCGGCCGGGCGGTTGCGCCGGTCGAGCAGATGATCGGTTCGTGGCGCGGCTTCGTCGGCGCGCGCGGCGCCTATGACCGGTTGAAGGAGCTGCTTGCAGCCTTCCCCGAGCCTGGCAAGCGCATGCGACTGCCCCGGCCGGAAGGTCAGGTGACGGTGGAGAACGCGGCAGCGGTTGCCCCCGGCGGGCGCGAGCCGATCCTTCGCGGCATTTCCTTTGCGATGGAACCGGGCGAGGTGATGGCCGTCATCGGCCCCAGCGCGTCCGGCAAGTCGACGCTGGCGCGCCTGCTCGTCGGCGTCTGGCCCGCGGCGGCCGGCGCCGTCAGACTGGGTGGCGCGGACGTGTTCCGCTGGGCGCACGGCGATCTCGGGCGCTATGTCGGCTATGTGCCGCAGGACGTGGAACTGTTCGACGCGACCGTGAAGGAGAATATCGCGCGCCTGGGCGACATCGACCCGCAGAAGGTGGTGGACGCGGCCCGGCTTGCCGGTGTGCACGAACTGATCCTGTCGCTTCCCGACGGGTACGAAACCCGTATCGGCGAGGGCGGGCGCGCGCTGTCCGGCGGCCAGCGCCAGCGGATCGCGCTCGCCCGCGCGCTCTACGACAACCCGGCGTTCGTGGTGCTCGACGAGCCGAACGCCAATCTCGACCATGACGGCGACCTTGCGCTGCTGAAGTGCATCGCGGAACTGAAGCGCCGGGGCATCACTGTCGTGCTCATCTCGCACCGGCCCAGCATGCTGCAGGGCGTCGACCGCATCCTCGTCCTGCGCGACGGCATGGTGAGCGCGCTCGGCCCCCGCGACGAGATCCTCAACCGCACGGCCCAGCCGCTCCCGTTCTTCAAGCCATCGCACCAGATCACGACCCAGCCGGGAGACGATCAGGCCGGTGACGAAGCATCGGCCGCGAACGATCCGCATGGGGGCGGAGGCGCACCGGGCGCGGGCGGCGGCGCAGCGAACCAGGCTGCAACGGACGATCACGATGCGGCGGCCCGCGAGGCGCCCGGACGCGCGCGGCGCGTCCTGGAACACTTCAAGGAGGCGGTCAATGGCTAAGCAAACGGACATCGCGGCCTGGCTCAAGACCCGCCTCGGGCGGGTGGACCCGGCGCGGTTGCGCTCCCTGTTGGGCACGACCGGGCTGTCGGGCCTGTTCTCCGGACGTGCGGGCGAGGATGAGCGCAAGGCTGCCGGCGCGAAGTCGGTCCGCAAGGTGCCCGTCGATCCCTGGCCCACGGCAGCTGCCGGCGTGCTTGTCGTGGCGCTGGGCCTCGGCGGTTTCACAGCCTGGGCCGGGACGGCGCAGCTTGCTGCCGGCGCCATCGCGCAGGGCATGGTCACCTCGGCCACCAAGCGCAAGACGGTGAAGCACCTCGAGGGCGGCATCGTCGCCGAGATCCGCGTTCAGGAAGGCGACAGCGTGAAGGCAGGCGATGTCCTTTTCACGCTCGAGGACACGCGCGCGCGCGCGACGATGGAACTTCTCGAGGCCCAGGTGATGGCCGAGCGGGCGGCGGAAGCCCGTCTCCTCGCCGAGCGCGATGGGGCCGATACGCTCGAGATTCCGCTCGAGGTCGGCGAGGCCGCGGAGGCCGGGAACCCCCGCGCCCAGGCGGCCATGGCCTCGCAAATGTCTCTCTTCTCCGCCCGCAACGAACAACTGGGCGGCCAGATCGACATTCTGGAAAGCCGGATCGAGCAGTACGAGCAGCAGATCGAGGGAACGCGCGCCGAGCAGCAGGCCGCCGAGGAGCAGACGCGGATCATCCGCGAGGAGCTCGAGGGCCTGCAGAAACTGCTCGCCGCCGGCCACACGAACCGCACGCGCGTTCTTGCGCTGGAACGCGCCGTCGCCGAACTCGAAGGCCAGCGGGGGTCCCGCATCGCACGCATCTCGCAGGCGAAGGTCGCGATTGGCGAGGCCCGCATCCAGATGATCCAGGTGCGCGAGGACTATCGCCGCCGGGTGCTCGAGGAACTGCGCGAGACGCAGGACCGCCTCGTCGACCTGGAGCAGCGGCTGAAGTCGGCCCGCGACGTCTACGAGCGGCTGGTGATCCGCGCGCCCATCGACGGAACGGTCCTGCGCAGCGCCGTCAACACCGTGGGCGGCGTGGTCTCGCCCGGAGAGCCGCTGATGGACATTGCGCCCGCCGAGGACGACCTTACCATCGAGGCACGCATCCGCCCGACGGACATCGACATCGTGCACGCCGGATTGCCGGCGCAGATCCGCATCACGGCGTTCGACCAGCGCATGACGCCGCCGCTCGACGGCACGGTGGTGCAGGTTGCGCCCGACATCGTGACGGACCAGCAGACGGGCGTCAGCTACTACGTCGCCCGTATCGCCGTGCCGGACGAAGAGCTTGCGGGCCTGCAGGATGCACAGCTCGTGGCCGGGATGCCTGCGGAAATCGTCGTCGCGGCGCAGGAGCGGACTGCCCTCGACTATCTTCTCGACCCGGTTCGCCACATCCTGCAGCGCGCCTTCCGCGAGATGTAGGCACGCCGCCAGGCCTTGGCCTCACGGCACCGGAGGGCCCGTCCGCACATCAGCGGGCGGGCCCTTTTTCGCACCTGCGCGCGGAGCCTGCCGAAGGGCTGGCGGCAAGGGAAAAGGGCCGGGGAGGGGGTAACCCTTCCCGGCCCTTCGTCGGTTCTTCCTGCCTTTGCCGGTGCGGCCGGCCTGGCCCGCTCAGTTGCCCTTGAGCCGGCGCAGCGTCTCCTCGGCGAGCTTGCGCTCGGCAAAGCCCGCACCGTCGTCGAGCGCCGCTTCAAGCACCTCGATCGCCTTCTCGTTCTGGCCTGCGCGGCTCAGCGCGATCCCGTAGTGCGCCTGGATCTCCACATTGTCGGGCGCGGCCTTGGAGGCAGCCTCGAGGATGTTGAGCCCCTCGGTCACCTTGTCGCGCTGCAGCAGGAGCCAGCCATAGGTGTCGGCGATCAGGGCGGAGTCGGGCTTCAGCATGTAGGCCCGCTCGGCATAGTCGATCGCGTCCGGACGGCGCAGCTGTCCGCGGACCCATGCCATGTTGTTGAGCAGCACGGCGTTGCGCGGGTCTTCGATCAGCAGAGCCTGGTAGAGCGTCTCGGCATCCCGGTAGGCCCCGGTCTCGAGCAGCCCGGCGGCAAGCACCGTCGTCGCGCCGCGGTCGCCGGGGTTGTCGGTGAGCCATTGCTTCAGACCCTCGACCGCCGCCTCGGTGCGGCCGGCCTGGCGCCGGGCACGGTAGAGGCCGGTGGCAAGCTGCGATTGCGGCTTCTCGATCAAGGCGTTCTCGAGCAGGAGGATGCTGTCCTCGATCCGGCCCTGGCGGGCCAGAAGGCTCGCCTCCATTTCCTTGCCGTCGGCGAAGCTCACCGACTGGAAGTCGCGGGCCACGGACATCGCACCGTCCATGTCGTTCTTCAGCAGGTAGATGCTGGCCTCCGTCCGGGCGAGTTCCGAATCGTTCGGGGAGGCGTTGCGTGCCTTCTTCATCGTGGCGAGGGCTGCATCGAAATCGCGCGAGCGGACCTGAAGCTGAGCCAGTGCCAGCGGATGCTGGTTGTCGTCCGGCGCGACCTCGACGAGCTTCTTCCCCATCTCGACCGCGCGGTCGAGATTGTCGGTGAGGATGTAGCCGTTGAGCGCGAAGCGCAGCACGTCGACATCCTCGGGGCGCAGCGAGACGAGGCCCGCGATGGCCTCGCGCGCGGCGGCCGGGTTGTTCTCCGACAGGTTCACCCGGACCATCGCCTCGCGGTACTGGATGCTCCGCTCATAGCGGCCGAGATTGTCTGCAAGGAAGCTCGCGGCTTTCCCGCCTTGCCCGTTTTCCGCGTAGTGGCGGGCAAGACGCACCGCCAGCGCGGGGTTCTCCGGGCTGCGGGAAATGAGCGACTGCAGGCGTCCCTCGATCTCGCCCGTCCGGCCCTCGCGCTTGTCGAGGGCCTCCATCAGGTCCACGGCCGAGGTGAAGTCGGGGTTTTTCTCCAGCGCTGCGGACAGGATCTCCCGCGCCTTGCCGGTATCCTTGCGCGCCACATGCACGCCTGCGAGCGTCTGCAGAACCAGTTCGCTGTCGGGATTGGAGGTCTGGAGCTTCTCCGCCTCGGCGAGCGCCCGGTCCAGATCGCCGGTGTTGATGTAGTCGAGAACCAGCAGGATATCCTTGCCGAGGTCGTCGCGCAGCATGCCGCTGCACGCCTCCGCCGCGGCCGGCGACAGTTCGCCGCCCTCGCACAGCAGCATCTGCGCGGCTTCGGCGCGCCGGATGTCCTGCGGCCGGCCGACCTCGCGGATGCGGCGGTACATGGCGTCAGCCTTGTCGTACTGGCCGACGCGCGTGTAGGCGGAAGCGAGCGCCTGCATCGAGGAGACGTCGGTCGGGCTGTCGCGCACGATCGGTTCCAGCAGGTCGATGGCGGCCTGCGGGCTGTCGACGCGCAGACGCACGATGGCGAGAGCCCGGCGCGCGGCCATATTGCCCGGCTCCGAATTCACATAGCGGGTCATCAGCTGTTCCGACTGGGCGAAGTCACCCATCTTGAACTTGATGAGCGCACCCAGAAGCAGTGCGGGCGGGAAGTCGCGCAGCTGTTCGGCCACGCGGATATAGGCCTGGTCCGCCGCGACCGTGTCGCCCTCCGCGAATGCGGCCGCCGACAGCAGGTAGTAGCCGAGTGCGTTGTTGGGGCGCAGTTCGATCACCCGGTTCGCGTCCTCGCGCGCCTGCGTGATCTGGTTGTTCATCAGGTAGGCGCGCGCGCGGGCGATGTAGCCGTTCACGTCGCGAGGCATGAGCTCGATGGCCTTGTTGAAGGAAAACAGCGCCATGTGGCGGTCTTCCTTGGCCATGGCCAGCTCGCCCCGGACCATCCATGCAGGACCGTGCTCGGGGTGATCGCGCAGCAGTTCGTCGATCTGCCGTTCCGCCTTCTGAAGCTGGCGGCCCAGCGTGTAGACGCGGGCGAGCCCGTACTGGCCCTGAACGGACTTCGGATCCAGCTCGACGATGCGGTTGTAAAGCTCTTCAGCCTTCGCGAAGTCCTGCTTGGCGAGATAGGCCTCGCCCAGCACCGCGTGCTTGGCGATCGTCGATTCCGTGTCGAGACCGTCCGGCGTGACCCGCCGGATCGTCTCCTCGTAGCGGCCCTGGGCAAGGAGGGCGCGTCCCAGCAGCGCCTCAGCCTCGTCGGTCGGGCGCTTTTCGATCACCCGCGACAGCTCCTTCTCGGCGGAGACCGCGTCGCCGCGCTGCAGTTGCAGCTTGCCCAGAAGCTGGCGGGCATCGTGGTTCTCAGGGTCGCGCTGGAGCGCGTTGCGCAGCTGGATGATGGCGGCGTCGACATTGCCCTTGTCGACCTCCTCCAGCGCTTCCTGGTAATATCGCACCGAGCTTGCATCGACCGCGGCAAACGCCGGGGTCATGGATGTCGTGGCCAGAAGCGCTGCAAGGGCGAGCGTGGCCGCACGGAGCGGGCGTCTGGTCAGGCTGGAATGATCCGTCATGTCCTCTTTCCGGTCTGAAGTCCCCGGCCTGCTGCCGGGAACGGTCTCGGTGGCGTACTAGGCAAGCTTATCGGACCCGATCTATGGTCCGAAATTGTGACGATCCCGTTCACACCTTCATGTCGAGCTGCTTTATCAGGTTGTAGATGGTTGGGCGGCTGACGCCCAGAAGCTTTGCCGCCTGGGATAGATTACCGTCGGTGGCGTCCAGCGCATCGCGCAGCGCGGCCCGTTCGGCAGCCTCGCGGGCGTCCTTCAGCGTCATGCGGCCCGGTTTCTGGGGTGCCACGCCCAGTTGCAGGTCGGACGCGGTGATCATGTCGCCGTCGGCCAGCACCATCGCCCGCTTCATCTTGTTCTCCAGTTCGCGCACGTTGCCCGGCCAGGAATACTTGCGGATCGCGGATTGCGCATCGGGGCTGAGCGTCAGGCGCCGCAGGCCGGACTCGCGGGCGAAAACGTCGATGAAGTATTGCGCCAGCACGACCGCATCGTCGTCGCGCTCGCGCAGCGGCGGGATGTCGAGCGTGATCTCGCTGATCCGGTAGTAGAGATCCTCCCGGAAGTCGCCAGCCTCGATCAGGTCCCGGATCTGGCGGTGCGTGGCCGTCACGATCCGTACGTCGACGGCGATCTGCTCGCGGCCGCCGACCCGCTCGATCACGCGCTCCTGCAGGAAGCGCAGCAGCTTGACCTGAAGCTGAAGCGGCATGTCGCCGATTTCGTCGAGGAAGAGCGTGCCTCCGTTGGCGTTCTCGATCTTGCCCTTGACGGTGCGGACGGCGCCGGTGAACGCGCCCTTCTCGTGCCCGAACAATTCCGATTCCAGCAGGTTTTCCGGAATGGCGCCGCAATTGATGGCGACGAACGGCCCGGAGCCGCGCGGGCTTGCCTTGTGCAGCGCCTTTGCGAACAGCTCCTTGCCGGTGCCGCTCTCGCCCAGGATCAGCACGCTGATGTCGGTCTTGGCGACCTTCTCGACCGTGCGGAACAGCGCCTCGATCGAATCGGCGGCCGTCATGATGCCATGGAAGACGCCGGTGCTCTCGGCCTGGAGGCGCTTGTTCTCCTCCTCCAGCTGGCGCAGGTTGAAGGCCCGGTCGATGATGAGCTGCAGCACCTCTGCGTCGATCGGCTTCTCGTAGAAGTCGTAGGCGCCGAGGCTGACCGCCTTCACCGCGTTCTGCCGGTCGTTGTTGCCCGAGACCACGATGACCTTCGTCCCCGGCGCAAGGCGGAGGATCTCCGACAGCGCGGTCAATCCCTCGGTCGCCTCGTCGGGGTGGGGCGGCAGACCGAGGTCGAGCGTCACGACCTGGGGCTGGAAGTGTTCGAGCTTCTGCAATGCCTCGGGGCGCGATCCTGCAGTCTCGAGCGTGTAGCCCTCCAGCGCCCATTTCAGCGAGCGCACGATGCCCGGATCGTCGTCGACGATCATCAGGCGGCGCTCGCCGTCCTGGGGCTTGCGGGGCGCGGGACTCGTGCCCTTTGCGCCGCTCGCCGGAAGGTGTTCGACATAGTCCTCGCTCATCGGTCGGTCCTCATGTGCCCGCAGTCGTCATGGCCGCACGGTCCGCTGCGGGCGGGCCGGCAGGCGTCTCGGAATGGCCGGCGAGCGGCAGGCGGACCGCGACGGTCGTGCCCTCTCCCGGCTCGGAGCGGACGTCGAGCGTTCCGCCCCAGGCTTCGACCAGTTCCCGGCACTGGTACATGCCGATGCCGAAACCGGATGACTTGGTGGAGCGGAACGGTTGGAAAAGTCCGCCCTGGATGAAGTCGGCGCTCATGCCCGGGCCCGTGTCGCTGACGCGGCATGACATGTGGGGCCCATCGGCGCGCGCGTCGATGGAGATGCGGCCCTGCTCGCCGGCAGCCTCGAACGCATTCTGGATCAGGTTCGCGAGGATTGCCTCGAACGCCTCCGGTTCGACATCACAGCGCAAGGGCTCCTCCACCGTGCCGATGTCGAGATTCGGCATCAGCAGCCGGCGGTTCACGGCCACGCTGCGGATCACCGGGGCCAGGTCGATGGCGACGGTCTCGGTCTTGTCGTCCGTCCGTTCCTTCAGCTTCACCAGCATGGCGCGCATCTTGTCGACGGATTCCGCCACGGTCTCCATCGCGTCCTTCTGGAACTCGGGATTGTCGCCGTGTTTCTTGGCCTGCTGCACGATGAGCGACAGCTGGCTCACGAGGTTCTTCAGGTCGTGGATCACGAACGCGAAATTGCGGTTGAGGCGGGCGAACTCCTGCGTCTCCGAGACCCGCCGCGTGGCCACTTCCTCGCGCAGGTAGCTCGCGACCTGGGGGCCCAGCACCTCGAACAGGTCACGGTCCTCCCAGCCGAGCGGGCGGCGGTCGCGCGGCTTGCCGAGGAGGGCGACGCCGACGAGTTCCTCGGCGCTGACCAGCGGCACGAGCAGCCACGCCTCGCCGTCGAGTTGCTCCAGCCATCCGGCGATGGCGCCGCGGGCGTCGGCGATGCGTCCCCGCTCGTCCGCCGAAGGCGGTGCGGCGAGGTCGATGACCGGCTGGCGGCTTTCGGCAAGCTCGATGAAGGGCGCAGGCAGGCTCAGCAGGCGCTTGATCGTCGACCAGTTCCAGTTCGCCGTGCGCACGAAGGCGCCCCCGCGTCCGCGCGTGAAGAGTGCGCCACCCGAACACTCGACGACGTCGGCCAGCGCATGGACTGCCCGCTGTTGCAGGGTCTCGTTCCTGGTCTCGTGATCGTCCTCGCCGATGCCGGAGAGCGTGCGGATGAACCGCAGCCACTCGGCGCGGTAGTCGTACTTCAGCGTGAAGAAGTTGCGCGAGATATAACGCCGCGCGCGCGCCCTGAGCCGGCCCGACATCAGCAACATGACGAGCACGAGACCCGCGCCTGCCAGGATCACGATCTGCAGGACGGGACCCCAGGACGCATCCGCCAGCCGCAGCACGTAGCCCGCGCCCGCGACCAGAACGAGATAGAGGCCCGACCCGACCAGTGCCGTCGTGTGCAGGACCGCGTCGCGGCTGATCGTCACGTCGAACGACCATCGCCGCACCCGCGCCGCTGTCACGACGAGCAGCGGCGCGACCATTGCCGCGATGATCGGCCGGGCCATCGCCGAGAACGGCTCGAGCCGCCCGAACAGCAGCACCTCGGCGTAGAAATAGAGATCGAAGGCGAAGACGGTGCCCGCGGCGGCGATCAGGTACTTGAAGACCCAGCGCGAGGTCCCGCGGGTGGCGCGGTACAGGTTCTCGACAAGCAGCAGGCCGACCACGGACAGGAGGAACAGCGTGATGATGCTGACCGGCACCCGGCCCAGGTCCACATGGACGGCCGGCGGTACCGAGAAGACGATCGCAGTAACTGCCAGGCCAGCCAGAACGAGGAACAGCCGGTCGCGCACGAGCGGCTCGCCCTCCCTTTGCAGCATCCAGCGCAGCGAGAGCAGGACGAGCAGCGCCCATGATACCGTGCGTGCCGTATCAGCCACGGGCGCAAGCCAGAGCGGCAGCATCGGCAGCCAAGACAGCGCCGTGTAGAGTCCCGCCCACACTCCCGTGATGACCACGGGCGCCAGCAGCACCAGGCCGCGCCGGTTTCCCCGCCGCCAGGTGAGGGCGAGATAGACCGAAAGCGCCCCGAAGACGGCAAGGGCGATCAAGTACGAAAGAATGATGGCCTCCAGTGACGAGCTGGGTGTCGAACCTTCAGGAGTCGATCCTATGTCAATAATCTTTACAAGTCGGTAATTGCCGGAATGGACGCGGATACGAAGCCTTGGACTCTCCGCCAAGGACGCATGTCAGTTTGATGACGCCTGCGCATCCGGATTTTTACGGATGACGCGACTGATTCGGCTTCCCAGGCTGAAGATCGTGACATGCGGATTGTTTAATATATTGAATATAAAAAAGAATTTATCGCGCAAAACGAATGGCTTCATTCTGGCATGGCCTTTGCGTTAACGTTTTTGAACCACAAAACAGGCGCGATCCAGGCCGGTGCATGGTGCGGGATGCTGTCGGCGGGTCGATTGAAGATCGGGGGGGTGCGACATGGCGAAGCGGGCGAATGAAGGCGGTCCTGGTCTTGGCCGTGCTGCTACCGGACCTTGGCATCGAGGGGCGATGGCGATGAATCCTTCGTCACGCTGGTCGACCCGGGCCTCTCTACTCTCGCTCGTGGGGCTGTCGCTCGTTTCCTGGGCTGCCATCGCGCTGACGGTGGCGCTGGTCGTCTCCTGAAGGGCGCGCGCGCTTCCCACACATCCGGCCCGTGTCCGGGGCCCTCTTTCATGGGATAATCCCCCTGCAGAATCGGGGGAGAAGCCATGAGTGCGACGGCGGGCGCCGTTTCCGGAGCCGACACAGCAGCTGGGCCATACGCATCGCCGGCCGGGCGGCTTGCGCAGACGCGTGAGAATGCGCGCCGGCGGCATGCCGGCGGGTTCGACGTTGCGGCGGTCTGGGGCCTGTTGCTTCTGCTGATCGCGGGGATCTGGCTTGCAGGCCCGCTCGGCCTGCTTGGGGGAGCCGCGGTTGCGGAGGCCGCCTATGTGTCGCGGCTGGTGCTGCATGGGTGGGTTGGCGACCTCGACAGCGTGACGCGCTTTCTCGACCTTTCGCGCCAGCTGGAACCATCGAGCCTCGGATATTGGCTGACCGCGGTTGCGGCTGGCGTGGCCGGTACGGCGCGCGCGGCCGTCATCTTCCAGGGATTGCTGATCCTGGCGGTCGCGGGCCTCTCGGTGGCGCTTGCCGCGCGGCGGGGCGGGGGGCAGGCCACGGGCTGGGCGTTTGCCGCCGCGGCGGCCCTGGTACCGGCGGGTATGGTCGTCGGCGGCCTGACGGCGGGCGAGGGGCTGGCCATCGCGCTCTTTGTCGCGCTCCTCGTATTGTGGAGCGAGCGTGGCGGGATCGCCGACGTGATGGGAGCCGTGATCGCCGGCTTTCTGCTTGGGCTCATGTTCCTTGCGGCGGCGCCCGTGTTCGCCGTGGCGGCCTGCATCCTGCTTCTCCTGACGCTGCTGGACGGCGTCCGCTCCGCGGTGCTGACGGACGGTAGGACGGCGTTGCGGGGATCACTGGTCCGTCTGGCGTTCGCACTTGCTTCGTTTGCGCCCGCCCTTGCCCTTCTGGCGCTGCATGCACGTACCTATGCGCTCGACTGGCCGCTGGTGGCGGATCTTCTGACCGACCCGTCCGCAGGGGCTGCGCTGCTGCTCGAGAGCGCGGCCGGCAAGGCGCGGGAGGCTGCCGTGCTTGCCTTCGGGATCGGGGTTTATGGCGTTGTGGTCTGCGGTTTCGCGCGCCTCATCGACGGTGCGTGGCGGCGTGAGGACGGCTTGGGTGTAGCAGCTGCGGTATTGTGGCTGGTGTTCTTCCTTGTCCCCGGCGGTGGGCTCGATACCGGCGCGGGGCGCGCCGTGGGCGGGCTTGGGTGGGTTCTCGCGGCACTGTGGTGCGGGACGGTCGGCGTCAGCCTGATCGTGCGGGGACCTGCACTGGCCGGGCTGGTGCTTCTCGGCGGGTTGGTTGCAGGTAGCGCGCTGGATCACCGGGAAAGGACGGCCCCCGCCCGCACGGAGGCCGAGACGGTCGGTGCCCTGCTTGGGCGGGACGAGCGGGTGCTTACGCTGGACCTGTCGGCAGACCCCCTCCCGCGACAGGTCATGCTGCTGGCCGCCGGGGAGGCGGGCGCGCTGGAACTCAACCTTCCGTCGGTACAGGCGGGACCGGAGGCGCGGCTCGTCTCGGTCAATCCGCCGCTGCGGTTCGCCGAAGGATATGCGCCCGCGGACGTCGCCGGGAACGATCCGGTGAGCCGGCCGCTGTTCGTGATGCCGGTCGGATGGGACCTGCCGTCGCCTGAGCGGCGGATCCAGATGCTGGCCGTCCTCGGCCGCCCGACAGGGGATGACGTGCCTTGGGCGACCGCGCTGGGGCTTCGGGTCGAACCCTTCTACGAACCGGTCTACCGGTCAGCCAAGGGCGCTGAGATTGCGCTCTACAGCCTTCGGGACCCCGGGAGCGACGGAGGTCAGTGAGTCCGCCACGGTCCGCGCCGTTTCCTCGAGGAAGGCGTCGAACATCATCAGGGCCCACAGGGGGCGGCTGAAATCGCCGCGTCCGGTGCGGTGCTGGGTGACGAGGGATGCGATCCCCTCGGGCGAGACAAGGCCGCTCTCACGCAGGCGCGGCGAAGCGGCGAGGCCGGCCAGGCGGTCGTCGAGGCCCGCGCGCATCCAGCGGTCTATGGGGGCGGTGAAGCCCTGCTTGGGGCGGTACAGCACCTCCCGCGGCAGACGCTCCTCCATCGCGCGCTTCAGCACGTGCTTGCCGGAGAAGCCCTGCACCTTCAGGTGCGCGGGCAGGCGCGCGGCCCATTCCACGAGATCGCGGTCGAGGAAGGGGTTCCGCACCTCCAGCCCGTTCGACATGCTCGCCCGGTCGACCTTCACCAGCATCTGGCCCGGAAGCCACGTCTTGAGGTCGATGTATTGGGCACGCGCCAGCGCATCGTCCGTTCCGGCCCGGTCGGCGTGGGTGCGCAGCACCTCCGAAGGGTGGTAGCCGGCGAGCGTGCGCCCCAGGTCGCGCGACCGCACCGCGTCGCGCACCGCGTCCGGCATGATGGTCACGGCGCGGAAGAAGCCGCCGACGGTGTCGAGGCTCAGCGCCTCGAAGGTCGCACGCGCGCGCAGCCAGCGCGGCGCGTTCGGCAGCGCCGGGTAGAGGCGGGCAAGCGGGCCGAACACGAGGCGGCGGATGTTGGAAGGCACCCAGGCTTTCAGCGCCTCCTCCCTCATGTGGAAGGGGTAGCGGCGGTAGCCCGCGAACACCTCGTCGCCGCCGTCGCCCGACAGCGCCACAGTGACGCGGCGGCGCGCCAGCCGGCTGACGAGAAAGGTGGGCAGGGCGGAGGCGTCCGCGAACGGCTCCCCATAGGCATGGGCCAGCGTGCCGATCAGGCTCGCCGCCTCCATGTTCACCACCTCGGTGAAATGGTCGGTGTGGTAGCGGTCGGCGACCATCTGCGCGAACCGCGTCTCGTCGACGGACGGGTCGTCGAAGCCCATGGCGCAAGTCTGCACAGCATGGTCGCTGGTGCGCGCCATCGATGCCACGATGGCGCTGGAATCGACCCCGCCCGACAGGAAGGCGCCGAGGGGCACATCCGCCACGAGCCGCTTGGCAACCGCTGCGTCCAAACGCTCGCGCACGCCCGCCATGGCGGCGGCCTCGTCGATGTCGTCGGGGCGTTCGGGGAAGCGGAGATCCCAATAGGCCTCCGGAGCAATGCGGCCGTCGCGGCCCTTCAGAAGCACGCGGTGCGCGGGAGGCAGCTTCTCGATGCCCTGGAAGACGGATTTCGGCTCCGGCACATAGCCGAAGGCCAGATAGTCCTCGACCGCGTCGGCGCGCAACGCTGGCGCCTGGCCGAGCGCGGCTAGGATCGCGCCCACCTCGGACGCGAAGACGAGCCAGCCATCGCTGTCGACTGCGTAATAGAGCGGCTTCTTGCCGAACCGGTCGCGTGCGAGGAGCAATTGCCGCGTGTTGCGGTTCCAGACCGCGAAGGCGAAGAAGCCGTCGAGATGGTCTACGACATCCGCGCCCCACTGCTCGAACCCGTGGACGATGGTTTCGGTATCGCAGCGCGTACGGAAGCGGTGACCGCGCGCGCCGAGGTCGTCCATCAGCGTCCGGTAGTTGTAGATCATGCCGTTGAAGAGAACGGCTGCCGTGCCGTCCTCGTTGAAGATCGGCTGGCTGCCGCCCTCCACGTCGATGATGGCCAGGCGCCGGTGGCCGAAGGCGAGACCCGGTTCGAGGTGGCGCGTCTCGCCGTCCGGGCCGCGATGCGCAAGAGCCCGCAGCATCCGGCCGAGGCGATCGCCGTCGGGCATCCGCTCTGCACGGAGGTCGAAGAGTCCGGCGATGCCGCACATGGCCCCTTGCCCTCAGTTCGTGCCGGAGGGACGCGCGGCGGCGGCCAGCGTGGCGAGCCAGGCGTCCAGGGGCTGGGCGTCTGCGAGGAATGCCTCGATGGCCGCGAGGGCTTCCTCGCGCTCGAACTCCAGTGGAGCCGACAGGGCGATCACCGCGGCTGCATCCTCTCCGCCCGTCAGGTTGGCGCGCAGCTGGTCGAGCTTGGCGTCGAGCGCACCGGACGAGAAGCGCCCGTCCACCCAGTACCAGGAGGCGACCAGGCGTTGCGGCGGGCGGATCCCGCCGATGCGGTCCGTGCGGACGGAGGCGGGCAGGCCGCTGGCGCCCGTGTCAAGGCGGACCCCGCGCGTTTCCAGCCGTACCCAGCGGGGATGCTGCTCGAACGTGTTGGCGAAATAGACGACCTTCGCCCCATGACGCTGATGCGTGTACCAGGCGATGAACAGGTCGACGGGGGCGGCACCCTCCTTCTCGAAGCGGAATAGGTAGTTGGCGTCCGCACTCTCGAATTCCGGCGACCAGGCGATGTCCGGGTTCGCGGTCATGGTCCAGCCCGGCGCGGGCGAGGAGATTGCCGTCAGGGGCGGCGTCGTGTGCGCGGAGAAGTCGCGGTTGAGCTTGTAGCTTGCAAACGCCGGCGCGGCGAGCGCGGCGAGTGCTGCAATGCCCGCCAGCAGCGGGGTGACCGCACGCGGGGCCGACGCCATGCGCCACGCAGGCGTGTTCGGCATGTCGCCGGGCCGGCGGTCGGCGAAGAGGTTTCCGATGAACAGCAGGATCAGCATGATCGCGGCGAAGAAACCCCAGCCGTAGACGATGTGGTCGACGCCGACGGCGTATTCGTTGTCGGTCATGTAGGCGATGTAGATGATGCCGAACGCGCGGATGCCGTTCGCGACGATCGGGATGAGGATACCGAGCCCGATGAAGACCGCCATCTTCCACCAGCGGTCGTAGGCCAGGTGCGCGAACAGCACCGCGATCACCACATTGGCGATCAGGAAGCGGATGCCGGCGCACGCCTCGGCCACCTCGAAGAGGCCGGTCGGCGTTTCGATCATGATGCCGTCGTGGAAAATCGGGATGTCGATGGCGCGCAGCAGCCACACTGCGAAGTGCGCGGTGATGTCCTGCAGGAACGGCACGGCCTGGTCGCCCACGGGGACGAGGAAGAACAGGAAGAACAGCGGGAACTTCAGTTCCCACACCACCTCGCGGCCGAGCGTGAAGATCGCCAGGCTGACGATCAGGCCGACCAGGGCGAAATGCTGGACGATGTTGATGTCGGCAAGCTCCCCCAGCATGAGCGTGACACCCGCCCCGGCGACCGGCACGAGTGCCAGCGGCTCCACCCGCGGGCGCAGGGGGGCAACCCGCTCGCGCCGCAGCCACACGAGGAACGCCGCGATCGGGACGACGAGGAAGCAGTGGTTGTAGGTGGCGGTGTTCCACCAGACATTGAGCAGGCTCTCGACGACAGGCACGCTCAGCGCAAGCACCGCGGCGACAAGGATGCCGAGCGTGATCAGTGCCCGCCGCCAGGCGGCGCGCAGGTCGTCGTCCCGGGCCATCGTATCGTCCGGCAGGGTGGCGGCAGTCATGTCGTCTGTCCCTCTGCGGCTGCTTCGAGAGGCCGGCCGGCCCCTTGCATCAGATCATGCCCCGCGCGGCCGCGCGCAAGGCCGATCACGCGGTCGAGATCGGCGAGACGTGCGTCCCAGCCGAAGGATTCCACGGCGCGGCTGCGCGCCGCATCGCCAAGCTGGCCGCGCGCCGCAGGGTCGCCCAAAAGGCGCACGACCTCGTCCGCGATCGCGTCGGCCCCGTCGGCCACGACCAGGTCTTCGCCCGGCGTGGCGTCTATCCCCTCGAACCCCATGGAGGTCGTGACGACGGCCCGGCCCATGGCCATGCCCTCGAGCACCTTGTTCTGGATGCCGCGCGCGATGCGCATCGGTGCGACGCAGACGTCGGCGAAGGCGACATAGGGGCGCACGTCAGGCACGCGCCCCGTCACCAGCACGTCCGGGCGATCGGCAAGCGCGCACACTTCCGGCGCGGGGTTGGAGCCCACCACGACGAACACCGCCTGCGGCACCTCCTCGCGGATGCGCGGCAGGATGTCGTTGGCGAACCAGAGCACCGCATCCACGTTCGCCCAATAGTCCATCGCGCCCGTGAAGACGATGTGCGGGGCGGCGGCGAAGGGGCTGTCGAAACTGTGCGCGGGCGAGAAATAGTCGATGTCGACGCCGTTTCCGACCGCGTGGATGGTGTCGGCAAGCTCCGGTGCGGCGGCGCGGAAGAGGGCGGCCTCCTGCTCCGACACGAAGGTGCTCGCATGCGCCGAGCGTGCGATGCGCACCTCCTCCGCCGCGAGCGTCTGCGCCTCGCGCCCGTAGACGATGCGGCCTGCCAGGCCCGCCGTGCGCGCGTACTGGCGCCACTTGTCGCTGTCGAGGTCGACGAAATCGACAAGCCGCGCCGTACCGGGGCGCGGTTCCGGCGTGCAATAGGTTATGGCGCCCGAGGAATAGACGACCTCCAGCACGATCTTGCGGTTCGCGCGCACCGTGTCTGCCCAGTGCTTGAGCGTGCGGTTGCGGAAATAGGGGAGCGTCAGTGGCTCGCCTGTGAAGAGGCCGAGGCTTGCGCGGAGCTTGCGGACGCGCGGGTCGACCTGCGGCAGGCAGGCACTCGCCGCGACGGCCTCGACCGCCGCGCGGTGCTCGATGTCTGCGGGATCGTCGACCGGCGCACCGATGTGGATCGGCGCGAGCCGCGCAAGGTGCCGGATCATGTTCCAGGCACGGATCTTCTCGCCCTTGTTGGGCGGGTAGGGGATGCGGTGGGCGAGAAACAGGATCTCGCCGCCGAAGTCGCCGGCCCCGTTCATCCCAGTTGCCGCGCGACGAAGGGACCGGCGGTGTTGGCGAGCCAGAGCGGCAGCTTCTGCCAGGCCTGCACCATCAGGCGATATTTCGGGTTGTTCGGGTTCACGTCGGGCAGGTCCTGTGCCTTCACAAGATGGTACTGGTAGTGCAGAGGCTGCGGCTGGAAGCCCCAATAGGTCTTGTAGTCGTAAGCCCCGGTCCCGGTCTTGGAGCGGCCGAAGTCGAAGCGCGTGCAGCCGCGCGCCGCCGCGCGCCGCATCAGCGCCCAGTACATGTAGTCATAGGCATGCAGCGCCCGCGCCTCGGGCAGCGCGCCGCCGAAATAGGGAAGGACCGTATCGCGCCAGAAGAAGCTGAGCAGGCCGCACACGGGGCCGTCCGGGCCGTTGACGGTCGAGACCTCGACGCGGTCGCCGAAGACCTCCTTGATCGTGCGGTAGTAGCGCAGGGACTGGACCGGCGTCCCGAGGTTGCGCAGGCTCGTCGCGTAGCAGTGGAAGAACGCCTCGACGGGCGCGTCGGCATCCACGGTCAGCTTCTCGTTCGCGATGCCCTTACGCACGTCCGCGCGCTTCTTGCGCGGGATCATCTTGAGATTTGCATCCTCGTCGGCGGGAAGGTCCGCGATGAAGGTCGCGTAGGTCTCCGCCTTCGTGTGCCATCCGGAGAGGAGCGGCTCGCGGTGGCGCAACTCGACATAATCGACGCCGAGCCGCCCGCCCAGTGCCGCCGCGGCCTCGGCGAGCGCTGTGCGGGCCTCGCTGTCGGTGGCCAGGATCCCGCCATAGACGTAGAAACCCAGGGAGATGAGCGCGTTGCCGAACAATGGCGTCTTGACGTGGACCAGCGGCAGCACGCCCGCAATCGCCTCGCCCCGCGTCGCGGCGAGCAGGTGGGTCTCGTAGCCGAATGCCTGCGAGAACACCTCGCGCCAGCGCGACAGGTGGAAGATCGTGCCTTCGGCATGGGCTTCGACGAAGGTGTCCCACGCCGCCTCCCGGTCCGCGGCAAGCGGCGCCACGGTCACCGGCACCCGCTCCGCATCGGCGGGCGGTTGAGGGGCACGGGCCTCGGCCGTGAAGGGCTTCGGCATCGCGGACATGGAATCTCCCGTCCTATTCGGCGGCCAGCAGGGCGGAGGCGTCCGTCTGAAAGGCCGCATCCATCCGGCCCCAGCGGAACTCGCGCATGAGGCGGTCGAGTTTGCCTTCCATGCGTGAAAGATTGGTGTAGTGACGAATGCGCGACTTCAGCGGCGCGCCGGCGATGCGCGGCTGATCGGGGTCGATCTCCCACGGGTGAAAGTAGAAAACCGCTGGGATATTCTCGTCTTGCACCACGCTTCGAAGGCGCCGTGTGAACATGCCATAGGGCAGGATCCGGAAGAAGCCGCCGCCTCCGCAAGCCTTGCGCCGGCCCTTGACGAGCGCGGTCGTGACCGGGATCTCCAGCATGTTCGCCGTCGGCTCCCGGAACGGGGTCCGGGGCAGGTGGGCGTTGTCGTAGAGGTCGTGCGAGATCGGGTTGACGCTGGAGGAATAGGCATAGCCAGCCTCCGCAAGCACCTCGTAGGCCCAGGGCGTTGCCTTGGTCAGCGAGAAGCTGGCAGCCCGGTAACCGCGCACCTCGACGCCTGCTGCATCCTCGAGGGTGGCTTTGGTCTTGCGCACATCCTCGGCAAAGGCGGCACGATCCTGGTGGAAGATCCGGACGTGCGACCAGCCGTGGCTCGCAATCTCGTGGCCTTCCGCCGCCATGCGGGCAATCAGGCGGGGAAACCGCTGCGCAATCATGCCGAGCGTGAAGAAGGTGATCCGGACGTCATGGTCGCCGAAGAAATCGAGCAGACGCTCCGTGTTGGTCTCGACACGCGACGGCAGGCTGTCCCAGTCGGCCGGATCAACCACGCCCTCGAAGGCGGAAACCTGGTAGTAGTCCTCCACGTCCACGGTCATCGCGCTGAGCGGGACCCCGGGTTTCGGCGATGCTGACACGTTCGTTCTCCCGATCGGGTGCGGTGCGGCGTCAGACGATGTTCCGCTTGAACGCCAGCGGCGGCGCCGCACCATCGTCGTCGCCGCCGGTGCTGAGCGCGGGCGCAGCCTCTTCTTCCAGCGCCGTCTGCGCGGTATCGAGGGCCGGGGCGCCGCTTTCGGAATCCTTGCCCTGCCAGGTCGAGAGGTAGCTTGCCGCAGTGTCGATCAGTTCGCGCAGCGCGCGGTCGTGGGCCAGCAGCGCGGTCTCGATCCGGTCGATGCGGCGCATGAGTTCGGTGTTGGGCGCTGCTGCGGCCGCTTGCAGGGCGGGGGCGGCTGCATCCGGGTTGATCGGCTCCGGATCGCCATAGACCGGCGTGTCGTCGAAGACCTTGTCGCGCGGATCCTGCATCTGGGGACCGGGCCGCGCGGCAGCGCTTTCGCCCGGGCGCGGGGCATGCGGGTCCATGTCCGCGGCAGGGTCGATGTGGGTCTGCGGGGCGGCATGAACCTCCCCCTGCAGGTCCTTGACGACCTCGTTCACCGCGGCTTCGTCGATGGTCGACAGCTCCTCGAGCGCGCCGTAGAGCAGAACGCGGTTGCACAGAGTGTTGATGCGCCGCGGCACGCCCTTCGTCTCGCGGTAGATCGCGTTGAGGGCGCCGTCGGTCAGATCGGGCACGCCGGTCCAGCCCGCCAGCAGCAGCCGGTGCTCGATATAGGCGCGGCATTCGGCAGGCGAGAGCGGCTTCAGCTTGTAGGATGCGATGACACGCTGCTGAAGCTGCACGAGATCGGGGTTCGCCAGGTAGCGCAGGAACTGCGGCTGGCCGACGAGGAAGATCTGGAACAGCGACTCCCCGTTGACGTTGAAGTTGGAGAGCATGCGCAGCTCTTCCAGCGTCCGCGCGGGCAGGTTCTGAGCCTCGTCCACCACCAGAAGCACGCGGCGGCCCGCGTGATACTGCTCCTGCAGGAAGTCCTCGAGCGCGGTCAGCTGCGAGGCCTTGTCGCTCCCCTCGGTCTTGATCTTGAAGGCGCGCACGATCATGCGCACCGCATCCTCGGCGTCGATATGGGTCGTGCCGATCTGTGCGGCGACGATCTCGTCGGCGTTGAGTTCCGCGAAAAGCTGGCTGACCAGCGTCGACTTGCCGGTGCCCACGTCGCCGGTGATGACGATGAACCCTTCACCCTGGTAGAGGCCGTACTTGAGATACGACATCGCCTTCTTGTGCCCTTCCGACCCGTAGAAGAACCGGTGATCCGGCGTGAGCCGGAAGGGGGAGGAGGTGAAGCCGTAGTACTCTTCAAACATCGTGGGCAGGTTCCCTGAGGCTCAGAAGCGGGCCCGTGCACCGAACAGGGCCGCGTTCTCGCGGTACTCGTCCGCGTTGAACGTGGCCTGACGGGTCGTGTGGATCAGGCCGCCGTAGATGTCGACATTGGGGGTGAGCTGATAGTCGGCCACCAGCCGGAGACCGTACGTATCGCTGTCGGAGGTTACAGGGTTGTCCCCCGTATAATAACGATAGGTCGCTTCCGCCGTCCCGGTAAGCCGCGGGGAGAACTGCTTCTCCCAGCCCGCGACGAAATTGATGCTCTGGTCGTCGATCGACGGATCGCCCGGCTGCAGGATGTCGAAGTCGCGCTCCTGCCCGAAGACGTTCAGATAGACCAGGTTGGTGTTGAACTGCCCGCTGAGATAGCCGCTGAGGACAGTCGAGCGATAGACGCGGTTCGTACTGCCGGTGCTGAGGAAGCCTGCAGCCTGCAGCAGGGCGACCTCCTGCTGGGCGAAGGCAAGCTGGCTCTCGGTCGGCGTGCCGAAGATGCCGAACGATTGGAGGAAGCGTGCCTGGAACAGCTCCGTTTCCGAGTAGGAGCTGGTCGCAACGTCCTGGTAATAGCGCACGCCCGCCGTGATGCGGTCGGTAAGCTGGTAACGGGCGTCCGCCTCCACATTCAGCTCGTTGTAGCGCTCGCCCACGATGACCTCGACTGAGGAGCGCGGCGTCGGCCGCGCCCGGAAGCCGCCACCATAGCTGAAGCCGCTCATTTCCTCG
Source organism: Futiania mangrovi (assembly GCF_024158125.1). Lineage (NCBI taxonomy): Bacteria > Pseudomonadati > Pseudomonadota > Alphaproteobacteria > Futianiales > Futianiaceae > Futiania > Futiania mangrovi. The sequence continues at coordinate 1,192,782 of NZ_JAMZFT010000001.1, read as the reverse complement.
GTGAAACCGGCGCTGTCGATCTCGTCGTACCCGACGCGGCCGAGCAGGGCGAAGCGGGGCGACAATTCGTAGCTGCCGGTGAACTGGGCGGTCATCCGCTCCAGGTCGTTGACGTCTCCCGTCTCGTCCGAATCAGTGTTGCTGTACTCGGCGAAGCTTTCGAAGCCGAACCGGCCGAACGGCCGTGTCGTGCCGAGCGAGGCCCGCGCGGCGTTCCGTACCTCGGTCGAGATGTCGCCGGATGCGCCGCCGGTCAGCGAGTGCGTCGTCCGCACCTCGCCGATCAGGTTGGACCCGAGCGGCTGGCGATACGAGGGCGAGATCGTGATGTTGCCGACGCCCGTGCGCTCGCCAGCGCCCGCCACCGGGTTTAGCGAGATGCGCCCGTCCGAATTGATCAGCACGTCCCGCCAATAGCCGGACATGTCCACATAGACCCGGTTAGGGATGATTTCCGCCGTGCCGAATGCATTCGTGTTCAGGCGCAAGCCATCGAATTTCTTGCCATTGTCGCGCCCGTGGTAGACGTCGCCCGCAAGCTCCAGAACGCCGCCGCCCCGGAAGCGCGGGCTGTCGTAGAGCGCCTCGAACCCGCCATAGGCCGTGGTGACGATCGCGCTGTCCTCCTGGCCGCTGGGCGCCAGGTCGATGTTGTCCGAGATGGTGACCTCCGCGCCGACATAGGGCGTGATCTCCAACGGCCGCGCAGTGGCGACGGCAACTCCGGCGACGGTGCTGGCGGTGACCAGGGCTACGGCACGCTTCACGACATTCACTCCCCCATTGACGGCGCCGTCCCCGCGCTGCGCTCAGGCAGCGTCCCCGCGGTTGTAGGCGTCGTAGTACGACCCGAACTGATCAGTATTACCCTGCGCCGAAGCCTTGTTCAGCACAAGATTCACGTTGTCGTGCCGGTCGAGGAGATCGAGCGCGGACTCCACTGCATTGCGCGACGTGCGGTCTGAATCGACCACAAACACGATCTGTCCCACGTGCTGGGCGAGCACCACAGGCTCCGTGCTGGCGAGCAGCGGGGGACCGTCGAAGATGATAATCCGGTCGGTGTAGCGGTCTGCGATGTCGTCCATAAGTGCGTTCATCCGCGGGCTGCCGAACAGGTCGGTCGCAGAAGCCACGGCGGTGCCGGCCGGCAGGAAGCTCAGCGGATGATTGCGCTCCCGGAGCAGGACGTCGGCCATGTCCGGCGGGTTCTGGCCCAGCAAGTCCGTCAGGCCGCGCGGGGCGTTGACGTTGAACAGCTTGCTGAGGGACGGGCGCGCCACGTCGGCGTCGACGAGGAGAACGTTGAAGCCTTCGTCGAGCACGATCGACAGAGCCAGGTTGACGGCGTTGAAGCTCTTGCCTTCGCCGGGCCGCGCGCTCGTGACGAGGATCACGTGCTCGCGGTTGCGGGCGCGCACCTGGCCGCCCTCGCGGTTCAGCGCCATGCGCTGCATCAGGCGCCGCTTGATGAGGCGGAACTCCTCGGACACGCGGGAGCGGCGGTTGTAGGGGGTGATGAACCCGCCCTCGCGCAGCCGTGTGAAGTCGAGCACGAACTCCGAGCTTTGCTTGGCCGGTGCCGCCGGCGTCTCGGCCACGGGCATTGCGGCCGGCGGCGCGCCGATCGGTTTTGCCGGCTTGGCGGCGCGCGTCCTCGCGGAGTCGGGCGCGGCCTTGTCGACGGTCCGCTCGACAAGCGAACCCTTCTCCTTGCCTTCGCCGTACTTCTTCGCGACGCGGTCGATGAGACTCATGGTTTCGTTCTCCGAAGCGGTCGTTCCAGGCTGTCCGTCAGATGGCCGAGCGGAACATGAAGTAGAGCTGGTCCGAGATCCCCGTCAGGTTCGGGCGGTAAAGCTGGAAGTGATAGAGGTATATCAGCCCGCCGAAGATCGCGACGAGAGCGGCCGCGCTCGCGCCCCACACGGCCAGGCTGGTCAGGCGCTGGGCCATGGACCGGGCGGGGCGGATCATCGACACGCTGCCCAGGATCGGCATCTCGAAGGCGTTGCGCAGGTGCATCAGTGTCGGGAAATTGTCCGACATCTGGATCCGGAGGAAGGCCACTGCGAGGCCCGCACCGACGGACGCGAACAGCACGCCAAGGAACATCAGCAGGCGGTTCGGCCCGACCGGGGTGACCGGCTCGATCGGCGGCTCGATCACGCGGTAGTCGACGAGCGTCGTCCGCGTCTTCAGCGCCTCGGTCATCTCGATGACGCTCAGGTCCTGACGCCGCTTGCGGTATTCGTCGTAGAGCTGCTGGTAGGTCGTCTGCAGCTGGCCAAGCTGCTGCTGCACGGCCGGCTGCCGCTCCAGCGTGTCGCGCAGGGTTGTCTCGGTGCGCTGCGCCTGGCGGACGCGCTCGTCAAGCTGGGCGAGCTGCAGTTCGACAGACTGGAGCTGATCCTGAAGCTGAACATAGACCGGGTTCGGCTGGGATGTACGGCCGCCGCCACCAGTGCGCACGCCGGACTGCTCCAGCCCGCGGATCTGCTGTTCGATCGCCTGCACATCCGGGTGGTTCGGCGTGAAACGCTGCAGGAGTTGGGCACGCTGGGAGCGAAGTTCTGCCAGCTGCTGCGCCTGCGCCGAGACGAAACCGCCGCTGGTGAGCGACTGCGGAGTGTTGGCGAGGCTCACCGCCAGCTGGTCGCGCCGCGCCTCGAGCAGCGACCGCTCGATCCGCGCCTGGTCGATGGTCGATTCTGCCTCGCGCATGCGGCTCAGAAGGGAGCTCGTGTCCGACAGGATCTCCACGTTCTGCGAGCGGAACTCCGTCAGCTTGGTTTCGGCTTGCTCGAGATCCTTCTCGATCTGCTGCAGGTCGCTGGCAAGGAAGGTGCGGCTCTTGTCCGTACCCGTCTGCTCGAGGATCAGGTTCTGTTCGATGAAACTGTTGAGCACTTCCTGCACGACGCGCTGCGCAACGCTGGCGTTGTTGGTCGCGTAGCTGACCGAATAGAGGTCGCGGCCGACGCGCAGCACCTGCAGACGCTCCTGCAGATTCGCTACAAGACGCTCCATGCCGACCTGGTCGTTCACAGTCAGGTCGAGGTCGGTGTTCTTGATGACGCGCTCCAGGTTCGGTCGCGAGTACATGAGTTGGCGGACATTCTCGATCTGGCGTTCGGTGTCGAACGTCGCCGCGTCGTTCTTGAGCACCTGCAGCAGCAGGGCCTCGGTGTCGACGTAGAGCTGCGCCTTGGATTCGAAGCGGTCAGGGACCGACATCACCATCAGGGCGCCGAGCAGACCCACGATCCAGGCAACGCCGACGATGATCCAACGGCGCTTCCAGAACTCCGTCAGATAGAAATTGATGAGATAACGAATGTCGCCGCCCACGGGGTCAACTCCTCAAGCAAGTCGTATGCGCTGTCGCGGTTGCGCAGGAACGCGCGGCAGGCGGCCCGGCAAGGCCGGGGCCGCCCGCTGCACGTGTCCTAGAGCCATGCCTCGGGAATGATCAGCACGTCGCCCGGCAGCATCGGCACGTTCGCCTTGATGTCGCCGTAGCGGATGAGGTCGTCGAGGCGGACGTTGTAGGCCTGTTCCGTATCGCCCGTGTAGCGGACGATCACGGCCCGGTTGCCATCGGCGAATTCGGTGAGGCCGCCGGTCGCGATGACCACGTCGAGCACCGTCATGCCCGCACGGAAGGGAATGGCCTGCGGCTGCGCCGCCTGGCCCACGACGCGGACCTGCTGGTTCAGCGCGCCCTGGAAATTGTCCACGATGACCGTGACGATCGGGTTCTGGACATAGACCTTCAGCGCTTCCTCGATGTCGCGTGCAAGCTGCGTCGGCGTCTTGCCGGCTGCCTGCATGTCCTCGATCAGCGGAAGGGAGATGCGGCCATCGGGACGCACCGGAACCTGGGAAGAGAGCTCGGGCGAGCGCCAGACGAAGACTTGGATCTGGTCGAGCGGGCCCAGGACATAGTCAGGTGACGCAGTAGGCGCCACCGCTTCGCGCGGCGCTGGCGGATTGTTCGAAGTTGCGCACGCCGAAAGGCCAAGCGCCAGAACGATCGTGAGAACGACCGATTTCAGAAGTCCGGGGAGCCGCATCATATCTTCACCCTTCTCAGCCGATGGACTGCGCAGGCCCTTGAGCCGCTGTCCGCTCCACGCACAAGCTGTGCCAGAACGTCCTGTGTCGCATCAAAACGTTAAAGTTTCCCATGCAAGCCCGCGCGTTAACCAGTTTTTGCCGGAAACCGGCAAGGATTTTCCTCATACTCATGGTTTGGCGTCAAACGCCCGACGCCGAACGTGTAACAAGAACCGTGCCAGCCGGGAACGGCGCCCGCGGTACGTAAAGTCCCTCGTGCATGCCCCGAACCGGTACAGGACCGGACAAAGATGACCGTTGTATGGTTGTGATTGGCGCAGCCGGAAGGTGATCCACAATGCACTCGAACACCCATGGATTGAGTGTGCGCATCGAGCCCTTGCGCGACCGTGGCCGGCTCTCGGTTCAATGGAAGCACCTGGAAGCGGCGGCGCGGCCTGCGTTCTTTCTTTCCTGGACGTGGATCGGCACCTGGCTCGACACGCTGGCCGTGGCGCCCTGGACGGTCGAAGTTACGCGGGGGGAAGAGACCGTGGGGCTTGCCTGCTTCGAGCTGAGAACCGCCGTCCGCCGCAAGTTCGTGCGCAGCCGGACGCTCTTTCTCAACGAGACGGGCGATCCCGCGCGGGATGTCGTGACCCTGGAATACAATCGGATCCTGTGCCATCCGGACTGTGCGCAAGAGGCTGAGGACGCCGCGCTCGCCGCGCTGATGGATGCGCGCGGCCGTCTCTGGGACGAGCTTTACGTGCGCAACGCGCCGCCGGACTTTGCCGCGCGGCTGGAAGGGCTAGGGCTCGGGGTCTGGCAACGTCTCGATGCGGCGTCCGCCGAGATGGACCTGGATGCAGCACGCGCGGCCGGCGGCGTGCTGGAGACGATGTCGCGCAACACACGCCACCAGATCCGCCGGTCGATGCGGCTTTACGAGGAACGCAACGGACCCCTTGCCCTGACCCGGGCCGGCACGGTAGCCGAGGCGCTCGACTTCTTCGAACGGCTGGGTGCCCTGCATCAGCCCTATTGGCAGGCGCGCGGCAAGCCCGGCGCCTTCGCCCATCCGCACTACCTGGAGATGCATCGGGCGCTGATCGCGCGGGCGATGCCGGCCGGCGAGGCGGAGGTCGTGCGGGTGCGAGCGGGAGAGCACGAGATCGGCTATCTCTACAATTTCGTGCGTGACGGGCGGGTCTATTTCTACCTGAGCGGTCTGCGCTACGAGGACGACGCAAAGCTCAAGCCCGGTCTCGTCACCCATGCGATGTGCGCGGCGGACCATCTGGAACGGGGCGCACACGTCTATGACTTCATGGCGGGGGAGAACCGCTACAAGACGCAACTGGGCCAGGAGGCGGCGCCGCTGGTCTCGCTGACACTGCAGCGGCGCCGGCTCGTCTTCTGGCTGGAGCGGGCCGCGAAGGGCTTGCGCGACCGGTTCAGGCCGCGGTCTTGAGCGCGGCGCGGCGGGCAAGAATCTCCCGGAAGAGCGCAAGCTGCCCGGCCGTGGTCTCGTCCCAGGAAAACCTTTCCGCATAGGCGCGCACCGCGGCCCTGTCGCGGGGGGCGGCAAGCATCCGGCGGATCGCGTTGGCGATCGCGGCCGGTGTGCGCTCCTCGATCAGGGTGCCGACGGCCTCGGTCTGCACCACCTCCGGCGTGCCCCAGATCCGGGTCGCCGCAACCGGGGTACCGCAGGCCATCGACTCCAGCAGCACGTTCGCCCAGCCCTCGCGGCTCGACGCCAGTACCATGAGGTCCGCCGCGGAATAGAGTTCGGCAAGGTCGGCGTGGTTCACCCGGCCGAGCAGACGCACCCGGTCGCCGAGGCCGAGGCGCGCGATCTGCGTCTCGAGCGCGCCGCGCATCTCGCCGTCGCCTGCGATGAGCAGGTCTGCGCCCGCCACCTCCTTCATCGCCTCGACGATCAGGTGATGTCCCTTGCGCTCGATCAGGCCGCCGACCGAGACGACCGTGGGGCGTGTCAGGCTGTGGCGGGCACGTGCGGCGTCCCGGCCGCGCGGGCGGAACATGTCCAGGTCTACGCCATTGCGCAGGACATGGATCTTGCCCGCCTCGGCGCCGAGGGCGACGAGTTCGTCCTTGAGCGCCCTGCACACCGTGATGGAGGCATCGGCTGCGGCAGCCGCATCGAGCACCATGCGGCGCTGCCGGGGATACTGCGGGATCAGGTTGATGTCGGTGCCGCGCGCCGTGATGACCACTGGCTTGCCGAGGCGTCCGGCCACCCAGGCCGCTGCAACGCCATCTGGGTAATAGTAGTGGGCGTCGATCAGGTCGACGTCGCCGTTTCGTGCAATGTCGGCGCGGATCGCGCGTTCCATCGTGCGGGCGAGCAGATAGGGCGCGGCGGTCATGCCGACCTTGGGAATGACGGGATAGCGCGGGTGCGTGACGGAAATCCCGTGCCGGACCTCCGCGTGGGGAACAGAGGCGAAGCGCGCGTAGGCGCCGAACATCTCCGATCCGAAGGGAAACCAGGGAACGGGCGCGATGACACGCAGGTCCACTTCGCCCGAGGCGACCAGATGACGCAGTCGGTTCTCGACGAACACGCCGTGCGACGGCATCGCCGCGTTCGGGTAGAGGGTCGTTACCGACAGGATCCGCAGGAGCTGCATCGGTACGCTCATGGCTTTGCCGCTTGCGACTGGCGCGCGGCGCGGCCCCTCTTTCGCGGTTTTCGCTTCTCCTTCCGGGCCTGAACCTCTGCCCCGGTGCGCAGCGCAAGGATGCCGTGTGCGCCTTCGTCCGGCTTGCCTTCATTGGCGATCAGCCAGAAGCAGACGATGTAGATCGCGGCGATCGCCAACACCAGAAGCAGGCCGCCAAGCATGAGCAAACTCCGGAGCGTGAGGGTCGGACGCGGCGCGCTGGCGCCTTTCGGATGCATCGTGCGACGTCAGCATTAACAAAATCTTGGGCCGTCGCACAGAATATGCGAGGTCTGAACACGGGATGGTACCCTGCGCCGACTGGCGGGGAACCTCCTTGTGGTGCCGGCAACAGGAAAACGGTCCGATGCGCGATCTGGTGCTTATCTTCGGTTTTCTCGGACTGCTGCCGCTCTGTTTTCTCAGACCGCAGATCGGCATTCTCGTGTGGACGTGGTTCGCGGTGATGAACCCGCACCGGGAGACGTTCGGCCTGGCCTACGACATCCCTTTCAACCAGCTGATCGTGATCGCGACCTTTGCCGGGTGGCTGATCTCGCCCGACGCCAAGAAAGTGCCGATGAGCTGGACCGTGGCCGCCCTGGTCGCGTTCGGACTCTGGACGGTGGTCACGACGCTGACGGCGCTCGATTTCGCATCCGCATGGGTCTATTTCATGCACATCCCGATCAAGGTGTTCGTGTACCTGATCGCCGTGCTCCTGATCGTGAATACGCGGACACGGCTCATCGCCCTCATGTGGGTGCTCGCCATCTCGATCGGCTATTACTGCGCCCGGAACGGCGTCGCCGGGATCCTGGCAGGCGGGCGGAACCTCGGCACCGCGGACTTCGGCCCGCAGGGCTCGATGATCGGGGACCGGAACCACCTGTCGCTGGCGATGGTCATGATCATGCCGGTGCTCTACTACCTCGCGCGCTACAGCCGCACGCAATGGGTGCGAATCGTCATCTATGGCGTGATCGCGCTTGGAGTCTTCGCCGTCATCACGAGTTATTCGCGTGGCGGCTTCATCGCGCTGGTCGCCATGGGCGGATTCCTGTGGCTCAAGACCCGGCAGAAGGTGCTCACCGCTGCGCTGGTCCTGGTGCTCGCCATCCCGGCCTACAATTTCGTCCCGGACGAGTGGAAGGAGCGGATGGAGTCGATCGAGACGATGAAGGATGACAAGTCCTTTGCCGGCCGACTGCACGCCTGGAACATGGCGATCAGCATCGCGAACGAGCGCCCGCTCGTCGGGGGCGGCTTCAGCGCGACGCAGCAGCCGCACATCTCGGCGCGCTACGGCGATGGCAGGTACGACCCCAAGGCGGCCCACTCCATCTACTTTCAGGTGTTGGGCGATCACGGGTATGTCGGGCTCGCACTCTATCTGTTCATGATGTATCTCGGATGGCGGCAAGCAGTCTGGGTTATCAGGCAAACGAGGGACCGGGTCGATCTGCTGTGGGCACAGGATTTCGCACGAACGATGCAGATCTCCATGGTTGGCTTCGCGGTCGGCGGCGCCGCGCTCAGCATGGCCTATTACGACGGTTACCTGGTTCTGATCGTGATGTCCGTCATCCTGCGCAACATCGTTGCGAAGGAAGTGGGTACGGAGTCGGCGCCTGCAGCGCGCCGCTTCTCGTCTGGCAAGACGGCTGCCGGAAAGGGAGCCGGCGTGACGGGGCCGCATCCGGCAGAGTAGGTGGAGAGCTGCGTGGCTGACGGGCACCCGGTGCAGCGCGGGCGCCCGCGGGTCCATGACGCGGACCGGGCGGGCCGCGCGCGCCAGGACATGACAGCACGCCTCGGCGACGACAGCTCGCTCGGCGACGCGTGCTGGGAACAGGTCGAGGTCCTCGCCGGGGGCAGTGCGTTTCTTGCCCGGGAGATGGTGCGGGAGGCCAGCTGGCTGCCTGCCCTCTGGACCCGGGAGCCCGACGCGCTCTTCGAGGAGATCCTGTCCGGTGTCCATGCGGCTGCGGCCGCAAGCGGTGCAGATGCAGCGTCCCTGATGCCCGTGCTGCGGGAGGCGCGGCGACGCGCCGCCATCCTGATCGCCCGGGCGGACGTGTTCGGTTTCTGGGACGTTGCCCAGGTCACGGGCGCACTGTCCCGGCTGGCGGATGCGTGCGTCCAGGCAGGCGTTGCGGTGCTGATCGCGGACCTTGTGCGGCGCGGCAAGCTTCCCGAGCGGCCCGACCCCGTAACGGCGGAAACATGCGGCCTGATCGTGCTTGGCATGGGCAAGCTGGGCGCGGGCGAGCTGAACTATTCGAGCGACATCGACCTGGTGCTTTTCCTCGACCCCGAGCGCTGGCCGGCGGATACGGTGGGCGAGGTGAAGGCCGCGATGATCCGGCTCTCCCAGTCGCTGGTGAAGGTGTTGTCGGAACGGACCGGCGACGGGTACGTCTTCCGCACGGACTTGCGCCTGCGCCCCGACGCGGGCGCGACGCCACCGGTCATCACGGTCCCCGCGGCGGAGCATTATTACGAGACGCTCGGCCAGAACTGGGAGCGGATGGCGCTGATCAAGGCGCGGCCGATCGCCGGAGACCTGGAGGCGGGCGCCGCGTTCCTGGACCTTGTGCGACCCTTCGTTTGGCGCCGGAGCCTCGACTTCTACGCGGTCGAGGACATCAAGTCGATCAAGCGCCAGATCCATTCGCATTATGGCCACGGCACGCTGGCGGTCGCCGGGCATGACGTGAAGCTGGGGCGGGGCGGCATCCGAGAGATCGAGTTTTTCGTGCAGACGCAGCAACTGATCGGCGGCGGCCGGGTCAAGGAATTGCGGCAGCGCACCACGCTGGGCGGTCTCGATGCGCTGACGGACCTGGGCTGGGTCACGCCGGAGACGCGCGACGCTCTGGCTGCAAGCTATGTCCATCTGCGCGCGGTCGAACACCGCATCCAGATGATGAACGACGAGCAGACGCATCGTGTGCCGGAGGACGAAGAGGGCCGGGCGTGTCTTGCCGCGCTCATGGGCTATGCCGACCGGGAAAGCTTCGAGAGCGACCTGCTGGCCCATCTGACCCGCGTGAGCCGCCATTATGCCGGGTTGTTCGACGACGCGCCCGAGCTGTCGTCGGAAGAGGGCAGCCTTGTCTTCACCGGCACCGACGAGGATCCGGAAACCCTGGAAACCCTGCGCAAGAAGGGGTTTCGTGCGCCCGAGACGGTTTCCCGCACGATCCGCGGGTGGCACCATGGCAGGATACCGGCGACGCGAACCGCCAGGGCGCGGGAGATCCTGACGCACCTCGTTCCCGTCCTGATCGAGACCATGGGCCGTACCGCCGATCCCGACCAGGCGATGGTTCGCTTCGACCGCTTCCTGTCGGGTCTTCCTGGCGGGGTGCAGGTGTTCGCGCTGCTGCGCTCGAACCCCGCGCTGCTCGAGCTTCTCGTGGAGGTGCTGGGCATGGCGCCGCGCCTCGGCGAGTATCTCGCCCGCAATCATGCCGTGCTGGAGGCCGTGCTGGATCCAGGATTCTTCTCCGGCCCGCGGGACCTTGCGGCCATGCAGGACCATCTTGCGGGCGCGGTCGAGACGGCGGAGGGCTTCGAAGGGGCGCTGGATGCGATCCGCCGCGTGGTCAAGGAGGAGCGGTTCCGGCTGGGCGTGCTGGTGCTGCGCGGCGTGCTGCACGCGGGCGAGGCAGGCCATGCGTTCGCCGACCTTGCGGAGGCGGCGGTAAGGGTCACGCTGCGCGCCGTGGAGGACGAGATGGCACGGCGCCACGGCCGCGTTCCGGGCGGAGCGTTCGCGGTGGTTGCGCTGGGCAAGTGCGGGGGGCGCGAAATGACCGCGACCTCCGACCTGGACCTGATCTTCATCTACGATCAGGAGGCGGGGGAGGAGTCCGACGGCGGCAGCCCCTTGTCCAGGGAGCAGTATTACGCGCGGCTGGGCCAGCGGCTGGTGAGCGCGCTGACGGTGCCCACCGCGGAGGGAGAGCTTTACGAGGTGGACATGCGGCTGCGCCCGTCGGGCCGGGCGGGACCGCTGGCGACGCAATTGTCGGCGTTCGCGCGCTATCACGAGGAATCCTCCTGGACGTGGGAAAAGCTCGCGCTGACGCGGGCGCGGGTGATCGCCGCGCCGGATGCATTTGCCGCGCGCGTGAACGCCGCCATCCGGGAGGCGCTGTGCGCGCCGCGCGACGCGGCCTCGACCTGCGCCGACGTGCGCGAGATGCGGGAGAAGCTTGCCGCGGAGCGGCCGCCCTCCGGCGTGTTCGACATCAAGCTCTCAGCGGGTGGCCAGGTCGATGTGGAGTTCATCTGGCAGGCCCTGCAACTGGTCCACGCCCCGGACCGGCCAGACCTGCTGACGACGGAGAGCGCAGATGCCCTGAGCCGGCTGGAGGAGTCGCGGCTGTTGCAGGGACATGGCGCGGCGCTGAAGGCGGCGCACGGACTTTATGCGACGCTGGCGCAGTTCCTCGGCGTGGCGGTCGAAGGCACGCTCGCTGCGGAAGAGGCGCCTGCGCAACTCGCTGTGGCCATGAGCCGCGTGGTGGGCGTGGCCGATCTGGACACGCTCGGCGCCAGGCTAGACGAAGCACGGACGGAGGTGCGCGCGGCCTATCGCGCGCTTCTGGGCGGGGACGCGACGGAATAGGGCCTCCCCCTCCGTTTCTGGGGATGAACGGACCGGAACGGGTCCTCCATCCAACGGAGACGGACATGAACAAGCGGATTGCGGTCTATGGCATTACGGCGGCGCTCACGCTGGCGGGAGCGACCGCGGGCGGGGTGGCGCTCGCGAAATCCTGGCGCGACGGTCACCATGGGCACGACGGCGCACGCGCCGAAAGGATGTTCGAACGCTTCGATGAGGACAAGGACGGCCGGATCAGCCGCGAGGAAATGCAGACGCGCGCGCTGAACCGCTTCTCCGGCATGGATACGGACAGCGACGGGCGCGTCTCGAAGCAGGAGTTTCAAGCGGCGGCCAAAGCCCGTATGGAAGAGCGGCAGAATGCCCGGATCGAGCGCATGTGGCAGCGGATCGACCGGGATGGAACTGGCTTCATGACGCGGGAGGCGATGCTTGAGCGGCAGGAGCGCATGTTCGACCGCGCAGACCGCAACGACGACGGCCAGATCGACCGCGACGAGGTGCGCAAGCGCGACCATCACCGCGACGGCGAACGCCGCGGCACGCGCGACTGACCCGCACGCCCGGTCCGTCCGGAGATGCGGGTGAGTGCGGGCGAGGGCATGAGCCCCGGCGCACCGGCGGATGTGCCGGGGCACGCCCCCGGTGCGTCCGCCGACCCCGACCTGCCGCTCGTCGCGGCGATGGCGAAGGGGGAGACGCGCGCGCTGCGGGCGCTGATGGACCGGCACATGGGGCGCGTGCACGGCGTGGCCTGGCGCCTCACGGGAAGCGGGGCGGAGGCCGAGGACGTCGCGCAGGAGGTCTTCCTGAGAGCCTGGAAGAGTGCAGGCAAGTGGAAGGGCCTCGGCAACGGCGGGACGGCGCGGTTCTCGACCTGGCTCTATCGCGTTGCCGCCAACGCCGCCACCGACCGGGTGCGGCGCAAGGGCTGGGGGCATGACGGGCTCGACGCGGCCGGCGAGATCGTCGACGCCGGCCCGACGCCCGAGGTGGCGCTGGCCCGCAGCGACATGTCGGCGCGGGTGCAGGCGGAGATCATGGCGCTGCCCGACCGGCAGAGAGCGGCGCTGGTGCTGAGCCACTACGAGGGCCTGGGCAACCCGGAGATCGGCGAGATCCTGGGCGTGAGCGTCGAGGCCACGGAATCCCTGCTGGCGAGAGCCCGGCGTGCCTTGCGCGCGGCGCTTGCCGACATGAAGGACGATGCGAGTTGGAGGGAAGGGCAATGACACGCGAGATGTTCGAGGACCTGCTGGACCGGCACGGGCCCGACCTTGCCCGCTGGCCGGAGGGCACGCGGACAGCGGCCGAGACGCTGATGGCGCGCGACGCCGCCGCGCGGGAGGCCTTGGCGGGGGCGCAGGCGCTCGCCCGGATGCTCGACACGGTCGAGGTGCCGGAGCCGGGCGCCGCGCTCTACGGCCGGATCCTGGCTGAGATCGATGCGCAGCAGCCCGCCGGGGGAAATCTGCTGGGCTGGATGCGCGGGCTTTGGGCACAAGGCAGTGCGCTGGCGGCCGCCGCAGCCCTCGGCCTCACCATCGGCTTCATCGAGGCGCGCGCCTCCACCCCCGCGCTGACAGACGACCCGTTCACGGCCGGCCCGGCGATCAGCGCGCCTCTGACCGGCGTCGATCGTTTCGGAGGAGAGTTCTGACATGCGGCGGAAATGGCTTGGAATTGCACTTTTCGCCTCGGTCCTCCTGAACCTGTTCCTGGGCGGACTGATGGCAGGGCAGCACCTCGGCCGCGACCGGCTCGACTGGGATGCGGTCAGCATCTCGCCGGGCAACATCCTGCGCATGTTGCCGGGGGACCGGGCCGAGGAGATCCGGGCACAGATGCGGGTGCGGCGCGAGGAGTTGCGCGGGCGCTACAGGGCGATGGGCGAGGCGCGCGAAGGTCTGCGCGAGACCCTTTTCGCGGAAACGGTGGACCAGGAGAAGGCCGCCGCCGCCGCCGGGGTACTGGAAGCCCGGATGGCGGAGACGCAACAGGCGGTTCATGCCACGGTATTCGACATGGTCCGCCTCATGACACCGGAAGAGCGCGCACGGATCAGCGCCGAACTGGAAGCGAGGCGCGAGCGCCTCATGGAGAGGGTCCGGGAGCGCGCCGAGGAGCGCGGTGAACGCAAGGGCAGCTAGGCCTGCGCTGCCTCGCGCGCAACGGCGGCGCGCATGTCCGCCTCGCGCCGCTGCTCCTGCCGCTTCGTGGTGATGGAGGCAGCGATTACGCCCAGAGTGACAAGCGCGATGAGGATGGTGGAAATCGCGTTGATCTCCGGCGTGACGCCAAGGCGCACCTGGCTGTAGATCCGCATCGGCAGTGTCGTGGCACCCGGCCCCGTCGTGAAACTGGCGATGACCAGGTCGTCGAGCGACAGGGTGAAGGCCAGCAGCCAGCCTGACACGACGGCCGGCAGGATCACCGGCAACGTGATCTCGAAGAAGGTGCGCCACGGCGGGCAGCCGAGGTCCATCGCCGCTTCCTCCAGAGAGCGGTCGAAACTGACCAGGCGCGACTGCACCACCACCGCGACGAAGCACATGGAAAACGTGATGTGGGCGAGAGTCACGGTCCAGAACCCGCGCGCGAAATCCATGGCGACGAACAGGAGCAGCAGGGACAGGCCGGTGATGACCTCGGGCATGACGAGGGGCGCATAGACCATGCCGGAGAACAGCATACGGCCAGGAAACCGGCCCGCCCGGACGAGGACGAGGGCCGCGAGCGTGCCCAGGACAGTTGCCACCGTGGCCGATGCCGCGGCGACCCGCACGGTGACCCACGCTGCGTCGAGGATGGCCTGGTTCTGCAGCACCTCGCCGTACCAGCGGGTCGACCAGCCGCCCCAGACGGTGACAAGCCTGCTCTCGTTGAAGCTGTAGATCACCAGCAGCAGGATCGGCAGGTAGAGAAAGGCGAAGCCCAGCGTCAGCGCCGTCGCGGTGAAGGGCGAGAGAGACCGGTTCATGCCCCTGCCTCCCGGTTGCGGTCCTGCAGACGCTGGAAGATCACGATGGGCACGACGAGGATGAGCAGAAGCAGGATCGCCACCGCAGACGAGACCGGCCAGTCGCGGTTGCCGAAGAACTCCGTCCACAGGGTCTTGCCGATCATCAGCGTATCGGAGCCGCCGAGCAGGTCCGGAATGACGAACTCCCCGACGGCAGGAATGAAGACCAGGAAGCAGCCTGCGAGAACGCCCGGCAGAGACAGCGGGAATGTCACCTGCCAGAAGGCGCGAACCGGTGTGCAGCCGAGATCGAGCGCCGCCTCGATCAGGCTCTCGTCCATCTTCTCCAGGGCAGCGTAAAGCGGCAGCACCATGAAGGGCAGGTAGGAATAGACGATGCCGATATAGACGGCGGTCGTCGTGTTGAGGATCGTCAGCGGTGTGTCGATCACGCCGAGAATGTCAACGAGCAGCAGGTTGAGCAGCCCCTCGTTCTTGAGGATGCCGATCCACGCATAGACGCGGATCAGGAAGGACGTCCAGAACGGCAGGATGACGAGCATCAGCAGCGTCGGGCGCCACGCCTTCGGCGCACGCGCCATGCCATAGGCCATCGGGTAACCGATGAGCAGGGCCAGAAACGTCGCAATTGCAGCGAACTGAACGCTCGACAGGTAGGCGCGCCAGTAGAGGTTGTCCTGCGTCAGCCAGACATAGTTCTCGAAATCGAGCGCGCGGAGGAAATCTCCCATCGCCGCGAGCCCGGCGAAGACGTCCAGCACCGGCTCGTAAGGCGGCATGGCGATCGCCATGTCGGAGAGCGAAATCTTGAGGACGATCAGGAAGGGCGCGAGGAAGAAGACGAGCAGCCAAAGGTAGGGAGCGAGGATCAGCGCGACCCGTCCCCATCCGCCTGTGCCCGGTGCCTGTGCGCCCGCCATCGCCTGTCGCCTCCCCCGTGCGCTCAGCCGGTCAGCACGACGCCCGCCTCGGGCGCCCAGCTGAGCCAGACCGTGTCTTCCCAGGTTATCTCGCGGGCGGCGAGGCGGCTCTGGTTGGGTTCCTGCGCCTTGACGGTCGTCCCGTCTGCAAGGCGGACGTGATAGATCGAGAAATCCCCGAAATAGCCGATGTCCCACACCTGGCCGCTGACCGCATTGACGGCCGCGTCCTCAGGCTTCTGCTTGGAAATGCGTACCTTTTCCGGCCGGATCGCCACGGCGACCGCATCGCCCGCGGCGGCGGCGCCATTGCCCGGGCGGCAGAGCAGCGGTGCGTCGTCCGCCCCCGCGCCGAGCCGCGAAAGATGCGTCTCGCCCTCGGCTGTCCCGGTCACGCGCGCCTCGATCAGCGTGACGTCGCCGATGAAGTCCGCGACGTAGCGGGTCGCGGGAAACTCGTAGATCTCGCCCGGAGGAGCGACCTGGATCAGCTTGCCCTGGTTCATGACGCCGATCCGGTCGGAGACGGTCATCGCCTCCTCCTGGTCGTGGGTGACGATGACGAAGGTCAGGCCAAGCTCGTACTGCAGGTCCATCAGCTCGAACTGGGTCTTTTCGCGCAGCTTCTTGTCGAGCGCGCCCAAAGGCTCGTCGAGCAGCAGCAGCTTCGGCTTCTTGGCGAGCGAGCGGGCGAGCGCGACGCGCTGGCGCTGGCCGCCGGAAAGCTGATGCGGCTTGCGGTGCGCGAAGGGGCCAAGCTGCACAAGCTCCAGCATCTCGTCGACGCGGGTCTTGATCTCAGGCTTCGGCATCCCGTCCTGCCGGAGCCCGAAGGCGATGTTCGCCGCAACCGTCATGTGCGGGAAGAGCGCATAGGACTGGAACATCATGTTCACGGGCCGGCGGTAGGGGGGCAGGCGCGAGACGTCTTCCCCGTCTAGAAGGACGCGGCCTTCCGTCGGCGTCTCGAAGCCCGCAAGCATGCGCAGGAGCGTAGTCTTTCCACAGCCTGACGGGCCCAGCAGGGCGAAGAACTCCCGCCGGTAGATGTCGAGGCTGAGTTCGTCGACGGCAACGAAGTCGCCGAAGCGCTTGGTCACGCTCTCGAACCGGACGAGCGGCACGGCGGCCGGGTCCGTCCAGGGGGCGTAGTCGCGCTGTGGCTGTGGTGTGCGCCGGATGCTCATGACGCCTCCCGAAAGCGGCTCGCGGCGCGCGAGACAGGGGCCGGGACCGCCGCGCCGACAGCGGTCCCGGCGCCGGCGGGGGTCACTGTCCGGTCTTCACGGCCGTCCAGATGCGGTTGACGGTCCGCTGGGTGCGGGCGTCGTAGGGCAGCTTGGTGAACAGGCGGTCCAGCGTCTCCTGATCCGGGTAGATCGCGGGGTCGCCGATCACTTCTTCGTCCAGCAGCTCCTGCGAGGCCTTGTTGCCGTTGGCGTAGTAGACGTAGTTCGAGGCCTGCGCGATCACGTCCGGGCGCATCAGGAAGTTGATGAAGGTGTGCGCGTTGTCGGGGTGCGGCGCATCCGCCGGGATGGCGAGCTGGTCGAACCACATCTGCGCGCCTTCCTTCGGCACCGAGTAGACGACGGTCACGCCGTTGTTCGCCTCGTCCGCGCGGTCGCGGGCCTGGAAGATGTCACCGGACCAGCCGAGCGCGAGGCAGATGTCGCCGTTGGCGAGGCCGTTGATGTACTCCGACGAATGGAATTTCTGGATGTAGGGGCGGATGGCCTTGTAGACGGCCTCGGCCTTCTCCAGGTCGGCCGGGTCGCGGCTGTCGGGATCGAGGCCGAGATAGGCGAGGGCGGCGGGGATCGCCTCCGCCGGCGCGTCGAGCACGTGGATCCCGCACTCCGCCAGGACCTTCGCGTTCGCCGGGTCGAACAGCAGCGCCCAGGAATTGACCGGCGCGTCGGGGAGGAGGGCGGTCACCTTCTCCTCGTTGTAGCCGAGGCCCGTGGTGCCCCACATGTAGTTGACGGAATAGGCGTTGTCCGGGTCGTACTTCGCCACCCGCGTGGAGACCACGTCCCACATGTTGCCGATATTCGTCAGCTTCGACTTGTCGAGCGGCTGGAACACGCCGGCCTTGATCTGGCGGGACAGGAATTCCGCCGAGGGAACGACAACGTCGTAACCGGTGCCGCCGGCCAGCAGCTTGGTCTCGACGATCTCGTTCGAATCGAAGGTGTCGTAGACGACCTTGATGCCGGTCTCCGCCTCGAACTGGGCGAGCACCTCCTCCGCGATGTAGTCGGACCAGTTGTAGACGTTCACGACCTTGTCCTGCGCGGTTGCCGCGCCGCCGGTCAGGAAAACCGCAAGTGCGCCAAGCGCGAGAATGCGGCCCGTCTTGCCTTCGCTCATACCAGAAAACCCTCCAATGCGAACCGTTCGCAGCCGCGAAATCGTATCAAGGCGCAAGGCCGGCGCAAACGTCCTTTTTCAGACGTGCACGAGAGGGTTAGCATACACGTATTGGGAGTCGCGGGGATAAGTATGGCGGGCCTCTACGATGCGGCGTTGTACCGGTTCGATCAGCCGGTGCCGAGTTTCTGGGAGGCGGTATCGGGCGGCGGCGAGGCGCGTGCGCTCCGCCCGCTCGCGGGCGACGTCGAGACCGAGGTCGCGGTTATCGGCGGCGGCTATACGGGACTTTCCGCTGCACTGCACCTCGTCCGCGACCACGGCTTGTCCTGCGCGGTTCTCGAAGCTGGACACATAGGCTGGGGCGCATCGGGGCGAAATGGCGGCATCGTCGGCCTCAACTGCACCAAGCGCACGATCCGGGGGCTGGAGGAAACCTATGGCGAAGCGGAAACGCGCGCGTTCCTGAACAGCCAGGTGGAGGCGGTCGACCTGGTCGCCGGCCTGATCGCCGAACACGGGATCGCTGCGGAGGCCGTGGGCGACGCGGAGTTCGGGGTGTCCCACGACCGCAAGGGGTTCGAGGCGCTGACCCAATTGTGCGACGGCTACGGCAAGTACGGCATCGGTGCGACACTCTACACCCAGGCGTCGTTCGCGCGGGAGTTCTACGACGCACGCGAGCAGCACGGCGCGCTGAAGGTGCACTGCGGCTTCGCGATCAATCCGCTGCGGCTTGTGCAGGGCCTCGCGCATGCGGCGGCGGCGGCGGGAGCCCGGCTGTTCCCGAGAAGCGCCGTCCTCGAGTGGCGGCGCGAGGCGGGCGGGCATATGCTCGTGACGCGGACGGGCACCGTGCGGGCGAAGCGGGTGATCGTCGCGGTCAACGGCTTTCTGGACGAAGGGCTGCACTTCGGTCTTGCCGGGCGGTTCCTGCCGGTGATCTCCAACATCCTCGTGACGGAACCGCTGAGCCCCGACCTCAGGGCCGCGCACAACTGGCGCACGCTGTGCCCGATGTGGAGCACGCGGACGCTGCTGTTCTACTACCGGATGCTGCCCGATGGGCGGTTCCTGTTCGGTGCGCGCGGCGACACCAGCGGACGGGCGGAGGACGGGGCGCGCATGCGGGGCTGGATGGAACGGCGGCTGGCGGAGGTCTTTCCGCACTGGGCCGGCGTGAAGACGGAGCACTTCTGGCGCGGGCTGATCTGCATGACGCGGAACCGGGTGCCGGCGCTAGGGCTTCTCGACGGCGACGAGAGCGTGAGTTTCGCCATGGGCTATCATGGAAACGGGGTCAACAGCGCGGTCTGGGCGGGCAGGGCGCTGGCGCGCGCGCTGGCCCTCGGCAAGGATGGCTGGGCCGCGATCCCGGCGATCTACCGGGGAGGGGCGCCGCGGTTTCCCTTTCCCGAGTTGCGGCGGCTCTACCTCGCCGGCGCGTTCCTGTATTACCGTGCGACGGACAGGTGAAGGAGTATCGTTGCATCATGGACGGCAGTGGACAGACAGACGGAGCCGAACGGCTGAAGGCGGCGCAGGACCTGGAAACGCTTCTCGCGGCCTATCCGGAGATGCGCTTCATCGACGCGCTGTTCATCGACCTGTGCGGCATCGCGCGGGGCAAGCGGCTGACGGTCGACGAGGCCCGCAACATGGCCGGAGGGACAGTGCAGATCCCGCGGTCGATCTACGCCCTCGACGTGACCGGGGACAGCCTGGACCCGGACGGCTTCGGCTTCCGCGACGGCGATCCGGACGTGACCGCGGTGCCGGTCGCGGGAACGTTCGCGCCGCGCTTCTTCCGCGCCGACGGCAAGGAGCCTGTGGTCGGCCAGGTGCTGATGGAGTTCGAGGACAAGACCCCGCCGGTCATCGAACCGCGCGCGGTTCTGGCCCACGTGGCGGAGCGCTTCGGGGAGACGGGTTTCACGCCGGTCTGCGCGCTGGAGCTGGAATTCTTCCTGATCGACCGGGAGCGGAACGCCGACGGCTCCCCGCGCCCGCCGCGCGCGCCGGGCTCCAACCGGCCGGAGACGCGCCGGTCGGTCTATGACATGCGCTCGCTCGACAATTTCTCGGCCTTCGTGACCGATGTCGACCGGATGGCGCAGCTTCAGGGCATCCCGGCGACGGTCGCCACGTCGGAGTTCGCGCCCGGCCAGTTCGAGATCAACCTGCGCCACGTCGACGATCCCGTGGAGGCGGCAGACGACGCGGCGCTGCTGCGTCACCTGGTCACGAACGTGGCGGACGCGCACGGCTACGACTGCACCTTCATGTCGAAACCCTTCCCGGCGGAGGCGGGCAGCGGCCTGCACCTGCACCTCAGCCTCGCAGGCGCGGGCGGCCGCAACGTGTTCGACGACGGCGGACGCGACGGGGCGGACCTGCTGCGCCACGCGATCGGCGGCTGCCTGGCGCTGATGCCCGCGTCCATGGCGGTGTTCGCCGCGAACCGGAACGCCTACCGCCGCTTCCAGCCCAACCTGTTCGTGCCGATGGCGCCGTGCTGGGGCTACAACAACCGCTCGGTCGCGGTGCGCGTCCCAGCGGGACCGGCGCATGCCCGCCGGCTGGAGCACCGGGTCGCGGGCGCGGAGGCCAACCCCTATCTCGCGCTCGCGGCCTTGCTCGCGGGCGTGCACCACGGCGTCACCAATCGCATCGATCCGGGACCGGCAACCGCGGGCAATGCGAGCGAGCGGCACGACCCCAGCCTGCCGGGCACGATCGACGCGGCCCTCGACGTGGCGGGCGCGGACGAGATCCTGCGCGGGTACCTGCAGGAGGGGTACCTGTCGCTCTACCTGGAGACCAAGCGCCTGGAACTGGAGAAGTTCAGGACGTTCGTCTCGCCCTTGGAGTATCAGTGGTATCTGTGACGACCGCGCGCTGGCCCGACCAGTCGAGCAGGCGGGCCAGGCCGTCCTTCAACTCGACCTCCGCCGTGACGCCGAGCGCACGGGCGAGTGCCGCCGGATCGCCGTAGGAGGCAAAGATGTCGCCGGGGCGCGCGGGGGCGTGCTGCGGCCGCGAGTTCACGCCGAGGAGCGCGCCCAGCGTCTGGGCAAGCTGCAGCACGCTGGTCGTGCGGCCGGTACAGACGTTGTAGACGTCGGCGCGCGGCTGCGCGGCGGGGCGCGCCTTCAGCGAGGTCATGGCCGCCACGCAGGCGGTCACCACGTCGCCCACATAGACGAAGTCGCGCGTCTGCTCGCCGCTGCCGTAGATCGTGATGGCCCGGCCCGCCGACAGAAGGTCCGCAAAGCGCGCGATCACGCCGGAATAGGGCGACGAGGGGTCCTGGCGCGGCCCGTAGACATTGAAGAAGCGCAGGCCGATCGAGGACATGCCCCGCACATGGGCGTGGGCGCGGGCCTGATGCTCCAGCCCAAGCTTGTCGGCGCCATAGGGCGTCTGCGGCCGGGGTGTCGTCTCTTCCGCAATCGGAAGCAGGTCGGTGTCGCCGTAGATTGCCGCACTCGACGCATAGACCACAGGAACCGGGCCGCCGCTCAGCGCGGATGCGGCCTCGTAGACATTGATCCCGCCGCCGAGGTTGACCCGGTGGGAGAACTGCCAGTCCTCGTTGCAGCGGGCGACCGACGCGATTGCCGCAAGGTGGAAGCAGCCATCCATGTCCGCCATCGCCGCGGCCACGGTCGCGGGATCGCTGACGCAGCCGATGACCAGTTCGACGCCAGCGGGCACGTTCTCCCGCTTTCCGGTCGAAAGATCGTCCAGGACGCGCACGTCATGGCCCGCCTCGAGCAGGCGCACTACGAGATGCGAACCGATGAAGCCGGCGCCGCCGGTGACGAGAAAGCTGCTCATGCCATCCCCTATACCGCGCGGAGTGTTTCACACCGGTGAACGCACCCGCAACAGGCGAAGGGACGGTTTACGCCGCGAGAAGCCGCTGCGCAATCTCGTAGACATCCTTGGATAGCGGCTCGGTCGCGGCGATGCGCTCCAGTTCCGCCTTCATCAGCGCGCGGCGCCCGGGCTCGTAGCGCTTCCACGCCGACAGCGCAGGGAGAAGGCGCGCAGCCACCATCGGGTTCGTCTTGTCGAGCATCAGCACGCGGTCCGCAAGGAACCGGTAGCCCGCCCCGTCGGACCCGTGGAAGCGCACCGGGTTGCCGCTGGCGAAGCCGCCGATCAGCGCATAGACGCGGTTCGGAACCCGCATGGTGAAGGCCGGATGCCCGGTCAGGGTCTGAACCTGCTGAAGTGCGTCGGGCCGCCAGGAGGTAGCCTGCACCGAGAACCACTTGTCGAGCACCAGCTCGTCGTCCTTGAAGCGGTCGTAGAAGGCGGCCAGCGCCTCCTCCCGCGCGGGCGTCTCCATGTTGGTGAGAGTAGCGAGCGCCGCCATGGTGTCAGTCATGTTGTCGGCCGCGCGAAACTGGTCCGCCGCGAGGTCGCGGCAGTCAGGGTCGTCGAGCAGGCTCAGGTAATGCAGCGCGACATTGCGCAGCGAGCGGCGGCCTGCGTCTGCGGCGTCCGGGCTGTAGTCGCCTGCGCCCGACAGCCGCTCGTAGGCCGCGAGCAGCGGGGCCTTCAGGTGTGACGCGATCTCGGCCTGCAGGGCCTGGCGGGCGGCGAAGATCGCGTCCGGGTCCGCGTCCGTCACCTCCTGCACGATGGCATGCGCCGTCGGCATCTGCAGCGCCAGCGCCTTGAACGCCGGGTCGAGTGCCTCGTCGGCCAGCACCGCGCCCAGCCCCTCGCAGAAATCGGGATCGCCGGAGAAGGGCTTCTGCACCAGCGCCTCCCCCATCAGGGCGAGGAGGCGGCGGCGGCCGTGGCGCTGACCGGCCTCCCACCGGTTGAAGGGGTCGGGATCGGCGGCGAGCAGCTTGAGATCCTCAGCCTCGCCAAGCCCGGTTTCGAGCCGTACGGGCGCGGAGAAGCCACGGAAGAGCGACGGAATGGGGCGCCGGTCCACACCCTCGAAAACGAAGCGGTGGCTCTCCCCCGTCAGTTCCAGCACGCGGTCGGTGGGTGTGTCGCCCTGTTCTTCCCCCTGAAGCCGCAGGGGCAGGGGCGTACCGTCCTCGCCGACGAGTCCCATGCGCATCGGCATGTGCATCGGCGATTTGGCGGGCTGGCCGGGGGTCGGGCGCGTGGTCTGGCGCACGTCGAGCGTGTAGGTGCGCGCGTCCGCGTCATAGGTTCCGGCCGCGCTCACGACGGGCGTCCCGGCCTGGGAATACCAGCGGGCGAACTGCGAAAGATCGCGGCCGTTCGCTTCGGCCATGGCGGCGATGAAGTCCTCGACCGTCGCGGCCTCTCCGTCGTGCCGGTCGAAATAGAGGTCGGTGCCCTTGCGGAAGCCCTCAGCGCCCAGCAGGAGGTGCAGCATCCGGCACAGCTCGGAGCCCTTCTCGTAGACGGTCGCCGTGTAGAAGTTGTTGATCTCGATATAGGCCTCGGGCCGGACGGGATGGGCGAGGGGGCCCGCATCCTCCGGGAACTGGCGGGCGCGGAGCGCGCGCACGTCCTCGATCCTCTTCACCGGCGCGGAACGCATGTCGGCGGAAAACTGCTGGTCGCGGAAGACCGTCAGCCCCTCCTTCAGGCAGAGCTGGAACCAGTCCCGGCAGGTCACCCGGTTGCCGGTCCAGTTGTGGAAGTATTCATGCGCGATGATCCCCTCGATCAGGGCGTAGTCGAGGTCGGTGGCGGTGTCCGGTTTGGCGAGGATGTATTTCGCGTTGAAGATGTTGAGGCCCTTGTTCTCCATCGCGCCCATGTTGAAGTCGGAGACGGCCACGATCATGAAGAGATCGAGGTCGTATTCGCGCCCGTACGCCTCCTCGTCCCAGCGCATCGAGCGCTTGAGGGCATCCATCGCGTAGGCGGTGCGGTCCTCGTTGCCGTGTTCGACATAGATCTGCAGCGCCACCTCGCGCCCCGACATGGTGGTGAAACTGTCCTCGACGAGCGCGAGATCCCCCGCCACCAGAGCGAAGAGATAGGCGGGCTTGGGGAAGGGGTCGTGCCATTCGACCCAGGCGCGCCCGTCGGGCAGCGTGCCCTCGCCAACCTTGTTGCCGTTCGACAGCATCACCGGCGTCTTGGCGGGGTCACCGGTGATCCGCGTGCGGAAGACCGCCAGCACGTCCGGCCGGTCGGGATAGAAGGTGATCTTGCGGAAGCCGTGCGCCTCGCACTGCGTGCAGTAACAGGTCTTGGAGAGATAGAGCCCCTCGAGCGCGGTGTTCGCGGCGGGCGCGATCTCGGTCTCGGTCTCGACGCTGACGCGGTCGCGGCCGGCAACGAGACCGCCGGGCACGGTCAGGGTCTCGTCCGTCTTGGTGATCTCGCCAGGGCTCAGCGCCCGCCCGTCGACCTTCAGCGCCAGCAAGGGCAGGCCGCGCCCGTCGAGCACGATGTCGTCCGCGCCACCCGCCGCGGCCGGATTGCGGCGCATGGAAAGGCGGGCGGTAACCCGCGTGCGGTCGGGATGGAGCACGATGTCGAGCGCAACCTCGTCCACCAGCCACGCCGGGGGGCTGTATTCGGCGAGCCGGATCGTGCGGGGCTGCTCGGTACGGTACGTCATCGGGGCCACCTTCTTGCGGATTTCGGGCGATTTCGGGCGCGAACAGAGGTTTTACACAAACGGGACGGGAATCGATGCCCCGGTTAATCAGGCTTTTACCGTCTTTGCTGCAAGGTGTGTCCGCAGCGTTTGCGGTGCAAGGCGAAAGAGGTAATCCGCGTCATGAACTGGCTTGATGTCCTTGCCTTCGGCGTGACGAGCATCGGCGCGGCCTGGATGACATGGCGGGGCCTCCGCGAGGCTGCCGTCTTCGAGAGCGTCATCGGGATATCGTTCGCCGTGATCGCGTTCTCGATCTTCTTCGGATCGCGCATGCACCTGCCGATTCTCGGCTATGTGGACCGCGTCATCGGCTGATCTCAGGATTTCGCGCCGGCTTTCGGCTTGCGGAGCAGTTCGACCGCCTCGCGGGCGATCTCGTGCATGTCGTCGTTGAGGTCTTCGGGCGCCGCGCGCGCCACCTCGACGACACGCTTCAGCAGTTTCAGCATGCCAGCCGCACGCGCCATCACCTGGGCCTGCCGCTCGATCCGGTGCGGGTCGAGGTCGTACTCTGCCGCGGGAACGCGCCAGCCGCCCCACTCGCTCTCGCCGGTCACGATCACGGGATAGGTGCCGGGGTAGGGGTGGCGGGAAACGTCGTACTGCTCCTGCCAGCGGTTGCGGGCGCGCGTCACGCGCCAAACACTTCCGTCGAGCGCATCGAGGTCTTCGTCCTGCGCACGGTTCGCGTCCAGCTCCTCGGCAATGAACTCCCGGCCGAGGCCGCAGTCGTAGGTGATGCGGATCGGTTCCTCGACGCCCTTGGTCCATTTCGGCAGGACGTGCTCGACCGTGGCCCAGGTGCCGACGGGTTGCACGAACACGCGCTGTCCCTTGTGAAACTGCGCCTTCGCCATGCAGGATCTCCAAACGGTCAAAGCGGTGCGAGGTGGGAGGACACCCACTGTCCCGTGCTGAAAGGTGGGGCACGAAGGGTTGACAGGGCCTTAACTGTCTGCCGGGACACCTGCGCAATCTGTCGCGTTGCGGCGAATGTCCATGCAGTATAATGCAAATTACCGCACGACAAACCTCTTGACGTGCACGAAAATACATGCGACCGGTTGGCAAAACCAAGAACCGGGATGGATCAACGGAGCGAGGGAGGACGAGGTGCTCAAGACACGTACGGGCGCTGCGCTCGTGGCCGCGCTGGCCGCTGCGGCGGTTGCGCTGCCGGCCAAGGCGGCGGAATACAAGGTCGGTCTGCTGGTGCCGCTTTCGGGCGTCTACGCAGGCCTCGGCAACCACATCGAGAACGGCTTCAACCTGGGGATCGAGCATTTCGGTTCGGAGCTGGGCGAGCACACGATCACGCTCGAGAGGGCGGACACGGAGGCCAATCCCGCCTCGACGCTCGGCAAGGCCAAGAAGATGGTCCTGCAGGACAAGGTGGACGTGCTGACGGGCATCGTCTCCTCGGCGGTGCTGGGCGCGCTGCGCGATTTCGTGCACCAGTCGCAGACGCCGCTCGTCGTGGCGAACGCCGGCAATGACGAGGCGACGGGCAAGGACTGCACGCCCTACATCATCCGCGTGTCCTTCTCGAACGCGCAGGTCAACCGCCCGATGGGCACCTGGATGGCGAACAAGGGCATCAAGAAGGTCTACCTGATGGCGCCGGACTATGCGGCAGGCCACCAGATGATGAACACGTTCCGCAAGTCGTTCACGGAAGCGGGCGGCGAGATCGTGGGCGAGGCCTATCCGCCGCTGCAGGGCACCAACGACTACGGTCCCTACCTGGCGGCGGCGCAGGCGGCCAACCCGGACGCGATCTTCACCTTCTTCGCGGGCTCGGCGGCGATCGCCTTCGTCAAGCAGTACAAGGACTTCGGCATCGGCAAGGACATCCCGCTCTACGGTTCGGGCTTCCTGACGTCGGCGGCCTATGTCCACGTGCAGGGCGAGGCGGCGGACGGGGTCACGGCCTCGCTGCACTATGTCCCGACCATCGACACGGCCGAGAACAAACGCTTCCAGGAGGCCTACCAGGCCAAGCACGAGGGCAAGCTCGGTTCGGAGTTCGCGGTGGCGGGCTATGACGCCGCACGCCTGATCATCGAGGCGATCAAGATGTCGGGCGGCGACAAGAAGGCGCTCGCGGAAAACCTCCGCAAGGTCGAGTTCACCGGCCCGCGCGGTCCGCTCAGCATCGATCCGGCGACGAACAACGTCGTGCAGAACGTCTACATCTTCCGCAACGACTTCAAGGACGGGAAGGTGACGCAGACCGTGCTCGACACGATCCCGGACGTGCAGGATCCGCCGAACGGCTGCAAGATGATGTAACCGGCTCCGGTCTGCCGGCGGCGTGTCAGGGATGCCGCTGCCGGCAGACTGCTCTTTGCAAGTCGCGCATCCGCGCAGGAAAATCGCGCATCTGCGCAGGGTCGAGGCACGTGACGGGGGGTCCGCGGTGCTCAGCGATGGTGGATTCTGGATCGTGCAGATCCTGAACAGCCTGCAGCTCGCCATGCTGCTGTTTCTTCTGTCGGTGGGGCTGACCGTCATCTTCGGCCTGATGAACTTCGTGAACCTGGCGCATGGGTCGCTCTATGCGGCGGGTGCGCTGATCGGCTATTCGGTCTCGATGTGGACCGGAAGCGTGTGGTGGGCCTACCTGCTGGCGCCGGTCGCGGTCATGGCGCTCGGCTGGGCGCTCTACGGTCTCGTCATCGACCGGATGCGCAAGGCGGGGCCGATGAACCAGGTGTTGGTGACCTTCGGCCTGATCTTCGTGCTGATGGACGTGCAGCGCTACATCTGGGGAACGGACCAGGTGGGCGTGCAGAACGCGCCCTTCTCCGGCTCTATCGAGATCCTGGGGCAGATCTACCCCGAATACCGGTTGTTCATCATCGCGGTGGGGCTGGGCGTCTTCGCGCTGCTCTATCTCTCGCTCGAATACACGCGGCTCGGCGCGGAGGTGCGCGCGGGCGTCGACGACGCGGAAACGGCGAGCTGCCTTGGCGTGAACGTGGAGCGGACTTTCCTCATCGTGTTCCTGATCGGCTGCGCGCTGGCGGGGCTTGCGGGCGCGGTTGCGCTGCCGGCCTTCTCGGCAGAGGCGGGCATGGGCATCGCCATCCTGATCCCGACGCTGGTGGTCGTCGTGGTGGGCGGGCTCGGCAGCCTGACGGGCGCGCTCGCGGGCTCGCTGCTGATCGCCACGACGTTGACCTTCGGACAGGTGTTCCTGCCGAAGTTCGCAGGCATCCTGATGTACGCGCTGCTGGTCGTGATCCTGCTCGTGCGGCCGCAGGGCCTCTTCCCGGCGCGGAGCTGAGGGGATGACGGGACGGGCCACCTTCCGGCACCTTTTCGCCGCGGCGACCTTCATCGCGCTCGGGGTCTACTGGACGCAGGCGGGCTATTTCGGGCACGAGATCCTGGCGGAGATCGCGGTGTTCGCGATCCTGGCCATGAGCCTCGACCTGATCGCGGGCTACGCGGGGCTCGTCTCCCTGGGACATGCCGCGCTCTTCGGCACGGGTGCCTATCTCTTCGCCTTCTTCTCCGTTGTGCTGGGCTGGCCGGTGGGGCTGTCGATGGTCGCGGCGACGGCGGCGACGGGCATGATCGCGCTCGTCGTCGGCTCGGTCGTGACGCGCGTGCACGGCATCTTCTTCATCATGATCACGCTCGCCATCGGCGAGATGGGGCACGAGTTCTTCTTCAAGAACCGCACGCTCGGCGGCGACGACGGGTTCGCGGGGATCGAGCGGCTGGACCTCACCTGGATCGGGCTCGACCTCAACACGCCGGCGACCTTCTCCATGACGCTGATCGTCGTGGCGCTGGTGATCTACCTCGCGCTGAACCGGCTCATCGCGTCGCCCTTCGGCGCGGTGCTGCACGGGCTGCACGACAACACGACGCGGATGCGGGCGCTCGGGCTTCCGGTGCGCCGCTACCAGACGAGCGCGTTCGCGCTGTCCGGCACCATAGCGGCGTTCGCGGGCACACTGACTGCGCAGCACACGATGTTCATCTCGCCGAAGCTCTTGCACTGGACGCTATCGGGCGAGGTTCTCGTCATGGTGATCCTCGGCGGGCTGGGCACGCTGGCGGGACCGGTGGTGGGGGCCGCCACGCTCGTCTTCCTGCGCCACGAGCTGAGCGACATGACGCAGTACTGGGGCTTCTGGCTCGGCCTCTTCCTGGTGCTGATCGTGATGGGCGGGCGCAACGGCATCATCGGCTGGGCGGAGTGGGCGTGGCGCAAGCTGCCGGGCGGCAACCGAGGCGCCCCGGCTGACGAGAACACCCAGGGCGAGGAAAAGGGGGCCGCCGATGCTGCGCGCTGAGAACCTCGTCAAGACCTTCGGCGCGCTCGAAGTGACGAAGCGGGTGAGCATCCATGTGCCCATCGGCGTGCGCCACGCGATCATCGGGCCGAACGGGGCGGGCAAGACGACCCTCTTCAACCTGATCGCGGGAGAGCTTCAGCCCTCGGCGGGCCGCATCCTGATCGGGGAGACGGACGTCACACGGCTCGCGCCGGACGGGCGGGCGCGTCTCGGCCTCGCCCGCAGTTTCCAGAAGAACAACCTCTTCCCCCGCCAGACGGTGCGGGAGAACCTGGTGCTCGCCGACATCGCGGCGCGCGGTTACGGGTGGGAGTTCTGGCCGCGGCTATCGGCGCGCAAGGACGCGCACGCCCGCGCCGCGGCCGCCGCCGAGCGGGTGGGCCTCGCCGACATGCTGGACCGGACGGTGTCCGCGCTTTCCTACGGCGCGCAACGCCAGCTCGAAGTGGGCCTCGCCCTCGTCGCGGAGCCGAAGATCCTGCTGCTCGACGAGCCGACCTCGGGCATGAGCCCGGAAGAGACGGCGCGGATGCTGCGCCTCGTCGACGATCTGCCGCGCGATCTCGCCGTGCTGCTGATCGAGCATGACATGGACCTCGTCTTCGCCCACGCCGACCGCATCACGGTGCTGAACTATGGCGAGGTGCTGATGGAGGGCACGCCGGAGGAGGTGCGCGGGTCCGCTGTCGTGCAGGAGACCTATCTCGGCGGGGAGGTGGCCTGAGACCATGCTCGAGGTCGAGAACCTGCACACCTATTACGGGCCGAGCCACATCCTGCACGGTGTGAGCCTGTCGGTGCCGGAGGGCAAGGTCGTCGCGCTGCTGGGGCGCAACGGCGCGGGCAAGACGACGACGCTGCGCTCCATCATCGGCCTGACGCCGCCGCGCCGCGGCCATGTGCGCTTCCGTGGCGAGGACATCACGGGCGCGCGGCCGCACAGGCTCGCCCGCCTCGGCCTCTCCTACATGCCGGAGACGCGCGGCATCTTCCCCTCGCTGAGCGTGGAGGAGAACCTGACCCTCGTCGCCGGCCGGCGCGAGGGGCGGTGGACGCTTGAGCGGGTGTACGAGCTGTTCCCGCGCCTTCGGGAACGCCGGCGCAACGGCGGCGCGCAGCTGTCGGGCGGCGAGCAGCAGATGCTCGCCATCGCGCGGGCGCTGTTGCTGAACCCGGAGGTGCTGCTGCTCGACGAGCCGACGGAGGGGCTCGCCCCAATCGTCGTGCGCGACATCCGCGAACGGCTGGCCTTCGTGAAGGAGGCCGGCATGACCGTGCTGCTGGTGGAGCAGAACTTCCGGTTTGCGACCCAGCTTGCCGACCACCTCTACGTGCTCGGCAAGGGCGCGGTGCAATGGTCGGGAACACCCGCCGAGATCGAGGCGGAGCCGGGCGTGCTGCACACCTGGCTGGGCGTCTGACGGCGCGGGCCGGGGCGAAGAACAAGGACGGGGGGCAGGCGTTTCGCCGGACCCGCCCGCAGGGTTGGGAGGAGTGTTCGAGCGATGAGCTATCCGCGCGCCTATAACGCCGCCACGGATTTCCTCGACCGCAACGTGGCAGAAGGGCTGGGCGACAAGATCGCCTTCATCGATCCGGAGCGGTCGGTCACCTATGGTGCGTTGCTGGGTGCGTCCTGCCAGGTCGCGAACCTGCTGCAGGGATCGGGACTGCGGCAGGAGGACCGGGTGGCGATGATCGTGCTCGACACGGTCGACTTCCCCGCGATCTTCTGGGGCGCGATCCGGGCGGGCATCGTTCCGGTCGCGCTCAATACCCTGCTGGCGGCGGAGCAGTACCGCTACATCCTCGCCGACAGCCGGGCGCGCGCGCTCTTCGTCTCCGCACCGCTGCTTGCGACCGTCGCGCCGGTGCTGGCGGACATGCCGCACCTGGAGCATGTGTTCGTGGTCGGAGGCGATGCGGGCGGATATCGCGACTTCGCCGCCGAACTGGCGGGCCAGCCCGACAGCTTCGCGCCCGCCGACACCTGCGCCGACGAGGTGGCCTTCTGGCTCTATTCCTCCGGCTCCACGGGCATGCCGAAGGGCGTGCAGCATGTCCACACGAGCCTCATGGAGACCTGCCGCCTCTATGCCCAGCCGGTCATGGGCATCCGCCGCGACGATGTGGTCTTTTCTGCAGCCAAGCTGTTCTTCGCCTATGGTCTCGGCAACGGGATGAGCTTTCCCATGTCGGTCGGCGCCACCGCGGTGTTGTGGCCGGCGCGGCCGACGCCGGCGGACGTCTATGCGCTCCTGAAGAAGCACAATCCGACGATCTTCTACGGCGTGCCGACCCTCTATGCCGCGATGCTGGCGCACGCCGGCGCGGGGCCGGAGATCGCCTCGAACCGGCTTCGGCTGTGCGTCTCGGCTGGCGAGGCGCTGCCCAAGGAGGTGGGGGAGCGGTGGAAGCGCCGCTTCGGCGTCGACATTCTCGACGGCGTCGGCTCGACCGAGATGCTGCACATCTTCCTGTCGAACGCGCCGGGCGACGTGGTCTACGGGACGTCCGGCGTGGGCGTGCCGGGCTATGACCTGCGCCTCGTCGACGAGCACGGCAAGGACGTGGCCGAGGGAGAGGTAGGCGAACTGCTGGTGCGCGGGTCGACCCAGCCCGTCGGCTACTGGAACCAGCGGGAGAAGACGCGCCAGACCTTCATCGGCGAATGGACCCGCACGGGCGACAAGTACACGCGCGATGCGGACGGGCGCTATCACTACTGCGGGCGCACCGACGACATGTTCAAGGTGAGCGGCATCTGGGTTTCGCCGTTCGAGGTGGAATCCGCGCTGATCTCGCACGAGAGCGTGCTTGAGGCGGCTTGCGTGTCCTTCGAGGACGCCGAGGGGCTGACCAAGGTCAAGGCCTTCGTGGTCCTGAAGGAGGGCGTGGAGGAAGACGGCCTCTACGACGTGCTGAAGGAGCATGTGAAGGCCGGCATCGGCAAGTGGAAGTACCCGCGCGAGATCGTCTTCGTGGAGGGGCTGCCGAAGACCGCGACTGGCAAGATCCAGCGCTTCAAGCTGCGGGATTGAGGGGCATGGCGCGGGCGCTGGCCGAGGCGGGCACGATCCGGGCGGGGGGCAGGGCCCTCGAATACCGGCGGGCCGGGCCGCCGCCGGGGGATGCGCCGACGCTCCTCCTGCTGCACGAGGGGCTGGGCTGCGTCGCCATGTGGCGCGACTTCCCCGAGCGGCTGGCGGAGGCGACGGGTTGTGCCGTCGTGGCGTATTCGCGCGCGGGATACGGCCGCTCTGATCCGTGCGATCTGCCGCGCCCGCTCACCTACATGCACGAGGAAGGCGAGGACGTGCTGCCCAAGGTGCTGGACGCCATCGGCGCGGACGAGGTTGTCCTCGTCGGCCATTCGGACGGGGCGTCCATCGCGATCGTGCACGCGGGCGCACACGCGGATGCCCGCGTGAAGGGCCTCGTGCTCATGGCGCCGCACGTCTTCACCGAGGAGATGGGGCTCGCCTCCATCGCGGCAGCGCGGGCCGCCTTCGAGACGACGGATCTGCGGGAAAAGCTCGCGAAGTATCACGGGGCCAATGTCGATTGCGCGTTTCGCGGCTGGAACGGCGCCTGGCTCGACCCGGGCTTCCGGGACTGGAACATCGAGGGCTATCTCGGGAACATCCGCGTGCCTGTCCTCGTCCTGCAGGGTGAGGACGACCAGTACGGCACGTGCGCGCAGGTCGACGCCATCGCGCGGCAATCGGGCAGCCCGGTCGAGACCGTGATGCTGCCGGCTTGCGGCCACGCGCCCTTCAAGGAGCGCCCTGAGCGCACGCTTGCCGAAACCGCGCGGTTCGTGGCGCGCGTGCTGCAGCCCCGTGCCGCGCCCATGAACACCGCCAGGAGGGGACAGGGATGAAGCTCGAAAGCTATGTCGGGGGGCGCTGGGTCAAGGGGCGCGGGGTTGGCCGCGACCTGATGAACCCGACGAACGGCGACGTGCTGGGGCAGGTGGACGCAACCGGGATCGACCCGCACGCGGCCCTCGCCCATGCACGCGACGTGGGCGGGCCTGCCCTGCGCGCCCTGACCTTCGCGCAGCGGGGCGACCTGCTGCGCCAGATTGCCGAGGTGCTGAGCGCCAACCGCGCCGAATACGCGGAGATTGCGCGCCTCAACTCCGGCAACACCGGCGTCGATGCGGCCATCGACATTGATGGCGCGATCGGGACGCTGAAGGTCTATGCCCGCATCGGCAAGTCGCTGGGCGACGTGCGCCTCATCATGGAGCCGGGGCACGAGGCGCTCTCGCGCGACGGCGGCTTCGGAGCGGGCCACATCCTGACCTCGCGGACGGGCGCTGCGCTGCACATCAACGCCTTCAACTTCCCGGCCTGGGGCCTGTGGGAGAAGGTGGCGGTGGCACTCCTCTCCGGCGTCGGCGCGGTCGCCAAACCCGCAAGCGCAACGGCCTGGCTGTCGCACCAGATGGTGCGCGACGTGGTGGAGGCGGGGATCCTTCCGCAGGGCGCGCTCTCGCTCGTCTGCGGTGCGGGGGAAGAGTTGCTCGACGCGCTCCAGCCCTTCGACCACCTGGCCTTCACCGGGTCGTCCGGCACGGCGGCACGGCTGCGCGCGCACCCCAACGTGCTGGCGGCGGCCCCGCGCATCAATATCGAGGCCGACAGCGTCAACGCCACGATCCTCGGCCCCGACGCGCGGCCCGGCACGGCCGTCTTCGACCTGCTGGTGCAGGAGGCGGACAAGGCGCTCTCGGTCAAGGCCGGGCAGCTTTGTACCAATATCCGGCGCGTGTTCGTGCCCGCACCCCTGCTCGACGCGGTGCGCGATGCGCTCGCCGCGCGCATCGACCAGATCGCCGTGGGCGACCCGGCAGAGGAGGGGGTGAGCCTAGGCCCCCTCGTCAACGCCCGCCAGCAGCATGCTGCGCTGCACGGGCTTTCCCGGCTGACGGAGGAGGCGCGCGTCATCCGCGGCGGCGGCGTGCCGGATCGCCTGGCAGGCGGCGACCGGGAGCGGGGCGCGTTCGTCGCGGCCACGCTGCTCGTGTGCGAGCATCCCGACCAGGCCCGTTTCATTCACGAGATGGAGGTGTTCGGCCCCGTCCTGACGGTCATGCCCTATGAGGCGCAGGCGGACGCCGCGGCACTCGCGGCGCGCGGCGGCGGCTCGCTGGTGGCCAGCGTGTTCACGAACGATGTGGAGTTCGCGGCGGGCGTCGCGGGCGACATCGCGCCCTATCACGGCCGGGTGCTGATCGTGGACGAGAGCGTCGGCAAGGCGCACACCGGCCACGCGATCGTCATGCCCCAGTGCGTCCACGGCGGGCCGGGCCGCGCCGGAAACGGGCAGGAGCTGGGCGGTCTGCGCGGGCTCGGCTTCTACATGCAGCGCACGGCGGTGCAGGGCTCCCCGGTCATCCTGGAGCGGCTGCGCAGCATGGCGGCGGAGGGTACGGTCTGAGCGGGGAGGAGGCGCTTGCCGACGCCTGCGGGCTGCCGCTGCCCGCCCGCGCGCACCTGCCGGGTTCGGGAAGCGTGCCCGATCCCGCGCCGCTCGACGCCGCCAAGGCCCTCGCGCCCGCCCGGACGCGCGACGTCGCGTGGCGGGAGAACGCGGCCTACCGCTATGGCTGGGCGCTGTTCGACGCGGGCCTTCATTGGGAGGCGCACGAGGTCTGGGAAGCCGTCTGGATGCGCGCGGAACCCAATTCGCGGGAGCGCTCCCTGCTCGCCGGCCTCATCCAGGTGGCGAACGCGCGGCTGAAGGCGCGGATGGGATCGGCACGGGCGCATGAGCGTCTGATGGCCATCGCCGGGCGTCACGGGTCGGAGGTGTGGCCCGAGGGCGAACCGTCAGCGCCCTGCATGGGTGTCTCCGATGCCGCGTATCGAGCGCTTCTGATCACGAATAATGCAAAATAATGCTTTATATGTGTATTAATGTGAGTTTTAGCGCATAAATCCATTGCGTTTCACGCCCGCTCGGTTAGAGTCGTTCTCAATCAAGGACAGAGGGTCGAGTCGCACGCATCGCGGCTCGCGAGGGCCAGCGGAGGGACGCCAGCGCCATGCGCATCGATTTCCAGACCGATCCGTCGAAATACCGCCACTGGCGGGTCGAGGTGGATGGCGAGATCGCAAACCTCGTCATGGACGTGGACGAACAGGGCGGCCTGTTCGAGGGCTACGAACTGAAGCTCAATTCCTACGACCTCGGCGTGGATATCGAGCTTTACGATGCCATCCAGCGTCTGCGGTTCGAGCATCCGGGGGTCAAGACGGTCGTGCTGCGCTCCGGCAAGGACCGCGTCTTCTGCGCAGGCGCGAACATCCGGATGCTGGGCGGGGCCTCGCACGCCCACAAGGTCAATTTCTGCAAGTTCACCAACGAGACGCGCAACTCCATGGAGGATGCGAGCCAGAACTCCGGCCAGAAGTACCTGGCCGCGGTCAACGGGGCGTGCGCGGGCGGCGGATACGAGCTTGCCATCGCCTGCGACGAAATCGTGCTGACGGACGACGGCTCCTCCTCGGTCTCGCTTCCGGAAGTGCCGCTGCTGGCCGTGCTGCCCGGCACCGGCGGCGTCACGCGCGTTACCGACAAGCGCAAGGTGCGCCGCGACCGTGCCGATATCTTCTGCTCGACGGAGGAGGGGGTGCGGGGCGAGCGGGCGGTGAAATGGCGCCTCGTCGACGCGGTTGTGCCCAACTCCCGTTTCGAGGACGCGGTAAGGGAACGTGCGCTCGCGCTCGCCGCCACCTCCGACCGCCCGTCGGACGCGGAAGGGATCACGCTGGGCCCCCTCGCGCGGGAGATCGCGGGCGACACGATCCGCTATTCGACCGTGCGGGTGGAGATCGACCGGGAGGGGCGGGTTGCGAACCTCACCGTCACCGGCCCCGACACGGACGCGCCCGCCGATGCCGCCGCGATGCAAGGGGAGGGCGATGCGTTCTGGCCGCTGCGCGCGGCGCGGGAACTTGACGACGCGCTGCTGTACCTCCGCTTCAACGAGCCGGAGATCGGCGTCATCGCCTTCCATACCGAGGGGGATGCGGCGAAGCTGCTCGCCCACGACGCCTTCCTGGAGGCGAACGCGGACCATTGGCTCGCGCGCGAGATCCTGCTGAACTGGTCGCGCGTGCTGAAGCGGGTGGACATGACGTCGCGCTCGCTCGTCGCACTGATCGAGCCGGGAAGCTGTTTCGCGGGCACACTTGCCGAACTCGCGTTTGCCTCCGACCGCGCCTACATGGCGCTCGGCGCGTTCGAGGGTGACAACCGGCCCGAGGCGCTGATGATGCTGAGTGCCGCGAACTTCGGCCGGCACAAGATGTCGAACGGCCTTTCCCGCCTCGAAACCCGCTTCCTGGGCGAACCCGAAACGGTCGCCGCCGCGAAGGAGCGGCAGGGTGAGGAGCTTGACGCGGAGGCGGCCGAAGAGCTTGGCCTCGTCACCGCAGCCTATGACGACATCGACTGGGAGGACGAGGTGCGCATCTTCCTGGAGGAGCGGGCGAGCTTCTCCCCCGACGCGCTCGTCGGCCTCGAAGCCAACGTCCGCTTCGCCGGGCCCGAGACGATGGAGACCAAGATCTTCGGGCGCCTGACCGCCTGGCAGAACTGGATCTTCCAGCGCCCCAACGCGGTCGGCGCCGAGGGTGCGCTCAAGCGCTACGGCACCGGCCGGAAAGCCGCCTTCAACATGGAGCGCGTCTGACGCGCCCGTCCGAAATACGCCTCAAGGGAGCACGCCCATGTTCGACCAGATGAACGTCAGCTACGACACGCAGATCCCCAACAATGTCGGCCTGTCGGAAGACCGCCGCGTGCTGAAGGCGCTGGAGCGCTGGCACCCCGGCTACCTCGACTGGTGGAAGGACATGGGGCCGGAAGGCTTCCAGGAGAGCCTCGTCTACCTGCGCACCGCCGTCGGCGTCGATCCGAAGGGCTGGGCGAAGTTCGACTATGTCCGCATGCCGGAGTACCGCTGGGGCATCCTGCTCGCCCCGCAGGAGCAGGACCGCAAGATCCCCTTCGGTGCGCATCTGGGTGAGCCCGCCTGGCAGGAGGTGCCGGGCGAGTACCGCGCCATGCTGCGCCGCCTCATCGTGATCCAGGGCGATACGGAGCCCGCCTCGGTCGAGCAGCAGCGCCACCTCGGCAAGACCGCGCCGTCGCTCTACGACATGCGCAACCTCTTCCAGGTGAACGTGGAGGAGGGCCGCCACCTCTGGGCCATGGTCTATCTGCTGCAGAAGTATTTCGGCTCGGACGGCCGGGAGGAGGCGAACGAACTGCTCAAGCGCCGCTCCGGCGACGTGGACAAGCCGCGCATGCTCGGTGCCTTCAACGAGGAGACGCCGGACTGGCTGTCCTTCTTCATGTTCACCTATTTCACCGACCGCGACGGCAAGATGCAGCTGGAGAGCCTCGCGCAGTCGGGCTTCGACCCGCTGTCGCGCACCTGCCGCTTCATGCTGACCGAGGAGGCCCACCACATGTTCGTGGGCGAGACGGGCGTGGGCCGCACCATCCAGCGCACTTGCGAGGCGATGAACGAGGCGGGTATCGCCGACCCCTACGACATCGAGAGGGTGCGCGCGCTGGGTGTCATCGACCTGCCGACGATCCAGAAGAAGGCGAACCTGCACTACACGCTGTCGCTCGACCTCTTCGGGTCCGAGGTTTCGACGAACGCCGCGAACGCCTTCAACGCTGGCCTCAAGGGCCGCTACCAGGAGACGAAGATCGACGACGACCACCGCCTGCTGAACGCGACCTATCCGGTTCTCAAGCTGGTGGACGGCGAGGTGAAGCTGGTGGAGGAGCCGGCGCTCACCGCGCTCAACATGCGCCTGCGCGACGACTATGCGAAGGACGCCGCCAAGGGCGTGGAGCGCTGGAACAAGATCATCGAGAAGGCGGGCGTCAACTTCCGCCTGACCCTGCCGCACGAGGCGTTCCACCGCCACATCGGCGCCTTCGCGAACGTGCACGTCTCGCCCGAGGGCAAGGTGATCACCAAGGCCGAATGGGACGCAAACCGCGACAAGTGGCTGCCGTCGAAGGCCGACGGCGACTTCATCCACTCGCTGATGACGCCGGTGTCCAAGCCCGGCCAGTACGCGGGCTGGATCGCCGCGCCGAAGGTCGGCATCGACAACCAGCCCGGCGATTTCGAGTACGTGCGGCTGCACGCCTGACCTTGCCGGACCGAGCGGGACACCTTGCGATGAACGCGCCACAGAAGACCCCGATCAAGCAACACCTGATCGACCCGGAAATCTGCATCCGGTGCTACACCTGCGAGGAGATGTGCCCGATCGACGCGATCACCCACGACGACAACAACGTCGTCGTGGACGCGGCCAAGTGCAACTACTGCATGGACTGCATCGCGCCGTGCCCGACGGGCTCCATCGACAACTGGCGCATGGTGATGGAGCCCTATTCGCTCCAGGACCAGTTCTCCTGGGACGAACTGCCGGAGCAACAGGACCTGGGCGAGGCGGACACCGGCGCGCTCGCCGAGGCGATGGAGGACGAGATCAGCTCGCTGCTCGCCCGCGCGCACGAAGGGACCGGCGGCAAGCCCGCAGCGCCCGCCAGCGCCGACAAGCCCTCGATCAACCTCTATTCCCGCACCCGGCCCGCGGTCGCCAGGGTGCAGGGCAACTACCGCATCACCGACGAGGGGACGGGGAGCGACGTCCGCCACATCATCCTGTCCTTCGGGGAGCAGGTGTTTCCCGTTCTGGAGGGGCAGAGCGTCGGCATCGTGCCGCCGGGGACGAAGCCCGACGGCCGCCCGCACGACATCCGCCTCTATTCCGTGGCGAGCGCGCGCGACGGGGAGAAGCGCAACGCCAACAACCTCGCCCTCACCGTGAAGCGGGAGGAAGGGGGCGTGTGCTCCAACTACCTCTGCGACCTGAAGAAGGGCGACGAGGTGCAGGTGACGGGCCCGTTCGGCGGCACCTTCCTCATGCCGAACGACCCCTCCGCCAACATCGTGATGATCTGCACGGGCACGGGCTCGGCGCCCTTCCGCGCGTTCACCGAGCGCCGCCGCCGCGCCATGCCCGGCGCGCCCGGCAAGCTGATCCTCTATTTCGGCGCGCGCACGCCCGGCGAGCTTCCCTATTTCGGGCCGCTGAAGAAGGTGCCCCCCGCGCTGATGGAGCAGCACCTCGTCTATTCGCGCGTGCCGGACAGCCCGAAGGAATACGTGCAGGACCGGATGCGCGTGAACGGTGAGGCGTTGAGCGGGCTGCTGACCTCCGACAGGACGCACATCTACATCTGCGGGCTCAAGGGCATGGAGACGGGCGTGGACGAGGCGCTGGCCGACATCTGCCGCAAGCACGGGCTCGACTGGGCCACGATCAAGCCGGTGATGCGCGCAAGCGGGCGCTATCACGTCGAGACCTATTGAGGTCCGCGCCGCGCTGCCTTGCCATTTCGCGCCGCATGGGCCACAAGGATGCGATATAGTGCCGGTTCGACGCGCGAACCGGGCGGGCAGGGGCGAGAGCAGTGGCGAGACCGGCGAACACATCCGCGGCAGGCATGACCGCGCCATCGGTGCGGGCGGGCGACGGCGCATCGGACGATGCGGCCTTCCTCGCGCTCGTCGGCCAGCGGGTGCGCACCGCGCGCACGCGGCTTTCCATGTCGCGCAAGATGCTGGCGCAGGCCTCGGGCGTGTCGGAACGCTACCTCGCGCAGCTTGAGACCGGCGCGGGGAACATTTCCATCCTGCTGCTGCGGCAGGTGGCGCGCGCGACCGGGCGGCGGCTGGAGGATTTCGTGGACGAATCCGGCGGCGCGGGCGATGCGGAGCTTCTCTCCCTCCTCGACGCGGTACGCCAGGCCACGCCGGAGGAGCGGGCGCGGCTGTCGGCCATCCTGACCGAGATGCGGCGCGGCGGCGGCGGCCTGAAGGCCGGACGGTTCGCGCTGATCGGCTTGCGCGGGGCGGGTAAGTCCACGCTGGGCCGCGCGGTGGCGGAGCGGATGGGCCTGCCCTTCGTCGAACTCAACAGGGAGATCGAGGCCGAAAGCGGCCTCGCCATAGCGGAAATCTTCTCGCTTTACGGCCAGGACGGCTACCGGCGGCTGGAACAGCGCTGCCTCAAACTGGTCGTTGCCCGGCACCGGGCCTGCGTGCTGGCGGTCGCGGGTGGGATCGTGGCGGAGCCGGAGACGTTCGAGATGCTCCTCGACGCCTTCCACACGGTCTGGCTGCGCGCGACGCCCGAGGAGCATATGGAGCGGGTGCGCGCGCAGGGCGACCGCCGCCCGATGGCGGGCAATCCGTCGGCCATGGACGAGTTGCGCGCGATCCTCGACGCCCGCGAGCGGCTCTATTCCCGGGCCGAGGCCCGCCTCGACACGAGCCACAAGAGCGTGGAGGCAAGCGCGGCGGAACTCGCCAACTTGCTCGAGGACCTCACCGAACCGGCGGTTGCGTGAGATGAGCGCACCTCTCTCCCGCCGCCTCTCCGTCGCGCCGATGATGGAGTGGACGGACCGGCACTATCGGCGGATGGCGCGGATGATCTCGCGCCGCACGCTGCTCTATACCGAGATGGTGGTGGCCGACGCCGCGATCCGGGGCGACCGCGCGCGCCTTCTGGGCTTCGATCCGGTGGAGCAGCCGGTCGCCTTGCAGCTTGGCGGGTCGGAGCCCGAGAAGCTTGCCGAGGCCGCGCGGATCGGCGCCGACTGGGGCTATGCAGAGATCAACCTGAACGTCGGCTGCCCGTCCGACCGGGTGCAGTCGGGCCGCTTCGGCGCCTGCCTGATGGCCGAGCCGGAGCTTGTGGCGCGGTGCGTCGCGGCGATGCAGGCCGCCGTCGACATACCCGTGACCGTCAAGACGCGCATCGGCGTCGACGACGCGGACCCTTCGGTCATGCTGCGCACCTTCGTCGCGGCCATGCGCGGGGCGGGCGTGCGCTCGCTGACGATCCATGCCCGCAAGGCCTGGCTCAAGGGCCTCAGCCCCAAGGAGAACCGGACGATCCCGCCGCTCGACTACCCGCTCGTGCACGCGATCAAGGCGGAGAACCCGGACCTCGAGATCGTCATCAACGGCGGCATCCGCACGCTGGACGAGGCGGAGGAGCACCTCGCCCGCGTCGACGGCGCGATGATCGGGCGCGCGGCCTATGAGGACCCCTTCATGCTGGCGGGGGCCGACGCGCGCATCTTCGCCGATCCCGCGCCCGTGCCCACCCGGCACGAGGTCGTGCGCGCCATGGCGGAGTATGCCGAGGCGCGGATGGGCGACGGCGTGCCCCTCAACGCCATCGGGCGGCACATGCTGGGCCTCTTCTCGGGGCTGCCCGGCGCGCGCGCCTACCGCCGCCACCTGTCGGAGCACATGCATGGGTGCGATGCAGGGCCCCAGACGCTCCTTGACGCCGCCGCCCACGTGCCCGAAGACACACCCGCGCAAGCAAGACCAAGAAACGCACGGGACGAGGCGGACGCCGCATGATCGACATCGGGGGGCTGACGGGGCCGGAGATCGCGCTTGCGGTCGCGGCCATCGGCGTGACGGCGGCGTTCGTCGGCTTCATGGCGGGGCTTCTGGGTATCGGCGGGGGCATGATCCTCGTGCCCATCCTCGACAAGATCTTCACCTCCATCGGCGTGCCGGACGAAACGGCCATCCGGCTATCGGTCGGCACCTCGCTCGCGACCGTCGTCGTGACGGCGATCCGCTCGGCCCGCAGCCACTACAAGCGCGGCTCCTTCGACCCGGAGGTGGCGAAGGCCTGGGCGCCCTGGATCGTCATCGGGGCGAGTGCGGGCGCGGTGATCGCCAGCGTCATCGCGGGCGCGAGCCTGCGCGGCGTTTTCGGCGTCGTGGCCATCGTGCTTGCGCTCAACATGGCGTTCGGCAAGGAGGAATGGCGTATCTCCACCCGCCTACCGGAGTTCTTGCGCTGGGCCATTGGCACGCTGGTCGGCGGGGTCGCGGTGATGATGGGGCTCGGAGTCGGCGGCCTCGGCGTGCCGGCGATGACGCTCTACGGCATCGACATCCGCCGCGCGGTCGGAACGGCGGCGGGGCTCGGCCTTGCGACCTCGATCCCCGGCGCGCTGGTGCTGATGTACCAGGGCCTCGACGCGCCGGGCCTGCCGCCGTTTTCGCTCGGCTATGTGAACTTCGTGGCCTTCGCGCTGATCGTGCCGATCACGATCCTGACCGCACCGCTGGGTGTAGCCGCCAATCACAAGATCAGCATGAAGGCGCTGCGCCGTGCCTTCGCCGTGTTCCTGGCGCTGATGGCGTTCCGGATGCTCTCCGGCATCTGGTAGGGACCTACTTGATCAGCCGAAGCTCGCCGTCGCCCGCGATCTCGCCCGCGATGTCGAGCAGTGCGTCCGTGATCGTCGAGGCGTACTTGCCCTCGTAGAAACGGCCCGGCGAGGCGCAGTCCTTCAGCGCCTGGATGATCGCGCCGCGCTGCGGATCGAGCACGTAGAACACCGGCATCTCCGAGTTCACGAGCGGATAGATCGCGGTCCGCTCCGGGTACTCGATATGCATGACATAAAGCTCGTAGCCGGCATCTTTCAGGTTGGTGCACTTGGATACGTCGATCGGCATCACGTTCTCCAGCGTGACGTCGCTGTGCTGCACGCCGTCCGTGATGAGGACGACGACCTGTTTCGGCTTCGCCTTCGTGCCGTCGCCCGCCGGGCCTACCCTCGACTTCACGAAGGACAGTACAGGATCGAAGTCGGTCGCGTGCGACCGGGTGTCGAGATCCTCGAGCTTCATCTTCAGGGCGGGGATGCCTTCCGACGGTGTCACGATCCGCTTGACCTCGTCGTCGAAGGTGAAGAGGCCGAGCCGGATATGCTCGCCGGAATTGGTCGCCTCGATGGCTTCCGCAAGACCGATCAGGGAATCGCGCACCCGGTCGATGCGGAGGTAGATGCCCTCGTCACGGGCGATCTGGTTCGCTGTCTTGCCGTTGTAGGTGACGTTGAGGCCGAACATGTCGACCGCGTCGTGGCAGGCGAAGGAGCAGCCGACGCCCCAGTCGATCGTCCGCCGGTAGTTGAGCCGCATCCGGTCCGCCTCGGCGAGATCGTCGGCGAACTCGAACGAGCCGCTCACGTCCACGACGAAATGGGCGTCCACGAACTGGCCCAGTCCGAAGGTTGCCTGCGATGTGGCGTCTGCCCGCAGACTTTCGATGCCGACGAGCTGAAGCAGGGTTGCGGGGACCGTGGCATTGGCGGTGACGGTGATCACCTCGCCCTTGGTGTCGACAGTCGGCTTTTCGGCCAGGTCGCAGAACGCCATCGTGCAGTTCGCAGCAAAGCTCTCCCTGGCCGCCTTCTTCTGGGCCCCCGTGGCGCCGCCGTCTGCGGCCACGCGCGCGCCTGCCAGCGCTGCAGCATCAGCAGCCGTCTGCAGGTGTTTCTGGGTCGATGTCATGCGGCTGTA
The DNA here is from genome assembly GCF_024158125.1 of Futiania mangrovi. NCBI lineage: Bacteria > Pseudomonadati > Pseudomonadota > Alphaproteobacteria > Futianiales > Futianiaceae > Futiania > Futiania mangrovi. Next base: position 1,149,719 of record NZ_JAMZFT010000001.1, on the reverse strand, counting down.
GTCGAACGCCGCACCCGCGAGCCCGCCAACCGCCATGAACGTTATTGAGAAGATGACCGCAACAGCGCCACGATCGTTCGGGAGGAACCGTGAGGCCCGCATGATACGCAACTCCAAAAGGACACAACAGCCATCGGGTTACGCAAGATTGGGGCCGGAAGCGTCAACACTTGTCTAAAGGAGTTGGTAAACGGCTAAAATTTTCAGAGCTTCTGATCATATTTTCCCACCTCGGGCTGCGCCGACAGGACCGCATCGATCTCGGCGAACATCGCGCGCATGTTCTCTTCCGAGACGGGGCTTTCAACGACGACCACGAGATTTGGCGTGTTCGAGGAGGCCCGAACGAGGCCCCATGTGCCATCGGCGACGGTGATGCGCACGCCGTTGACGGTGTTCACGTCGGCGATCGGCTGGCCGATCAGCGTTCCGCGCGTCTCCTTCAGATCGCGAAACCAGGCGACCACGCGGTCGACGACCCCATACTTCTCCGTATCGGCGCACGCGGGCGACATGGTGGGCGACCCCCAGGTCCGCGGCAGAGCGCGGCGCAGGTCGGCCATCGTCATGTCCGGGTTGCGGTCGAGCAGCTCGCACACCGCGACCGCCGTCACCAGTCCGTCGTCGTAACCGCGGCCGATCGGCGCGTTGAAGAAGAAGTGCCCGGACTTCTCGAAGCCCGCGAGCGCCCCCAGCGCATTGACCCGCCGCTTGATGTAGCTGTGCCCGGTCTTCCAGTAGTCGGCGGTGACGCCCAGCGACTGCAGCACCGGGTCGGCGGCGAAGAGGCCCGTCGACTTCACGTCCACGACGAACGTCGGCTTCGCGTGCAGGCGGGCGAGGTCGCGGGCCAGGATTACGCCCATCTTGTCGGCGAAGATCTCCTCGCCCTCGTTGTCCACGACGCCGCAACGGTCACCGTCGCCGTCGAAGGCCAGGCCGATGTCTGCGCCGTGCGCACGCACCATCTCGGCGACGTCGTGCAGCATCTTCAGGTCTTCGGGGTTGGGATTGTAGTGCGGGAAGGAATGGTCGAGCGCGGTGTGCCGCTCGATCACCTCGACGCCGACACGACGCAACACGTCGGGGGCGAAGGCGCCTGCCGTGCCGTTGCCGGTGGCGACAACGGCCTTGAGCTTCCGCTTGATCCGCACGGACCCCGCCACGTCGGCGATGTGGCGCTCGCGCATGCCCTGGACGCGGACATAGCCGCCGCCGGGGCGTGTCATGCCCTCGCCGTTCAGCACGATGTCCCGCAGCCGTGCCATCTCGTCGGGACCGTGAGTGAGGGGGCGCTCCATGCCGATCTTCACGCCGGTCCAGCCGTTCGCATTGTGGCTTGCCGTCACCATTGCGACAGCTGGCACGTCGAGCGCGAACTGCGCGAAATAGGCGGTCGGCGACAGCGCGAGGCCGATGTCGTGCACCTCGACGCCCGCCGCCATCAGGCCGACGGTCAGCGCCTGCTTGATGGAGAGCGAGTAGGAGCGGTAGTCGTGGCCCACCACGATCTTCGGCGCGACACCCGCCTCGTGGAGCTGTGTGCCGAGGCCAAGGCCCAACGCCTGGATGCCCAGCAGATTGATCTGCTCGGGATAGAGCCAGCGGGCGTCATATTCCCGGAAGCCGGTGGGGACGACCAGCGCCTCCACCTCGTTTTCCAGCGTGTTCGGGCGGATATCGGCGCGCGGCTTCATCGGGCGGAAGGCTCCTGAAACTCGGATGTGCGGTCAGCGGGTGAGCGTCAAGGTATCGCCCTTGATCTCGACCCGTTCAAGCGCGGCAAGTGCATTGAGGCCGAGAAGGGAGTGGCCGTCCTCCGCCTGGGTGACGGCTGCCTCGATGTCGTGAAGCGTCAGCTCGCCGATGCGCAATTCCCGCAGGCGGACCGTGGCAACAGCCATCGCGCCGGCAGGACTGACAGCGATACGGTCGTAGACGAGACTGTGCGGCGCCAGGCCGGCGCGGCGCGCATCGCGTGCGGTCAGCGCGACCAGCGTGGCGCCGGTATCCACCATGAACTCGACGGGGGCGCCATCGATATGGCCGGTCGTGACGAAATGACCGCTCGCACCGCGCGCGATGGCGACCTGCCCCTCGGTCGAGGCCGCCTCGACAGGAAGCGCGGACAGATGCGCGCCGAGCGCGAACAGGCTTGCAACGGCAAGAAACCCGGCGCTGGCGAACTGATGGCGTGTCATGGCCGATCCCCTGATACTGGTACAATCAGGGGGAAGGATGCCGCGGACAGATTAAATAAAACTTTCCGAAATCCGGAATCTTCTGGCCATGTCAGCCACGGGCGCGCCGGCGCCGCGACGGGCGGGCGTGGGCGGCCTTGTGTGCGTGTGCGCGGGCGGGCAGGGCGGCCATGATTTCCTCGCGCTCGGCATCGCTCATGCGTACCCATCGGCCGATTTCCTCCGGCGTGCGGTGGCAGCCGACGCAGAACCCGGTGCCGCTGTGCACGACGCAGATCTTCACGCATGGGGATTTGATCCGGCTCATACGCCCCTCCGGCTGCTCCGAACCGCGAAGATGGGGCGAAGGGGCGCAGGCGGCAAGCCCGGCCTCTCCCTTGTGCCGGGACCGTCGCCGGTCTATCAGGCGCGGGACCGCCCGGCAGAGGACAAGAACGCATGACAACCGACACGCGCGGCCCGACCGGCCTGCCTTTCGACGACATCCGCAACGTGGTGCGCGGCATGCCCGGCGCCGACTCGGCCGCCGTGGACAAGGTGCGCGCGCGCGAGGCGGAACTTATCAAGCCCGCGGGCTCCCTGGGCCGGCTGGAGGAAATTGCCGAATGGCTGGCGGCCTGGCAGGGGACGCACCCGCCGAAGGTACTGCAGCCGCAGGTCTGCGTCTTTGCCGGGACCCACGGCGTCGCGGCGCGCGGGGTCAGCCCGCTGGACCCCGCCCTCACGCAGCAGATGGTGTTCGCCCATGCAGCCGGGGGGGCTGCGGTGAACCAGATGGCTGCCGCGGCCGAAGCTGGGCTGAAGGTGTTCGACCTCGCGCTCGACGTGCCGACGGGTGACATCTGCGTGGAAGCCGCGATGGACGAGCGGACCTGCGCCGGAACCATCGCCTTCGGGATGGAGGCGGTGGCGCAAGGCGGCGACCTTCTGTGCATCGGGGATTGGGGCGTGGCAAACGGCACGCCCGCTGCCGCGCTCGCGTGCGCGCTCCACGGCGGTGCGCCGGAAGCGTGGGCACAGCGGGAGCCCGGCCAGGACGACGCCGGATACGCGCGCAAGCTGGAGGCCGTGGTTCAGGCGCTCGACACCCACGCGGGCCACCTCGCCGATCCGCTGAACGCGCTCGCGCGGCTGGGTGGGCGGGAGCTTGCGGCCATCGCCGGCGCGATCGTGGCAGCCCGCTACCAGCGGATGCCGGTGCTGCTCGACGGGTTCGTGACCTGCGTGGCCGCTTCCGTGCTGCAGAAGATACGGCCCGACGCGCTCGACCATTGCATGGTCGCCCACCTGATGCCCGGCAGCGCCCATGCGCGCCTGCTGGAGGCCATGGGCAAGGCCCCGCTGATCGACCTCGGCATCACGCTGCCGGAAGGGGCCGGTGCTGCCCTCGCCATCCCGCTGGTGCGGGCGGCGGCTGCCGCGCATGCGGGCATGGCCACCTATGAGCAGGCAGAGGTGACGCGGCCCTGAGCTTGCCGCGTCCGGCTTTGCGTCATTGCGTCGCTTGAGGATTGCCAGCGGTCCCGGCTGACCCTAGGATCACCTCTAAGTTGACGTAAACGTCACCCCTGCAGCCGCCTTCCTGCGCAGGGGAGAGAAACAAGGGACGACGACGCTCATGGATCTGGAATTCACGCCCGAGGAGCAGGCCTTCCGCGACGAGGTCCGCGCCTATATCGCCGAGAACTACCCGGCGGAGTTGCGCGCCAAGCAGGACAGCGGCGCTGAACTCGGGCGGGAGGATTACCTCTCCTGGCACCGCGTGCTTGCCAGGAAGGGCTGGGTCGCGCCGGCGTGGCCGGTCAAGTACGGCGGCACGGGCTGGACGCCGACGCAGCGCTACCTCTTCCAGGAGGAACTGGGCCGCGCCGACACCGTGCGCATCCTGCCCTTCGGCGTGACCATGGTCGGCCCCGTCATCTACACCTTCGGGAACCAGGCGCAGAAGGACCGGTTCCTGCCGGGCATCCTCTCGGGCGAGGACTGGTGGTGCCAGGGCTATTCGGAGCCGGGGTCGGGCTCCGACCTCGCCTCGCTGCGGACCCGCGCGGTGCGCGACGGCGACCATTACATCGTCAACGGCTCCAAGACGTGGACGACGCTCGGCCAGCATGCCGACTGGATCTTCTGCCTCGTGCGTACCTCGACGGAAGGAAAGCCGCAGGAGGGCATCTCCTTCCTGCTGATCGACATGAAGACGCCCGGCATATCCGTGAAGCCGATCATCCTGATGGATGGCAAGCACGAGGTGAACGAGGTCTTCTTCGAGGACGTGAAGGTGCCGGTCGAGAACCTCGTCGGCGAGGAAAACAAGGGCTGGACCTACGCGAAGTTCCTGCTGATGCACGAGCGGACGGGCATCGCCGCGGTCGCGCGCTCCAAGCAGGCGGTGGAGAAGCTGAAGGAGATCGCGGCGCTGGAGCAGCCCGGCGGCGTGGCGATGGCCGACGACTGGGGCTTTGCGCGCCGCCTGGCTGAACTCGAGGTCGATCTGCTCGCGCTCGAATATACTGAGCTTCGCGCCCTCTCCAAGGAAGCGGCGGGCAAGGGGCCGGGGGCGGAGTCCTCCATGCTGAAGATCCGCGGGTCGGAGATCCAGCAGCGCATTACCGAACTGGCGATGGAGGCGGTCGGGCCCTACGGCCTCGTCGACGCGCACGGTACGGCGGACGTGGGCGACAATATCGCGCCGCTCGGCCCCGATCACGCGCTGGGCAAGGCGAACGCCTATTTCAACATGCGCAAGACGACGATCTACGGCGGCACGAACGAGATCCAGCGTAACATCATCGCCAAGATGGTGCTGGGCCTGTGATGGCCCGGCACCCCCTGCGCACCTCAACAACAACGCCCAACTGACGGTAATTGAAATGGATTTCTCGTTCACCGAAGAGCAGGAGATGCTGCGCGAGTCGCTGTCGCGCATGCTCGCCGACGCCTATTCCTTCGACGTGCGCCGCAAGATCGTCGCCTCGGAGGAGGGGTTCAGCCGCGAGATCTGGGGCAAGCTCGCCGAGTTGGGCGTGTTCGCCATGCCCTTCGCGGAGGAGGACGGCGGCCTCGGCGGTGGTGCGGTCGACACTATGGTCGTGATGGAGGAGTTGGGCCGCGCGCTGGTGATCGAGCCGTATCTGGCGACCGTCGTGCTGGCGGGCGGCCTGCTGCGCCATGCGGGAAGCGCGGAGCAGCGCGCCGCGCACATCGGCGCCATCGTGGGCGGCGAGGGTGTCTACACCGCGGGCCTTTATGAGGCCGCGGGGCGCTTCGATCCCTTCCACGTTGCCGCAAAGGCGGAGAAGACGGGCGACGGCTACCGGCTGACGGGGGAGAAGACCTTCGTTCCCTTCGGCGGGGCGGCGGATCATCTGATCGTGAGCGCGCGCGTCTCAGGCGCGACGGCTGACCGCGACGGCATAGGGCTGTTCCTTGTGCCCGCCAGCGCGGCGGGCCTGACCCGGCGGCCCTATCGCACGGTCGACGGTGCGCGGGCGGCGGAAGTGCGCCTCGACGGCGTCGAGGTCGGCGCGGACGCAGTGCTCGGCACGCCCGGCAAGGCGGCCGACGTCATCGCAGCCGTGGTGGATGAGGCGACAGCGGCGGTCTGCGGGGAGGCCGTCGGCGTCATGACGCGCCTGCATGAACTGACCCTGGACTACGCGAAGGAGCGCAAGCAGTTCGGCCAGCCGATCTCCCGGTTCCAGGTCATCCAGCACCAGCTTGTCGAGATGATGATCGCAAAAGAGGAAGCGATTTCCACAACCTACATGGGTACCTTGAAGCTTGGCGGAAATGCCGGAGAGCGCGCGCGCGCCGTGTCCGCGGCCAAGGCCATGGCCGGCAAGTCGGGTCGCGCGCTTGGCCAGACGGCGATCCAGGTGCACGGCGGCATGGGCATGACGTGGGAGATGACGGCGCCGCACTATTTCAAGCGCCTTACCGCAATCGAGCAGGCGTTCGGCGACACCGAATGGCACCTCAAGCGCTTCTCCTCAGCGGGGCGGACGAAGGCGGCCGCCTGACAGACCCGCGTTCCACCGGGGTTAAATTCCGGGGCGGTGGCTGCTAGGAAGGAAGGCAGCCTCTCTCGCCCCGGAGTTGATTGATGCTTGAACTCCTGTCCGACCCCCAGGCGTGGGCCAGCCTTGCCACGCTGACGATCCTCGAGATCGTGCTCGGGATCGACAATGTCATCTTCATCGCGATCCTCGCGCAGAAACTGCCGGAGGAGCAGCAGCAGAAGGCGCGCATGATCGGCCTCTCGCTGGCGCTGATCATGCGGATCGCGCTGCTTGCGTCCATCGCCTGGATCATCGGGCTGAAGGAGCCGGTGATCGAGGTCCAGGGCTATGCCATGTCCTGGCGCGACATCATCCTGCTCGGCGGCGGCCTCTTCCTGCTCGCCAAGGCAACGAGCGAGATCCATTCCATGGTCGAGGGGATCGAGCACAAGGCGGAGCAGACCGTGCATGCGGGCTTTGGCATGGTGATCGCGCAGATCGCGGCGCTCGACCTCGTCTTTTCGCTCGACTCGATCCTGACTGCGGTCGGCATGTCCGACCACCTGCCGGTGATGATCACGGCGGTCGTCATTGCCATCGGGGTGATGATGCTCGCGGCCGCGCCCGTCAGCGAATTCGTGCAGCGCAACCCGACGGTGAAGATGCTGGCGCTCGCCTTCCTGATGCTGATCGCGGTCGCGCTGATCGCGGAGGGGATGCACTTCCACATCCCCAAGGGCTACCTCTACTTCGCGGTGGCCTTCTCGCTGGGCGTCGAGGTGCTCAACACGCTCGTCCGGCGCCGCCGGCGCAGGAAGAACGGTCCCCGCATGCCGGTCGCCTGACAGCCGGCACCGGGGCATGGAAATGGGGCAGCCTGCCGCGGCTGCCCCCTTGCCGTCTTAGCCCTTGTTGGCCGCGCTGACCGTCTGGAAGACGTGGCCCGTCTGCTCAGGCCCGATGCGGAAATTGTTCGCGCTCGTGAAGTCCGAGATCCGGTCGAGGTTCGCCACAACGTCGTCGACGGTCGGCGCGCCGGGGATCACCACGCCCGGCGATTCCTGCAGCCGCGTCATGGCGAAATGCCCCGCGCCCGCCATCATGATCGCGCCCGTGGGAGCGTCCTCGCTCGCGAGGTAGAGGACCGCGGGCGAGACCCGCTCCGGCTGCAGCAGCTTCAGGAAATCCTCCGGCAGCAGGTCCTCCGTCATGCGGGTCGCTGCGACGGGGGCAACCGCGTTGACGCGGATGTTGTACTTCTCGCCCTCGATCTTCAGCGTCTGCATCAGGCCGACCTGGCCCATCTTGCCCGCGCCATAGTTCGCCTGCCCGAAATTGCCGTAGAGGCCGCTCGTGGACGTGGTCATCACGATCCGTCCATAGCCCTGGTCGCGCATCACCGGCCACACCGCGTGCGAGCAGATGGCAGCCCCCATCAGGTGCACGTCGAGAACGGCGCGGAAGTCTTCGAGCGTCATCTTGGCGAACGTCTTGTCGCGCAGGATGCCCGCGTTGTTCACCAGGATGTCGATGCGGCCATAGGCGTCCATCGCGTCCTGGACGAGCCGCGCGACGCCTGCCTCGTCGGTCACGGAGGAGCCGTTGGCGACCGCCTCGCCGCCTGCCGCGCGGATTTCCTCCACCACGGCCTTCGCAGCGTCGGAAGAGCCGCCGGTGCCGTCGACCGCGCCGCCCAGGTCGTTGACCACGACCTTCGCGCCCCGCCCGGCGAAGGCCAGCGCGTGCGCGCGGCCAAGCCCGCCGCCCGCGCCCGTGACGATCGCGACCCGTCCGTCGAACCTGATGCCCATGCGTTCCGATCTCCCTTGCCCTGCGGGCGTTCCCGCCCGTCGTCCGTCATTGTTTCGACAGCGTTTCTCGCGCGGATCGAACCCGCGCGCAAGGCCGCCGCGCGCGGGGCGGGCTTGCCCGGGTACGTGCCGCCCTCTACCGTCGCCCCAGGATGCGAGACGGCCCGGCAACGGGGCCGCACGAAAGGGGAGACCAGCCGCCGTGAAGCTCTACGACTCCAAGATGGCGCCGAACCCGCGGCGCGTGCGCATGTTCCTGGCAGAGAAGGGGATCAAGGTCGACCTCGTCCCTGTCGACATCATGAAGCAGGAGCACAAGACGCCCGAATACCGGGCCAAGAGCCCGCAGGCGCTCCTGCCCGCGCTGGAACTCGACGATGGCACGGTGATCACGGAATCGGTCGCCATCTGCCGCTATTTCGAGGAGTTGCAGCCCGAGCCGCCACTGTTCGGCGCGACGCCGCTCGAAAGGGCGCTGGTGGAGATGTGGAACCGGCGCATGGAGTTCGGCGTTCTCTTCGCCACCGCCATGGTGTTCCGCCACACGCACCCGGCCATGGCGCCGCTGGAGGTGCCGCAGTGCCAGGACTGGGGCCAGGCGAACGTCGACAAGGTCCGCGCGTCGTGGGAGTGGATGGACCGGGAACTTGCGACCCGTCCCTTCATCGCGGGCGAGAACTTCTCCATCGCCGACATCACGGGCTTCGTCGGTGTGCAGTTCGGCAAGGTCGTCAAGCTGCAGCCGGACGAGACCTACAAGAACCTCACCCGCTGGATGGGCGAGATCGCCGCCCGGCCGAGCGCCGCGGCCTGAAGCCATGCAAACGGGCGGCGGGGCCGGGTGCCGGGTCCCGCCGTCTTGATTTCGCCGCGTGGCGGGTGAAGTCTCCCGCACATGACCGTTGCGGACGCATCCCATCCGGAATTCGAGTCGCTGCTGGCGCAGGTGCGGGCCTGCCGCGCCTGCGACCTGCCGCACGAGCCGCGGCCGGTGGTGCGCGCCGCAGCCTCTGCGCGCCTGCTGATCGCGGGGCAGGCGCCCGGCACGCGCGTGCATGAAAGCGGCATCCCCTTCGACGACCGCTCGGGCGACCGGTTGCGCGACTGGATGGGCCTGGACCGGGAGACGTTCTACGACACCTCCCGCATCGCCATCGTGCCCATGGGCTTCTGCTTTCCGGGGCAGGATGGGAAGGGCGGCGACCTGCCCCCGCGGCGGGAGTGTGCGCCACTCTGGCGCGCCCGGATCATGGCGGCGCTGCCGCACGTCCAACTGACCCTCGTCATCGGCCAATATGCGCAGGCCTGGCATCTTGGGAAGGCCGCCCGGCCGACGCTGACCGACACGGTCCGGAACTGGCAGGCCTATCTGCCGGATGCGCTGCCGCTGCCGCATCCGTCCTGGCGCAACACCGCCTGGCTCAAGCGCAATCCCTGGTTCGAGGCGGAGGTTCTGCCCGTCCTGCGGCGCGAGGTGAGGCGGTTGTGCGGGTCCTGAGGCTCCTTTTCCTCGCCGGTCTGCTCGCGCTTGCGGCCTGCGCCCAGCCTGTCGTCATGGGCCGGGGAACGCCGAGCGTTCCGGCGAGCACCAATGGCGTGGCCTTCGTGATGCCGGACGGCGCGGCGCTTCCCTATCGGACATGGCAGGCGGAGGGCCCCCGCGCCGTGCTGATCGGTGTGCATGGCCTCAACGATTACTCGGGTGCGTTCCGCTATCCGGGACCGTGGCTCGCGGCGCATGGCGTGACGGTTTACGCCTATGACCAGCGCGGCTTCGGGCAGGCGCCGGGGCGCGGCCTGTGGGCGGGGGAGGCCGCGCTCGCCGCCGACCTGCAGGACGTGATCGCGCTCGTCCGCGCGCGGCATCCGGGCGTGCCGGTCCATGTCGCGGGGCTCAGCATGGGCGGTGCGGTCGCCATGACCGCGCTGTCGGGCGAGGGCGCGCCGCCGGTCGAGGGGCTCATCCTCGTGGCACCCGCCGTGTGGGGACTGGAGACGATGCCGGATTTCTACCGTGCCGCGCTCGACTTCGTGGTGCGCCTCGCCCCCTGGTGGCCGATGACCGGGGACGGCACCGGCATCCGGGCGAGCGACAACATGGAAGCCCTGATCGAGAACGGCCGCGACCCGCTGTTCCTCAAGCAGACGCGCGCCGACGTGGTGTTCGGTTTGGTCCGCCTGATGGATGCCGCGCAGAAGGCCGCGGGCGAGGTGAAGCCCCCGGTGCTGCTGCTCTATGGGAAGAAGGACGCGCTGATCCCGAAGGAGGCGGTAGCACAGGTCGCCGAACGCCTGCCAGAAGGTGCACGCATCGCGCTCTACCCCGACGGCTGGCACATGCTGCTGCGCGACCTGCAGCGCGAGACGGTCTATCAGGATATTCTCGGTTGGATCGGGGCGCCCGGTGCCCCGCTGCCGTCGGGCGCGGAAGTGGGGCCCGGCCTTCAGCCCCTGCCGCGATAGGGCGGCACACCCTGATCGGGGATCCAGACGCCCTTCGGCGGCTCGCCCGTCTGCCAGAACACGTCGATGGGGATGCCCCCGCGGGGATACCAGTAGCCGCCGATGCGCAGCCATTTCGGCCTGGCCGACTCGACGATCCGGCGGCCGACCGCGACGGTGCAATCCTCGTGAAAGGCGCCATGATTGCGGAAAGACTGAAGAAAGAGCTTCAGGCTCTTGGATTCGATCAGGAATTCGTCCGGGATGTAGTCGATGACGAGATGCGCGAAATCCGGCTGGCCCGTCACGGGGCAGAGCGAGGTGAACTCCGGGCACACGAAGCGCGCGACGTAATCCACATCGCGGTGCGGGGCCGGCACGGCCTCCAGCACGGCCTTTTCCGGGCTCTCCGGCGTCTCGACCGCGTGGCCGAGTTGCGTGGTGCGGATTGTCTCGCCGCTCATTCCTCGCCCTCCTCGTACTCTTCCTCGCCGCGGAAGATGCAGGACTCGCCGCAGGAATCGCGGTGAACCGCAACCGCGACCAGCGCGTCGAAATCCTCGATCAGCCGGTCCCAGATCCAGATGGCGATGAGTTCGAGCGTCGGGTAGCCCAGCCCGTCCACATCGTTCAGGAGACGGTGGTCCAGTTCCCTGCGCACCGTCTCCAGCGCGGCTGCCAACTCACCGAAATGCTTGAGCAATCCGGTCTCCGGGTCGGGCATTCCACGCAGCGTGATGACGGCGCGGAAGGAATGGCCGTGCATCCGCCGGTTCGGGCTGTCCTCCCCCGCATAGGGCAGGAAGTGCGCCGCCTCGAAGCGGAATTCCTTCGATATCTCGACGATGGGGCGGGTCATGGGATGCCAAGGATCTTGTGGGTCTGCAGGCTCAGGCGCCATTTCGGATGGGCGAGGCAATAGCCGATGGCGGCCTGCGTGTGAAGCGCGCGGTCCGGCCCGTCCATGGGCTGCAGGTAGAAGGCCGCGAAGTCCAGCCCCTCGAACCGCTCCGGCAGCGCGTCGGCCTGGGGGTAGACGAGCTTCAGTTCGTGCCCGCGCGTCTGCACGACGGGTGCGGCGGCCTTCGGGCTGACGCAGATCCAGTCGATGCCGTCGGGCGCGGCGATCGTGCCGTTCGTTTCCACCGCGATCTCGAACCCGCGCGCGTGCAGCGCATCGATGAGGGGCGCGTCGAGCTGCAGCAGGGGCTCACCGCCCGTGCACACGACGTAAGGGGCGCCGCCCGCTTCCCCCGGCCATGCCGTCGCCACGGCGTCGGCGAGTGCATCGGCAGACCGGAACTTGCCGCCGCCGGGGCCGTCGGTGCCCACGAAGTCCGTGTCGCAGAAGGTGCAGACCGCGCTCGCCCGGTCGCGCTCCAGCCCCGACCACAGGTTGCAGCCGGCAAAGCGCAGGAACACAGCGGGACGCCCAGCGCGCGCGCCTTCGCCTTGCAGCGTGTAGAAGATCTCCTTCACCTGGTAGGTCATCGCGCAGCCGTCCAGCGGTCCCAGCCCGCGGCGCGCAGTTCGCACGCCGGGCACCTTCCGCAGCCATAGCCCCAGTCGTGGCGCGTCGTGCGGTCGCCGAGGTAGCAGGTGTGCGTCTCCTCCGCGATCAGTGCGACCAGCGCCGCGCCGCCCAGCGCGTCCGCCATCTCCCACGTCCGGGCCTTGTCGATCCACATGAGCGGCGTGTGCACGGTCACCCGCGCATCGAGGCCCAGCGAGAGGGCAACCTGCAACGCCTTCAGCGTGTCGTCGCGGCAGTCGGGGTAGCCGGAATAGTCCGTCTCGCACATGCCGCCGACGAGGTGCCGGGTGCTCCGCCGGTAGCCCAGTGCAGCCGCCAGCGTGAAGAACAGGAGGTTGCGCCCCGGCACGAAGGTCGAGGGCAGGCCCGCTTCCGTCATCTCGATCTCGCGGTCGCGGGTCAGCGCCGTCTCGCTCACCGCGCCCAGCACGCCGAGATCGAGCATGTGATCGGGGCCGAGCTTCCGGCCCCACGCGGGAAACGCGCGCTTCAGGCCGTCGAGAAAGCGCCCGCGCACCTCAAGCTCGACCTTGTGACGCTGGCCATAGTCGAAGCCCACGGTCTCCACATGCGCGAAGGTGTCGAGCGCCCAGGCAAGGCACGTCGCCGAATCCTGCCCGCCCGAGAACAGCACCAGCGCCGAGTGCGCCGATAATCCCCCGGCGAGGGTGTCGGTGGCATGCTTCTGGGGTGTTGTCTCGCTCATGTTCGCTGCCTTCGCGCGCCTCCTGGCCCAGCCGCGGGGCCGATGCTCATGGGCGCGATATCGCGTCCCGCGCCCCGGTGTGCAAGACGGCTCCGCGCCCGCGCCCCTCCGCTTCGGGGGCGCACGGGTCGTAGGGTCCGGCGCGGGTGAGGGATGGTGGGCGATGCTGGACTCGAACCAGCGACCCCTGCGATGTGAACACAGTGCTCTACCAACTGAGCTAATCGCCCTCAGCGGCGCGTGCTTTAAGCCAGCGCGCGCCCCGCGTCAAGCCGCCGAACGCGCAAGACGCGCCAATGCGTCCGCCAGCTCGGCGAAATCGTCGATCACCGCATCGGCGCCGAGGGCATGGGCCGGCGTCACCGTGTAGCCGAAACTGACCGCGATCACCGGGATTCCAGCCGCGCGTGCAGTCTTCACGTCTGTTTCGCTGTCCCCGATCAGGACGGCGGAGGCAGGCTCTCCCCCCATGCGGCGTATCGTTTCGAACAGGTGGCCGGGGTCGGGCTTTCGGGCGGGCACGGAATCGGCGCCGACGATCGCTTCGAAGCGGTCGGCGAGGTTCAGTGCCCGCATCAGCCCGTCGGTCAGCACCTGCGGCTTGTTGGTGCAGATGCCCGTGCGCGCGCCTTGTGCCCGGAAAGTCTCAACCGTTTCAACGGCATTGGGGAAAGGGCGGCTGCCCGCGCAGATGTTGTCGCCATAATAGGCAAGGAAGCGGGCGAAATAGTCGTCGAGGATCTCGGGCCGCTCCTCCGGCGCCCCGGTGAGCGTCAGGCCCCGCTCGATGGCGACGCGCGCACCGCGCCCGACAAGCTGGCGTACCTCTTGCAAATCGACCGGGCGGCGGCCTGCATGATCCAGGACATGGTTCAGCGCCGCCGCGAGATCGGGGGCGGTGTCGACCAGCGTGCCGTCGAGATCGAAGACGATGCTGGAAAAGGGCAGGCCTGCTGGAAGGCTCACGCGCGTGCTCCATTAACCCCGATTTACGGAAATGCTGTCATTCTCCGGTAACAGCACGATTGGCAACCGTCACGGAAACGGTGAGAAACCAAGATTGATTTCGCAAGCGCAGGCGCCTTCGACAAGGTGTATTCGCGCAGGACAGGTCTGAGAACGGAAACGCGCCCCCATGGACACAAAGTTTGCCCGCACGCCGCTCAGCTGCATCGTCCTTGCCGCCGGCAAGGGCACGCGCATGAAGTCGGACACGCCCAAGGTCCTGCACCGGCTGGCGGGGCGCGCCATGCTCGACCATGTGCTCGACCTGTGCGGAACGCTTGAGGCGCAGCGGACAGTGGTTGTCGTGGGGCATGGCGGAGAGGCCGTCGCGCAGGCCGCCGCGGCGCACCCGGTCGCGGCCGAAACCGCGGTGCAGGAGCCGCAGCTCGGCACCGCGCACGCCGTCGGCAAGGCCGAACCGCTGGTAAAGGGTGCCGCGGGCGACGTGCTGGTTCTTTATGCCGATACCCCGCTCATCACGGCGCAATCGATCGAGGACATGCGCGTGCAGCGCGCCGCGGGCGCGTCGGTCGTCGTCCTCGGCTTCCGTCCCGACGATCCGGGCGCCTATGGCCGCCTGATCCTCGACGGCGAGGGGCGTCTCGACCGCATCGTGGAGGCGAAGGACGCCAACGCCGACGAACTTGCCGTCGATCTCTGCAATTCCGGCGTCATGCTGGTGGACGGCGCGAAGGTCTGGGACCTAGTGGACCGGGTCGGCAATGCGAACGCCAAGGGCGAGTTCTACCTGACCGACATCGTCGGCATCGCGCGGGAGCAGGGCCTTTCCTGCGCCGTGGTCGAGGCGGACGAGACCGAGGTGTTGGGCGTCAACAGCCGCGTGGAACTGGCCGAAGCCGAAGGCATCCTGCAGGAGCGTCTGTGCCGTCGCGCGATGGAGGAGGGGGCGACCATGCTCGACCCCGCGTCCGTGCACCTCTCCTGGGATACGCAGATCGGCCGCGACGTGGTGATAGGCCCGAACGTGGTCTTCGGTCCCGGCGTCGTGATCGAGGATCACGTGGAAATCCGCGCGTTCTGCCATCTGGAAGGTGCGCGCGTCGCGTCCGGCGCGACTGTCGGGCCCTTCGCCCGTCTGCGCCCGGGGGCGGAGATCGGCGTGGACGCGCACATCGGGAATTTCGTCGAGATCAAGAAGGCACGGATCGAGGAGGGTGCGAAGGTGAACCACCTCTCCTATATCGGGGACGCCCGGGTGGGCGCGCGCGCCAACATCGGGGCGGGTACCATCACCTGCAACTACGACGGCTTCACCAAGAGCCACACGGACATCGGCGCGGGCGCCTTCATCGGCTCCGACACGCTGCTGATCGCGCCGGTGGCCATCGCGGACGGGGCGTATACCGGCTCCGGGACCGTGGTGACGAAGGACGTGCCGCGCGACGCCCTCGCCGTGTCGCGGCCCGACCTGAAGATCATCGACGGCTGGGCGGCGCGCCATCGCGCCCGCAAGCAGCAGCGCAAGAAGGCGGGCTGACCGGCCCGACCAGGAAAATCGAGACGGCGTACGAACAAGGGAACGATACAAGATGTGCGGTATTGTCGGCATTCTCGGCAAGGGTGACGTGGCCCCCCGCCTGGTTGAGGCGTTGAAGCGGCTCGAATACCGGGGATACGATTCCGCGGGCGTGGCGACCGTCGTGAACGGGCATATCGAGCGGCGGCGCGCCTCCGGCAAGCTCGGCAATCTCGCAGGGATGCTGCAGCAGGCGCCGATCTCCGGCGCGGTCGGCATCGGCCACACCCGCTGGGCCACGCACGGCAGCCCGACCGAAGGCAACGCGCATCCGCACGCCACGGACCGCGTAGCCGTCGTCCACAACGGCATCATCGAGAACTTCCGCGCACTGCGCCGGGAGCTCGAGGCCGAAGGCGCGGCGTTCGCCAGCGAGACCGACACGGAGACCGTCGTCCACCTGGTCACCAAGTACCTGAACGCCGGCCTCACGCCGCAGGACGCGGCGGCGGCAACCCTGTCGCGGCTGGAAGGGGCGTTCGCGCTCGCCTTCATCTTCCGGGGCGAGCATGACCTGATGGTCGCCGCCCGGCGCGGCAGCCCGCTCGCCATCGGCTGGGGCGAGGGGGAGATGTACGTGGGTTCCGACGCGCTCGCGCTCGCGCCGATGACCAACCGCGTGACCTATCTGGAGGATGGCGACTGGGCGGTTCTGACCCGCGAAGGCGCCGTGATCCATGACGAGGCCGGCAACCGGGTCGAGCGGCCGGTGAAGGTGGTTTCCGTCTCGTCCGTCCTGGTCGACAAGGGCAACCACCGCCACTTCATGGCGAAGGAAATCCACGAGCAGCCGGAAGTCGTAGGCCACACGCTGTCGACCTTCTACCGCCCGATGACGGAGACGGTGGAGCTTCCCGCCGCGCCCTACGACTGGGCGGCGCTGCCGAAGGTCACGATGGTAGCTTGCGGCACGGCGCATTTCGCCTGCGCGGTCGCGAAATACTGGTTCGAGCAGGTGGCGCGCCTGCCCGCCGAGACCGACATCGCGTCGGAGTTCCGTTACCGCAACCCGCCGCTCGTCAAGGGCGGGCTGTCGATCTTCGTCTCCCAGTCGGGAGAGACCATCGACACGCTGACCGCGCTGCGGCTCGCCAAGGAGCAGGGCCAGCACATCGCCGGCATCGTCAACGTGCCGGAAAGCGCGATTGCGCGGGAATCGGACGTGCTCTATCCGACCAACGCGGGGCCGGAGATCGGGGTCGCCTCGACCAAGGCTTTTACCTGCCAGCTCACCACGCTCGCCCTGCTCGCCATCGCTGCGGGGGAGGCGCGCGGGTCCATCGACGCGGACGAGCGCAAGCGGCTGACGCGCACGCTCGCCGAACTGCCGCGCCTGATGAACGTGGCCCTGCACCTCGACGAGGTAATGGGCGAGGTGGCGCACGACCTCGCCAAGGCGCGCGACGTGCTCTACCTGGGGCGTGGGGCGATGTACCCGCTGGCGCTCGAAGGGGCGCTGAAGCTCAAGGAAATCAGCTACATCCATGCCGAGGGCTATGCCTCTGGCGAGCTGAAGCACGGCCCCATCGCGCTGATCGACGAGAACGTGCCGGTGATCGTGCTCGCGCCGTCGGACGAGCTGTTCGACAAGACCGTCTCCAACATGCAGGAGGTGATGGCGCGCGGCGGCCGCGTGATCCTCATCACCGACAAGACGGGGGCGGAGCGTGCGGGCGACAGCGCCTGGCACACCATCGTCATGCCGGACGCCGACCCGTTCGTGGCGCCCATTCTCTATTCGATCCCGATCCAGCTTCTCGCCTATCACACGGCGGTGGCGAAGGGGACCGACGTGGACCAGCCGCGCAATCTCGCCAAGTCCGTCACCGTCGAATAACCCACGCGCCCAAGGTTTTGCGCGCGGCCTTGTGACGGTCTATAGTGTGCAAGACTTTGGGACTGCATGGGAGTGCATGGGCAGACATGGGAAAATCCAGGTCGGAAGACCCTTCGCAGTTCCTGTCGGGAGGGGCTGCCGCGCGTGGCCCCGACCGTCCCGCCGTGCGCGGGCGCATCAAGTTCCTCAATGCCGCGAAGGGCTATGCCTTCATCTCGCCGGACGACGGCGGGCCGGATGTCTTCGTCCATCTGAGCGCGCTCGACGCCGGCGCAGTGCGACCCGGTGCGCGTGTCATGATTCCCGGCGCGGGCGTGGCGGGTGGCGACGAAGATGACAGCCCCTCGCTCCCCGCGAGCGACGATCAGCCCCGTTTGAAGCTGCGCGGACCGGGCCGCACCCTCGTTGCCAAGCTGGCGCGGGCGCGCGGCGAACAGGCGATCCCGCCGGAGGCCGTGGAGGCCGCGCTCGCCGCCGCGCAGCCCGGGCACGATGGCGAGGAAGCCATGGCTACCCTGCTGCTGAGCGTCAGCGCCGCGCACGCGCAACGCACCGAGAAGGCGCTTCGGCTTTCGATGAAGCGCGTGGACGCCAACCGGGCGGAGATTGCGGCAATTCTCGGGGGCCTGCCGCCGTTGGACGACGGGGAAGGGGGGCGCGGGCGTGGGCTGGCTCGATAGTCTCACCACGCTCAACAAGAGGCTCGCGACCCTGTTCGACCGGATCGAGGACCAGGCGAAGCAGGTCGAGGGGCTGTCTTCGGATCTCAAGCAGGTGACGATCCACGTGGCCCAGCTTCAGGGCGCGATGGCGAACAGCGCCAATCCCGAGATCATGCGCCAGCTTGCCGACCTGCAGGCCCGCGTCGCCCGGCTGGAGGCCGAGGCGGTGCGCACGCGGCGCTCGCCCGACGCCCGCCTCGACGGCAGCGACGGGGCCATGTACCTGCCCGGCAACCGCGACGATATGCCCTGAGGCGTGCGGCTCCGCAGGCGTGCGGGAACGTCGCATCGCCTATCCCCGCCTTCGCCTTTGACTTCGCGCGCGGCCCGGCTAGGCTCACGCCCGAAGTTTTGAAGGACAAGGGTCCCGCCAACGCGGACCGGGAGGGATGACGATGACCACACTCAAGCTCAACGACCCCAAGCTGCTGCGCCAGCAGTGCTACATCAACGGCAAGTGGGTCGACGCGGACAGCGGCAAGACCTTCGAGGTCACGAACCCAGCGACGGGCGAGGTCATCGCGACCGTGCCGGACATGGGCGTTGACGAGACGCGCCGCGCCATCGCGGCTGCCGACGCCGCGTGGGGCGCATGGCGCGCGAAGACCGCGAAGGAGCGCGCGGTCGTGCTGCGCCGCTGGTTCGACCTGATGATGGCGAACCAGGACGACCTCGCCGCCATCATGACGGCGGAGCAGGGAAAGCCGCTGGCCGAAGCCAAGGGCGAGGTGGCCTACGCCGCCTCCTTCATCGAGTGGTTCGGCGAGGAAGGAAAGCGCGTCTACGGCGACACGATCCCCGGCCACCAGGCCGACAAGCGCATCGTCGTCATCAAGCAGCCGATCGGTGTCTGTGCCGCGATCACGCCGTGGAACTTCCCCGCCGCGATGATCACGCGCAAGGCGGGTCCTGCGCTCGCCGCGGGCTGCCCGATGGTGCTGAAGCCCGCCTCCGCGACGCCGCTGTCGGCGCTGGCGCTTGCAGAACTCGCGGAACGGGCGGGTGTGCCTGCGGGCATCTTCTCCGTCGTCACGGGTTCGGCCCGCAAGATCGGTGCGGAGATGACCGGCAACCCCACCGTGCGCAAGCTGACCTTCACCGGCTCGACCGAGATCGGCAAGGTGCTGATGGAGCAATGCGCGGCGACCGTGAAGAAGGTCTCGATGGAGCTTGGCGGCAACGCGCCCTTCATCGTGTTCGACGATGCCGACCTCGACGCCGCGGTCGAGGGGGCGATTGCGTCGAAGTACCGCAACATGGGCCAGACCTGCGTGTGCGCGAACCGGATCTATGTGCAGGCGGGTGTCTACGACGCCTTCGCGGAGAAGCTTTCGGCGGCCGTGAAGAAGCTCAAGGTCGGCAGCGGCTTCGAGGAGGGCGTGACGCAAGGTCCGCTGATCGACATGGCGGCCGTGGAGAAGGTGGAGGAGCATATCGCCGACGCCACCTCCAAGGGCGCCAAGATCGTGCTGGGCGGCAAGCGCAGCGACCTCGGCCACAGCTTCTTCGAACCGACGGTCCTCACCGGCGTGACCCAGGACATGAAGGTCGCGCGCGAGGAGACGTTCGGCCCCGTCGCGCCGCTCTTCCGGTTCGAGACGGACGAGGAGGTGATCGGCCTCGCCAACGACACGGAATTCGGCCTTGCCGCCTATTTCTACGCCCGCGACATCGGGCGGGTCTGGCGCGTGGCCGAGGGGGTCGAGTACGGCATCGTCGGCATCAACACCGGCATCATCTCGACCGAGGTCGCGCCCTTCGGCGGCGTGAAGGAATCGGGTGTGGGCCGCGAGGGCTCCCACTACGGGATAGAGGATTATCTGGAGGTGAAATACCTCTGCATGGGCGGGATCTGACACATGAGCGCAGACGACGACAAGAAGGCCGCGGCGCGCCGCGCGCTGGAGTGGGTGAAGCCGGGCATGCGCCTCGGCCTCGGCACCGGCTCCACGGCGGAGAAGTTCGTGGCCGCCCTGGGCGATAAGGTGGCCCAGGGCCTCGACGTCGTCTGCGTCCCGACGTCGGAGCGGACGGCGGCGCAGGCCGCCGCCCTCTCCATCCCGCTGACCACGCTGGAGGACACGCCGCAACTCGACCTCACCGTGGACGGCGCGGACGAGGTGGACGGGGCGCTGCGCCTGATCAAGGGCGGTGGCGGCGCGCTGCTGCGCGAAAAGATCGTGGCCGCGGCCTCGACCTCCATGCTGGTGATCGCGGACGGATCGAAACTGGTAGACCGGCTGGGCAAGTTTCCCCTGCCGGTCGAGGTGGTGCCCTTCGGGCTCGGCGCCACGCGCATCCTCGTCGGCCGCGCGCTGAGCGACTGCGGCATCGACGGCGCGCCCGTGATCCTGCGCACCGATACCGAGGGCGCGCCCTTCGTGACCGATGGCGGGCACTACATCCTCGACTGCGCGTGCGAGGCGATCCCGGACGCCGAGGCGCTGGCGGATGCCCTCGTTGCCATTCCGGGCGTCGTGGAGCACGGGCTCTTCCTCGGCCTCTGCGACACGGTCGTGATCGGGGCGGGGGGTGAAACCCGCGTGCTGACAGCCTAGGTAGGCCAGCAGGCTCTTTTCAGGCAGGAGAAGCGGGCGATGGTGTCTTACGACTACGATCTCTTCGTGATCGGCGGCGGTTCCGGCGGCGTGCGTGGGGCGCGCATGGCGGCGAAGGCCGGAAAGCGCGTCGCCATCGCGGAGGAGTATCGCTACGGCGGAACCTGCGTGATCCGGGGCTGCGTGCCGAAGAAGCTGTTCGTCTACGCCTCCCACTTCGCCGATGCGTTCGAGGATGCGGCGGGCTATGGCTGGTCCGTGGGGGAGCGATCGTTCGACTGGCCGACGCTGATCGCCAACAAGGACAAGGAGATCGCGCGGCTCGAAGGGCTCTACAAGGGCAATCTCGGCAAGGCGGGGGCTGAGGTCTTCGATTGCCGGGCCGAACTCGTGGACGCGCACACGGTTCGGCTCGTGGGCCTCGGCAAGACCGTGACCGCCGACCAGATCCTGATTGCGACGGGCGGTATCCCCAATCCGCACGCGGCGCTTCCCGGGCACGAGCACTGCATCACCTCGAACGAGGCTTTCCACCTCGACGCCTTGCCGAAGCACATTATGATCGCCGGCGGCGGCTACATCGCGGTGGAGTTCGCGGGCATCTTCCGGGGGCTGGGGTGCGAGGTCACGCTCGTCTACCGCGGGATGGAGATCCTCAACGGCTTCGACGACGACGTGCGCCACATGCTGCACCAGGAAATGGAGGCCCGCGGCATCCGCATCCTCTGCCACCAGGTGTTCGAGAAGATCGAGAGAACGGAGAAGGGCCTGCGCGTCCACCTTTCCGGCGGCGACGTGGCGATGGCCGACCAGGTCATGCTCGCGCTGGGGCGGGACCCGCGCACGGCTGGCCTCGGCCTCGATGCGGCCGGCGTCGAGACCAACCACAAGGGCGCCATCGTGGTCGACGCATATTCGCGGACCTCGCAGGCAAACATCTGGGCCGTGGGCGACGTGACGGACCGCGTGAACCTCACCCCCGTCGCCATTCACGAAGCGATGTGCATGGTCGAGACCGCCTTCAACGGCAATCCGACCCGCCCCGATCACGAGCTGATCCCGACCGCGGTCTTCTCGACGCCCGAGATCGGCACCGTCGGCATGACGGAGGCCGAGGCCAGCCAGGCGCTGGGCGACATCGACATCTACCGCGCACGCTTCCGGCCGATGAAGCACACGCTGTCGGGCCGCGAGGAGCGGATGCTCATGAAGATCGTCGTGGACGCGAAGACGGACCGCGTCGTCGGCCTGCACATCCTGGGCGACGGTGCGGGCGAGATGGCGCAATGCCTCGGCATCGCGGTCAAGATGGGCGCGACCAAGGCGGACTTCGACCGGACCATGGCCGTGCACCCGACGGCCGCGGAAGAACTCGTCACCATGTACGAGCCCAGCGAGAGGATCCGCGCCGAAGCAGCGGAGTAGCGGAGGGCGCGTTTCGTTTGAGATTGCCGGGCGCTTCGGACTATAAGCAGAAGAGGTAGGACAAGTGAAAGGGCGGGCGCGTGCCACGCGCCCGTGATCGTGGCATGGCTGAACAATGGTCTCCCGCAAGCTGGCGCAGCAAGCCGATCCAGCAGGTTCCCGATTATCCGGACGCCGGGCGTCTGTCGGAGGTCGAGGCGACGCTTGCGAAGTATCCGCCGCTCGTTTTCGCCGGCGAGGCGCGTAAGCTCAAGGCAAGCCTCGCGGAGGTTGCGGCGGGCAAGGCGTTCCTGCTGCAGGGCGGCGACTGCGCCGAAAGCTTTGCCGAGTTCCACCCGGACAACATCCGCGACACGTTCCGCGTGCTGCTGCAGATGGCGGTCGTCCTGACCTATGCGGCCAAGTGCCCCGTCGTGAAGGTCGGCCGCATGGCCGGCCAGTTTGCCAAGCCGCGCTCGGCGCCGACGGAGACGCAGGGCGACCGGGAGCTTCCGAGCTACCGCGGCGACATCATCAACTCGATGGATTTCGAGGATGACGGCCGCCAGCCGGACCCCGCGCGCATGCTCCAGGCCTACAGCCAGGCAGCCGCGACGCTGAACCTGATCCGCGCGTTCGCGCAGGGCGGTTATGCCGACCTGCACAACGTCCACCGCTGGACGCTGGGCTTCGTCGACAAGAGCACGGAGGCCGAGCGTTACCGCAAGCTCGCCGACGAGATTTCCGAGGCGCTGGACTTCATGGAAGCCTGCGGCGTCAGCCCGTCGACGGTGCCGCAGCTTCGGCAAACGGACTTCTACACCTCGCACGAGGCGCTGCTGCTGCCTTATGAGCAGGCGATGACGCGCGTCGATTCCACGACCGGCGATTGGTACGACACGTCGGCCCACATGATCTGGATCGGCGACCGCACCCGCCAGCCGGACGGCGCGCATATCGAGTATTGCCGTGGTGTGAAGAACCCCATCGGCATGAAGTGCGGCCCGTCGCTGGAGCCGGACGAACTGATCCGCCTGATCGACCTGCTGAACCCGGAGAACGAGCCGGGCCGCATGACGCTGATCGCGCGCTTCGGCGCCGACAAGGTGACCGACGGCCTGCCGAAGCTGGTGCGCAAGGTCAAGGCCGAGGGGCGCCACGTCGTCTGGTCGTGCGACCCGATGCACGGCAACACGATCAAGGCGTCGACCGGCTACAAGACGCGGCCCTTCGACCGCATCCTGCGCGAGGTGCAGCAGTTCTTCGCCGTCCACCAGGCGGAAGGCACGCATGCAGGCGGCGTGCATTTCGAGATGACGGGGCAGAACGTCACCGAATGTCTGGGCGGCGCGCAGGCCATCGGGGAAGGCGACCTGAGCAAGCGGTACCACACCCATTGCGACCCGCGCCTGAATGCCAGCCAGTCGCTCGACCTCGCGTTCCTGATCGCGGAAGGCCTTGTCGAGGAACGCCGGCAGATCGCAAAGGCGAGCTGAGGCCGAACCATCCATCCACGCCGGGGCGGGGGCTTGCCTTCGTCCCGGCACAGGCCCCAAATCCGGGTACATGACCGCCCGCCCATGACAGACCATCTCCGTATCGCGCTCGTCCAGGCTGATCCGACCGTCGGCGACCTCGCGGGCAATCTGGCGCTCGCACGCGCGGCGAGGGCCGAGGCCGCGGCGGCCGGTGCCGACCTCGTGGTCCTGACGGAGTGCTTCCTGAGCGGCTACCCGCAGGAGGACCTTGTCCTCAAGCCCGCTTTCGTGAAGGCGTGCATGGCGGCGGTCGAGGCGCTGGCGGCGGATACCGCGGACGGCGGGCCGGACGTCGTCGTGGGCGTGCCGTGGGCGGAGAAGGACAAGGTGTTCAACGCCGCGCTGCACCTCGCGGGCGGCGGGATCGAGGCGCGGCGCTTCAAGCACGAACTGCCGAACTATGGCGTGTTCGACGAGCCGCGGGTGTTCGCGCAGGGGCCCTTGCCCGGACCCGTCGGCGTGCGCGGCGTGCGCGTCGGCGTCATGGTCTGCGAGGACATGTGGGCCCCAGACGTGACGGAGTGCCTGGAGGAGACGGGCGCAGAAATCCTCGTCTCCATCAACGCATCTCCCTTCGAGGTGATGAAGCACGACCGCCGCCTGCAGCAGGCCATCGCCCGCGTGACCGAAAGCGGCCTGCCGCTTGTCTACGTCAACCAGCTTGGCGGCCAGGATGAGCTTGTGTTCGACGGCGGCAGCTTCGTGCTGAACGGCGATTGCAGCCTCGCGCACCAGATGCCCGCATGGACCGACGCGATCCGCATCACCGACTGGCGCCGGTCGGGCGACGGCTGGATCTGCGAGACGGGAGAGCGTCCGGCGGTGCCGGAGGGCAATGCCGCGATCTACCAGGCCTGCATGCGGGGCCTGCGCGACTATGTGCGCAAGAACCGTTTTCCCTCGGTCGTCCTCGGCCTCTCGGGCGGCATCGATTCCGCGCTGACCGCGGCCATCGCGGCGGACGCGCTTGGCCCCGACAAGGTCCACACGATCATGCTGCCTTCGCGCTTCACGAGCGGGGTGAGCCTCGAGGACGCCCAGGCCTGCGCCGACGCGCTGGGCGTGCACTACGACACGGTGTCGATTGCCGAGGGCGTGGCGGCGGCGGAGGCCGCGCTCGCGCCGCTCTTCGGCGACCGGCCGCGCGACGTGACGGAAGAGAACCTGCAGAGCCGGATGCGCGGGCTCCTGCTGATGGGCGTCTCCAACAAGCTCGGCTCCATGTTGCTCACGACCGGCAACAAGTCCGAGGTCGCGGTGGGCTACGCCACGCTCTACGGGGACATGTGCGGCGGCTTCAATCCGCTGAAGGACCTCTACAAGACACAGGTCTTCGCGCTGTCGGAGTGGCGCAACCAGAACCGTCCCGAAGGCGCACTCGGCCCCGCGGGCCGCGTCATTCCGCAGCGGATCATAGACAAGCCGCCCACCGCGGAACTGCGCGAGAACCAGAAGGACGAGGATTCGCTTCCCCCCTACGACGTGCTGGACGCGATCCTGCGCGGGCTGGTGGACGAGGATCGCTCGGTCGACGAGGTGACGGCGCGTGGGTTCGACCGGGCGACCGTCGCGCGTATCGAGCACCTGGTCTACATCGCCGAGTACAAGCGCCGCCAGGCCGCGCCGGGGGTCAAGATCTCCCCGCGCAACTTCGGCCGCGACCGCCGTTACCCGATCACCAACGCCTTCCGCGACGCGCGGCAGGGCTAGGCGGGCGCGCCCCCTCGCGCTGCCCGCGCGAAGCCGCTATAAGGCGGCACGAACGTCTTCCTTTGCTCGCACACCGGATGCCTGACCGATGACCGTGACCGTCCGCTTCGCGCCGAGCCCGACAGGGCGCATCCACGTCGGCAATGTCCGCACGGCGCTGCTCAACTGGCTGTTCGCGCGCGCCGCCGGCGGCGGTTTCCTGCTGCGGCTCGACGACACCGACCGGGAACGGTCGACGGAGGAGTTCGCCAAGGGGATCGAGCGCGACCTCGAATGGCTGGGGCTTTCGCACGACGACTTCATGCGCCAGTCGGACCGCATGGCGCGCTATGACGAGGTGCGCGACCTGCTGATTGCGGGGGGGCGTCTCTATCCCTGCTACGAGACCGCCGACGAGCTTGAGCGCAAGCGCAAGCGCCAGCTTGCCCGCGGCCTGCCGCCCGTCTACGACCGCGCCGCGCTGAAGCTGACGGCGGAGGAGAAGGCCGCGTTCGAGGCGGAGGGGCGCACCCCGCACTGGCGCTTCCTCCTCGACCAGGAGGCGACAGGCTGGGCCGACATGATCCGCGGCGACGTCACCATCGACGCGGCTTCGCTGTCGGACCCGGTGTTGATCCGCGCTGACGGCACCTATCTCTACACGCTCTGCTCCGTCGTGGATGACGTCGACAAGAAGATCACCCATGTGATCCGGGGCGAGGACCATGTCGCCAATACCGGTGTGCAGATCCAGATCTTCCGCGCGCTGGGTGCCGCGCCGCCGGCCTTCGGCCATCACCCGCTGCTCGTGAACGCCGACGGCGGCCCCTTGTCCAAGCGGCTCGGCTCGCTCTCCATCGCCTCCATGCGGGAGGAAGGGGTGGAACCGATGGCGCTGTTGTCGCTGCTTGCCAAGCTCGGCACGTCCGACGCGGTCGAGGTGCGGGGAGACCTCGCGACGCTGATCGGGGAGTTCGACATCGGCAAGATCGGCCGCGCGCCTGCCCGCTTCGACATGCGGGAGCTTGAGGCGCTGAACGCAAAGCTCCTGTCCGAGACGCCCTATGCAGCGGTGGCGGAGCGGCTGGAGCGGATGGGTGTGCTCGGCGGCGTCGCCTTCTGGGAAACGGTGCGGGAGAACATCACCCGGATCGACGGCGTGCTCGACTGGTGGGCGGTGGTGAACGAGCCCGTGACCCCGCAGATCGCGGAGGAGGACCGGGAGTTCCTGGCGCTCGCCGCTAGTCTGCTGCCGGAAACCCCTTGGGACCAGGAGACGTGGGGCGCGCTGACGGGCGCGCTCAAGGCGAAGACCGGCCGCAAGGGCAAGGCGCTTTTCCTGCCGCTGCGCAAGGCGCTGACGGGGCGCGAGGCCGGGCCCGAGATGCACCGCCTCCTGCCGCTGATCGAACAGGATCGGGCGCGCGCCCGCCTGCACGGCCGCACCGCCTGACCTATATGACCATCAAGACCTGAAACGGCATTCGAGAGGACCACACGGGATGATCGGGAAGCTGAACCACGTCGCCATCGCCGTTCCCAATGTCGCGGCCGCGGCCGCCGTCTATCGCGGTGCGCTCGGCGCCACCGTGTCGGAGGCGACGCCGCAACCGGACCACGGTGTGACCACGGTGTTCGTGGAACTGCCGAACACCAAGATCGAGCTGCTGGAGCCGCTGGGCGACAACTCCCCGATCGCGAAGTTCCTGGAAAAGAACCCCTCCGGCGGCATGCACCATGTCTGCTACGAGGTGGAGGACATCTATGCCGCCCGCGACCGGCTGAAGGCGGAGGGCGCGCGCGTCCTCGGCGACGGCGAGCCGAAGATCGGGGCGCACGGCAAGCCGGTACTGTTCCTCCATCCGAAGGACTTCTGCGGCACGCTCGTCGAGATCGAGCAGGTCTGACGCACGCGCGGGGGAGCGAGGCCGCCCATGTCCATCGTCGAAGGCATCGTTTCCTTCGCCATCATCTGGTGGGTCGTACTGTTCGCCGTGCTGCCCTGGGGCGTGCGCAGCCAGCATGAACAGGGAACCGTGGATGAGGGGACCGAGCCCGGCGCGCCGGTCGCCGCGCACATGGCGCGCAAGGCGATTGCAACGACCCTCATAGCCCTCGTCATCTGGGGGCTTTATGCCTGGCTCACGACGTCGGGGATCCTGACGCTCGACTCGATTCCGGGCTTCGATCCGGTCGCAAGGTGAGCCGGGCCCGAAGGCAAACGCGCGCGGTAATTGCCCGAAGGCCCGCGCGCGTTTCCGAGTTTATCGGCCGCCGGTTGCTTGTTGTTTGTCCCCGGCGTTCTTCCCTAGACTGAGGCCACCCATCTCGTCGCCTGACCCAGCGGACGGAAACTATCATTTCGTGACGGGTCTGTCAGCCTGCATTTTCGTGCGCGCGCGACGGTTCGCGCGACACGATCTGGGCTGGCGCAAGGCTATCCGGGGCCGCCGCATTTCCGTCCCGCAGGCGTCGCATTGCCTTCGCGCGGTCCATGCCATAAGAACGCCGGCGGACATCGGTTTCGTCACGGACAGGCTCACTCCATGCGACTCACCCGCTATTTCCTGCCCACGCTCAAGGAAACCCCGGCCGAGGCGCAGATCGCCTCGCACCGCTACATGCTGCGCGCCGGCATGGTCCGGCAGGAGGCGGCGGGGATCTATTCCTGGCTGCCGCTGGGTCACGCCGTGCTGAAGAAGATCGAGCAGATCGTGCGCGAGGAGCAGGACCGCGCCGGCTGGGTCGAGATGCTGATGCCGACGATCCAGCCCGCCGACCTGTGGCGCAAGTCCGGCCGCTACGACGACTATGGCAAGGAGATGCTGCGCATCACCGACCGGCACGACCGCGACATGCTCTACGGCCCCACCAACGAGGAGATGATCACCGACATCTTCCGCGCCGCGTCGGTCACCTATCGGGAGTTGCCGAAGTACCTCTACCACATCCAGTGGAAATTCCGCGACGAGGTACGCCCGCGCTTCGGCGTGATGCGGGGCCGCGAGTTCCTGATGAAGGACGCCTATTCCTTCGACGTCTCGAAGGAGGCCGCGCGCCACACCTACAACCGGCAGTTCCTCGCCTATCTGCGCTCCTTCCAGCGCATGGGGCTGACGGCTGTGCCGATGCGCGCGGAAAGCGGTCCCATCGGTGGCGACATGAGCCACGAATTCCTGATCCTGGCGGAGACCGGCGAGAGCCAGGTCTATTTCGACCGCGCCTATCTGGAGATGGACTGGATGGCTTCGGGCGTCGACTACGACGACGTCGGCGGTCTGCAAAAGGCCATCGACGGGTTCACGGCGAATTATGCCGCGACGGACGAGATGCACGACGAGGCTGCCTTCGCCGCCGTGCCGGAAGCGCGCCGCGTTGCTGGCCGCGGCATCGAGGTCGGGCACATCTTCTATTTCGGCACCAAGTATTCCGAGCCGATGGGCGCGAGCGTGCAGGGCCCCGACGGCAAGCCCGTGCCGCTCGAGATGGGCTCCTACGGAATCGGTGTGTCGCGTCTCGTGGGCGGCATCATAGAGGCGAGCCACGACGAGCGCGGCATCGTCTGGCCGGAGCCGGTGGCCCCCTTCAAGGTCGGCCTCGTCAATCTGAAGCAGGGCGACACGGCGGTCGACGCGGCTTGCGAGCAGGCCTACGCCCAGCTTGGAAACGCCGGTGTCGAAGTGCTCTACAACGACGAGGCGGAGCGGGCGGGCGCCAAGTTCGCGGTCATGGACCTGATTGGCCTGCCCTGGCAACTCGTCGTCGGACCCAAGGGACTTGCCGCGGGCGTCGTCGAACTGAAGAACCGCAAGACCGGCCAGGCGGAGGAAATGACGCTCGAGGCCGCCATCGCGCGGCTCTCGGCGTGAGCGCAAGCCGTCCCTTCGGCGCACTGGAGTGGCAGCTTGCGCTGCGCTACCTGCGCTCGCGCCGGCGCGACGGCTTCATCTCCGTCATCGCCGGGTTCTCCTTCCTCGGGATCATGCTCGGGGTGGCCACACTCATCATCGTCATGGCGGTGATGAACGGCTTCCGGATCGAACTCGTTCAGCGCATCCTCGGCGTGAACGGTCATGCCATGGTGTCGGTCTACGGCGGACGGATCGACGACTACGAGACGTTGGCGGAGCGGCTCGGCAGCATCGACGGCATCGTGTCCGCGACCCCCATTGTCGAGGGGCAGGTCATGGCCTCGGCCAACGGGGTCAACAGCGGCGTCCTTGTACGCGCCATGCCGCAAGACAGTCTCGCCCGCCTCGACCTCGTCGCCGGCAATGTGCTGGCTGGCAGTCTCGAGGGCCTTGGGGAGGGCGGTGTTGCCGTGGGCTCCCGCCTGGCGCAGCGGCTCGGCCTGCGTGTGGGCTCCACCCTGACGCTCATCTCGCCGCAGGGCCGCCAGACCGCGTTCGGCACCGCGCCGCGCGTGAAGGGCTATCCCGTTGCAGCCATCTTCGAGATGGGCATGTCGGAGTACGACGGCAGCCTCGTGTTCATGGGGCTCGGGCCCGCGCAGGTCTATTTCCAGGCGGCGGGTGAGGTCACCGGCATCGAGTTGATGGTCGACAATCCCGACCAGGTCGAACGCTACATGCCCTCCGTCTACGACACGATCGGCGGCAACGCGGGCGTCACCACCTGGAAGGAGGCGAACGCGAGTTTCTTCGCGGCGCTGGCAGTCGAGCGGAACGTGATGTTCCTCATCCTCAGCCTCATCATCCTGGTGGCCGCGCTGAACATCATCGCGGGCCTCATCATGCTGGTGAAGGACAAGGGGCACGACATTGCCATCCTGCGCACCATGGGGGCGACGCGCGGCGCGGTGATGCGTGTCTTCTTCATCGCCGGTGCGGCCATCGGCGTTGTGGGCACGCTTGCCGGCCTCGTCATCGGCGTGCTGTTCTGCTGGAACATCGAGGAGATCCGGCAGGCCATCTCGCGCCTGCTGGGCGTGACGCTGTTCGATCCGACGATCTACTTCCTCGCGCGCATGCCGGCCGAACTCGTGGCGGGCGACGTGTTGGGCGTGCTCGTCATGGCGCTGTCGCTGTCCTTCCTGGCCACGCTCTATCCCTCCTGGCGGGCGGCCCGCCTCGATCCGGTAGAGGCGCTGCGCTATGAGTGAGCCCGTTCTCGTGCTTCGCGGCATCCAGCGCGGCTATCGCTCGGGCGAGGCGCGGCTGGAGGTGCTGCGCGGGGCCGATCTCGACATCCGCGCGGGCGAACTTGTGGCGCTCGTCGGCCCATCGGGGTCGGGCAAGTCCACGCTGTTGCACGTCTCGGGCCTGCTCGAACAGCCCGATTCCGGAGAGGTACGGATCGGGGGCGTCGATGCCACGCACCTGGGCGACCGGGAGCGAACGGCGCTGCGGCGGGACCGCATCGGCTTCATCTACCAGTTCCATCACCTCCTGCCGGAGTTCACGGCGCTCGAGAACGCCATGATGCCGCTGCGGCTGGCGGGCAAGCCGGAGGAGGAGGCGGAGACGCGCGCCATCTCCCTGCTGACCGCATTGGGGCTCGAGGCGCGGCTCACCCACCGGCCTGCAGAGCTTTCCGGCGGGGAGCAGCAGCGCGTCGCCATCGCCCGTGCCATCGCCAACCGGCCGGCCCTGCTTCTGGGTGACGAGCCGACCGGAAACCTCGACCCGAGAACCTCCGACAAGGTCTTCGCGGAACTCGTCCGCCTCGCGCGCGAGGAGGGGTTGGGCGCGCTGATCGCCACGCACAACCATGCGCTCGCCCGGCAGATGGACCGGGCGGTGACACTGTCTGCCGGCCGAATCGTTCCGGTGAGCTGAGCGCGGCGCGAGGCGCTTGACGAAGGGCATTTGTTCTCATATCGTTCTTGTGAACACAGCAAGAACGGGAGGGGCAGCCATGCAGTATCATCGGTCAGACCGCGGTCCGCGGGCGGGCGACATCGTCGGGGTACTGGCCATCGCGTCCCTTGTTTGGGTAGCTTCGCTCTGGGGCGCGGTCCTGGGCGCCGGGTAGGGTGTCCGGACACGCCGGTCCGGCCCGGCGATGAGGCCGGGTCTGTGACGGGGGAGGCGGCATCGGTGTCGAACGGCTTCATTCATCTGCGGGTCCGCACGGCCTACTCGCTGCTTGAGGGCGCGATCCCGGTCAAGAAGCTGCCCGGCCTGTGCAAGGCGCACGGCATGCCTGCCGTCGGGATCACCGACCGGAACAATCTCTTCGGCGCGCTGGAGATCTCGGAAACGCTGAGCGGGGAAGGGGTGCAGCCTGTGATCGGCTGCTCCCTGACGCTCGATGCGGGCGTCGAGGAGGACAGGCGCGCGGTTCGTCACGGGGAATCGCGGGAGCTTTCTCTGTTCGTCCAGAACGCCGTGGGCTATCGCAACCTGCTTGCGCTCATGGAGGCCGCCTACATGGACGCGGGCTCCGGGCTCGGGCCTTCGGTGTCCATCGAGCGGCTTGTGGCCCACGCGGACGGTCTCCTCGCGCTGACGGGCGGGCCGTTCGGACCGGTGGGGCATGCCCTGCGCCACGGTGGCGAGGGACCGGCGGAGGCCGTTCTGCTACGGCTTGCGCGCGCGTTTCCAGACCGTCTCTATGTCGAGTTGCAGCGTCACGGTATGCCTGAAGAGGCTGCCGCGGAAGACTTTTTCGTCGAAAGGGCCTATGCGCATGGCCTTCCATTGGTTGCGACGAACGATGTCTATTTCCCGGACGCGGGTCTCTACGAGGCGCATGACGCGCTCATCTGCATCGCGGACGGCAGCTATGTCGTGGAGTCGGACCGGCGACGGCTGACGCCGCAGCATCATTTCCGCACGCCCGCAGACATGATCGCGGCGTTCGACGATCTGCCGGAGGCGATCGCGAACACGGTCGAGATCGCGCGCCGGTGCGCCTTCCGCCCGCGCAAGCACAAGCCGATCCTGCCGAGCTTCGAGAGCGATGCGGGGCTGGACGAGGCGGCGGAGCTTGCCCGCCAGGCCCGCGAAGGGCTCGAACGGCGCCTGGCGACGGTTGCCCCCGCCGCCCCGAGGGAGGAGTACGACAGCCGCCTCGCGTTCGAGCTCGACATCATTACGCGCATGGGGTTCCCGGGCTATTTCCTCATCGTTTCCGACTTCATCAAGTGGGCGAAGGGGCATGGCATTCCCGTGGGGCCGGGCCGCGGTTCGGGGGCCGGTTCGGTTGTGGCGTGGGCGCTGACGATCACGGACCTTGACCCCTTGCGGTTCGGTTTGCTGTTCGAGCGCTTCCTCAACCCCGAGCGCGTGTCGATGCCCGACTTCGACATCGACTTCTGCCAGGACAGGCGGGACGAGGTGATCCGCTATGTTCAGGGCAAGTACGGCCACGATCGGGTCGCCCAGATCATCACCTTCGGAAAGCTGCAGGCGCGCGCCGTTCTGCGGGACGTGGGCCGGGTCCTGCAATTGCCCTATGGCCAGGTCGACCGGCTGTGCAAGCTCGTGCCCAACAACCCGGCCAACCCGGTGACGCTGAAGGAGGCCGTGGAAGGGGAGGAGCGGCTGCGCGACGCCCAGCGGGAGGATCCGCAGGTCAAGCGCATGGTCGACTATGCCATGAAGCTCGAAGGGCTGTACCGGCACGCCTCGACCCATGCCGCGGGCGTCGTGATCGGCGACCGTCCGCTCAGTGAGCTTGTGCCGCTCTACCGCGACCCGCGCTCCGACATGCCGGTGACGCAGTTCAACATGAAGTGGGTCGAGCCTGCGGGGCTCGTCAAGTTCGACTTCCTGGGCCTGAAGACCCTGACGGTCCTCGCCAAGGCGCTGGAATTGCTGGAACGGCGCGGCGTTGCGGTCGACCTCGAGACCATCCCGCTGGACGACGGCGAAAGCTACGCCATGCTCGCGCGCGGCGAGTCCACGGGCGTGTTCCAGCTGGAAAGTTCGGGCATGCGCGATGCGTTGCGCCGGCTGAAGCCCGACTGCATCGAGGACATCATCGCGCTCGTGGCCCTCTACCGGCCGGGCCCGATGGACAACATTCCCAAGTACATCGCCTGCAAGCAGGGGGACGAGGAGCCGGACTATCTCCACCCGAAGCTCGAGCCGATCCTGAAGGAAACGTACGGCGTCATCATCTACCAGGAACAGGTGATGCAGATCGCGCAGGTCCTGTCTGGCTACTCGCTGGGGGAGGCGGATCTTCTGCGCCGGGCCATGGGCAAGAAGATCAAGGAGGAGATGGACCAGCAGAAGGCGCGCTTCGTCTCGGGTGCGGTCGAACTCGGCGTCGACCGCGGGCAGGCGGACGGCATCTTCGATCTCGTCGCGAAGTTTGCCGGCTATGGCTTCAACAAGAGCCACGCGGCCGCCTATGCTCTCGTGGCCTACCAGACAGCGTATCTGAAGGCGAACTACCCGGTGGAGTTCATGGCGGCGCTGATGACGCTCGACATGGGCAACACGGACAAGCTCAACCTCTTCAAGCAGGAACTCGACCGGCTTTCGATCCCGGTCCTGCCTCCTGACGTCAACCATTCCGAGGTGGAGTTCGTGCCTCAGGACGGGGCGGTCCGCTACGCGCTCGGGGCGATCAAGAACGTGGGAGCGGGCGCCATGCAGGCGCTTGTCGAGCAACGCCGCGCGAACGGTTCATTCCAGGGGGTCGAGGATTTCGCACGCCGGCTCGACCCTCGGCTCGTCAACAAGCGGGCGCTGGAGAACCTGATCCGTGCGGGCGCGCTCGACAGCCTGGATGGAAACCGCTCGCGCCTCTTCCACGCGGCCGACAGGCTGATCGGGGAGGCCCAGCGCGCCGCCGAGGAGCGGGTGAGCAACCAGAACAGTCTCTTTGGCGGAGACGAGGATGCGACCCGCCTTCGTCTGGACGATCGGCCGGACTGGTTGCCGCTCGACCGCCTCGCGGAGGAGTTCGCCGCGATCGGCTTTTATCTGTCGGCTCATCCGCTCGACGATTACCAGCGCGCCCTCGCGCGGGCCCGCGTGCTTCCCTATGCGGAGGTGCTGCGCAAGGCGGCCCAGGGACCCGGCCGGGTGAGCGTTGCGGGCACCGTCATCGGGCGCCAGGAACGGCGTTCGGCGCGGGGCAACAAGTTCGCGTTCGTCCAGCTTTCCGATCCCTCGGGCGTGTACGAGATCGCGGTCTTCTCCGAGATGTTGCGGGATACCCGCGACCTGCTCGAGGTGGGCAGGTCGGTCGTCATTTCCGCGGATACCGAGGTCGAGGGAGAGCAGGTCCGTCTGCGCGTGCTGCGCGTGCGCGCAATCGACGACATCCTCGCGAACGACGCGGCAGGCCTGCGTGTCTTCATGCGCGACAACGGTCCCTTGCATCATTTGAAGTCGCGACTGCCGCCCGCCGGGCGCGGGCGGATAAGTCTTGTCCTGATGCTCGACGACTGTGCGCGGGAGGTGGAGATCGATCTGCCCGGGGGTTACGCGGTAACACCCTATACAAGGGGTGCGCTGAAGGCGGTTCCCGGGATCGTCGAGGTGGAGGATGTGTGACCGGTGTGGGTGCATGCCCGCGGCAGGCTTGCATCGCCCGATGCGTGGGAGAGGTGCGCGAGGTTGCATCCTGCGGCGCCGGGGCGTATAAGCCGCCCCGATCCCGCACGCAGGTACGGGGCGCATGGTCAGGTCTTGCCTGCATCATGGTCCCTCCGGTGCTCTCGAACGGTTCGGGGGTTCTCGCCTGCGGTGGATAACCGGAAAAGGACAAGGACATGGCTCTTCCCGATTTCACGATGCGCCAGCTTCTCGAGGCGGGCGTTCATTTCGGTCACCAGACCCACCGTTGGAACCCGCGCATGGGGTCCTACCTGTTCGGCGACCGCAACGGCATCCACATCATCGACCTTGCGCAGACCGTGCCGCTGCTGCACCAGGCGCTCGTGGCTGCGCGCGACACGGTGGCGGGCGGTGGCCGCATCCTCTTCGTTGGCACGAAGCGGCAGGCTTCGGAACCCGTGGCCGACGCGGCGCGGCGGTGTGCGCAGTACTTCGTGAACCACCGCTGGCTCGGTGGCACGCTGACGAACTGGAAGACGATTTCCCATTCGATCTCGCGGCTCCGCCAGCTGGAGGAGCAGCTTTCCGGCGGCGCGACGGGCTTCACCAAGAAGGAGATGCTCCAGCTGACCCGGGAGCAGGAGAAGCTGGAGCGTGCGCTGGGCGGCATCAAGGATATGGGCGGCCTGCCGACGATGATGTTCGTGATCGATACCAACAAGGAAGCGATCGCGATCCAGGAGGCCAAGAAGCTCAACATCCCCGTGATCGGCGTGCTCGACTCCAACTCGGATCCGAGCGACATCACCTATCCGATCCCCGGCAACGACGACGCGACCCGCGCGATCTCTCTCTATTGCGACCTCATGGCCCGCGCGGTGCTCGATGGCATCATGCTGAGCCAGGGCGAGGAAGGTGTCGACCTCGGCGCGCAGGAGAACCCGGCGGTGGAGGAACTGCCGGCCGAGGGTGGGGAAGCCGCTGCGGCCAACTGACACGTCGCGGTCACGCGGCGCGGCTCGGGTCGCACCCGTGCGCGCGCCCGTGACAGCGCATTCTTTTTGAAACCCAAGGATCAGAGGACCCCGGACGATCATGGCTGAGATCACCGCAAGCCTCGTCAAGGAACTGCGCGAGAAGACCGGCGCAGGCATGATGGACTGCAAGAAAGCGCTGACCGAGACGGCCGGCGACATGGAGGCGGCTATCGACTGGCTGCGCACCAAGGGCCTTGCGAAGGCCGCCAAGAAGGCGGACCGGGTCGCTGCCGAGGGCCTCGTGGCCGTCGCGACCGAAGGCACCAGGGGCGCCGTCGTCGAGGTCAATTCCGAGACCGACTTCGTGGCGCGCAACGACAAGTTCCAGGAGATGGCCGGAACCATCGCCAAGCTGGCGCTGGCGTCCGGCGGCAGCCTCGACACGCTCTCCGGCGCCTCCTATCCGGGCACGTCCGGCACCGTGCAGGACCACCTGACCGGCATGATCGCCTCCATCGGCGAGAACATGTCTCTGCGCCGCGTGGCGACGCTCGAGGTCAGCGACGGCGTCGTCGCATCCTATGTGCACAACCAGGTTGCGCCGGGCATGGGCAAGATCGGCGTGCTCGTGGCTCTGGAATCGTCGGGCGACAAGGCCACGCTCGAGGCGCTTGGCCGTCAGATCGCCATGCACATCGCGGCGACCAGCCCGATGTCGCTCAGGAAGGAAGACCTCGACGCCGCCGCGATCGAACGGGAGCGTGCGGTGCTTGTCGAGCAGGCCCGCGAGTCGGGCAAGCCCGAGGCCGTGATCGAGAAGATGGTCGAGGGCCGGCTGCGCAAGTTCTACGAAGAGGTTTGCCTGCTCGAGCAGACCTATGTGATCGACGGCGAGTCGCGGGTCGGCCAGGTGGTCGAGGCAGCGGCCAAGGATGCGGGTGCGCCGGTCGATCTCATCGCCTTCGTGCGCTTCACGCTGGGCGAGGGCATCGAGAAGGAAGAGCAGGACTTCGCGTCGGAAGTGGCCGCTGCGGCAGGCGGTTGACGCGCGGTACCTCTTGGACAGTACGGCGGCGAAACGGACAGTGGCGGAATAAGGAGCGTTCGGATGGCGGCGAAACCGGCGTACGGGCGTGTCCTGCTGAAGGTGTCGGGCGAGGCCCTGATGGGCGACAAGGCCTATGGCCTCGACCACGACACCGTCGAACGGATCGCTGCCGACATCCGGGCTGTCCGCGATCTCGGGGTCGAGGTTTGCCTCGTGATCGGCGGGGGCAATATCTTTCGGGGCCTTTCGGCTGCCGCCCAGGGCATGGAGCGGGCCAGCGCGGACTATATGGGCATGCTGGCGACCGTGATGAACGCGCTGGCCATGCAGAACGCGCTGGAACGGATCGGCGCACAGACCCGCGTGCTTTCGGCGATCCCGATGACCACGGTATGCGAGCCCTATATCCGGCGGCGGGCGATCCGGCACATGGAGAAGGGCCGCATCGTCATCTTCGCGGCAGGTACGGGCAACCCGTTCTTCACGACCGATACGGCCGCGGCGCTGCGTGCCGTGGAGATGGGCTGCGATGCGCTGCTCAAGGGCACGCAGGTCGACGGCGTCTACTCGGCAGATCCGAAGAAGGATCCCGAGGCCGTCCGCTACGACCGGCTGAGCTACATGGACGTGCTGTCGCGCGACCTCAAGGTCATGGACGCATCTGCGATTTCGCTTGCCCGCGAGAACGGCTTGCCCATCATCGTGTTCAACATCCATGCGCAAGGCGCTTTCGCCCGCGTGCTGACGGGTGAGGGTACCTGCACGACGATCAACGACTGAGCGGGCGGTCCGCGCCGCATCCGTGGCGTGACCGTGCGCGGGAACAGGAACGGGGAGACGCGGCGATGAGCGGCGAGTTCAACAAGAAGGACCTGGAGCGGCGCATGGAGGGGGCGCTCTCGACGCTGCAGTCGGAGTTTGGCGGCCTGCGCACGGGCCGTGCCTCGGCCAGCCTTCTGGACCCCGTGACCGTCGAGGCCTATGGCGCGACCATGCCTCTCAACCAGGTGGGCACCGTCTCGGTGCCGGAGCCGCGGATGCTCGCGGTCCAGGTTTGGGACAGGGGGATGGTGTCGGCGGTGGACAAGGCGATCCGTAACGCCGGGCTCGGGCTCAATCCGATGCCGGACGGCACGTTGATTCGCATCCCGATCCCGGAACTGAACGAGGAGCGGCGGCGCGAGCTTACGAAGGTTGCCGCGAAGTACGCCGAACAGGCGCGGATCGCGGTGCGCAACGTGCGCCGTGACGGGATGGATACGCTGAAGCGCCTCGAAAAGGACGGTGAAATCGGGCAGGACGAGCACAAGCGACTCGCCGATGAGGTGCAGTCTCTCACCGATCGGACAATCGGAAAGATTGACGAGAGCCTCGCGCATAAAGAAAAAGAGATCATGCAGGTCTGAGGCCCGCTGCCGCGATTCCCGCCGGAGTTTCCGAATGCTGACTGCCGAGGCGCTGAAGACCGATACTCCCCGCCCACGGCACGTCGCCATCATCATGGACGGCAATGGACGTTGGGCGCAGGCGCGCCACATGCCGCGCACCTATGGCCACCAGAAGGGCGTCGACGCGGTCCGGCGGACGGTTGAGACGGCGGGCGACCTTGGGGTCGAGTATCTGACCCTCTATGCCTTCTCCTCGGAGAACTGGAAGCGGCCTGCCGAAGAGGTGCAGCTTCTCATGGACCTGCTGCGCCGCTACATCCGCCAGGAACTGGCCGAGTTGCACCGCAAGAACGTGCGCGTGCGCTTTATCGGCGATCGGAGCGGGCTTGCGTCCGACATCGTGAGCCTGATGGAGAACGCGGAGGCGCAAACGGCTGCGAACACTGGCCTGACGCTTGTCCTGGCACTGAATTACGGCTCCAAGGCAGAGTTGACGCGGGCGATTGCGCGCGCTGCGAAGGATATTGCGTCGGGCACGCTGACACCCTGCGCGATGACGCCGGAGCGGATCGATGCCTATCTCGAGACGGCGGGAATTCCCGACCCGGATCTCGTGATCCGCACCAGCGGGGAGAAGCGGCTTTCCAACTTCCTGCTCTGGCAGGCCGCCTATGCGGAACTTGTGTTCATCGACACGCTCTGGCCCGATTTCGGCAGGGCGGAGTTCGAGGCGGCGATCTTCGAGTTTCAGCGGCGGGAG
This sequence comes from Futiania mangrovi, assembly GCF_024158125.1. Lineage (NCBI taxonomy): Bacteria > Pseudomonadati > Pseudomonadota > Alphaproteobacteria > Futianiales > Futianiaceae > Futiania > Futiania mangrovi. Next base: position 1,111,085 of record NZ_JAMZFT010000001.1, on the reverse strand, counting down.
CGGCGGTTCGGCGCCGCGTCGTGAGGGCGGGATGAGCCAGCCCGGAACCGGCGCCGGAAGCACGCGCGCCTTCTGGACGCGCGTGGCGAGCGCGCTCGTTCTGGCGCCCATCGCGCTCGCAGCCGTCTGGGCGGGAGGCGCGGTCTATGCCGCACTGATCTTCGCGGCGGCCCTCCTGATGATGTACGAGGCCGCAGACATGGCCCGGCTGGACCGGTCCGACATGGGGCTGTCGGTCGGTGGCGTAGGTGCCGGGGTGCTGTTCGCCATCCTTGCCGGCCCGGGGCAGGCACTTGTCATCGGATTGGCCGTTACCCTTGCGCTCGCCGTGCGCACGCGGGGGCGGCCGCAGATGCTGTCGGCGCTCGCTCCGATCTATACGGTGGCGAGCGCGGTGGCGCTGCTGTACCTGCGCCAGCATCCCGACGGCCTCATGCTGATCGTCTGGCTTCTGGTAACGGTCTGGGCGGCCGACACGGGCGGTTATGCGGCGGGCAAGACCATCGGCGGCCCGAAACTCGCGCCGCGGATCAGCCCGGGAAAGACCTGGGCCGGACTGGCCGGGACGATGGTGTTCGCCGGCCTTGCGAGTGCCGGCTTCGGCCTCGCCGCCGGGCGGGGGAGCATCGTGGCCATGATGGCGGTCGGCGTCGTCGCGGCGTTCGTCGCCCAGGCGGGCGACCTTGCCGAGTCGGCGTACAAGCGTTTCTACGGGCGGAAGGATTCAGGCTCGCTCATTCCGGGTCATGGGGGCATACTGGACCGGGTCGACGGCCTTGTCGCGGCGGCCATCCTTGTCCATGTATCGATGGCCGCGACAGGAGAAACGGTATTCGAATGGCCGTAAGCCACGCCAAGTCCCCGCAGCCGGCATCGGTCCGGCGCATTTCCATCTTCGGTGTCACGGGCTCCATCGGCGGCAGCACGGTCGACCTCGTGCGCCGGGCGGGACTTGCGGGCTCCGGCGGGCGGTTCCTGGTTGAGGCGGTCAGCGCACACCGAAACGTGGCGGCTTTGGCGGAGGCAGCGCGCGCGTTGCAGGCGCGCGTTGCAGTGATCGCGGAGGAGGGGCTGCTGGATGATCTGCGGGCAGCACTCTCCGGCTCGGGCGTCGAGGCTGCGGCTGGTGAAGCGGCCCTGGTCGAGGCGGCCAGCCGGCCCGCCGACTGGGTCATGGCGGCGATCGTGGGGGCGGCCGGGCTCAAGCCGACTCTGGCGGCGGTGCGCCAGGGGGCGGTCGTGGCCCTCGCCAACAAGGAATGTCTCGTATCCGCAGGCCCGGTCTTCATGGACGCGGTGCAGCGTGCGGGCGCCACGCTTCTGCCAGTCGATTCGGAGCATAACGCCATCTTCCAGGTGCTGGCCGGGGCACGCATGTCGGATGTCGAGCGGATCACGCTGACCGCGTCGGGCGGGCCCTTCCGGACGTGGGACATCGCGGCGATGCGTGCAGCCACGCCGGCCCAGGCGATCGCGCATCCGAACTGGTCGATGGGCGCCAAGATCTCGGTCGATTCCGCCACGATGATGAACAAGGGCCTCGAACTGATCGAGGCTGCGCACCTCTTCCCGGTGGGCGAGGCGTGCATCGATGTCCTCGTTCATCCGCAGTCGGTGGTGCACAGCCTTGTCGCCTTCCGCGACGGGTCGGTTCTGGCGCAGCTCGGCACGCCCGACATGCGCACGCCAATCGCACACACGCTGGCATGGCCCGACCGGATGGAGACGCCGTGCGCGCGCCTCGATCTCGCGCGGGTCGGCAGGCTGGATTTCGAGGCGCCGGACGACACGCGCTTCCCCGCATTGCGCCTGGCGCGGGAAGCGTTGCGGGCCGAAGGCGTGGCGCCCACCGTGCTCAACGCCGCCAACGAGGTCTGCGTGGCGCGCTTTCTCGCGGGCGAAATCGGGTTTCTCGATATCCCCGCGGGGGTCGAGCGGGTGCTTGAGGCCGTTGTGGGGGAGGCCGCAGGCGCCGTGCCGGGAAGCCTGGAGGATGTCATGCATTGGGATGCGCGCGCGCGTCACCTTGCGCAGGGGTTCGCGGCGGCCTAGCTCTCTCCCGATCTGATAATCATTAACGAGTTTAGGGTACAAAGCCCTCATGGACTTTCTGACAAACCTCCCGGCTATCGGTGGAACGCTCGGCTATCTCGTGCCGTTCCTGTTCGTCCTGACGCTCGTCGTGTTCATTCACGAGCTCGGCCATTTCATGGTCGCACGCTGGTGCGGGGTGAAGATCGATGTCTTTTCGATCGGTTTCGGGAGGGAGCTGTTCGGCTTCTACGACCGCCACGGCACGCGCTGGAAGTTCTCCTGGCTGCTGCTGGGCGGATACGTGAAGTTTCATGGCGACATGAGCGAGGCGAGCACGCCCGACCGCAACAACCTGTCGCGCATGTCGGCTGCCGAGAGAGCTGAGAGCTTTCATTTCAAGCCGCTCTGGCAGCGGGCCGCGATCGTGGCGGCAGGGCCGTTTGCCAACTTCCTGCTCACCATCGCCATCTTCGCGGGCATCTTCATGGCCGTGGGGCAGTACGTTTCGCCGCCGCGCGTCGACGGTATCGCCCCGGACAGCGCGGCCGAGCGGGCTGGCTTCCAGGTCGGGGACGTCATCCTCAGCGTCGACGGATCGGAGGTGGAGACCTTCTCCGACGTGCAGCGGATCGTGATGACCTCGGGCGGGGCGTCGCTTGCCTTCGTGGTCGAGCGCTCCGGCACGCAGGAGCGGATCATGGCGACGCCCGAGACGGTCCGGTCCGACGACGGGTTCGGCAATACCGTCGCGCAGCCCCGTCTCGGCATCCAGCATAGCGCCAGTTCGGGCGAGGGGGCGCGAATCGTCCGCTACGATCCGCTCACATCGGTGTGGATGGGGGTCGAGGAAACCTGGTTCATCGTCAGCAACACGCTGTCCTATGTCGGGCGCATGATTGCCGGAACGGAGGCGACCGATCAGCTCGGCGGCCCGATCCGGATCGCGAAAATGTCCGGAGATGTGGCGCAAATCGGCTTTCTTGCGCTTCTGAACCTGGCGGCGATCATCTCCGCAAGCATCGGATTGATCAATCTGTTCCCGGTTCCGCTGCTCGATGGCGGCCACCTTCTCTTCTATGCTTTCGAGGCGGTGCGTGGTAAACCGCTGGGCGAGCGGGCGCAGGAGATGGGGTTCAAGATTGGCCTTGTTTTGGTCCTGTCGCTCATGGTTTTCGCCACCTGGAACGATTTCGTCCAACTCCGTGTGTTTGACACCATCAGCAGTATCCTCTCCTGACCCGGGGGCGCCGCGCGGACGCCGGTTCCCTGGCGGTTTCCGCCGCGCTCTCGCCACTTTCGCCATTGGCACCGCGCTCCTTGCAACGCCTGGCCTGACCCAGACCGCCGCGGTTACCTCCGCGCCGCTTGCCGCGCCTGAGCAGGGCGTGACGCTCGAACGGATCGAGGTCACGGGCAACCAGCGGATCGAGGAAGCGACGGTCCGGTCCTACATGGCGATCAGCCCCGGCGATCCGATCACGCCGTCGCGTATCGACCAGTCGTTGAAGACGCTCTTCAACACGGGCCTGTTCGCCGACGTATCGATTCGCCAGGACGGCAGCGCGCTGATCGTCTCGCTGGTCGAGAATCCGATCGTCAACCGCGTGGCGTTCGAGGGTAACGACGCGCTCGACGACGACGAGCTGCGTGTCGAGACCCAGCTGCGCCCGCGGGTGGTCTTCACCCGCGCGAAGGCGCAGGCCGACGTGCAACGGCTGCTGGAGCTTTACCGCGCGAACGGCCGGTTTGCGGCGGATATCGAGCCGAAGATCATCCAGCAGGATCAGAACCGGGTCGACGTGGTCTTCGAGATCAGCGAGGGCGCGCTGACCGGGATCCGCCGGATCGCGTTCGTCGGCAACCGGGCATTCAGCGATTCCACCCTGCGCGGCGAGATCGCGACAAGCGAAAGCGCCTGGTGGAAGATCCTCAGCTCGACGGATACCTACGATCCCGACCGTCTCGCCTTCGACCGGGAGCAGCTGCGCCGTTTCTATCTCTCCGAAGGCTACGCCGATTTCCAAGTGATCTCCGCCGTCGCCGAACTGGCCGAGGACCAGAAGGACTTCTTCATCACCTTCACGGTGGAGGAGGGGGAGCAGTACCAGTTCGGCGAGGTTTCGGTCTCGAGTGAGATCGTCGATGTCGATGCGCAGGAATTGCAGGGCCGCCTGCGTTTCGCGACCGGCGACACCTACGATGCGAGCGCGGTGGACAAGGCCGTCGACGCGATCACCGTGACGCTCCAGGAGCGGGGCTACGCCTTTGCCGAGGTGCGGCCGCGGGTGCGCAAGAATGCCGATGCACGGACCATTGACCTGGTCATCGAGGTGCGTGAAGGGCCGCGGGTCTATGTCGAACGCATCGACATCATCGGCAACCTGCGGACCCTGGACCGGGTCATCCGGCGGGAGTTCCGGCTGGCCGAGGGCGACGCCTTCAACCGCACGCTGCTCGACGATGCGCGCAAGAACCTTCGTGCCCTCGACTTCTTTTCCTCCGTCAAGATCGATGAGCAGCCAGGCTCGCTGCCGGACCGTGCGAACGTCCGTGTCGAGGTGGAGGAGAAGTCGACCGGCGAGCTGTCGTTCGGTCTCGGTTTCTCGTCGACGGATTCGTTTTTGGGGGACATTGCGCTGACGGAGCGCAACCTCCTCGGCCGCGGCCAGTTCCTGCGCCTGCGTGCATCCTTGAGCGGCACGCAGCAACAATACGAAATCCGGTTCCGCGAGCCGAAGGTGTTCGATCGCGACCTGTCGGCGGGCTTCGATCTTTTCCGGGTCGAAACCGACTACCAGAGCGAGTCTTCGTTCGACCAGAAATCCACCGGCTTCGCGCTGCAGGCGGGGTTCCCGCTGTCGGACAATTGGCGCCTTTCGCCCCGCTACCGGCTGTCTCTCGACGAGATCTTCAATGTTCCGGTCTCGGCGTCTGCGATCATCCGCGACTCGGAGGGGGAGTACCTGAACTCCTCGCTGGGGTTCGAGTTGACGTACGACATCCTGAACGACCCGATCGACCCCACGGGCGGTTTCCGCTTCTCGCTCGAGCAGGACTTCTCCGGCCTCGGCGGCGACGTCCGGATGGTGAAGTCACGGGCGAGCGCTGTCTATTTCCGCGAGGTGCTGGACGATGTCGTCGCCAGCATCGGGTTCGAGGGCGGTGCAATCTACCCGTTCGGCGGTTATGACCCGCGCACGACCGATCGGTTCTTCATCGGCGGTTCGGACTTCCTCGGCTTCGACCGTTCGGGTCTCGGTCCGCGGGACACGGCCTCGGTCCGGCGCGATGCGCTCGGGGCCAATTACTATGCCGTCGTGCGCAGCGAGGTGGAGTTTCCGCTGGGCGGCCTGAGCGAGATCGGCTTCCGCGGCAGCGTCTACATGGATGCCGGTACGGCGTTCGGAATCGACGAGGAGGATGTCATCGGCGTCGATCCCACTACCGGTCAGATCGGCGTGCTGAGCAATATCGAGGACGATGCGAGCCTCAGGCTCTCGGTGGGCTTCGGTCTGGGCTGGGCCTCGCCCATCGGTCCGATCCGTTTCAACTTCAGCCAGGCCCTGATCAAGGAAGACTACGACAAGACAGAGTTCTTCCGCTTCTCGGCCGGGACGCGGTTCTAGACCATGCTCGGCCTGTACCCCGCGCGTGGGCGGCGGCCCAGCAGGTTGCGCTTGGCGGTTTGCGGCGTCGCGGCTGCACTGGCCGTGGCGGGCGGGGTGGCGGGGGCGCAGCAGGCTGCCCCGTCGGCAACGCTGCCCGTCGCCCGGATCGCCGTCGTCGACACAGGTGCCCTGATGCGCGACTCCAAGCCCGCGCGCCGGATGCTCGCGCAGATCGAGACGTTGAACGCTACCCTCCAAGCCGACGCCTCGGAGGCGGAAAGTCGCCTGCGCAGCGAACGCGATGCCCTGAACGCGCAGCGCAACGTGCTGTCGGAAGAAGGCTTCCAGCAGCGTGCCCGCGCCTTCGAGGAGGAGGTGCGTGGGACGCAGATGGGCATCCAGGAGCGCAGCCGTGCCATCCAGCTTGCCCAGCAGAAGGCGCAGTCGCAGTTGCGCGCGGCGATCGAGCCGATCCTCAAGGATCTCGTCACCGAGACGGGCGCGACGCTCCTGCTGGAACGGCAGCGCGTGCTGTTGCACGATACAGCCATGGACATCACGGCCACCGCACTGGCGCGCCTCGACGCGCTCGATCCGCAGATCGAGGTGACCCTGACCGGTGCGGAGCCCTAGCAGGAGCAAGGCATGGCGGACCCAGCCTTTTTCACGCGGGCCTGCACGCTCACGCTGGCCGAGATCGTCGAACGGCTGCCTGCCGCCGTCGGGGCGGTACTGGCCGATCAGGACGACGCGCATTTCGTCGTGGAAGACGTTGCCCCGTTGTCTTCGGCGGGCCCGGCGGAGTTGAGCTTCTTCGACAACCGCAAGTATCTCGGGCAATTTCGCACCACGCGGGCGGGTGCGTGCGTGGCCCTGCCGCGCTTTGCGAAGGATGCGCCGGCCGGCTGCCGTCTCGTGCTCGCCAACGATCCCTACCGCGCCTATGCGCTGATTGCGCAGGCGTTCTATCCGCAGGACCCCGTCGTGCCGGGGATCGACATCCGCGCGGTCGTCGACGAGAGCGCGCGCCTGGGCGAAGGCGTGAGGATCGACGCCGGTGCATGGATCGGACCCGGCGCGCAGATCGGTGCGCGAACGCACATCGCAGCGAACGCGGTGATCGGCGCCAACGTGACCATCGGGCGTGACTGCCGGATCGGTGCGCTCGTCTCGGTCAGCCATGCGCGCCTCGGCGACCGCATCATCCTGCACCCCGGCGTGCGGATCGGCCAGGACGGGTTCGGGTTCGCAATGGGCCTGCCGTCGCATGCCAAGGTGCCGCAGCTGGGGCGGGTCATCGTTCAGGACGATGTCGAGATCGGCGCGAACTCGGCGATCGACCGCGGGGCCGGTCCCGACACCGTCGTCGGGGAAGGAAGCAAGATCGATAATCTCGTCCAGATCGGCCACAATGTGCAGATAGGGCGGCATTGCATCCTGTCCGGCCAGGTGGCGATCGGTGGAAGCACCGTGCTGGGCGATTTCGTCGCGGTGGGCGGCAACACGGGCATTTCCAACAGCGTGACCATCGGAACGGGTGCGAAGGTCGCCGGCGGCTCGGGCGTCATGCGCGATATCCCGGCAGGTGCGGTCCATGGCGGCGTACCGGCGAAGGATATCCAGGAGTTCATGCGCGACATGGCGTTTCTGACACGCCTGCGGAAAGCAAGAGGGGGTGACTTATGAGCGACGGAGCCCTTGCGGCTGTCGACTCCGTGGGAGTCGAACGGATCTGGAAGATGATCCCGCATCGTTATCCGTTCCTGATGATCGACCGGGTCGTCGACATGCGCGCGGGCGAATCGGCCGTCGGTATCAAGAATGTCACGATCAACGAGCCGTTCTTTCAGGGGCATTTCCCGGTTCGTCCGATCATGCCGGGCGTCCTGATCGTGGAGGCGATGGCCCAGACTGCAGGCGTTCTGGTGGTGCACACGCTCGGACCGGAGGGCGAGGGCAAGCTCGTCTATTTCATGACCATCGACAAGGCCAGGTTCCGCCGGCCCGTCACGCCGGGCGACCAGCTGCACATCCATGTCGGCGTCGAGCGCAGCCGCGGCAATGTCTGGAAGTTCCGTGGCGCTGCCAAGGTGGACGGCCAGCTTGTGGCCGAGGCCGAGTTCGGCGCCATGATCGTCGATCCCTGAGGAGAGCGGGAAGCTTCATGTCCAATATCCACCCGACCGCGATCGTCGATCCCGGTGCCGTGCTTGCCGCCGACGTCGCCATTGGCCCCTATTGCGTGGTCGGGGCGGGTGTGCAGCTCGACCAGGGGGTACGGCTGCATTCCCATGTCGCGGTCGCCGGCCGGACCCATCTCGGAGAGGGCGTGACCGTCTATCCCTTCGCCTCGGTCGGGCACGCGCCCCAGGACCTGAAGTACAGGGGGGAGGAAACGGCCCTTACGGTGGGTCCGCGGACGGTGATCCGCGAACATGCGACCCTCAACCCTGGCACGGAGGGAGGCGGAGGACTGACCAGTGTCGGCGCCAGCTGCCTCATCATGGTCGGGGCGCACGTGGGCCATGACTGCCGGATCGGCGATCATGTGATCCTCGTGAACAATGCAACCTGCGCCGGTCATGTGCAGATCGGCGACCACGCCATTCTGGGCGGGCTGTCGGCTGTGCACCAGTTCGTCCGCATCGGGCGTCACGCCATGGTTGGCGGCATGTCGGGGGTTGAGCACGACATCATCCCCTTCGGCCTCGTGACCGGGAACCGCGCGGTTCTTCAGGGGCTGAACCTCGTGGGCCTCAAGCGCCGCGGTTTCTCCAAGCCGGAGATCAGCACACTCCGTGCGGCCTACCAGGAGCTTTTCGCTGGAGAGGGTACGCTCCAGGAACGGGCGGCCGCGGTGGCGCAGAAGTACGTGGATTCGACCCTCGTGCAGGAGGTGATCGCCTTCGTGACCGCCGACACCTCGCGGTCGTTCTGCACGCCCGCGCGCGGCTGATGACAGGGGGTGGCCCGCTCGGCATCGTTGCCGGGGGCGGGGCGCTGCCCGCCCGTCTGGCGGCGGCTGCGCGTGCGGCGGGCCGGAGCGTGTTCGTCGTGGCGCTGGCTGGGGAGGGAGCCGAGGTAGATGCCGACGCGACCGTAGGCCTTGGCCAGGTCGGGCGCCTGTTCTCCCTTCTGCGCACGGCAGGCTGCCACGAGGTTGCCATCGCCGGTTATGTGTCGCGTCCCGATCTCGGCGACCTCAAGCTCGACTGGACGGGGATCCGGCTCTTGCCCCGCCTCGCACCGAAGCTGCGTGGCGGCGACGATGCACTGATGCGGGCCATCGTCGGGGCATTCGAGGATGAGGGCTTTCGCGTCGTCGGGCCGGAGGAGGTCGCGGCGCCCCTGCTCGCCACGGAGTGCTGCCTGACCGTCTCGTCACCCGACGGTGCGGATTGGGCCGACATCGCGCGGGCCGATGCGATCGTCGGCGCGCTGGCACCCTTCGACGTGGGCCAGGGGGCGGTCGTTGCGCGCGGCATCGCGCTTGCCATCGAGGCGGTCGAAGGGACCGACGCCATGCTGGCACGTCTTGCGGATTTGCCTGCCCATGTCCGCGGCACGGGCAAGGCCGCGCGCGCAGGCGTGCTCCTGAAGGCCGCCAAGCACGCGCAGGAGCGCCGCCTCGATCTGCCCGCGATCGGGCCGGAGACGGTGCGCCGCGCCGCGGCGGCCGGGCTGGCCGGGATCGCGCTGCGGGCGGGCGACGCGCTGATCCTCGACCGCCACGACGTGATTGCAGCGGCCGATGCGGAGGGGCTCTTCGTCGTCGGCTACACCGCGCATGACCTGTCGCGGCACTGCGGAGCGGGGGCATGAGCGCGCAAGCCCGGCGCACGGTGATGATCGTGGCTGGCGAGTATTCCGGGGACCGGCTTGGGGGCGAGGTGATGGCCGCGCTGAAGGGGCGGGCGCCTGGCCGGTTGCGTTTCGTCGGCGTCGGCGGCCCCGCGATGGCGGAGGAGGGGCTGGAAAGCCTGTTTCCGCTCGACGACATCGCGGTCATGGGGCTGGGCGACGTGCTGCCCAGTATCGGGCGTATTCTCGCCCGGTTGCGGGCTGCGGCAGTGCTGGCCGAACGCGAGGCACCGGACCTGCTGCTCACCATCGACTCGCTCGGTTTCAACGGACGGCTTGCGCGCCGGGTGCGGGCAGGCCGGCCCGGCATGCCGATCCTGCACTACGCCGCACCGAAGCTCTGGGCCTGGCTGCCGGGACGCGCGCGCAAGCTGAAGGGCGTCTATGACGAGCTTCTGTGCCTCTTTCCCTTCGAGCCGGATTTCTTCGCGGGCTTCGGTCTGCCCGCGACCTTTGTCGGCCACCCGGTCGTCACGCGCGTGCCGCCCGATCCGGTTACGGGCGCCGCTTTTCGGGCGCGCCACGGTATTGCGGCGGACGCGCCGCTGCTTGCCGTCCTGCCCGGCAGCCGGACGTCCGAGGTCACGCGCCTCCTGCCGGTTTTCGGCGAGACCCTCAATCGCCTTCGGGCCGATCATCCCGGCCTGTGGACCGTGACGCCGACGGTTCCGTCTCAGGCCGCGCGTATTGGCGAGGCGCTTGCCACCTGGGGGGAGAGAACCTTCACGGTCACGGGAGAGGCGGAGAAGTTCGCGGCCTTCCATGCCGCCGATGCCGCGCTCGCAGCGTCGGGAACCGTGTCGCTGGAACTTGCGGCCGCCGGAACCCCGATGGTCGTGGCCTACCGCGTTGGCGCGCTCAGCGCCGCCATCGCGCAAAGGCTTATCCGTGTGCGTTATGCGACGCTCGTCAACATCCTGCTCGACCGTCCGGTGGTGCCGGAGCTTTTGCAGGACGCCTGCACGCCTGACCGCCTGAGCGCCGCCGTGAGGCGGCTCCTGAACGACGAAACCGCGCGCCAGGATCAGCGCGCGGCGTTTGCCGAAGCCATGGAGATGCTGGGCCGGGGCGGGCGTCCACCCGCCGAACGGGCGGCGGAGGCCATCGCCCGCCGCCTCGGCCTCTGACCGGTCAGCGCTTGCCGAGCGGCACGTAGTCCCGCTCGCCGGGGCCGGTGTAGAGCTGACGCGGGCGGCCGATGCGCTGCTCGGGATCCTCGATCATCTCCTTCCACTGCGCGATCCAGCCCACCGTGCGGGCCAGCGCGAACAGCGCGGTGAACATTGTCACCGGGAAGCCCAGCGCGCGCAGCGTGATGCCGGAATAGAAATCGATGTTCGGGTAGAGCTTCTTCTCGACGAAATACTCGTCCGACAGCGCGATGCGCTCCAGCTCGACCGCCACCTCGAGCAGCGGGTCGTTCTTTATACCCAGTTCGTTCAGCACCGCGTGGCACTGCTTCTGCATCACCTTCGCGCGCGGGTCGTAATTCTTGTAGACCCGGTGCCCGAAGCCCATCAGGCGGAAGGGATCGTTCTTGTCCTTGGCGCGCTTGATGTACTCCGGGATACGGTCGACGCTCCCGATTTCCTCCAGCATCTGCAGCGCGGCCTCGTTCGCGCCGCCGTGCGCAGGCCCCCACAGGCAGGCGATACCCGCCGCGATGCAGGCGAACGGGTTCGCGCCCGAAGAGCCCGCCAGGCGCACCGTCGAGGTGGAGGCGTTCTGCTCGTGATCGGCGTGCAGGATGAAGATCGTGTCCAGCGCCTTCGCCAGCACCGGGTTCGGCGTGTATTCCTCGCACGGCACGGCGAAGCACATGCGCATGAAGTTCTCGGTGTAGCCGAGGTCGTTGCGCGGATACACGAACGGCTGGCCAATGGAGTACTTGAAGGCCATCGCCGCGATCGTCGGCACCTTTGCCACAAGGCGGTGGGTCGCGATCTTGCGCTGCTCGGGATCGTTGATGTCGGTGGAGTCGTGATAGAACGCCGACAGCGCGCCGACGACGCCGACCATCACGGCCATGGGATGCGCGTCGCGCCGGAAGCCGCGGAACAGGAACTGGATCTGCTCGTGGACCATCGTGTGGTAGGTGATGGTCTTTTCGAAGTCCTCGCACTGCGCCGGCGTCGGCAGTTCCCCATAGAGCAGCAGGTAGCAGACCTCGAGAAAGTGCGACTTCTCAGCAAGCTGGTCGATGGGATAGCCGCGATAGAGCAGCACGCCCTCGTCACCGTCGATATAGGTGATCTTCGAGGAGCAGCTCGCGGTGGAGGTGAAGCCCGGGTCGTAGGTGAACTTCCCCGTGGAGCCATAAAGCTTGCGCACGTCGATCACGTCCGGGCCGACGGTTCCGGAGTGGACCGGCAGGTCAAACGGCTTGCCGTCCACGTTCAGCGTTGCAGTCTTGTTGTTATCGCTCACTGCATCCCTCCTCGAGGCTGAGGTCGCAAGGCTGCCCCCGGTAGGAAGGTCCGGCGGCACAGGCGACGAATAGAGGTCTCCGCGACGGGTTATACGGCGTTGGGGCGCCCCCGCCAATCGCAGCGCACCATAAGCCCTTGAAGCGCAGCCGTCACGTCCCGAAATCGGGGGGCGCTCATGCCGGGCGCGCGGCTGCGCGCAGGCGCATCAGCGCCGTTTCGCGGCCCACGCCACCCAGCACCGCGAACAGGCTGGGGCTCGCCGTCCGGCCCACGAGGCAGGCCCGTATCGCCGGCCCGACAGCGCCCAGCTTGAGGCCCTGATCCTTCAGGTGCGCCTTGACCGCCGCCTCGAGGCTTTCGGCTGTCCATGGCTCGACATCGGCCAGCGCGTCCGCCAGTGCACCGAGCCGCGCCCGGGCTTCCTCCGTCAGCACGGCGGCAGCGGCATCGTCCGGCACGATCACCTCGTCGGTGAGCAGGAACGCCGCCTGGTCCAGCAGGTCGGCCAACGTGCTCGCCCGTTCGCGCAGCGCATCCAGCATCCCTGCAATCCGGGCACGCTGGGTTTCGTTGAAGGCCGCATGGCCGTGTGCGGTTGCGAATTCTTCCAGTGCAGCCAGCGCGTCCTGCGCCGGCATCGCGCGCAGATAGTGAGCGTTCACGCTGCGCATCTTCTCGAAATCCAGGCGCGAGGGCGACTTGCCGAGGTCCGCGATATCGAACCATGCGATCGCCTGCTCGGTCGTGAAGATCTCGTCGTCGCCGTGTCCCCAGCCGAGGCGCGCGAGATAGTTCCGCATGGCGGCGGGCAGATAGCCCTGGTCGCGGTACCAGTCCACACCCAGCGCGCCGTGGCGCTTCGAGAGCTTCGCCCCGTCGGGCCCGTGGATCAGCGCGATGTGGGCGTAAACCGGAACGGACCAGCCCAGCGCCTCGATCAGTTGCATCTGTCGAGCCGCGTTGGTCAGGTGATCGTCGCCGCGCACCACGTGGGTCACGCCCATGTCGTGATCGTCCACGACGACCGACAGCATGTAGGTGGGCGTGCCGTCGGAGCGTAGGAGCACCATGTCGTCGAGCTGCGTATTGGGAATCCGAACCTCGCCCTGGACGATGTCGCGGATCACGGTCTCGCCCGCACGCGGGGCACGAAAGCGTACGGCGAACGGGCGGCCCGCGGGTGCCTCCCGCCAGTCGCGGTCGCGCCAGGGGCTCTCGACGCGCCCCCCCTCGCTGCGGGCGCGGGCGCGCTCCGCCTCCAGTTCCTCCCCCGTCATGTAACAGCGGTAGGCCTTGCCTTCGTCCAGGAGGCGGTTCGCCTCCCTGGCATGCGTGTCCATGCGTGAGAACTGGAAGACCGCATCGCCGTCCCAATCGAGGCCCAGCCAGCGCAAGCCGTCGAAAATTGCCTGGATTGCCGCGTCGGTGGAGCGTGCACGGTCCGTGTCCTCGATGCGCAGCAGGAACTTTCCACCCGTGTGACGTGCATAAAGCCAGTTGAACAACGCCGTCCGCGCGTTTCCAATGTGCAGGAAGCCGGTCGGCGAGGGGGCGAAGCGGGTGACAACTGTCCGGGGGTCGGCCATGGGGCGTCCTGTGTTCGTGGCGTGGCGATGAGTGGCGCGGCTTCCTTACCACCGGCAGCCCGGCCTTTGAAGCCCGCCGCCATGGCAGTGCCCCGGCGCCGGCGTCTGCGCCGCGGTGTGAAGCGGGCCGCGGGCAGGATTGCACAACAGGCGCAGCCCTTCACCTGGGCGCCTGTTCTCCTGGCCCTCGGCATTGCCGTCTATTTCGCCTTGCCGGCCGAACCCGCGCAGGCTGCGCCCGTGCTTCTGACCCTCGCGGTGGCCGTGCTCGCCGCCGCAGCATGGCGAACGGGACGTGCGGGCTTCCGGATCGTCTGTCTCGCTGCCGCAATGGTGCTGACCGGCGTGCTTGCAGGAACCCTGCGGACCCAGGGGGTCGGCACGCCCGTCCTCGACAGGGGTATCGGCAGCGCCGAGGTGACGGGCCGTGTGCTTGCGGTCTCCGGAAAAGGTGACGGCGGCCGCGACATGACAGTGGTGCTTCAGGTGGACCGCATCGGGGGGCTTGGGCCCGGTACGACGCCGCGCCGTCTGCGGCTTGCCGTGCCTGCACGCGGGGCGGGGCCTGACCTCTTGCCGGGGGTGCGTGTCGAGGCGACGGCGAGGCTATGGCCGCCCCCTCCCCCGGTGGCGCCGGGTGCCTATGATTTCGGGCGGCGGCTCTTCTTCGAATCGATCGGCGGACTGGGCCAGGTTCGGCGCCTGAGCGTCATTGCACCGGTCGACGGTGCGGGCGGTGTGGGCTTCTGGGCGAGCCTGCGCGCCGCGGTGGCGGAACGGCTGCGCGTTGCGATCCCGGGTTCCGCAGGCGGGGTCGCGGTGGCCCTTGTCACCGGAGACAGAGGCGGGATTCCGCCGGAGAACACAGAGCACCTGCGCGCTGCGGGCCTTGCCCACCTTCTTGCGATCTCCGGCTTGCACATGGGCCTGGTGGTTGGCGCCGTCTTCGGGGCGGTGAGAGGGACCATCGCGCTCATTCCCCCGCTTGCGCTGCGCCTGCCAGCGAAGAAGATCGCCGCCGTGGCCGCGATGGTTGCCGCTACCGCCTATCTCGGCATCTCGGGCGCTTCGGTGCCCACCGTCCGCGCCTTCCTGATGGCTATGCTGGTGCTTTCCGCCGTGCTGATCGACCGGCGCGCCATTTCCATGCGGACGGTCGCGCTGGCCGCTCTCGTCATCCTTGCGCTTCAGCCAGAGGCTTTGCTCGAGGCGGGGTTCCAGATGTCCTTCGCCGCGGTGGTAGCGCTTGTCGCCATCTACGAGCGCTGGTCCGCCCGCCCGCGCGGCGAACGCCCGCGCCAGCATGGCGCCCTCCATCGTGTGGCAGCCTACATGGCAGGTGTCGCTGGAACCAGCCTGATCGCCGGCCTGGCAACCGCGCCGTTTGCTGCCTTTCACTTCGACCGCGTCGCGGTACTCGGCCTGCTTGCCAATCTGGCGGCCGTGCCGGTCGTGGCGCTGCTGGTGATGCCCGCGCTTGTTGCGGGCTTGCTGCTGGAGTTGGGATGGAGTGCCGCTTCTGAGTTCGCGCTCGCCGCTGCCGGATGGGGGATCGACGCAGTGCTTGCCGTCGCCGCGGCGGTCGCGGCATTGCCCGGCGCGGAGTTCATCGTGGCGCGGCCACCTCTCTGGGCCCTGATCGCCGTGGTCGCAGGTAGCCTCGTCCTGCTGCTGCAGAGGGGCGGCACCCGGTGGATGGGGCTCGTCCCTCTGTGTGCAGGACTTGCAGCTTTTGCGACGGCGCGTGGCCCGGACATCCTCGTCGACGACATCGGTGCGACGATTGCCGTACGCCTGCACGAGGAGGGGGACTACGCCATGGCTCTCAATCGGCGCTCGACCTTCGCAGCCGAACGCTGGTTGCGAGCGGACGGCGACCCCCGACCGCTGGAGGTGGCCCGGACGGCTTGGGAAGCCGCCTGCGGTACGGCGGTCCCATGCGTGCTGTCCAGTCGCGGGGGCATCGGCATCGCGGTGCTGACCGCAGCTTCAGGACGCAGTGTCAGGGGTGAGGAAGCGCATTGCGCGCTTGCCGCAATCATCATCGCTCCGCGTGAAGGTCTAAGATGTCCGGAGCTGCCCGGGCATGCCATCGACCGCACCTGGCTCGAGCGGGAAGGGGCAACGGCACTCACCGTGCAAGGCGAGCGAGTCCATGTCGAAACCGTGGCTCGTGCCCGCGGCAACCGTCCCTGGGTGCCGCAATCGCCTCAATAGCGGCGGATAAGCCCCACGAGCTTGCCCTGCACCTTCACCCGGTCGGGACCGAAGATGCGGGTCTCGTACGCCGGGTTCGCGGCTTCGAGTGCAATGGAATTGCCCTTACGGCGCAGGCGCTTGAGCGTCGCCTCGCTGTCGTCGATCAATGCAACCACGATCTCGCCCGAATTCGCCGAGTCGCACTTGCGCAGGATCGCCCAGTCGCCGTCGAGGATCCCCGCCTCGATCATCGAGTCGCCCTCGACCTCGAGCGCGAAATGCTCCCCCTGCCCGGCGAGTGCTCGCGGCACCTCGATCTCGGCAACCGGGTTCTCCAGCGCGGCGATAGGAACGCCAGCCGCGATCTTGCCGATCAGCGGCACCGCGATTCCGGCGCCTTCGCCGACCGGCTTCGCGGAGGCTGCGGGGCGCGGCGCACTACGGAAGCGGCCCGGGATGACATTGGTGTCCGTCGTGGCCGCGGGTGGCGTTGCGGGGCGCGATGCGTCTTCCGGCAGGCGGATCACCTCCAGCGCGCGGGCCTTGTGCGGCAGGCGGCGGATGAACCCGCGTTCCTCCAGCGCCGTGATGAGACGGTGAATGCCCGACTTCGACTTGAGCGACAGCGCGTCCTTCATCTCGTCGAAGGAAGGGGAGACGCCACCGTCCTTCAGGCGCTGGTGGATGAAGAGCAGAAGCTCGTGCTGCTTGCGTGTGAGCATGGTGTCCCCCGAACTTTTGCCCTGTGTTCCGACGGCGGCCGCGAAGCGGACCGTTGCGCTTATGTTCTAGTTTGGTTCGCAATGATTCGTCAAGCGAAGTGAGAACATCCGTCCTCAGATCGCCCGCAGCGGCAGGATGTCGACGGCCTCGCCGGCCCTGGCTGGCGGCGCATGTGGCGGACGCACCACTAGGGCATCCGCGCGTGAAAGCAGCGCGAGCATGGAGCTGTCCTGGCGCGGGAAGGGCGTGGCAAGGAGCGTTCCGTCCTCCTCCCGCGTCAGCGATGCCCGCAGATAGTCTTCGCGCCGGTCGTTCTCGCCTAGGTCGGCCGCGAGCCGGGCCCTCAGCGTGGCGGGAGCGGATGCCGGTTCGCCCGCGAGGCGGCGGATCGCCGGGCCGGCGAACAGCGTGCCGCAAACCAGAGATGAGACGGGATTTCCCGGAAGCCCCAGCACGGGCATTCCACCGAGCGTCCCGAACATCAGGGGTTTTCCCGGCCGCATGGCGATCTTCCAGAAGTCGAGCGTCATGCCGAGCCCACGAAGGACAGGCCCCACGAGGTCGCGGTCGCCGACGGATGCGCCGCCGAGCGTGACCAGCATGTCGGCGCCTGCCGCGTCGGCGATGGCAGCCTGCAGCGCCTCCTCCGAGTCGCCCGCGATGCCGAGGTCGCGCGCGATGCCGCCCGCTGCGCGCACCTGCGCGGCCAGCCCGTAAGTGTTCGAGGCGACGATCTGGTCGGGCCCACGCGGGGAGCCGGGCCGCACGAGCTCGTCTCCGGTCGCCAGGATGGCGACGACGGGACGGCGATGCACAGGCACGCTCAGCGCCTCGACCGACGCAAGCAGTGCGACGTCTGCGGCACCGAGCCGCGTGCCCGCGCGCAACACCCTGTCCCCGGTCTTGAAATCGAGGCCGGCGGGCCGGATCCAGCGTCCGGATGCGGGTGCCTCGCGGGCCGCGATGACATCGCCGGCGCGGTCGACATCCTCTTGCAGGACGATGGCGTCCGCTCCCTCCGGCATGGGCGCGCCGGTGAAGATGCGCACGGCCGTTCCCGGCCGCAGCGCCTCGGAAAAGCGCTGGCCTGCGACAGACTCCCCGATCACATCGAGGCGCGCGGAGAGGTCGGCGAGGTCCTCCGCCCGGACCGCGTAGCCGTCCATCGCAGACGCATCGAAGGGCGGCTGTGTCCGGTTGGCTGTGACGTCGGATGCAAGGACACGCCCGTCGGCCTCGGAGAACGGCACCCATTCGGTTCCGGTCGGCGCCAGCTGTGCAAACAGGCGTGCGCGCGCCTCGGCAACGGGAAGAAGGGGGAAGGGTGCCTTGCCGTTCATTGCCGCCGCGCTCACTCCGCCCGGTAGTCGCCGGACTTGCCGCCCGTCTTCTCGACGAGCCGAACGTCGGTGATGCGCATGGCGCGGTCCACGGCCTTCAGCATGTCGTAGACGGTGAGGCCCGCGACGGACGCAGCCGTCAGAGCCTCCATCTCCACGCCCGTCCGTCCCTCGACCTTCGCGGTCGCGGTGATCTCCACGGCATTGTCGGCGGGCAGGGGCATGAGGTCGACAGCCACCTTGGTGAGCGCCAGCGGATGACACAGCGGGATCAGGTCGGAGGTTTTTTTCGCCGCCATGATGCCCGCGAGGCGTGCCACGCCCAGAACGTCTCCCTTGGCGGCGGTGCCTTCCATGACGCGGGCCAGCGTGTCCGGCGCCATCAGGACGCGCGCTTTCGCGACCGCGGTGCGCGAGGTCACGTCCTTGCTGCCGACGTCGACCATTGCGGCCTTGCCGTCTGCATCGAAGTGAGTAAGGCGCCCGCCGGGCGCACTGCCGCTCATGCCACCGTCTCCCGCGCGAGGATGGCGCGCGTTGCCGATGCCACGTCGGCCTGGCGCATCAGGCTCTCGCCGATCAGGAAGCTGTTGACGCCGATGCGCGCAAGCCGGGCGAGATCCGCCGGCGTGAAGAGTCCGCTTTCGCCCACTACGTGCCGGTCGGCGGGTACGCGGGGCGCCAGCGTCTCCGTCACCGCGAGAGATGTCTCGAAGGTCCGCAGGTTGCGGTTGTTGATGCCGATGAGGGGGGAGCGCAGCTTCAGCGCGCGGTCCAGCTCGGCCCCGTCATGCACCTCGACCAGCACGTCCATGCCCCAGTCGAGGGCTGCGGCCTCAAGCTCGGCTGCCTGCCTGTCCTCCAGTGCGGCCATGATGAGCAGCACGCAATCGGCGCCCAGTGCCCGGCTCTCCGGGATCTGGTAGGTGTCGAACAGGAATTCCTTGCGCAGCACGGGCAGATGGGTCGCCTCCCGCGCCGCCGTCAGGTAGCTGTCCTCGCCCTGGAAGGAGGGCGTGTCGGTCAGCACCGAAAGGCAGGACGCACCACCGTCCGTATAGGCGCGTGCGAGCGCCGGCGGGTCGAAATCGGCGCGGATCAGGCCCTTTGAGGGGCTCGCCTTCTTGATCTCGGCGACAAGGCCGTAGCGCTCTTCTTCCTGCGCGCGCAGAAGGGCCGCGTGAAAGCCCCGCACGGGCGGGGCGGCGCGGGCGTCGCGCTCCACGCTTGCGAGGGGACGCACGGCCTTGCGTGCAGCCACCTCCTCGAGCTTGTAGTCGCGGATCCGGTCGAGAATGTCGCTCATGGGTCTGTCCGGCGCTTCAGGAGTTGGTGACCGCGACGAGCCGGTCGAGCACGGCCCGCGCCTTCCCGCTGTCGATGGCGTCGGCAGCTGTCGCCGCGCCGGATTTCAGGTCGGCGGCCTTGTCCGCGACGATCAGCGTCGCCGCGGCGTTGAGCAGCACGATGTCTCGGTATGCGTCCCTTGACCCGTCGAGCACGGCCTTCAGCGCCCTGGCGTTGACCTCCGCATCGCCGCCGCGCAGATCCGCCGCCGTGGCGCGGGACAGGCCAGCGTCCTCCGGCGTGACCTCGAACGTGCGCACGGCGCCCGCGTGCCATTCGGCGACAATGCTCGGACCCGTGGTCGTCAGTTCGTCGAGCCCGTCGCTGCCGTGGACGACCCAGGCGCGCTCGGCCCCCAGCTTGCCCAGCACTTCCGCCATCGGCACGACCCACCGGTCGGAAAAGACGCCGATCAGCTGGCGGCGTGCGCCAGCGGGGTTCGAGAGCGGACCCAGCAGGTTGAAGATCGTGCGGGTGCCGAGCTCAACCCGCGTCGGGCCGACATGCCGCATTGCACCGTGGTGGCGCGGCGCCATCATGAAGCCGAGGCCGGCCTCGCGGATCGCGCGGGCGACGAGGCCGGCGTCCAGTTCGATGTTCACGCCCAGCGCAGAGAGCACGTCGGCGGAGCCTGACTTCGACGAGAGCGCCCGGTTGCCGTGCTTGGCGACGGGCACACCGCAAGCAGCGACGACGAAGGCGACAGCGGTCGACACATTGTAGGTGCCGGACGCATCGCCGCCCGTGCCGCACGTGTCGACGGCACCGGCGGGCGCATCCACTTTCAACGCCTTGGAGCGCATGATGCGCGCGCCACCGGTGATCTCGTCGACGGTTTCTCCGCGCACCCTGAGCGCCATCAGGAAACCGCCGATCTGCGAGGGCGTCGCCTCGCCCGACATCATGATGTCGAAGGCCTGCATGGCCTCATCCTCGGTCAGGGCGGTGCCGTCGGCGACCCGCGCGATGAGGGGGCGAAGACTGCGTTCCTGCGCCGCCGTCATGCCGCCACCGCTGCAAGATTTAGGAAGTTCTTAAGCATGGCCCTGCCATGGTTCGTGCGAATGCTTTCAGGATGGAACTGTACCCCGTGGACGGGCCGCTCGCGATGCGACACACCCATGATGACGCCGTCCTCGCTGTGCGCCGTCACCCGCAGGCAGTCGGGTACGCTCTCCGGGTCGACGGTGAGGGAGTGATAGCGCGTCGCCTCGAACGGGTTGGGCACGCCCTGGAAGACGCCGGTTCCGTCGTGGCTGATCTTGCTGACCTTGCCGTGCATGGGCACCGGCGCGCGGACGATGCGCGCACCGAAGGATTGCGCGATCGCCTGGTGGCCGAGGCAGACGCCGAAGATCGGCACCTCTCGCCATGCGGCGGCGATGAGGTCGAGGCAGATGCCCGCCCGGTCCGGATCGCAGGGGCCCGGCGAGATCACGATGGCCGCAGGCCTGCGCGCCATGGCTTCGGCCGGTGTGATCTGGTCGTTGCGGACCACGTCCACCTTGGCCCCAAGCTCGCCCAGATAGTGGACGAGGTTCCAGGTAAAGCTGTCGTAGTTGTCGATCAGCAGGATCATCGCGGTCACTCGCACGGTCGAAGGGTGCAGGGACGGTCTTCCCGTACCCCTGGGTTCGGTTGGGCACTAAAGGCTCTCCGCCGCGGAGCGTCAAGCCACCCGGCAGGACGGCGGCGCAGCAGTTGTGTAGAAGAGGTCAGGTTCGGATGAATTCGGTGGTCAGTACCTTGGTTGCGAAGGGTTCCAGGAACGCCGCGGCGGGCAGGCCGCCGGCCGAGGTCTTCAAGACCTTGGCCGCCGACGCGATCGCGGCACTCGGCGAGCCCGCGGCCACGGTCCGGGTTGCCGACCTCGGCAAGGGCCTGCGCAAGGCACCGTCGCTCTACCTGCTCTGCCTCTACGCGGCTGTGGCGGCGCTTTCGGCGGCCGTCCTCGCGCTCTATCTGGTCCGCGGGACGGGCAGCGAGGTGGCGATGCCCGATGGGCAGCCTGCCATCCTTACCCCCGCCACATCCGGCGCGGGCGATGCTGCGCCGCGCGTGATCTCACCGGAGACTGCACCGGCTCTTCCCGCCGTGCCGCAGGGATTCGACTTCGGGAACGAGGGGATCGGACGCATGGCGGTTCCCGAGACGCTGGGCCTGCCCGAGACGGTGCCGCCCGCATCGGTACCGGCACCGGAGGCCGCCGCACCGCAGGCCGAGGTCGCCGCACTGCCCACGGTTCCGCGCGAAGTGGCGCCGAGCGCGCTGTTGCCTGCATGGCGGCGCAATGCCGTGCCGCCGCCCCCGATCGCCGGGCGCCCGATGATCGCAATCATCATCGACGACATGGGCAACAGCATGTCTTCCTTCGAGCGGATCCTGAGCTTCGACAAGCCGCTGACGCTCTCCTTCTTCCCGCATGTGGAGAACGTGCAGGCGCAGGTCGATCGCGCGCGCGCTGCAGGCTTCGAGGCGATGGCGCACATCCCGATGGAGCCTGTGCTCCCGCTCGACCCGGGTCCGAACGCGCTGCTGGCGGGGCTCGGCCTCAACGAATTGCGCTCCCGGCTCGACTGGCACCTCGCGCGCATCGACGGTGTCGTTGGCGTCAACAATCACATGGGCAGCCTGGTCACGGCGGACCAGGACGCGATGACGGTCGTGATGGACGAGTTGTCCCGGCGCGGCCTCCTGTTCGTCGACAGCCGGACGAGCGCCAAGTCGGTCGCGGGCCCGCTCGCGCGCCGGATGCAGCTTCCCAACGTCGACCGCGACGTCTTCATCGACTACGAGGACGTACAGGGCTCGATCCAGGAACAGCTGGAAATACTGGAGCGGAAGGCGAAGAAGTACGGTTTTGCCGTCGGCATCGGCCACCCGCGTCCGATGACGCTGGACATGCTCGAACCCTGGCTCAAGTCCATCGAGGACCGAGGCTTCGTGATCGTGCCGGTCACGACCATCGTGAAGTCGCTGCGCGGCTAGGGCAGGGGGCCGGCCCGTCGGGCGGAAACCGGCGGGCTACTGCCGCCGCCCCCCCGACGCCGCAAAGCGCACGGCCTCCTCCGCCGCGCGGACAACGGCCTTCGCCTTGTTCACGGTCTCCTGGTACTCGCCTTCGGGTGTGGAATCCGCGACGACACCGCCGCCTGCCTGCACGTACATCGTGCCGTCCTTGACAACCGCCGTGCGCAGGACAAGGCAGGTGTCCATGCTGCCGTTCGCGGCGAAATAGCCGATGCCGCCGCCATAGATGCCGCGCTTCTCCGGCTCCAGTTCGTCGATGATCTCCATCGCGCGGACCTTCGGCGCGCCCGAGATGGTGCCCGCCGGAAGCCCGGCCTGCAGCGCGTCGAGCGCATCGACGTCGCCGCGCACCTTGCCGTCCACGTTGGATACTATGTGCATGACATGGCTGTAGCGTTCGATCCCGAACTCCTCCGTCACCTCGACGGAGCCGATTTCGGCGACCCGGCCCACGTCGTTGCGGCCGAGGTCGAGCAGCATCAGGTGCTCGGCAAGTTCCTTGGGGTCGGAGAGCAGGTCGGCCTCGAGTGCGTCGTCCTCCGCCTCGTCCTTGCCTCGCGGGCGGGTGCCCGCGATGGGGCGGATCGTCACCTTTCCGTCACGCACGCGCACAAGGATCTCCGGGCTCGAGCCAACGACCGAGAACCCGTCGAAGTCGAGGAAATACATGTAGGGGGAGGGGTTCGTCCGGCGCAGCGCACGGTAGAGCGCGAAGGGCGGCAGCGGGAAGGGCACGGCAAAGCGCTGGCTCAGCACGACCTGGAAGATGTCGCCGGCCAGGATGTACTCCTTCGCCCGCTCCACCATCTCGAAATAGGCTTCCTTCGACATGTTGGAGGCCGGTGCCGGGATCGCCGTCTCCAGTGTGCGCGTGTCGTAGCCGGTGGCCGGGAGCGCGCGCTCGAAATCTGCCAGCACGTCCGCGAGCCGCTCGCACGCCCGGGCATGCGCCGCCCGCGCCGAGACGCCCGGTTCGGGCCGGACCGGCGTGACCACCGTCACGAGGTCCTTCACGCTGTCGAAGATCACCACGATCGTCGGGCGGACGAGAATCGCATCAGGCACGCCGAGCACGTCCGTGTTCGGTTCCGGCAGCCGCTCGACGAGCCGCACGGTGTCATAGCCCATGTAGCCGAAAAGGCCCGCGGCCATGGGCGGCAACTCTGCCGGCATGTCCTCGATCCGGGTTTCCGCGATCAGGTCGCGCAGGGCGTCGAGCGGCGGCTTCTCGCACGCCTCGTAGGCATCGGGATCGTAGCGTGCGGAGCGGTTGATCTCCGACCGGCTGCCGAACGCACGCCAGATCAGGTCGGGCTTCATGCAGATCATGGAGTAGCGGCCGCGCACGGCGCCGCCTTCCACACTCTCGAACAGGAAGCTCTGCGGACGGCCGTGTGCCAGCTTGAGGAAGGCGGAGACGGGTGTCTCCAGGTCCGCGACATACGTGGTCCAGACGACCTGTGCGCGGCCTGCATCATAGGCTGCGGCGAAGGCGTCGAACGCCGGAGACGTGATCATGCGGCCTTCCTTCGCGCCTCAGAGCGCGCCATAGGAGTTGAGCGCGGCGCGAATGGCAGCCGGGTCGCGGCTCACCTCGAGCGCCTGCTTCGCGTCGGCGATGTAAGAAGCGATGAGTTCCTGCCGGTAGAGATCGGAAAGCTGCGCCTGGCGGGTCTGCGCTGCCTGCGCCGCCGCATCGCCCTCGGGTCTGGAGATCGCCGTGACGCGGCCCAGCAGATACCCGTCGCTGCCCGCCGCAGGTCCGGTCACGACGCCGCCTTCCGCCGCCTCGAACAGTGCGTCCAGCATGTCGCCCGAGACAGGCGCTTTCGGCTGCAGGCGCGTAAGGCCCGAAATCTCCTGCACGCCGGCACCCACCTCGGCGGCGACGCTGTCGAGGGTCGTTTCGCCCTTGCGCACCGCTTCCGCATAGGCTTCTGCCTTTTCGGCGAGCGCGGCCTGGCGCTTCTCCGCCGTCACCAGTTCGACCACGCGGTCGCGCACCTCGTCGAGCGGCCTGACGCGCGAAGGCTCGATCCCGTCGACGCGGACGACCCAATAGATGCCATCCGTCGTTTCGTTGATCGGCTCCTCCAGCCCCACGTCCGACTCGAAGACGGCTTGCAGAAGCCCGTCGATGCGGGGGAAGTCCTGCGGCGGCTGACCGTCCTTGCCAAGACCGCGCGCATCGATCGCCTCGGCCTTGTAGACAGGCAGGTCGAGTGCGGACGCCGCTTCCTCCAGCGTTTCGCCGCCCGCGCGCCGGTCCTCGAACACGTTCGAAAGCTCGTATAGCTCGTCCCTGGCTCGCTCCAGCGCAAGCTCGGTGCGCAGGAGTTCGCGCACGTTGGCGAGAGGGGTCACGTCCTCGGGCTGGATCTCCGTGACCCGGAGCAGCGTCCAGCCGAAGGGCCCCTCGACCGGGGCCGTCACACCGGGCGCCTCGAGGGCGAACGCCGCTTCGGCGACCGCGTCCGGCAGTTCGGCGCGCGTCACGGCACCGAGAGAGATCTCCTCCGCCGAGAAGCCGAGATCGGCCACGGCCTGGTCGAGGTCGGACGCAAGCTGCAGGCGCGCCGCCGCCGCCTGCGCCGCTTCCTGCGTGTCGAACAGCATCTGCTGGACCGTGCGCCGTTCGGGCACGGTGTAGCTTTGCTTTCGCGTCTCGTAGAGTGCGGCGATATCTTCTTCCGGCACCTCGATCTGTGCGGCCAGATCCTGCGGCCCGAACGCGACCAGCGTCACCGCGCGGTATTCCGGCGCGGTAAAGCGCTGGGTGTTGTCTTCGTGATAGGACGCCAGCTCCCCGTCCGTCGGGGCTGTCACCTCGCCAGCGGCTGAGGCCGGGATGACGAGCGCGCTCAGCGTCCGCGCTTCGCGGGCATATTGATTGAGCGCAGACGTCGTGAGCAGTGCCGGCTGCGCACCCGCACCGATCACGTCGAGCAATTGCTGGCGGGTGAGATCGGCACGCACGTTCTCGAGGAACGCCTGCTCGGAAAACCCGGTCCGGCGCAGCACGGTTTCGAACGCGGTGCGGTTGAAGGTTCCGTCGAGGCCCTGGAAGGCCGGAAGGGTGCGGATATAGTCAGCAACTGCCGCATCCGGCGTGTCGAGGCCCATGCGGTGGGCCATGACGTCGAGGACGGTGCGGTCGATCATGCGCTCCAGTACCTGGCCGTCGATTCCCTCCTGCACCGCTTCGGTCGGCAGGATGTTGCGGCCCAGCTGCTGCGAAAGCCGCTGCCGCTCCTGGTCCAGTTCGCGCAGGAAGGCCGGCGCCTCGATCGGCACGTCGCCGACCGTGGCGACGGTGGTCGACGCACCGCCGCGCAGCATGTCGCCGACGCCCCAGACCGCAAAGCTCGCGGCAAGCAGGACGATGAAGATACCGGCGACCCAGCCGCCGGCGAACTTTCGCATCTGGTCGAGCATTTGGCGGACATCCTCGCTCACGCGCGCAAAACGGTTCGGCGGACCGCGAACCGGTCCGTCGGGCGGCGGATATTAGGAGCGGGCGGGAGGCGTTACAACCCAATGCCGGCGGCTCTTGGTGCTCGAAAAGCAAAGAATCTGCACGACACTCCCGCCGGCAGGGCGCAATCGGGCTTGATCCCGGCGGCCGGATCGGCCAACCAAGACGCGCAACAGAACCCTCGTTCGCAGTCTGGAGGACGGCTGGCCCATGACCCGCACCCCGCTTGTCGCTGGCAACTGGAAGATGAACGGCCTTGCGGGCCATCTGGTCGAGGCGCAGGCGATCGCCGCAGGCGCGGCCGTGCACGCCGGCGCCTGCGAGGTGATGCTCTGCCCGCCCGCGACCCTGCTGTCGCGGCTTGCAGACGCCGTCTCCGGGACCGCGGTGACGGCAGGGGGGCAGGATTGCCACGCAAACGCCACAGGCGCGCACACGGGTGACGTCGCCGCCCCGATGCTGGCGGATGCGGGCGCGCGGGCGGTCATCCTTGGCCATTCGGAGCGGCGCGCGGATCACGGCGAAACCGACGCCGACGTGCGCGCCAAGGTGGCCGCGGCCCACGGGGCAGGCCTCGTCGCCATCGTCTGTGTGGGTGAAACCGAAGCCCAGCGCGATGCGGGCCAGGCACTCGACGTCGTGCGCAGCCAGCTTGCGGGCTCGCTTCCGGACGAGGGCGTGAGCGGGGCGAGCGTCGTCGTCGCATACGAGCCCGTGTGGGCCATCGGCACGGGCCGCACACCCGTCGAGGAGGACATCGCTGAGGTGCATGGGGCCATGCGGGCCGCGCTGACGGCGCGCTACGGCGCGGAGACCGGGGGGGCGATCCGCCTGCTCTACGGCGGCTCGGTCAAGGCCGGGAACGCCGTATCCATCGCGGGCGTTGCGGACGTCGACGGTGCGCTGGTCGGCGGCGCAAGCCTGAAGGCGGCCGATTTCCTGCCCATCGTCGAAGCGTTTGCAGCAGAGCGGTGACCGCGGTCAGGTGACACGCCGCGCGAAGGCTGCTAAACACCCCCGCGCGGGCGGCGGCTACAAGCGTCCCGCCGCCGTGCAACCGGGCTTTTCGAAGGGTTCGCCATGTATCAGGTCCTGCTGATCATCCATCTTGTCGTCACCGTCTTCCTCGTCGGGGTCGTCCTGCTGCAGAAGTCGGAAGGGGGCGCGCTGGGCATCGGCGGAGGCGGCGGCATGATGACCGCCCGGGGCGCGGGCAATGTGCTGACCCGGACAACGGCGATCCTGGCGGCTCTTTTCATGGCGTTGAGCCTGGCGCTGACCTGGATCGCGGGCCATTCGGGCTCTTCCTCGATCCTCGACACCGCGCCGATCACGACACCGCTGACGAGCGAGCAGCTCAAGGGCGAGGCCGTCGGCACCCAGCCGTCGGGTGACGCGCCGGCTGCACCCTCCGGACCGTCGGTTCCCGCGACCGACTGACCGTTTCCGGTTTCCTGTTTTGTAACGGGCCGGAAGGTGCTTCCGGCCCCCCCGAATCTCGACTAAGGTGAAGGTCCATGGCGCGGTTCGTATTCATAACCGGCGGCGTGGTCTCCTCATTGGGAAAGGGGCTCGCTTCTGCGGCACTCGGCGCGTTGCTACAGGCACGCGGCTACCGGGTGCGCCTGCGCAAGCTCGACCCCTATCTCAATGTCGACCCCGGCACGATGAGCCCGTATCAGCACGGGGAGGTTTACGTCACCGACGACGGTGCGGAGACGGACCTCGACCTCGGGCATTACGAGCGGTTCACGGGTGTGCCCGCCTCGCAGCGGGACAACGTCACCGCGGGGCGCATCTACAAGAACGTGATCGAGAAGGAGCGGCGCGGCGACTATCTCGGCGGCACGGTGCAGGTGATCCCGCACGTGACCGACGCGATCAAGGCGTTCGTGCTGGATGGCGCCGACGACGTCGACTTCATGCTGGTGGAGATCGGCGGCACGGTCGGCGACATCGAGGGCCTGCCGTTCTTCGAGGCGATCCGCCAGCTTGGACAGGAGCTGCCGCGCGGGCAGGCGTGCTTCATCCACCTGACCCTGCTGCCGTTCATCTCCACGGCGGGGGAGTTGAAGACCAAGCCGACGCAGCATTCGGTCAAGGAACTGCGTTCCATCGGCATCCAGCCGGACATCCTGATGTGCCGCGCCGACCGGGAAATTCCGGCCGACGAGCGGCGCAAGATCGCGCTGTTCTGCAATGTGCGGCCAAGCGCGGTGATCCAGGCTCTCAATGTGCCGACGATCTACCAGGTGCCGATCGCCTATCACGAGGAAGGACTCGACCGGGAGGTGCTGGCGGTCTTCGGGATCGAGGACGCGCCGGAGCCTGAACTCGGGGCGTGGCGCGGCATCGTCGATGCCGTGATGCAGCCCGAGGGGGAAGTGACGATTGCCGTCGTCGGCAAGTACACGGGCCTGCTCGACGCCTACAAGTCGTTGTCGGAAGCGCTGATCCACGGCGGCATCGCGAACAATGTCCGCGTGAACATGCGCTGGATCGATTCGGAGGTGTTCGAGCGGGAGGACACGGCCCTCTATCTCGAGGACGTGCACGGTATTCTCGTTCCTGGCGGCTTCGGGGAGCGTGGCGCGGAAGGAAAGATTGCCGCGGCGACCTTCGCGCGCACCCGCAACGTCCCCTATTTCGGCATCTGCTTCGGCATGCAGATGGCGGTGATCGAGGCGGCGCGCAATCTCGCCGGGATCGCGAAGGCCAGTTCGACCGAGTTCGGCCCCTGCGAGGAGCCGGTGGTCGGCCTGATGACAGAGTGGATGCGCGGCGAACAACTCGAACGCCGGCAGGCCAATGGCAACCTGGGTGGCACCATGCGGCTCGGCGCCTTCGAGGCGCGGCTGTCACCCAACAGCCGGATCGCTTCGATCTACGGCGCCAACACGATCTCGGAGCGGCACCGCCACCGCTACGAGGTCAACATGGGCTACCGGGAGCGGCTGGAACAGGCAGGCATGCTGGTCGCCGGAACCTCTCCCGACGGCCTGCTGCCGGAGACCGTGGAGCTGCCCGACCATCCCTGGTTCATCGGCGTGCAGTACCACCCGGAGCTGAAGTCCAAGCCCTTCGCCCCCCATCCGCTGTTTGCAAGCTTCGTCAAGGCCGCGGTCGAGCAGAGCCGGCTGGTCTGACGCCGCCCCCGCGAGGGGCTGCGAGGGCAATCAGATGCCAATGGGGCTTTCCGGCGCCGGATGCAGGGCTGTTCGTCTGGGGGGCCGTCCAGATCACCGCGCAGGCAAGGGGAGAGATCGCCGCCGTGCGTGCGGGTCTCACGCCGCCCGAAGGCGGGTCTTGGACGTCGTGCGCACGACGGGAAGGCTGATCCGGACGCGGGTGAAGGCCTCCGGCTCGCTCTCGATCTCGAAGCTGCCGCCGTGCAGTTCGGCGATCCGCTTGGCGAGCGGCAGGCCCAGGCCCGCCCCATCCTTGCTGCGGGCGTTGCGGTGGGCGTTGACCTGGCGGAAGGGCGTCAGCGCCTCGGCGATGAGGTCGGCCGGCATCCCCTGGCCCATGTCCTCGATGACGAAGATGAGATTCTCACCGTCAGATTCCACCATCACGGTCGCGGCACCGCCGGCTGGCGTATGCTGGACCGCGTTCTTCAGCAGGTGGACAAGCATCGTCTTGGCCGCAGCACCGTCGGCCTCGATCGTCTCAGGGAGGTCCTCGCCGTGCATGAAGCCCAGCGCGACGCCCTTCTCCCACGCCCTATCCTCGACGAGCGCGACCGCAGATTGCGCGAGTTCCAGGGGCGAGACCTCCTCGATAACCAGCGTTTCGGAGCCCCCGTCGATCTTGGCGATCTGCAAGATGTCGTTCAGCAGCGACAAGAGGTGGGTGCCGCTCTCGCGGATCTTGCCCGCATAAGCGACGTATTTCTCGTCGCCGAGGGGACCGAACAGCTGGTTGACGAACATCTCCGACAGGCCCACCACCGCGTTGAGCGGCGTGCGCAGCTCGTGGCTCATGTTGTCGAGGAACTGTGCCTTCATCCGCTGCATCGCCTGCATCTCGACATGAGCGGCCTCGACCGCCTCCATGCGCTCGGTCTCGGCGGCGACGTTGCGGAGCGCGCAGACGATCTCGCGCCCGTCGGGCCCGTCGATGGCCACGGCGTGGGCCGTGACGGGGACCAGGTCGCCCGTTGGCCGCACCACGGTCGCGCGCTCTCCCAGGCGCGCGATCACCTCGGTTGCGCTGCCGGAATCCGCCTCGCCGTCGAGCAGCCCGAAGATCGACCCGCCAAGCACCGTGTCCACGTCCCGCTGGAACAGCGCGAGCGCGGCACTGTTCACCTGGCGGACGCGGCCATCGGGTTCCAGCAGCAGCACCGCGACGTCGAGATGGTCGACAATGTTGGCGAGATGATCGCGCGTTTCCTGCTCCGCCCGGATCGTCTGGGCGAGGGTATCGAGCGCCTCTGCAATCACGCTTGCGGTGTCGTTGCCGCCCTTGGGCAGGCGTACGTCGAGATGTCCTTCCGCCAGGGACTTTGCCGCACTCGCCACCCGCTCGATCCGGCCGGCGGGCGCAGGTGCAGGCATGGGGGCGCTCTCTCCCGCTTCTTGCGCGCGCGGGCGCAGGACATAGCCGCCGCCGACCGCGAGTGCGAGCGCCACGAGCAGGATCGGCGCCGGGACCGGCACGATCAGCGGCGGGAGCAAGACCGCGGCCGCCCCGGCAAGCGCAAGCGCTGCAACGGGAAGGCCGATCCGAAGCATGGCGCCTGCCCCCTTGCCGGCGCGCGTCGATGTGTCCGTCATGTCTCGCGTAACCGTCCTGTTGACCCCAGGGGAACGGCCGGGTGCCCCGCCAGCCGGATGGCCGTCCCCGCCTCAATTCTGCCCCGTCCATGTTTAACCGCTGCTTAAACGCGGATACGTCACGCGCGGGGAGCGCACATGGCTTCCCTTCGCCGCCGCAACGGCTTACATGGCGCCCGTGACGGATCGTGCGATCCAAACGACGACTTGGCCCGAGGGGATTGACGACATGACCGCCCAAACCGGCACCGCCAGCACCGTCCGCGTCGGCAACATCGAGATCGGCAATGACCTGCCGCTTGCCATCATCGCGGGTCCGTGCGCGATGGAGGGCCGCGACCACGCGCTGTTCATGGCCGATGCGCTGCGCAAGCTGGGCGAGAGGCACGGCGTCGGGATCATCTACAAGTCCTCCTTCGACAAGGCCAACCGGACGAGCGCCAATTCCGCCCGCGGCATCGGGCTGGAGCTTGCGCTGCCGATCTTCGAGGAGGTGCGGAAGGAAACCGGCATGCCGGTCCTGACAGACGTCCATACCGAGGAGCAATGCGCCATTGCCGGTGCGGTCGTCGACGTGCTGCAGATCCCGGCCTTCCTGTGCCGCCAGACCGACCTGCTGGTCGCAGCGGCGAAAACGGGAAAGGCCGTGAACGTCAAGAAGGGCCAGTTCCTCGCGCCCTGGGACATGAAGAACGTCGTCGCCAAGGTGCGCGACGCGGGCAATCCCAACGTGATGGCGTGCGAGCGGGGCGTGTCCTTCGGCTACAACACGCTCGTTTCCGACATGCGCGCGCTTCCCATCATGAAGGAACAATGTGCCTGCCCGGTGGTATTCGATGCGACCCATTCGGTGCAGCAGCCGGGCGGGCAGGGGGCGACCTCGGGCGGCGACCGGCGCTTCGTCGGCACGCTCGCCCGCGCGGCGGTCTCGATCGGCGTGGCGGCGGTCTTCATGGAGACGCACCAGGAGCCGGACACGGCCCCATCCGACGGGCCGAACATGGTGCCGCTCGACCAGATGGACGCGATGCTGGCGCAACTCACCGCCTTCGACCGGCTGGCCAAGTCGCTCTGACCCGCCGACATGAGGGCGGGCCGGCCCGTGGGGGCTTTTCCCGCGCGGCGTCCTGCCCTATGAAGCGCGCGAGGTTTTGATCCCGGAATCATCCGACAGGAGACGCGCGCCATGACCGCCATCGTCGACATCCACGCCCGACAGATTCTCGACAGCCGGGGCAACCCGACGGTCGAGGTCGATGTGACGCTGGAGGACGGCTCCTTCGGGCGCGCGGCGGTTCCGTCGGGCGCCTCGACCGGCGCGCACGAGGCGGTGGAACTGCGCGACGGCGGCGACGCCTACAACGGCAAGGGCGTGCAAGGCGCGGTCGACGCGGCCAATGGCGAGATCTTCGAGGCGATTTCGGGCCTCGACGCGGAAGACCAGGTCCATATCGACCGCCTGATGATCGAACTGGACGGCACGCCGAACAAGTCGCGCCTCGGCGCGAACGCGATCCTCGGGGTCTCGATGGCGGTGGCGAAGGCGGCGGCGGAAGCGAGCGGGCTGCCGCTCTACCGCTATGTCGGCGGGGCGCAGGCCCGCGTGCTGCCCGTGCCGATGATGAACATCCTCAATGGCGGCGCGCACGCCGACAATCCCATCGACATCCAGGAATTCATGATCATGCCGGTGGCCGCGGGCTCGCTCGCCGATGCCGTGCAGATGGGGGCGGAGGTTTTCCACGCGCTCAAGGCCTCGCTGAAGGCGGCCGGCCACAACACGAACGTCGGCGACGAAGGCGGTTTCGCGCCGAACATCGGCTCCACCGACGAGGCGATCGAGTTCGTGATGAAGGCCATCGAGAAGGCGGGCTACAAGGCGGGCGAGGACATCGTGCTCGCGCTCGACGCCGCGTCGACCGAGTTCTTCAAGGACGGCGCCTACCGGCTCGACGGCGAGGGCAAGACCCTGAAGCCGGAGGAGATGGTGCGTTACTGGGACGCGCTCGTCGGGCGTTATCCCATCGTGTCCATCGAGGATGGCATGGCCGAGGACGACTGGGACGGCTGGGCCGCGCTGACGCAAGCCATCGGGGACAAGTGCCAGCTGGTCGGCGACGATCTGTTCGTGACGAACCCGGCCCGCCTCGCCGACGGCATCGCGCGCGGCGTGGGCAACGCGATCCTCGTGAAGGTCAACCAGATCGGCACGCTGACCGAGACGCTGGAGGCCGTGGAGATGGCGCACCGCGCGGGCTACCGGGCGGTGATGTCGCACCGCTCCGGCGAGACCGAGGACGCGACCATCGCCGACCTCGCGGTCGCGACCAATTGCGGGCAGATCAAGACCGGCTCTCTCGCCCGGTCCGACCGGCTGGCGAAGTACAACCAGCTCATCCGCATCGAAGAGGAACTGGGCCCCGTGGCGGAGTATCCGGGCGCCCGGGCACTGCGGCGCTGACGGGACTGGCCGGCGGGAGGGTGGGCCGCGCGCGCGCCGCAAAGGGCGCGCGCAGCTTGCGGGAATCTCGCCGGTATGGTCACTTGAACCCATGGCGGTGTTGGCGGAAATCCGGGGCAGGACGGGCTGGGCGATCTGGCCGATCGTCCTGTTCGCGATCCTTGCCTATTTCATCTATCACGGCCTCGAAGGGGAACGGGGGCTGATCGCCTATCTGCGCCTGCAATATCAGGTCGCGCACCTGGAGCAGGAGCTTACCCTCGCGCGGGAAGAGCGGGAGGCGCTGGAGCGGCGGATCCAGCTTCTGGGATCGGGCAACAACCCCATCGATCCCGACCTTCTGGAGGAGCAGGTGCACCGGCGCCTGGGCCTTGCCAATCCGAACGATGTCATCATCCTGCGCGGCGGCGGGCAGGAGTAGATTGCGTATCCGGCATAAGACTTTCGTCGTAGGCCTCGCTTTACGCAAGGCGCGGACATAGCTTATGCAGGGCACGCCCACGAACGAAACCAACAGGGGGAAGGGACGCATGGCGACCTCGCAGTCGAAGTCGGGCAAAGCGGCATCCGGTGGGGCGAAGACCACCCGCACGCGGTCGTCCTCGGCCAAGACGCCGGGCAAGGCCGACCTGCTCAAGTACTACGAAGACATGCTCCTGATCCGCCGGTTCGAGGAGAAGGCGGGCCAGCTCTACGGCATGGGGCTGATCGGCGGCTTCTGCCACCTCTACATCGGCCAGGAAGCCGTCGTGGTCGGCATGCAGTCCGTGCTGAAGGACGGCGACCAGGTCATCACCGGCTACCGCGACCACGGCCATATGCTTGCCTGTGGCATGGACCCCAACGGCGTCATGGCCGAACTGACGGGCCGCATCGACGGCTATTCCAAGGGGAAGGGCGGCTCGATGCACATGTTCAGCCGCGAGAAGGCGTTCTTCGGCGGCCATGGAATCGTCGGCGCGCAGGTGCCGCTCGGCACGGGGCTGGCGTTCGCCAACCGCTACCGCGAGAACGGCAACATCTGCCTGACCTATTTCGGCGACGGCGCCGCGAACCAGGGCCAGGTGTACGAAAGCTTCAACATGGCGGAGCTTTGGCAGCTTCCCGTCATCTACATCATCGAGAACAACCAGTACGCCATGGGCACCGCGGTGAAGCGGTCGTCCTCCACCGTGAACCTGTCGCAGCGCGGGGTGTCCTTCGACATTCCGGGCGAGCAGGTCGACGGCATGGACGTTCTGAAGGTGCGCGAGGCGGGCGAGAAGGCTGCCGCCCACGTCCGCGGCGGCAATGGCCCCTACATTCTCGAGATGATGACCTACCGCTACCGCGGTCATTCCATGTCCGACCCGGCGAAGTACCGCTCGCGGGAGGAGGTGGACAAGATGCGCAAGGAGCGCGACCCCATCGACACGCTGAAACAGCTGCTGATCGAGAAGGGGCATGCCGACGAGGACGCGCTGAAGAAGATCGACGCGCGGGTGAAGAAGATCGTGGCGGAATCGGCGGAGTTCTCGCAGGAGAGCCCGGAACCGGATCCGCAGGAGCTTTGGACGGACGTCCTGGTTTCCTGAAAGGCCGGCTTGCCAAAGGCACCGGCAACCACGCGACACGGATCGAGCAGGGAGCGAACTGATCAATGCCCATCGAGGTACTGATGCCCGCGCTGTCCCCCACCATGACCGAGGGGACGCTCGCCAAATGGCATGTGAAGGAAGGTGACGCGGTCACTTCCGGCATGGTGATCGCCGAGATCGAGACCGACAAGGCGACCATGGAGGTCGAGGCGGTCGACGAGGGCACCGTTGCGAAACTGCTGGTGGCCGAAGGCACCGAGGGTGTCGAGGTCAACAGCGTGATCGCACTTCTGGCCGAGGAGGGCGAGAGCGCGAAGGACGCCGCCGCCGCCGCGCCGAAGGGTGGGGAGAAGGCGGAGGCGAAGGCCGATGCGCCCGCGCCGCAAGAGGCGGAACCGGACAAGGTGCCTGCCCAGCCGCGCGAACCCGTGGCCGAGGCCGACCCGGAGGTTCCGGAGGGCACGGAAACCGTCTCCATGACCGTGCGCGAAGCCCTGCGCGACGCCATGGCGGAAGAGATGCGCCGCGACGGCGACGTCTTCGTGATGGGCGAGGAGGTGGCCGAGTACCAGGGCGCCTACAAGATCACGCAAGGCCTGCTGGACGAGTTCGGGGCGAAGCGCGTCATCGACACGCCGATCACCGAGCACGGGTTCGCGGGCCTTGCCGTCGGCGCGGCCTTCGCAAAGCTGCGCCCGATCGTGGAGTTCATGACCTTCAATTTCGCCATGCAGGCGATCGACCAGATCATCAACTCCGCGGCCAAGACGCTCTACATGTCCGGCGGCCAGATGGGATGTCCCATCGTGTTCCGCGGGCCCAACGGCGCGGCCGCGCGGGTCGCTGCCCAGCACAGCCAGGACTACGCTGCCTGGTACAGCAGCGTGCCCGGCCTCAAGGTCGTCGCGCCATACACGGCGGCGGACGCCAAGGGCCTGCTCAAGGCCGCGATCCGCGATCCCAACCCGGTGATCTTCCTGGAGAACGAGATCCTCTACGGCCGCTCGTTCGAGGTGCCGAAGGTCGACGACCTGGTGCTGCCCATCGGCAAGGCGCGGGTCGCGCGCAAGGGCGCGGACGTGACCATCGTGTCCTGGTCCATCGGCATGACCTATGCGCTCGCCGCCGCGGAGAAACTGGCGGAAGACGGGATCGAGGCGGAGGTGATCGACCTGCGCACCCTGCGCCCGATGGACACGGCCACGATCGTCGAGAGCGTGCGCAAGACGAACCGCTGCGTCACGGTCGAGGAGGGCTGGCCGCAGAACTCCGTCGGCAGCTACATCTCGTCCGTGCTCATGCAGCAGGCGTTCGACCATCTCGATGCGCCGGTGCTGAACGTGACGGGCAAGGACGTGCCCATGCCCTATGCCGCAAATCTGGAAAAGCTCGCCCTGCCGTCTGTCGACGAGGTGGTCGGGGCAGTGAAAAAAGTCTGCTACAAGGACTGACGCTCGGGGGGG
Source organism: Futiania mangrovi (assembly GCF_024158125.1). Classification (NCBI taxonomy): domain Bacteria; kingdom Pseudomonadati; phylum Pseudomonadota; class Alphaproteobacteria; order Futianiales; family Futianiaceae; genus Futiania; species Futiania mangrovi. Next base: position 1,075,174 of record NZ_JAMZFT010000001.1, on the reverse strand, counting down.
AACCAACAAGATGCCGACCGAAATCCTGATGCCCGCACTCTCTCCCACCATGGAGGAGGGGACGCTTGCCAAATGGCATGTGAAGGAGGGTGACGAGATCGCCGCGGGCATGGTGATCGCGGAGATCGAGACCGACAAGGCGACCATGGAGGTCGAGGCGGTCGACGAGGGCACGCTCGGCAAGATCCTCGTGTCCGAAGGGAGCGAGGGGGTGAAGGTCAATACGCCCATCGCGATCCTGCTGGAAGAGGGCGAGAGCGCATCCGACATCGAGGCAGGGGGCAAGAAGGCATCCGCAGGCGCGCCCGCCAAGGCGGAGAAGCCTGCCGAGAAGGCTCCATCCGCGCCTGAGGAAAAGCCCGCAACCGCCAAAAAGACTGAGGAGAAGCCGCAATCTTCCGCTCCGCCCGCGCCGAAGTCCGGAGGGGAGCGCATCTTCGCATCTCCGCTCGCCCGCCGCATCGCGGAGCAGGAGGGGCTCGATCTCGCGCGCATCTCGGGCTCCGGTCCGCACGGCCGGATCGTGAAGGCGGACGTGGAGAAGGCTGCGAAGGAAGGAACTGGCAAGGCGGCACCCGCGCCGGCCGCCGGTGCGCCCGCGAAGGCCGCGGCTCCCGCCATGTCGGACGACCAGATCCGCGCCTTCTTCAAGGACGGAACCTACGAGGTCGTCCCGCACGACAACATGCGAAAGGTAATCGCCCGCCGCCTCGTCGAGGCGAAGCAGACGATCCCGCACTTCTACCTGACGGTCGACTGCAACATCGACGCTCTGCTCGCCGCGCGCACGCAGGTTAACGCCAGCGCACCTAAGGACGCTGACGGAAAGCCGGCCTGGAAGATCTCGGTCAACGACTTCGTTATCAAGGCGCTCGCGGTCGCACTGCAGCGGGTCCCGGACGCGAACGTGACCTGGACCGAAGGCGGCATGCTGAAGCACAAGGGCTCCGACGTGGGTGTCGCCGTGTCGATCCCGGGCGGCCTCATCACGCCGGTGGTGCGCGACGCGCACGCCAAGGGGCTTGCCGCCATCTCGTCCGAGATGAAGGACTATGCCGCCCGCGCCCGCGACCGCAAGCTGAAGCCGGAGGAGTACCAGGGCGGCACGACCGCGGTCTCCAACCTCGGCATGTACGGCATCAAGGACTTCGCCGCGGTGATCAACCCGCCGCACGCGACGATCCTCGCCGTGGGGGCGGGCGAGCAACGTCCCATCGTGAAGGACGGCAAGGTGGAGGTCGCGACGCTGATGACCGTGACGCTCTCGACCGATCACCGCGCGGTCGACGGTGCGCTGGGGGCGGAACTCCTCGGCGCGTTCAAATCCATCGTCGAGAATCCGCTCAGCCTGCTGCTCTGACGCTCCGGGGGACCTGACCCATGGCGAACACCACCTATGACGTCATCGTGATCGGCGGCGGGCCGGGCGGCTATGTCGCGGCGATCCGCGCGGCACAACTCGGCCTCAAGACCGCGGTCGTGGAGCGGGAGCACCTGGGCGGCATCTGCCTCAACTGGGGCTGCATCCCGACCAAGGCCCTGCTCCGCTCGGCGGAGGTCTATGGCCACATGTCCCATGCGGACAATTATGGGCTGTGGGCCAAGGACTTCGGCTTCGACATCAAGAAGGTGGTCGAACGTTCGCGCGGTGTCTCGAAGCAATTGAACGGCGGCGTCGGCCACCTGCTGAAGAAGAACAAGGTAGACGTGATCTGGGGCGAGGCGACGCTGACCGCGCCCGGCAAGCTCAGCGTCAAGGCGCCGTCGAAGTCCGCGATGGGGGGCAAGCCGGTGGAGCAGCCCAAGGGCGCGCTCGGGCCCGGCGACTATGCCGCGAAGAACGTGATCGTCGCGACCGGCGCGCGCCCGCGCGTGCTGCCGGGCCTCGAACCGGACGGAAAGCTCGTCTGGACCTATTTCGAGGCGATGGTGCCGCCCGCCATGCCGAAGTCGCTGCTGGTCGTCGGCTCCGGCGCCATCGGGATCGAGTTCGCGAGCTTCTACCGCACCATGGGCGCCGAGGTGACGGTTGTCGAGGTGATGGACCAGATCCTGCCGGTCGAGGATGCGGAGATCGCGGCACTCGCCCGCAAGCGTTTCGAAAAGCAGGGCATTTCCATTCGCACCTCGGCCAAGGTCACAAAGCTCGACAAGGGCAAGGACAGCGTGACCGTCACCATCGAGGATGCGAAGGGCAAGACGGATACCGTGACCGTCGATCGCGTGATCTCGGCTGTCGGCGTCGTCGGCAACGTCGAGAATCTGGGGCTCGAGAAGCTCGGCGTGAAGACGGAACGCGGCTGCATCGTGACCGACGGCTACGGCCGCACCAACGTCAAGGGCGTCCACGCCATCGGAGACGTGGCGGGTCCGCCGATGCTCGCCCACAAGGCCGAGCACGAGGGCGTCATCTGCGTGGAAAAGATCGCCGGCCGCGACGCTCACCCGATGAAGAAGGAACTGATCCCCGGCTGCACCTATTGCCACCCGCAGGTCGCCTCCGTCGGCCTTACGGAGAAGAAGGCGAAGGAAGCGGGCCACGAGGTGAGGGTCGGCCGCTTCCCCTTCGTGGGCAATGGCAAGGCCATCGCGCTGGGTGAGCCGGAAGGCCTCGTGAAGACCGTGTTCGACGCGAAGACCGGGCAACTTCTGGGCGCGCACATGATCGGGGCGGAAGTGACCGAGCTGATCCAGGGCTATGTCGTCGCGATGAACCTCGAGACGACCGAGGAAGAGCTGATGCACACAGTCTTCCCGCACCCCACGCTCTCCGAAATGATGCACGAGAGCGTGCTCGACGCCTATGGCCGCGTGATCCACATGTGATGCGATGGCGACGCGGGGCTGGGCGCGAACCCGCGCCGTTGCCCCGTCCGCCCTCGGCTATCGCGTCACATCCTGCGGCGCATCTCCTGCTGGCGCTGCATCCGGTGCTCGCGCCGCCAGTCGCGGACAGCCTCGTCGCGGCGCTCCCACATCTGCATGCAGGGCGCGCGCCGCTCAGGCGGCAAGCGGTTCATGTGCCGCTCGAAGCGCTCCCGGCTCATGCGGTTGAGGTTCGGGCCGAAACAGTCCTGCGGGCTCAGCACCGGCGGGCTCATGATCATCGTGCGGGTGTCCGCCTGGGCGAGCGCGGTACCGGCGGCCGCTGTCGCAAAACCGGCGGCTACCAGCAAGGTCGCGAGCGTGCGTGTCATGGTGGGCATCCTCCTTGTCGGCCTTTGCAAGCGCCGCGAGAGGAATTTGGAGATGCAACAGCGGCGCTTCCTCTTGAGAATACGCGCGGGCGCCAGCTTCGTTCCCGACGCCGTGCAGCCTTGATCGAAGCGCCCGTCTGGAATACCTCAACGTTCATCCGCGCCCCATGCGGCGCATTCCTGTCGAGGCAGAGACCGCCCATGGCCACGACCACCGAAGAGCAAGCCCCGGCGAAGCCCCGCCATCCGGAGAAGGCGCACCGGCCCGACAATCCGGTCGCGCGCAAGCCGAAGTGGATTCGCGTCAAGGCCCCGGTCGGCGGCGTCTACCAGGAGACGAAGCAGATCGTCCGCGACGAGAAGCTCGTGACCGTGTGCGAGGAAGCAGGCTGCCCCAACATCGGCGAGTGCTGGTCGAAGCGGCACGCGACCATGATGATCATGGGCGATACCTGCACGCGCGCCTGCAGCTTCTGCAATGTGAAGACCGGGCTGCCGGACAGCCTCGATGCGTTCGAGCCTGCGCGGGTCGCCCAGGCGGTCGAGAAGCTGGGCCTGCGCCACGTGGTCGTCACCTCCGTCGACCGCGACGACCTCGACGACGGCGGGGCGGAGCATTTCGCGCGCACGATCCGCGCGATCCGGCACCGGATGCCCGAGACGACCATCGAGATCCTGACACCAGACTTCCTGAGGAAGCCCGGGGCGCTCGAAGTGGTCGTGGAAGCGCGGCCCGACGTTTTCAACCACAATCTGGAGACGGTGCCGGGCCTCTATCCGTCCGTGCGGCCCGGCGCACGCTACTTCCACTCGCTGCGGCTTCTCCAGCGGGTGAAGGAGATAGATCCAACGATTTTCACCAAGTCTGGCATCATGGTCGGCCTGGGCGAGACGCGCGAACAGGTGCTGCAGGTGATGGACGACATGCGCTCGGCCGACGTCGACTTCCTGACCATCGGGCAGTACCTCCAGCCGACGCCCAAGCATCACGCGATCAGGGACTTCGTGACGCCGGAGGAGTTCGCGGCCTATGAGAAGACCGCGCAGGCCAAGGGCTTCCTGCTCGTCTCCGCGACGCCGTTGACGCGGTCGTCCTACCACGCGGATGAGGATTTCGCGAAGCTGCGCGCCGCGCGCGAGGCGAAGCTGGCCCGGGCCTGACGCGCGCGCCCATGCCCACGCATGCCGAAAAGCGTCACGTTCCCTGGCGGGCCGACCAGATGTACGACCTGGTCGCGGCGGTCGACCGCTATCCTGAGTTCCTGCCGTGGTGTTCGGGCGCGCGGATCCGGCGGCGTGAGTTGGCGGACGGACACGAGACGCTGATCGCCGACCTCATCATCAGCTTCAAGGTGTTCCGCGAGAAGTTCACGAGCCGGGTGACGCTGCGGCCGGAAGAAACCCGCGTAGACGTCGATTATGTGGACGGGCCGTTCCGCTATCTGGCGAACCATTGGCACTTCATACCGCGCGAGGACGGCGGCTGCGACATCGACTTCTATGTCGATTTCGAGTTCCGCTCGGCGATCCTGCAGCGGGTCGTGACGGCGCTGTTTCAGGAGGCGATGCAGCGTCTCGTGCGCGCGTTCGAGGCGCGGGCCCGCGACCTCTACGGTCCCGGCGAAGAGGCGGCGCAGGCCTAGTCCTCGCCCGTGACACCCGTCAGAAGCAGGTCGAGGGCGACGCCCAGCGCGGCCAGACGCACGTGCGCGCGGCCCTGCGCACCAAACCGCTCGACACGGGCGCGGGTGTCGCGCCCCTCGACCGCGAGCCCGAAATGGACGAGGCCCACGGGCTTCCTCACCGTGCCACCGCCGGGACCTGCAACGCCCGTGATCGACACCGCCACCTGCGCGTGGCTGCGGGCGAGGGCGCCTTCCGCCATGGCGCGGGCAACCTCCTCGCTGACCGCACCGAGTGTCTCGATCAGGTCGGCGCGCACGCCGAGCAATTCGATCTTCGACTGGTTCGTGTAGCTGACGAAGCCGCGCTCGACGACCGCCGAGGACCCGGCGATCTCAGTCAGGCAGGCGGCAACCAGCCCGCCGGTGCAGGACTCCGCCGTCGCCACCATCAGTCCGCGCGCGCGGGCCGCGTCGAGCACGGCCTCGGCCTTCGCCACATGGTCGGCAGGAAAGATCATCCCATCGCTCCGATCCAGATCAGCAGGGCGAGCATGGCGGCACCGTAAACCCCGGCGGCCACGTCGTCGATCATGACGCCGAGGCCGCCCTTCACCTTGCGGTCGAGCAGCGAGCAGGGCCAGGGCTTGGCCACGTCGAAGATGCGGAACAGCAGAAATCCTGCCCCCAGATGGGCAAGGGAGGGTGTGCCGGCAACGATGGCGGCGGGCAGCAGCGTCAGCCATTGCCCCGCAACCTCGTCGATGACCACTTCAGAGGCATCGTGGCGGCCGACCGCGCGGCAGTGCACGTCTGCGGCCCACACGCCGACCGCAAACACGAGGATGGCGCCCGCAAGCAGCGCCGGCCAGCCGCCCCACCAGGCCAGCGCCCAGCCGAAGGGCAGGGCGGCAAACGAGCCCCACGTACCCGGCGCGGGCCGCAGCAGGCCGGCACCGAACCAGGTCGCAAGCAGCGTTGCCCCGCTCATGCGCGCGAACCTTCCACCCTTGGCACCTCCACGCTCGCGATGGCCTGCGCCGCGGCACCTTCGCCACGGCCGGTGAAGCCCAGCTTCTCGGTGGTCGTGGCCTTCACCGAGACGCGGTCCGGCGCGATTTCCAGGATCTCCGCGATCCGGGTGCACATCGCCTCCCGGTGCGGGCCGATCTTCGGACGTTCGCACACAAGGGTTACGTCCACGTGCACGATCCGCCCGCCGCGCGCCTTCACAAGCCCCGCCGCGTGGGCGAGAAACCGGTCGGAGGACGCGCCCTTCCACTGCGGATCGGTGGGTGGGAAATGCTGGCCGATGTCGCCCGCGCCGATCGCGCCCAGCAGGGCGTCGGTCAGCGCGTGGAGGCCGGCGTCTGCGTCGGAGTGCCCCGCAAGACCGCGATCGTGGGGAATGCGCACACCGCACATCCACACATGATCGCCGGGTCCGAAGGCATGGACGTCGAAGCCTGTGCCCACGCGCGTCTCCATGTCGCGGGCGAGCCTGCGTCCCGCCGCCTCGAAATCCGCTTCGGTCGTTAGTTTCACGTTTGCCTCATCCCCTTCGACGGCGACGACGGTCAGCCCGGCCGCAACCGCCACTTCCACATCGTCCGTCTCGCTGCCGCGCGCCAGCCTGAATGCCGCACGCAGCGGCGCGAAGGGAAAGCCCTGCGGTGTCTGCGCCCGCCACAGACCCTCGCGCGGGACGGTGGCGGCGCACGCACCGCCCTCGATACGCCGCAGCGTGTCGGTGACCGCAAGGCCAGGCATCGCGCCCCGGTCCGGGCGAATGGCTTGCGTGACCCTGTCGATCAGCGCGGGCGAGACGAAGGGGCGGGCGGCGTCGTGGATCAGCACCGCGTCCGGGCCGCGATCCATGCGGGCGAGGGCGTCGAGCCCCGCGGCCACACTCTCCATCCGCGTCGCCCCGCCATGCACGGCTGCGGGCAGGTCGAGGCCCGCAACCGCTTCATCGTAAAGCGCCGTGTCGTCAGGATGGATCACCACCTGCACGGCGGACATCGCCGGTTGCGCCAGGAACGCATCGAGCGTGCGGCGCAGGACCGTGCGTCCGGCCAGCGTGCGGTACTGCTTCGGCAGGCCACCGCCGGCGCGGTGCCCCCGTCCGGCAGCGACGATCACGGCGGCAATGCGCATGCGATGCTCCCGATTCTGCTGTACGTGCGAGACTACTTGGCGGAACGGGCGGGGCCAACTGCAACCGGCTTGCCGGAACCGCCGGGACGCGAAGGACGAATTGCAGTGCCTTGAGAAATGCGATAGCGTCCAATGCTGAAAAAAGAGGCATTGAACGAATTGCTCACGCGAATAGCACGCTTGCCGGCGCATCCATGTCAAATCTGATCGACGCTATCGGCGGACACGCGCTCTCCTCGCCCGTGTTCCTCGCGCCCATGTCCGGCGTCACCGACCTCGTGTTCCGGGAGCTGGTGGCGTCGTGGGGCGTCGGGCTCGTCGTGTCGGAGATGATTGCCAGCCGGGAACTGGTGAACCGGAAGGCGGAATCGCTGCGCCGCGCGCTCTTCCCGGCAGCATCGTCCATGCCGCGCGTGATGCAGCTTGCAGGCTGCGAGGCGCACTGGATGGCAGAGGCCGCGAAGATCGCGGCGGACGAGGGCGCGCAGATCATCGACATCAACATGGGCTGCCCGGCGCGCAAGGTAACGGGCGCACTGTCGGGATCGGCGCTGATGCGCGACCTCGACCACGCGCTGACGCTGATCGAGGCGACGGTGCGCGCGGTGGACGTACCGGTCACGCTCAAGATGCGGCTCGGCTGGGACCATGACAGCATCAACGCGCCGGAGCTTGCGCGCAGGGCCGTCGACGCGGGCGTGCAGCTTCTGACCGTTCACGGTCGCACACGCTGCCAGTTCTACGAGGGTGAGGCGGACTGGGCCGCCGTGCGCCCGGTGGTCGAGGTCTCGTCCGTCCCCGTGATCGTCAATGGCGACATCGACAGCGTGGAGCGGGCGCGCGCGGCGCTGGAGGCGTCGGGTGCGGCCGGCGTGATGATCGGGCGCGGCACGCTGGGGCGGCCCTGGTTCGCAAGCCAGGTTGCCGCAGGACTCGCGGGCCGCCTAGTGCCGGACGATCCGCCGCTCGGCGTGCGCGCACGCACGGCGCGGGAACACCATGAGGCGATGCTCGGCCTTTATGGGCCGGAGGTCGGCATGCGCGCCGCCCGCAAGCACCTGGGCTGGACCCTCGACCGGCTGCCGGGGGCAGAGACGCTGCGCACGCCGTTGATGCGCGCCACCGCATCTGGGGACGTGCACGCGCTCCTCGACGAGGCGCATGGCCTTGCGGAGAAGGCCGCCGACAGGGGGAAGCTCGCCGCATGATCGCGCTGACAGGAAACGCCGGCCAATTGTCCACCGCCATCGTCCAGGCCATTCCGCTGCCGATCCTCGTGGTCGACCGCGGCAATGCGATCGTCGCTGCGAACATGGCGGCGGAGGTGTTCTTTTCACTGAGCGCCGCGGCACTCGCGCGCCACACGCTCGAGACACTGGTGGCCGAGGACACGCCGCTCCTCGGTCTTGTCGAGCAGGTGCGTCAGGGCGCGCTGACCGTCAGCGAATACGGCCTCCACCTCGGCACGCCGCGCACGCCGGTGCGCACGGTCGACGTGCAGGTGGCGCCGGTCCCCGAACTGCCCGACCGCCTGCTGATCCTGATCCAGGAGCGCTCCATCGCCGAGAAGATGGACCGCCAGCTCACCCATCGCGGGGCCGCGCGCTCCGTCTCCGCCATGGCGGCGATGCTCGCGCACGAGGTGAAGAACCCGCTCTCCGGTATTCGCGGCGCCGCGCAATTGCTGGAACAGTCGGCTCCCGCCGCCGACAGGCCGCTGACCCGCCTGATCTGCGACGAGACCGACCGCATCTGCCAGATCATGGACCGGATGGATGTCTTCTCCGACGCCCGCCCGCCCCGCAGGACCGCCGTGAACATCCACGAGGTGCTGGATCACGTCCGCCGCCTCGCCGAGAACGGTTTTGCACGCGACATCCGGATCGTGGAGAGCTACGACCCCTCGTTGCCGCCGGTGCTGGGCGACCGTGACCAGCTGATCCAGGTCTTCCTGAACCTGCTGAAGAATGCCGCCGAGGCCGTGCCGGCCCGTGGCGGGGAGATCCAGGTCTCGACTGCCTTCAGGCCGGGCGTGCGCCTGTCGCTGCCGGGTGGGCGGGGGCGCCAGGGCCTGCCGTTCGAGGTGACGGTCCAGGACAATGGCCCCGGCGTGCCGGAGGACCTGCTGCCCCATCTGTTCGACCCCTTCGTGACATCGAAGCCGCGCGGCACGGGCCTAGGCCTCGCGCTGGTTGCCAAGATCATCGGCGACCATGGCGGCATCGTGGAGCATGAGCGCAGGGACGGCCGCACACTCTTCCGCGTGCTGCTGCCCATGCTGCAGCCCGAGGAGTGACGCCAATGAGCGAAGCCACCGTTCTCGTTGCCGACGACGACACCGCGATCCGCACGGTCCTCAACCAGGCCCTGGTCCGCGCGGGCTTCAACGTCCGTGCGACCGGAAACGCATCGACCCTCTGGCGCTGGGTGTCGGAGGGCGAGGGCGACATCATCGTCACCGACGTGGTGATGCCGGACGAGAACGCGCTCGACCTGCTGCCGAAGATCCGCAAGCTGCGCCCCGATCTGCCCATCGTGGTGATGAGCGCGCAGAACACGGTACTGACGGCGATCCGCGCGGCGGAGCGGGGGGCGTACGAGTACCTGCCGAAGCCCTTCGACCTCAACGAACTGATCGGCGTGGTGCGGCGCGGGCTGACGGTGCCTCACAGCCGGGAAGGCGGCACCGCGGCAGAGCCGGAGGAGGAGCGGCTGCCCCTGATCGGCAGGTCGCCGGCCATGCAGGACATCTACCGCGTCATGGCGCGACTGCTGCAGACCGACCTCTCGGTGATGATCACGGGGGAGTCGGGGACGGGCAAGGAGCTGGTCGCGCGCGCCCTGCACGATTACGGCAAGCGGCGCAGCGGACCCTTCGTCGCGGTCAACATGGCGGCGATCCCGCGCGAGCTGATAGAGAGCGAGCTTTTCGGGCACGAGAAGGGGGCCTTCACCGGCGCCCAGACCCGCTCCACGGGCCGGTTCGAGCAGGCGGAGGGCGGCACGCTCTTCCTCGACGAGATCGGGGATATGCCGCCGGAGGCACAGACCCGCCTGCTGCGCGTGCTGCAGGAAGGCGAATACACGACCGTGGGCGGACGCACTCCCATCCGCACCGACGTGCGCATCGTCGCCGCAACGCACCGCGACCTTCGGCAGCTGATCGGCCAGGGCCTGTTCCGCGAAGACCTCTATTACCGGCTCAACGTGGTGCCGATCCGGATGCCCCCGCTGCGCGAACGGCTGGATGACGTGCCCGATCTCGTGCGTCACTTCCTCGGCCGCGCCCAGAGCGAGGGCCTGCCGGCAAAGTCCCTCGACGCGGGCGCCCTCGGCGTCCTCAAGCGCCACCGCTGGCCGGGCAATGTCCGGGAGCTGGAGAACCTCGTCCGCCGGCTCGCCGCCCTCTATTCGGAAGATGTCATCACGGCGCAGATCGTCGAGGAGGAACTGTTCTCCGAACGCCCGCCCGCTGCGCCTGCCGGTGATGGCGAGGGCGGAGAGCCGGCTGGCGACGGGGGACACGGCGAGAGCATCGGCGCTGCGGTCGAATGGCATCTCAACCGGTATTTCGCCGCGCATGGGGAGGAGTTGCCGCCCGCAGGCCTCTACGACCGTATCCTGCGCGAGGTGGAGCTTCCGCTGATCACGGCCTCCCTCGCCGCGACCCGGGGCAATCAGATCCGCGCTGCGGACCTGCTGGGCATCAACCGGAACACGTTGCGAAAGAAGATCCGCGACCTTGACATTCGCGTGGTCCGCGGCATCAAGTGATGTAACTTGGCAACAGGTTGCCGGCATTGCCGCAACAGAGGGGCTGCAACCGGGGCAGGCGGCCTGCTCTCGGGGTGATGCGGGCCCGCAACGGAGATGCCCCTGATGGCCACGAGCGCGGAAACGGCTACTCCGCCCGGCAGGCGCAGCCTGTTCGGGCGCCTCTCCGAGGCACGGCTCGGATCGCGACTGGCGGTCGCCATCGCGATTGCGGCGCCGTTTTCCGGATTTCTGACCTATCTCGTCATAACCGACGCGACACCGTTGGGCCCCCAGCCGGAGCTTGCGGTTGCGCTGATCGTGCTCGACGTCGCGCTGCTGGTACTGCTGGCAGCCATCATCGGGTGGCGGGTCTTTCAACTTCTGATGGCGCGGCGTGCGGGTTCGGCCGGCTCGCAGCTGCACATCCGCCTGGTCACGCTTTTCGCGCTGATCGCGGTCGTGCCGGCGATCCTGGTGGCCGTCTTTTCGGCGATCACGATCAACCTGGGTCTCGAGACGTGGTTCTCGACGCGGGTGCGGCAGGCGGTGACGAACTCGGTGGTCGTTGCCGAAGCCTATCTCGACGAGCATCGCCAGGTGATTCGCGCCGACGCGTTGGCCATGGCAACCGACGTGAACAGGGCTTCCAACCTGCTGCACGACAATCCGAGCAGGTTCGGCGAGCTTGTGACGACACAGGCCGCGTTGCGCGCCCTGCCTGAGGCCTACGTGATCAACAGCCGCGGGGAGATCATCGCTCAGGCGTCCCTCGCCATGGCGATGACGTTCGATCCCCCGCCCGCAGGCGCGATGGACAGGGCTGCGGAGGGGGAGGTTGTCATCCTCACGAGCGAGGAGGATGCCCAGGTCCGCGCCCTCGTGCGGCTGGGCGCGTTCGTCGATGCCTATCTCTATGTCGCGCGTTTTCTCGATCCGCGCGCGCTCGACCATCTCAGGCGCACGCGCGACGCGGTGGAGCAGTACGAGCGGCTGGAAAGCCAGAGGTCGGGTGTCCAGCTGACCCTTGCGCTGATCTATTTCATCTTCGCGCTCCTGGTGCTGATGACGGCGATCTGGGTGGGGCTATGGTTCTCCAACCGTCTCGCCACGCCCGTCGGGCGCCTGATCGATGCAGCCATGCGCGTGTCGGAGGGGGATTTGCGCGTGCGCGTCCCCGAAGGCCAGCCGAAGGACGAGATCGGGGGCCTGAGCAACGCGTTCAACCGCATGACCGCGCAGTTGCAGGCGCAGCGCGACGAGCTTGTTCGGGCCAATCGGAGCATAGACGACCGCCGCCGCTTCATCGAGGCGGTGCTGTTCGGCGTGTCGGCGGGCGTGGTGGGCCTGGATCAGGGCGGCCGGGTGGAGGTTGCGAACACCACGGCGTGCAAGCTGCTCGGCCTGCCGCCAGACCGGCTGCTCGGCCAGCGGCTGGAGGACGTGGCGCCGGAGCTGAAGGACCTCGTGCGCGGGGTGCGCAAGGGGCTGCGCACGGACCTCGAGCCCTCGGACCAGGTGCGGATCGAGCGCGAGGGCACGGCGCGCGAACTGCTGGTCCGGGTTACGACCGAGCCCGCGCCCGACGGGCCGGCGGGCTTTGTCGTGACGCTCGACGACGTCACCCGGCTCATGGCTGCGCAGCGCATGGCGGCCTGGGCGGACGTGGCGCGGCGCATCGCGCACGAGATCAAGAACCCGCTGACGCCCATCCAGCTGTCGGCCGAGCGGCTGAAGCGCAAGTATTCGACCCAGATCGGCGAGGGCCGCGCGGTGTTCGAGCAGTGCACGGACACGATCGTCCGGCAGGTGGGCGACATCCGCCACATGGTGGACGAGTTCTCGGCCTTCGCGCGCATGCCCAAGCCGGTCATGGCGGAGGAGAACATCACGGAGGTGGTGCGCCAGGCGGTCTTCCTGCAACAGGTCGGCGACCCGCAGATCATGTTCGGCGTGATCGCGCCCGACGAGGCGGTGCTCGTGCAATGCGACCAGCGGCTGATCTCCCAGGCCCTCGTCAACCTGCTGAAGAACGCCGGCGAAGCGGTTCATGCGCGCGCCGAGCAGGAGGGGCAGGGAGCGGGCTACGAAGGCAAGGTAAGGGTAGAGATCGTGCCTGGCGACGGGACTGTCGAGGTTCGGATCATCGACAACGGCACTGGCCTGCCGGGCGACCTGCGCCACCGGCTGACCGAGCCCTATGTGACGACGCGGGACAAGGGCACGGGCCTCGGTCTTGCGATTGTCGAGAAGGTAATGGACGACCACGGGGGAACGCTGCGTGTCAGCGATGCTCCCGACGGGCGCGGTGCGTCCATGACCCTCGTGTTTCCCCGGCCGCACCCGGCCGGGAGCATCAATCCCTCGGAGAGCGTGGCATGAAGGACATCCTGATCGTCGACGACGAAGCGGACATCCGCGACCTGATCTCTGGCATCCTGGAGGACGAGGGCTACGAGGCACGCACGGCCGGCGATGCCGATACCGCGCTGCGCGAGATCGCGATGCGCAAGCCGTCGCTGGTGCTCCTCGACATCTGGCTCAAGGGCTCCCGCCTCGACGGGCTGCAGGTGCTACAGGAGGTGAAGCGGAACACGCCCGACGTTCCCGTCGTCATCATATCGGGCCACGGCAATATCGAGGTCGCGGTGTCCGCGATACGCGCCGGCGCCTATGACTTCATCGAGAAGCCGCTGAAGATCGACCAGCTTCTGCTGATCATCGCCCGCGCGCTGGAGGCCGCGAGGCTGAAGCGCGAGGTGGCGGAGCTTCGTCTGCGCTCCGGTCAGTCGGATGTGCTGGTGGGCGAATCCCCGGCTGCGATGGCGCTGCGGGGGATGGTCGAGAAGATCGCCCCCACGGGAAGCCGCGTGCTGGTTACCGGACCGGCCGGTTCGGGCAAGGAGACGGTCGCGCGGATGATTCATGCCGGCTCGCGCCGGGCGAGCGGCGGCTTCATCGCGATCAACGCGGCCTCCATCGCGCCGGAGCGGATGGAGTCGGAACTGTTCGGCGTCGAGGCACAGGACGGCCACCCCAGGAAGATCGGCGTCTTCGAGCAGGCGCACGGCGGGACGCTCTTCCTCGACGAGGTGGGTGACATGCCACCCGAGACGCAGAACAAGATCCTGCGGGTCCTCGTCGACCAGACCTTCCACCGCGTCAACGGCGCCGAACCGGTGCGCGTGGACGTGCGCGTGATCAGCGCGACGAGCCGCGACCTTGCGCGGGAGATCGCGGGCGGCCGGTTCCGGGAGGATCTGTTTCACCGTCTCAACGTGGTGCCCGTGCGCATCCCCTCGCTGGCCGAGCGGCGGGAGGACATCCCCGTCCTCGTGCGCCATTTCGCCCGCACCCTGGCCGAAAGCGCTGGCTTCCCGCAGCGCGACGTGAGCGACGACGCCATGGCGCTGCTGCAAAGCTACGATTGGCCCGGCAACGTGCGCCAGCTGCGCAACGTGGTTGAACGGCTGCTGATTCTGACGCGCGGCGAGCAGGGCCCAATCACGGCCGAGGCCATCCCTCAGGACATCGTTGATGCGGCGCCTGCCGTGCTGCGCGGCAACGGGACCGAGCAACTGATGACCTTGCCGCTGCGCGAAGCCCGTGAGAGGTTCGAGCGCGATTATCTCGTCGCACAGATCACGCGGTTCAACGGCAACATCTCGCGCACCGCGTCGTTCATCGGGATGGAGCGCTCGGCCCTGCACCGCAAGCTGAAGATGCTGGGAATCGGTGCCGACGCCCGTGGGGGCGAGAGCGAGGAGTAACGGCCCGACGGGGCCGATAAAGGAGCGACACGTCATGCGCGCCATCGTGTGCGGAGCCGGGATGGTCGGCTCCAACATTGCCCGCCAGCTTGCGGCGGAGGAAAACGACGTCGTGGTGATCGACAGCTCGCCCGACCTCGTGCGCAAGATCACCGACACGCTGGACGTGCAAGGGGTCGTCGGCTTCGCGTCGCACCCGGACGTGCTGGACCGCGCGGGCGCGCGCGATGCCGAGCTGGTGGTTGCGGTCACACACTCCGACGAGGTGAACATGATCGCCTGCCAGGTGTGCCATTCCCTCTTCAATGTGCCGGTGAAGATCGCGCGCGTCCGCTCCCAGTCCTATCTCAAGCCGATGTGGCGGGATCTCTTCAGCCGCGACAATCTGCCGATCGACGAGATCATCTCGCCGGAGATGGAGGTGGCGAAGTCTGTGCTGCGGCGCCTCAAGGCGCCCGGTGCATTCGAAACGCTGCCCTTCCTCGATGGCAAGGTTCAGGTCGTGGGCGTCCGGCTCGACGACGACTGCCCGGTGGTGAACACGCCGCTGCGCCAGCTGACCGAGCTGTTTCCCGATCTCGACGCCCGCGTGATCGGCATCTGGCGCGAAGACGCGATGCGCGTGCCCAAGGCCGACGACCAGCTTTTCCCCGGCGACGAGATCTATTTCTGCTCCCGTTCCGCAATGGTGCCGCGGACGCTGGCCGTTTTCGGTCACGAGGAACAGGTGGCCCGCCGCATCATCATCATGGGGGGCGGAAACGTCGGCCTCGCCGTCGCCGAGGCGATCGAGCAGGAGGGCGGTCACATTCGCGCCCGCTTGATCGAGGACAACAAGTCGCGGGCGGAGTTCGTTGCCGACCACCTCTCGCGGACCGTGGTGCTGCATGGCGACGCGCTCGACCGCGAGGTGCTGGAGGAAGCGGGCGTCGCGGATGCCGAAACCGTGGTCGCGCTGACCAACGACGACGAGGTGAACATCCTCGCCTCCGTCCTTGCGAAGCGGCAGGGGGCCCGCCGGGCCGTGACGCTCATCAACAACGAGAACTACCGCAGCCTCATGCGGACGCTGAACATCGACACCTTCATCAATCCGCGCGCGACGACAGTGTCGAAGATCCTGCAGCATGTCCGGCGCGGCCGCATCAAGGCGCTGCGCAGCGTGCAGGACGGGGCCGCCGAGGTGATCGAGGCGGAGGCACTGGAAACCTCGTCGCTGACAGGCAAGCCGCTCGAAGAGGTCTCGCTGCCCCCGGGCATCATCGTGGCCGGTGTGTTTCAGGACGGGCAGGTCGTCATTCCGCGCGGCGACACCGTCATCAAGCCCGGCGCCCGCGTGGTCCTGTTCGCGACCGCGGACATGGTGCGCAAGGTCGAGAACATGTTCCGCGTCAGCTTCGAATATTTCTGACCCGTTTGCCCGAGAAGGTATCCGATCCATGCCCCGCATCGCCTATGTCAATGGCCGCTATGTTCCTCACGCGCAGGCCAGCGTGCATGTCGAGGACCGTGGCTACCAGTTCGCCGACGGCGTCTACGAGGTTTGCGCGGTCAAGAACGGCAGGCTGCTGGACGAGGGGCCGCATCTCGACCGGCTCGACCGGTCGCTGCGCGAATTGCGGATCGATCCGCCGATGGCGCGCCCGGCGCTGCGCGTGGTCCTGCGCGAGGTGATGCGGCGAAATCTCCTGCGCGACGGGTTGCTCTATTTCCAGGTGACGCGGGGGGTGGCACCGCGCGACCACGCCTTTCCGGCGCACGCCGCCTCCTCCCTGGTCGTCACCGCACGTCCCGTCGACCTCGTAAAGGCGCAGGCCCGGGCGGAGGAGGGGGTGCGTGCCGTCACCCATCCCGACATCCGCTGGAAGCGCTGCGACATCAAGGCCGTCGCGCTTTTGCCGAACGTGCTTGCCAAGCAGGCGGCGAAGGAGGCGGGCGGCTACGAGGCGTGGCTGGTCGACGAAACCGGCCATGTGACCGAGGGAAGCTCGACCAACGCCTGGATCGTCGACACGGACGGAAACCTGGTCACGCGCGCGCTCGACAGTGCCATTCTGGGAGGCATCACGCGCAGGATGCTGATGCAGGTTGCCCAGGAAGCGGGCGTCCACATAATCGAGCGGCCGTTCACCGTGGAGGAGGCAAAGGCCGCGCGCGAAGCCTTCATCACCAGCGCGACGTCCTTCGTCACGCCCGTGACACAGATCGATGATGCGGTGATCGGCAATGGAAGGCCGGGATCGGTGGCAATGCGGCTGCGTGAACTCTACATAATGGCGTCGGAGGCCCTGGCGCAGGCATGAGACTTGCTGGGGGATTTCCCGGTGTCTCTTTCGCCTGTTGATTGTGCGCCTCCGTTGGGGTAGCGATCAGCGCCTTTGTAACCCGTACCGAACCGCCGCCAACAAAAAGGGGCAGAACCCGTGGCCAACGACAAGCAGAACCTTCAGGACACGTTCCTCAACACGATCCGCAAGAACAAGATTCCGGTCACGATTTTCCTCGTGAACGGGGTCAAGCTGCAGGGCGTCATCACCTGGTTCGACAACTTCTGCCTGCTGCTGCGCCGCGACGGGCACTCGCAGCTGGTCTACAAGCACGCGATCTCGACCGTGATGCCCGGCCAGCCGGTCCAGCTGTACGAGCAGGAGCAGGATTGACCCCAGCGCCGATGGTGACGCGGGTCCTGGCTTGTGCTGTTGTGTCGGCATGAGCACACGCGCCTGCGTCCTTCACCCGGCATTGAAGCGTCCCGCCTCCGCAAGGGCGGGTGAGGATGGTGCCGCGCGCGATCCCCGGTCCCGGCTGGAGGAGGCCGTGGGCCTGACCGAAGCCATCGGCGTCGACATCGTGCACGCGGCGGTGGTGCCGCTCGACAAGGTCAAGCCGGGCACGGTCTTCGGCGAGGGCAAGGTCGACGAACTGGCAGAACTGATCCACGACCGCGAGATCGCGCTTGTCGTCATCGACAGCGCGGTCACGCCCGTGCAGCAGCGCAACCTCGAACGCCGCTGGAAGGCGAAGGTCGTCGACCGCACCGGCCTCATCCTCGAGATCTTCGGCGAGCGGGCGGCCACGCGCGAGGGCGCGCTGCAGGTCGAGCTTGCGCATCTCACCTACCAGAAGAGCCGGCTCGTCCGCTCCTGGACGCACCTCGAACGCCAGCGCGGCGGTACGGGCTTCCTCGGCGGCCCCGGCGAAACGCAGATCGAGGCCGATCGGCGCGTGCTGGCGGAGAAGATCACGCGCCTCAAGAAGCAACTGGACAAGGTCGCCCGCACGCGGGAGGAGCACCGCAAGACGCGGCGCAAGGTGCCGTACCCGGTGGTTGCGCTTGTGGGCTACACGAACGCTGGAAAGTCTACGCTTTTCAATACGATGACGCGGGCCGAGGTGGTGGCGAAGGACATGTTGTTCGCCACGCTCGACCCGACCATGCGGGCAATCGTCCTGCCCGGCACGGGACAGCGGATCATCCTCTCCGACACGGTGGGCTTCATCTCCGACCTGCCGGTGGAACTGGTGGCCGCCTTCCGCGCCACGCTGGAGGAGGTGCTGGAGGCCGACCTGATCCTGCATGTGCGCGACATCTCGCACCCGGAGACGCTGGCGCAGCGGGCAGACGTGCTGGGCGTGCTGGACGAGCTTGGCGTCGATACCCGTGCGCAGTCGGAGATCCTGGAGGTTCTCAACAAGATCGACCGCCTGCCCGAGCCCGAGCGGGAGGCGGTGGCCGAACGTGCAGCACGCGATCCGAGCCTCGTCGCGGTGTCCGCGCTGACGGGGGAGGGGATGGATGCGCTGCTCGATGCGATTGCCGGCTTCTTCCGGAAGGAGCGGCGGCTGCGTCACCTCGCCATCCCTGCGGACGCGGGCGAGGCGCTCGCCTGGCTCTATCGCAAGGGCGAGGTACAGGGCAGCACGCCGGACGAGGAGACGGGCGAGATTCATCTCGACGTGTTGTTGAGCGAAAAGGAATATGGCCAACTTCTCAAGGAGTTTCCGAGCCTTTTGAAAGTGGGAAGCGAGGCGTGAGTTCCGGCGCACTGATCCCGGGCTTCGCAGACCGGACGGTGCGGCTCGCGGCAGGGCAGTTCGCCTATTCCATCGCGGGCGAGGGGCCGCCGGTCCTTCTGCTGCACGGCTACCCGCAATCGCGTGCCTGCTGGCGCGCGGTGGCCCCGCGTCTGGCCGAGCGGTTCACCGTCGTGGCGCCCGACCTGCGCGGCTATGGCGACAGCGCGAAGCCGGCGAGCGACCCCGAGCACCTGACCTATGCCAAGCGCGCCATGGCAGCCGACATGGTGGAACTGATGGCGCAACTGGGCTTCGACCGGTTCGCGGTCGCAGGCCATGACCGGGGCGGGCGGGTCGCGTACCGCCTTGCGCTTGATCATCCGGTTGCGGTTGCGCGCCTTGCGGTTCTCGACATCGCCACGACGCTCGACACCTTCGACCGCACGGGCAAGTTCATGGCGCTCGGCACCTATCACTGGTTCTTCCTGGCGCAGCCGTTCGACCTGCCGGAACGCCTGATCGGCGCGGAGCCGGAGTTCTATCTGCGATGGACGCTGAAATCCTGGGCGGCGGCCGGATTTCGTTTCGATGACAAAGCGATGGCGCATTATCTGAAGGCGTTTTCCGATTCCGCCGCGCGTCATGCCATGTGCGAGGACTATCGCGCTGGCGCCACGCGCGATTGCGAGAACGATGCGGCTGACCGGGCAGCGGGCACGCGCATCGCCGCGCCCTTGCTCTGTCTTTGGGGCGAGCGGCGCAACAAGGACGGGCGCGATTTCGATTACCTCGGATTCTGGCGGCCGTGGGCGCACGAGGTGCGGGGGCGGGCGCTCGACTGCGGCCATTTCCTGCCCGAAGAACGGCCCAAGGAGGTGGCGGACGAACTCGCGCGCTTTTTCGGCGCGGCGGACTAGAGGCCCTTGGCCTTCGCCTCCTGCCAGAGGGCCTCGAGCGCTTCGAGGCTCAGCGGTTCCGCAACCAGGTCCGGCGTATCCGCATTCTGCTCGATATAGTGGAAACGGCGAACGAATTTGGCGTTGGCCTGACGAAGTGCATCTTCCGGGTCGACCTTCAGATGGCGTGCAAGGTTCGCCATGACGAACAGCAGATCGCCCATCTCCTCGGCGACGTGTGCCGCATCGCCGCTCGCGACCGCCTCGCGCAGTTCTGCAAGTTCTTCCTCGACCTTGTCGAAGACGCGCACCGGGTCGTTCCAGTCGAAGCGGGCACGCGCAGCACGCTTCTGAAGTTTCACGGCGCGCAGCAGCGCGGGTAGGGCGACCGGCACATCGTCGAGCAGGCTCGCATCGCCCTTGGCTTTCTCAGCACGCTCGGCCGCCTTGATCGCTTCCCAGCTGACCGTCTGGCCTTCCGCCGAGTCGATGTGCGCGGTTCCGAACACGTGGGGATGCCGCCGGATCATCTTTTCACAAACGGCTGCGACCACGTCAGCGAACCGGAAAAGGCGGGCCTCGTCAGCCATCTGGGCGTGAAACACCACCTGGAGGAGGAGATCGCCAAGCTCGTCCTTGAGATCGGCCATGTCGGCACGCTGGATCGCGTCGGCAACCTCATAGGCTTCCTCGATGGTATATGGCGCGATAGACGAAAAATCCTGTTCGAGGTCCCACGGGCAGCCGCCGTCGGGATCGCGGAGTTTGGCCATGATGGCGAGAAGCGCGTCGATGCGGCGGAGATCGCCGCGGGCCGCGTCGCTGGGTCCAGGCTCGGTACCGGC
Organism: Futiania mangrovi; assembly: GCF_024158125.1. Taxonomy (NCBI): domain Bacteria; kingdom Pseudomonadati; phylum Pseudomonadota; class Alphaproteobacteria; order Futianiales; family Futianiaceae; genus Futiania; species Futiania mangrovi. Next base: position 1,054,917 of record NZ_JAMZFT010000001.1, on the reverse strand, counting down.
AGGGGTTCGCTCAGTTCCGCTCATGGAGGAGACCCTTCGTTCCAGCATATATAATTCGCATAATGATGATTATGTCACAAAACTCATACATCGAAGATGAGCACCATGCCGTCGAACGCAGGCGTGACGCCGGCAGGAAGATCACGGCAGAGCGTGTGGTAATCCAGATCGACGTGCAGGTTCGTCAGAACCGCGCGGGCCGGATTGACGCGCGCCACCCACTGCAGCGTCTTCTCCAGATGCGCATGGGTCGGATGCGGCGTGTAGCGCAAAGCGTCCACGATCCATGTGTCGACGCCGTCCAGCACATCGAACGCGGCCTCCGGCACGTCGCTCACGTCCGGCGTATACGCCACCGGCCCGATCCGGAACCCGAGCGCGCGGATGCGGCCATGCTCCACCTCGAACGGTGTCAGCGTGATGGCGCCACCGGGCCCGTCCACGGTCAGCGGTTCCATGCCGATCTCGTTGAGGCGCAGGATCGGCGGATAGCCGCTGCCGCGGATCTCCTCGAAGCAATAGCCGAACCGGCTCATCAGCGTGCGCGCGGTCGCTTCGTCCGAATAGACGTCGATCCGCCGCCGCATGGTCAGCGCCAGTGCGCGCAGATCGTCGATGCCGTGCGATTGATCGGCATGATCGTGGGTGTAGAAGACGGCGTCCAGGCGCCGCGTGCCCGCATCGAGCAGTTGTTCCCGCAGGTCCGGGGACGTGTCGATCAGCACCGCGGTTTCGCCGCGTTCGACAAGGATCGAGCAGCGCCGCCGCCGGTTGCGCGGCTCCGCCGGATCGCACGCACCCCAGTCGTTGCCGACACGCGGGACGCCGCCCGATGACCCGCAACCCAGGATCGTGACCTTGAGCGGCGCTTTTGATCTTGTCGTCATTGAGGCCGAGATGCCTTTGAAAACAGGCGGAAAAAATTGTCCGTCGTCTGGCGCGCGACTGCGTCTTCATCCACGCTTTTAAGTTGCGCGACCGCAGCGGCCGTGTACGCCACGAAGGCGGGTTCGTTCGTCTTGCCGCGGTACGGCACGGGCGCGAGATATGGCGCGTCGGTTTCCACCAGGATCCGGTCAAGCGGAACCTCGGCAATGGTTTCGCGCAACGCCTCGGCCTTCTTGAAGGTCACGATCCCCGAGACGGAAATGTAGCCGCCCAGCGCGAGACACTCCTTCGCGAGCCAGCCGCTCGAAGAAAAGCAATGGATCAGAAAGGGGAACGCCCCCTTCCCCGTTTCCTCCGCCAGGATTGCCACCGTGTCCTCGTCGGCGTCGCGGGTATGCACGATGAGCGGCAAGCCCGTTTCCCGCGCTGCCGCGATATGGCGCCGGAAGCCAGCGATCTGCGCCTCGCGCGGGCTGTGTTCGTAGAAATAGTCGAGGCCCGTCTCGCCGATGCCGATGACCTTCGGATCACGCGCGCGCATCAGCAGATCGTTGGTGGTCACGTCGGGCTCCGCGCCCGCCTCGTGCGGATGCACCCCGACGGAGGCATAGAGTACGGGGGAGCGGCGCGCGACTTCGAGCACGCCCGGAAAGCGCCCAATCGACGTCGAGATGGTCAGCATCGCGCCGACACCCGCCTCCGCCGCACGTGAAAGAACGCCGTCAAGGTCTTCGCCGAATTGGGGAAAATCGAGATGGCAATGGCTGTCGACCAGCATCATGCAGCTCCGCCCGGGTCGAGGAAGTCATCGAGAATGTGGAGCGCGGTCTGGTAGGGGTCCAGGTTGTAGGCGCGCGCTTCCCCGGCGATGTCCACGGTCTTCTCCCACACGGCTGGCCAGGCATCAAGGGGCCTGCGCCCCGCTTCCCGCACGATGAGGTCGCGCGCAAAGTCAGGCACGTCGTCAGGTGCAGCACCGCAAGCCCCCGCACGTGCGATCTGCGGCAGAAGCAGGCCGAGGGCGGCAACCAGGCCGTCCAGATCCCCCTCGCCGCTCTTTGCCGTCACCGCTGTCGCCAGGGCCTCGCGCTGCGTGCGCGCGAGATCGCCGTCCCCAAGCAATCCGAGCAGGTCCCGGTAGATACCCAGCACCCCGCCTGTCATCAGCGAGACTGCTTGCCCCGGGCTGCCAGCGGACAGCGCCACGGCGGCGTCGAGGTCCCCTTCCCCCTCACCCATCGTCCCGATCTCTGCCAGCACCAATCGGGTATCGGCCTGGGTCAGGGGCTGCAACTCCAACCTGGCGCACCGTGACCGGATTGTCGGAAGCAAGGCTCCGGGCCGGTCAGAAATCAGGAAAAACAATGTCTTGCGCGGCGGTTCCTCAAGGCTCTTGAGAAGCGCGTTCGCCGCGCTCGTATTCATGTCGTTTGCGCCGTCGACGAGGACGATGCGCCAGCCCTTCTCGCTGGCAGTCTGCGACAGGAACCCGCCGAGGCGGCGGACCTCCGCCACCGGCAGAACCGCCTGGGCGCGCTTCTTCTTGTCGTCCCACGGCCGACGCAGAACGATCAGGTTGCCGTGCCCGCCCGCGGCGATGCGCCGCGCGACCTCGTCGGGCGGGGCCTGCGTCACCTCCGCCACCGTGGCCGGCGCGCGGTCCCCGTGACGCAGCAACGCGCGTATCAGGTGGTAGGCCATCGTCGCCTTGCCGATCCCCTCCTCGCCCCCGACCAGCCACGCATGGGGCAGACGCCCCGAGGCCCAGGACGACAGGAACACCTCGACCGCGCGGTCGTGTCCGTGCAGGCCGAAGCGGGTGCGCGGATGCGGCGCGCCGGGGCGGCAGTCGCTGTCCTGCTGGGTGTCGTCGCTCATAGGGTCAGGCCGGCGTCCGTCGCGGGAGGGGAAGGCACCGCACTTTTCGCACAGGCGTGCTCAGAGTGCGAGCCGTTCGGCAACGATCGCGGCAATGCGGGCGGCGACGGCGGTCTCGGTGCCGCTGCCGTCGACGCGGACGATCCGCCCGGGATAGCGGGCCGGCAATTGCGAAAAGCCTGCTGCGACGCGGGCATGAAAGTCGTCGGCAAGGTCCTCGTAGCGGTCGCCGCCGCCCACCCCGTCCCGCGCGACTCTCCGTTGCCTGCTCACCGCAGGCGGCACCTCGAGCAGCAGCGTCAGGTCTGGCTGCGTGGTCCCAGTCACCATCTCGTCGAGCGCGTCGATCTGCGTGAGGGGAACACCGTGTCCGGCGCCTTGGTAGGCGCGCGTCGAATCCGTGAAGCGGTCGCACAGGACGATGCGGCCTTCGGCCAGTGCCGGCCGGATGCAATGCGCCAGGTGGTCGGCGCGTGCGGCGAAGTGCATCAGCGTCTCTGCCATCGGATCCATCCGCGCCTCGCCGCGCAAGAGCAGCAGGGTGCGGACCTGCTCCGCCATCGCGGTGCCGCCAGGCTCCCGCGTGAGCGTGACCGCATGGCCGGCGGCTGCCAGATGCTGTGCAAGGAGGCGTATCTGGGTCGACTTTCCCGTCCCCTCCCCGCCCTCGAAGGTGATGAAGCGGCCGGGGCCGCGGCCACTCGTACCCCCCTCGCCGCCCGCGGGCATCAGTTCCCCAGGACGCTATGGACGGCGTAGGTCGCTGCCGCCTTGAGGCGTCCCATGAGGCCCGCCTTTCCAACATCCGCGCCGGCGTAAAGGGGAAGCTCCACGTCGTCGCCGTCCGGGACCGACACCTTGAGCGTGCCGACACGGGTTCCGGCGGCTACCGGTGCCTGAACGGGCCCGACATAGCTTGCAGTCACGGTGACGCCGTCGCGCGCCACCACAGGAAGCGTGACCGTGATGTCGTCGGCGACCACCAGCGGTACCGTTGCCGCATCGCCTGCCCACACGTCCGCCACTTCGACCGTCTCGCCCTTGCTGAAGAGCTTGATGTTGTCGAACTCAGAGAAGCCCCAGCGCAGCAGCCTTTGGGATTCCTGTGCCCGGTCGCGGGTCGAGGGCAGCCCCGTCACCACGACGATCAGGCGTCTGCCGTCGCGCACGGCGGTTCCGGCGAGCCCGTAGCCGGCCTCCTCCGTGTGGCCGGTCTTGAGCCCGTCCGCCCCGATGTCGGTGTAGAGGAGCGGATTGCGGTTCTCCTGCGTGATGCCGGCCCAGGTGAAGGACGTTTCCGAGTAGATCTTGTAGAGGCCGGGAAACTGCTCGATGATCCTGCGCGACAGCAGGGCCACCTCGCGCGCCGTCATCTGGTGCCCCTCGGCAGGCCAGCCTGTCGCGTTCATGAAGGTCGCGGTCTGGAACCCCATTTCCCGCGCGCGCCGCGTCATGCGGTCGGCAAAGGCTTCCTCCGACCCCGCCAGCGCCTCCGCAAGCACGATGCAGGCATCGTTTCCGGACTGGACGATCACGCCGCGCAGCAGGTCGGCCACGCGGATCTCGTCACCGACGAGCACCCACATCTTGGAGCCGCCCATCTTCCAGGCCCGCTCGCTCACAGGGAGGCGGTCCTCCAGTTTCAGCCGCCCCTCCTTGATTGCCTCGAACACCATGAAGGTGGTCATAAGCTTGCTCATGGATGCCGGCGGCATGGGGGTGTCGGCGTTCTTCTCGAAAAGGATCGTGCCCGTCTGGGCATCGATGAGGATCGCCTCGCGCGCCTGCGTCTCGAACGCGACCTGCGCCCTTGCGGACAGCGTGCCCGCGAACAGCGCCAGCAATGCCAGCGCGGCGAGAGTTGTGAAGCGGAGAGCGGCCGTCATGCGATGTCCTTTCGTCCGGTCCCGCGCCCGGGTTATCGGGCAAGCCCGTCTCGTCAGATCGGATCGGTCACGATTCTGGCGTCATTGAGACCATGACGCGCGGCCGCGTCACGGGCCTGCGCCGCCTCCCCGGCGTCACGGAACGGGCCAAGGCGCACACGGTAAAGCGTGCGCCCGTCGCTCGACTGCACCGGGTCGATGCTGCCCGGCCAGTCCCGTCCCAACCGGGCAACGAGGCGGTCGGCATTGTCACGCTGCGAGAAGGTGCCGACCTGAACGTGGAAATTGCCGGAGCCGGCAGACGCGGCCGGAGCCGGACGCGGCACCAGGGCGGCGGCAGCCTGCGCCCGCGGCGGTGACGCCCTGGGCGTGGGTGCAGCGGCGCTGGCGGCGGCGGTTGCCGGCCCGTCCTCGACAGGCCGCATCCGGTATGGCGCACCAGCGCCAGCGAGCCCTGCAACCCCGCGGGTTGCACCGGCCGGCGCCGGAACGGCCGAGGCCGACACGGGGACAACCGGAACCGACACAGGTACCGCGGGAGCATCGGCAGGCGCTGCCGCAGTGCGAACCGGCGCCGTGCCGCGGTCCTCTGCCGCGATCAGGGTCACCCCCTCGGGCGGAGCGACGAGGCGTACACGCACGCGGGCCAGCCCACGCTCGAGAAAGCCAAGCTCCCGCGCGGCCGCCTTGGAGAGATCGAGGATGCGGCCATCGGCGAAGGGACCGCGGTCGTTCACCCGAACAACCAGCCGGTTGCCATTGTCGAGGTTGGTCACCTCCACATAGCTCGGCAGCGGCAGCGTCGTGTGCGCGGCCGTCAGGGCGTTCTCGTTGAAGGTTTCGCCGTTCGCCGTCGCACGCCCGTGAAAGCCTGGACCGTACCAGGAGGCGATGCCGACAGCGTCGTAGTTCTCCTCGACCCGCGGATAGTACCAGACGCCGTTGATCTGGTAGGGGCGGCCTACCTTCTGCTTGAAGGTTCCGGTCATCGGTTCCGGCGCGCTGCCGCAAGCGGCGGCGAGCAGCGCAAGCAGAACCGGAGACGCACGCAGGGCAATCCGCATCCGCCGCGCACGGCCGGCACCGCAGTCAGGACGTCGTGTCATCGCACCAGCCCCTCCCCCGGGGCGCCTGAGGTCAGTTTCCACCAATGCGGTCGGCCAGATAGCCGACGGTCAATGCAAAATAGTACGAGCGGTTCCAGCGCAGGATGGACCGGAAGTTGTCATAGACGATGAAGGCGCGCCCGCCGCTGCGGTCCGGCACGATGATCGAGCCGGTGATGTCTGCGACCGGCAAGACGCCCCCGTCGGCACGGCGCACGCCGAGACGCGCCCAGGTCTCCAGCGGCTTGCGGGTATCGAGGCCCAGTTGCGCACGGTCGAAGCCGCGCGGAAGGCGCACCTCGCGCCCCCAGGTGTAGCGCCCGTCCCATCCGGCGTTCTTGAGGTAATTGGCAGCCGACGCGAACACGTCGGCCCGAGTCGTCCAGATGTCCCGGCGCCCGTCGCGGTCCCAGTCGACAGCCCGGCTGAGGAAGCTCGACGGCATGAACTGCGACTGCCCCATCGCGCCGGCCCATGAGCCGATCATGGCCTCGGCCGTGATATGCCCCTCGTCGATGATGCGCAGCGCGTTCAGAAGTTCCTTGCGGAAATAGTCCGACCGGCGTCCGTCGTGCGCCAGCGTGGCCAGCGACCGCACCACCGAATAACCGCCGGTATTCCGTCCGAAGTCGGTCTCCACGCCCCACAGCGCGACGATGAAGCGCGCAGGCACGCCATAGGCCGCCGCGATCTCGTCCAGCAGCGGCTTGTTCTCCGCGTAGAGACGCCGCCCGCGGTCGATCCGGGATTGCGGCGCAACGCGGGAGCGGTATTGCTCGAACGTCAGGGTGAATTCGGACTGCCGTCGGTCAAGCTCGATCACGCGGGGGTTGGGGGTCACGCCTGCAAGCGCGGCATCGAGGGTACGCTCCGAAATGCCGGCGCCCCGCGCCTCGCTGCGCAGGTCCTGCAGCCATTCGCCGAAATCGCCGCCCTGTGCGCGTGCCGGGGTGCCCATGGAAAGGCCAAGCCCGACGCACAGAACCGCGGCGGCGCACACCGCGCGCACTGAAACAGGTGATTCGCAAAACATCTTCATGGACATAACTCCTGCCACGAGGTTCGGATCGCCGCAATCCTTCCCCGCGCACGTGTTCCGATCCGCCGCCGGACCACGCGCCGAGGCACCCTCGCCCGGTGCGCCGTGGCGATTGCACCCGGACGGCGGCGAGTGCTATCTGGGCCGCGCGCTGGAGGAGTGGCCGAGCGGTTGAAGGCACCGGTCTTGAAAACCGGCAGGCCCGGAAGGGTCTCGTGGGTTCGAATCCCACCTCCTCCGCCACGATTGCAGGTGCCGGGCCGTCTGCGGGATTTCCTTGCAACGGATTGGTGCACCCCTCGGCGGTGCCACGCAGACATGGCCGCCCTGCACTTCGTGCCTCGCCGTGCCCTTCGCGCGCTGATCTGGCTCAAGGCGGGCCGGCAGCGTCTGCGGCAATAAGACGTTCGACGGGCTGTCCCCTGCCCGCCGCGGAGCAGCCGCATGACCATTGCAGACACCGAGGAAAAGCGGACCGTCCTGCAGGCAAAGGGCCTCACCAAGGTCTACAGGACCGGGGAGGTCGAGGTTCATGCGTTACGTGGCATCGACCTCGACCTCGCGGAAGGTGAACTTGCGGTCCTGCTCGGGCCGTCGGGCAGCGGCAAGTCGACCTTGCTGAACATCCTGGGCGGGCTCGATACGCCGACCGAGGGCCGCCTGTTCTTCCGCGGCGAGGAGCTTGAGGGACACGACGACCGGGCGCTGACCGCCTACCGGCGCGACCATGTCGGCTTCGTCTTCCAGTTCTACAACCTGATCCCCAGCCTGACGGCGCGGGAGAACGTGGCTCTCGTCACCGAGATCGCGCGCGCCCCCATGGATCCGGCCGAGGCGCTAGGGCTTGTCGGCCTGGAGGAGCGGCTCGACCATTTCCCCGCGCAACTCTCGGGCGGCGAGCAGCAGCGCGTTGCCATCGCCCGCGCCATCGCCAAGCAGCCGGACGTGCTCCTGTGCGACGAGCCGACGGGCGCGCTCGACAGCGAGACGGGCATCCTCGTGCTGGAGGCGATCGAGAGTGTGAACCGGCGGCTCGGCACCACGACGGCACTGATCACGCACAACAGGTCCATCGGCGGCATGGCAGACCGGGTCGTGAGCTTCGCGGACGGACGCATCGTCGAGACCTGGCACAACGCGCAGCGCCAGCCCGCCCGCGCGCTGTCCTGGTAGCGGCGATGCGCGCGCTCGACCGCAAACTCCTGCGCGACCTGTCGCGCCTGCGCGGCCAGGTGCTGGCGGTCGCGCTGGTCGTAGCATCGGGCGTGGCCGTTCTCGTCATGTCGCTCACCTCCATCGAGGCGCTGGAGGAGACGGCGGAGGCCTACTACGAGGCCTTTGACTTCGCTGACGTCTTCGCCGTCTTGACGCGTGCGCCCGAACGTATCGCCGTCCGGGCGGCCGAGATCGACGGGGTGCGCACGGTCGAGACGCGCATCGTCGAGACTGCCACCCTCGACGTACCGGGCTTCGGCGAGCCGGTTGTGGGCCAGCTCGTCTCCCTGCCGGAGCGGGGGGCAGCACGCCTCAACCGGCTGGCCGTCCGGCAAGGGCGCCTCGCCGAGCCCGGCCGCTCCGACGAGGTCGTGCTGGCCGAACCCTTCGCGGAGGCGCACGGCCTGAGGCCCGGCGACACGCTCGCGGCGATCCTCAACGGGCGCAAGCGCACCTTGCGCGTCGTCGGCACCGCCCTGTCGCCGGAGTACGTCTATGCGCTGGGGCCCGGACAGCTGATGCCGGACGAGAAGCGCTTCGGCGTGCTCTGGATGGGGCGCGGCGCGCTGGAGGCGGCCTTCGATCTCGACGGCGCCTTCAACGAGATTTCGCTGGCTCTCATGCCCGATGCACGCACACCGACGGTCATCGCCGCGCTCGACCGCCTCCTGGAACCCTACGGCGGTCTCGGCGCCTACGCGCGTGCCGAACAGCTGTCCAACTGGTTCCTGATGAACGAAATCGCCCAGTTGCGCTCTATGGCGCGCATCCTGCCGACGATCTTCCTGGTGGTTGCAGCTTTCCTGACCCACATGGTTCTGGCCCGTCTGATCGCGACGGAGCGGGCCGAGATCGGCCTGATGAAGGCGTTCGGCTACAGCAATCTCGAGGTCGGCTGGCACTACGCCAAACTCGTGATCCTGATGACCGGCATCGGCATCCTGCTCGGCTGGGCGGCGGGTGCCTGGCTCGGCCGCTACAATACCGAGGTCTATGCCCAGTTCTATCGCTTTCCCTTCCTCTATTTCCGCCCCGGACCGTCCGGGTTCGCCATTGCCGCGGTCGTCAGCCTGGGAGCGGCGCTGGCGGGAAGCCTAGGTGCCGTGAGCAGGGCCGCCCGGCTGCCGCCAGCCGAGGCGATGCGCCCCCCTGCCCCGCCGCGCTACCGCAAGACGCGCCTGCACGGACCCGCGCTCGAACGCTGGATCGACCAGCCGACGCGGATCTTCCTGCGCCAGCTCGCGCGCTGGCCGGTGCGCTCGGCGCTCACCGTATCCGGGATCGGCATGTCGGTCGCGGTGCTCGTGACCTCCATGCAATGGCTCGACGCCATCGACCGGATGGTGGACATCACCTTCCACGAGCAGCAGCGCCTAGACATGACGGTGGGTTTCGCCGAGACCAAGCCGCGCTCTGCCGTGTGGTCGTTCGAACGGCTGCCGGGCGTCCTGGCGGCGGAGCCCGGCCGCTACGTCGCCGTCACCTTCCATGCGGGTCCGCGCACCCATCGGGGCGGGATCCAGGGCATCGTGGAGGAGCCGCGCCTCAACCTGCTGTACGATGTGGAACGCGGGGCGGTTGCGCCGCCGCCGGAGGGGTTGCTGCTCTCATCCACACTGGCGCGCAAGCTCGGCGTGGACGCGGGCGACCTGGTCCGCGTGGAGGTGCGCGAGGGCCGCCGCCCGGTACACGACCTTCCCGTGACCGCGATCATCGAAACATTCATCGGGACGCCTGCCTACATGCGGATCGGCGCGTTGGACCGGCTGATGCGTGAAGGTCCGCGCGCCGAGCAGGTGCACCTGCTGGTCGATCCCCTGTACGTGTCCGCGATCCATGCGGAACTGAAGGAACTGCCCGCGGTAGCCGGCGTGACGATCCGCAAGGCCGCCGTGCAGACCTTTCACCAGACGCTGGGCGACACGCTGCTTATCTACGTCTCCTTCTTCGTCGTCTTCGCCTGCACGCTGGCGTTCGGGGTCGTCTACAACAGTGCGCGCATCTCGCTGTCGGAGCGGGGCCGCGAGCTTGCAACGCTGCGCGTGCTCGGCTTCACGCGCGGGGAGATCGCCTATATCCTCCTGGGCGAAGTGGCGGTGCTCGTGTTTCTGGCGCTGCCGGCGGGCTGCATCGCGGGCTATGGCCTGGCCGCACTCATCGTCGCAGGCTTCGAGACCGAACTGTTCCGCGTGCCCCTCGTCGTGGCGCCCGCGACCTATGGCTGGGCGGTCCTCATCGGTCTGGCCGCCACGGCGGCGTCCGCGTACCTTGTGCGCTGGCGTCTGGACCGGCTCGACCTGATTTCCGTCCTCAAGACCCGGGAGTAGACACGTCATGGCGCTCAAATGGCGGCGGCTCGCGATCTGGGGGATCCTGGTCCTCGCGCTGGCGGGAGGCCTCGCGTTCGCGTTCTGGCCGCGTCCCGTGCCCGTGGACCTGGCCCGGGTTGAACCCGGCCCGATGACCGTCACGATCGACGAGGAGGGCGAGGCGCGCGTGCGCGACGTCTTCGTGCTCTCCGCCCCCGTCGGCGGGCGCCTGCGCCGGATCGAACTGGACGTGGGCGACGCGGTCGTTGCAGACGAGACGGAGGTGGCGCAGATCGAGCCTGCCGACCCCGGCTTCCTGGATGTGCGCTCCGAAGGCGAAGCGGATGCCGCGCTGCGGGCCGCTCAATCGGCGCTGCAACTCGCCCGCGCGGAACTGGACCAGGCAAAGGCGGAACTCGACTTCAGCGTGGCGGAGCTTGAGCGTGCGCGCGAACTGATCCGGCGCGAAACGATCTCCCAGCGCGCGCTGGACGAGGCGGAACGGGCCTTCAAGACGCGCAAGGCTGCCGTCGCGACGGCCGAGGCGCGGCTGGAGATGCGCCGGTTCGAGGTCGAGCAGGCACGCGCCCGCCTCGTCTCCCCGGTCGAGACGCAGATCCTGCACGGGCGATGCGTCTGCATTCCCATCGTCGCGCCGGTCGGGGGCCGGATCCTGCGGGTGTTGCGGGAAAGCGCGGGCGTGGTACAGGCCGGCGACCCGCTGGTGGAGATCGGCGATCCGCGCGACCTGGAGATCGTGGCGGACCTGTTGTCCTCCGATGCCATCCGGGTGGAGCCCGGCCAGAAGGTGGTGATCGACGACTGGGGAGGCCCGCGGCCGCTCTCGGGCTTGGTCCGGCGCGTGGAGCCCTATGGCTTCACCAAGGTCTCGGCCCTGGGCATCGAGGAGCAGCGCGTCAACGTGGTCGTCGACCTCACGGATCCGCCGGAGTCGTGGGCGCGCCTCGGGCATGGCTACCGCGTGGAAATCCGCGTTGTGCTGTGGCAGACCGAACGCGCGCTGACCGTGCCGCTGACCGCGCTCTTCCGCGACGGGGAGCGCTGGGCGGTCTTCGTGGCCGAGGACGGCGTCGCCCGCCTGCGCCATGTCGAGGTCGGACACCGCGACGGCATCTCCGCGGAAGTGCGCGACGGATTGTCGGAAGGCGAGGACGTTCTCGTCCATCCCGGCGACCGCGTGGCGCCCGGCACGGCGGTCACGGCGCGGAGCGTCGCCGGAGCAAGCTCCCGCTGACCCCCCGCCCTTGCAGGGCACAACCGCGACATCGGACGCAGGACGGCGGCGAAGAAAGCTCCCCACCGCCGCCAGACCCTTTACCCGTAATGCAGCCGGAACCGCGGGCCGCTTGCTAGCCGCCCCGTCCCATTCCGCCGCCCTTGTGCATCTGCATGCCGCCGCCTCGGCCCGCAGGTGGCTCCGGCGGAAGTTCGACGCCGCGCTGCTTGGCGCGTTCCTGCACCATCATGTGATGTTCGGAACGGATACGTTCGCGCTCCTCCTGGGTTCGCGCGTTGCGCATGCGCTCACGGTATTCCATGCGTTCCTGCTCGGTCATCAGCTGGCTGCCGTAAATCTGATCGCCCTGCTGTGCCGCTGCCGGCATTGGCGTCAGGGCCAGTGCGCCCAGGCCGATCGCCAGCGCGGCAGCGCCCGCGACAAGACTACGCCGATCGAGTTGTCTCATGGTCGCTCTCCCAATCTAGGGCAGCTGCGGAAACCCGGCACCGCCCGGTGAGCCCCTCACCCGCCACCATCCTCACTCAGTCGTGCGAATGGCTGTCGTCTCCGTCTTCGTGGTCATGGTCCTCGCCATCCTCGTGGCCGCCGGCGCCGCCGCCCATGTATTTCGGGCCCTTGCCGCGGCCAGAATCGCTGTGGCCCTTGCTGAACACGCGATCCTCCACCGAATGGCCGCCGCCAGGCGTTCCGCGGCCGCTCTTGCCCTTGTGGCCCGCGGTGCCGGACGTGTGGCCGCCTGAGTGGCTGGCGTCGTCATGGTCGTCGGTATGTGTCGTGTGGCCGCCGCCGCCGCCCGACTGATGCTGGGCAAACGCCGCCGACGGCAGCGCGGTTCCGAGCGCACCGGCAAGCAGCAGCGCCAGAACGGAAGTCATGCAGGTTCGCATCGCGGAACCTCCGGAAGAAACTTCGGAAAGGAGCGCCGGCCGGGTCGCGCAGGGGGGGAACGGACCCGGCCGGACGCAGGGTGCGGACTTACTCGGTCGGGGTGACCGGGACCGCATACTCGTGGATGTACTCGATCACCTGGACGAGGTCGTTGGTGGCCGTCGCAAATCCGTCGACGTTGCTGCCCGAAGCTTCGGCCTCGTCGAAGAAGTCTTCCCAGATGTTCACGTCGGTCTCGACCCAGGTGCCGTCGGTCGTGCCGGGCAGCATGAGGGTGACCTCGACGTCGCCCCAAGTCGTTTCGCGATCATAGGTGAACGACTTGTAGTCGATGTAATCGTCGCCCACGTAGGTCGCGAGACCGAGGATCTGGTTCATGTAGATGATCGTATCCTCGACCACCGTGCCGAACTTGTCCGAGGACGCGGCGAAGAAGCTTGCCGCATCCAGCAGGTCGGCCGACGTCAGCTTTCCGTCGACGAGGTTCGCGAGGTCGCCGGTGAACAGGCTGGTGCTCGTGACACCGGTGAGCGTACCTGTGCTCATGATCTCGAGGTAGAGCGCCAGGTTCTCCAGCGGCGCGTCGATCGTCTTCGTCGTGCCGTCGGTGTAGGTGATCAGGATGCGGCCGACGGGATCGAGCGACAGCGACGCCACGTTCGGGTCGTTGAGCGTGTTGACCGCTTCCTCGTAGCGGGTCGCCAGCACGAACACGGGCGAGCGGCCGACGTTCAGGCGGCCAAGTTCGACCTCCTGGGCGTCCTCCTCGAAGCCTGTGTAGATCGCGCCTTCCGCATCGAGCGGAATGGGGTTGCCCTCGGCGTCGATCGGCTGGACGAAGCCGTCCGCGCTTTCGACATAGCTGTCGGGGATGCCGTCATTGTTCGTGTCCGACCAGACGACGAGAATGGGAACGCCGTTATCGTCACGCAGCAGCACGTACATGTCGCCGAACAGGTCGCCCTTCTTGCCGCCGGACGACGGATTGCCGCGTCCAGGCTTGCCGTCACGGCCGGGGACACCCGCCCAGGAGGGGCGGTCGCTGTCCTCGTCCTCTTCGGCAAGCACGTCCATCAGGCTCTTGCCGCGAAGGCCGTGACCGCGGGCATCGCCCTTGCCGCCCTTGCTGGCGCCCATCTGGCCGGACTGGCCGCCCTGCCCGCCCTTGCCGCCGTGGTTGTCGGCAGACGCGGTGCCCGCCGTGCCCGTTGCAAGCACGACCGTGAGTGCGCCTGCGGCAATCGCGCCAACCGCGACGCTGCCCAGAAGGCGGGCAAACTTCGAAACGCTGGACTGCATAATATCCGCTCCCATCGATTTGGCCGCCAGATTGCCCGGCGGTCCGTCTTGCGGCCCCGGGAAGCACTTCCCGACAGGCCGTCATCTCATTTTACAGAAATAAGAAGGCCATTAATCACATGCAAGAACCTTGATCTACCGCAAACGAAAGGAAAAAAGGGCGCTTGGTTGGGCGCCCTTTTCCAAACTCGTTGTAAACATGCGCTTTTTTCAGAACCTGAAACCGATCCCGACACGGAAAATACTCTCGTCCGTATCGAAGCTGTCGACGTTGCCGCCCGATTGCGGAAGCCGATAGCTGCCATAGTCGGTGTAGGTGTAATCCATGCGGACGAACGCATTGTCCGAGGCGGGAATCTCGATGCCGCCGCCGACGCTCACGCCTGTCAGCGTGTCCGTCTGATCATAGACCGTGCCGCCAGCCTCATAGCCCGTGTCGACGACGCTCGCGGTGCCGCCGAGGCGCAGGTAGAAGAGCGCGTTGCCGTCCGGCGTATAACCGACGCGCACGCCTGCCCCCGCACTTCCCCTCCGGTCGGTCGAGATGACGCGCCCGTTCGGATCGCGTTCATTGTCGCGCGTCACGTCGGCCAGTTCGACGCTCGCGTCGACGCCGACATAGACATTGCCGAACGTCTTGCCATAGCCACCGAAGAAACCGCCCGCAACGCCCGTGTCACCCCGGTCCGCGGTCAGGGTCGTGGCGCCGCCGCTGCGCGCACCCCGCTCGACGCTGTTCAGCGCGCCGTGGCCTGCGAGCACGCCGCCATAGGCGCCGTCGAAGGAACTGGCGGGCCGTGCCGGGATATCGCGCGCCGCGCCCAGCCGCCAGCCGAAGCCCAGCCGCATCAGGCTCTCGTCGTTTGCGAAATTGTCGCGCCGGAGCTGACTCGTCGGCGTCAGCCAATGCACGTCGTAGTCGCGATAGGCCGTGTAGCTGTAGTCGAGCCGAACGAAGCCGCCGCCCCCGCCGACCGGCGCTTCTGTTCCAAGGCCGAAGCGCAGGCCGGGAAGCCAGTGATCCTCGCTCGCGGTCCGATAGCCGCCGGCCCCGTCGGGGGCGGCATAGTCGGTGCCGAACTCCGTCAAGGCCAGGCCGAACCTGCCATAGACGAGATTGCCGCCGTCCAGCCGGTAGCCGAAGCGCGGACCGAACCCGACCGAGGTACCCCGCTCGACGCCGAAGATGCGCTCGCCCGGCAGGTTTGCATGATCCCAGTCCGCGGTCGAATGGGCAGCGTCCGCTTCCAGCCCCAAGTACCAGTTCCCGACATCGACGCCCCAGCCTGCGAAGATGCCGGCTTCGGGTCCGTGGTCGCCGAAGTCGGCTGTCAGGCTGCCGGGGACGCCACCGCCCGCGCCACCGCGCTGGCCCTCAAGCTCGGTGCCGAGGTTGCCGTAACCCACCTGCACGCCGGCATAGGTGCCGGGCACGAACGCCGGCACGTCGCCATAGTCGAAGGCCGGATCGTAGCCCGGTGCAAGCTGAGCCCCGACGCGCAGGAACACGCGGTTCTCGTCGTAATCCTCGTTCGGATCGCTCGAGTCCCGCTGCAGGTACTCGTAGGACGTGCCGACGAAGATGTGCTTCATCGGGAAATAGCGGGCGCCAGCGCTGAGACCCAGCACATGGTCGTCCCGCGCGATGCCGACGAAGCGGTTGGTGTAGAAGCCCACCGACGTGTCGAGCGATATCTGCGGGTGCACTGCCTGCTCCAGCCCCAGCGTGTAGCTGGTGAGCACATAGCCGGACGCACCGTTGATCGTCGTTTCCTCGATGCTGCGGGCGATGCCGCCCGTTACCCTGGTGCGCCCGGTCGGCCGCCACGTGCCGGACAGGCCGATGTCGAGCGCGCCGATGTTTTCCAGCAGTGCGTCGTCATAGGTCTGGTGCAGGTAACCCACGAGCGCCTGCAGTTCCAGGTCGCGCCGGTTGTCGTAGCGCAGGCCGACGGCAACGCCATAGCCCTGGGAATCCCGGTCGAAGCCATTGTCGTCGGCGCCATCGTCATAGATGCGCAGGTCGGCAAGCGCCTGGCCGAACATCTCGTATCCGCCGCCGAGGTCATAGCCCCCGCGCCCTCCGAACGTGACCTCGTGACGGTCGCGGTCGTCATTGTCGATCGGCGCGCCGCCAGCCGTCGAGACGTCGTCATAGTCGAGCCGGCTGTAGGTCGCGCCGACGCGGACGCTGCCTCGTCCGATCTGGGTCGAGGAGCCCGCGAACGCCTCGATATCCGTGTAGGTGGTCGGCTCCTGTCCCGCGGCATCGTCCGGGGACTCGCGGCTCTCGTGCGCGCGCGCGAACGAGAGCCCGCCGAAGAGCCGCCATGTTGGCGCCGCCTGGAACCCGGCCTCGGTGCCGAGCGCGACGTCGTCGTAGTTCTCGTCGCTCTCGGAGAAATGGCGGGCGTGCGCGCCGCTGGCGTAGATGCGCAGGTCGCGCCCGGTCGCGTCGCGTTCGGCAGACGCACTCCAGCCCAGCACCGCCAGCCCGTCCGACACGCGGTCGTTGCGCGTCGCGAAGACGTTGTCGTCGAAGCCGATGGAGAGGTCGATGGCGCCGTTGACCTCGAACCCGCTCACAGTCGGCCCGACCGTGGGGTCGCCCGGCTGGACCGCGTCCTGCGCGCGCGCGTCCGGTCCGAAATGGACGCCCAGCCCCGCCGCCGCCGTGAGGCACCCCACCGCGATCACCGAGATGCGTCCCTTGCGCTGCGTCATGAAAATCCCCCAGTGGCTCCCGACCCGGCCCGGTCGTCCGGTGCGCCGCGAGACAGCGGCACCGGATACCCGGAAAACAAAAACACCAAACAAATCATATTCGAAAACTCATAATTTGATTAGCGAATTTGTTTTATGACGCAAGTCAATATTCGCACCGAATCCCGGCTGCGCACATCGACGCACGCGGACCCCCGGCAGGTCGATTACTGCCTCGAAGGCGCGGCCGCCCCCGATGCACCGCGCCCGGACGAGTCCCTGGCGCACGGTGCATGTTGCACATCGGCGAGATCCGGGCGCGCGCATGGCGGGGTTCCGCGATTTGCGGCTCAATGTGGCTTCGGCTTCCTGTCATCCTGCCGGGAGTGCCGTACCGGCTCCATCCCTCGCGCGGGTGGCAGGCCGGTCCGGCGCCCGGAACATGGGGAAGGGACACAGGATGACAGATGACGGCAGCGTTCAGGAGTTGATGGGGGCGTTTCGGGCGCTCAGTTCACCGATCGTCTCGGACGCGCTGGATGCTCTCGGCATCCACGGCACGGTGGACGGCATAGGGGCACAGACACCGGGAGCGAGGATGTGCGGGCCCGCCTTTACTGTGCGCTACACGTTGGCCGGGGCCGCGCTCGGCCGGTTCGCCGACTTCATGGACGATGTGCCGGCCGGCGCCGTGGTCGTCATCGACAATGGCGGCAGGACGCAAATGTCGGTCTGGGGAGATACTCTGTCTCAATTCGCTGCCCGGAACGGCTTTGCAGGTACGGTGATCGACGGCGTCTGCCGCGACATCGACGGCACGCGCGGGCTCGATTACCCGATGTTCAGCCGCGGCGTCTTCATGCGGACCGGCAAGGGCCGGGTCGGTATCGAGAGCACGCAGCAACCCGTGTGCATCGGACCCGTCGCGGTGAGACCCGGCGACCTGATCTTCGGGGACGACACGGGCGTTGTCGTCGTGCCGCAGGACCGCATGGAGGACGTGCTGAGGGAAGCACGGCGCATATCTGCGCGGGACGACGCCTGGTCCGACGCCATCGCTGCCGGCCTGCCGATGGCGGACGTCTGGAAGGCCACGGGCAAGGACTGACCGGCCGGCGCACCCCGTGTCCTCAGCCCCCTGACTTCAGACGGTACCGGAAGGTACAGCAGGGCGCGCCCTGGGCGATCGTCTGCGCGCGGTCGAGCCGGATGTCCGGTGCATAGGCTTCCGCGAACACGCCGTCGCGGTTGCACGAGAGCACGTCGGCGATGTCGCCCAGCCCAAGATCGCGGTACATCTCCACGAAGCGGCAGCGGGTCACGTTGAAGTCCAGGTGGCCAGGTCCCTCGCCCAGCACCTCGACCTCGATGCCGGCCTCGGCCCCGCGGTTGCGGTAGGTGCGGTTGAAGTTTTCGGTGAAGCTCTCCATGGACGCGCCGCCTTCTGCTGCGGCGGCGGCCTGACGCGCCTCGGCAATGGCGGATTTGGTGACGGCGCGGGACAGGATCTCGCGCGCCTTCTCCGGGCCCACTTCCGCCAGCAGTTCCTCGTAGATCGGCTTGACGATCTCGCCCTGGATGCGGCGGCGTTCGAGATTGGTGATGGTGCTCATCGGCGCTTTCTCCGGTCTGGAAGTCCGGTGGGTTTTGCCCGTGCTCAGAACCCGGTCACCAATACCCCGGGGAGCCAGGTGGCCAGTCCGGGGAACAGCATGACAAGGGCCAGCACGAACAGCATGCAGGCAATGAAGGGCACGACGCCCGCGTACATCTCCCGGGTGGTCATGCCAGGCGGCGCGATCCCCTTCAGATAGAAGATGGACGGTGCCATCGGCGGCGTCAGGTAGGACGTCTGCAGCATGATGAAGGTCAGCATCGCGAACCAGATCGGGTCCACTGCGTAGGCATCGAGGATCGGCACGAAGATCGGCAGGCAGATCAGCAGCACCGACACCCACTCAAGGATGAACCCCGCGACGAACACGATGGCGAGCAGCAATGCGACGATGCCGAACGTGCCGAGGTCCGCCGCCTCCACGACCGCGCGCACCACGTCGTTCCCCCCGAGGCCCCGGAAGATCGAGGAGAACATCGAGCCGCCCACAACGATGAAGAGGATCATGGAGGTGAGCTTCAGCGTGGTCAGGAACGCCTCGCGCAGCATGGGCAGGTCGAGCCTGCGATAGAACCCGGCCAGCACAAGCGCACCCAGCGCGCCGACCGAGGCGGCCTCCGTCGGCGTCGCGATACCCTTCAGGATCGTGCCGAGCACCGCAAAGATCAGGCCCGCGGCGGGCAGCAGTCCGACCAGCGTCAGCCACAGCTTGCGGCCGAGCGTCATGCCGTGCCCCGGATCTGCGGCCTCACGCTCCGGCGTCGCGGGCGGCGTGACGATGCTGCGCACGGTGATGTAGGCGAGGAAGGCCGCGACCATAATCGCACCGGGCAGGATCGCCGCGGCAAAGAGCTTGCCCACCGAGAGGTTCGCCACCGAGGCATAGACGATCAGCACCAGCGACGGCGGGATCATCGTGCCGAGCGAGCCACCGGCGCACACGGTCCCTGCGATCAGGTCGTTGCGGTAGCCGAGCCTCTGCATCGCCGGGATCGCCATCAGCCCGATCATCACCTCGACCGCACCGACGATGCCCGTGGTGGCCGCGATCATCGCCGCCATCAGCATGGTGGTGAGCGCCAGCCCCCCGGGCAGCCGCCCGACCCACAGCTGGACGACATTGAACAGCCGCTCGGCGATGCCGGAACGCTCAAGGATGCAGCCCATGAGAATGAAGGGCGGCACGGCCGTCAGCAGGAATTGCGAGGCGGTGGTCTGGATCACGTTGAACAGCTGGATCGCGACGCGGTGATCGTAGAGCACCCAGCCGAACAGCGTGCCGACGACGAGCAGGGAGAATGCCACCTGGAAGCCAAGCAGCAGCAGCCCGATCATCGCCGGGAACATCAGGATCGCGAGAACGTCGTTTTCCACGGGGCCTGTCGCCTTTCCCGCTCGTCAGCGCATGTCGGTGGCGGGCACGTCGCGCGGACCGTCCCAGACCGCGAGCGCGTGCCGGACCGCCTCGGCGATCACCTGGACGAACAAGGCGGCCAGTCCGGCCGTCAGTCCCGTCAGGAACGGCCAGATCAACGGCTCCCATGCGCTTGCCGTCTCCAGGGAGCCGCGGACATAGGCGCGCAGCGTGCGGGTCCAGGCGAAGTCCAGCACCATCCAGAGGATCGGCGCAAACAGGACGAGATAGAAAAGCGCCTGCAGCCCATGGCGCAGCCGGTAGGGCATCATCTGCTGCAGAACGTCGATGCGCACGTGCCCGTCGTGGCGCAGCGTGTAGGCCGCGCCCAGCATGAATACCGCGCCGTTCAGCATGTAGGAAATGTCGTTCGACCAGATCGTCGGCGCGCCGAAGAAATAGCGGGCGACGACCTCGTACAGCATGGCGCCGATCATGCCGGCGGTCAGCAGGACCGCGACGCCGGCCAGCGCGCCTGACAGCCGGTCGACGACGCCGAGCAGGAACTCGATGAACGCGCGCACTGCCGCCTCCCTTCGCAGGATGGACAAGGCGGGCCGGGCGGAGACGCAATGTCCCGCCCGGCCCCCGCCGCTGGCTTACTTCGGCGTATCGAGCACGAGATAGCCCGCGTTCTTGCGCCAATGGTCCTGGAACTCGAAGATCGAGGTTGCGACCCGCATCGGCAGATCGTCGCCCTTGGCCTTCGCTTCCTCGGCGTTGCGCAGGGCCCAGGCGCGCGATTTCTCCATGGCATCGGCCATGAAGGCGTCGTCGAGGCGGACGAATTCGTTCCCGCCCTTGCTGAGTTCCTCCATCGTGTCGAGGTCGCGCACCGTCATCACGCGCAGGCTGCGGTGGGTGTTGATCTCGGCCGCGAGTTCCATCTTGGCCTTGATGTCGTCGGGAAGCTCGTCCCACGTCTCCGACAGCATCACCGTCTCGAACGCCCAGGCCGGGGCCTGGATACCCGGATAAATGATGTACTTGGCCACTTCCTGGAAGCCGATCTTCTGGTTCTCAGACGGGATCGAGTACTCGGCCATGTCGATGCCGCCCTTCTCGAGCATCCCGTAGATTTCCGAGCCCGCGACGACCGTCGGCACCGCGCCATAGTTTTCCTGCACGATGGCCGCCCAGTTGCCGAGCGTGCGGAACTTCTTGCCCTGCAGGTCGTCGCCGTTGCGGATGGGCACGTTGGCGTGGGCGAAGAACTCCGACGGGCCAAGCGCGCTCACGAGCGCATGCATGCCCATCTTCTCGCGCCGGTGCTCCTGCCACAGCTCCAGGCCGCCGGCGGAATAGAGCCACGGCAGGTAGCTGTCGACTCCCAGTCCCGTCGGGAAGGACGCGATCATCGCGTTCACCACATCCGCGGTGCCGAGGAAGATCGGCGTGGTCTGCGCCATGTCGATCAGGCCGTCCTGCACCGCTTCGTGCAGTTTCAGCACCGAGCCGACCGTGCCCGCGGGCAGGATCTCGATCTTCACCCGCCCGTCCGTCAGCTGGTCCACGAGGTCGGCGAAGGGCTTGGCCATGTCCTCGTAGTAGACGCTGTTCTCGCTCGAGATGATGGCCATCCGGAACGTGTAGTCCTGCGCGTTCGCCGCCGTGGCGAACGTGCCGGCGATGGCGAGGGCCGCCACCGTTGCTGTTCTCGTTGCTCCCAACATGATCTCCCCTCCGTTTTCGGGTTTGCCTTGGTCGCCTGTTTCGTCCGGCGTTTGCTCCATCATTGCAGACAACGGGACCCGCCGCAGCCCGTCCGCCGGGTGACGGGTGTCAGCCCCTCCCGGTCCCGCTGCCCCCCATGCGCCCCCGGATCGCGACCAGGAGCGCGTTGCTTGCCGTCTCGATATCGGCCTGCACGGCCGCCGCCAGACGGTCCCCGTCCCCGGCTTCGAGGGCTGCGATGATGTCGGCGTGGTTCTGCACGCCGCGGTCGCTGCCGCCATAAGCCGGGTAGAGCACGTTGAGGTACGAGCCGGTCTTCAGCCAGCACCCCTCGATCATGCGGACAAGCGCGGGCATCCCCGCGAGCCCGTAGATCGCGAAATGAAACTCCCAGTTGAGCCGCATCAGCGCCTTGTAGTCGCGCGCCGCGTCGGCCCCCACGAGCCGGTCGTTCAGCGCCCGG
Organism: Futiania mangrovi; assembly: GCF_024158125.1. Lineage (NCBI taxonomy): Bacteria > Pseudomonadati > Pseudomonadota > Alphaproteobacteria > Futianiales > Futianiaceae > Futiania > Futiania mangrovi. Next base: position 1,033,279 of record NZ_JAMZFT010000001.1, on the reverse strand, counting down.
ATCCGGCCGAGCGCGCGCGCATTGAGGTGCTTGACCGCCTCCCGCGCCGCCGCCCCTTCGAGCGCCAGCCGGATCACCAGAAGCTCGCGCACCCGCGCCTCGTCCAGGACCGGGACGAAAACCGTCCCGTTCGCCCCGAGGTCGAGCGTACCCTCCGACACCAGGCCGTAGAGCGCCTCGCGCGCCGGCGTCAGCGAAATGTCGAGCGCCTTGGCGACCGACCGGATGGTCAGCTTGGCGCCCGGATCGAACCGGCCTGCCATGATCGCCGCGCGCAATTGCTCGCGCGCCTGATCGGCAAGCGTCGCGGGCCGCGCCACGGGATCGAGCTGGTCGAGCGCTTCGCTCATCCGCCGCAGCCCCTGACCGCGATGGCCTGGATCTCGACCTTGATGTCGGGGAAGGGAAAGCCCACCACCAGTGCGGCATTGGTCGGGCGGATACCGCCCAGCACCTCGCCCAGCACGGGCCCCACCTTCTCGAAGGTTTCGCCCGCGTCGACGAAGGTCGTGATCTGCACGAGGTCCTTCAGGGAGGAGCCGAGGCGGGCGAGCGCGGCCTCGATGTTGCGCAGCGACTGGCGCGTCTGCTCCGCCGGATCGGGTGACATCTGCCGCGCGCCATAGTCCATGCCGATGGTGCCCGCGACATAGATCGTGTCGCCGACGGCGACCGCGCGGCTGTATCCGTAGGCCTCCTCGAAGTGCGAGCCCGAGCCGATGTTTTCCCGCTTCATGGATCCGTTCCTTTCCTGTCCCTTGGCTCAGGCGTCGTCGCGGCCGAGCGCGCGCCGCATCAGCGCGTTGCACTCCCACCACGGCACGTGCAGGTCGAGCCATGCCCCCATGCGCCCGCAGTAGATCGTGAGATCGCCCAGGATGGCGGTGACGTCCGCCCCCGGTGCCAGCAGGGCGTCGCGCCCCGCCTCCAGCGCGGCGCCTGCCTCGCCCAGGTGGCAATAACCGACGATGCGCGCGAGCGTGAGTTCGAGGGTTTCCCGCGCGATGGCCGCGCGCGTGGCGTCGTCATGGCCGTTCGCGTTCCGCCACAGCCGCCACATCAACTCCTGCGTGCGCCGGAACTCCCCTTCCGCCGTGATGACCGGCCCGAAGGGAATGTTGAGGCCCGTTCGCATCAGGAAGTCGCGCAGTTCCTGCGGCTCCGCCTCCCACGCCGCCGCGAGCGCGGCTCTCAACCGTCCGTGCGCTTCCTCCCCCGCAGGTGCTGGGGCTTTCTGCGTCTCCTCGCCCTCGAAGAACAGCCGCGCCGTGAAGATCTCCCGCCCGTGGCGCGCGCGCTGGTCGTCGGCGAAGGCCCTGAGCCAGCCGAGGTCGCCCGCGAACGTCCCCAGCATGTTGACCGCCGCCGTCTCCGCCTGCAGGGCGTCGTAGGTGATCTCCATGTACTGCCGGTCGGGGTAGTAAAGGAACGCGCCCGGCGGCAGGGAGTGGATGTCCGCCCCCTCCTCCAGCGTCTCCAGGATGGGCGTCGGCCAGTAGATGTGGCAGCCCGCGATCTTGGCGCAGTGAATGGTGATTTCCGCCGGCAGCCAGCGGCGCAGCGCGGCGAGCGTGCGCGGCGCGTGCGCGTCGGTGACGTCGATGGGATGGCGCGTGCCCGCGACCTCGAAGATCAGCCGCCCGTTCATGTCCGCTCCCCCCGGCCCAGGATGAAGCCGTTGGCGGTCCATCCGCCGTCGACGGGCAGGATTGCGCCGCTGATCATCGACGCATCCCCGCTGGCGAGGAAGGCGCACGCGCCCGCCACCTCCTCAAGCGTCGCGAGGCGGTTCAGCGCCGCGCGCCCCGATACCCCCGCAAGGTCGTAGATGCCGCGCTCGATCAGGTCCTCTACCATCGGCGTGCGCACGCCCGTGGGCGCCACCGCGTTGACCCTGATGCCGCGCGGGCCAAGCTCCATCGCCAGCGCGCGGACAAGGTTGTGGACGGCCCCCTTCGACGCGCAATAGGCCGACCGGTCGGGCGCGCCGCCCGTGCCGTAGACCGAGCCCAGCATGATGGTGGATGCGCCCTCACCCATCGCGGGCAGGCAGGCGCGCACCGCGAGCCAGGAGCCGGTGACATTGATGTCCATGACCTCGCGGAACTGCGCGGGCGTGAGCTTGTCCATGGCCGCGATGTGCGTGACGCCCGCCGCCGTCACCAGCACGTCGACGCCGCCCCAGGCGCGGATCATCTCGCCGACCGCGGTGTCGAGGTCTGCTTCCGAGGTGACATCCCCCGTCACCGCGAGCGCGTCCGCCGCGCCGAGGCGGGCCAGCGCCGCGTCCATGCCGCTGCGGCCGAACAGGCAGAGGCGCGCGCCCTCGTCGCGGAAGCGTTCGGCGATGGCGAACCCGATCCCCTGCTTCGCGCCCGTGACGAGCACCCGTTTTCCGGCGAGGTCACGCATGGTCTCCGGCTCCCTGTCCGTCAGCGTGGCCCGCCGCTTTCGGCGGCGGCGATGAGGTCTTGAAGGATGCGGGCGACCGTCTCCGGCGCCTCTACATGCGGCATGTGCCCGATGCCCTCGAGCAGGTGCAGCCCGACCGTGCCGGGGGCTGCGATTGCGTGCCGCCACGGCAGCAGCGCATCCGCCTTGCCCCAGACGATCCGCGCAGGCACCGCAGTGCGAGAGAGCGCAGCCGTCAGGTCCATCGCCTGCGTCCCGTCGGGGAAGAGAACCCCGGCAAGCGCCGTCTGCGCCGCGCGGAGCCTCGCGTCCGCGCGCGCCTGCATGGCGGCGGCGGCGTACTTCTCCGTCACGATGGCAGGGTCGCCGACGAGGCGCTTCAGCCAGGGCGCAAGGCTTTCCACGCGAGTGGCCCGGCAGAGCCCGGCGGTGATCGTCCCCTCCATCTCCGGCCCCAGCCCCGCGGGCGCGAGCAACATGAGGGAACGGACAACCTGCGGGCGCGTATCGGCCAGCGCCAGCGCGACCGCGCCCCCCAGCGAATGCCCGACGAGGTGCACCGGCCCGGCGTCGAGCGCGTCGACCGCCTCCGTCACCGCGCGCGCAAGCTCCCGGAAACTGCCGATCCGCCGCTTCGGCGATTGGCCGTGGCAGGGAAGTTCCACGCGGATGACGGGCCGGACCTTGCCGAGCGCCCGTTCCACCGCGCGCCAGACCATCGCGTCGCTCGCAAATCCGTGGATCAGCAGGATGGGCGCGCCTTCTCCGCCGCCGCCGCGCGTGACGGCCAGGGGGCCTGCTTCTTCCGCGAAGGACGCCGCCCCGGACCCCGCGCCGCCCGCACGCAGGGCGGCCTCCACGTCGCGGCGCTTGATCCGGCCGCGCGGTCCCGTTCCCGCGAGTGCTTCGAGGTCCACCCCCTCCCGCGCCGCGACCTTGCGGGCGACGGGGCTCGCCACAACGCGGCCCGCCTTGCGCGGGACTGCAGGCGCGGCAGGTACCGCCTTTTCTGCCGGTAGCGTGACGCCTGGCGCCTGCGCGGGCGGCGTATCCAGTTCGCCCTCGCCGATCAGGCCGATGGGATCCTTGACACCGACCTCCGCACCTTCCTCGGCCAGGATCCGGCCCATCGTGCCGTCGCAGGGCGCCGTCACCTCGGTCGCGGCCTTCGCCGTCTCGACGACCGCGACCACCTCGCCCGCCTTGACCGTGTCGCCTGGCTTCACGCGCCATTCGACGACCACGACGGACTCCATATATTCGCCGCCAGCCGCCCCGATGGTGATCGGCGTCGCCATCCCCGCCCCTCAGGCCAGCGCGCGGCGCGCGGCCGCCGCGATCCGGTCGGCATTGGGGATGACGACCTCCTCCAGCGGCTGGGAATAGGGGATCGGCATGTCGAGCGCCGCCACCCGCTCGACGGGGGCATCCAGATCGTCGAACGCATGGTCCATGATCGTCGCCGACAGTTCCGCCGCATAGCCGCAGAAGCCCCAGTCCTCGTTCACGACGACCGCGTGGTTGGTCTTGGCGACCGACGCCGTGATCGCGCCGAGGTCGAGGGGGCGCAGCGTGCGCAGATCGATCACCTCCGCCGAAATGCCGTCGCCCGCCAGCGCGTCCGCTGCCTTCTCGGCTTCCAGCACCATGCGGGAGGTGGCGAAGATCGAAACGTCGCTCCCCTCGTGCACCGTGCGGGCGCGCCCGATCTCGACCGGCCCCTGGTCGTCCGGCACCTCGCCGCGCGTGTTGTAGAGCAGCTTGTGCTCCAGCACGACGACGGGGTGTGGATCGCGGATCGCGGCGAGCAGCAGGCCCTTCGCGTCCGCCGGCGTGACCGGGGCCACGACCTTGATGCCGGGGATGTGCGCGACGAGACTGTCGAGCGATTTGGCGTGCTGTGCGCCCGTACCCACGCCGCCGCCGCCCTGCGTGCGCAGGACGAAGGGCATCGTGACCTGCCCATCCCAGATGTAGTTGTAGATCGATGCCTGGTTGATCAGCGCGTCGAGCGTCAGCGGCATGAAGTCGGCGTACATGATCTCCAGCACCGGCTTCGTCCCGGTCATGGCGGCGGTGACCGCCATCGCCGTCAGCGCCTGCTCCGAGATGGGCGTGTCGCGCACCCGGTCGCCGAACGCCTCCGCCAGGCCCGCCGTCACCTTGAACACGCCGCCATAGGTCGCGATGTCCTCGCCAAAGACGAAGACCGTCGGGTCGCGCTCCATCTCCTCGCGCAGGGCGGCGTTGAGGGCCTCGGCATAGCGCATGATGGCCATGTCAGCACCCTCCCCCGGCATTGGCATAGGGCGCGCTGGGCGCATGGGGCGCGAACTCCGGCAAGGGGTCGGAGAGCGCAGCCTCGAACGCCGCGGCCACCGTCTCCTCGGCGTCCTTCTCGACCGCGGCGATGCGGGCGGCGTCGGCCTCCTCCCCGAGGACCGCGCGGGAGACGAGAAGCGGATCGCGCGCCTTCCAGCGGTCGATGTCCTCCTGCCGCTGGTAGCCGCCCATGTCGGAGGTCGAGAACCCCTCGACGCGATAGGTCCGAGCTTCGATCAGCGTCGGCCCCTCGCCGCGGAGCGCGCGTGCCCGCGCGTCCGCCACCGCCTGGAAGACCGCAACCGCGTCGTTGCCGTCGACCTGCACCCCCGGCATGCCATAGCCCGCCGCCCGCACGTGCAGCTCGGGCACCGCCGATTGCGCCGTGTGGTGGACGGTCAGGCCGTACTCGTTGTGCTCCAGCAGGAAGATCACCGGCAGCTTCCACAAGCCCGCCATGTTCATGGACTCGTGGCAGATGCCGGTCTGCGCAGCGCCGTCGCCGAAGACGGCCATCGCCACCCGCTCCTCCCGCAGGATCTGGATCGAGAGCGCCATGCCCGTCGCCGCCGGGATCGAGCCGCCGACGATCGCATTGCCGCCGATCATGCCCCGGCTCGCGTCCGCGACCAGCATGTGGCCCGCCCGGCCCGCGCCATAGCCGGTCTCGCGCCCGAAGATCTCTGCTACCACGCGGCGGGGGTCGAGCCCCTTGCCGATATAGACTGCGTGTCCGCGATGGGTGGTCGTCACATAGTCGCGCTGCTCCAGCGCCGCGGTCGCGCCGACGCCCACCGCCTCCTGCCCGTCGCAGCGGTGGATCGGGCCGCGCGTCTGCCCGGCCTTGTGCATCTCGCCGAGGCGTTCCTCGATCCGGCGCGTGACCAGCATGCGCCTATGCATCTCGAGGCGTTCGTCCAGCGTCGGACGATTGGCCGGCATCCCCCGCTCCCTTGCGTCATTTGTTATAACACAAAGCGTCCCGCGAACGCGCGGAGGAGTCAAGAGGTCCGGACAAGCCCGGGGGGCGTCAGTCGCCGTCCGCGACGCCCGGCAGGTCGATCGTCCCCGCGTCCAGCCGGAAGCAGTGCCGCCCCTCGGGATGCGCCCAGCGCTGCGCATAAGAACGGCGGGGCATGTCGTAGGTGCCGACCCCCTCCGACGCGCGGGCGAAACTGGCGCAAAGCTCGTAGGCGGGTCCCTCCAGCGGCCTGTAGCCATAGGTTTCGCCGGTCTCCGGATCGGACAGCCTACCCGGCAGGCAGTAGGCGGGAAGCCCGCGGGCAGCGGTCTCTTCCTCCATACGCGCCTTCAGGTCATCGAGGCTGTCGGGCAGCGCCCGCTGCTTCTCAAGCGTCCAGTAGCAGTCGAGTGCGCCCGAAATCGTCTGCAGGTGCATGGCGCGCTGGCCGTCGAGACGCTTGGCCCGCGCCGTCCAGGGACTGTCGATCACCGTCAGCGCGACGGCCACCGCCACCGCGATCACGACGACCGCGCCGATGGCCAGCGCCGTTCCGGGGATGCGTGCGGGCATCTCCTAGCCCTCCCCTTCGTCCGACGAGACGTCACGCAGGTAGAACAGGAAGATCGGTACCGCGATCAGCGCCACCACGAGGATCTTCAGGAGCAAGGGCACCGTCAGGTCGCCCGACAGGAACTGGTAGATCAGCGCGACCACGTCGCCCAGGATCGCCAGCGCGGCAACGAAGAGCGTCACATAGGTCAGCCACTTGCGCACCCGCGAGGCGCGCCGGGCCGGATCCTCCGCCACCTCCCGCGACGTCTTGCGCGCAAGGTAGAGGTAGAGCGGGAAGGCCACCACCAGCACGGAAACGGACCAGCGGATCCCCATCGCCCGGTACTCCCCCCAAGGCTGCGCCGGATCGGGGATCAGCAGGTCGATGAGGTTGAAGAGCAGAATTCCAAGGTGCCAGGCACTGAGCCCAAGCGTGGAGAACAGCACGAGGTAGAGAAAGGCGTCGCGCGCGGAGACATAAGGCCTGGGCCGCGGGACCGGCACGACGAAATCGACCTCCGCATAGGCCGCGAGCGCGTCGCGCACCTGCTCCCGCCGCCAACCGGCCTTGTCGAGTGCGGCGGCGATCTCCTCGCGGCGCACACCGCGGGTAAGGGCGTCGCGCACGAAGAGCGCGAGTTCGGACTGCGTTACGGACATTGCTCTACTCCCCCGCGCCATCCAGGCCACAGCCGGGCAGCATAACACGCGGCCCCGTGCGAGACAGCCGCCCCGCATTTGCCCCTGTGCCCGCGCGACACTAAGTGGAAAGGGCGCCGACGACGACATGCCGCAAGGAGGACGCCCGATGATCAAGGGATTGCACCACAACGCCTACCGCTGCCGCGACTCCGAGGAGACGCGGGCGTTCTACGAGGATTTCCTGGGCCTGCCGCTTGCCCACACGCTGGAGATCACCGAGACGAAGAGCGGGCGCGGGACGAACACGCTGCACACCTTCTACGAGCTGGACGACGGGTCGTACCTCGCGTTCTTCGAGGCGCCCGACCGCCCCTTCGAGTTCAAGGACCAGCACGATTTCGACCTCCACATCGCACTGGAGGTCAGCCACGACGACCTGCACGCCATGTTCGAGAAGGGCAAGGCGGAGGGGCGCGAGACACGCGGCATCTCGGACCACGGGTTCATCGATTCGATCTATTTCCGCGATCCGAACGGCTATGTGATCGAGCTGACGGCGAAGCGCGACAACCACGACGCGGCGATGGATCCCGCGACGAACGGGGCGCGCTCGAAGCTCGACGGCTGGCAGGCGCGCAAGGCGGGCTGAGGCCCGCCCTGCCATTGGGCCCGTCCAGTCATTGGTCCTGGCGGCTCAGGCCGCCTCGCTGTCCCAGACCTTCTCCGGGATCGGCAGCCCGCGGAAGGCGTCCGGGGCGAAACGGTGCGCGGGCTCGATGCCCAGCCGTTCCAGCACCCAGATCAGCTGGCGGGCGTGCTGGCCGGAGTGCCAGGTGGTCCGCTCCAGGAAGTCGTGGCGCGACTGCTCGCCGTAATAGACGTCGACGCGCTCGCTCCAGTCCACGGACTTGCCGTTTGCGTCGAACCAGTCGTTGAAGCGCCTGGCCACGTGGTCGCCGTAGGCGGCGAGGCCCTCGGGCGTCTGCATCTCCTTCGGGGGTAGGCGGTAATAGCTTTCGTAGACGAGGGGGATGCCCTCCTCCTGCTCCACGAACGCATCCACGATGTTGAAGGTGTGGTAGACGAGGTCGGCATAGCTGCGCGGACGGTTCGGCAGGTTGGTCTGCATCTCCGACTGCGGCAGCTTCAGCGTGTTCTCGCGCGTTGCGGCGATGATCGTATTGATGCGCCGGCGCAATTCCTCCGGCGGCAGGATCCTGTCGTCGCCCCACGGAATACCGCACAGCTTCGCCACATCGCGCAGGATCTGGCCGTTCGCCCACTCGTCGCCGCGCACCACGATCGGCACCTGGCGCAGGCCGAAGCGGGCAAGCTCGTCGAGCGCGGTGTCGTCCTCCAGCACGTTGCGGGAACGGAACTCGATGCCGTGCTCGGTCAGGAATTCCTTGGTACGCAGGCAGCTTGTGCAGCCGGTCTGCCAATAGACCGAAATCCGGTCCTCGGCTGTCGGTATGGTCTGGGTCATTGTCGGTCCTCCCGGATATCTGGGCTCATGCCGCCTTGGTGCGGGCCAGTCCCTTCAGGTGCGCGATGACCTCCTCACGCGGCAGGACATCGGCGTATTTCGCGTTCATGTCGAACAGGTTCGCATCGTGCGGCCCGTCGTGACGGTCGCCGACACATTCGCGCGGGACGATCCCGCGGAAGCCGTGCTGGATGGTGTCGATGGCGGTCGCGCGCACGCAGCCGCTCGTGGAACAGCCGAGCAGGATCAGCGTGTCGATGCCCTCCGACGTGAGCGTGGCGGCTAGCGAGGTCCCGAAGAAGGCACTCGGATAGTTTTTCACGATGACGAGGTCCTCGGGGTGCGGCGCGACCCGGTCGTCGATCTCCACGAGGCGCTCACCCGGAACGAGGCGTTGCAGCACCGGAACCTTCTGCGCGAAGAGCCCTCCGTCCATGCCGGAGGGGTGGTACATCACCTTGGTGTAGATGATGGGTACGCCGGCCGCGCGCGCGGCGTCGAGCAGGTCGACGCTCGCCTCGACGGCCTTGACCACGCCCTCGGCATAGAGCGGCGATCCAGGCGTCGTGTAGCCATAGGTGAAGTCGATGACGAGTACAGCGGGCTTCCTGCCCCAGCCGAGGCGGTTGTCGAACACGCCGGCATAATTGGTTTCGCGGCTTTCGGTCATGCGGGCTCTCCTGATGTGCGGGCGGTTGCGGTCGGCGTGGCTTCGGCGGCCTCCGACCCCTCGAGCGGGAAGTGGCACGCCACCATCTGGCCCTCGCTGTCCTGTGCGAGGGCCGGGTCAGTGCGCACGCATGGCGCAGGCAGGACGGTTCCGTCCTTGGCGGCGGCAGTCTCCACCCCGCCCCGTTGCGCCACGAGACGGGCCTTGAAGCAACGCGGGTGGAAGCGGCAGCCCGACGGCATGGCAGTCGCCGAGCCGATCTCGCCATGAAGGGGGATGCGGCGGCGTGCGCGCTCCTTCTCGAGGTTCGGGATCGGCACCGCGCTCAGCAGCGCCGCCGTGTAGGGATGGCGCGGGTTCGCATAAAGCTTGTCGCGCGTCGCCATCTCCACCACGCGGCCGAGGTACATGACCGCGATCCGGTCGGAGATGTGGCGCACCACGGCGAGGTCGTGCGCGATGAAGAGATAGGCCACGCCCGTCTGCCGCTGGATGTCGCGCAGCAGGTTCAGGATCTGCGCCTGGATCGACACGTCGAGCGCGGAGACGGGCTCGTCCAGCACCAGAAGCTTGGGGTCGAGCGCCATGGCCCGCGCGATGCCGATGCGCTGGCGCTGCCCGCCGGAAAACTCGTGCGGGTAGCGATCGGCCATGTGCGGCGCGAGGCCCACCTGGCGCATGATCTCCGCCGTGCGCGCGGCGACATTGCCGCGGGCGAGGCCGTGCACGCGCATCGGCTCGGCGATGATCTGGCCCACCTTCATGCGCGGGTCGAGCGAACCGTAAGGGTCCTGGAAGACCATCTGCATGTCGCGGCGCAAGGCGCGCATCTGCGCGCGCGGCAGCCCGGTGATGTCCTGCCCGTCGAACAGGATCTGCCCCTCTGTCGGGTCGAGCAGGCGCAGGATCACGCGGCCAAGCGTGCTCTTGCCCGAGCCGGTCTCCCCCACCACGCCGAAGGTCTCGCCGCGGCGGATGTGCAGGGTGATGCCGTCGACCGCGCGTACCACGGCCTTCGTGCGCCCCGGAAGCAGCGCACGGCCGCCGAAATGCTTGGTCAGCCCGCGGACCTGGAGCAGCGTGTCGTCGGGCACCGGCGCACCGGGATGAACGCTCATGACCTGCCCTCCCCCGATGCAATCTCGCCCCAGTGATGGCACGCCGTCTCGTGCCCCGCGCCGCGGGCGGCTGCGAGCGATGGACGCCGGGCCAGGCAGTCCTCGCGGCCCCTGCCCAGGAAGCAGCGCGCCTCGAACGCGCAACCGGCCGGCAGGAAGGCCGGGTTCGGCGGCTGCCCCTCGATGGGCGTGAGGTCGGCGGCAGAGTCGGAATCCAGGTGCGGCACGCTCTCGAACAGCGAGACCGTGTAGGGATGGGCGGTTGCGTCGAACACGGCCTCGATGGGCCCCTGCTCCACGACGCGGCCCGCGTACATCACCGCCACCTGGTCGGCATGGCGTGCGACGAGGCCCAGATCGTGTGTGATCAGCACCATCGCCATGCCCGAGGCGTCGCGCAGTTCGCCGAGCAGTTCCAGCACCTGCGCCTGCACCGTCACGTCGAGCGCGGTCGTCGGCTCGTCCGCGATCAGCACGCGCGGCTCGAGCGCGATGGCCATGGCGATCAGGACCCGCTGGCGCATGCCGCCGGACAGCTGGTGCGGATAGTCGTTCACCCGCCGCTTCGGGTCGGGGATGTGCACCCGGTCGAGCAGTTCGATGGCCCGGTTGCGGGCCTCGGCGCGGCTCATGTCCTTGTGCGCGCGCAGCACCTCGGCGATCTGGTCGCCGATGGTGAAGACCGGGTTGAGACCGGTCAGCGGATCCTGGAACACCATCGACAGACCGGTGCCGCGATGCTTGCGCAACTCCTCCGGCGGCAGCTTGAGCAGGTCCGTGCCGCCGAGCATCACCTGACCCGACACGACCCGGCCTGGCGGCGGGACGAGGCCGATCGCGGACAGGAACGTCATGGTCTTGCCGGATCCGCTCTCGCCCACAACGGCCAGCGTCTCGCCCGGGCGGACCGACAGGCTCACATCGTCGACGATGGTTATGGCGCCCTCCTCGCCCGGAAAGCGCGTGGTCACGCTGCGCAGGTCCAGCACAGGCGCGAGCCCCGCGCGCGGATCGGAGCGGGGATCGGGGCGCGGTTCGGACGCCTGCGCAGGCGGCACCGCCTTCGGAAACGGGCCGGAGATCACGTTGCGTGCGGTCATGCCCCTCGCCCCCTCACAGCATCTTCGCGCCGGTCTGGCGGCGCATCTGAGGGTCCAGCGTGTCGCGCAGGCCGTCGCCCAGCAGGTTGAGCGCGATCACCGTGACCGCGATGCACAGGCCCGCCGAGATCGAGATCGACGGATTCGTGGTGATGACCGCCTGCCCGTCGGCGATGACGCTGCCCCAGGTCGGCGTCGGCGGCTGGACGCCGAGGCCGAGGAAGCTCAATCCTGCCTCGGCGAGGATCGCCGTCGCCGCGCTGACCGTCGCCACGACGATCACAGGCGCCATGGCGTTCGGGATGACGTGGCGCAGCAGGATCCGCAGGTGGCCGAGGCCGATCGCGTGCGACGCCTCGATGAAGGGGCGCGGCCTGATGGTCAGCACGACGGAACGCATGACGGTCGCAACCCGCGGCGTGTACGCGATGGCGACCGCGATGATGACCGATTGCAGCGAGGAGCCCTGCGCCGCCACCAGCGCCAGCGCCAGAAGAAAGCCCGGAAACGCGAGCAGGATGTCGATCATCACCACGATCGCACGCTCGATCCAGCCGCCGATGTACCCCGCGAGCGAACCGATGAACGTGCCGAGCGTCAGCGAGATCGTCACCACCCAGAACGCCACCTGCAGCGAGATGCGCGTCCCGTAGACCAGGCGGGAAAGCACGCAGCGCCCGTACTGGTCGGTGCCCAGCGGATACTCCCACGACGGGCCTGCGAGGATCAGGCTCATGTTGGTCTTGAGCGGCGCGTTCGGCGCGATCCAGGGCGCGAAGATCGCGACGATCCCCAGGAGGATGAGCAGCGTGCCGCCGATCATGAACGCCGGGTGCGTCAGGTAGCGGCGCATGGCCTGCCGGCGGCGGCGGCGCGCGGCCTCCCGGTCGCGCAGCGCGTCGGCGTCGAATGCGGGTCCGGTTGCGAGATCGGTCATCAGCCTTGCCTCACGCGCGGGTCGATCACGCCGTAGAGAAGGTCCAGCGTGACATTGATGAGGACGACGCCCGCCGCGAGGATCAGCACGCCCGCCTGGACGAGCTGGTAGTCGCGCGCGAGGATCGCCTTGAGAACGGTGGAGCCGAGGCCGGGACGGCTGAATACGACCTCCACGAGGATCGCGTTGCCGAGCGACCAGGCAAACGTCACGCCGATCACGGCCAGGATGGGAATGAGCGCGTTGCGCAGGGCCAGGCGGAAGAAGATCCGCTTCTCCGGCACGCCCATGGCGCGGGCCACGCGGATATAGTCCTGCCCCAGCACCTCCAGCATCGCGCTGCGCGTCAGCCGCGCGATATAGGCCGCGACCGACAGCCCCAGAACGACCGCCGGCAGAACGAGATGATGCGCCTGCACCCAGAAGCCCTGTTGCGTGCTGGCCCCGAGCGCGGGAAAGAGGCCCAGTTCGTGCGAGAAGATCAGGATTGCCGCAAGCCCGACCCAGAACACCGGGAAGGAAATACCGAGCAGTGCAATGAACATGATCGTCACGTCGACCCAGGTGCCGCGCTTGATCGCCGACAGGATGCCGAGAGGAACACCCGTCACCACCGCGACGAGTAGCCCCGCGACCGCGAGCGACAGGGACCAGGGCAAGGCCGCAAGCATTTCCTTCAGCGCAGGCTGGCCGGTCACGACCGACCGGCCGAGATCGCCGGTCACCGCGCGCTCGACGAACAGCAGGTATTGCTGCCACACGGGCAGGTCGAGGCCGAGCCGGGCCCTGAGCGCCTGCAGCGACGCCTCCGTCGCGAAATCGCCCAGCATGTAGAGGGCGGGATCGCCCGGAATCGCGCGCATCAGGAAGAATGCGACGGTCACGATCCCGAAGATCGTCACTGCAAGCTGCAGCAGGGTCCGGCTCAGATAGTAAGTCACGGATGCATTACCCCGTCAGGGAGACCGAGTAGGTGTTGACCGTGAAGAGCGAGTTCTGCACGAGCCCCTGGACCTTGTCGCTGTGCGCCATGAACAGCCGGTCGGCGAAAATCGGCACCACGGGCACGTCCTCCATCGTCTTCTGGGCGATCTTCTCGTAAAGGCCCTTGCGCGTCTCCAGGTCCTGCTCAGCCGACGCCGCCTGCAACAGGTCGTCGACCTCTCCGTACTGCGACGTGTTGAGGCCCGGCGGGAAGGACGCCGTGGAGAACAGCGTCACCAGCGGCGAGTCCGGGTCCGGCGGGCCGACCACCGCGGTGATGCAGCTCTTGACCTTGCCGCTCGCACGGGCCTGGACATAGGCGCCCCGCTCCAGCACGCGGATGCTGGTCTTGATGCCGACCGCGTTCAGGTCGTCGGCCATCGGCACCGGGAACTTGTCGTAAGGGTTGAGCGCGACGGTCACGATCTCGAACTCGAAGCCTTCCGCCCCCGCTTCCTTGAGCAGGGCGCGTGCCTTGTCCGGGTCGTAGTCGTACTTGGGCACGTTCTCGGTGTATTCCTGGAACGTCGGCGTGAGCACGCTGTAGGCCTCTGCCTTCGTGCCCTTGAAGAAGCCGTCGATCAGCCCCTTGCGGTTGAGCGCGTGGATGATCGCACGGCGCACCCGCACGTCGTCCATCGGCTTGATCGTGGTGTTGAGCACCAGGTTGACGGTGTTGTTCGCCTCCCGGCTCAGCATGGTCACGCCATTGGCCGCCTTCAGGCGGTCGATGACCTCCGGCTGCTGGATGGCGAAGGCGATGTCGATCTCGCCGTTCTCCAGCGCGATGGCCGACGCCGTCTCGTCCTTGATGATGCGCAGGACGACCTCGTCCACCTTGGGCGCGCCCTCGAAATAGTCGGGGTTGGCGACCATCCGCACGGACGACCCGGCGGTCCAGCTGTCGAACACGAAGGGGCCGGTGCCGATGGGATCGAGCTTGTAGCCCTCACCCTTCTCCGTCACCGCCTTCTCGCTGACGATCCAGCCCTGGTTGAAGGCGCAGACCTTGTGCAGGAAGCCGGAATTGGCACCCTTCAGCGTGATGACGACGGTCTTGTCGTCGGGGGCGGCCACGTTCTCGATGGACGCGAACTGCCCCTTGTAACGGCTGCCCGTCGCCTCGGCGCGGACGCGGTCGAAGGAGAACTTGACGTCGGACGCCTTCAGCGCGCCATAGCCCTTGTGGAAGTTGATGCCCTCGTGCAGGTGGAAGGTATAGGTCTTGCCGTCCTCCGACACCTCCCATTCCTTCGCAAGGTCGGGCACGATCGCGTTGGTCGCCTGGTCGTACTTCACGAGACCGTTGTAGACATGGCCCGCGACCGTCTGGTTCTCGATCTGGAAGATCAGCGCCGGGTCGAGGATCGAGATGTCCGAACCGACGCGGACGCGAAGCTGTCCGCCCGCGGCATGCGCCAGCCGGACATTGGCGAGGTTGAAAGGCACCGCGAGGCCGAGACCGGCCGCACCGGTGAGTTGCAGGAAGCGGCGGCGGTTGGTCGCCAATCCGCCCGTTTTCTCGTGATCAGACATGATGTCTCCCCAATTCGTCCCGTTAGACGCATTTCCCTGCCGGCTTTCCGGGCATCGGGCCTGAACCCTCCCGCCCTGCCGGGCTGCTTCACGCCCGCTTTCTTTCGCCGCGCGCCGGTCCGTTCGTCCCGGTCCCGCATGGCCGTGCGGCGCCCCTTGCGGGCTTCGGGCGCCGCCGCCGGTCTTGCCTCCCCCTTCAGACCGGGGGCCGTTGCAGCCCGAAGCCGGGCTGAACCTCCTTTGCACGCGGACGGGGCAAGGCTGCGCCGCGGCTGACCGCGCGCTCCTCAAGCTCTTCCATCCGCGCCATGTCGACATCGTTCAGGTGGCCCAGACCCATGCGCGCGGCACGTTCGCGGAACGCCCCCGAAGGCTCGGTCCTCTCCGGCGCCGCGACCGGTGGGGGCGGCGGCGCCTCCGCGGGAATGTCCGGCCAGCGGTCCCCCCAGCGGGTTTCACGCTCGTAGGCCGCCGCAACCCTCAGCGCCATGGCCTCGTCGCCGCGGTTGCCCACGATCTGCCAATGGGTCGGCAGCCCCTCCGCCGTGAAACCCGTGCACTGGACGAGCGCGGGGCTCGCCGACAGGTTGAAAGGCGCGAGCATCGTCTCCAGCGTGTAGGCGGTCATCTCCGGCTCCACGCCGAGGCGGGGCGGAAGATGCAGCGTGCCGTAGGTCACGAGCGCGTCGAACCGCGCCATCAGCGCGTCGATGGCGTACGCGACCTCGGTCCGCCGGCGCAGCGCCTGGATGT
This sequence comes from Futiania mangrovi, assembly GCF_024158125.1. Classification (NCBI taxonomy): domain Bacteria; kingdom Pseudomonadati; phylum Pseudomonadota; class Alphaproteobacteria; order Futianiales; family Futianiaceae; genus Futiania; species Futiania mangrovi. The sequence goes on along the minus strand of NZ_JAMZFT010000001.1, from coordinate 1,017,803 downwards.
AGTCGACGGCGCGCACAGACGACCCTGCAAGCAACTTGTCGCGCAGCGCGCGCCCCAGGTCGCCCGGTCGCGTGCGCAGTTCCTCCTCGTGGATCGCGGCGGATTCCGACGGGCCGATCATCTGCGTGACGGCAAGGCACTCAGCGGCCGGGACCGGCAGGCGAACCTCTTCGACAATGGCACCGAGATCGGCGAGAACCCGCAGCGCCATCTCGAAGGCTGCCGCCAAGGGCGCGTCGGGCGCAGGGAATCCCGGCCCCTTGTCGCGCACCACGGCAATCCGGAGACCGGCGATCCCCTGCGTCGAAGCCCGCGCAAACCCTCTGCCCGGCGCGAGCGCGTCGAGCACGAGCGCGGTATCCTCCGCCGTGCGGCAGATCGGTCCGGGCACGTCCAGCGAATAACAATTGGGCAGGATGCCCTCGAGGCTCAGCAGCCCGGGCGTCGGAATGATCCCGGTCATGCCGGTGCCGCCCGCGGGCAGGCGCACGGACCCGGTGGTGTCGGAGCCGAGCGCGAACAGCGCCGTTCCCGCCGCGACCGATGCTCCCGCACCCGTCGACGACCCACCCGTGAAGCGCGACAGGTCCCAGGGATTGCGCGCGGGCGGGAACGGCAGGTCGAAGTACTCGCCGCCGTTGCCCGTTCCGTACTCCCATGTCGCCAGCTTGCCGACGAGGATGGCGCCCGCGTCCCTCAGCGCGGTCACGAGCGCCGCATCGCGTGCCGGAACGCGGTCGAGGCGCGCATGGCTCGCCGCCGTCGCGGCCACGCCCGCCACATCGTAATTGTCCTTCACCGCGAAGGGGATGCCGTGCAGCGGCCCGCGCCAATGCCCTGCGGCGATGTCCGCCGTAGCCTCTGCCGCCGCCGCGCGCGCCTCCTCCGCCATCACGCGGATGTAGCTGCGGACCGCGCCGTCGACCTCGCCGATCCGGGAAAGAACCGATTCCAGAAGCTCTGCCGGTGTCAGGATGCCCGCGCTAATCCGGCGGGAGGCTTCCGCCACGCCGAGAGACCAGCCCGGCCCGCCGCGGCCCGCCGCTGGCTGCGGCGAAGGCGATAGGTGCGGCCGGATCGCGTCGTCTGGCATCAGGCATTATCCCAAAGTCGTAATTTGTATACAATGGGCGCGGAAATTTGTCCTGTCAATTCCCCGAATTTGTGTTGGAGCCCACATCCCCCGCAGGCTCCTCCGCGGTCATATCGTCCTCGCCGAGAGACGTCACACGGCCAAGGAACAGGGATTTTCCGCCATGCACATGCGCCTCCATGAGTGCAGCGGCCCAATGGGGGTCGCGGGTCTCGAAGGCTTCCACAAGCGCCCGATGCTCCCGGATGCTGCGCTCCATGTCGTCAGGCTCCAGCTGCTTGAAGTACCGCAGCGTGATCGGAAGTTCGACGAGATTGGCAATGATCGCCGCCGTCCTCCTCTGCCCCGAGGCATCGAGGATCAGCTTGTGGAAGCGGCTGTTCAGCGCTGCGACTTCCGCGATGGCCTGCGGATCCTCGCATGGCAGCAAGGATAGGGCGCGGCTGCATATCGCCTTCATTTCAGCGATCTGCCCAACTGTCGCATGACGGGCGGCGTGGCGCGCGGCATGGCTTTCGAGCATCGCGCGCAGGCTCAGCACCTCCTCGATGTCGGCCCGCGACCAGCGGCGCACAAAGGCGCCCTGGTTCTGGATGATGTCGAGCCAGCCTTCCGTTGCGAGCTTGCGGATCGCCTCCCGCACCGGCGTCCGGCTGACGCCCAGCTGGCTTGCCAGGCTCTCCTCCCGCAAATGCGTGCCCGGCGGATAGGCGCCTTCGATCAGCAGCTTGCGAAGCCCGGTGTAGACCCGCTCAACTGCCCCGCTGCGAACCCCGGGTGACGGTGCCGCGTCCGCCATGCTTGCGCCTCCCTGATGGCTGTCGGGGCTATTCTGGATAGCCATCGCGGGAAATTCCAGAGATTTATGTATACAATGATAGGTTAGCGCCCCGGCAGCAGAACCATCGACAGGATACATGGACGTGTGCCGTAACGCCGACCTGGCAATCTGCCGGGGCCGGGCTCCTTGCCGTCGCGGGGCCGCGGCGCCCCGTCAGATCGCGAGGTATTCCTCGCGCAGCTCTGCGTTGTCGAGAACCTCCTGCGCGGTACCGTCGAACACCACGCAGCCCATGTCGAGGATGACCGCGCGGTCGGCGAGCTTGAGGGCCGCGATGGCGTTCTGCTCCACGATGATCGTGGTCATGCCGAGGGCCTTGATCTCGACCAGCGTGCGCTCGATCTCCTGCACGATCACGGGCGCGAGCCCTTCATAGGGCTCGTCGAGCAACAGCAGCTTCACATCGCGCGCCAGCGCCCGCCCGATGGCGAGCATCTGCTGCTCGCCGCCCGAAAGCGTGACGCCTTCCTGCTTGCGCCGCTCGCCGAGCCGCGGAAACAGCTCGTAGATCCGCTGGATCGACCAGCCGTGCGGCGGCGCGATCTGGGCGAGCTGGAGGTTTTCCTCCACCGTGAGGCCGGGAATGATCCGCCGGTCCTCCGGCACGAGCGCGACCCCGTTCGCCGCTGCCTGGTAGGACTTCATCTCGTGCAGCGGCTTGTGGTCCAGCCAGATCTCGCCACGGGTCAAGGCCGGGCTGTCGACGCGCGCGATGGTGCGCAGCGTCGAGGTCTTGCCCGCCCCGTTGCGGCCGAGAAGCGCAAGGATTTCGCCCTCGTGCACGTTGAAGCTCACGCCCTGCACGATGTAGCTCTCGCCGTAATAGGCGTGAATTTCGTGCGCGGAGAAATAGGCGTACTCCTGCCGCCCGAGATGGCTGGCGGAGGCGCGGCCGAAGTCGGCGTCTGTCAGTGTCATACCTGGGCCTCCCCGAGATAGGCTTCGCGGACCTTGGGATGGCCCTTGATGTTCTCCGGCACGTCCTCGACGATCACCGTCCCCTGCGCCAGCACCGCGATCTTCTGCGCCAGCGAGAAGACCACGTGCATGTCATGCTCGATGATGACCTTGGTGATGCCGCGGCTCTCGCCGATCTGCTTGAGCAGGTCGATGGTGCGGTTCGTGTCGGCGCGGCTCATCCCCGCCGTCGGCTCGTCGAGCAGCAGGAGCTTGGGATCCTGCGCCAGGCACATCGCCATCTCCAGCCGCCGCTTGTCCCCGCGCGACAGCGAGGAGGCGACCATCTTGCGCTTGTCGAGGAGACCGACGTCGGACAGCGTCGCCTCCGCGTGGTCGCGCACCTCTGTCTCCTGCGAGACGCGGGCCAGCGGATTGAGCTTGTAGGCCCCGTCGCGCTTGGCGAACGTCGGGATCATCACGTTCTCCAGCACGGTCAGATCGGTGAAGATCTCAGGTGTCTGGAACACGCGGCTGACGCCGAACTGGTTGATCTGGTGCGGCTTGGCGCCAAGCAGGCTGTGCCCGTCGAACATGACGGAGCCGGTGTCCGGCGTCAGGCGGCCGACGAAACAGTTGAGCAAGGTCGACTTGCCCGCGCCGTTCGGCCCGATGATCGCGTGGACGCTGCCCTGCTCCACCGTCAGGTTGACGTTGTTGAGCGCCTGCAGACCGCCGAAGCGCTTGGAGACGTTGCGAACCTCGAGAATACCCATGGGTTCCCGTCCCTCCCTATTCGGCCGGCGCCGAGGCCGCGCCGGACGACCTCGATCCGCCCTTCGCGCTGCGCCCGGTCAGCAGGTTGACGATGCGCTGCGCGCCCTCCAGCAGGCCGCCCGGCAGGAAGATCACGACCAGCATGAACACCGCGCCCAGCGTCAGGTGCCAGCCGGCGCCGACGAACGGGCTGACGATCCAGACCACGAAGTCCTCCAGCCCATCGGGCAGGAAGGCGAACGCCTCGTGCAGGACATTGTTGTTCACCTTGGAGAAGATGTTCTCGAAATACTTGATGAAGCCTGCACCGAGGACTGGACCCAGCAGCGTGCCTGCGCCGCCGAGAATGGTCATCAGCACCACCTCGCCAGAGGCCGTCCACTGCATCCGCTCCGCACCGGCCAGCGGGTCCATGCAGGCGAGCAGCGCACCTGCGAGGCCCGCGTACATGCCCGAGATCACGAAGGCCGCAAGCGTATAGGGCCGCGTGTTCACGCCGGTGTAGTTGAGGCGGTTCTGGTTCGTCTTCACCGCCCGCAGCATCATCCCGAAGGGCGAGCGGAAGACCCGCAGCGAGATGTAGAACGCCACGATCAGCACGAGTGCGCAGGTGTAGAAGCCATAGGAAAACTGCAACTGCTGGCCCAGGAAGGTCGGATTCCAGAACACGTCGTTCATGTGGAACCCGAAGATGTTGGTCAGGGGCAGGTCGCCGGTTTCGAGTTTCGGATCGAGGATACGCGGATCGTCGAGATTGATCTGCAGTCCCGTCTCGCCGTTCGTGATCGGCGTCAGCACCGAATAGGCGAGGTTGTAGCTCATCTGCGCGAAGGCGAGCGTCAGGATCGAGAAATAGATGCCCGACCGGCGCAGGGAGACGAACCCGATCACCAGCGCAAAGAGACCCGAGACGACGATCGCCAGCACGATGGCGGGCAGCACGTTCAGCGTCAGCAGCTTGAACATCCAGACGGCGGTGTAGGACCCCACGCCCAGGAAGGCCGCGTGGCCGAAGGAGAGATAGCCCGTCAGGCCGAACAGCAGGTTGAAGCCGATGGCGAAGATCCCGTAGATCGCGAAGCGCTGCATCAGGTCGGGGTAGCCCGCACCGAAGGGCGCGAGGATGAGCGGCATCGCCAGCACGGCGACGGTGAAGCCGATCATCAGCAGGGTGTCGTTGGTGCGCGTCGCCGTCATGCGTCAGTCCTCCATGACACCCTTGCGGCCCATGAGACCGCGCGGCCGCGTCAGCAGGATGACGACGGCCACAAGATAGATGATGATCTGGTCGATGCCGGGCAGGATCGCCTTGACCTCGTTCATGGCGGCGAAACTCTGCAGGACGCCCAGAAGGAAGCCCGCGGCGACAGCGCCCGGCAGCGAGCCCATGCCCCCCACGACGACCACCACGAAGCAGAGCACGAGGAAGTCCATGCCCATGTGGTAGTCGGGCGACAGGATCGGCGCATACATCACGCCCGCAAGTCCGGTCACCACGGCGGCGAAGCCGAACATGGCCGTGAAGCGCTTGTCGATGTTGATGCCGAGCAGGCCCACCGTCTCCCGGTCCGCCATGCCCGCGCGGACCACCATCCCGAAGGTCGTGTACTGCAGGAATGCAAAGACGGCGGACACCACGGCCGCGGCGAAAACGAAATATATGAACCGCCAGTAGGGATAGACGATCACGCCCGGGTCGAAGCCGATCATCGTGCCCACGTCCAGCGCGCCCTGTAGCGCCTGCGGCGCGGGCTGCGGGATCGGATTGGCGCCGAACAGCGCCTTCACGATCTCCTGCAGGACGATCGCGAGGCCGAACGTCACGAGGATCTGGTCGGCATGGGGGCGCTTGTAGAAGTGCTTGATGAGGCCCCGCTCCATCGCGATGCCCGCCAGCAGCATCACCGGCAGCGCCAGCAGGATCGCCACGGGCACCGAATAGTCCTGCAGCACCAGGCCGAAATCGCCGAACCACTCCTGCACATAATAGGTGTGGATCTCCTTCGGCGTGCCCCAGGGCGTCTTCTCGGTCTCGCTGAGGACCACTTTCGACAGGGTCAGCGTCTTCTGGACCACGACCGCGCAGAAGGCGCCGATCATGAACAGCGCGCCGTGCGCGAAGTTCACGACGCCCAATGTTCCGAAGATCAGGGTCAGGCCAAGGGCGATGAGCGCATAGGCGCTGCCCTTGTCGAGCCCGTTCAGGATTTGCAGAAGGACCGCGTCCATGCCCCTACCCGCTCAAGGTTTGCCGCGCATCCGCCGCCCGATGCGGCTGGACAAGGCCGGCCGCCCGGACCCCCGGGCGGCCGCAGTCATGGAAGGACGATCAGGCGCCCGCGCTGCAGGTGCCGAGGTTGCCGCCCGCGAACATCGGATGATCCGGCGGATAGGTGACCTGCGCGGCCGGCGTGACGTCGACGACTTCCAGCAGGTCGAACTGCGATTCCGGGTTCTCCTTGCCCTTCACCACGAGTACGTCCTTGAAGCACTGGTGGTCTTCGGCCCGGTAGAGGGTCGGACCGTTGCCCATGCCGTCGAACTCGAACCCTTCCAGCGCCTTGACGACACCACAGGGGTTGAACGTGCCCGCCCGCTCGCACGCATCCGCATAGAGCAGCGTCTGCACGTAGCAGGTATGGGCCGCCTGGCTCGGCGGGAAGCCGTATTCCTGGCCGAAGGACTTCACGAAGGCCTTGCTGCCCTCGTCCTGCAGGGACCAGTGCCAGTTGGTCGAGCCGAAGATGCCCTTCACGTTCTTGCCGGCACCCTGCGCCATGAGGCGCGAGTAAAGCGGCACGACGATCTCGAGTTTCTTGCCGTTGACCATCTTGTCGCGCATACCGAACTGCACCGCCTGGGTCAGCGAGTTGACCATGTCGCGGCCGTAGTGATTGAGGATCAGCACGTCCGCGCCGGAATTCAGCACCGGCGTCAGGTACTGCGAGAAGTCGCCCGCGCCGAGGGGCGTGCGGACCTTCGCCACCGTCTCCCAGCCGAGGCCCTCGGTCGCGGCCGCGATCGATTCTTCCTGCGTCCAGCCCCAGGTGTAGTCGGCGGTCAGGTGATAGGCCTTGCGGTCGGAGCCGTAGTTGGCCTTCAGCACCGGTGCGAGCGCCGCGCCCGACATGTAGGCGTTGAAGAAGTGCCGGAAGCCGTTCGCCTTCTTGTCCTTGCCCGTCGTGTCGTTGGAGTGCGTGAGGCCCGCCATGAAGATGACGCCCGCCTCCTGGCAGAGGCCCTGCACCGCGATCGCGACGCCCGAGGACGAGCCGCCGGTGATCATCACCGCGCCGTCCTTCTGAATCATCGACTGGGCCGAGGCGCGCGCGGCGTCCGACTTCGTTTGCGTGTCGCCGGTCACATAGGCGACCTTCTTGCCGAGGATGCCGTTGCCCTTCAGCACCTTCGAGGAGAAGGTGTTGAGCATCCCGCCATCGCCCTCGCCATTGAGGTGCTTGACGGCAAGCTGATAGGCGCGCAGCTCGTCAGCGCCCTCGTCGGCATAGGCGCCCGTCTGCGGAACGTTGAAGCCCAGCGTCACGGTGCCGCCCTTGGGCTCGTTCGTGTAGGCGCGCGCCGCGCTCGTGAAGATCGTCGGCATGGCAAGGCCGGCGCCCACGATGGCGCTGGTCTTCAGCAGACCGCGGCGATTGATCGTGAATTCAGACATGACGTCCTCCCTCAGGTTCTTGTCGAGCAGACGCGCACGCGAAAGCTCCTGGGTTCTGACCCGTCAGGCAACGTCCCGAAAAACACCCGGTGAGGCAATGATACTAATGTATTGAAAGGTCTATATTTTGCAGCGCACAATTATGCGACGATCAACATGCGCCATAAGGCTTAATACGAAAGTTTTATTTACACCATTTGCCCCCATTTATTGGCGCTTGCGATGCAGCGCCTATCTCGCGCATGCAAAAGGGCCTCGCGGTGCGACACCCGCGAGGCCCTCCAAATGCTCGTCTGTCGGGTCCGGGCCGTCCCGCTCCGCGGTCAGGCCGCGGCCGGATCCCAGCCGGAGACCGCCTTCACCTCGAGGAAGTCCTTGAGCCCCTCGACGCCGCCCTCGCGGCCGTTGCCGGACTGCTTGTAGCCGCCGAACGGGCTACCCGAGGCGCGCCCCGCACCGTTGATCTGGACCATGCCGGCGCGCAGCTTGCGGGCCACCTTCTGGGCCCGGGCCTGGTCGCCGCTCTGCACATAGGAGGCAAGGCCGTAGACCGTGTCGTTGGCGATGGCGATGGCTTCGTCCTCGCTCTCGAACGGGATGATCGAGAGCACGGGACCGAAGATCTCCTCCCGCGCGATGGTCATGTTGTTGCTGACGTCCGCAAAGACGGTCGGGCGCACGAAATAGCCGCGGTTGAAGCCCTCGGGCCGGCCGGGGCCGCCGGCGACGAGGCGCGCACCCTCCTCGATGCCCTTCCGGATCAGGTCCTGCACCTTGTCGAACTGCGCCTGGCTGACCAGCGGGCCGATGTGGTTTCCGTCCTCCGACGGCTCGCCCACCTTCGTCGCCTCGGCGGTCCTTGCCGCCACCTCGACCGCACGGTCGTAGATCGGACGCTCGACCAGCATCCGGGTCGGCGCGTTGCACGACTGCCCGGTGTTCTGGAAGCAGTGCGCGGCACCGCGCGCGACGGCCTTGTCCACGTCGACGTCGGCGAAGACGATGTTCGGGCCCTTGCCGCCCAGTTCCAGCGAGACGCGCTTGATCGTGTCGGCGGCGGCCTTGCTGACCGCGGTTCCCGCGCGGGTCGAGCCCGTCAGCGACATCATGTCGACGTCGGGATGGCGGGCCAGCGCCTCGCCCACGCCGGGCCCGTCGCCGTTCACGAGGTTGAAGACACCTGCAGGCACGCCCGCCTCGTCGAGCATCTCGGCGAACAGCAGGGAGGAGAGCGGCGCCACCTCCGACGGCTTCAGCACCATGGTGCAGCCCGCGAGAAGCGCCGGCACGACCTTCAGCGTGACCTGGTTCATCGGCCAGTTCCACGGCGTGATGAGGCCGCAGACGCCGATCGGCTCATAGACGATGTGCTCGGCCTCCGCGCCTTCGCGCAGCGGGTGCTCCCACACGAAGGTCTTGGCCACGCGCAGGAAGGCCTTGATGTGGCCGAGGCCGGCTGCGGCCTGCGCGTTGGTGGCGAGCTTCATCGGCGCGCCCATCTCCTGCGAGATCGCCTGCGCCATCTCGCCCGAACGGCGCTCGTAGACGGCCGCCAGCTTCTCCACCAGCGCGATGCGTTCGGCCGGATCGGTGTAGCCCCAGGTCTGGAACGCGCGCTTCGCCGCAGCGACCGCCTTGTCGACGTCGGCCTGTCCGCCGAGCGCGATGGTGGCGCACGCCTCCTCCGTCGCGGGATTGATGACGTCGAGCGTCTTGCCCGTGGTGGACGTCACCCAGGCGCCGTCGATGTAGAATTCAGTCGTCCTCGTCATGTGCGTTTCGCCCTTCTTCTTCATGTTTCGCCCGGGCCCGCCGGCTGTCAGGCGGCGCGCCTGTCCGCTCGGTCCCGGGCCCTGTCTCCGGCGCGGGATCAGTAGGCGTCGTTGTGCTTGGCGCCGAACTCCGGAAAGTCCTCCGACAGCCATGCAACGATCAGGCTGTCGCGCACGATCTCCGGCCCGGTGATCAACTCGCGCCCGTGCAGGCTGATGCGGTCGGGCAGGTCGTTGACGGCGAAGGTCGCCGCGCTGTTCGGACGGAAGGGAAAGCGCTTCACCTCCTCGAACCGGCGGCCCATCAGCCGCTGCAGCGCGGACGTGCGCCGGTAGACCGAGGTGCCCAGATCCTCCGGCATGCCCGGGTCGGCGAGATAAAACATCATCGTCACGACACGCGGCGGCCCGTCCGGGTGCGGCTTCAGCTTGTACTCGGCGAAGTCGCGCACGAGCATGGCGGTAGGCCACGCCTGCTTGTCCGTCACCTCCTCCGGACGGCAGCCCAGGCGGCGCGCGACGTCGCCTGCGAGCTTCGCATAGACCGCCTGCTGCACCGTCACGGACATCAGCGCGTCGGTCACGTCCTGCCAGAAGGCGCGCGCCTCGGCATCCGGGATGCGCGCGATCTCTCCCTCCGACAGGCGCAGGCGATCGCGCGTGGAGGTGCCTTGCGCGTTCTTCCAGCGCTTGATGTTGAGCGGCAGATAGGCCTCGCGCGGCGGCATCCGGCGGCGCATCTCCGCATAGATGTCGGCGGGGAAGGCGTCCTCCAGGTAGAAGTTCTCGTAGGGCACATCCTCCACGGCCACGCCGGCGACGCGGGCGGCCACGTGCTCCGCGATGCGGCGGGCGCGCGGGCTCAGCGTGTCGAGCGGCTTGAGCGCGGCGGCTCGTTCCTTTGTGGCGGCAGCCGGTTCGGCATGGGCCACGGACGCATCGGCCATGACCGGTGTCCTTCGGCAAGGGATCTGACGTCGTTCTGAATAGCAGACTCAGCGCGGCGGCGTCCACCGCGGCCACCCTTTGGGCACCCTCGCCCCCCGAGGGTGCCTCTGCCGTCTTGACAGGCGCGTGCGGCCTCGTTTCAATGAGAACATATTAGGAACACGAAGGGCGCGCAGGAACCGGCCATGGAGGTTGCGGACACAGGCGAGGGCAAGGGCAAGGGCAAGGGCACGCGCCCAGGCACGCGCGCGGCGCTTCAGGCCGCCGTCACCCGCATCGGGGCGTCGCCACGCGCGGAAGGCAGCGACGGGCCGGACCACCTCTCCCTGGGTTGCGCGGCGGCGGATGCAGCGCTCGGCGGCGGGCTCGCGCGCGGCACGCTGCACGAGGTCTATGGCGCGGAGGCGTCGGAAACGGCGGCCCCGCTCGGCTTTGCCGTGGCGCTGGCGGCGCGTCTCACAGGCGGCGGTTCCGGCCAGGCGGCGGTGTGGGTGCGCGACGCGATGACGGAGGCGGAGGCCGGGCGGCTCAACCCCGCGGGGCTCGCCGACCTCGGCCTCGACCCGGGCTGCGTCGTCCTGGTGCGGGCGAAGGACGTGCGCGGCGTGCTGCGCGCGGGCGAGGAGGCGCTGGCCTGCCCCGGTGTCGGGGCGGCGATCCTCGACCTCTGGGGCGAGGCGCGGCTCTACGGCCTCACGGCGACGCGGCGGCTGGGGCTCGCGGCGGGGCGGACGGGCGCGACGGCGATCGCCCTGCGGCTCGGCGCCGAACCGGGGCCCAGCGCGGCGGCGACACGCTGGCGGATCCGCGCAGGCCCCTCGGCGGACAGCGTGGCGGGCGCGCCGGGACGCCCCGCGTTCGAGGCCGCGCTCACCCGCAACCGGGCGGGGCCGTCAGGAACATGGATTCTGGACTGGGACAGCGATGGCGGACGCTTCCGCGACATCGAGGCGCATGCTCGCCCTGTGGTTTCCGGACCTGCCGGCCGACCGGCTGCGGCGGCGGGACCGGGGGGCGCATGGGGAGACGCCCGTGCACCCCTCTTCCGGCCTCTCAGGCGCGCAGGATGAGGCGCGCGCGGACAAAACGGACGCAAGGGCCGCCGCCCACCCCCTCGTCTTCGTGGCGAAGGCCGGCGGCGCGCTGCGCATCGCGGCGGCGGACCGGGCGGCGCGCGCACTGGGGCTCCTCCCCGGCATGGCGCTGGCCGACGCGCGCGCGCGGCATCCGGACATCCGCACCGCCGACCACGATCCGGCGGCCGACTGCGCCTGCCTCGACGCGGTAGCGGACTGGTGCGACCGCTACACCCCGCTCGTGGCGCTGGACGGCGCGGACGGGCTGACGCTCGACATCACGGGCTGCGCGCACCTCTTCGGCGGCGAGACGGCGCTGCTGCAACAGGCGCTGCGGGCGCTCCTCCGGCAGGGCTTCGCGGTGCGCGCGGCCATTGCGGGCAACGGACCCGCGGCCCATGCGCTTGCCCGGTTCGGGGGCGGAGATTCGGGGACATCCTCGGCCCCCATCGTGCCGCCGGGCGGCGAGGCGGAGGCCGTGCGCCCCCTCCCCGTCGCGGCCTTGCGGGCGGAGGCGGAGACGCAGGCCGCGCTGCACCGCATGGGGCTCCACGCCATCGGGGAACTGGCGGACCGCCCGCGTGCGCCCCTCGCCGCGCGGTTCGGGGCGGATCTCGTGGACCGGCTCGACGCGCTCCTCGGCCGGACCCGTCCGCCCATCGCGCCGCGCCGGCCCGCGCCCCTGATGACGGCAGAGCGGCGCTTCGCCGAGCCGCTCACGGACATCGACGCGCTGCTCGCCACGCTGGCCATGCTCGCCGGCGACCTGAAGGACATGCTGGAGGGCCGCGGCCAAGGCGCGCGCGCGCTGGAGGCCGCGTTCTTCCGCGCAGACGGGCAGGTCCGGCGCTGCACGGTGGAGACGGCGCGCGCCTTGCGCGATCCAGACGTGATGGCGCGGCTCTTCCGGGAGCGGCTGGAGGCGCTCGCCGATCCGCTCGACCCCGGCTTCGGCTTCGACACGATCCGCCTTGCCGTGCTGCGCGCCGCGCCCTTCGGCACCCGGCAGGAGACGCTGGCCGGGCGCACCGATACCGCCGACGACCTCGCCGCCCTGGTGGAGCGGCTGGCCGCGCGCGTCGGGCGCACCCATGTCCTGCGCTTTACCCGCCGCGACACCCATGTGCCGGAGCGTGAGGCGCTGGCGCTGAGCGCACTCGACACAGGCGCCCTGCCCGCCTGGCCGCGCCGGCGCGAGGCGGGCGCGCCGCCCCTGCGCCCCCTTTGCCTGTTCGATCCGCCGCAGCCGGTGGAGACGCTGGCGGCCGTGCCGGACGGGCCGCCGATCCGCTTCCGCTGGCGGCGCGTGGTGCACGACGTGGTGCGCGCGGAGGGGCCGGAGCGGATCGCGCCCGAATGGTGGCACGCCGCCGACGGCGACCTGACGCGCGACTATTTCCGCGTGGAGGATGCGCGCGGACGGCGCTTCTGGCTGTTCCGCGCAGGCCTCTATGGCCACGAGACCATGCGCCCGCGCTGGTACCTGCACGGGCTCTTCGCATGAGTACGCCGTCCTCCCTCCCGCCCCGCTTCGCCGAACTTGCCGCGGCGAGCAATTTCTCCTTCCAGCACGGCGCCTCGCACCCGGAGGAGATGGTGGCCGAAGCCCTGCGCCTCGGCCTTTCCGGTATCGGGATCGCCGACCGCAACACGCTGGCGGGCGCGGTGCGCGCGCACATGGCCTGGCGCGAGACGGGCGCGCGGGAGAAGGGCCTGAAACTCGCGGTGGGCGCCCGCCTCGTCTTCCGCGACGGCACTCCGGACGTGATCGCATACCCGGAGGACCGGACCGCCTATGGCCGCCTCTGCCGCCTGCTGACGCACGGCAACCGGCGCGCGCCCAAGGGGGAATGTCATCTCGACCTCCCCGACCTGCTGGCGTGGGCCGACGGCCTGTCGCTGATCCTCATGCCGCCCGAGAAGCCGGGCAGGGAGACGCCGGAAACGCTCGCCACGCTGACGGCGGCGCGGCCCGGCGCGGTCTGGCTGGCAGCCCCCTTGCGCATGGGCGGCGAGGACCGCCGCCGCCTCGCCCGGCTGCGGGAGATTGCGGCTGCGGCGGGCGTGCCCCTGCTCGCGACCCATGACGCGCTCTACCACGCGCCGGAACGCCGCCCGTTGCACGACGTGCTGACCTGCGTGTGCCTGCACACCACGCTCGACGCGGCCGGAACGCGGCTCGCCCCCCACGCCGAGCGCCACCTGAAGACGCCCGCCGAGACCGCGCGGCTCTACGCGGACCTTCCCGAGGCCGTGGGCGAAAGCCTGCGCCTGCTCGACCGGCTTCATTTCTCGCTGGAGGAGTTGCGCTACCAGTATCCGGACGAGGCCCGCGCCGGGTTCGGGAGCGCGCAGGCCGCGCTCGAACATTTCGCGCGCGAGGGGGCGCGGCGGCGCTATCCCGCGGGCGTGCCGGCGGCGGTGGCGGCGACGATGGAGCGGGAACTGGCGCTGATCGGCCGGCTCGGCTACGCACCCTATTTCCTGACCGTCCACGACATCGTGTGCTTCGCGCGGCGCGAGGGAATTCTCTGCCAGGGCCGCGGATCGGCTGCGAATTCCGTCGTCTGCTTCTGCCTCGGCATCACGGAGGTCGATCCCATCGAACACGACCTGCTGTTCGAACGCTTCATCTCCGCCGCGCGCGGGGAGCCGCCCGACATCGACGTGGATTTCGAGCATCAGCGGCGCGAGGAGGTGCTGCAATACATCTACCGCCGCTATGGACGGGCGCGGGTGGCGCTGACCTCGACCGTGGTGACCTATGGCGCGCGCATGGCGGTGCGCGACGTGGGCCGCGCCTTCGGGCTGAGCGAGGACACGCTGTCGGCGCTGTCGGGCTCGGTCTGGGGCTGGTCGCGCGAGGGCGTGGACGCGGAGGACGCCGCCCGCGCCGGTCTCGACGCCGCCGACCCGCGCCTCGCGCTGGTGCTGGCGCTGGCGCGCGACCTGATCGGCTTTCCCCGGCATCTCTCGCAGCACACAGGCGGCATGGTGATCGCGCGCGACCGGCTGGACGAACTTGTCCCCATCCAGAACGCGGCGATGGAGGACCGCACGGTCATCGAGTGGAACAAGGACGACCTGGAGGCGCTGGATTTCCTCAAGGTGGATATCCTGGGCCTCGGGATGCTGAGCGCGCTGAGGCGGTTTTTCACATTCATGTCAGAGGAGTACGGGCAAGACCTCACGCTCGCCACGATCCCGAAGGAGGAGCCCGCCGTCTACGAGATGCTGTGCCGGGCGGACAGCGTGGGCCTCTTCCAGGTGGAAAGCCGGGCGCAGCAGAACATGCTGCCGCGGCTGAAACCGCGGCGGTTCTTCGACCTGGTGGTGGAGGTGGCGATCGTGCGCCCCGGCCCGATCCAGGGCGACATGGTGCATCCCTATCTGCGCCGCCGCCAGGGCATCGACCCGGTCGCCTACCCCTCCCGCGAGCTGGAGGAGGTGCTGGGCCCGACGCTCGGCGTGCCGCTGTTCCAGGAACAGTGCATGAAGATCGCCATCGTGGCCGCGGGCTTCACGCCGGAGGAAGCCGACCGCCTGCGCCGCGCCATGGCAACCTTCAAGCGGGTCGGGACGATCCACACCTTCTTCGACAAGATGGTCGAGGGGATGGCCGAACGCGGCTATGACCGCGCCTTCGCCGAGCAGTGCTTCCGCCAGATCGAGGGCTTCGGCACCTATGGCTTTCCCATGTCGCACGCGGCGAGCTTCGCGCTGCTGGTCTATGCGTCGGCCTGGGCGAAGTGCCGCTATCCGGACGTCTATCTCGCCGCGATGCTGAACGCGCAGCCGCTGGGCTTCTATGCGCCCGCGCAACTGGTCCGCGACGCGCGCGAGCACGGGGTCGCGGTGCGTGCCGTGGACGTGAACGCGAGCGGGGTGGAGGCGACGCTCGAACCGCTCGCGCCGAAGGACCGCCCAGAGAACGGTGCGGCGCCCCACCCGCGCTTCGCCTGGATGGCGGTAGAGATGCGGACCGCGCGCGCCGTGCGCCTGGGCTTCGCCACCGTGCGGGGGCTTGGGGACGCGGCGGCCGAGGCGCTCGTCGCGCACCGGGGCGCGGGTTACGACAGCGTGCGCGACGTGTGGCTGCGCACGGGACTGTCGCCCGCCGCGCTCGAACGCCTGGCGGAGGCGGATGCGTTCGCGGGCCTCGGCCTCGCGCGGCGCGATGCGCTCTGGGCCGTGCGGGGGCTGGGGCGGACGGGGGATGCCGACGACCTGCCGCTGCTGCGGGCGTTGTCGGGCCCCGCGCGCGAGCCAGACGCAGCCCTGCCGCCCATGCCGCCCGGCCAGCAGGTGGCGGAGGACTATCGTCACCTGGGCCTGAGCCTGCGCGCGCACCCGGTGAGCTTCCTGCGCGGCCGCCTCGCCGGCCTGCGCGCCCAGCCCGCCGAGGCGCTGGAGCGGATGCGCGACGGGACGCTGACGGCGGCGGCGGGCCTCGTCCTGGTGCGTCAGCGTCCCGGTTCCGCGCGGGGCGTGATCTTCCTCACGCTGGAGGACGAGACGGGCACGGTGAACGTGATCGTCTGGCCCAAGCTCTTCGAGGCGTACCGGGCCGAGACGTTGGGCGCGCGCCTGCTGGTCGTGCGCGGGCGGCTGCAGTCGGAGGCGGGCATCGTTCACCTGATCGCGGAGAAACTGGAGGACGCGAGCGACCTGCTGGCCACGCTGGGCGAGGCGCACACGCGGGTCCAGAGCCTCGCCCACGCCGACGAGGTGAAGCGCCCGGTCCGCGCCATGCCGCGCGGGCGCAACTTCCGGTGAAGGCGCGTTCCGCTTGCGCACGGGCGCGCCCTCGCACAAACTGTTGGGACATCGTGAACCATGAGCGGGTTCGGCGCGTATCATGTTCATGCGACACACAACCACACGCCTCACCATCGCGACCGCCGGGCTGGCCCTCATGCTCGGTGCGGGGCTTGGTGCGCCCGCGGGCGCGAGCGGCGTGCAGATGGCCTCGCTCGAGGCCGCGCCGCAGGCAGAGCGCACGCAGGACGCGACCGTCTACAGCTTCGACGTCTACCGCGAGGGCAGCCCCATCGGCACGCACACCGTGCGCGTTGAGCGGCTGCCCGACGGACGCCGGCAGGCGCGCGTGACCATCGACCTGAAGGTCAAGCTGGGCTTCATCCCGCTCTACACCTACCGGCACGAGGCCGTGGAGATCGTGGGCCCGGACGGACGGCTCCTCTCCCTCGACGCGCAAACCAACGACAATGGCGAGAAGCTGAGCGTCACCGCCCGGCGCGAGGGCGGCAAGGTCGTGATCGACGGGCCGCAGGGCCGCAAGACCGTGGACGGCGACGTCGTGCCGACGACGTATTGGCGCAATGCATTCGTGGAGGCAGACACGCTTCTCGACACGCAGAACGGCCGCGTGCTGAGCGTCACCGCCCAGCCGGTGCGCGAGGACACGGTCGGCACGGGCGAGATGCGCCGCCGGGCGATGGAATGGAAGCTCTCTGGCGACCTCGACCTCGACATCTGGTACACGCCATCCGGCGACTGGGCGAAACTCGCCTTCTCGATCGATGGCGACCGCTTCGAATACCGGCCCACCGAACTGCCCCGATGACCACCGGCCTCGCCTGGATCACGGGCGCGAGCAGCGGCCTGGGCCGCGCGCTGGCGCTGAAGATGGCGCACGAGGGGTGGCGCGTCGCGATCACCGCGCGCTCCGAGGGAGCACTGGCAGAGGTAGCCGGAGAAGCCGCACACGGACGCATCGTCCCCTACCCCTGCGACACGACCGACGCGAACGCCATGGCCGATACCGTCGCGCGGATCGAGGCGGACCTGGGCGCCATCGACATCGCCGTCTTCAACGCGGGCACGCACCAGCCGGTGCACGCGGCCGACCTCGAGGCGGACACGTTCCGCAAGCTTGTCGAGGTCAATGTGTTCGGCACGCTCAACGGCTTCCTGCCCGTGTTCGCCGCGATGAAGGCGCGCCGCGTGGGTCAGATCGCGGTCGTGGCCTCGGTCGCGGGATACAGAGGATTGCCGACCTCGGCGGCCTATGGCCTGACCAAGGCGGGGCTGATCAATTTCACCGAGGCGCTGCGCCCCGAGGCGGAGATGATGGGAATTCGTCTGCAACTCGTCTGCCCCGGTTTCGTGAAGACGCCGCTGACCGCCAGGAACGATTTCCCCATGCCCTTCCTGATCGAGGTGGAAGACGCCGCCGACGCCTTCTACAAGGGGCTGATGTCGGACCGCTTCGAGATTGTCTTCCCCCGCGTCTTCGGCTGGCTGATGAAGCTTTACCGTATGCTGCCCTACCCGCTGGCGCTGATGCTCGCCCGCCGCATGGTGCCGGAGGAGGCCGCCAAGGCGGCCCGCGCGACAGCGTGAGCGGCCATGACGCCCGCGCGGCGAAGCTTGGGGCCTATGCCCGGCTGTTCGAGACCCTGAGTCCTGAAACGCTCGGCACGCTCGATACGCTGTGCGCGCCCGACATCCATTTCACCGACCCGTTCAACGACGTGCGCGGGGTGGAGGCGTACAAGCGCATCCTGGCGCACATGTTCGAGGATACGGAGAACCCGCGCTTCGAGGTGCTGGACCAGGCGCTGACCGCGCGCGCGGGCTACATCCGCTGGGTATTCCGCTTCCGCGCGCTCGGCCGCGACTGGGAGATCCCGGGCATGAGCGAGGTGGAGATCGACGCAGGCGGCCGCATCGTCCGCCACCTCGATCACTGGGATTCGGGGGCTGAGTTCTATGCGAAGCTGCCGCTGATCGGCCCGCTCGTGCGTGTCGTGCGCCGCCGCCTGGCGTTGAAGACCTGACGCCCTATTCCGCGGCTGCCGTCTGCATCGGCTCATTCCCCGCGGCAGCCGACAGCTTCTCCGGCTTCACGAAGGCGAGCGACACCTCCCCCAGCGTCAGGCCGAACTTGCTGACCACCGCGCGGTTCAGCAGCGCACCGCCCGGCTGGAGATAGAGCCAGTCGTCGAACTGCACGTTCCAGACGCTTTCGCCCACGGGCAGCGCGAAGGTGTAGCGCCAGTTGAGCGTGTTGCCCTGCGCCTCCCCCTCCGCCGTGCCGACGACGCCGTCCGCGGTTCCGGTGTAGGTGTCGGGGCCGGTCTTGACGATGGTCCAGACGCGCCGCTCCTCCTCCCCGTCGGCATAGACGAAGTCCTCGACGAGGGTCAGGGTCTGCTTGGCCTCGTCCCAGGTGCCGTCGATGGTCACCTCGAACTCGCGGCGCAGATTGCCGAAGCGGTCGTGGAACATGCCCCAGGCGAGCGTGCGGCCCGCGAAATAGTCCTCGATCACCAGGCGCGGCTCGCGGCCCTTGAAGTCCTGAACGTTCATGCCGCCGCACCCTGCGAGAACGAGGGCGAGCAGACCCGCCAGCCCGAGACGAGACCAGGACATGAAATGCTCCCTCTGCCGGTCATGCATGCCGCGCGGCTTCCCCGTCCGTTAGCCGCGCACGGATCTCCGCCTGCGCGGCCGCGTCGATCGGATAGGTCCAGACCACCGCGACGGCGGCGAGTTTCAGAAGCGACGGTCCGAAGGCGTAAAGCAACGCCAGCGCCGTCAGCGCCTGTGGGCCGTTCGCCTCCGCCTCCGGCGCGAAGCCCGCAAGGTCGAGCAGCGGGAAGGCGATGCCGACCGCCAGCGCCAGCGCCAGCTTGGTCGCCATGCCCCACAGCGAGAAATAGAGGCCCGCACGCTCCGTCCCCGTTTCCACCCGGTCGAGGTCGATCACGTCCGCCTGCATCGATGCCGGAAGCGCCAGGTCCGCGCCAAGCCCGATGCCTGTCGCCACGATGATCGCAATGTACCAGCCCACGTCGCCAGGTCCCAGAAGCGGCACGAATGCGAAGATCACGGCCGCCCAGATCATCGAGCCGATCCAGGCGGGTTTCTTTCCCGTGCGCTTGCTGACCCAGACCCACAGCGGCACCGACGCCGCCCCGCACCCGAAATAAATCAGAAGAAGAAGTCCTGACATGTCGGGCACTTGCAGGACATGCTTGACGTACAGGAGAAACAGTGTCGCCGGCAGGCCGTTGGCGCAGCCGTTGAGCACATAGGCCACGAGCAGCTTCACGAACGGCCGGTTGCGCGCCAGCACCCGCACCCCTTGCGACAGGGGTGGCAAGGTCTGCCGATGGGCCGGCGGTTCCGGCACCGAAAGGAAGGTCACGAACAGACATGCCGGTAATACGATGAGAAGGCCCAAAGCGATCAGTTCGAGTGCATCTCCACCCGTCAGGCCGAGTGCTGCGGGCACGCCGACGCCGATCAGGGTGCCTGCGAGCGTGAACCCCTCGCGCCCCGCCGCGAGCGAGGTGCGCCCGTCGTAGTCGTTCGAAAGCTCCGCCCCCCACGCGCTGAACGGCAGGAGGACGAGTGTCAGGCCGAGATAGGCCCCCATGCTCGTGACCAGCAGGTAGAGCGGACCCGCCCCCTCGGGCGGCACGAACAACGCCCAGGTCGAGACGAGCAGGACCGGCGCGCCCGCCGCCATCAGGAGCCGCCTGCGCCCGAAGCGCGTCCGGATATGGTCGGAGAAATAGCCGACGACCGGGTCGGTCCCCATGTCCCACAGCCGCGCGGCGAGAAGGACCGTGCCGACGGCGGCGAGCCCCAGCCCCATGTCCTCGGCATAGAAGGACGGCAGATAGACATAGAGCGGCAAGAGAAGCGCCGCGAGCGGCAGGCCCGGCAGCCCGTAGGCGAGCGCCCGCCCCCAGGTGGCGGGCCGGGTCATTCCGCGGGACCGGCCAGCGCGTCCGGGCCCTTCACCACCTCGACAAGACGCGCGGGCGGTGCGGGCGGGGCGTGATAGCGCGCGCCCTTCAGCCACAGTTTCAGCGCGTGCCAGTGGATGCCGCGCAGCACGCGGAAGGTGAGGTACGGGCAGGCGGCGGCGGCCTTCAGCAACTCCGTGTCCGTCAGAGCCCGGCGCTCGCCGGTGTGCGTGGCGGTGAGGCGCGGCCCCTCCGGTCCGTCGTAGCGGATCATCAGGTTCAGACGCTCCCCCGGAACCGCCGTGCGGAAGGCATAGGTGCCGGCGACGTCGAAGAAGGGCGAGACGTGGAAGGTCTTCTGCGCCGTGTGCCGGTGCGCGGCACCCTCCTCCGGGTCGATGGGCACCAGATAGCCGTGCCGCTGCCCGAAGGTGTTCGACACCTCGTAGAGAATGGCGCGTAAAGCGCCCGTCTCGTCATGGGCGAACCAGGTCGAGAGCGGGTTGAACACGCTGCCGAGTACGCGGGGGAAGCAATGGAGGCGAATGCTCCAGCGTTCGGCGGACAGTCCGGCGCGGGTCAGTTCCTCCACGATCCAGGCCTTGAGCGGCGTGCCGTCGCGCGGTCCGTGATCGCGGTCGCGGAAGGAAAAGGGACGCCGCTTCCCGTGCCCGAAGAGCGAAAGCTCCCGGGTGAGGTCCTCAA
Organism: Futiania mangrovi; assembly: GCF_024158125.1. Lineage (NCBI taxonomy): Bacteria > Pseudomonadati > Pseudomonadota > Alphaproteobacteria > Futianiales > Futianiaceae > Futiania > Futiania mangrovi. The sequence continues at coordinate 997,298 of NZ_JAMZFT010000001.1, read as the reverse complement.
GCTCGTCGAGATCGAGCAGGAGAGAATAGACGTTGGCGCGCAACTCGTGCGCCGGCGCGGCATGGCGCCGGTGGATCACCTCGCCCCGGTAGAGTGCCGAGGCGCGCTGGCGTGCGGTTCCGGTCATCCCGTGAGCGCGATCCCTTCCCGCCGGCGCGGCAGGGCGGCGCTGCCCGCCGGGCTCATCTCGCGGATGGCGTCCGCCCACGGCACGGGTGCGCCCAGCGCGGCGGCGACCGCGAAGCCCGCCTGCGCGCCGTCCTCGTGGAACCCGTATCCGCACCATGCGCCGCAATGCCAGATGCCGTCGAGCCCCTGGATCGAGGGCAACTCCCCCTGCCCCTTGAGGGTTTCGCGGTCCATGACCGGATGGCGGTACATGGTGCGCGTGACGACCGTCTCCGGCGCGGGAGGCTTCAGCGGATTGAGCGTCACGAACAGCGGCTTCTGCGTTTCCAGCCCCTGCAGCCGGTTCATCCAGTAGGTCAGCGTGACGTGCCGCGACCGGTCCTCGGCGCCTGCCGAGATATAGTTCCAGCTGGCCCACGCCATGCGGCGCTGGGGCATCAGCGAGGGATCGGTGTGCAGGATCGCGAGATTGGGCTGGAAGCGGAAGCGGCCGAGGACGCCGCGCTCGCTCACCGTCGCGCCCGCGCCCAGAAGGGCCAGCGACTGGTCGGCATGGGTGGCGAGGATCACCTCGTCGAAGGTGTCGCGATGCCCCTGCCGGTCGATCACGACGACGCCCGCGGGCGTGCGGCGCACCTCGGCGACAGGCGTGGCAAGGCGCACCCGCTGGCCGAGGTGGGCGCCCACCTTCTCCACGTAAGACCGGCTGCCGCCCGTGACCGTGCGCCAGCGCGGCCGCTCCCCCAGGTTCAGCAGGCCGTGGTTGACGAAGAAGTTGAGAAACGTCTCCGCCGGAAAATCGAGGATCTTCTCCACAGTCGACGACCAGATCGCGGCTGCCATCGGCAACAAATGGTCCACGGCGAAGGTCTGCGAATAGCCCCCGTCCTCCAGGATATCGCGCAGCGTCGGCGCCTGCGCATCGTGGCGGGCGTCAGGCAACCTTGCCAGCACGGAGGCCCCCGACCGGTAGAAGCGCACCACGTCGGCCAGCATCCGCCAGTAACGCCGGCGCAACAGGTTCGCCGGTTGCGCAACGAGACCGCGGACGTCGCCTGCATATTCGAACGCCCCACCGTCGGCGGAAACGGCAAACGACATGTCGCTCGCCTGCGTCGGTACGCCCAGCGCATCGAAGAAGCGTACGAGGTTGGGATAATTGTGCTCGTTGTAGACGATGAAGCCAGTGTCCACGGGCACCTCGCGCCCGCGGTCCATGACGGTGACGGTGTTGGCATGACCGCCAAGGCGCGGCTCGGCCTCGTAAAGGGCAACGTCGTGCACGCGCGAAAGCGCCCACGCTGCCGACAGACCGCTCACGCCGCTGCCGATGACTGCAATTCTCATACGGGGTACTGCCCTTTCGTCCGGGGGATCGGCGGCCACCCGGAGTGGAGGGCCGGCAACAAGCTCTATCGGAATACGCGCCCCGCGCACAGGCGGATCATACGCGGCTGCGGCCCAAGTGATCCGGCATGCGGGGGCTTGCGTAAAACGGTTCGTTACAAGCGAGGGAAGCGAGGTCGCGTGGACAGCGTGCGGGTTCTCGAACGTCAAGGCCGCCCCGGGATCGGGGTTGCGGGAGGGCGTGTCCTTCCGTCAAATGGCCCGAAGACTTCGGAGACCGTGACCCTGTCCGACGCCTACGACCTTCAATCCCTGATGGCAGCGATTGCGGTGGACCGCGATCGCGGTGCGTTCGCATCGCTGTTCCGCGTGATGGCGCCGCGGATCAAGGCCTATCTGCGTCGCCTCGGCGCCACGGACGAGGTAGCGGAAGACCTGGTTCAGGACGTCATGCTGACGGTTTGGCGCCGGGCAGTTCAGTTCGATCCAGCAAAGGCCTCGGCCAGCACCTGGATCTTCACGATCGCACGGAACCGCCGGATCGACGTGCTGCGGCGGGAACGGCGGCCGGAAATCGACCCGGAAGACCCCGCGCTGGTCGCGGACGCGCCGCCCGCGGCGGACGATGCGCTCGAGGCGGCGGACATGGGAGAGCGGCTGCACAGCGCGATGCAGGGACTTCCAGAAGGTCAGCTTTCGCTTCTGAAGCTCGCCTACTTCGAGGACCTGTCGCACAGCCAGATCGCCGAGCGGATGGACCTTCCGCTCGGCACGGTGAAATCGAGATTACGGCTGGCCACGGCCAGGCTGAAGAGCGTTCTGGAGCATATTGCATGACCGGACCCATCCATCATCCGGGTGAAGACCTGCTTCTGGAGTATGCGGCAGGCTCCATGCCTGAGCCGCTGGCCCTGCTGGTCGCGACGCATCTTACACTGTGCCCCGCGTGCCGTGCGGAGGCCGCGCGCCTCGAGACGCTGGGTGGCGCGATGCTTGAGGAAATCGGACCGGAGCCCGTGTCCGAAAGCCTTCTCGACCGCGTGCTCGACTGCCTTGACGATGCTGCGGAGCTTGCTCCGCAGGCAGGTGCGCGCCCGGCAACAGATGCGCCGTTCGCGGTGCCGATGCCGCTTGCGCGCTATCTTGGGGAAAGCTTCGGCGGACTTGGCTGGCGCTCGATGATCGGCCTGAAGGAGGTCGAGCTCCTGAAGGGCCGGCCGGGCTTCACGACCCGCCTGATGCGCATTGCGCCCGGCGCGGTGATGCCGCGGCACACGCACGAGGGTGCGGAGATGACACTCGTCCTCGCTGGCGGATTCACGGACCGGGGGAATCACTTCGTGCGCGGCGACGTGGCCATCGCCGGTCCGGACGACGACCACCAGCCGGTCGCCGACGCGGACGGGGAGTGCATCTGCCTGGCCGTCACCAGCGCGCCGTTGCGCCTGACGGGCCCGATCGGACGCTATCTCAACCCCTTCATCCGGATCTGAGGGGGCGCGCGGGGGATTTCGCGCGGACGCATCCGCCCTATCTGCAATTGAGCCTTGAATTGTCCGGTCCGGGGCGCAAAACAGGTCTGGTCGCCTGTCCCTGCGCATCGGACCCATAATGTATTTTCTCGGCGAAGCCGCCATCTTTCTCGTCGCAGCGGTGCTGGCCGTGCCGGTATCGAAGCGGCTTGGCCTTGGCTCGATCATCGGCTACCTGGCGGCCGGCGTCCTGATCGGCCCGTTCGGCTTCGGCTTCATCGCGGAGCCCGAGAACATCCTGCATTTCGCCGAGTTCGGGGTGGTCCTTCTCCTCTTCATCATCGGGCTGGAGCTTCAGCCCTCGCGCCTGTGGGTCATGCGGCGCGCGATCCTCGGCGCGGGCGGCGGCCAGATGGCGGCAACCACGCTGGCGCTGGGCGCGATCGGCCTCGCGTTCGGACTGGCGCTGCAGGAGGCGATCATCGTCGGCCTGGCGCTTGCCCTCTCGTCCACCGCCTTCGCACTGCAGATCCTGGCCGAGCGTGGCGAGATGACGACGCGCCAGGGCCGTACGGGCTTTGCCGTCCTCCTGTTCCAGGACCTCGCCGTCATCCCGATCCTTGCGCTCATTCCCTTCCTGACAACGGGGCTCGAACCGGTCGAGGAGATTGCCGATCCGGCCAAGATCGTGCAGGCGCTGGGCGCGCTGTTCGTCGTCGTCGTCGGCGGCCGGTTCATCGTCGGCGCGGCCTACTCCGCGGTCGCGGCGGCGGACGTGCCGGAGGTGCTGACCGCGCTCGCCCTGCTCATCGTGATCGGCACCGCACTTCTGATGGAGTCGGTGGGGCTTTCGATGGGCCTCGGCGCCTTCCTCGCGGGCGTGCTGCTCGCGGACTCCGAGTTCCGCCACCAGGTCGAGACGGACATCGAGCCGTTCAAGGCGCTGCTGCTCGGCCTGTTCTTCATCGCGGTCGGCATGTCGGCGAACATCGATACCGCGCTCGAAGCGCCCGTTGCGGTCATCGGCATCGCGCTCGGCCTGATGCTGCTCAAGGGCACGATCCTCGCGGCTCTCGGCTGGTGGTTCACGCTTGGCAGGCACGGGACGCGCACGCTCGCCATCGGCCTGTCGCAGGGCGGCGAGTTCGCGTTCGTCATCTTCACCGTGGCAATCGCCGAGGGGGCACTTCGCCCGGCCGTCGTGGACATCCTGGTCGTTTCGGTGACGATATCGATGGCGCTGACCCCGCTCGCCTTCCTCCTGCTCGACCTCTACGAGGAATCGCGCAGCCACGAGAAGACAGAGGACGCCGAGGAGGACATGGCGGCGCTGGAGGAAGAGGCCCCGCAGGTCATCATCGCCGGGTTCGGACGGGTCGGGCAGATCGTTGGCCGCATCCTCAAGGCACGCGGCATCCCCTTCGTCGGGCTGGAGAAGGACCCGCGGCAGGTCAAGCTGGTCGCGAGTTTCGGCAACAAGAGCTATTTCGGAGACGCTTCGCGCGTCGACCTGCTGCGGGCGGCGGGTGCGGACAAGGCGGCCGTTTTCGTGCTTGCGGTCGGCAACATGGAGGCCTCGCTGAAGATCGCGGCGACCGTGCGCCAGGCCTTTCCGAAGCTCGAGATCTATGCCCGCGCGATCAACCGGGAGCACGCCTACCGCCTCATGGACCTCGGCGTGCGCCTGATCGAGCGGGAGACCTTCCGCGGCTCGCTGCACCTTGCACGCAGCGTGCTGCGTGGTCTTGGCCTGCCGGACCGGGCGGCTGAACTGACCGTGGACACGTTCCGCCAGCACGACGAGCACCTGCTGGCCACCCACTACGAGATCAAGGACGATTTCGAGAAGCGCCGCCAGCTGACGCGGAAGGCCGCCGACGAGTTGGCCGAACTGATCCAGAAGGACATCGCGGGCAAGGACCGCTGAGCCCGCCCTGCTGCCCTGCCCATGCGTTTTCCCATGCAATGCCCATGTGTTGCCATGGGCTTTCTGCCATCATCGCGGCATGAGACTCACATGGGAATCACTGACGCGCGCGGTGAGACCGGCCCTCGCCGGACTTGCCGCGCTCACCCTCGCCGCAGCGCCCGCCGCTGCGGAGCCGCGCCATGCCATCGCCATGCACGGGGAACCGGCGCTGCCCCCGGACTTCGCCCATTTCCCCTACGCCGACCCGGCTGCGCCAAAGGGCGGGCGGCTGGTACTCGGCCAGCTTGGCGGCTTCGACAGCCTCAACCCGCTGATCGTGAAGGGACAGGCGGCAGCCGGCATCCGCGAGTATGTGTACGAGAGCCTGCTCGCGCGGTCCTTCGACGAGCCGTTCACGCTCTATGCCTCGGTGGCGAAGGCCGTGGAGGTGCCCGACGACCGTGGCAGCATCACATTCCATCTCAATGAAAACGCACACTTTTCCGATGGAGAGCCGCTGACCGCAGAAGACGTGCTGTTCACCTGGGCGCTGCTGAAGGAGAAGGGCCGCCCCAACCACCGCTTCTACTACGGCAAGGTGGCGGAGGCGACGGCCCCTGACGCGCACACCGTCCGCTTCGTGTTCGAGGCGGGCTCGGACCGGGAGATGCCGCTCATCATGGGCCTGATGCCGATCCTGCCCGCGCACGCCACCGATGCGGAAACGTTCGGCGAGACGACGCTTTCGGCGCCCGTCGGCTCGGGCCCCTACACGGTCGCGGAGGTCGACACCAATCGCTCGATCTCGTTCGCCCGCGATCCGGACTGGTGGGGCCGCGACCTGCCCGCGAACCGGGGGCGGTTCAATTTCGACGAGATCCGGATCGACTACTACCGCGACGCGAATGCGCTGTTCGAAGGCTTCAAGGCGGGGCTTGTCGACCTGCGGATCGAACAGGACCCCGCCCAATGGGCCAGCGCCTACGACTTCCCGGCGATGCGCGACGGCCGGATGGTGCGGGAGCAGATCGCGCATGGGCGTCCGTCCGGCATGCTGGGCCTCGTCTTCAACACGCGCCGCGAGATCTTCGCCGATCCGCGGGCACGCAAGGCGCTGGCCGGGCTCTTCGACTTCGAGTGGGTGAACCGGACGCTCTACGCCGGCGGCTATGTCCGCACCCGGTCCTATTTCGACAACACGCCGCTAGCCGCAAAGGATGCGCCGACGCCGAAAGAGCAAGCCTTGCTGGTGCCTTACGCCGAAACTCTCGACCCCGATGTGATGGCAGAAGGCTTCGCGCCCCCGGACGGCAGCGGTCCGGGCGCGCTGCGCGAGCGTGCGCGGGCCGCGGTCGGTCTGCTGCAGGAGGCGGGCTTCCGCTTCGAGGGGCGCACGCTGCTGACCCCCTCCGGCAGCCCGGCGCAGTTCGAAATCCTGCTGGCGGAACCCGATTGGGAGCGTCTGGCGCTCGCCTGGGCAGATGCGCTCAAGCGCATCGGGATCGCGGTGCAGGTCCGCACGGTCGACAGCGCGCAGTACCAGTTGCGCCGGCAGGAGTATGACTTCGACATGATCGTCAACGACTGGGGCATGTCGCTGTCGCCCGGCAACGAGCAGAGTTTCTACTGGTCGTCGCAGGCCGCCGGGACGCCCGGCACGCGCAACTATCCGGGCGTCCGGTCGGAGGCGGTGGACGCGATGATCGCGGCGCTCCTCGCCGCCCGAACGCGCGAGGATTTCGAGGCTGCCGTGCGCGCCCTCGACCGCGCCCTGCTGGCGGGCTGGTACGTGCTGCCGCTCTTCCATCTCGACGCCGACCTCGTGGCGCACGCCGGCAGGCTCGAAAGGCCAGAAACAACATCGCTCTACGGCATGATGCTTGATACCTGGTGGAGCGCGGAGGGGCGCTGACCGTCCCTCCACCGCCGTCTCACGCGGCCCCCGCGGCCTTCAGGCTCTCAACCGTCTCCCCCGCCAGGCCCCAGTCGCGCAGTGCGGCAAGATCGCTCTCCCCATGACCCGGTGCGGCCCTCGGCACATCTGCAGGCGTGGCGGAGAAGCGCGGCGCGGGCGCAGGCTGCACCACGCCGTCGACCACGACATAGGTGCCGCGCGCGGCGTTGTGCGGGTGCGCGGGTGCCTCCTCCAGCGAGAGCACAGGCGCCACGCAGGCGTCCGTGTCGGCGAACACCGCCGCCCATTCGTCGCGCGTGCGGGTGCGGATCGCGGCGGCCACCTTCTCCTTCAGCGCCGGCCATTTCGCCCGGTCGTGCTGGTCGTCGAAGTCGGCGCCGGCAAGCCGCAGCTTGTCGCGCAGGATGGCGTAGAACTGCGGCTCGATCGATCCTACGGCGAGGTGCTTGCCGTCCTTGCATTCGTACACGCCGTAGAAGTGCGCGCCGCCGTCCAGCATGTTGGCCGCGCGCCGGTCTTCCCACGCGCCTTGGGCATGGAAGCCGTGGATGATGGCCATCAGCGCCGCCGACCCGTCGGTCATGGCCGCGTCCACCACCTGCCCCTTGCCGGTGCGCGCGGCGTTGAGGAGCGCAGACACCATCCCGAAGGCGAGCATCATGCCCCCGCCACCGAAGTCTCCCACGAGATTGAGCGGCACGACCGGCGTCTCCGCCGTGCCGATGGCGTGCAGCGCGCCGGTCAGCGCGATGTAATTGATGTCGTGACCCGCGGTGTGGGCGAGCGGCCCGTCCTGCCCCCAGCCGGTCATGCGGCCGTAGACGAGGCGCGGGTTGCGGGTGAGCATGGCGTCGGGGCCGAGCCCCAGCCGCTCCATCACGCCGGGGCGGAACCCCTCGATCAGGCCGTCGGCCGCCTCGGCCAGCGCGAGCACTGCCTCGACCGCCTCAGGCTTCTTGAGGTCGAGGCGCACCACGCGGCGTCCGCGCGCCATCACGTCGCCCTTTTCGCGTCCCAGCTTGGCGCCTGCGCCCTTGCGCGAGATGCGCAGGACCTCCGCCCCCTGGTCGGCCAGCATCATGCCGCAGAACGGCCCCGGTCCCAGCCCCTCCATCTCGATGATGCGCAGCCCGCTCAACGGTCCAGCCATTGCACCTCTCCCCTCAACCCAGCGACTGGCCGTCGTCGACCACGATGACCGATCCGGTCATGAAGCCGTTGTCCGGCGAGGACAGCAGCAGGATCAGGCCGTCCAGATCCTCCGGCTTGCCGATGCGCTTTCGCGGGAAGCCCGCGATCATCTTCTTGCCGAGGTCGGTCTCCCAGGTGCCCTCGTTGATCTCCGTCACGATATAGCCGGGGCAGATCGCGTTCACGTCGATGCCGAAGCGCGCCCATTCGAGCGCCAGCGCCCGCGTCATGTGCGCGGCGGCCGCCTTGGACATGGCATAGACCGACAGGCCCTTCACGACGTCGATGGCGGCGAGCGAGGCGACCGTCGTGATCTTGCCCGGCCGGCCCGCGGCGATCATGCGTTTTGCGACCGCCTGCGCCACGAAGAACGCCCCGCGCGCGTTGGTATCCATCACCTTGTCATAGTGCTCGGGCGTGAAATCCGTGGCGAGCGTCGGCTCCCCGATGCCCGAATTGTTGATGAGGATGTCGATGGGGCCGAACTGCTCCCACACATTGTCGACGCATGCGCGGATCGAGCCCACGTCGGTCACGTCGAGCGGGTGGATGAAGGCCTTGCCGCCCGCCGCCTCGATCTCCGTCTTCAGCTTCTCCAGACGTTCGACGCGCCGCCCCGTGATGGCGACGGCCGCGCCGTTTTTCGCCAGAACGCGGGCGAACCGCTCCCCCAGGCCGCTCGTCGCGCCCGTCACCAGCGCGATCTTTCCCGAAAGATCGGCAGAAAAGCCCATCACATCCCCTCCCATTGCCTTTTGTCAGCATTACGTGGCATGGACCCTAGCCGAAAGCCCAAGGAGGCGCACATGAAAGTGGACATCATTTCCGACACGATCTGCCCCTGGTGCTACATCGGCAAGCAGCGCTTCGACCGCGCCCGCGCCGAGCGGCCGGAGATCGACTTCGACATCACCTGGCGGCCCTTCCAGCTCAACCCGGAGATGCCCGACGGCGGCATGGACCGGGAGACCTATCTCAAGGCCAAGTTCGGCGGGGAGGCCGGCGCGCGTGCCGCCTACGCCCCCGTGCGCCAGGCGGCCGAGGGCGAAGGCCTCGATCTGCGCTTCGACATGATCGCACGCACGCCCAACACGCTCGACAGCCACCGGCTGATCCGCTGGGCGCGCGGCGTGGGCCAGCAGGACGCGATGGTCACCCTGCTCTTCCAGAAATATTTCGAGGAGGGCGAGGACATCGGCGACCCCGAGGTTCTGGTGGCAGCCGCAGGCGAAGCGGGCCTCGACCCCGTTCTGGTGGCGGAGCTTCTGGCGAACGGGACCGACCGCGACTCCATCGAGGCGGAGGACCGGACCGCCCGGCAGATGGGCATCCAGGGCGTTCCCGCCTTCATCTTCGAGGACCGCATCCTCGTGACGGGCGCGCAGGACACCTCCGTCTTCCTCGAGGTGTTCGACAAGATCGAGGACCTGCTGCTGCAGATCCGCGCGCAGGACGACGACGACATCGGCGGCGAGAACTGACGCGCCTGTCTAGGCCGCCGCCTGCGCGGCCTCCGCGATCCCGGCGAGCGTGCGGGCGACGTTGAGCGTGCCTTTCAGCCGCTCGGCCACGCTTTCCCAGGCGCGCGCCAGCACCAGCTTGTGGTCGGGACGCAGTTTCGCCCCGCCCCGCTCCCGCGCCAGGAACTCCACGAGGCCCGCCGGATTTGCGAAATGGTCCTCGCGGAAGCTGACGATGATGCCCTTCGGCCCCGCGTCGATCTTGGCGATGCCCGCGCGACGGCAGACGGCCTTGATGCGCACGACCTCCAGCAATTGCGCGACCTCCGGCGGCAGCGGCCCGAAGCGGTCGATCATCTCCGCCGCGATGGCTTCGATCCCGGCGTCGTCCTCGATATCGGCGAGGCGGCGGTAGAGCGTCAGCCGCAGGTCGAGGTCGGAGACATAGTGCTCCGGGATCAGCACCGCCGCGCCGAGATTGATCTGCGGCGACCATTTCGTGTCGAGTTCGAGGTCGAGCTCGCCCGCGCGCATCTGGGCGACCGCTTCCTCCAGCATGTGCTGGTAAAGCTCGAAGCCCACCTCCTTGACGTGGCCCGACTGCTCCTCGCCCAGCAAATTGCCCGCGCCGCGAATGTCGAGGTCGTGGCTTGCCAGAGAGAACCCCGCCCCCAGCGTGTCGAGCGATTGCAGCACCCTGAGCCGCCGCTCCGCCGCGGGCGTGAGCTTCTTGTTCGGCACCGTCGTGAGGTGCGCGTAGGCGCGCGCCTTGGCCCGCCCGATGCGCCCGCGGATCTGGTAGAGTTGCGCCAGGCCGAACATGTCCGCCCGGTGCACGATCATCGTGTTCGCGGTCGGGATGTCGAGGCCCGATTCCACGATCGACGTCGACAAGAGCACGTCGTAGGCGCCGTCGTAGAAGGCGTTCATGATCTCGTCGAGCGCGCCAGCCGCCATCTGCCCGTGCGCAATGGCATAGCGCACCTCCGGCACCTCGTCCTTCAGGAACGCCTCCATGGCGGCGAGGTCGGCGATGCGCGGCACCACCACGAAGCTCTGCCCGCCGCGGTACTTCTCGCGCAGCAGCGCCTCGCGCACCGTCACGGGATCGAAGGGCGCGACATAGGTCCGCACCGCCAGCCGGTCCACCGGCGGCGTGGCGATGATCGACAGCTCCCGAACGCCGGTCATGGCAAGCTGCATCGTGCGCGGAATGGGCGTCGCGGTGAGCGTCAGGACGTGCACGTCGGCACGCAACTGCTTCAGCCGCTCCTTGTGCTGGACGCCGAAGTGCTGCTCCTCGTCGATGACGAGAAGACCGAGGTCCTTGAACGCGACCTGCTTGCCCAGCAGCGCGTGCGTGCCGATCACGATGTCGACCGTGCCGTCGGCGATGCCGGCGCGGGTCGCCGCCTGCTCCTTCGCGCCGACCATGCGCGAAAGCTGGCCGATGCGCACGGGCCAGCCCTTGAAGCGTTCGACGAAGCCCTTGTAGTGCTGGCGCGCGAGCAGAGTTGTCGGCACCACGACCGCGACCTGGCGGCCCTGCATCGCCATGATGAAGGCCGCCCGCAGCGCGATTTCCGTCTTGCCGAAACCCACGTCGCCGCAGACGAGGCGGTCCATCGGGTGACCCGAACCGAGGTCGGTGAGAACGTCCGCGATGGCGCGCTGCTGGTCCTCGGTCTCCTCGTAGGGGAAGCGGGCGCAGAACTCCTCGTACAGGCCGTGCGGCGGAGCCACCCCCTCCGTCGTCTTGAGCGCGCGCAGCGCCGCGACCTTGATGAGCTGGTCGGCCAGCTCCTTGATCCGCTCCTTGAGGCGGGCCTTGCGGGCCTGCCACGCGCCGCCGCCGAGGCGGTCGAGCGTGACGTCCATCTCCTCCGAGCCGTAGCGGGTCAGAAGCTCCAGGTTCTCGACCGGCAGATAGAGCTTGTCGCCGCCGTGATATTCGATCATCAGGCAGTCGTGCGGCGCGTCCATGACCGTGATCGTCTCGAGGCCGAGGTAGCGCCCGATGCCGTGGTCGACGTGCACCACGAGGTCGCCGTGGTGCAGGCTCGACACCTCCTGCAGGAAGTTCTCCGCCCGGCGCTGCTTGCGGCCCGCGCGCACAAGGCGGTCGCCCAGCACATCCTGCTCCGACACCACGGCGAAACCGGGCGTCTCGAAGCCGTGGTCGAGGCCCAGCACCATCACGCCGACGCCGCCCTTGGGCAGCCTGCCGTCCGCCTCCCACCGGTCGACGGGGACGACGATCTCCGCCCCGTGGTCCTTCAGAAGGCCGGTCAGACGCTCCCGCGCCCCCTCGCTGTAGCTTGCCACGAAGACATTGCGTCCTCCGCGGGCGAGATCTTTCAGATGATCCACCAGTGCATGGAAGACATTTGTGCCTTCCTGCCGCCGCTCCGGCGCGAAGTCGCGGCCCGGACGGCCGCCGAGGTCGATGACCGTCCCGCTCTCCGGCATGGCGTGCGGGTGAATCTGACGGACGCGCCGGTCCGCGAGCACCGCCTCCCACTCGTCAGCGTCGAGGTAGAGCCGTTCCGGCGGCACCGGGCGGTAGGCCGGAATGCCGCCCTTGCCCGTGTCATAGGCCGCGCGCGCGTCGTAATAGTCGCGGTAGTCGCGGATACGCTCGTCGCGCGCCTCCGCCGCCTGGAAGTCCAGCGTGACGGGGGCGCCCGGCACATGGTCGGCGAGCGTGCCCATCTCCGCGTGGAAGAGCGGCAGCCAATGCTCCATGCCCTGGTGGCGCTGGCCCGCGCTCACTGCCTCGTAGAGCGGATCGGCCCCCGTCACCGCGCCGAACAGCGAGACATATTCGCGCCGGAACCGGCGGATCGTCTCCTCTGTCAGCTGCACCTCGCTCGCGGGCGCGAGCATCAGCCGCGCGACCTGGCCCGTCGTTTTCTGGCTGTCGGCGTCGAAGGTGCGGATCGTCTCCAGCGTGTCGCCGAAGAAGTCGAGGCGGATCGGCTCCTCCAGCCCCGCGGGCCACAGGTCGACGATGCCGCCGCGCACCGCGAAATCGCCCGGCGCGCGCACCGTGCCGACGCGGCCGTAGCCGTTGCGCGCGAAGAACCCCATCAGCTCGTCCGTCGAGATGACATTGCCCGCGGCGAGCGCGAGCGTGGACCCCGCCAACGTCTCCGGCACCGGCACGCGCTGAAGGAACGCATTGACGCTGGCCACCACCACCGTCGGCACGCGCTTGCCCGTGGCGAGGTGGGCGAGCGTCGCAAGCCGCGTCGCCGCGATCTCAGGACTGGGGCTCACGCGGTCGTAGGGCAGACAGTCCCAGGAGGGAAAGGCGAGTGCAACGACATCGGGCGCGAAGAACTGCAGCGCATCGAGTGTCGCGGCCATGCGGGAGGCGTCGCGCGCCAGGTGCAGCACGGGGCCGCCTTCCGCCCGCGCCATGTCGGCGAGCAGAAGCGCGTCGGCCCCTTCGGGCACGCCCGCGAGCGTCAGCCGCCCGGATGCTTCAACGATGCGCGTATCCACGGGTCTCAGATCCGGCTGGACAGGTCTTCGAAGGCGCAGATGCGGCGGAAGAGGTCGTGATCGTGTGCGTCCTCCACGGGCTCGCGCCCGCTCACCCAGTTGTAGAGCTGGGTGTCCGGCACTTCGAGCAACGCCTCGAACCGGTCGAGGTCGTCCGCGCCGAGCCCCGCCAGTTCCTTGTCCGCGAAGGAGCCGAGGATGATGTCCATCTCCTTGATCCCGCGGTGCCACGCCCGGAAACGCAGGCGCTTCAGCCGCGTCTCCGCAGCGTCCGGTTGGGTCTCGGCCTGGGTCATGGGTCGTCTCCGTGTCGGGTTGTGCCTGCAACGCGAGGCCTCGCGCCGCGCCGCGTGCGTGATATAGACCCCTGAGGGCGTCCTGTCAGCCGCCGGGCGGCCAGGATCGATCAATTCAAGGGGCAAGATGCGGCCGGAAATCCTGTTTCCCCTGTTCGCCGAGACGGCCAGCCTGCCGGGCGTGGGCGCGCGCCTTGCCGACCTGATCGCCAAGGTGGCGGGAACGCGCGTCGCGGACCTGCTGTTCCACCTGCCGGCGGGCCTGATCGACCGGCGGGCCGTGACAGGCTCGCTCGTCCCGCACGCTGGCCATGTTGTGACCGCGCGGGTGCGTATTGGCGACATCCAGACCGGCCGCAGCCCGCGCGCGCCCGTCCGCGTCTACGCCGAGACCGAGGACGGCCACCCGCTGATCCTCGCCTATTTCCACACCCGCAGCGCGCGCGTCGCCCAGATGCTGCCGCCCGGCGAGGTGCGCATCGTGTCCGGCCGCCTCGACCTCTACGACGGCGTGCCGCAGATGGTGCACCCCGACCATGTGGTGAGCCCCGCGCAGGCCGACGAGATCGAGGCATTCGAGCCCGTCTACCCCATGACCGCCGGTCTCGGTCCCCGGGTGCTCCGCAAGGCGATCCGCGCCGCCCTGAAACGCGCGCCCGACCTGCCCGAATGGCAGGACGCGGCCTGGCTCACCCGCCACGCCTGGCCGCACTGGCGCGATGCCATTCGCGCCGCGCACACCCCGAAGACCGCCGCCGACATCGACCCCGCGGCCCCTGCCCGACGCCGCCTCGCCTATGACGAATTGCTGGCGAACCAGGTCGCGCTCGCCTTCGTGCGGCGCACGATCCGGGGCGCGCGGGGCCGTTCGCTTGCGGGGGACGGGCGCCTGTCGGAGAAGGTGCTGGCCGCCCTGCCCTTCGGCCTGACCGGCGACCAACAGGCCGCCATCGGGGAGATTCGCGCCGACATGGCGAGCGGCAGCCGCATGCTCCGCCTCCTCCAGGGCGACGTGGGCGCGGGCAAGACGCTCGTCGCCTTCCTCGCGCTGCTGACCGCGATCGAGGCCGGAACGCAGGGCGCCTTCATGGCCCCGACGGAGATCCTCGCCCGCCAGCATGCAGAGCGCCTGCAGCCGCTGGCGGACGCCGCGGGCATCCGTCTCGGCATCCTCACCGGCCGCGACAAGGCGAAGGAGCGGGCCGAGACGCTCGCCCGTCTCGCCGCGGGCGAGATCGACCTGATCGTCGGTACGCACGCGCTCTTCCAGGACGAGGTGGCTTTCCGCGACCTCGGCCTCGTCGTGGTGGACGAGCAGCACCGCTTCGGCGTGGAGCAGCGCCTCAAGCTCTCCTCCAAGGGCGGCGGAGGCACGAACGTGCTGCTGATGACCGCGACACCGATCCCGCGCACGCTGTCGCTTACCCATTATGGCGACATGGACGTGACCGTCATCCGCGAGAAGCCTGCGGGCCGCAAGCCCATCGCCACCCGCGCGGTCCCCCTCGACCGGCTGGAGGACGTGGTGGCCGCGGTCCGGCGCGCGACCGCGAACGGCGCGCGCGTCTACTGGGTTTGCCCGCTGGTGGAGGAGAGCGAGACGCTCGACGTCGCCGCCGCGCAGGAGCGTTTCGCCCACCTCGACCGCCTGTTTCCGGGGCGCGTCGGCCTTGTCCACGGGCGGCTCGCGGGCGCCGAGAAGGACCGCGTCATGGGCGCCTTCGCGCGCGGCGACCTGTCGATCCTCGTCGCCACCACGGTGATCGAGGTCGGCGTCGATGTGCCGGAAGCGACCATCATGGTGATCGAGCATGCAGAACGCTTCGGCCTTGCCCAGCTTCACCAGTTGCGCGGGCGCGTGGGCCGCGGCGGGGAGGCGTCGACCTGCCTCCTGCTCTACCATCCGCCGCTGACCGAGGGCGGGCGGGCGCGCCTCAACATCCTGCGCGAGACCGAGGACGGCTTCCGCATCGCCGAGGAAGACCTGCGGCTGCGCGGCGCGGGCGAGGTGCTGGGCACGCGGCAGAGCGGCGACCCGGAGTTCCGGCTCGCATCCCTCGACCTGCACGCGGACCTGATCCAGGCCGCGCGCGACGACGCCCGCCTGATCCTCGAGCGCGATCCGGAGTTGAAGACCGACCGGGGCCGCGCGGTGCGCGTGCTGCTCTACCTGTTCGAGCGGGACGCCGCGATCCGCTACCTGCGCTCCGGCTAGGCTGGGGGATCAGCCAGCCGCCACCGGCTTGCGCCGGGCACGCGCCTTCGCCGCGGCCGCCGCGGCCTCCGGCGTTCCGGGTGCGGGCGGCACCACCATGCCGCCTGAGATGATCAGCTTGGCCGCCTGCTCAACCGTCATGTCGAGGACGTGCAGGTCTTCCTTGGGCACATAGAGCAGGAAGCCTGACGTCGGGTTCGGCGTCGTCGGCAGGAAGACCGCGACGAGTTCCTGCCTGGTTGCGTGCGCGACCTCCCCCTTCGCCTCGCTCGTGACGAACACAAGCGCCCAAAGCCCCTTGCGCGGATATTCGATCATCGCGACCTTCTGGAAGGACGCGCTCTGCTGCGAGAGCACCGTCTCGATGATCTGCTTCAACCCGTTGTAGATCGAGCGCACGATGGGCATGCGGTCGACCAGGTTCTCGCCCCAGGTGACGAGCGTGCGTCCGAAGGTCTTGGCCGTGAACCAGCCCAGCACGATCAGGAACAGGATGGAGAAGATCAGCCCCAGCCCCGGCACCGAGAACGGCAGGTAGCTTTCAGGATTATAGGCCGCCGGGATCAGCGGCTTGACGTGGTTGTCCACGAAACTGACGAACGACCAGGTGAGGTAGATCGTGATGCCGACCGGCGCCGCGACCACGAGGCCCGTCAGGAAATAGTTGCGCGCGCGGTTCAGCAAGGGCGTACGCGGCGGCTTGATCTTCCGCCGCCTGCCCCCGCCCCCTGCCCTGCCTTGCGTTTCCGCCATCTTGTCCTGCCTGCCCTCGCCCCTGTCCTCTACACGAGAATAGCACGCATTAATTGCGGATATTTTGCGCCCGCGAACAAGGGCCAAAGGGGTTCTGGAGCAGATCGCGCCCGCGGCGCACAGCCGCAGCGCGACTTGCGGAGGCAGCGCTCTCCATCAGGGCGAGCGGTCGAGGCCCATCTGCCAGAATGCGGCTTCGAGCCGGGTCGCCTGCCCGAAGGTGCGGGCGAGCGAGGGCATCCGCGCCTCCGTCACGCGCCCCTCCGCACCGCGGTCGAGCGCGGCGATGGCGTCGGCGGCCACCTGCTGATAGGCCTCGCCCGCGTACTCGCCGATCCAGACCATGTAGGGGTTGCCCTCGCGCTTGGTGCCCGGGTCCGCCATCAGGCGCGCCGCGATCTCGCCATAGCCGATGACGCAGGGGCTCAACGCCACCTGCAGGTCGAGCGCGTCGCCGGACAGCCCCCGCTCAAGCACATAGCGGGTGTAGGCCATGGTCGCGCCGGCTTCCGGCGCGGCTTCCATCTCGGCCTCCGAAATCCCCCATTCGGCGCAGAGCTTCACATGGAGCTGCATCTCCTGGTCGAGGATTGCATGCATGGTGGCCGCCGCCGCCCGCATGTCGGAGAGCCGTTCCGACTTGAAGGCGAGCAGCCCGTAGGCCCGCGCGAAATGAATGAGGAACAGGTAGTCCTGCACGAGGTAATGGCGGAAGCACGGCTCGGGCAACGTGCCGTCCGCCATTCCGCGCACGAAGGCATGATCGGTGTAGGCGCGCCAATCGTCCGCGCGGGCGCGCTTCAGCGTGTCGAACAGGGTCATGGGGCGTGCGCGCTCACATCCCGGCGAAACGGACGGACTCTCCGCAGCCGCAGGCGTCGACCACGTTCGGATTGTTGAACACGAAGCCCGAGGAGAGCTTGTCCTGCGTCCAGTCCATCTGCGTGCCGAGCAGGAAAAGCAGCGCCTTGGGGTCGATCATCACCGTGACGCCCTTGTCCTCGACGATCTCGTCGCCCGGCTCGGCGGCTTGCGCATAGTCCATCGTGTATTCCATGCCGGCGCAGCCGCCCTTCTTCACGCTCAGGCGCAGGCCCGCCAGCGGCGTCTCGGACTTCGCCATGATCGCCCTGATCCGGTCCGCCGCGCGGTCGGTCAGGGTAATGGCCTTGGGTTTCTCGCGTGCCATGTGCGGTCCTCCCGGAACCTTCAGTACATGCCGAGTTCGATGCGGGCGATCTCCGACATCCGGTCCTGCGTCCAGGGCGGATCCCAGACGATCTCCACCTTCACGTCGCCCAGCCCCTCCACGGGGTCGAGCGCCGCGGACACCATCCCCGGCATCTCGCCCGCGACGGGGCAGCCCGGCGCGGTCAGCGTCATGTCGACCTCGACATTGTTCGCCTCGTCGATATCCACCCTGTAGATAAGGCCGAGGTCGAGGATATTCACGGGGATCTCCGGATCGTAGACGGTCCGCAGTGCCGTGATGACCTTGCGGCCCATCGGGTGGTCCCCGACATTGCCGGAAATCACCGGCCCGCCGAACTCGTCGTCGTCGCTGTCGGCTGTGCTTGCGGTTGCGGCGTCGGTCATCGCGCGGCCTCCTGTTTCCCAGGCTGGGCTTCTGTCGTGGTCTGAGACTGGTTGTCGAGTGCGGCTTCCAGCGTGCGCCAGCCGAGCGTCGCGCACTTCACGCGCATCGGGAAGGCGTGGATGCCGGACATGAGGCGGATCGCCTCCCGGTCGTCCTCGGCAAGGCCGCCGCCGGGCGTCTCGCCCGTGGTCGCCATCGCCGTGAACGCATCGAGCAGCGTGCGGACCTCGTCCAGCGGACGGCCCTTCACGAGGTCCGTCATGATCGAGGCGGACGCCTGGCTGATCGCGCAGCCGCGCCCCTCGAAGCGAATATCGGCCACGCGGCCCCCGTCCACCGTCAGCGTCACCACGACCCGGTCGCCGCACATCGGGTTGGATCCCTTCGCGGCATGGCTGTGCGGGTCGAGCCGGCCGAAATTGTGCGGTTTCCGGCCATGCTCGAGGATGGTCTGCTGGTAAAGGTCGCGCAGCGCGTCGTCCATCAGGCGAACAGCTCCCGGCACTTCAGCAGCGCGTCCATCAGCCGGTCGACGTCCTCGCGCGTGTTGTAGAGCGCGAACGACGCCCGCGTCGTGGCGGGTACGTCGTAGCGGTCCATCAGGGGCTGTGCGCAATGGTGCCCGGCCCGCACCGCCACGCCCTGCCGGTCGATGAAGGTCGAGATGTCGTGCGGGTGCGCGCCGTCCATGGTGAAGGAGAGGATGGCCCCCTTCTCCGCCGTGGTGCCGAGCGGGTGGAGCCAGTTGAACTGACCGAACCGCTCGTGGGCATAGGCGATCAGGTCTGCCTCGTGCGCCTGCGCCGCGGGCCAGTCGAGCGCCATCATCCAGTCGAGCGCCGCCCCCAGCCCGATCGCCTGCACGATGGGCGGGGTGCCCGCCTCGAACCGGTGCGGCGGGTCGGCATAGGTCACCGTCTCCATCGTCACCTCGCGGATCATCTCGCCGCCGCCGCGATAGGGGCGCATGGCGTCCAGATGCTCGCGCTTGGCATAGAGCGCGCCGATACCCGACGGCCCGTAGAGCTTGTGGCCCGTGATCGCGTAGAAATCGACGTCGAGGTCGCGCACGTCGGGTCGCAGGTGCACCGCGCCCTGGCTGCCGTCGAGCAGCACCGGGATGCCGCGCGCGTGCGCCATCGCGATCAGCTCCTTCGCCGGCAGGATCGTGCCCAGCGCGTTCGACATGTGCGTGATCGCGACGAGCTTCGTCCGGTCGGTGAGCAGCTTCTCGAACGCCTCCATGTCCAGCGACCCGTCGTCGTGGATCGGCGCCCACTTGAGCACCGCGCCGTGGCGTTCGCGCAGATAGTGCCAGGGCACGATGTTGGAGTGATGCTCCAGGATCGTCAGCACGATCTCGTCGCCCGCCTTGATCCGTGGTTCGGCCCAGGACGATGCCACGAGATTGAGCGCGTCGGTCGAGCCGCTGGTGAAGATGATTTCCTCCGCCCGCTCCGCGTTCAGGAACCTGGCGATCGAGGCGCGCGCGGCCTCGTAACGTTCCGTGGAGCGGTTCGACAGGAAGTGCAGGCCGCGGTGGACGTTCGCATATTCCTCCGCATACCCGCGGCGCAAGGCCTCCAGCACGGCCTCCGGCTTCTGCGCCGAGGCTGCGTTGTCGAGATAGACCAGCGGCTTGCCGTAGACCTCGCGTGCGAGGATCGGGAACTCGGCCCGCACTTTCAGCGGATCGAACGCCAGGGGAGTCTTCAGGGCAGCGTCGGCGCTCATGCGGTCTCTCCCTTGGGCAGCGCCGCAAGCCAGGCGTCGAGCCGGGCCGACAACGCCTCGCGCGCGCCTTCGTGCGCGATCTCGTCCAGCGCCTCGGCCGCGAACGCCCGGATCAGCAGTGCCTGCGCCTCACCCTCCGGAATACCGCGCGAGCGCAGGTAGAACATCGACGCCGGGTCGAGTTGCCCGACGGTCGAGCCGTGGCTGCACTTCACATCGTCGGCGTAGATCTCAAGTTCCGGCTTGGAATCCTGCTCCGCCCGGCCGCCCAGCAGCAGAGCCTGGGAAAGCTGGTGCCCGTCGGTCTTCTGCGCCACGCGGTCGACGATGATCTTGCCCTGGAAGACGCCGCGCGCCTCCCCGCCGAGCACGTGCTTGAAGACCTGCGTGCTCGTCCCGTGCGGTGCGGCATGGCGCACGACGATCGTGTTGTCGGCGTGCTGCGCCGCCCCCATCAGCGAGAGACCGGCAAGGCGCGCCTCGGCCCCCGGCGCCGTCAGCGTCACGGATGCATCCATGCGCGACAGCGTCGTCGCCTCGGCCCCCAGGAAAAGCCCGTAGCGCGCATCGCGGGCAAGGCTCGCCGTCATCTCCGCAACGACGCGCGCGCCGTCCGCACCAGTTACCGCGCGCAGGTGGGTGAGCCCCGCGTTCGCGCCCACCTGCGTACGCCCCACGACGCTCAGGTGGTGGCCCGCCGCCGGGAGCACGTCCTCCAGCAGCGTCAGTTCGGCGCCCTCGCCGAGCACGACATGCAGACGGAGGTAGCTTGCCGCCGCCTCCCCCGCACCCGTCACCAGCAGGCGCACGGGGCGTGCCACGGCCGCGCCCTTGGCGACGGTCAGCACCGCGCCGTCCTGCAGGAAGGCCGCGTTCATCGCCGCAAGCGGGCCTGCCCCCTCGACGCTCAGAAGATCGGCCGCCGCCTCGCCTCCGTCGGAGAGGAGATCGGCGACGCGCGTCAGCGTCACCCCCTCCGGCATGGGGTCGGAGAGGTCGTGCCGCAGCGTTCCGTTGACGATTGCCACCGTGGCTGCGTCGATGCCGCCGAAGACGCCCGCCGCACGGTCGACAGGGCCTTCGCCCACGCCGGAGACAGGCAGCGCCGTGTCCGCCAGCGCCCGCAGGTCGGTGTACTTCCAGTCCTCCACCCGCCGCGTCGGGATGCCCGTCTCGATCAGCGCATCGAGCGCGGCCTTGCGCGCGGCCTCCGCCCCCGGAAGCCTGCCTGCCGCCGCGCCGAATGCGCGGGCGTAGGCGTCGGCCGAGATGTGCCGGTCGCGTGCCATCAGGCCGCCTCCCCTGCGATCAGGTCGCCATAGCCGGACTTCTCAAGCTCCAGCGCCAGGTCCTTGCCGCCCGTCTTGATGATCCGCCCGTCCGACAGGACATGCACCACGTCCGGCACGATGTGGTCGAGCAGGCGCTGGTAGTGCGTGATGACCAGGAACGACCGGTCCGGCGCGCGCAGCGCGTTCACCCCGTCCGAGACCACCTTCAGCGCGTCGATGTCGAGGCCGCTGTCGGTCTCGTCCAGCACCGCGAAGCGCGGCGCCAGCAAGGCCATCTGCAGGATCTCCATGCGCTTCTTCTCGCCGCCGGAGAAGCCGACGTTGAGCGGGCGCTTCAGCATCTCGTCCGCGATCTTCAATTCACGCGCCAGGCCCTTGACCTTCTTCATGAATTGCACGGTATCCAGTTCCGCCTCTCCGCGCGCGCGGCGCTGCGCGTTGAGCGCCGTTTTCAGGAAGGTCAGCGTGCCCACGCCCGGGATTTCCAGCGGATACTGGAAGGCGAGGAAGAGGCCGGCCGCCGCCCGCTCCTCCGGCGCCATCTCGCCGATGTCGGTACCGTTGAAGGTGATGGTGCCTTGCGTGACCTCGTAGCCGTCGCGCCCCGCCAGCACGTAGGAGAGCGTCGACTTGCCCGACCCGTTCGGGCCCATGATGGCGTGCACCTCCCCCGGGCCGACCTCCAGCGAGATGCCCTTGAGGATGTCCTTGCCGTCGACGCTGGCGTGCAGGTTCTCGATCTTCAGCATGTCACTCACTCATCCGTTCCTTCGTAGCGCGCGTCCCACAGGGCCGCGGCCTCATCCCTCGACAGTCCCTCGGCGCACCGCGCCCGGACGAACAATCTCCTGTGCCGCCACTGCACCAGGCCCAGCGCGACCGCGACCGCGATGAAGAGCCCCAACAGCACGGGCACCATCCCTTGCGTGCCCCCGATCCAGGTGCCGGGCACCCGCATGGTCAGGCCCATCAGGCCGAACAGCACGACGCCCAGCACCGCGAGGATCAGTGCCAGCAGCAGCGCGATGCCCGCCGCCTGCAGCGCGGGCCACGCCCGGTCGTAGAAGGCGAGCGCGCGCAGCGTCCTGGCGTGGGCGTCCATGGCTCACCCGACGCTCCCTTCCAGGCTGATGCCGACCAGCTTCTGCGCCTCGACCGCGAATTCCATCGGCAGCTCCTGCAGCACTTCCTTGCAGAAGCCGTTGACGAGCAGCGTCACAGCCTCTTCCTCCGACAGGCCCCGCTGGCGGCAGTAGAACAACTGGTCCTCCGACAGCTTGGTCGTCGTGGCCTCGTGCTCGACCAGCGCGTGTGGCGTCTTCGATTCGATGTAGGGGACCGTGTGCGCTCCGCATTGGTCGCCTATCAGCAGGCTGTCGCACTGGGTGTAGTTGCGCGCGCCCTCCGCCTTCGGATGGATCGAGACGAGGCCGCGATAGGTCGAATCCGACCGCCCGGCCGAGATCGTCTTGGCGATGATGCGCGAGCGCGTGTTGCGCCCCAGGTGGATCATCTTCGTGCCCGTGTCAGCCTGCTGGCGGTTGTTGGTGATCGCGATCGAATAGAACTCGCCCACCGAATTGTCGCCGCGCAGCACGCAGGAGGGGTACTTCCAGGTGATCGCGGAGCCCGTCTCGACCTGCGTCCACGAGATCTTGGAGTTGCGCCCCGCGCACAGGCCACGCTTGGTCACGAAATTATAGATGCCGCCGCGCCCTTCCTCGTCGCCCGGATACCAGTTCTGGACGGTCGAATACTTGATCTCCGCATCGTCGAGCGCGACGAGTTCCACGACCGCCGCATGAAGCTGGTTCTCGTCGCGCATCGGCGCCGTGCAGCCTTCGAGGTAGGAGACGTAGGAACCCTTGTCGGCGATGATCAGCGTCCGCTCGAACTGGCCTGTGTTGGCCGCGTTGATGCGGAAATAGGTGCTGAGTTCCATCGGGCAGCGCACACCCTCCGGCACATAGACGAAGGTGCCGTCGGAGAAGACCGCGGCGTTGAGCGTCGCGTGCTTGTTGTCGCTGACCGGAACGACCTTGCCGAGATACTTCTGCACGAGATCCGGCACGCGCTGCACGGCCTCGGAGATCGAGCAGAAGATGACGCCCGCCTCCTCCAGCTTGTCCTTGAAGGTCGTGGCAACCGACACGCTGTCGAACACGGCGTCGACCGCGACCATGCGTTCCGTCCCCTGCACGCCCGCGAGGATTTCCTGCTCCTTCAGCGGGATGCCCAGCTTCTCATAGGTGCGCAGCAGTTCCGGATCGACTTCCTCCAGCGACTTCGGCCCATCGCCCGCCTTCTTCGGTGCGGCGTAATAGGACGCGGCCTGGTAGTCGATGGGCGGGAAGGTGAGCTTCGCCCATTCCGGCTCCGGCATTTCCAGCCAGCGCTGGAAGGCGGCCAGACGCCAGTTCAGCAGCCATTCCGGCTCGTTCTTCTTCGCCGAGATGAAGCGGACCGTGTCCTCGCTCAGGCCCGGAGGGGCGATGTCCTGCTCGATCGCCGTCTCGAAACCGTATTTGTAGCGCTCTCCGGCGACGGAGGCGACGCGGTCGATGGTGTCCTGTTCGGCCATGCCTTCACATCCCAATACCTGACTGCGTTAGTCAGAAATATACCCGTTACCTAGGCCGGACCGCCCAAGCGATCAAGCCGTATTCCGACGGCCCTACGCGACCTTTTCCCGATGCCGCGGGGCGAGCCGCGCCGCCATCACCCTCCATGCGGCGATGAGGCGCTCCACGTCGTCTTCCTGCGCCGACCACGGCAGGCTGACCCGGATCGCCGATCCCGCCCGTTCCTCGTCGAGACCCATCGCCTCCAGCACATGCGACCGGCGCACCTTGCCCGACGAACAGGCCGATCCCGCGCTGACCGATATGCCGCCGAGGTCGAGCGTCATCACCTGCGTCTCCGCCGGCACGCCGGGCAGGATCGCGCACGAGGTGTTGGCGAGCCGCGGCACGCCTGCGCCCGCGACTTCCCCGCCCGCCTCGCGCACCGCCGTCTCGAACCGGTCTCGCAAGCCCGCGAGCAGCTCCTGCTCCCACGCACCCAGGGCCGCCGCAGCCGCGCCGAAACCCGCGATCACCGCGACCGCCTCCGTCCCGGCACGTCGGCCCATCTCCTGCCCGCCGCCGGTGAGCAGGGCCGCAAGCTCGATCCCGTCCTTGACGATCAGCGCGCCCACGCCCTGCGGCCCGCCCATCTTGTGCGCCGAAAGCGTCACGAGATCGGGCCCGTGCGCCCAGCCTGAAAGCGCCATCCGCCCTGGCGCCTGCGCTGCGTCGCAGTGCATCAGCGCGCCTTTCAGGTGCGCGGCCTCCGCGATCTCCGCGATCGGCTGGATCACGCCCGTCTCGTTGTTCGCCGCCATCACGCTGACGAGGGCATCCGCACCGTCCGCGCCCAATGCATCGCAGACGGCTTGCGCGCTCACCCGGCCCTGGGCGTCGACGGGCAGGACCGTGACCGCGCGCCCGCTCGCCTTTGCCGCAGCCATGACGCAATCGTGCTCGACCGCAGAGACGAGCAGCCGGCGCACGCCGCCGAGACCCCGCAGCGCCAGGTGGTTCGCTTCGGTTCCCCCGCTCATGAACACGACATTGCGCGGTGCTGCGCCGAAGAGGTCCGCGACCGCGGCCCGCGCCGTCTCGACCGTGCGCTTGGCGCGGCGGCCCTCCTCGTGCACCGAGGACGGATTGCCGACCGCGTCGAGCGCCGCCACCATCGCCTCGCGCGCGTCGGGAAGCAGCGGCGCGGTCGCATTGGCGTCGAGATAGGTGCGGGCGCGGGTCATCGGGTCTACGCGGCCCCCTGCTCTTCCGGGACGCGCGGGCCCTCGCGCAGGAAGTCGAGGCCGTAGGGGCTGAGGTTGCGCCGCGCCACCACGTCGGCGAGCGAGACCGACGCCAGGAACATCTCGATCATGTGCCCAAGCTCTGCCCACAGGTCGTGCGTCAGGCAGCGCGCGGAGCCCGCGTGGCAGCCCTTCGACGTGTCGCCGCCGCACCGCGTCGTCTTGATCGGCTCGTCCACCGCCAGCATGATGTCGAGGACGCGCGTTCCTTCCGCCCCGTGGCTGAGGACGTAGCCCCCGCCGGGGCCCCGCGTGCTGCTGACGATTCCGGCGCGGCGCAGCTTGACGAAGATCTGTTCCAGGTAGGCGAGCGAGATCCCCTGCCGCAGCGAGATATCGGACAGCGAGACCGGTCCCGCCGCCTCGTGCCGCGCCAGGTCGGTCAGCGCCATTACCGCGTATCTGCCCTTGGTGCTGAGTTTCATCGCATCCGTTCCGATGGCCCTCGGGGACGGATTTCCCACCGCCCCGTGTGCGTAAAGCTTGAAAATCGACCCGTCTGTTCGATATGAACGCACGTCCGCCCATGGCCGGAGAGCGTTCGCATACCTCGCATCAGGTATGGTACCTGACTATTCCAGTCAAGTATTTGCTCTTCCCGACGGGACGCGGCCAGCGCTTGAAGGAGCACGCCCATGCCGGAAGTCATTTTCGCCGGGCCGGAAGGCCGGCTGGAAGGCCGTTATCAGCCGGGCAAGGACCCGAATGCGCCCGTCGCCATCGTGCTGCACCCGCATCCGCAGTTCGGCGGCACGATGAACAACAAGGTGGTCTACAACCTCTTCTACCTGTTCCAGCGGCGCGGCTTCTCCGTCTTGCGGTTCAACTTCCGTGGGGTAGGCCGCAGCCAGGGCGTGTTCGACAGCGGCGTGGGGGAACTTTCGGACGCCGCCTCCGCCCTCGACTGGCTGCAGAGCTTCAACAAGAACGCCACCGAGACCTGGGTCGCGGGCTTTTCCTTCGGCGCCTGGATCGGCATGCAGCTTCTGATGCGCCGGCCAGAGATCAACGGCTTCATTTCCGTCGCGCCACCCGCGAACATGTACGACTTCACATTCCTCGCGCCGTGCCCGGCGTCCGGCCTGATCGTGAACGGGTCGGCCGACAAGATCGTGCCGCCGGGCGACATCAAGAAGCTGGCCGACAAGCTGAAGCTTCAGCGCGGCATCACGGTCGAGCATACGCTGATCGACGGCGCCAACCACTTCTTCGAGAAGCACATGGACGAGATGCTGGGCACCGTCGAGAACTACCTCGACAGCCGCAACGCCGGCGTCCGCCTTGCGGAAGCCTCCTGACGCTCCTCAACGGCGGGCGGTCATGACGTTGACGGCGTCGGGGTAGACCAGTCCGTTTTCGCGCACGTACGGCGCCATGGCGGCCTCGACGGTGGACACGAGCCGATCTCGTTCCCCCTCTGGCAGCGCCTGGAAAGCGCCCGCAATCGGCATCGCGCCAAGATGCAGGGGCACGAACTCTCGTGCGGACGGAACCCGGATGTCGAGGGTTTGCCGCACGATTTCCACGTCACGGAAACCCGCCCTCGTGAGCGCTTGCGCGAGGTCGCCGGGGCCGGGCGTCTCCCTCTGGCTCCGCTGCGTCCGGGCGGCATCGGCCGAGATGAAGCGTGCAACCGCTTCGCACAGCGCTGCCGTGTATGGGCTGTGTCCCTCCCAGATCGACAGGGCGATGCGCCCCCCGGGCGCGAGGGCGCGGCGCATCTCCGCCAATGCAGCCGCCTTGTCGGGAAGATAATGGTATCCATGCTGCGAAATGACCGCATCGCAGCTTCCGGTCTCCAGCCCGGTGTCGCAGGCATCCGCCTCGATCCACGCAATGTCGAGGTCCGGCGCGAGGTCGCGCGCGATGGCCAGCATAGGCGCGTTGATGTCGAGGCCAACGACCTGTCCCCGTGCCCCGACGGCGCGTTTTGCGAGGCGCGTCGTCACGCCGGTACCGCAGGCGACGTCGAGGACCTTTTCTCCGGGCGCCAGCGCCACGAGATCGAGGAGAGCGTGCGCCCATCTTTCGAACCACAACGGCACCAGCACCTGCTCGTACGCCACCGCCGCGCCGCCGGCGAGCTGAAAGCCTTTCCGTTCGCTCATGCCGCCCCCTCCCGATTGCCGCCGCGCACCGCACCTGTCGCCCAGGCTGGCGGGGCCTCAACGCCTGGCGCGCGTCAGCCGCCCTCCCGGCATCGGTTCCGGCACGCCCGTCGTGCCGGGCCAGCTGAGCGGCAGGCCGCGCATGGACCGCACCGCGAGATAGGCGAACGCCTCCGCCTCCAGCAGGTCGCCGTCCCAGCCGACCGCGCCCGCGTCCACCACCGGCGCGCCCAGCGCGCGGGCGAGTTCCCCCATCAGGTGCGCATTGTGCGCCCCCCCGCCCGTCACGATCCAGCGGACGGGCGGTGCGGGCAGCAGCCGCGCGGCGAGCGCCACCGCGCCCACGGTCATCGCGGCGAGCGTCGCGGCCCCGTCGGCCGCCGAGAGCCCGCGCGCCGCGGCGATGTCGAAATCGTTCCGGTCGAGCGACTTGGGCGGCGGCGCATCGAAGTAGGGATGATCGAGCAGCGCGGTCAGCACATCCGGGTGTACCGCCCCGCTCCCCGCCAGCGCCCCGCCCGCGTCGAAGCTGAGGCCGGTATGCGCATGGACCCAGTCGTCGAGGAGCGCATTGCCCGGCCCGGTGTCGAAGGCGATCATCTCCGCCTCCCCGATCCAGGTGACGTTCGCAACGCCGCCGATATTGAGCACTGCGACCGGCAGCGCCTCGCCCGCCGAGATCGCACGCGCCCGGTGATAGGCCGGCGCGAAGGGCGCGCCCTGCCCGCCCGCCGCCACGTCGGCGCTGCGGAAATCGTGCGCGACATCGATGCCGGTCAGTTGCGCCAGCAGGTCCGCATCGCCGATCTGCCAGGTAAAGCCCTTGTCCGGCAGGTGATTGACCGTCTGGCCATGGAAGCCGACCACGTCCACCGCCTGCGCCGTCAGGCCCACCTGCGCGATCACATCGCCGACGGCCTCGGCGGCGGCGAGCGTCAGCCGGCGCACGGCGTCGCGGATCTCCGGCGTTTCGGTCGTCTGCGCCCCTTGCGCGCGGGCCGCCCGCATGGCCGCGAGCAGGCTCGCCCGCGTTTCCGGCACGAAGGGGCGCGACTGTCCGGCGATGACGTGCACGCGCCCTTCGCCGTCCGTCTCGATCAGCGCCGCGTCGATTCCGTCGGCCGAGGTGCCGGACATGAGACCCACCGCACGGAACAGCCCGTCGCGGCCCCGGCCCGTTGCAGGCGCCCCTTGCGTCTCGGCATGCTTGACCCCTGCATCGCCCATGCTACACCCCTTCGCGGTCCGATCCGTCGCACCCGGCCTCATCCGGCCTTGCAGTGTGCCTTCCTGAAGAGAGTTTCGCCATGACCGCGTTCCGCTCCGACTTCCTTCGCGCCCTCGATGCGCGCGGCTTCATCCAGCAGCAGACCGATGCCGAGGGGCTCGACGCGCTGGCGGCCAAGGGTCCGATCGTGGCTTATATCGGCTTCGACTGCACGGCGGAAAGCCTGCATGCGGGCAGCCTGGTGCAGATCATGATGCTCCGCTGGCTGCAGCAGACGGGCCACAAGCCCATCGTGCTGATGGGTGGGGGAACCACGCGGATCGGCGATCCCTCGGGCCGCGACGAGAGCCGCCAGCTTCTGACCGACGAGCAGATCGCCCGCAACATGGAGGGGATCAAGCAGGTCTTCGCGAAGTTCCTGACCTTCGGCGACGGGCCGACCGACGCGGTGATGGTGAACAATGCCGACTGGCTCGACGGGCTCAACTACATCTCGTTCCTGCGCGACTACGGGCGGCACTTCTCGATTAACCGCATGATGACGTTCGATAGTGTGCGCCTGCGTCTCGACCGCGAGCAGCCGCTGACCTTCCTCGAATTCAACTACATGATCCTGCAGGCCTACGACTTCCTGGAACTGAACCGGCGGCGAGACTGCGTCCTGCAGATGGGCGGCTCGGACCAGTGGGGCAACATCGTCAACGGGATCGAGCTTGGGCGGCGCTGCGACGGGGCCCACCTCTTCGGCCTGACGACGCCGCTGCTGACCAGCGCATCCGGCGCGAAGATGGGCAAGACCGCCTCGGGCGCGGTCTGGCTGAACGCCGACATGCTGTCGCCCTACGACTACTGGCAGTACTGGCGCAACGCGGCCGACGCCGACGTGGGCAGGTTCCTGCGTCTCTTCACCGAGATGCCGCTCGACGAGATCGCCCGGCTGGAGGCGCTCGAGGGCGCAGAACTGAACGAGGCCAAGAAGATCCTCGCGACCGAGGTAACCGCGATGGCGCACGGGCGCGCGGCTGCCGGACAGGCTGCCGAAACCGCGCGCTCCACCTTCGAGGCTGGCCAGACATCGGAGGGCCTACCGACGATCGAGGTGCCGCGCGCCGAGGTCGAGGCGGGGATCGGCCTGCTCGACGCCTTCGTGATGGCGAAGCTTGCCGCCTCGAAGGGCGAGGTGCGCCGCCTCGTCCGCGGCGGCGGTGCGCGCGTCAACGATGCGCTCGTGAGCGACGAGGCGGGTCTCATCGGACCCGCCGACCTCGATACGGAAGGCCGCGTGAAGCTCTCCTCCGGCAAGAAGCGCCACGCCCTGTTGAAGGCGGTCTGAAGCCGGGCTGCCGTCCACCGGGCGCGGTCAGTTGCCCTCCACACCCTCCGGATAGGCGGGTATGTCGAGGGGCTGCTGCCCGTCCCCCGGCCCTGCCGCTGTCCCCGGCGTGTCGAACAGGCGGCGCAGGATGCCCGGCGCCAGCGCAGACAGCGGGTTGACCGAGACCTGCGGATCCGCCACCGGCCCAGTTACCTGGTAGGTGATGCCGAACACCCCTTCGCCCTCGCGGCTCGTCAGCAGCCGGCCCAGCAGCGGGATGTTGCCGACCAGGGTGTTGATGCCATAGGCGGGCACGATGGTCCCGCCCAGCGCCAGCGTGTCCGACCTGCGGTCGACCATACCGCGCAGCGTTAAACCCAGCGCCGGCCCCCGCGCGATTGCATCGTCGATGGCGATCCTCTCGCCGGAAATGGCGAACGGCACCTCGATCTCGCTGACGTCGATGCCCTCGCCCGCGAGCCGGTTGGCAATCCCCGTCAGCGAGGCGAGCGTCAGCACCTTGGCGAAGGTCGGCGCGTCCTTCAGCACCGCCCCGTCGATCTCGGCACGCCCGGCGATTCGCGTCTCGCCCGCCGCATCCTCCGTGAGCGCGGCCCGGACGGACAGCGTCCCCCCCGCGAGCCCGCCATAGAGATCGAGTGCCCGCAGGATCGCGCCAGCATCCTCCGATTCCGCGCCGATCAGGCGCTCGCCCGGGCTGGTGCGCTGCC
This sequence comes from Futiania mangrovi, assembly GCF_024158125.1. Classification (NCBI taxonomy): domain Bacteria; kingdom Pseudomonadati; phylum Pseudomonadota; class Alphaproteobacteria; order Futianiales; family Futianiaceae; genus Futiania; species Futiania mangrovi. The sequence continues at coordinate 967,234 of NZ_JAMZFT010000001.1, read as the reverse complement.
AGGTCAGCCGCACCGGCGATGCACCGCGGAATGTCAGGTTTCCCTCGATCAGGTCGGGCGTGCCCGCCCGGTTGGCGAGCCGCATTTCTGCATCCCGCATGACCAGGCCCTCGGCGATGCGCACCGTGCCGATGCGCGCATCGAGGTTGAGCGGCGGGTAAGGCGTCGCACCTGCCCCCTCCCGCGGCGCGGCGGCCCTTGCCTGCCCGCCCGCCTGTTCCCCGGCCAGCAGCGCGCCCACATTGAGGAAACGGCCCTCCAGCCGTGCGGAGACGCCACCCTCGGGCGTCCGGCGCAGCGCCCCTCGAACGTCGGCGGCCCCTTCCGCCACGAAGCGGTCGAGATAGATCGAGCGCACCTCGCGTCCCGCAAGCTCGATATCGCGCGCCGATACGGTCAGGCCCGGCCCTGCCACATCCACGGTGTCGATGAGGGTCTGAGCGCCGTCGAGCCGCGCCGACACCGCCAGCCGCTCCACATCGCCGCGCTGCGCCGCCGTCCAGCCGATCTCCGGCAGGCGGACACGGGCGCGGCTCAGGTCCGCTTCGAGCGAGACCGCGCCCTGCGTCGCGCTCAAGCCGCGCTTGACAACGCGGACGCCGACCGGCCCGCTGACATAGGCGCCGACATCGATATCGAGCACCTGGCGCGCCTCGTCGTCCAGCGTCGCCATGACCTCGACCACGCTGCGGTCGCGCTGCGGGCCGGAGAAGCGTTCGCTCCAGGCGATCTCCACCGGGACGCCGTTGACCTTGGCCGGGCCGGCGGCGCGCAGGCTCTCCTGTGTCGCGTTGAAGACGAGATCGGCCTCGCTCACCGCGTAGTCTCCGCCGCCCAGGCCAAGGCTGAGACCCCGGCCCTCGGTCGTGGAATCGAGCAGGACGGCCTCGATCGGCAGATCCTTCACCAGCGGAAGGGAGAGGTTCATCCGCCCGCGCACCGACCCGCCGATGGCGTCGGGCGCCAGATCGACCTTCGACGGCAGGCCGAGCGGCGGTGCATCGAGGACGCGCAACAGGCTTGCCGCGGCCCCCTCCGCAGCCAGCGCGATCTCTCCAAGGGCAGGCTGCGCACCGAGCTCGGGGATCACGAAGTGCCCTTCCCGGATGGAGAGATCGGCGATCCGGCCTTCCTCCACGTCGATCTCCAGCGTGCGGGCGGTCAGCCGTCCCTGCCCCCGCGCCTCCTCGAGCGGCGGCATCGTCGGGACATAGCGCACGCGCGCACCCTCGATGCCGAACTGCAGGTCGATCTCCGGCTCCGCGCCTGGCGCGCCGGAGATCGTGAAGCGGCCCTCGGGCACCCGCGCGGCCTCGACATGCTCGGCGATCCAGGCCCGTCCGCTCCCCGGCAGGCCGATCGGCCAGAGCCCAACGAGATCCTCCACCGTCACGGTCTCGAGCCGGCCTTGCGCCGAGTACGCCCCACCGGGCTGCACCTCACCCGACAGGCTGACGCCCGTGCTCCCGACCCGCAGGGCGAGTTCCCGCAACGCCAACGACCCGTCCGCCGGCCTCCACGTGACGTGCGCCAGCCCGTCGCGCACGTCGAGCGGCCGGTCGAACAGGAAGCCAGGATTGAGGGCATCGCCGGTGAACAGCATCTCGGCCCGCCACGCGCCGTCGTCCAGCAGGCGGGCCTGGCCCGAACCGCCCATGCGCCCCTGGCCCTCGACCTGCCAGTCTGCGATGTCGAGCGAGCGGAATCCGTCGCCTGCCTTGCCCCGCACCCGCACGGCCGTCAGGTGGAACGCACGCGGCGTGCCGATCTCGACCGTGCGGGTAAGGTCGAGGCCCGACACCGCGATATCGAAACTGCCGCGCCGCAGATCGAACGGGGCCGCAACCTCGACCTCTGCGTTTCCTTCGAGCCGCGCTCCCGGTACCGCATCCAGCCAGCCGGGCAGCAGCACCGACGGCAGCGCACCCAGCGCTGTGTTGTAGAAGCGGGCACGAAGCTTCAGCGCTCCGTCCATCGCCGTCAGGTTCGCGCCGAGCACGAGCGATCCGTTCTCGCCAAGCCGCGGTGCCGCGATCTCGAGCGCCACATTCCCGCTTGTCCGGCGCAGCGAGGCGCGGGCACCCTCCAGCTCCCACCTGAGCCCGAGCGCCTGATCCCGGATCACGACGCTGGCGTCCCTGACCGTGGCTTCCTGTAGCCAGGCCGCGCCGGGAAAAAGCGCGTCTCCGTCCAGCGCGTCGGCAAGCCGCATGAGATCCAGCGGCCCGCCCTCGGGTTCCGGTGCACTTCCGGCCGGCCCCTCCTGCCCGTCCGCTGCAGGGGCAAGCGCAGAAAGGCGGAGGCCGCCGCCGGCATCCCGCTCGATCTCGAGCCGGAGGCGGTCGAGCCGCACGCGCGCAGGCGCGATGCGCCCGAGTCCGAGGGCCCGCTTGCTCACCTCGAGGTCGAGCCCGCGCAGGTGCAGCGGCCGTCCCACGTCGGGCCGCCATACGGTCAGCCGTGAAATCGCCAGCGTGGGGCGCTGTTCGGCGGTGTTCCAGGCGAGCGTGACGCCGGAGACGAGCACGCGGCTGCCCGGGGCGGCACGCTGCAAACCGCCTGCAATCAGATCCTCGAATCCCGAGAGGTCGACCGGGCCTTGCGACAGCCGCCATGCACCCCCCCCGGCCGCCAGGGCGAGCAACAGCAGAACCCCCATCAGCACGCGGGCGAGTCCATGCACCGGTCCGCGCCGCCGCCGGAGCTTCCGGGCGGGCGGCGTTGGCGTGTCGGTCTGATCGGCTGTTTGATGCTCCATCGGCCTGCAGGTGTTGGCAACGCCCCCCGGTGCGGACTATTTCAGGCGGCGGCGTGCGCCGCAATCCCGGCGAGACGCCGCAAGGACAGTGCTCAACGCGAAGGCAAGGAGATCCACCGCAATGGCGAACGCACCCCAGACCGGCGACAAGGCCCCGGCCTTCACGCTGCCGCGCGACGGCGGCGGCACCTTCTCGCTGGCGGACGCTGCCGGCAAGACCGTCGTCGTCTACTTCTACCCGAAGGACGACACCAGCGGCTGCACGAAGGAGGCGATCGCCTTCACCGGGAAGGCCGCGGACTTCGCCGCGGCGGGGGCTGTCGTCGTCGGCTGCTCGAAGGACAGCGTGGCGAGCCATGACAAGTTCAAGGCCAAGCACGGCCTCGACCTCGTGCTTGTCTCCGACGAGGACGGCAAGATGCTCGAGGACTACGGCGTCTGGGTCGAGAAGAGCATGTACGGACGCAAGTACATGGGGATCGAGCGGGCAACCTTCCTCATCGGTCCGGACGGCACGATCCGCGAGGTGTGGCGCAAGGTGAAGGTGCCGGGCCACGCAGAAGCCGTGCTGAAGGCGGTGCAGGCGCTGGCGTGAGCGCCGGTCCGGCACCTCTGCATGCGAGCCTCGAGGACGCCGCCTGCAGCGTTCTCGAAACCGCGGACGCCGACGCCAAGGCAGCCTGCGCGCTTGCGGTCGCGTCGGCGTGGGAGGCGGGCACGCTCGCCCCTGCCCGCGCGCCGGGGCCAGTGCCCGTCCGCCCTGCCCGGCCACTGCGCCCGCGTCTCGTCTCGCCGACCTCCGTGCCCCGGCGGGCGCGGGGCCGCAAGGGCCGGATCGCCCTTCTTCATGCCGTCGCGCATATCGAGTTGAACGCGATCGACCTCGCCTGGGACATGATCGCGCGCTTTTCGGGACCCGCCATGCCGGACGCCTTCTACGCCGACTGGGTCCGTGTGGGTGCCGAGGAGGCCCGCCACTTCCGGCTCGTGGCAGGCCGGCTCGCCGCGTACGATGCGGTCTATGGCGACCTCGATGCGCATGACGGGCTGTGGGACGCCGCGGCGCAGACCGCGGACGACCTGCTGGCCCGCCTTGCCATCGTTCCGCTGGTGCTGGAGGCGCGCGGCCTCGACGTGACCCCGCAGATGATCGCGCGCATGGAACGGGAGGGCGACGCGGGGAGCGCCGAGGCGCTGGGCGTGATCTATTGCGAGGAGGTGGGCCATGTCGCCACCGGCCTGCGCTGGTTCCGGGCGGAGGCGGAGGCACGCGGCCTCGACCCCGTCCACGCCTTCCACGAGATCGTCGAGACCGGCTTCCGCGGGCGCCTGAAGCCGCCCTTCAACCGCGAGGCGCGCTCGTCGGCCGGCATGCCCCCGGACTTCTATGCCTGGGCCGAGGCGATGGAGGCAGCAGAAAATTTCCGGGACGGCCGGAATAGTCCGCCGCTGCGGTCGTCTTAGCAATGTGTTAACGGGCAGATGGTTACGTAATCCTTGATCCGCCTGCGGCTTTCCGTTTCTATGACGGCGACTGCGCGTGGGATCGCAGCGACAAAGTGCGGGGGACTGATGGATCGGGGGGCACTCGCCCGGGCGGCGGCGCGTTTGAAGAAGACGTTTCCGGACCGGCAGATACTCGTCCGCACGCACGGCGAGGTGCATTACTTTACCCTGAGCCACCGCGTCCAGCTGGGCGTCTGCGCCGCCGCGCTCGCAGGTGTGCTGGCAACCGGCGCACTTGGGGTTCACCTTGGGGCCGGCCTTTCGACGCCCCGCACCGCCACCCTCCAGCAAGGCCCGGATGCGGAGTATGCCGCCGATCTTGCCCGCCTCGAGGCGGAGCGCGGCGCCCTCCGGGAGGAGATCGCCCGCCTGCGCGCCCGGTCCGGCACCGCGCTGGCCGCGGCGGAAGAGCGGCGGACGAACATCGAGAAGCTGCAGCAGGACGCCGACGCACGGGCATCGCGCGTGCAGGACCTTCAGGAGGAACTGAACCTTCTGCGCGCCCGCATCGCCGCGTCGGAGGCGGCGGAGCAGGCCGACACCGGCCGCATCGCGGGGCTCGAGAAGACGCTCGCCGATGCGCAGAATGCCCGGCGCGCGGCGGAAACACAGCTTGCCCGCGCCCGCGCCGAGGAGGCCGAGGCACGCCGGAGCGCGGATCTCAAGATCGCTGCGCTCGAGCAGTCGCTGGGCGAGCGCGAAGCGAACATCGACCGTCTGCGTGCCGATTACCGCGCCGCGGTCGAAGCGCGCCAGGCTGCGGAAGCGCGCCTGCGGACCGTGACGCAGGAGCGTGACGAGGCGCTCCAGAAGGTCAAGGAACTGGGTGCGCGCGTCTCGATCATGAGCGAGGACATGAGCACGCAGCTCGCTCACACCGGCCTGCTGGAAAGCGAACTGAAGCGCGTCAGCCAGCAGATCTCGTCGACGCAGCACCGCAAGGCGTCCGAAGACAGTCCGCGAAATGCGGCCGAGGTTTCGGAGATGGAAACGCGCCTCGACACGCTGATGGACGTGCAGCGCGGCCTGATCGCGCAGCTCGAATCCTCCGCCGAGGGCAACCTCTCCATGCTCGAGGGCGTGATCGAGCGGACGGGCCTCAAGGTGGGCGAACTTCTGAACTCGCTGGAGCCGACGGCGGCCGCGCTGGGCGGTCCGTTCATGGACCTGTCCGAAATGCGCCGCATCCGGGAGATCAACGAGGAAAGCCCCGAGTTTTCCGCCCGCATCAACCGCCTGACCGTGAAGCTCAACCGGCTCTCGTGGCTGCGGATCGCGCTGAACAGCCTGCCACTCGCCGTGCCGGTCGAGGAATACCGCCTGACCAGCCGTTTCGGGTACCGCAAGGACCCGTTCACGAAGCGCAGCGCCTTCCATTCCGGCCTCGACTTCGCCGCGGCGCGCGGCACGCCCGTTCATTCGACGGCACCGGGGAAGGTCGTCCACGCCGGGCGCAAGGGCGCCTATGGCCGCTTCGTCGAGATCGACCACGGGCACGGGATCACAACGCGCTATGCGCACCTCGATTCCATCAGCGTGGAGGTCGGTGACGAGGTCGGCTACATGCAGGCCATCGGCAAGATGGGCACCTCGGGCCGCAGCACGGGCGTCCACCTGCATTACGAGGTCACCTTCAACGGTGAGTTCTACGATCCCGAGGACTTCATCAAGGCAGGGCGCGATGTTTTCAAGGTCCAGCAAGCCGCAGCCAGCGGGACAGGACGCTAGGTCCGGGAAGGCTTCCGGCGTGTCGGCAGTGCGCAACGCACCGCCCTCGATCGTCAGCGCGGACATGGCCGTGCATGGCGACATCCTGTCGGCGGGCGAGGTTCAGATCGATGGCGCGGTCAAGGGCAACATCCGCTGCGCCGTGCTGACCGTCAGCAAGTCCGGCACCGTCGAGGGTGAGATCACCGCCGAGCAGGTCATGATCCATGGCCGTGTGGACGGGCGCATTACCGGCCGAAAGGTGCGGCTTACGGCGACCGCGCACATGGATGGCGACGTGATCAACGAATCCATCACCATCGAGGATGGCGCCCATTTCTCCGGCAATGTGTCGAACGCCAAGACCGTGGCCGCCCGCGACGCACAGGCTGGCGACGTCCCGGCTGCAGCCGCGGCCCCCGCCCCCGTTGCACGCCTCGCCACCCGCGATCAGCAGGGCTGACAGACCGCACGCCGGGCGCGGGGCCGTCAGCCCCGTGTAAACCTCAGTCGAGATCCTCCGACACCGCCGCCGTCTGGCCCTCGATCCGCGCCGCGAGCGCCGCCGCCATGAAGGGGTCGAGCTTGCCGTCCAGCACGTCGGACGGACTCGTGCTCTCCACGCCCGTGCGCAGATCCTTCACCATCTGATAGGGCTGCAGCACATAGGACCGGATCTGGTGGCCCCAGCCGATCTCGGTCTTGGTGTCCTCGACCGCCTGCGCGGCTTCCTCCCGGATCTGCAGCTCGCGCTCGTAGAGGCGGGCGCGCAGCATTTCCCAAGCCCGCTCCCGGTTCTTGTGCTGGGAGCGGTCGTTCTGGCACTGCACGACGATACCCGTCGGGATGTGCGTGATGCGCACCGCGGAGTCCGTCCTGTTGACGTGCTGGCCGCCCGCGCCGCTTGCCCGGTAGGTGTCGATGCGCACGTCCTTGTCCTGCACCTCGATCTCGATCCGGTCATCGATCACCGGATAGACCCAGACGCTCGCAAAGCTAGTATGCCGGCGGGCCTGGCTGTCGTAGGGCGATATGCGGACGAGACGATGCACGCCCGATTCCGTCTTCAGCCAGCCATAGGCGTTGTCGCCCTTGACCTGGATCGTCGCGGACTTGATGCCGGCTTCCTCGCCGTCCGTCTCCTCGATCAACTCGACCTTGTAGCCGTGCTGCTCGGACCAGCGCGTGTACATGCGCAGAAGCATCGAGGCCCAGTCCTGGCTCTCCGTGCCGCCAGCCCCCGCATGAACTTCGAGGTAGCAGTCGTTGGCGTCCGCCTCGCCGGAGAGCAGCGCCTCGAGTTCGCGGCGGCGCGCATCGTCCTTGAGGCTCCGCAACATGTTCTCGGCGTCGGAGACGATGGACTGGTCGCCCTCTTCCTCGCCCAGCTCGATCAGGCCGATCTGGTCGTCCAGCTCCGCCTCGATCCGCTTGCAGGCGCCAATGGCCGCATCGAGCCGCTGCCGCTCGCGCATGATCTCCTGCGCCTGGGTGGGGTCGTTCCAGAGCGACGGATCCTCGACCCGGGCGTTCAACTCCTCCAGCCGGTCGAGCGCGCGGTCCCAGTCGAGCCGCTTCTTCAAGAGCGTGATCGACTGGCGGATGTCGTGGGCGAGGGTTTCGGCTTCGGCACGCATTGGATCGGGAACCGTGTGTTGGAGCGGATTTGCGCCTTGCGTAGCGAAGCCCGCGCCGTCAGTAAAGCCCTCCCGATCCGGTCGTCAGCAGCACGTCGGAGCCGCCGACCCGTTCGGACGTGTAATTCTCCAGCGAGATGCCGTCGCCGGGCTTCTCGCCTTCCTTGAAGGCCTCGACGAGCGTGCCCTTCGCGCCCTCCCTGGCGAGTTGCCCCGTCCGGGCGTCCACGGTCAGCAGGTCGACCCCGGGCGGCACCGCGAAATCGCTCGGCGGCACACCCTCCATCGCCCCTGCCATGGCATCGCCGAAGATCGGCGCGGCGATCGAGCCGCCGGACGCATTCTTGCCGAGCGTGCGCGGCTCGTCGAAGCCCACATAGACGCCGATCACCAGTTCAGGCGTGAAGCCCACGAACCAGGCGTCCTTGGCCTCGTTCGTCGTGCCGGTCTTGCCCGCGACCGGGCGCCCCAGGCGCTTCAGGCTCGTCGCCGTCCCCCGCTGCACCACACCTTCGAGGATCGACACCATCTGGTAGGCCGTGCGCGCATCCAGGATGCGCTCCCGACGGTCGACGGTCTGCGGGACCGCCTGCCCGTCGCACCCCTCGCACACGAAGGGATCGTGCCGCCAGATCGTGTCCCCGTACCGGTCCTGGATGCGGTCGATCAGCGTCGGCGTCACCTTCTTCCCGCCATTGGCGAGCGCGGCATAGGCCGCGGTCATCCGCATCACCGTCGTCTCCCCGGCCCCCAGGGCCATCGAGAGCACCGGCTCCATCTTCCGGTCGATGTCGAAGCGGCGTGCATAGTCGACCACCTTGTCCATGCCGACTGCCTGCGCCAGGCGCACAGTCATCAGGTTGCGCGACTTTTCCACGCCGAGGCGCAATGTCGAGGGACCATAGAACCGGTTGCCGTAGTTCGACGGCTTCCACGCGCCCAGTTCCTCGCCCTGGTCGATCACGACCGGCGCGTCGACGATGATGCTCGACGGCGTGTAGCCATTGTCGAGCGCGGCGGCATAGACGAACGGCTTGAACGAGGAGCCCGGCTGGCGCGCGGCCTGGGTTGCACGGTTGAACTCGCTGACGCCGAAGCTGAAGCCGCCCTGAAGCGCGATCACCCGGCCCGTTTCCGGGTCCATGGCGACCGCGGCGCCATTCACCTCCGGCACCTGGCGCAGAAGCCATGCGCCCTCCTTTTCCGCGGCCTCGACATAGACCACGTCGCCCGCGCTCAGCACATCCGCCATGGACCTGGGCGCCGGCCCGCGGTTGCCCTCCGCATCCACCGGGTTCGCCCAGCCGGTGGTCTCCAGGGAAATCCGGCCGTCGCTCACGCCATCGCGCCCGATCACCGCGATGCGTGCGGCATCGCGCGCCGTCTCCCGCACGACCGCCAGGCGCCAAGACTTGAGGTCCGCGGGAACCCTGAGTTCCGCTGCCTCCAGGGCCGCCCGCGCATCGGAGGCGGTTCCGACATTTGCCAGCGGACCGCGCCAGCCGGCGGCCTCGTCATAGTCGATCAGCCCCTTGCGCAGCGCGGCCCCGACCACGTCCTGCACGCGGGCATCGAACGTGGAGCGCACGGCGAGGCCGCCGCCATACAGGGTCTCGCTGCCGAACCGGTCCGCCAGCTGGCGTCGGATCTCCTCGACGAAATAGGTCGCTTCCAGGCTGTCTCGGCCAAGTCCGAGCGTCACCTCGAGCGGACGCGCCCGGGCGGCGCGTGCGGCGTCTGCCGTCACGTAACCGTTCTCGAGCATCCGCTCGATCACCCAGTTCCTCCGGGCGACGGAGCGGTCGCGGTTACGTACCGGGTGGTAGTCGGAAGGCGCCTTGGGCAGCGCGGCGAGGAACGCGATCTCCTCGAGCGTCAGTTCGTCCAGCGGCTTGTCGAAGTAGGTCAGCGCCGCCGCCGTCACGCCATAGGCCCCGGCGCCGAGATAGATCTCGTTCAGGTAAAGCTCGAGGATGCGGTCCTTGGTGAACGCCCGCTCGAACCGCAGGGCCAGCAGCGCCTCCTTGATCTTGCGCTCCAGCTTGCGCTCGCTCGACAGCAGGAAGTTCTTGATGACCTGCTGCGTGATCGTGGATGCGCCCTGCATCCGCTGGCCTTCGAGTGCGTTCTCCACGTTTTGCAACGCCGCGCGCGCGATGCCGACGAAGTCGACGCCCGGATGCTCGTAGAAATTCTTGTCCTCGGCGCTGAGGAAGGCATGGATCAGTGGGCGCGGTATCGCGTCGATGGGCGTGTAGAGCCGCCGTTCGCGCGCAAACTCGCCGATCAGCGCACCGTCGCCCGCGTAGACGCGAGTCATCACCGCCGGCTCGTACTCTGCAAGCTGTGCGTAATCGGGCAGGTCCTCCTCATAGTGCCAGACCATGAAGAGCCCGATGATCGCGCCACCCAGCACCATGAGGCAGGCGAGCCCGAACGCCCATCCGAGAAACCCCAGGAGTCCGCCGCCGCGGCGCTTCGCCTTGCGGGGGCGCTTCTCCTTGCGGGCCGCTGTCCTGGCAGCCTTTCGGGCGGCGCGGTCCGGCGCGGCCCCGGCTGCCGGACCGCGATCCTCGCGCGGTTCGGGGATCAGGGCATTGTCGCCAGCATCACTCATCACCGTCTCCACCCAAGCCTGCCCGCCGTCGCGGCCCCGGCAAGCCATAGCCGAGCACGCCACCGCTGCCAATCGCCGAGGCGCCCCAGAGGCTGATATCGCACGCAATCTGCGGTCATTTTGTGGCACCCGGGCCACGCAGGCAATGCGCGCGTGCTACTGCGGCCGCGTCTCGAGCCAGACGCTGACGGCGTCGGCCATCACCTCGGCGGTGTCCGTCATCCACGCCTCCTGGACGAGCTGCTCCGCATCCTGGTGGTTCGAAAGAAACCCGAGTTCGATGAGAACCGACGGCACGTCGGGGGCCTTCAGCACCCGGAATCCTGCCTCCCGGTGCGGCTTGCTGAGCAGCGGCGTGACCGGCTCCAGCGCGGGGACGAGGTGGCGCGCGAAATCGACCGAGGCATTCTTCGTCTCGCGGCGGGCGAGATCGATCAGGATGCTCGCGACCTCGTCGCCCTCCTCCCGCAGATCCACGCCCGCAATCACGTCGGAGCGGTTCTCCGAACTGGCGAGAGCGGCAGCCTCTGCGTCCGAAGCCTGCTCGGAGATGGTGTAGACGGAGGCGCCGCGAATGTCGGGATCCTCGATCACGTCGGCATGGATCGAGAGCATCAGGCTCGCGCGCGCTTCCCGCGCGATCCGCACCCGGTCGGCCAGCGGTATGAACACGTCCTCGTCGCGGGTCATCACGACCTCGACATCGCGGCGCGCCAGCGCCGTGCGCAGCGCACGGGCGAAGTCGAGCACGATGTGCTTCTCGTAACCGACGCGCGGAGAGACCGCCCCCGGGTCGACGCCGCCGTGTCCGGCATCGAGGACAACCAGCCGGCGGATCGGTTCCATGCCCAGCGGCACGTCCTGGCCCGGCGTTGCGAAGGGTGGATCGCTGGGCCAGCCCGCGGCCTTCATGAAGGTTTCCCGGTCGGTCGGCTTCAGGTCGAGCACAAGCCGGTGTCCATTGCCTTCCTTCGGCGGCAGGGCGAAGGCCGAGGCGACCTCGGCCGGACCGTCGAGGTCGAGCACGACACGCGAATTCCCCGGCCGGAAGAGACCGTAGCGAAACCGCTTCAGGAGGCCGCCCGTCTGCTCCCCGGCCCCGGTCTGGAGCAGAAAGACGATCTCCGGCATGTCGATGACGACGCGGTAGGGGTCGGCGAGCTGGAAAACCCGGTATGGCACCGGCCCGCTGAGGTCGAGAACGAAGCGCGTGCGTCCCCCGCTAACGCCGAGGCGGGCGTCCTGGACCGCGATGCTGGCTGCCTCGCCACCCGTGACCGGCTTTGCCCTGGGGACTGCCGGCCCCTCGCTCGCGGGCTTGGGCTGAGGCACGGGGATCGCGGCCTGCGAAACCGCCGCCGGAACGGCCGCGGCCATCATTGCCAGCGCGAAAACCGCGCGCACGAGCCACCTGCGAAGAAGCATCACCTGATTCGCAACCCCTTGAACCGACATCGGAACGTGCCGACATTCGGCAATGCAGGCAACCGTCTGCCGCCCGGATAATCACGATTTTTTCACCCTGTTGCTGCAACAGTGCAGAAGATCGTTGTGACGGCGGCATTGCACTCGCTATAGTGCCGCGGCTTCCAATGGGGCTCATTGGTGGCAGACTGCATGGCTTCCTTTGACGGTCACGGCCGGGTCAGGTGCTCATGCGTTCCGAGCGTTGCGTCGTCTGCAGCGCCGGTTTCTGTCACTGGCTCGCGCCCCGGGATGCCGCCAGGGCCGCCGGTTCACGGCGACTGGAACGAATGACCGCCGCAAGATCCCGGTATCCGGGCGATGCGGCAACCGAGACAAGGTATGAAACACGGGTCTGTCATGACTGCTACGACGTGGGACCGGCCGGGCGCCGGCCGGACCGTCGCGTGCGTGACGGACCGCTCGCCCGTTGTCGCTCGCGCAAGCCTTTGCGCGCGGACCGGGCGCCACTCATGGAAAGACAACAACAATGGCACGACGCATGCTGATCGACGCCAGCCACCGGGAAGAGACCCGGGTGGTCGTGGTGGATGGCAACCGGGTTGAAGAATTCGATTTCGAAACCGCATTCAAGAAGCAGATCTCCGGAAACATCTATCTCGCGAAGGTAACGCGGGTTGAACCGTCGCTTCAGGCGGCGTTCATCGAGTATGGCGGGAACCGGCACGGCTTCCTCGCCTTCAACGAGATCCATCCGGATTATTACCAGATCCCCGTGGCGGACCGCCGCGCGCTCATCGATGCCGAACGGCGCGAGGATGCCGAGGAGGAGGAGGCTGCCAGCCGCCGTCAAGGCAACGGCAACGGCCATGGCGGCGGCGACGAGGACGATGAGGGCGTCGAGACCGTGGGCGCCGAGGATGCGTTCGAGGAGACGACGCGCAAGCGTCCGCGCCAGCGCCCCTACAAGATCCAGGAAGTGATCCGCCGCCGGCAGATCCTGCTTGTCCAGGTCGTGAAGGAGGAGCGTGGCAACAAGGGTGCCGCTCTCACCACCTACATCTCGCTCGCCGGGCGCTATTGCGTGCTGATGCCGAACACCGGCAAGGGCGGCGGCATCAGCCGCAAGATCACCAATGCGCCCGACCGCAAGCGCCTGAAGGCGATCGCGGAGGAACTGGAGATCCCCGAGGGCATGGGCCTCATCATCCGCACGGCGGGTGCGAACCGCACCAAGGCGGAGATCAAGCGCGACTACGAATATCTTCTGCGGCTGTGGGACACGATCCGCACCGACACGCTGCAATCCACCGCGCCCGCGCTGGTGCACGAGGAAGGCAGCCTGATCAAGCGGGCGATCCGCGACCTCTACTCCAAGGACATCGGCGAGGTTCTGGTCCAGGGCGATGACGGCTATCGCGAGGCCAAGGACTTCATGAAGATGCTGACACCCAGCCACGCGAAGAACGTCAAGCAGTACAAGGACCGCGTGCCGCTGCTCACCCGCTACCGGGTCGAGAGTCAGCTCGACAGCCTGATGGTCCCGCAGGTCCAGCTCCGCTCCGGCGGCTACCTCGTGATCAACGCGACCGAGGCGCTGGTCGCCATCGACGTCAACTCCGGCAAGTCGACGCGCGAACATTCGATCGAGGATACCGCGCTCAAGACCAATCTCGAGGCGGCCGAGGAAGTGGCGCGGCAGCTGCGCCTGCGCGACCTTGCGGGCCTCATCGTGATCGACTTCATCGACATGGAGGAGTCGAAGAACAACCGCGCGGTCGAGCGCAAGCTGAAGGAATGCCTGAAGAACGACCGCGCGCGCATCCAGGTCGGCCGGATCTCCAGCTTCGGCCTGCTGGAGATGTCGCGGCAGCGCCTGCGGCCGAGCGTGATCGAGACGAGTTCCTCGCCCTGCCCGCATTGCCACGGAACGGGACATATCCGCTCCGTCGACTCCATCGCGCTGCACATCCTGCGGCGCGCCGAGGAAGAAGGCGTCCAGGGCCAGGCCGCGGAACTTCTGCTCCGCGCGCCGGTCGAGGTGGCGAACTTCATCCTCAACCGCAAGCGCGAATGGGTGAACGAGATCGAGCAGCGCTACGAACTGGCGCTACTGGTCGAGGGCGTGGAGGAGCTGACCGTTCCCCATTACGAGCTTGAGCGCACGCGCCTCAAGGCCGACGGCAAGGCGATCGACCTTGCGGTGCCGGAAATGCTTGAGACCTCGTCCGAGGAAGCCGGCATCCCCGACGAGGACGAGGAGCAGGAGGAGGACGCCGTGCGCGCCGACGGCGGGGACGACGAGGGCCGCAAGAAGCGCCGCCGCCGCCGCCGCCGCAAGCCGAAGGGCGGCGAGGCTGCTGCAGACACCGCTGCCACCGATGGCGAGTCCGGAGTGGGTGCCGAGGATGGCGCCGACGAGAGTGCGGAGGACGACGACGACGGCGAGGAGCGAGCGGACGAGGAGGCTGCATCCGGCGAGGAGAAGCCGCGCAAGCGCCGCCGCGGGCGCCGGGGCGGACGCCGCCGCCGGAAGACCGAGGGCGGGGCCGACGAGGCCGCCACCGAGGTCCCGGCCGGAGAGAGCGCGCCCGCGAAGGCGGCCGCCGCACCCGAAGTAATCGTGGAAAGCCGCGAGACGCTGGGCGAGGCTGTCGACGTCGGCCTCGGATCCGACCTGGAAGCTGCCCCGCAGGCAGAGGCTGAGCCTGCGGCTGAGGCATCTGCGGAAACCCCGGTGGCCACGCGACCCCCTGCCGAAACGGCGGAGGAGACACCGAAGCCGAAGGCGCGCCGTACCCGCAAGCCGCGCAAGGCTGCTGCGGAAGGCGAGGAGGCTGCACCTGCAGCCGCAGAAGCAGCCACCGCCAGCGATGCCGAGGCGCCAGCCAAACCGGCCAGGCCGCGCACCCGCAAACGCAAGACGGCCGAGCCGTCGGGGGCCCCCGCAGCCGAAGCGGACACCGTGACCGCAACCGCGAGCGAACCAGCCGTGGCTGCGGAGACGGCGGCCGGACCGGACGGACAGGCCGGCATCGCGACCGAGCACGAGCCCGAGGTCGAGCCGGAGGACGTTTCGGCCATGGCCGGTGCGTCCGAAGGCACCGAGCAGCAGGAGGCACCGAAGCCCGCCCGGCGCGGCTGGTGGCGGACGCGCTTCCTGCGGCAGGACACCTGAGGGCCCCGCCTCAGCAGACATGGCGCCGGGGTCTGCCGGACCCTGGCGCCGCCCTTGCGGGCGCCCTGCCCTTGCCGTTTCCCGGAAAGTCCATATTTCTGCCGTTCTCGCGATGGACTTCTGGACCATGGCACTGACGCACCTCCTCTCTCGCCCGGCCTTCCGCGTGCTTGGCGTCGCGGCAATGTTCGCAGGCATCGTCGCCGCCCTGCCCGCGCAGGCGCAGACGGTTATCCGCGACGCCGAGATCGAGGCGCTCGTCGCCGACTATGCCGATCCGATCTTTGCGGCAGCCGGACTCTCCGGCACGGGTGCAGAGGTCGTGCTTCTGGGCGACAACAGCATCAACGCCTTCGTGATGGGCGGACAGACCGTCTACATCCACACAGGTTTGCTGCGCGCCGCGGACACGCCTGACCAGGTCATCGGCGTGATCGCACATGAGACCGGGCACATCACCGCGGGCCATGTCTCGCGCATCCGCAGTGCCGCGGCACAGGCGACGGTGCCGATGATCCTGACGGCGATCCTTGGCGCGGCTGCGGCTGCCGCAGGTGCGGGACCGGCCGCTGCCGGCATCATGAGCGCCGGCCAGCAGTTCGGCGTCGGCCAGTTCCTGCGATATTCCCGCACGCAGGAGGCATCCGCCGACCAGGCTGCAGCGAATTACCTCGAGGCGGCGAACGTGCCGCTCGACGGGCTGATCGCGCTGCTGCAGACGCTGGCCGACCAGAACGTGCTGGGCCGCACGCTGGAGAACTCCTACGCGCTCACCCACCCTCTCTCGCGGGAGCGGATCGCGCTGCTCGAACGCCGCGCCGAAGAGATGCGCACGCGCGCCACCCCCGCCTTGCCCTCCGCGGCGGCCGCCCTGCAACTGCGCCATGACAGGATGCGGGCAAAGATCACCGGTTTCCTCGAATCGCCCCAGGTGGCGTTGAACCGCTATCCGCAGGGCGACAATTCGATCCCGGCCCGCTATGCCCGCGCCGTCGCCTATCACCGCACGGCTGACTATGACGCCGCGGACCGCGAGATCGGCAGCCTGATCGCGCAGGCGCCCGCCGATCCCTATTTCCACGAACTGAAGGGCCAGATGCTGCTGGAGCGGGGCAAGGTACAGGACGCCGTCGAGGCTTACCGCGCCGCAGCCGAACGCGCGCCGGACGCCCAGCTGATCCGCATCGCCCTCGGCCAGGCCCTGATCCGCACCGAGGATCGCCCGCAGGTCCAGGAGGGGTTGCAAGTGCTGGAAGCCGCCTTGCGCGTCAACCCCGATTACACGCCCGCCTGGCGCACGCTCGCCAATGGCTACGACCGGATCGGCGACACCGCGCGCGCCCAGCTTGCCACCGCGGAGCGGCTGGTGCGCGAGAACAAGATCGCCGAAGCGAAAATGCAGGCGGCGCGCGCCATGCGCGGGCTGCCCAACGGTTCGCCCGCATGGCTGCGCGCAGCCGATATCGAGTCCATGGTCGCGCCGGAGGATCCGGCCGGCCGAAACCGTTGAACCGAGGAATGCGTCCAATGTCCCAGAGTTTCCGCCTCGCCCCCATCCTTCGCATCGCCCTGTGCGCGCTGGCACTGTTCGCCGCGACGCTTGCAGTGCGCCCTGTGCAGGCGGGAGAAGCCGTCGCCCCTCTCTCGGCCGCCGAGACGCAGGCAGTCGAGACGATCATCGAGCGTTACCTTCTCGAAAACCCCGAGCTCATGGTCCGCGTGTTCCAGAACCTCGAAGCACGCCAGCAGGCGCAGCGCGAAGCCCGGACGCGGGACATGCTGGCCAGCAGCCGGGATGAACTGGTCGACGACGGCCGCTCGCTCGTGCTCGGCAACCCGGACGGCGACGTGACGGTGGTGGAGTTCTTCGACTACCGCTGCGGCTATTGCAAGCAGGCGCATCCGACCGTGAAGGCGCTGATCGAAAGCGACCCGAACGTGCGCGTCGTGCTGAAGGAATTCCCGATCCTGGGGCCCAATTCGGTGATCGCGACCCAGGCGGCGATCGCCTCGCGCGAGCAGGGCCTCTATGCCGAGTTCCACGACGCCCTCCTGGAACACGAAGGCGATTTGACCGAGGATGCCGTCTACGAGATCGCCCGCGGCCTCGGGATGGACATGTCGAAACTGCGCGAGGACATGGGTGCGCCCGTCGTGCGGGAAACGATCGCGGCGAACATGGCGCTGGCCCAGCGGCTGGCGATAGACGGCACGCCCACGTTCATCATCGGCGATGCGCTGATGCCTGGCGCGCTTGGCCTCGACACGCTCAGGAAGGCCGTGGAAACCGCCCGTACCGGCTGCACCACGTGCTGACACCCGGCCTCGGACGAGGCCCGAAACCTGCCCTGTAAGCCGGCCTCAAATGAGGCCGGCAAGCGGCGAGGACGGGTCTGCGTAGCGTTTCTTCGGCATGCGGCCTGCGAGATAGGCCTCCCGCCCCGCGATCACCGCGTGCTTCATGGCACGCGCCATGCGGATCGGGTCCTTCGCCTCGGCGATGGCCGTGTTCATCAGAACCGCGTCGCAGCCAAGCTCCATCGCCACGGCGGCATCCGAAGCCGTGCCGACGCCCGCGTCGACCAGCACCGGCACCTGCGCCTGCTCGATGATGAGGCGGATGTTGACCTTGTTCTGGATACCGAGGCCCGAGCCGATGGGCGCACCAAGCGGCATGATCGCGCAGCAGCCCGCATCCTCCAGCTTCTTCGCATAGACCGGGTCGTCGGAGCAGTAGACCATCACCTCGAACCCCTCCTTCAGAAGCAGCTTCGCCGCCCGCAGGGTCTCTTCCATGTCCGGGTAGAGATGCTTGGGGTCGGACAGCACCTCGAGCTTCACCAGGTTCCAGCCCCCGGCCTCGCGTGCGAGCCGCAGCGTGCGCACCGCGTCCTCGCCCGTGAAGCAACCCGCCGTGTTGGGCAGGTACGTCACCTTCTTCGGATCGATGAAGTCCGCGAGCATAGGCTGGGACGGGTCGGAAAGGTTCACCCGGCGCACGGCCACGGTGACGATTTCCGCCCCCGACGCCTCCAGCGCGCGGGCATTCGTCGCGTAATCCTTGTACTTGCCCGTCCCGATGATCAGGCGGGAGCGGAAGGTGCGTCCCGCGACGGTCCAGGTGTCCTCGGCGCCCGTCTCCGCATGGTCGCCTCCGCCGATGAAGTGCACGATCTCCAGCCGGTCGCCGTCAGCCAGGCGCACCGTGTCATAGGTCGAGCGCGGCACGATCTCCAGATTCCGCTCCACCGCGACCTTGGCCGGGTCCAGCGCGAACTGCCGCAACAGTTCGGAAACCGTCACGGGAGTGTCGAGGGTCTTTGATTCGCCGTTCAGCGTGACTTGCATTCTTCCGTCTCCGATCCCCGGTGCCGCGTCCGGCGCAGGCTTTTGCCGTGCAGACGACGATCCGGGCCGCATGTCAAGGGCTGCAGGCCGATTGTGGTTTGGCGCGCAGCCGGTGAACCGATATATAGGGGCGCATTGGCATCTTGCACCTGAGTCTTCATGACCCACCGCATCCTCGTCATCCACGGTCCGAACCTGAACATGCTCGGTAGGCGTGAGCCGGGCATCTACGGGTCGCAGACGCTCGCCGGGATCGACACGGACCTGGCGGCGGCGGCGCGTACGCTGGACATCGAGGTGACCTGCCGGCAATCCAACGCCGAGGGGGAGATCGTCGGCTGGATCCAGGAGGCGCTGGACGCCTTCGACGGGATCGTCCTCAATGCCGGCGCCTACACGCATACCTCGATTGCGATCCACGACGCGATCCGCGCCTGCGGCAAGCCCGTGATAGAGGTGCATCTGTCCAACACCGCCGCGCGGGAGAGCTTCCGGCACGTATCGCATGTCAGCCCGGTCGCGCTGGGCGTCATCATGGGCCTCGGCCCGCTTGGCTACCGGCTTGCGCTGCAGGCGCTGGCCGCTCATCTCGACCGCGGCTCATCCTGAGCAGAATCAGAAGGACCGACATGGCGAAGGGCACCATCGACCAGGATCTCATCCGGCAGCTTGCCGCCCTCCTCGACGAGACGAAGCTGACCGAGATCGAGGTGGAGCAGGACGGAACCCGCGTGCGCGTCTCCCGCGCCGGCGGTACGGTCGCGATGGCGGCGCCGGCCCCGCTTGCTGCGCCCGCCCCGGCGGCGGAGGCGGTGGCCCCCGCGGCGGTGCACGATCCCGCAAAGACGGTGATCTCTCCGATGGTGGGCACTGTCTATGTCGCGCCGGAGCCCGGTGCAGCGGCCTTCGTCCAGGTCGGCGACCAGGTGCAGGAAGGCCAGACCCTCTTCATCGTCGAGGCGATGAAGGTCATGAACCCGATCGCCGCACCGCGCGGCGGTCGCGTGAAGCAGATCCTCGTCGCCGACGGTGAACCCGTCGAGTACGGCGAGCCTCTGCTCGTCCTCGAATAGGCGGGGGCGCGCGGACACGGCATGTTCGAGAAGGTTCTGATCGCAAATCGTGGCGAGATCGCCCTGCGGATCCATCGCGCCTGCAAGGAGATGGGTATCCGCACGGTCGCCGTGCATTCCACGGCCGACGCGGACGCCATGCACGTCCGCCTCGCCGACGAGAGCGTATGTATCGGGCCGCCCTCGGCCGCCGAGAGCTATCTGAACATCCCGAGCATCCTCGCGGCATGCGACGTGACGGGCGCGGAAGCCATTCATCCCGGCTACGGCTTCCTGTCGGAGAACGCGCGCTTCGCCGACATCGTGACCGCGCACGGGCTCACCTTCATCGGGCCGCGGGCGGAGCACATCCGCCTCATGGGCGACAAGATCGCCGCGAAACAGGCAGCCCGCGACCTCGGCATCCCCGTCGTCCCGGGCTCCGACGGGCCGGTGACGACGGAAGAGCAGGCGGTCGAGGCGTCCCGCGTCATCGGTTATCCCGTGATCGTCAAGGCTGCTGCCGGCGGCGGCGGGCGCGGCATGAAGGTCGCCCGCGACGAGGCGGAACTGAAGTCCGTCATCCGCACCGCGCGTGCCGAGGCGAAGGCCGCGTTCGGCGACGACGCCGTCTATATCGAGAAATATCTCGCCAATCCGCGCCACATCGAGATCCAGGTGATCGCCGATGGCTTCGGAAACTCCGTCCACCTGGGGGAGCGCGACTGCTCCCTGCAGCGCCGCCACCAGAAGGTGCTGGAGGAAGCGCCCTCGCCCGCGCTGAACGAAACGGACCGCGCGCGCATCGGCGGCATCGTCGCGGACGCGATCCGCAAGCTCGGCTATCTCGGCGTCGGCACCGTAGAGTTCCTGTACGAGGATGGGGAATTCTACTTCATCGAGATGAACACCCGCCTCCAGGTCGAGCACCCGGTGACCGAGGCGATCACCCGCATCGACCTCGTGCGCGAGCAGATCCGCATTGCCGCCGGGCTGCCGCTCTCGTTCAGGCAGGAGGACGTGAGCTTCTCCGGACATGCGATCGAATGTCGGATCAACGCGGAGGACCCGCGGACCTTCCGGCCCTCGCCCGGCACCATTACCGACTTCCACGCACCGGGCGGACTGGGCGTGCGGCTCGACTCGGCCATCTACTCCGGCTATCGCATCCCGCCTTATTACGACAGCCTGATCGGCAAGCTGATCGTGCACGGCAACACCCGCAACGAGTGCCTGATGCGGCTGCGGCGGGCGCTGGGGGAGTTCGTGATCGGCGGTGTCAGCACCACCATTCCCCTGTTTCAGGACCTGATCGAGAACCCGGACTTCATGAACGGCGACTACGACATCAAGTGGCTGGAGCGCCATCTTTCCGACGAGCCGAAAGCGCCGGAGACGGACACCAAGGGGTGAGCGACCGCACCCTCACGCCTGAGCTTCTGCTGCGGGCCTACGCGCTCGGCATCTTTCCCATGGGACAGTCGCGGAACGATCCCACGCTTTACTGGGTCGACCCGGAGGAACGCGGGATCTTGCCTCTGGATGGCGTGCACGTGCCGAGGCGGCTTGCGAGGACGATTCGCCAGGCCCCCTACACCGTGACGGTCGACCGCGACTTCGGGGGCATCCTGGAACTCTGCGCCGAAAGCGCACCGGACCGGCCCGAGACCTGGATCAATCCGCGCATAGACGCGCTCTACCGCGAACTGTTCGTGATGGGGGTCGCCCATAGCGTGGAGTGCTGGGACCGTGGCCACCTTGTCGGCGGCCTCTACGGCGTGTCGCTGGGCGGCGCCTTCTTCGGCGAGAGCATGGTCAGCCGCGCCCGCGATGCCAGCAAGATCGCCCTGGTCTATCTTGTTGCGCGCCTGCGTTACGGCGGCTACCGGCTGCTCGATACCCAGTTCCAGACGCGCCATCTCGCCCAGTTCGGCGTCGTCGAAATCCCGCGCCTGCGCTACCGGGAGCTTCTGGCCGAAGCGATCGATGCAGTCGATGCCGACTTCCGCGCGCTGCCCGCGGACACGTCCCCTCAGGACGTGCTGCAGCTTGCGACCCAGACGTCGTAGGTCGGGTGCTCGAGCGGGTTGAGGGCCGGCATCTCGCTGAACATCCAGCCGTCGAAAACCCGCTTCGTCTCGCCCTGTGCGGTCCGGTAGTCGATGGCGAGGCGTGCCTTGGCGCCCTCGCCCTCCGCGACGACGCACCGCTCCAGCCGGATCGTCAGCGCGCCGAAGGTGGCGGTCTCGCCCACCTTCAGGTCGATGTCGGTAATGCGCGTCGTGACCTTGTCGAGGGCCCGCAGCGTGGCCGACGTCGCCTCCGCCGCCCCTGCCCCGCCCGCGGCGAGCATCAGCACGCCGGCCGCCAGCAGACCGAACCGGCGCCGCTTACCCGCGTGCCGCATGGAACCTCAGCCGCACATAGTCCGCACGCCACTGACCCTTGCTGTCCCGCAAGGCCGGGGCCAGAAGCTCCACCGCCTCGTCGCGCACCGCTGCCCTTTGTTCCGCGTCGAGCCCGCTCAACAGCGGCGCCGCCAGGGTGTCGAGCCAGCGCGCCATGCCTGCCACCACCGGTGTCGGCCGCGGGACCAGCGCGATCTCCCGCACGGTGAAACCTTCCTCGGCAAGAAGCTCGCCATACTCCTCCGGCGTGGGAAAATACCAGGGATTCGGGATGCCCTTGTCCAGGCCGCGCACCTTCAGGATCGCGCGGATCGCCGTCTCGATCGCCGCGACATTGCCCTTCCCGCCGAACTCCCCCACGAAGCGCCCGCCGGGCTTCAGCGCGCGGTGCACGCCCCGCACCACGGCGCGCGCATCCGGCATCCAGTGCAGCGCGGCATTGCTGAAGACCGCGTCGAACTCTCCCTCGAAGGTCAGCTTCATCGCGTTGCCGATCTCGGCAGGGATGCCCAGCGCACGGGTGGCCGAGACCATGTCGGGGCTTGCGTCGAGGCCCAGCACCTCGGCCCCGCGCGCCACGATCTTCTGGGTCAGAACGCCATCGCCGCACCCGATGTCGAGGATACGCTCCTCCGCCTTCGGGTCGAGCAGGTCCACCAGCGGTGCCGCGAGATCGGAAACGAAGCGGGCGTTCGCCGCATAATCCTCTGCCGACCACGCCATTGCACCGCTCATTGTCCGTCCTCCTGCTTGCCGCCACCGGCGCTGAACACCGCCTGCCCGAGAAGGCCGACGAGGTCCACCGCGCCCTGCGTGTGCAGGAATTCGTCGCCCGCCTTCATCATGTCGTCGGATGCACCCGGCTCGATCGACAGATAGGCACCGCCCAGCAGCCCCTCGCTCGCCACGCGGATCGAGGAATCGGCCGGGATTTCGACCGTCGGGTCGATCGACACTGTCACCTTCGCAAAATAGGTCTGACGGTCGAGAGCCTGATCGATCACCTGGCCGATCTTGATTCCCGACAGGCGCACGTCAGTGCCGCGCGTCAGCCCGTCGGCCCGGTCGAAGTTCGCCACCAGCGCATAGCCGCCGGAAACCTCGGTATCGGCCCGTGAATAGGCATAAATGAAGAAGCCGCCCGCCACGACGAGAACAAGCGCGCCGATCAGCGTCTCGAGCAGTTTCTCGCGCATGCCGCGTCTTTACCTCCGGGGCTTCGGCCGATCTCCGCCGCTTACTCGGGCTGCCAGGCTTCGTAATCGGGTGCAGGCCGGGCGAGATTGCCGCCACGCGCCAGCGAACCGGGCGGGAAGTAGGCACCCTCCGTGCCCGTCGGGTTCGGCACGTGCGGCTTCTCCCAGGCCTTTGCGGGAAGCGGCGCCACGGTCGGCGGCTCCTTCACCGTGTGGTGCAGCCAGGCGTGCCAGTCCGGCGGCACGCGCGAGGCTTCCGCCTCGCCATTGTAGATGACCCAGCGCCGGTCACCCTCCCGGCTGCGGTAATAGACGTTGCCCGCGCCATCCTCGCCCACGCGCACGCCCTTCCGCCACGTATAGAGCGCCGTGCCGATGGTCTGACCGTTCCACCAGGTGAAGATCTGCTTCAGAAGCTTCATGTCATGCCCGCGTCGGATGCTTCGGCCCCAGGCGGCCGCCCGCGGTCTATGTAGCAGCCAGTGCGCGAGCCGGCAAACACAACCCGCCGCGGCACCGCGCCGATCAGCCCACCATCCACACGCCGCCGTCGTCGGTCTGCTCGGCGGGAAGCACGGGGCGGTACATCTCGCCTTCCAGGACGAAGCGGACGGGCGCGTCGATGGCGCGGCGCAGGCGCTTGCCAAGATCCTCCCGCGTGACCGGCTTGGCGAGGAACTGCGCGCAGCCGAGAGCGCGCGCCGCCATCACCGACCTGGGACTTGCGTGTCCCGTGACCATCACGACGGGACAGACGGCACGCTCCCCGAAACGGGCGTGGCGCAGGGTTCGCAGGAAGGCCAGCCCGTCGACCGGGGCCATCGTCAGATCCGTCACGATCGCGTCGAACGGGCGTGCGGCGACAATGTCGAGCGCCTCGCGCCCGTCTGCCGCCTCGTGCACGTCCTCCACCCCCAGCAGAAGCAGCATGTCCGAAAGGAGACGCCGCATCATCTCCTGATCTTCGACAACCAGGACGCTCAGGTTTCTTCCTGCAAGCGGGGCCTGCGACATTTCATCGGTTCCGGTTCGCCCGGCTCCCTCTTCGAACGCCGGAAAACGACGCTAGATCGAAAGGGTTAAGCAAGCCTTCCCGCACTACCCCCAGCCCCTCTCCCAGAAGCGGCGCGGCGTTCCGAATCTTATCCACATGATTCACCCTTTGCGCCGACATGTGGTGTTTAGGGGTGTCAAGCCCACAAAATCTATTGCGCCTGCCGCCGGGCTTGCGCATTCTCTGGGGGTCGCCGGCGGCTTCGGTCCCGGCACGCGTTCAAACAATCGGGCGTAGCTGTCTGCCGCATCGGAAAAAGTGGGATTTCCGAAGCACGGGGGACGTGCGTCCAGACGCCAAGTTTCGGGGGACAGCATGCGCATCGAACGCCGTTACACGTCTGAAGGTCAATCGCCCTACGCGGCGATCGCGTTCCGCACCACGTCGAGCGAGATCCGCAATCCGGACGGCTCCGTGGTGTTCAAGCTCGACGGGATCGAGGTGCCGCAGGCGTGGAGCCAGGTGGCAGGCGACATCATCGCGCAGAAATACTTCCGCAAGGCGGGCGTACCCGCGGCGCTGAAGGCGGTGGAGGAGAACGACGTCCCCTCCTGGCTGTGGCGCAAGGTTCCTGACGATGCGGCGCTGGCGAAACTTCCCGAGGAAGAGCGTTTCGGCGGAGAGACCGATTCCCGCCAGGTGTTCGACCGGCTGGCCGGTGCCTGGACCTATTGGGGCTGGAAGGGCGGCTATTTCGATTCCGAAGCTGACGCCCAGGCCTACTACGACGAGATGCGGTACATGCTGGCCACGCAGAAGGCCGCACCGAACAGCCCGCAGTGGTTCAACACGGGCCTGCATTGGGCCTATGGCATCGACGGTCCGGGCCAAGGTCACTATTACGTCGACTTCCAGAGCGGCAAGCTGACCAAGTCGAAGTCGGCCTATGAGCATCCGCAGCCGCACGCCTGCTTCATTCAGGGCATCGACGACGATCTCGTCGGCGACGGCGGCATCATGGACCTGTGGGTGCGCGAGGCGCGGCTCTTCAAGTACGGCTCGGGCACGGGCACGAACTTCTCCCGCCTGCGCTCGGAGAACGAGCCCCTGTCGGGCGGCGGCAAGTCGTCGGGTCTCATGTCCTTCCTCAAGATCGGCGACCGGGCGGCGGGCGCGATCAAGTCGGGCGGCACGACGCGCCGCGCGGCCAAGATGGTCGTGGTCGACGTCGACCATCCGGATATCGAGAAGTACATCGGCTGGAAGGTTAAGGAGGAGCAGAAGGTCGCCGCGCTCGTCGCGGGCTCCAAGCTCTGCAACAAGCACCTGAACGCGATCATGCGCGCCTGCATCAATTGCGAGGCAGACGCCGAGGATTGCTACGATCCGCGCAAGAACCCCGCCCTGAAGCGGGAGATCAAGGCCGCCCGCGCCGCTATGATCCCGGAGAATTATGTCAAGCGCGTCATCGACTTCGCCCGCCAGGGTTATTCGGAGATCGACTTCGACGTCTATGACACCGACTGGGATTCGGAGGCCTATGTCACGGTCGCCGGCCAGAACTCCAACAACTCCGTCCGCGTGACCGACGCCTTCCTGCGCGCGGTCGAGGAAGACGGCATGTGGGAGCTGACCCGCCGCACCGACGGCAAGATCGCCGCCCGCGTCCGCGCCCGCGAGCTGTGGGAGCAGATCGGCCACGCCGCCTGGGCGTCCGCCGACCCCGGCATCCAGTACCACACGACGATCAACGACTGGCACACCTGCCCGGCCGATGGCGACATCCGCGCGTCGAACCCGTGCTCGGAGTACATGTTCCTCGACGACACGGCGTGCAATCTCGCCTCGCTGAACCTCATGCAGTTCCGCCAGGAAGACGGCCGCTTCGACATCGAGGGGTTCGAGCACGCGGTACGCCTGTGGACCGTCACGCTCGAGATCTCGGTGCTGATGGCGCAGTTCCCGTCGAAGAAGATCGCACAACTGTCCTACGAGTTCCGCACGCTGGGCCTGGGCTTCGCCAACATCGGCGGCCTGCTGATGTCCTCGGGCCTGTCCTACGACAGCGCCGAGGGGCGCGCGCTGTGCGGGGCGATCACCGCGGTGATGACCGGCGTCTCCTACGCGACGAGCGCGGAGATGGCGGGCGAGCTGGGCGCCTTCCCGGGCTATGAGCGCAATGCCGCGCACATGCTGCGCGTCATCCGCAACCACCGCCGTGCCGCGCACGGTGCGATGGAAGGCTACGAGGGCCTGAACACGACGCCCGTGCCGCTCGACGCGGCCAACTGCCCCGACAGGGATCTGGTGAGCGCCGCGCGCCGCGCCTGGGACCGCGCGCTGGAGCTTGGGGAGGTCAACGGCTACCGCAACGCGCAGGCCTCGGTAATTGCGCCAACGGGCACCATCGGCCTCGTGATGGACTGCGACACGACGGGCATCGAGCCGGACTTCGCGCTGGTGAAGTTCAAGAAGCTCGCGGGCGGCGGCTACTTCAAGATCATCAACCGCGCGGTGCCGCAGGCGCTGGAGACGCTGGGCTACGGCCCCGACCAGATCCGCGCGATCGAGAAGTATGCGGTCGGCTACGGATCGCTGGCCGACGCACCGGGGATCAACCACGAGACGCTCAAGGCCAAGGGCTTCGCGCAGGCGCAGATCGACGCGGTCGAGGCGCAGCTGGCGAGCTGCTACGACATCCGCTTCGTCTTCAACAAGTGGACGCTGGGCGAGGAGTTCTGCACCCGCGTACTGGGCATCCAGAAGGCGGCGCTCGACGACTACAACTTCGACCTGCTGGCGGCCATCGGCTTCACCAAGGCGGAGATCGAGAAGGCCAATTTGCACGTCTGCGGCACCATGACGCTCGAGGGTGCGCCGCACCTGAAGGACGAGCACCTGCCCGTCTTCGACTGCGCCAACCCCTGCGGCCGGATCGGCAAGCGCTATCTCTCGGTCGAAAGCCACATCCACATGATGGCGGCCTCGCAGCCCTTCATCTCGGGTGCGATCTCCAAGACGATCAACATGCCGAACAAGGCGACGGTGGAGGATTGCAAGGACGCCTACATGCTGTCCTGGCGCCTCGGCCTGAAGGCGAACGCGCTCTACCGCGACGGCTCCAAGCTCTCGCAACCCCTGTCGGCCCAGCTTCTCGACGACGACGACGTGGCGGACGACCTGGAGGACCTGGTCGCGGCGGAAGCCCCGATGCAGGAGCGCGCGCAGGCCGTTGCCGAGCGGATCGTGGAGCGCATCATCCGCTCCGACCGGCAGAAGCTTCCGCACCGGCGCAAGGGCTATACGCAGAAGGCCATCGTGGGCGGCCACAAGGTCTACCTGCGCACCGGCGAGTACGAGGACGGCAAGCTCGGCGAGATCTTCGTCGACATGCACAAGGAGGGCGCGGCCTTCCGGTCGCTGATGAACAATTTCGCGATCGCCGTCTCGCTCGGCCTGCAGTACGGCGTGCCGCTGGAGGAGTATGTCGACGCCTTCACCTTCACGCGGTTCGAACCGGCGGGCCTCGTCCAGGGCAACGACACGATCAAGAACGCGACGTCGATCCTCGACTATGTGTTCCGCGAACTGGCCGTGTCCTACCTCGGGCGCAACGACCTCGCCCATGTCGACCCGTCGGAGGTGCGCTTCGACGCGCTCGGCGGCGGCGAAGGCGAAGGCAAGGCGCCGGAGGACGAGGGCGGCGTAACCTCCGTTCCGGTCTTCAAGGTGGCGAGCGCGGGCTTCCTGCGCGCGGCGCAGGGCGGCAGCCACCTGACGGTGATCTCGGGCGGTGCGCAGACCCCGGCCCAGGCGGTCGCCTATGCGGGCGGCGGCGAG
Organism: Futiania mangrovi; assembly: GCF_024158125.1. Lineage (NCBI taxonomy): Bacteria > Pseudomonadati > Pseudomonadota > Alphaproteobacteria > Futianiales > Futianiaceae > Futiania > Futiania mangrovi. Next base: position 939,568 of record NZ_JAMZFT010000001.1, on the reverse strand, counting down.
GCGGCGGCGGCGGCCTATGGCGCCACCGACGGCGCGCTGGCGATGGCCGTCTCCGGCTCTCTCCAGACCGACCGCATCGTCGAGGCCCGCATGAAGGGCTACGAGGGCGACCCCTGCGGCGAATGCGGCAACTTCACGCTGGTGCGCAACGGCACCTGCATGAAGTGCGACACCTGCGGCAGCACAAGCGGGTGTTCGTGACCTCTCACTGAAACGCACCGCACGTTCCGCGTTGCGTCAGACGGCCGGGCCGCTCCCTCCCCCGAGGGGCGGCCCGTTCGCTTTTCCGGACCCTTGCAGGAACCTTCCCCCGCCCCAGCCCGTTGTGATGGCAACAGCGCAACAGGAGCGGAGGACATTCCGATGCGGACGATTGCAGCGATCACCCTGGTTACCGGCGCGCTGGCGCTGACGGCCTGCGGCAACACGCAAGGCGAGCGCGCGCTTTCCGGCGGCGGCATCGGCGCGGGCGTCGGCGCGGCGGGCGCGGCGCTCACGGGCGGCAGCGTTCTTGGCGGCGCGGTCATCGGCGGCGCGGCAGGTGCCGCGACCGGCGCGCTGACCGACAAGGACGACATCAACCTCGATTGAGGTTGCGCGCGTCCCCTCCCCCCCGGGGATGCGGGCACGGAAAGGCCGCCGGACACCCCCTGCCCGGCGGCCTTGCCTTTCAGCCCCCCTCGGGTGCCGATCAGTTGCCTTCGGGCTTCACCACGCGGATATGCACGTCGCGCAACTGTTTCGCGCCCACTTCGGCGGGCGCGTCCATCATCAGGTCCTGCGCGCGCTGGTTCATGGGGAAGAGCGTCACCTCGCGGATGTTCTCCTCACCTGCCAGCAGCATGACGATGCGGTCGACGCCAGGCGCGATGCCACCGTGCGGCGGCGCGCCATACTTGAAGGCATTGAGCATGCCGCCGAACTTGCCTTCCACGACCTCCGGCCCATAGCCCGCGATCTCGAATGCCTTGTACATGATCTCCGGCAGGTGGTTCCGGATCGCGCCCGACGATAGTTCGATGCCGTTGCAGACGATGTCGTACTGATAGGCCTTGATGGTCAGCGGGTCCTGGGTCAGCAGCGCCTCCATGCCCCCTTGCGGCATGGAGAAGGGATTGTGCGAGAACTCGACCTTCTTGTTGTCCTCGTCCCACTCGAACATCGGGAAGTCGACGACCCAGCAGAAGCGGAAGGTGCCTTCCTCCTGCAAGCCAAGCTCCCGCCCGATGCGCACGCGCGCCTGGCCCGCCAGCGCTGCCGCCCGGTCCGCCTGGTCGCAGGAGAAGAACAGCGCATCGCCCCCCTTCAGGCCGGCCTTGTGCGCCATGCGGGCGAGCACGGGCGCGGGGATGAACTTCGCGATCGGCCCCTTGCCGGCCAGCGCGCCTTCCTCGTCCTCCAGCACGACATAACCGAGGCCCGCCGCGCCCATGTCCTTGCGCGCCCAGTCGTTCAGCTTGTCGAAGAAGGAGCGCGGCTGCGATGCCGCCCCCGGCGCCGGGATGCCGCGCACCACGCCGCCCTTGGCGATCACGTTCTTGAAGGCGTTGAAGGTCACGCTCTCGTCCGTGAACTCCTCCGTCAGGTCGACGATTTCGAGCGGGATGCGCAGGTCGGGCTTGTCGGAGCCGTACTTCAGCATCGCCTCGGCGTAGGGGATGCGCGGGAAGGTGGCGTCGGGCACATGGCGGCCCGCGCCGAACTCCTCGAACAGGCCGCGCATGATCGGCTCGACCGCCTGGAAGACGTCCTCCTGCTCCACGAAGCTCATCTCGATGTCGAGCTGGTAGAACTCGCCCGGAGAGCGGTCGGCGCGCGCGTCCTCGTCGCGGAAGCAGGGCGCGATCTGGAAATAGCGGTCGAAGCCCGCGACCATGATCAGCTGCTTGAACTGCTGCGGCGCCTGCGGCAGGGCGTAGAACTTGCCGGGATGAAGACGCGAGGGGACGAGGAAGTCGCGGGCCCCCTCCGGGCTCGACGCCGTCAGGATCGGCGTCTGGAACTCCATGAAGCCCGCGTCGGTCATGCGGCGGCGGATCGACGCGATGATCTGCGAGCGCAGCACGATGTTGCGGTGCAGCCGGTCGCGCCGCAGGTCCAGGAAGCGGTACTTGAGCCGCGTCTCCTCCGGGTATTCAAGCTCGCCGAACACCGGCAGGGGCAGCTCCTGCGCCTCCGACAGCACGTCGATGGAGGCTGCGAACACCTCGATCGCCCCGGTGGGCAGGTTGGCGTTCACGGTCTCCGCCGGGCGGTGGCGCACCTCGCCGTCGACGCGCACGACCCATTCCGACCGCAGCCGCTCCGCCGTGGCGAAGGCGGGCGAGTCCGGGTCGGCCACGATCTGCGTGATGCCGTAATGGTCGCGCAGGTCGATGAAGAGCAGCCCGCCGTGATCGCGCACCCGGTGCACCCAGCCCGACAGGCGGACGGCCGTGCCCGCGTCGCTCTCGCGCAGCGCCGCGCAGGTGTGGGAACGGTAAGCGTGCATGACGGTCTCTCCTCGCAGATGCGGCCCGGAGAACGCACGCACTTGCGCGCCTTGTCAAGCGATTGGGGGGCTATTGGAGGGCGATCCAGGGGCTTTTGCGGCGGTTTCGAAAGACGGGAAAGACAAGGGCCGCCCGTCTGCGTTATGACGTGGGCCCAAGATGACCATGATCCGCACCACATCGGCGCTCGCCGACTTCTGCGACCGGGCGCGCAAGCACCCGTTCGTCACCGTCGACACGGAGTTTCACCGAGAGACGACCTATTGGCCGAAGCTCTGCCTCGTGCAGATCGCGATTTCGGCGGACGACGCGGTGACCGTCGACCCGCTGGCCGAGGGGATCGACCTCGCCCCGCTCTACGCCCTGCTGGCCGACGAGGCGGTGCTAAAGGTCTTTCATGCCGCGCGCCAGGATATCGAGATCTTCCATGTCTTCGGCAAGGTAATCCCGACGCCGCTCTTCGACACGCAGATCGCGGCCATGGTGTGCGGCTATGGCGACCAGGTGGCCTATGACACGCTGGTGCGGCGCATCTGCGGGGTGCAGATCGACAAGAGCTCGCGCTTCACTGACTGGGCGCGCCGCCCTCTGAACGACAAGCAGGTGGAGTATGCGCTGGCCGACGTGACGCACCTCGTCACGGTCTACGAGGCGATTCGGGCCGAGCTCGACCGGACGGGCCGCGCCGACTGGGTCGCTGAGGAGATGGCGGTGCTCGCCAATCCAGCGACCTACGAGACGCAGCCCGAAGATGCGTGGGAGCGCATCAAGGGCCGCGTCTCGAACCGGCGCGCGCTCCTGCTGCTCCAGCGGCTTGCGGCCTGGCGGGAGGAGACGGCGCAGGCGCAGAACGTGCCCCGCAACCGGATCCTGAAGGACGACGGCCTGCTCGAACTCGCCCACCAGAAGCCTGTCAGCGCGGACGAAATGGACCGGCTTCGCGCGGTGTCCCGTGGGTTCGGACGCAGCGGGAACGGACGCGCGGTGCTCAAGGTGATCGAGGACGCGCTCGCGGTTCCGGACAACGCCCTGCCCCGCCTGCCCTCGCGCGGCGACCGGCCGCAAGTGCCGGCGGCCGTGCTCGACCTGCTCAAGGTGCTGCTGAAGGCGTGCGCCGACGACATGGGCGTCGCCGGTCGGCTGGTTGCATCGGCCGCCGACCTGGAGCGCCTTGCCGCCGAGCCTGACGGCGAACACGCGGTCATGCACGGCTGGCGGCGGGAGATCTTCGGCAATGCGGCCCTCGACCTGATGGCTGGCCGCATCGGCCTGCGCCTGAAGGACGGCTCCGTGGTGCTGGAGCGGGACTGACCCGGATTGCGGGCCTCCGCGCACGCCTCTAGTCTGCCCGCACTCAACCGGAGGGAGATCTGCACATGACATCGACGCTCGCACGCCTCGTGCGGTTCGGCCTCGTCGCGCTTCCGCTCGCACTGACGATCCCGGCCCATGCCGACGAGGTGGAGGACGTGCTGACCGAGGCGCTGGAACTCTATCGTGACGGCGACATCGCGGGCGCGAAGGAAAGCACGACCTATGCCCTCCAGCTGATGCAGCAGATGAAGGGCGAACAGATGGCGGCGCTTCTGCCAGAGCCGCCCCAAGGCTGGGAGGGGCAGGAGCCCGAGTCCTCCAGCGGCGGCATGGGTCTGTTCGGCGGCAACACGGCCGCGCGCAGCTATACCCGCGACGGCGAAACCGTCACCGTCACCTTTATCGCGGATTCGCCGATGATCGCGCAGATGGCCGGGCTGTTCTCCAACCCGGCGATCATGGGCAGCCAGGGCAAGGTCACCCGGATCAACCGGCAGACCGCCGTCATCGGTGAGGATCAGATCCAGATGCTGGTCGACAACCGCATCATGGTGACGGTGGACGGCGGAACGGCGGATGATCGCCTGGCCTATGCCGAGGCGATCGACGTCAAGGCGCTGCGCGACCTCGAATGAGGATTACCGGTCGCAGGTCCTGATCTCGGGCTTGCGGTCGAAGGCCCGGGCGAGCTGGGCGAGACGCTTTTCGACCTGCTCGCTCGTCAGGCTTCCCTCGCCCACGCCGAGCACCAGCGCAACGGTCTTGTCCGTCAGTTCGAGCCGCGCACGCTCCAGGATGTCGACGGTGCCGCCGGCCAGGAGATGGCCGAGACGCAGCGCAAGACCCAGCCGCTCGGCCCAGGCAACCTCCTCCGGCGACAGCAGCATTGCGGCGGCGGCATCCGCCGGCACCTGCGCCTTCGGGTCGTAGCGCCGCCCGACGGCCAGCGCGATCAGCACCCGTTCCGCATGGGTAAGGCCGGGCCAGGTCGCGTAGAGCACTTCCTCGCTCGCCTGCAGTGCGCGGTAATCGGGATGCTTGCGCCAGCCGAGGTCGCTCGCCTTTGCCGCCGCGAGCCGCAGGCGCAGCCGGGCCGGACCGTCTTCGGCAAAGAGCGGCGCCAGCCAATGATCGAGCGCGCGGCCAAGCCCCGGCCAGCGGCAGCGCCGTCCTTCCACCGCCGCCGTCGCCATCAGCAGGGGATCGGCGTCGGGATCGATGCTCAGGCGCTCGTGCGCGAGCCCTTCGCGCAGGCCGTTTGCGGAGACGACCACGTTGCGCACGCGGGTCCGCGCGATCAGCCGCTCCAGTATCAGCGCACCGAGCGGCAGGATCTCCTGCCGCCGCCGCGAGATGCTCTCGAGCTTGCCGAGAGAGCGCGCAGACTGCCGGGCCAGCAGGCTCGCAAAGGTCAGCGCCTGTCCCCGCGGCATCGCGTAGCCGCCCAGCACGTGGATCGGGTAGTTTGTCTGCGCCATGTGCGCCTTGGCGAAGGCACGCCAGCTTCCCCCCACGAGGTAGAGCGTGTCGCCCGCCGCCTCGCTCAGCCAGGGTACGCCGTCGAGGGCCGTATCGATGATCTCCTCCGCCCGCCGGTGCTCTGCGGGGCTCGCCCCCTGCGGCAGGCGCAGCGGCCCGATGGGCAGGGAGACACGATGTGCAGGCGATGCCTGCGCGTGCGCCACTTCCACCAGCTCCAGGCTTCCGCCGCCCAGGTCACCCGCGACACCGCAGGCGTCGGGGATGGCCGACAGCACGCCAAGGGCCGCGTAGCTCGCCTCCTCGTCACCGCTCAGCACCCGAAGCGGCAGGCCCAGCTCCTCGCGCACCTCGGTCACGAAATCGGCGCCGTCGGCCGCATCGCGGATCCCCGCGGTCGCCACCGCGATAATCTCCGTCAGGTCCATGGCGTCGACCAGCCGGCGAAACCGCCTGAGCGTTTGCCGCGCGCTGTCGGCAGCCGCCTGCGCCAGACGGCCCGTCTCAGGGTCGAGCCGGCCGAGCCCGCACAGTGCCTTCTCGTTGTAGAGCGGCACGACGATGTTGTCGGAGAGATCGTAGACAACGAGGCGGACCGAGTTCGATCCAACGTCGATCACGCCCAGCAGCCTGCGCGTGCCCATGCGTGGGTTCAAGGCGTCCCGATGATCTGACACGGATCCGTCCAATTGGCCTCAGGTACGTTCCATGAGCGGCCGCGGCTGCTCTGTCCTCAGCGTCGAGCCCCGCCCCGACAGGCTCGGGTTCGTCATGAAATAATGGTGTGCGTTGAATGCCTTGCCGGCCTTGTCCGCAGACAGCCGCCGGTAGCTTCCATCGGGTTCGAGCACCCAGCTCTGCTCCGTGTCGATCAGGTTTGCGCACATGATCTGGTCCAGCACCTGCTCGTGCACCGTCTCGTTCTCGATCGGAACCATCGCCTCGACCCGGCGGAACAGGTTCCGCGGCATCAGGTCGGCCGACGTGATGTAGACCTTCGCCTTGCGCGAGGGCAAGGGGGCGCCGTTGCCGAAACAGACGATGCGGGAGTGTTCGAGGAACCTGCCGACGATGGATCGCACCTCGATGTTCTCGCTCAGCCCCGGAATTCCCGGCCTGAGGCAGCAGATGCCGCGGATGACGAGGCGCACGCGCACGCCGGCCTGCGATGCCTTGTAGAACGCGTCGATGAGCCCCGGCTCCACGAGCGCGTTCATCTTCGCCCAGATCTCGGCGGGGCGCCCTGCGCGGGCGTGGGCGATCTCCTCGTCAATGTGGCGCAGCAGCGTGTCGCGCAGCGAGACAGGCGAGATGGCGATCTTCTCCAGCCCCACGGGCTCGGCATAGCCGGTGATGAAGTTGAAGAGCCGCGCGGCATCCCTGCCCAGCGCCTCGTCCGCGCTGAACAGCGACAGGTCGGTGTAGATGCGCGCCGTGATCGGGTGATAATTGCCGGTGCCGAAATGGGCATAGGTGCGAAGCCCCCCGCCCTCGCGCCGCACGACCATGGATACCTTGGCGTGTGTCTTCAGGTCGATGAAGCCGAAGACCACCTGCACGCCCGCGCGTTCAAGGTCGCGCGCCCACTTGATGTTTGCGGCCTCGTCGAAGCGGGCCTTGAGCTCGACGAGCGCGGTGACCGACTTGCCCGCCTCCGCCGCCTCGATCAGCGCCTTGACGACCGGGCTGTCATGGCTCGTTCGATAGAGGGTCTGCTTGATCGCCACGACGTTCGGGTCCTGGGCGGCCTGCCGCAGGAACTGCACGACCACGTCGAAGGACTCGTAAGGGTGATGGACGATGATGTCCTTGGCCCGGATCGCGGCGAAGCAGTCGCCCCCATGCTCGCGGATCCGCTCCGGAAAGCGGGCGTTGTAGGGCGTGAACTTCAGGTCGGGCCGGTCGTCGACGATGAGCTGGTTCACGTCGGCGAGGCCCAGGACGCCGTCGATCACCACGACCTCCCCCGGATCGACGTCCAGCTCGCCCGCGACCATCGCCACGAGGTCCGGCGGCATCATATTGTCGACCTTGAGCCGGATGACGCTTCCCCGGCGCCGCCGCTTCAGGGCGGATTCGAACTCGCGGACAAGGTCTTCCGCCTCTTCCTCGATCTCGATGTCGCTGTCGCGCAGCACGCGGAAGGCACCGCGCCCAACCTCCTGATAGCCGGGAAAGAGGCTGTCGAAGTGCAGGCTCAGCACGTTTTCGAGCGAGATGAACCGGATGCGCGGCTTGGCCCGGCCCCTGGCGAGATCCGGCAGCCGGATGAAACGGCGCAGCTGGTTCGGCACTGGCAACAGCGCCTCCAGCGTCTCGCCGTCCGACCGGCGGCGCAGTTGCAACGCGATCGCGAAGCCCTGGTTCGGAATGAACGGGAAGGGGTGCGCCGGATCGATGGCGAGCGGGGTTAGGACCGGAAAGATCTCGTCGAGGAAACGCTTCTCGATCCACTGCCGCTCCGCCGCGGTCAGCTCCTTCGGCTCCAGCACCTCGATGCGCTGGGCGCCCAACTCCTCCACGATGCCGCGCCAGATCGCCTGCTGATCCGCGATCAGGCGGTTGGCTTGCGCGTTCACGCGCTCAAGCTGCTGCGCGGGCGTCAACCCGTCCTGGCTCAACGTCTCGACACCCGCCCGCATCATGCCGCGCAGGCCCGCCACGCGCACCGTGTAGAACTCGTCGAGATTGGTGGCGGAGATCGACAGGAACCGCAACCGTTCGAGCAGCGGATGATTGCGGTTCTGCGATTCCTCGAGCACGCGCCTGTTGAATTGCAGCCAGCTCAACTCGCGATTGAAGAACCGTGTGGGCGAGTCCATCAGGTCGCCTGCCCTGCCGGCGGACACGTCGGCGCCGGCCTCCTGAACGGTCATGCTGTCGGTGCCCGCTGTAATGGTCATGGTATTCAATCTTGCCTCGCCTTGTCCCCGGGAGAAAGCAAAAGCATGGCGTAGCGGGTGGCCGTGACAGTGCGGTTACGGCCCGCTCTGACCCGACGCGAGAACCTCGCCGGCAAGCCGCACGGTAACGGCCTGCCCGCGGGCCAGCGCCGCCCGGTCGAGCGCCTCGGCAAGCCGCGCCGCATCCGCGCCCGAGCGGATCATGCGCGGCACGAGATAACGGATGACGGCGTCGCCAACGTCGAGCTGGCGGTCGCGGAAGTGCTTGTGCAGCAAGGCGGCGAGCAGGTCGTCGTCGGGCAGGTCGAATTGCGCCACCGTCACGGCCCTCAGCCGCGAGGCGAGGTCCGGCAGCCGCGTCTTCCAGCGCGCAGGCGCGGTGCGCGCCGCCATCAGCAGGCTGCCGCCTCCGGATTTCAACAGATTCAGCAGATGGAAGAGCGCGGCCTCATCCACCGGCACACCGGCGTCGTCGATCAGGATGTTCTCGCCCCCGGTCAGGCGGGAGACGCGGGCCTCCGTCAGGTCGGCCAGCTGCAGCCGCAGCACCTCGCCGATCTCGTCGGCCCAGACGTTCGCCAGATGGCTCTTGCCGCAGCCCGCGGGCCCGCAGAGCGCGAGGGTGCGCCCCGGCCAATTGGGCCATGCCTCGATCAGGCCGACGGGCGCGGCGTTCCCGGCCGACACCACGAAATCGGTCCGCCCGTGGCTGATCCGGGCATCCCAGCGGAAGGCAAGCTGCGCGCTCATGTCTCTCCGTCGCGTCCCTGACGACCCTCGTAGAGGTCGCTCTGCAGGTAGGTCGCGACGCCGAAGCGCGCCAGAACGCCGATCACCGCCGCCGCGGGCACGGCGATCAGCGTCCCCACCAGACCGAAGAGATAGCCGAACGCAAGCAGGGCAAAGATGATCCACACCGGATGAAGCTGCACGTGGTCGCCGACGAGTTTCGGCGAAAGGAAGTTCCCCTCCAGCGCCTGGCCTGCGAAGAAGATCGCCGCGACCGCCCCGATCATCAAATAGTCCGGCCAGAACTGGACGAGCGCGACCCCGACCGACATGAGCAGGCCGACCGCCGCGCCCACGAAGGGAATGAAGGTCAGCAGCCCCGCCACGAAGCCGATGATCAGCCCGTAATCGAGGCCGACGATGCTCAGCCCCAGCATGTAGAAGACGCCGAGGATCAGGCACACCGTCCCCTGCCCCCGGATGAAGCCTGCCAGCACATCGTCGATGTCGTGCGCGATCCTGCGGATCGTGTCGGCGTGGCGGCGCGGCAGCCAGCCGTCGATCTTGGCGACCATGCGGTCCCAGTCGAGCAGCACGTAGAACGCGACGAACGGCGTGATGAGGATCAGGGAGACGAGGTTGAAGAGTGCAAGCCCGCTCGCCCAGACGCGCTTGGCCACGTCGCCGAGGATGCCGAGCAGGGTTGCCGACACATCCTTGATCGTGCCCGTCACGTCGGTTCCGGAGTTCTCGAGATACTGTCCGATCGGCCCGGCGGAGAGATTGAGCGCCATCTCCCGCAGCCGCGCGGCGAGATCGGGCAGGCGCTGCGCGAAGCCGACCGCCTGGTCGAGCAACAGCGGGATCATCAGCAGAAAGGCCGCAACGCCCAGCAGACACACGAGCACGATCACGATGATGGTCGCCGTCATCCGGCCGAGGCCCCAGGTCTCCATGCGGTCGACGACGGGATCGAGAAGATAGGCGAGGCCGAGCGCCACCACGAACGGCAGCAGGATCCCGCCGAGCGCACCGAGGAAAATGAGCGTACCGGCGAGAACCGCCAGCCAGAACAGCGCGTGCGACCGCATGGACATGACGCTCAACCTCTCTCCAACCGAAATCTTACGCCCGGTGCCCGAACGCTACTCGCCCGTACCGACCGCCTCGAGCCAGCGGACGAGGTACTGCACGCCCGATACGACCGTCGTTATCACAACGCCGACCGAGAGCAGAAGCACAAGCATCGGATAGCTGGCCCCGTAGCCCAGCGTCCACAGCACCACGGCCATCAGAACGATTTGCAGCGACGTATTGATCTTGCTCACGAATATCGGCCTGACCGGGATCTCGACATCCATCAGGCGGGCAAGCAGGATCGCCCCCACGATGAGAAGGTCGCGGCTGACCACCACGATCACGAGCCACGGCGGAATGTGCCCCTGGAAGCCAAGCGCCACGAACACGCTGACCAGCAGCGCCTTGTCCGCGATCGGATCGAGCCACGCCCCCAGCGTCGTCGCGAGGTCGAATCGCTTGGCGATGAAGCCGTCGAGCGCGTCGCTCACCCCCGCCGCGACGAAGATGATGAAGGACAGCTGGTACTGCCCGATGGCGATCGCATAAAGGATTCCCGGCACGGCGAACAGGCGGGCAAGCGTGATGAGGTTGGGCAGCGTCAAGGGCAAGCTCCGCAATTACCGTGTGCGGTCATTTAACCCCTTGGAGACGGGACTTGAAGTCCTTGCATGTCCGGGCGAATGGATCGGCCGGACGCTGGCCACTGGCGTCGCGCGCGTGCGCCTGCTAACAGACGGGCCGTTCCATACTGCGCGAAGGACGCTGACCGCCCCATGACCGGTTCCGGGAAATCTGGCCTCACCTATGCCGATGCCGGCGTCGACATCGCCGCGGGCAATGCGCTCGTCGACGCCATCAAGCCGCTTGCGAAGGCGACGCGGCGCAGCGGCGCGGACGCGAGCCTCGGTGGCTTCGGCGCCCTGTTCGACCTGAAGGCCGCGGGCTTCCGCGACCCGGTCCTCGTCTCATCGACGGACGGCGTGGGCACGAAACTGCTGATCGCCATCGAGACGGGGCGGCACGACACGGTCGGCATCGATCTCGTCGCCATGTGCGTGAACGACCTCGTGGTGCAAGGGGCGGAGCCCCTGTTCTTCCTTGACTATTTCGCGACCGGCAAGCTCTCGGTCGAGGCCGCGCGCGACGTCGTGAAGGGCATTGCCGAGGGCTGCAGCCAGGCCGGCTGCGCGCTGGTCGGCGGCGAGACGGCGGAGATGCCGGGCATGTACGCCGCGGGCCACTTCGACCTTGCGGGCTTTTCCGTGGGCGCGGTGGAGCGGGACGCTGTCCTGCCGCGCGCCGACGTGGCCGAGGGCGACCTGATCCTCGGGCTGCCCGCGTCCGGCTTCCATTCGAACGGCTATTCGCTGGTGCGGCGCCTCGTCGCCGAAGCGGGCCTCGCCTGGAACGATCCGGCTCCGTTTGCAGACGGGCAGACCGTGGCGGAGGCGCTGCTCTCCCCCACCCGCATCTATGTGAGGGCCGCGCTTGCCGCGATCCGCACCGGCGGGGTGAAGGCGCTGGCCCACATCACCGGCGGCGGCATCACGGAGAACCTGCCGCGCGTCCTGCCCGAGGGAACGGTGGCCGAGATCGACCTGGGCGCCTGGACGCCGCCCGCCTGCTTCGGCTGGGCGAGGGAGACGGGCCGCATGGAGGCGGGCGAGATGCTGCGCACCTTCAACATGGGACTCGGCATGATGCTGGTCGTCGCGCCGGAGACCGCGGACGCGGTACGCAACGCCCTGCGCGGCGAGGGCGAGGCACCGGTCGTCTGCGGCCGCATCGTGGCAAGGGAGGACGGCCCCGCGGTCGTGCGCTACACGGGCGAGGTGTCCTGGGGATGAACGCGAAGCGCAAGCGGATGCGCCTCGGCGTGCTGATCTCGGGGCGCGGCTCCAACATGGCCGCGCTGATCGAGGCGGCGCGCGACCCTGCCTACCCGGCGGAAATCGCCCTCGTCATCTCCAACAATGCCGACGCGAAGGGTCTGGAGACGGCGGCGGCGGAAGGCATCCCGACCGCGGTCATCGACCATCGCGCCTTCGACGGGCGCGCAGCCTTCGAAGCGGCGCTGGACACCGCCCTTCGCGACGCGGAGGTCGAGCTTGTCTGCCTCGCTGGCTTCATGCGGCTGCTGACGGCAGGCTTCGTGAACGCCTGGGCCGACCGGATCCTGAATATCCACCCGTCGCTGCTGCCGGCCTTCAAGGGCCTGCACGTGCATGAGCGCGCGATTGCCGCAGGCGTGCGCATCACAGGCTGCACGGTGCATGTGGTGCGGCCGGAGATGGACGACGGGCCTATCGTGGCGCAAGGCGCGGTGCCGATCATGCCGGACGACACGCCAGAGACGCTGGCGGCCCGCATCCTCGAGGTCGAGCACGCGATCTATCCGCTGGCGGTCGGCCTCTTCGCCTCCGGCAAGGCCAAGGTCGTGGGCCAGCGCGTCAAGATCGCGGGCGACACGTCCGTGCCGCCCGCGCTCATCAATCCGCCGGTACGCGGCTGAAGGTCAGCCCACGATCTCCGTCTGCGCGAAGAAATAGGCGATCTCGATCGCCGCGTTCTCGGCGCTGTCGGAACCGTGGACCGAGTTCGCCTCGATCGATTCCGCGAAGTCCTTGCGGATCGTGCCCGCGTCGGCGTTGGCCGGGTTTGTCGCGCCCATAACTTCGCGGTTCTTCGCCACCGCGTTCTCGCCTTCCAGCACCTGCACGACGACGGGGCCGGAGATCATGAAGGACACGAGGTCGTTGAAGAACGGACGCTCGCGGTGGACGGCGTAGAAGCCTTCCGCCTGCGCCTGCGTCAGTTGCAGCCGCTTCTGGGCGACGACACGAAGGCCGGCGCTTTCCAGGCGGTCGACGATCTTGCCCGTGATGTTGCGGCGCGTGGCGTCCGGCTTGATGATCGACAGGGTGCGTTCGATGGCCATGAAAACCTCGATGTTCCGATAAGTGAATCCGATGGGGTGACGTTGGTCGCGGGCCTTATAGACGGGCGCAAGCGCTTTGCCAACGCCCTGCCCCTTTCGCGGAGCGCCCGAAGCGGCTAAGAGCGCACGCATCATGCTGACCTTCGATCACCTTCACCTGCGCCTCGGCGACCGCGTGCTCTTCGAGGACGCGAGCCTGACGATCCCCGCCGGCCACCGCGTCGGCGTGATCGGCCGAAATGGCGCGGGCAAGACGACGCTCTTCCGCCTGATCCTCGGCGATCTCGCGCCCACCGCGGGCGAGGTTTCGGTGGCCCAGGGCATGCGCGTGACGGCGGTCGCGCAGGAGGCGCCGGGGGGACCCGAGCGTGTGCGCGACGTCGTGCTCGCCGCCGATACCGAGCGCGCGGGGCTTCTGGCCGAGCTCGACGGGGACGCCGACCCGATGCGCGTGGGCGAGATCCATGCGCGGCTGGAAGAGATCGGCGCGCACGGGGCGGAGGCGCGCGCGGCCCGCATCCTTTCCGGCCTCGGATTCGACGAGACGGCGCAGCAGGCACCGTGTTCGAGCTTTTCCGGCGGCTGGCGCATGCGCATCGCGCTCGCCGCCGCGCTCTTCTCCGAACCGGACCTGCTGCTGCTCGACGAGCCGACCAACTATCTCGACATCGAAGGCACGATGTGGCTGGAGCAGTTCCTCGCCCGCTACCCGCGCACCTTCCTGCTGATCAGCCACGAGCGCGGCCTGATGAACAAGGCCGTGGACCATATTCTCCATGTCGCCGGCGGGGACCTGACGCTTTATGCCGGCGGCTATGACCGCTTCGCGCGCACCCGTGCCGAACGGCTGCGCCACGAGGCGGCGGAGGCCAAGCGGATCGACGCCCAGCGCGCCCACATGCAGGCCTTCGTCGACCGCTTCCGCGCGAAGGCGACGAAGGCGCGGCAGGCGCAGAGCCGGCTGAAGGCCCTTGCGAAACTCGCCGACGTGCCGCCGCCCCCATCGGCCGACGCCGTGCCCGACATCCGCTTCGACGCGAAGGAGGTTCCGGCCCCGCCGCTCCTCATGCTGGAAGACGCTTCCGCCGGATATGTCGCTGGCAAAGCTGTTCTTTCCGGCATCACGCTCAGGCTCGACCCCGACGACCGGATCGCGCTTCTCGGGCGCAACGGCAACGGCAAATCGACGCTCGCCAAGCTGATCGCGGGCCGCCTCGACCTTTTCGGCGGGCGCCGGACTGCGGCGGCGAAGATGCGCGTGGGCTATTTCGCGCAGCACCAGGCCGACGAACTGGACATGGGCGCGAGCCCCATCGACCACCTCGCCCGCAAAATGCCGGGTGCCGAGCCCAAGGCCGTGCGCGCGGTCCTCGGCCGCTGGGGCTTCCCGGGGGAGCGCGCGGAAACCGCTGTCGCGAAACTGTCGGGTGGCGAGAAGGCGCGGCTGCTGCTTGCCCTGCTCGCGGCGGAAAAGCCGAACCTGCTGATTCTCGACGAGCCGACCAACCACCTCGACATGGAGACGCGCGGCGCGCTTGTTACCGCGCTCAACGATTTCGAGGGCGCGGTGATCCTGGTCAGCCACGATCCCGACCTCGTGGAAAGCGTGGCCGACCGGCTGTTGCTCGTGGACAAGGGTCGCGTCCAGCGCTTCGACGGCGACCTCGACGACTATCGCGCACTGGTCCTGCGGGAGGCCGGCAGCGATGGCGGCCAGGCCCCGAAGCCTGCCGACGCAGCCCGCGCCACGAAGAAGGACGACCGCAAAGCCGCAGCTCAATTACGCGAGCAACTCAAACCCTTGCGACAGAAGGTTCAGGCGGCGGAAAAGGAGATGGAGCGGCTCGCCAGCACGATTGCCGGGTACGAGGCGGACCTTGCCGACACTGCGCTGCACGCCCAGCGCCCGCAGGAGGCCGCCCGCATCGCCAAGGCCCGCGCCGACGCGATGACGGCGCTCGCCGCCGCCGAGGAGGCGTGGCTCGCAGCCAGCGAGGCGCTGGAGAGCGCGCAGGCGGAAGCGGGCTCTTAAGCCTTCCGCGTCCAGCCGCCCCGGTCGGTCTGCTGCCAATAGGTCGCGTCGTGCCCCGCGGCCTTCACGTCCTTCCAGAAGGCGCGTGCGGCGGCCAGTTCGTCCTCGTCGTTGCCGTCGAACATCAGCACCGTGCGCGTGTAGCCCTCGTAGCCGTCGACCGGCGCGCCCGACAGCAGGAAGAGGCATGCCGCGCCGTTCGGATTGTCTGTCCCGTCGGTCAGAAGCACCGGCTGCTCCGCCGGATCGGGCCCGGCGCCCGCCAGCCCGTGCGGCAGGAAGGACGCGTCGTCATAGGTCCAGAGATGGGTGTCGAGCGCCTCCAGACGCTCGCGGACCGGGCCACGCACGATGGCGCGCCAGCCCCGCTCGAGCGCCTTCTCGAGCAGGACCGGCAAGGCGGCGTCGAGCGGCTGACGCTGCAGATGGTAGAAGGAGACCTCCATGCCCGTCAGCGGCCCGTCATGCGCGTATCAATCCTCGTAGACGTCGGCGACGAGCCGGTCGAGAAGGCGCACGCCGAAGCCCGTGCCGTACTTCGGCACCGTAGGCTTGTCCTCCGACACATAGGCCGTTCCGGCGATGTCGAGATGGGCCCAGGGCACGTCGTTGACGAACCGCTTGAGGAACTGCGCCGCCGTGATCGAGCCCGCGTCGCGCCCGCCCGACACGTTCGCCATGTCCGCGACGCGCGACTTCAGCTTCTTGTCGTATGCGTCCGACATGGGGAAGCGCCAGACGCCCTCGCCCGAAGCATCGCCCGCTGCCGAGAGCGCGCCCGCCAGCGCGTCGTCGTTGGAGAAGAGGCCCGCATACTCGTGCCCCAGCGAGATGATGATCGCCCCCGTCAGCGTCGCGAGGTCGACCATGGCCTTCGGCTTGAAACGGTCCTGCGCATACCAGAGCGCGTCGCACAGGACGAGCCGGCCCTCTGCGTCGGTGTTGATGACCTCGACCGTCTGGCCGGACATGGAGGTCACCACGTCGCCCGGACGCTGCGCGCGCCCGTCGGGCATGTTCTCAACAAGGCCGATGATGCCGACGACGTTCGCCTTCGCCTTGCGGCTGGCGAGCGCATGCATGGTGCCGGTCACGGCGGCCGCGCCGCCCATGTCCATCGTCATCTCTTCCATCTTCGCGGCGGGCTTCAGCGAGATGCCGCCCGTGTCGAAGCACACGCCCTTGCCGACGAGGACGAGCGGTGCCGCGTCCTTGTCCTTCGCCCCCTGCCAGCGCATGACGACGAGCTGGCTTTCGCGCTCGCTGCCCATGCCGACTGCGAGCAGCGTGTTCATGCCGAGCTTCTTCATCTCCTTCTCGCCCAGCACCTCGACCTCGACCCCGAGCTTGGAGAGCTTTTCGGCCCGCTTCGCGAACTCCTCCGGATGCAGGACGTTCGCGGGCTCGTTCACCAGATCGCGCGCCAGAAACACACCATCGGCCACCGCATCGAGCGGGTCGTAAGCCTTCTTCGCCTTGTCGGCCGCCTCGCACTGGACGACGATGGCCGACAGGCGCGCGGCCTTCCTCTCGTCCGATTTCGTGCGGTACTTGTCGAAGCGGTAAGTGCGCAGCCGCGCGCCGAACGCAAAGCGTGCCGCAAGGGCAGCCGCGTCGTCGGAGGCGCTGAGCGCGTCGAGAACCGCAGTCATCTCCTCCGCCTCGCCCAGCGCCGCGGCGGCGTGCCCGCCCGCGGCCTCCGCGGCCCGATCCCCGAGGTCGCCGCGCGCGCCGAGGCCCACCAGCACCACCCGGTCGCAGGCAAGCCCCTGCGGCGCGACGATGCCGAGCGTCTCACCCGCCTTGCCAGTAAACTTTCCGACCTTGAAGGCACGCGAGATCGTTCCGCCCGATGCCTCGTCCAGCATCGCGGCGACGGGGCTCAGCCCCTCGTCCTTCAGGACGCCGACCACCACCGCGCCCTTGGCCTTGGCGGCTTCGGTCGCGTCGAGCCCGGTAAACTTGATCTTCATGCGGATCCATCCTTCGGTCAGTGACGGTGCGGACACCCTTCCGGCAGTGCGCCGCCATGGTTGCGCAGGCAGGTCACGCTGCGCTATCGCTTGGCGGAGCCTCGCGGTCGTGAGAGAAGCTGTGCCACCGGCCGGACATCGTCAAGTGCCAAGGCCCGGCACGACCGGGCGGGCGCGAGGGCAACGGAACCGGGACGCGGCAGCGCATGGGCGCACTCTTCCGATATCTCTTCCGGCAGGTGCTGCTGCCCTTCGTGTTCTTCACGCTGGTGCTGTCGGTGGTGATCTGGCTGACCCAGTCGCTGCGCATCCTCGACGTGATCCTGAACAAGGGCCAATCCGCGATCACCTTCCTGGAGATCGCCGCGCTGCTGATGCCGAAGGCGCTGGTGGTGGTGCTTCCGATCTCTCTCTTTTGCGCCGTGCTCTATGCGCTGCACCGGCTGGCGACGGAGAGCGAGCTTGTCGTCATCTGGGCGGCTGGGCGGTCCTCCCTCGGCATCGCGGCGCCTGTGCTCATGTTGGGGGTGCTGGTCACGCTGGTGCTCTATGCCTTCACGCTCTATCTCGTGCCGGCATCGGCGCGCGCGTCGCGCGACAAGCTCTTCGAGATCCAGACCGACCTTGCCGCCGCCGTGCTGGAGGAAGGGGTGTTCTCGACGCCGGTCGCGGGCCTGACCGTCTATATCCGCGAGATGCGGCGGTCCGGAGAGATGCTGGGCATCATGGTGCACGACAACCGCACGCCGGAGGCGCCGGTCACCTACATGGCCGGCAGCGGCGCACTGCTGAGCACCGGCGAGGGGCCGCGCCTCGTGATGCTCAACGGCACGATCCAGCGCGTCTCCACCGATGGCCGGCTCGATTTCCTCGATTTCGAACGCTACTCCTACGATCTCGCCCAGTTCGCACAGGCCACCAACGAGCGCGCGCTGAAGCCCAGCGAGCAGTTCATCGGAGAGCTGTTCTTTCCCGAGGGCGACCTCGACGCCACGCAGCGCTGGCGCCTTGCGGCCGAGGGCCATGAGCAACTGAGTACGCCGCTCTATGCCCTGATGCTGGCGTCCGTCGGGATCTGCGGTCTGCTTGGTCTCGGCAGCATGCGCCGCGGCATGGGGACGCGTATCCTGGTCATCGTGGCGGTCGCCGTGGTGATCCGCCTCAGCGGCCTCGCCCTGCAGAATCTCGCGGTCCGTATCCCGCCGATCATCGTGCTGACCTATGCCTGGCCGCTGGCCGCAACCGTGGTGCCGATGCTGCTTCTTGCCCACGGCCTTCCCGCCTGGGCCAAGCCGCGCCGGCGCAAGGCGGCCTGAGCCGATGCAGATCGCCGGTTTCACCCTGTCCCGCTACCTCGCACGCGAGTTCCTGGTCGCGATCCTGGCTGTGTTCGCCCTGTGCATCGGCCTCGTGTTCCTGGCGGACATGGTAGAACTTCTGCGCCGGGCGACACGCAGCCCCGACGTGTCCTTTGCAACCGTTGCCACGATGGCCGCGCTGCACACGCCGATGATCGCGCAAAAGGCGTTTCCGTTCGCCGTCCTGCTGGGCGCGATGGCCGCCTTCATCCGGCTCGGCCGCAACAACGAGCTCGTGGTGGCGCGGGCCGCAGGCGTTTCGGTGTGGCAGTTCCTGGCCCCGCCCGTTGCGGTCGCGGTGGTCGCCGGGTTCGCCATCCCCACCGTCTACAGCCCGGTCGCGGCTGCCTTCACGCAGCGTTACCAGGTGCTCGAGGGGCGGTATCTGACGGGCCGCACCAATCTTCTGACGGTCTCGGCAGGCGGGCTGTGGCTGCGGCAAACGAGTGAAGGGCGCGTCTCGATCGTCCATGCGCTGCGGTCGCAGGACGGCGGGCGGGTGCTGGAGGACGTCACGGTCTTCCAGTACGACGTGATGGATGACTTCGACCGGCGCCTCGATGCCGTGACAGCCACGCTCATCCCCGGCGCCTGGCAACTCGATGGCGTGACCGAGAGCAAGCCGGGGGCCGCACCGAATCAGCTGGAGCGGCTGAACGTGCCGACTACGCTCACACTCGACCAGATCCAGGAGAGTTTCGCCCCTCCGGAGACGATGTCGTTCTGGGAATTGCCTGCCTTCATCCGGGTCCTCGAAAGCTCCGGCTTCCCGGCTGCGCGGCACCGTCTCCACTGGCACGCGCTTATCTCGCAACCGATGCTCCTTGCGGCGATGGTCCTTGTGGCGGCGGCATTTTCTCTTCGTTTGCAAAGACTTGGTGGAATTACAAAGCTGCTGGGCGGCGGGGTGGCCGCGGGCTTCGGTCTCTATTTCGTCTCCGACGTCGCACTCGCGCTTGGGTTGTCCGGCGCCATCCCGCCCGCCATGGCGGCATGGACACCGGCGGCGATCGCCGCCATGCTCGGCGCCGCAGCACTCTTCCATATCGAGGACGGTTGATGAGCGTGTGGCAGGGCCGGGAAATCAGGCGCCACGGCCGGCCGCGGCCAGGCGTTGCGGCGTTCGTCCTGGCCGCAGCGGTCATGGCTGCCGTGCCGCCGTCCGTGACGCTCGCCCAGGACCCGCCGGCGGGTCCGCTGCCGCAATATGGCGACCTCATCGAAGGCGGCGGCGAAGGGCTGCTGATCGCGGACGAACTGATCTACGACCGCGAGGCACGGACGGTGACCGCCTCGGGCGGGGTGGAGATCTTCTACCGCGGTCGGCGTCTTTATGCCGAACGCCTGACCTACAATGAGGCAACAGGCGCGGTCGACGCGCACGGGAACGTTACGCTCGTCGACGAGGCCGGAAATGCGGTCTACGCCACCGGTCTCAGCATCGACGGCGACCTGCGCGACGGAATTGCCGAGGGGGTGGCCGCGCGCATCGGGCCGCAGGCGAAGGTTGCCGGGGCCCGCATGAAGCGGACGGAAGGCCGCCTGACCGTGATCGAACGGGCAGTCTACAGCCCGTGCAACGTGTGCGAGGAGAACCCGACGCCGTTCTGGCAGATCAAGGCGCGCACGGTCACGCACGACCTCGAACGCAAGGTCATCGCCTACGAGGATCCGCAACTGGAGATCATGGGCACCCCGGTCGCATGGCTGCCCTATTTCGAGCATCCGGACCCGAGCGTGAAGCGGCAGAGCGGTTTCCTGCTGCCGAGCTTCTTCAGTTCGTCGTCGCTGGGCTACGGCGCATCCGTTCCCTATCATCTCGTGCTGGCGCCGAACCGCGACGTGACGCTGACGCCGCAGTTCCTGTCCGACGAGTGGCCCGTGCTGGGCGTGGAGTACCGCGAGCGGACGCAGACCGGCCAGTTCCGGCTGGAAGGAACCGGAACCATCGCCGACATCGAGGACGGCCTCGGCAACACGACGAGCAGCGACGCGTTTCGCGGCGCGCTGTTCGGCGACGGCCGGTTTGCGCTGGGCGACACCGCAACCTGGGGCTTCGACCTGGAACTGACCACAGACGACACCTTCCTGCGCCGCTACCGGATCAGCAGCGACGACCGGCTGGCCTCCCGCCTCTTTGCCGAGCGCTTCGGCGACCGGGAGTTCTGGAGTGCGAGCGCGCTGTACTTCCAGGGGCTCCGCCAGACGGACAAGCCCGGCCTGACACCGATCGTCCTGCCGTTCCTCGAATATGCCAACGCGCTCGACGGGCGGGTGCTCGGCGGCGAGATCACGGTAGAGGCGAGCGCGCTGGCCCTGACCCGCACCGACGGCTCCGACACCTACCGGTTGTCCGGAACGGTCGGCTGGGAACGCCGGTTCCTGATAGACAACGGCCTGGTCTTCACGGGATTCGGATCGCTGCGCACGGACCTCTACCAGGTCATGGAGGGAGCCGACCCGCTCAACCCGGCCACGGACCTTGCGACCGACACGACCTTCCGCGTCGTTCCCACGGTCGGCGCCGAGGTGAGCTGGCCGCTGTTCCGGCCGGGCGGGCGCGTGGACCAGGTGCTGGAGCCCATCGTCCAGCTTGTCGTCAGCCCCTACGGGACAGACGATCCCGGCATCCCCAACGAAGACAGCGCGAGCTTCGAATTCGACGAGACGAACCTCTTCGCCAAGGACCGCTTTCCGGGGATCGACAGCGTGGAGCCCGGCCCGCGGATCAACGTGGGCGTGCGCTATACGGCATTCGCCGGCAACATCGGAAGCGCCGAGGTGACATTCGGACAGAGTTTCCGGCTGAAGGACGCGATGGTCTTTACCGCGGCGTCGGGCCTGCGCGACCAGAGTTCCGACTATGTGGGCCGCATCGCGCTCAACTGGCAGGACAATTTCAGCCTCGTGCACCGGTTCCGGCTCAATCGGGACGACCTGAGCTACGAGCGCGCAGAGGTCGGAATCCGCGGCGGCCCGGACTGGTGGCGGAGCAGCGCGACCTATGTGAAGCTGACCGGGGATCCGGCGGTGGCGGGCCTGACGGCGCGGGAGGAGTTCAACCTCGGAACCGACCTGCAGATCGACAACAACTGGGCGGTGCGCGGCGGTTGGCGCCGCGACCTGGACGCCAGCCGCAGCGTCGAGGCGGGTGCCGGACTGTTCTATGCCGACGAGTGCCTGGAAGTGGAATTGAGCGTGCGCCGCCGGTTCACACGCGACCGCGACATCGAGCCGTCGACCTCCCTCAACCTGCGGATCAACCTGCTGACGCTGGGCTAGGACCACGCGCATTGCGCGCCCGGTGCGTTGCTGTATCCTCGCGCCACGTCAGGACGCCTCCAGAACGGACCCGAGTCACGCATGTTCCGCACCGCAAGATACGCTGCCAGCTTCCTGTTTTCGCTCGTGCTTCTGACAGGCATGGGTTCCCACGCCGACGCCCAGACCGTGCAGCGGATCGCCGCCGTCGTGAACGACGAGATCGTGTCCACCTACGACCTCGACCAGCGGCTTCGGCTCGTGATCTCCGCCAGCAACCGGGAGCCGACGCAGGATCTGCTTGCGCGGCTGCAGCCGCAGGTGCTGCGGAGCCTGATCGACGAGCGCCTGCAGCTTCAGGAGGCCCGCCGCCGGGGTATCGAGGTCGGTGCGGACGAGGTCGATCGCGGCATCGCCCAGATCGCGCAGCGCAACAATATAAGCGTCGAGCAGCTTTATGCCCGGTTCCGGGCGTTCGACGTGTCGCCGGAGACGTTCCGCGACCAGATCCGTGCCGAGATCGCGTGGAACGCGCTGGTGCGCGGTCGGTTCGCCTCGCGCGTCACCGTGAGCCAGGACGAGGTGCAGGCCGTCTACCGCCGCATCGCCGCGCAGTCCGGCTCCGAGCAGTACCGCGTGTCGGAGATATTCCTTGCCATCGACCAGCCGGGCCGCGCGGCGGAGGTACGCCAGAACGCGGAGCGCCTGATCGAGCAATTGCGCTCCGGCGCTTCCTTCGCCTCCATCGCCAGCCAGTTCAGCGAGTCGACGAGCGCGGCCAATGGCGGCGACATCGGCTGGGTGACGCGCGGCCAGCTCGATCCTGTCCTCGACCGGGCGCTTGCCGGGCTCCAGACGGGCATGATCGCCGGGCCGCTGGAGACGGAGGCCGGTGTGTACATCCTCGGGCTCGCCGACAAGCGGGCCGCCCAACCCGTCGGCGGTCAAACCCGCCTCACCCTGTCGCAAATCGTGGTCCCCGTGACACCGCAGGCGCCGGCGGACGAGGTGGCGGCCGCCCAGGCCCGCGCGAGCGAGGCCCGCAGGCGCATGGAAAGCTGCGAGGCGGTGGAAAGCATCCGGGCGGATTATTCGCCGCTCTCAGGCGCGCTGGGTGCGCTCACGCCCGCCGATCTGCCACCCGCGTTCCGCTCGGCGGTGGCAGCGGTCGCGCCCGGCGAGACGACGGCACCGATCCGCACCGAGAACGGCTTCCATGTCCTGATGCTCTGTGACCGGGAGGAAAATACTCCCGACCCCCAGCTCATGGAGCGGATCGAGGGGCAACTCAGGGACCAGCAGCTTACCGTGCTGGCGCGGCGCTACCTGCGTGACCTGCGCCGCGACTCCACCATCGTCGTGCGCTAGTGGCTTTCTCCCGGCCGCTCGTGCTGACGATGGGCGACCCGGCCGGGGTCGCACCGGAACTGACGCTCAAGGCCTGGGCGGCGGTGCGTGGCGGTCTGCACCGGACGCTGATTGCGGATGCCGACGCGAATCTGCTGGCGGAGACGGCGGCGCGGCACCGGATTGCCGTGTCCATCTCCCGAATCGAGGACCTCGGCGCCACCCCCTCGATGCAGGCCTCGGAAGATGTCCTCTTCGTGCGGCACCGCCCGATTGGGGCACCGGCCCGCGCCGGGGTGCCCGATGCGGCCCACGCAGCCGCCGTGATCGCCAGCCTGGAGGCGTGCGCCGCCGATGCACTGGCCGGACGGGCGGCGGCGGTCGTGACCAACCCCGTTTCAAAGCATACGCTGCATGCTGCGGGTTTCCCCTTTCCCGGGCAGACAGAGTTTTTCGAGGACCGCGCCGGCGCGCGCGGCCTGATGATGCTGGTTTCCCCGAAGCTCCGGGTGGTTCCGCTCACCATCCATGTCCCCTTGCGCGACGTGCCCGACGCGGTGACGCGGGAGGGGATCCTCGGCGCCTTGCGCATCATGGACCGCGTTCTGCGCGAGGACTTCGGCATCCCGCAGCCGCACATCGCCGTGTCGGGTCTCAATCCCCACGCGGGCGAGGCGGGCGACATCGGCACGGAGGAGATCGACACCATCGCGCCCGCCATTGCCGCGGCCGAGGCTGAGGGGATATCCGCCCGCGGCCCGCTGCCCGCCGACACCATGTTCCACGACGCGGCAAGGACCGGATACGATGCGGCGCTCTGCATGTACCACGACCAGGCGCTGGTCGCGTCCAAGGCGCTCGACTTCGACAATGGCGTGAACGCGACGGTCGGACTGCCGATCATTCGCACGTCGCCCGATCATGGCACGGCATTCGACATCGCGGGCAAGGGCGTTGCGCGCCCCGACAGCCTGATCGCGGCGATCCTGCTTGCCGACCTGCTCGCATCCCGGCGGGAGGGCGCGCAATGAGCACCGACCCCCTGCCGCCCTTGCGGGAGGTGATCCGCCGCCACGACCTCGGCGCGCGCAAGAGCCTCGGCCAGAACTTCCTGCTGGATCTGAACCTGACGCGCAAGATCGCCCGTGCCTCTGGACCGCTGGAGGGGGCCACCGTGGTCGAGGTAGGCCCGGGGCCCGGCGGGTTGACGCGCGGGCTTCTGATGGAGGGCGCAGGCCGCGTCATCGCGATTGAGCGGGACTCGCGCTGCCTGCCCGCACTGCAGGAGATCGCGGCCGCCTATCCGGGCCGCCTCGACATCGTGGAGGCCGACGCGCTCGACGTCGATTACCGCGCGCTTGTGGGCCACGAGCCTGCACGGATCGTCGCGAACCTGCCCTACAATGTGGGAACGCGGCTGCTCACGGGCTGGCTCAGCACCATGGAGTGGCCGCCTTTCTGGGAGAGTCTGACCCTCATGTTCCAGAAGGAGGTGGCGGAACGGATCGCAGCCCGCCCCTCCACACCCGACTGGGGGCGGCTGAGCGTGCTCGCCCAATGGCGCAGCAAGCCGCACATCCTGTTCGAGGTGCCGCCCCAGGCCTTCGTGCCCGCCCCGAAGGTCACCTCAGCGGTCGTGCAGATCGTGCCGACCGCGGCGCCCGAGGGTGTCGCGCTCGGCGATCTCGAAACGATCACGGCACGCGCGTTCGCCGGGCGGCGCAAGATGCTGCGGCAGAGCCTGAAGGGGCTTCCCGTGGATGTGCCTGCGCTCCTTCTGGAGGCGGGGGTGCCCGACACGCTGCGCGCCGATGCGCTCGACCTCGACGGCTACCTGCGGCTGGCGCGCGCGTTCAGTGCCCTTCGAGGAGATGGCGCACGAACTGGGTGAGGCCGTGCTGGCGGAAGCGCTTCAGCCGCTCCGCCAGGAGGATCGCCTTCAGCCGCGCGAGCGACACCTCCACGTCGTCATTGACGAAGACATAGTCGTACTCGGCCCAGTGGCTTAGCTCGTCGGCGGCCTTCGACATGCGCATTTGCACAACGGCGGCAGAGTCTTGCGCGCGTTTCCTCAGACGCTCTGCCAGCTCCTGCATCGACGGCGGCAGGATGAACACGCGCACCAGGTCCTCACCCATCGCCTGGGCAAGCTGCTGGGTGCCCTGCCAGTCGATGTCGAAGAGCACGTCCCGCCCGATGGACAGTTCGCTCTCCACGAACGACCGTGGCGTGCCATAGTAATTGCCGAAGACCTTGGCATGCTCGAGGAAGGCCCCCTCCCCGATCATCTGGACGAAGCGCGGTTCGTCGACGAAGAGATAGTCGCGCCCGTCGATCTCGCCCGGCCGCGGCTTGCGCGTTGTGGCCGAGACGGACATGACAAGCCCCTCGTCCTCCGCCAGCAGGCGGCGCGACAAGGTCGTCTTGCCCGCGCCCGACGGCGATGAGAGCACCAGCATCAGGCCGCGCCGGGCAATCGTGGTGAAGTGCATCGGCGCTTACTCCACGTTCTGCGCCTGCTCGCGCAGGCGGTCGATGGCGGCCTTCAGGTCGAGGCCGATGCGGGTGAGGTCCGTGCTTGCCGCC
Source organism: Futiania mangrovi (assembly GCF_024158125.1). NCBI lineage: Bacteria > Pseudomonadati > Pseudomonadota > Alphaproteobacteria > Futianiales > Futianiaceae > Futiania > Futiania mangrovi. The sequence continues at coordinate 914,076 of NZ_JAMZFT010000001.1, read as the reverse complement.
TTGGAGCAGAGCGTGTTGGCCTCCCGATTGAACTCCTGGGTAAGGAAATCGAGCTTGCGCCCGATCGCGCCAGCCTGCCTCATCAGGGCACGCGCCTCGGCAACGTGGCTCAAGAGACGATCGATTTCCTCGCGCACATCGGCCTTTACGAGCAGAAGCGTCACCTCCTGGTGAAGCCGCTCCTCTGACAAGTCGGGAGCCTGAGCAAGCAGGTCGCGCACCTGCGCGAGGAAGCGCGTGCGCTGCGCATCCGCCTGCGCGGCGGCAGCGGTGGCCGCGGCGCTGGCCAAACCCTCGATCTCGTCGATGAGCCCGGCAATCACCGCGTCGAGCGCGGCCCCCTCGCGCGCGCGGGCGGCGTCGAGATCCGCCACGGCCGTGTCGAGACCGGCCAGCACTGCGGCTGTCAGTGCCTCGTCCGGCTCTGCCGCGGAAGGGTCCTCCCCCGCCTCGAGCACGCCGCGCAGCGCCAAGATCGCCTCGGGCCGCGGCGGCGCGGTCTCGATGCGCACCTGGATGTCGGCAATCGCGCCGAGGATCGTCTGGAGCGCGACCGCATTGACCCGAACCGCCGCCTCGGGCACGGCCTGCGCAACCTCCAGCGTGACGTTTACATTCCCGCGGCGCAGACGGGCTGCAATACAAGCCTTGGCGTCCGGCTCCAGCCGGTCGAAGCGGGATCCGAGACGGCAGCGGATGTCGAGCCCCCGGCCATTGACCGACTTCAGCTCCCACCGCCAGGAAACGCCCCCGGTTTCGCCATCTGCATGGCCGAAACCGGTCATGCTGCGCACACCCGCGCCACCTTCTGCCACGCGCCTCTCTCCCTGCTCCGCTCCGGCTGGCACCGCACACCCTTCTACCGTTCCCGACGGTGAATCGGTCGCGGCACCTCGCCAGCCGTGGCACATTAGCCCAAGCCCTTCGGCAAGGGCCACCTGTGCGATCTTCCTGCGCGTGAAAAGGCTGGGAGGCCCCCCATGAGACGACGCTTCGACGACCCGCGCCACATTGTCATCACCGGCGCATCGAGCGGCATCGGCAAGGCGCTGGCCCAGGCCTATGCCGCACCGGGGCGCACGTTGTCGCTCACGGGGCGGGACATGGAGCGGCTGCACACCGTGGCGCAGGAGGTGCGCAGCCGCGGCGCCCGGACGGAAGTCGCGGCCTTGGACGTGACGGAGGAGGAAGCGCTCGCCCGCTGGCTCGAGGAGCGCGATTCCGACGCGCCCATCGACCTGCTGATCGCCAACGCCGGGATCAGCCGCCATGTCTCGGACTTCGGCGAGATCGGCGCGCGCACGCGGGAGGTGTTCGAGACGAACATCACGGGCGTCCTGAACACCGTGCTGCCGCTGCTGCCGCGGATGCTGGAGCGCGATCGGGGGCAGATCGCGGTGATGGCATCGCTTGCGGGGCTCATCAACCTGCCGCACGCGCCCGCCTATTCGGCGTCGAAGGCGTGCGTGCGCGCCTACGCGGAATCGCTGCGCATGACGCTGGCGGGAACCGGCGTCGGCGTGACCTCCATATGCCCCGGCTTCATCCGCACGCCCCTGACAGACCGCAACCGCTTCCGCATGCCTTTCCTGATGGAGGTGGACGAGGCGGCCGACGTGATCGTGAAGGGGCTTGCCCGCGACAAGGCGCGCATCGCCTTTCCGGGGCCGATGATCGCGGGCGTGCGGCTTTCCGCGCTGCTGCCCTATCCGCTGTTCGACCGGCTGGTGGGCAGGGCGCGGCGCGCACCCGACGGTGCCTGAACCCGCGCGGGCTCAGTTGTTGCCGTTCCGCTCCCGCTCGATCCTGCGCCAGCGGGCGACGTTGCGGTTGTGCTCGGCCAGCGTCTCGGCAAAGGCATGACCGCCCGTGCCGTCGGCCACGAAGAAGAGGTCCGTCGTCTCCGGCGGATCCAGCACGGCAGCGATTGCAGCCTCTCCCGGCAGCGCGATGGGTCCCGGCGGCAGGCCGGCGCGCACATAGGTGTTGTAGGGATTGTCGTTGCGCAGGTCCGAGCGGCGGATCGGGCGGCCGAGAGGCCCCGACCCCATCGTCACGCCATAGATCACCGTGGGGTCGGACTGCAGCAGCATGCCCTTGCGCAGCCGGTTGACGAACACGGCCGCGACGCGGGGGCGTTCCTCGGCAAGCCCCGTCTCCTTCTCGACGATGGAGGCGAGCGTCAACGCCTCCTCTGGCGTCGCGATGGGCAGCCCCTCCTGCCGCCCCTCCCACAGGCGGGCCAGCGTCTCGCGCTGCGCCTCCACCATGCGGGTGACAAGGCCATCCCGCGTCTCCCCGCGGCCGAAGAGGTAGGTGTCGGGCTTCATCATGCCTTCGGACGGGGCGACGGTCAGGTCGCCCGTCAGCACCACGTGCGCGCGGACGAGGTCGAGCGCCTCCGCCACGGTGAGGCCCTCGGGGATCGTGAGGCGATGCTGCACGGTCTTGCCCGCGATCAGAAGATCGAGGATGGAGGCCATGGAGGCGCCGGCCGGAATCTCGTACTCGCCCGCCTTGATCGCGCCCGCCTGGCGGCGCACGCGGGTCGCCGTCACGAAGACCGTGCGGTCGGAGATCACGCCCGCCTCGTCGAGAATGGCCGCCGTACCGCCGAGCCCCGTCCCGCGCGGGATCTGCACGACAACGGGTTCGTCCGTCGTGCCGGGCGCCTGAAAGAGATGCGCGCCGTAAAGCGCCACGCCCCCGGCAATCAGGACGATCAGCAGCAGGCCACTCAGCAGCGTGCTCAGAACCCGCAAGGGATCACCTCCGCTCCGGCGCGAGACGGATGACGCTCAGCCGCCTCAGTCCTCCACCGCGCGCAGCACAAGGCTCGCGTTCGTGCCGCCGAAGCCGAAGGAGTTCGACAGCGCGGCGCGGATCTTCTTCTCGCGCGGCCGATGCGGCGAGAGATCGATGGGCGTGTCCACGGAGGGATTGTCGAGGTTGAGCGTCGCAGGCGCCACCCCGTCGCGGATCGCGAGCGTGCAGAAGATCGCCTCCACCGCGCCGGCCGCACCCAGGAGGTGCCCCACGGCCGACTTGGTCGACGTCATGGTGAGCCCCTTCGCAGCGGCCCCGAACAGACGCTCGACCGCCTTCAGTTCGATCTCGTCGCCGAGCGGCGTCGACGTGCCGTGCGCGTTCACATAGTCGATCTCTGACGGGTCGAGGCCCGCGTGCGCCAGCGCCATCTTCATCGACCGATAGCCGCCGTCGCCGTCCGGCGAGGGCGCCGTGACGTGATACGCGTCGCCCGAGAGGCCGTACCCCGTCACCTCAGCATAGATCTTCGCGCCGCGTTTCTTCGCCTGCTCGTATTCCTCGAGCACGACGACACCGGCGCCTTCGCCCATCACGAAGCCGTCGCGGTCCTTGTCATAGGGACGCGATGCCTTTTCGGGCGTGTCGTTGAAGCCGGTCGAGAGCGCCTTGCAGGCCGCGAAGCCTGCAATGCCGAGACGGCAGATCGCCGCCTCCGCTCCACCCGCAACCATCACGTCGGCGTCGCCCAGCGCCACGAGACGCGCGGCGTCGCCGATGGCGTGTGCGCCGGTCGAGCACGCTGTCACGACAGAATGATTCGGACCCTTGAAGCCGTAACGGATCGACACCTGCCCGGAGGCGAGGTTGATCAGCGCGCTGGGGATGAAGAACGGGCTGACACGGCGCGGCCCCTTCTCGTGCAGCGTGATCGAGGCGTCCGCGATGGTCGTCAGACCGCCGATGCCCGAACCGATCATCACGCCGGTGCGCCACGCCTTCTCGTCCGTGTCGGCAACCCAGCCGGAGTCGGTCACGGCCTGCTGGGCAGCGGCCAGCGCGAAGACGATGAACGGGTCGAGCCTGCGCTGCTCGCGCGGCTCCACCCATTGATCGGGATTGAAGGTGCCCTCGGCCCCGTCGCCGCGGGGCACCTCGCACGCGACGCGCGCGGGCAGGTCCGAGGCGTCGAAGCCCGAGATCTGCCCGGCGCCCGATTTGCCGGCCAGCAGCCGGGACCAGGTTTCCTCCACCCCGCACGCCAGCGGCGTGACAAGGCCAAGTCCGGTTATGACAACACGTCTCATCGGAAGCGATCACCCGGTCCAGAAAGTGGGTCTCGCGGCCGGCAGGCCGATCAGGTGTTTTCCGAAAGGAACTTCACCGCGTCACCGACGGTGACGATGGATTCGGCGGCATCGTCCGGAATCTCGACGCCGAACTCTTCCTCGAACGCCATCACCAGCTCGACGGTGTCGAGGCTGTCCGCGCCCAGGTCGTCGATGAAGCTCGCCTGCTCCGTCACCTTGTCCGCGTCGACGCCGAGATGCTCGACCACAATCTTCTTCACCCGCTCAGCCACATCGCTCATGCGAGTCCTTCCTTTCTTCGTTGTGACGCACGCACCCGCGCGTCGGCCGGTTATGTTGTTCCCGAGGCCCTTCGGCCCGGCGGGCGTCACCCAGACGATACGTGGCGCGCCCCCCGTTCGAAAGCCCCTTTACAGGCAAGCCGCCCCGGCTGGCAATCCGAAAACCGCCCCCGCGCCCCGGCGCGGCATGCCCGATCAGATCATCGCCATGCCGCCGTTGACGTGCAGGGTCTGGCCCGTGACATAGCTTGCCTCGTCGCTCGCGAGATAGACGACGCCGGCGGAAATGTCGTCCGGCTGCCCGAGCCGGCCGGCCGGAATTCCACCCAGCAGGCGCGTCTTCTGATCCTCGTTCAGTGCGTCCGTCATAGGCGTGGCGATGAAGCCGGGCGCGAGGCAGTTGACGGTGATTCCCCGGCTCGCGACCTCCTGCGCCAGGGACTTCGTCATGCCGATCAGCCCCGCCTTGGCGGCGGCGTAGTTCGCCTGCCCCGGGTTGCCGGTCACCCCAACGATGGAGGTGATCGAGACGATGCGCCCATGGCGGCGCTTCATCATGCCCTTGAGGCACCCGCGCGCCAGCGTGAAGGCCGCCGTCAGATTGACCGCGATCACGTCGTCCCAGTCGGCGTTCTTCATGCGCATGGCGAGGCCATCGCGCGTGATCCCGGCATTGTTGACGAGGATGTCCACCTGACCCATCGCGGCCTCCGCCTGGCCCGGCAGCGCCTCCACCGCGTCGCGGTCGTCGAGACGGCAGGGCAGCACGTGCGCGCGCTCGCCCAGGTCGCCCGCAAGCTCCGCCAGCACCCCCTCGCGCGTGCCGGAGAGGCCCACCGTCGCGCCGCGCGCATGGAGCGCCCGAGCGATGGAGGCGCCGAGCCCCCCGGTCGCGCCGGTCACCAGTGCGCATTTGCCCGTCAGATCGAACATCGTCATCTCCCCCGGTTCAGTCCTTATTGCCGGCGCGCCGGCTGCTTCAGAGCAGCTTCAGCAGCGCCTCGATCTCGTCCGGTGTGCCCGCCGACACCGCGGTGGCGTCCCGCGCGATGCGCTTGGCAAGGCCCGTCAGCACCTTGCCGGAGCCCAGCTCGACGAAGGTGTCGACGCCCTCCCCCGCCATCCAGCCCACGCTTTCGCGCCAGCGGACCATGCCGGTGACCTGGGCGACCAACATCTCGCGAAGCTGCGCAGGCTCCTCGACCGCCGAGGCCACGACATTGGTCACGACCTGGATCGCGGGCACCGCGAAATCGGTCTTGCCCAGCGCGTCCCCCATCACGTCGGCGGCGGGCTGCATCAGCGGGCAATGGAAGGGCGCGCTCACGGGAAGCAGCATGGCCCGCTTGGCGCCGCGCGTCTTGGCCAGTTCGCACGCGCGCTCCACCGCGTCCTTGTGACCGCTGATCACGATCTGGCCGGGCGCGTTATCGTTCGCGGCCGCGCACAGGCTGTCGGGGCCCGTCGTCGCTTCCCGCGCGATCTCGACGGCGGCATCGAGTTCGAGCCCGAGCAGCGCCGCCATCGCGCCGACGCCCGCAGGAACCGCCTTTTGCATCGCCTGGCCGCGGGTCTTGAGCAGGCGCGCCGTGTCGGCGAGGCTCAGCGTGCCGACGGCACAAAGCGCCGAATACTCGCCCAGCGAATGGCCGGCCGCGAAGGCGAATTTGTCGGCGAGCTTGATCCCGCCCTCCTTCTCCAGCACGCGGACCGCCGCAACGCTCACCGCCATCAGGGCGGGCTGGGCGTTCTCGGTCAGGGTCAGTTCCTCCTCCGGTCCCTCCCACATCAGGCGGGTCAGCTTCTGGCCGAGGACCTCGTCGACCTCCTCGAACACCTCGCGCGCGATCGCGCTCGCGTCCGCCAGCGCGCGGCCCATGCCGACCGCCTGGCTGCCCTGCCCCGGAAAGGTGATCGCCCGTGTCATGCCGTCCAGTTCCCCTGCCTTGTCGCCGTCGGTCCCGTATCTGCGGCGGGCATCTGCGGCCAGCCAGCGGGCGGGAGTGATGGTCGCCGCGCCCGCTTCTGTCAAGAAAGCGCGAAAAGCCGCGCAGAATCGCGCCCCGCGCCCTTGCAATCACCTGCATCATGGCTATAAGTGCGCGCTTCCGGTCAACCAAACTCGTGCCGACGGTCGGTGCGGGTCGCCTGTCTCTCACACAGCCAGGCGTGAACCGAGTGAGAGGACCATGCCACTTTACGAGCATATTTTCATCGCGCGTCAGGACGTGAGCGCGAGCCAGGTCGACGGCCTGACCCAGCAGTTCGCCGGGATCATCGAAGCCGGCGGCGGCAAGATCGCGAAGACGGAGTACTGGGGTCTCAGGAACCTCGCCTACCGGATCAAGAAGAACCGGAAGGGCCACTACGTCTTCTTCAACATCGACAGCGCACCGGAAGCGGTGGCGGAGATGGAGCGCCAGATGCGCCTCCACGACGACGTGATCCGTCACCTGACGGTCCGCGTCGCCGAGCACGAGGAAGGCCCGTCGGCGGTTCTGCAGAACCGTGGCGGCGACCGCGAGCGCGGAGACCGGGGCGATCGCGGTGACCGTGGCGACCGTGGTGACCGTGGTGACCGCGGCGATCGCGGCCGCCGTCGCCGCGACGACGACCGTCCCAGCCACTCCAACGCCTGACCCGGGAGGACAGACCCATGGCCATGCCCCAGCGCCGCCCGTTTTTCCGGCGCCGCAAGTCCTGCCCGTTCTCCGGCGCCAACGCGCCGAAGATCGACTACAAGGACGTCAAGCTGCTGCAGCGCTTCATCTCCGAGCGCGGCAAGATCGTGCCGAGCCGCATCACCGCGGTGTCGGCGAAGAAGCAGCGCGAGCTCGCCCGCGCCATCAAGCGCGCGCGTTTCCTCGGGCTCATTCCCTACGTGATCAAGTGAGGAGGGTGACATGCAGGTAATCCTTCTCGAACGTGTCGAGAAACTCGGCCAGATGGGTGACGTGGTCACCGTGAAGCCGGGCTTCGCGCGCAACTTCCTTCTGCCCCAGGGCAAGGCGCTGCGCGCCACGAAGGACAACACGGCCCGCTTCGAGCGGGAGCGGGCCCAACTCGAGGCGCGCAACCTCGAACTGCGCAAGGAAGCCGAAGCGGTCGCCGGGAAGCTCGACGGCCAGGCCTTCATCGTGATCCGCCAGGCGGGCGACTCGGGCCAGCTCTACGGCTCCGTTTCGGCACGCGACGTCTCCGAGGCGGCGACCGAAGGCGGGTTCTCCGTGGACCGCGGCCAGATCATTCTCGACCGCCCGATCAAGGCGATCGGCATGCACGACGTGCGCGTGCGCCTGCATCCGGAAGTGACCGTCACCGTGCAGGTGAACGTCGCCCGGACGCGGGACGAGGCCGAGCTTCAGGCGATGGGCGAGGACGTGATTGCCCGCGACCGCGCGCTGGAGCGGGCCGAGGAGGACGCGGCAACCGCCGAGATCCTCGAAGAGCAGGCCGCAGCGCAGGAGGAAGAGGGCGAATACTGAGCCCTTTTCGTCTGCAGCATCGAATATCGGGAAAGCCGGGTGCCTCGCGCGCCCGGCTTTTCTGTTTCGGAATTCCGCATGTTTGCCGTTCGCGCGCCATCACGCTAGCATCCTTCCAAAAGGGTTCGCAGAAACTCTGGAAGGGGGTGCCATGCTGGCAGCGCCTTTGTTCAGAAGGGTCATTACCCGGGGAAGTCTGACCGTCATTTCTCCGGACGGCAGCCGGATGGTGTTCGGCGACGGCTCTGGCAATCCGGGCGCGGCAACGATCCGGATCCATGACACCGCGACGGAGCGCCGGCTCCTGCTCAACCCGCACATGGCGCTCGGCGAAGCGTACATGGAGGGCACGCTCACCTGCGAGGATGGCACGACGCTGCCGGGCTTCCTCGACCTGGTCGGGGAAAACATCGGGCGCGGCTACGGCCATGGCCTGGCGTTCCTTCTGCACCAGCTGCGGATGCTGAAGCGCCGAATCATGCAATACAACCCCGCCCACCGCGCGCGGCGCAACGTGGCCCACCACTACGACCTGTCGGGCGCGCTCTACGACCTCTTCCTCGACGCCGACCGGCAGTATTCCTGCGCCTATTACCTGGCGCCCGACGACACGATCGAGGCAGCCCAGCACCAGAAGAAGGATCACATCGCGGCCAAGCTGCTGCTGCAGCCGGGCCAGCGCGTGCTCGACATCGGGTCGGGCTGGGGCGGGCTTGGACTGCATGTCGCGGGGCTCGAGGACGTGCACGTGCAGGGCGTCACCCTGTCGGAGGAGCAGCACAAGCTGTCGAACGCGCGGGCCGAGGCTGCAGGCCTTGCCAGCCGGGTGCGCTTCGACCTGATCGACTACCGCCATCTGCAGGGCCGCTTCGACCGGATCGTGTCGGTCGGCATGTTCGAGCACGTCGGCGTGAACCACTACCGGGAGTATTTCGACCGCATCGCCGAGTTGCTGACGGACGACGGGGTCGCGCTCGTCCACTCCATCGGGCGGTCGGACGGGCCGGGCGTCACCAACCCGTGGATCGCCAAATACATCTTCCCCGGCGGCTATATCCCGGCCTTGAGCGAGGTGTTGCCCTATATCGAGCGCTCGGGCCTCTGGGTCACGGATGTCGAGATCCTGCGGCTGCACTATGCCGAGACGCTGAAGGCCTGGTACGACCGCTTCATGGCGCGGCGCGAGGAGGCGGCGCGCATCTATGACGAGCGGTTCTGCCGCATGTGGGAATTCTACCTCGCGGGCTCGGAAATGAGCTTCCGGCACGGCGGCATGATGGTGTTCCAGGTGCAGCTTGCACGCCGACAGGACGCGGTGCCGCTGACGCGCGACTACATCACGGATACCGAGCGCGCGATCGGCGCCCGGACGGAACCGGTGAAGGCGCGGACCGTGGCGTGAGGCAGGCCGGGCCGGCTGTCCCCGTTTTCCACAATGATCCACACCCGGGAACTGTGCGGCGCGGCGGCGCATGGCCCCTTTGGGATCAAGGGGCTGTGCGGCGGAATCCCCTGCTCCGCCCGCCGCATCTCCCACCTCCCCCTCCTAGCCCCTTTTCCATGCCCGCCACCCGTCGTAGACATGAGGCATGGCCATCCACGCAAACACCGCTACCCCCTTCGCCGCCCAGCGGGAGGAGGAACCTGCATACCGCCTCGTGCCGCACAACATCGAGGCGGAACAGGCGCTGATCGGCGCGTTGCTGGTCAACAACGAGGTCTGGGACCGGGTTTCGAGCTTCCTCGAGCCGCATCATTTCTACGAGGGCGTGCACGCCCGCATCTACGAGATCGCCGGGCGGCGAATCACCGGCGGGCAGTCGGCAACGCCCGTCACGCTCAAGACCTTCTTCGACAACGACCCGGCGCTGGCCGAGCTTGACGGCGCACGCTATCTCGCGCGGCTTGCGGCGGCGGCCGTCAACACGACGAACGCGGTCGACTTCGCGCACACGATCCACGACCTCGCGGTCCGGCGGGAGCTGATCCGCATCGGCGAGGAGGTCATGGAAACGGCCTTCGACAGCCCGATCGACCTGACGCCTGCGCAGCAGATCGTGCAGGCGGAATCGCACCTCTTCAGCCTGGCCGAGCGCGGCCGCTACGAGGGCGGGTTCAAGGCCTTCTCCACCGCGCTCGCCGAGGCGATCGAGGTCGCGGCAGCGGCCTATGAGCGCGACGGCGGGCTTTCGGGCCTCTCGACGGGGCTGACGGACCTCGACCAAAAGCTGGGCGGCCTGCACCCGTCCGACCTGATCATTCTCGCGGGCCGCCCGTCGATGGGGAAGACCGCGCTTGCGACCCAGATCGCCTTCAACATCGCCAAGGACTTCGTTCCCGAGGTCGACACCGACGGCACGGTGAAGGCGGCGAGCGGCGGGCGTGTGGGCTTCTTCTCGCTGGAAATGTCGGCCGAACAGCTCGCATCGCGCCTGTTGTCGCAGGAGTCGGAGATCTCGTCTGAGAAGATCCGCCGCGGCCAGGTGACCGAGGAGGAGTTCCAGCGCCTCGCCATCGCGGCACAACGGGTCGAGGCCGCGCCGCTCTTCATCGACGATACCCCGGCGCTTCCTATTTCCACGCTGCTCGCCCGCGCGCGGCGGCTGAAGCGGCAGCACGGGCTCGACCTCGTGGTGGTTGACTATCTGCAGCTTCTGCGCCCCGGCGGCGCATCGCGTGCCGACAACCGCGTGCAGGAGCTTTCGGAGATCACGCAGGGCCTCAAGGCCATGGCGAAGGAGCTGTCGGTGCCGGTGATCGCACTGTCGCAGCTGTCGCGCGCCGTCGAATCGCGCGAGGACAAGCGGCCGCAGCTTTCGGACCTGCGGGAATCGGGCTCGATCGAGCAGGACGCCGACGTCGTGACCTTCGTGTTCCGGGAGGAATACTATCTCGGCCGTGCCGAGCCGCGCGAGGGCACGCCCGAACACGCGGACTGGCAGGAGAAGATGTCGGAAGTCTACGGCAAGGCGGAGGTCATCATCGGAAAACAGCGCCACGGCCCCATCGGCACGGTCGCGTTGCAGTTCCAGGGCGAGTTCACGCGCTTCGGCAATCTGGTGGACGCAGGCCGCCTGCCGGAACGGACCTATTGACCGCGGGGGCCGGCAGCGCCGTGGCCGACAGTGTCCTGACCATCGACCTCGACGCGCTGACGGCCAACTGGCGGGCGCTCGCGGCAAAGACACCGAAGGCAGAGTGTGGGGCGACCGTCAAGGCGGACGCCTATGGCCTCGGCATCGCGCGCGTGGCGCCTGCGCTGTGGGCGGTGGGGTGCCGCACCTTCTTCGTCGCGCATCTCGACGAGGGGATCGCGCTGCGGGCAATCCTGCCGGAAGCGACCATCCACGTCTTCAACGGGCGCCGGTCGGGAACGGATACGGAGTTCGTGCTGCACCGGCTGCGCCCGGTCCTCAACACTCTGGAGGATCTCGACGCCTGGGCGGCGCTCGCACGAACGCGCGAGGAAGTGCTGCCCGCGACCCTGCACGTGGACACCGGCATGAGCCGCCTCGGCCTCGACCGCCGGGAGGCTGCACGCCTGATCGACGCGCCGGACATCGCGCGGGCGGCGCACGTCACGACGGTGATGAGCCACCTCGCCCGCGCGGAGGACGCCGGCGACCCGATGAACGCGGCACAGCTTGCCCGGTTCGAGGCGGTGCGCGCCGTCCTCCCGGGCGTGGCGGGCAGCCTCGCCAACACGGGCGGCGTGCTGCTGGGTCCCGCCTACCAGCAGGATCTGATGCGCCCGGGGATCGGGCTCTATGGCGGCGAACCGTTCGTCGCGGCCGAACCCGTCGTCACGCTGGGCGCGCGCATCCTGCAGGTGCGGGAGATCGACGCGGGCGAAACCGTCGGCTATGGCGCCACCTGGACCGCCGCGCGCCCCTCGCGGATCGCAACGGTGGCCTGCGGCTACGCGGACGGGTATATACGGGCCGCCGGCAATCGGGCGCACGGGCGTCTTGCCGGGGTTGACGTGCCAATGGTCGGACGGGTCTCCATGGATCTCATCACCTTCGACGTGACGGACGTGCCGGCACAGACAGCCCATCCCGGCGCGCTGATCGAGATGTTCGGCCCCGGCGTGCGCATCGACCGCGCGGCGGACGCGGCCGGAACGATTGCCTACGAATTCCTGACGCGCCTCGGTGACCGGTTCGAGCGGATCTATTCCGGCGGGCACGGCGGCACGGGAGACGCGCGGCCATGAGTTTCAACCCGCTGGCCGCCATCGGGGCGACCGTCCTCGGCCTCTGCCGGGAGACCGGGCGGCTCGCCATGTTCACGGGCAGCGCGCTCGGCCATTGCGTGCGCCCGCCGTTCTTCCTGGGCATCGTGATGCAGCAGATGATGCGGATCGGCTATTTCTCGCTGCCGGTGGTCGGGCTGACGGCGCTCTTCACCGGCGCGGTGCTGGCGCTGCAGATCTACATCGGCGGGTCGCGTTTCAACGCGGAGAACATCGTCGCCTCCATCGTGGTGCTGGGCATCACGCGCGAACTGGGACCGGTGCTGGGCGGCCTGATGGTGGCGGGGCGCGTCTCGGCGGCCATTGCGGCGGAAATCGGCACCATGCGCGTGACCGAGCAGATCGACGCGCTCGCAACCCTCGCCACCAACCCGATCAAGTACCTCGTCGTGCCGCGGATCGTGGCGGCGACGCTGACCATGCCGCTGCTGGTGTTGGTCGCCGACATCATCGGCGTCATGGGCGGCTTCCTGGTAGGGACGGAGCGGCTGGGCTTCAACGCCGGCGTCTACATCAAGAACACCTGGGATTTCCTCGAGGCCGACGACGTGATTTCCGGCCTCGTGAAGGCCGCCGTCTTCGGTTTCATCATCGCGCTGATGGGCTGCTACCAGGGCTACAACAGCCGCGGCGGCGCGCAAGGCGTGGGTGCGGCCACGACGAGCGCGGTGGTGTCGGCCTCGGTCCTGATCCTCGCGGCCAACTACATCCTGACCGAACTGTTCTTCTCCACATGAGCGCCACCGACGAGAGCCCGATGCTGAAGCTGACCGGCGTCAACAAGGCGTTCGGCCCGAAGAAGGTGCTGAACGGCGTGGACCTGAGTGTGCCGCGCGGCCAGTCGCTCGTCGTGATCGGCGGGTCGGGCACCGGCAAGTCGGTCATGCTGAAATGCATCCTGGGCCTGCTGCGCGCCGACAGCGGCTCCATCACGGTCGACGGGGCGGAAGTCGTGGGAACGCGGGGCCGCGCGCTCGACGAGATCCGGGCGAAGTTCGGGATGCTCTTTCAGGGTGCGGCGCTCTTCGACAGCCTGCGGGTCTGGGAGAACGTGGCGTTCGGCCTGATCCAGGGCCGGGGCACGAAGCGCGCGGACGCGCACGAGATCGCCATCGACAAGCTGACCAAGGTCGGCCTGTCGCCGGATGTCGGCAACCTCTACCCGGCGGAGCTTTCGGGAGGGATGCAGAAGCGCGTGGGGCTGGCCCGCGCCATCGCGACCGATCCCGAGATCATCTTCTTCGACGAGCCGACGACGGGCCTCGACCCGATCATGGCAGACGTCATCAATCACCTGATCGTGGAGCGCGTGAAGGAGCTTGGCGCGACGGCTCTGTCGATCACCCACGACATGGGCTCGGTGCGCAAGATCGCCGACCGCGTGGCGATGATCCACGGCGGCAAGATCCTGTGGGAAGGTCCCGTGGCGGAGTTGGAAAACTCCGGCAATCCTTACGTCGAGCAATTCATTCACGGACGCTCCGAAGGCCCGATCCGCGTCGACATGGGCCGGAAATAGAGCCGGTGGCCCGCACCCGCGAAACCTTCGTCTGCCAGGCGTGCGGCGCGGTCCATCCGCGCTGGCAGGGCAAGTGCGACGCCTGCGGGGAATGGAATTCCATCGTCGAGGAGAAGGCGCCCCCGCCCGCCTCCGCCCGCCCGCTGCCGCGCTCGAAGGGCAAGGCGCGGATGGAGCTTGTCGACCTCAAGGGCGATGCGCCGGACGCCCCGCGCCGCAAGACCGGCATCGGAGAACTCGACCGCGTGCTGGGCGGCGGGCTGGTGCCGGCCTCGGCCATCCTGATCGGTGGCGATCCGGGCATCGGCAAGTCAACGCTGCTGCTGCAGGCCATGGCGGCGGTCGCCAATGGCGGCGGGCGCGCGGTCTATGTCTCCGGCGAGGAGGCCATCGGCCAGATCAAGATGCGCGCGCGGCGGCTGGGTCTTGCGAATGCGAACGTGGAGCTTGCGGCGGAAACGAACCTCGCGGCGATCCTCGGCACGCTTGAGGCCGGAACGCCGCCCGACGTGGTCGTGATCGATTCGGTGCAGACGCTGTGGTCCGACACGCTCGACAGCGCGCCCGGAACGGTGACGCAGGTGCGCGCCTGCGCGCAGGAGCTTGTGCGCATGGCCAAGTCGCGCGGCACCGCGGTCCTGATCGTCGGCCACGTCACCAAGGATGGCCAGCTTGCGGGCCCCCGCGTCATGGAGCACATGGTCGATACGGTGCTCTATTTCGAGGGCGAGCGCGGCCACCAGTTCCGGGTGCTGCGCGCGGTGAAGAACCGCTTTGGCCCGGCCGACGAGATCGGCGTGTTCGAGATGACGGGCGCGGGGCTGACGGAGGTGCTGAACCCCTCTGCCCTGTTCGTCGGCGACCGGGAGGCGCGCGCCTCTGGCGCAGCCGTCTTCGCGGGCATCGAGGGTACGCGGCCCGTGCTGGTGGAAATCCAGGCGCTGGTCGCAGCCTCGCCGCTCGGCACGCCGCGGCGCACCGTGGTGGGCTGGGACGGCGGGCGGCTCGCCATGATCCTCGCGGTGCTCGACGCGCGTTGCGGCGTCGGCCTCGGCAGCCACGACGTCTACCTGAACGTCGCCGGCGGCCTGCGGATCGGGGAACCCGCAGCCGACCTCGCGGTGGCGGCGGCGCTCTTGTCCTCAGCGACCGACAGCCCGCTGCCGTTGGACGTGGTCGTATTCGGCGAGGTCAGCCTCTCGGGTGCTATCCGGCCGGTGGCACAAGCAGAAGCGCGCTTGAAAGAAGCCGCCAAACTTGGTTTCAAGAGCGCGTGGACACCGTCCGGGTTGAAACTCGGGTCCACCCCTCTCCCTGTCGTCGAGATCGGCGACCTGGCCCAGCTTGTGGCGCGTTTCGGGGACCTGCCCCGGCCCGCCCGCGCGAAAGGAACCTGAACGTCCATGGACGCCAGCACCTTCACCATCGGCGACATCGTCATCATCGGCGTGGTCCTGCTGTCCGCGCTGCTGGCCATGGTCCGGGGCTTCACCCGCGAGATCCTGGGCCTCGGCGCGCTCGCGGCGGCGCTGGCAGCGGCCTATTTCGGGTTCGGGCACGTCTCGCCCTATGCCCGGCAGTATATCCAGCCGGACACGGTGGCAGACGGGGCCTCGGCGGTCGGCATCTTCCTCGTCGTCTGGTTCGTGGCGGCGATGATCGGCCACTGGTTCTCAAGCAAGATCGAGGATTCGCCCGTTTCCGCGATCGACCGGACGCTCGGCTTCATCTTCGGCGCGGTTCGCGGTCTGGCGGTTTTGGCGGTGCTGTTCCTCGTCTTCGTGAAGCTGGTTCCTGCGCCGGAGCAGCACCCCGCCTGGGTGCGCGACGCGCGTCTCCTGCCGCTCGTCTCCGAGAGTGCGGCCTTCATCGACAACTTGCTGCCGTCGGAAGCCCCGCCGCTGCCGAACGTGCCGGGTCTCACGCCGCGCGAGGGCTCGGGAACGGGCTCGGGTCCGACAAGGACAGATGACACGGAAGCGTCACAGGGCTATAACGCGCGCGACCGGCAGGCGCTGGAGCGCGCCCTGCAATCGGTGACCGGGGAGACGGATCAGCCCGCGTCGGCGGAGCGCTGAGCCACCCCACCCTGACGGCGGAGCGTCAATGCGCCACGAGACACCTTTCGACGACGACAAACTGCATGAGGAATGCGGCGTATTCGGCGTGTTCGGACACCCGGACGCGGCCGCGCTGACCGCCTTGGGGCTGCACGCGCTGCAGCACCGCGGGCAGGAGGCCGCCGGCATCGTCAGTCAGGACGGCAAGCAGTTCATGTCGGAACGCCGGCTCGGCCTCGTCGGCGACAATTTCTCGCGCGAGGACGTGATCCGGCGCCTCGCGGGAGAGCGGGCCATCGGTCACACGCGCTATTCCACGACCGGCGACACGATCCTGAGGAACGTCCAGCCGCTCTTCGCCGACCTCGCGGAGGGCGGCTTTGCCGTCGCGCACAACGGCAACCTGACGAATGCGCAGGCGCTGCGGCACGAACTGGTCAAGCGCGGATCGATCTTCCAGTCGACGTCGGACACCGAGACCATCGTCCACCTGATCGCGACGAGCGGGTTCGGGCGGTTGACCGACCGAATGATTCACGCGCTGAAGCAGGTCGAGGGTGCCTATTCGCTGGTGGCGCTGACACCCGACGCGATGATCGGCGTGCGCGACCCGCTGGGCGTGCGCCCCTTGTCCCTCGGTAAGCTGGAGAACGCCTGGATCCTCGCGTCGGAGACCTGCGCGCTGGACATCATCGGGGCGGACTTCGTGCGCGACCTCGACCCCGGCGAGATGGTGGTGATCCGCGAGACGGGCGTGGAAACGCTGCGCCCCTTCCCGGCGCAGTCGCACCGCTTCTGCATCTTCGAATATGTCTATTTCGCGCGGCCCGACAGCTACATGGAAGGGTCGAGCGTCTACGAGGCGCGCAAGCGCATCGGGATGGAACTTGCCCGCGAATCCCACGCCGACGCCGACATCGTGATCCCGGTTCCCGACAGCGGCACGCCAGCGGCCATCGGCTATGCGAGCGAGGCGGGAATTCCCTTCGAGCTGGGCATCATCCGCAACCATTATGTCGGCCGCACCTTCATCGAGCCGACGGACAACATCCGGCACCTCGGCGTGAAGCTGAAGCACAACGCCAACCGGGCACTGCTTGAAGGCAAGCGCGTGATCCTGGTCGACGATTCGATCGTGCGCGGAACCACCTCCGTCAAGATCGTGAACATGGTGCGCGAGGCAGGCGCGACAGAGGTGCACATGCGCATCGCCAGCCCGCCGACGACCCATTCCTGCTTCTACGGCGTCGACACGCCGGAGCGGTCGAAGCTGCTGGCCTCCCGCATGTCGGTCGCGGACATGGCGAAGCACATCGGCGTCGACAGCCTCGCCTTCATCTCCATCGACGGTCTCTACCGCGCGATGCGGGAGCCGGGCCGCAATTCCCAGCAGCCGCAATACTGCGATGCCTGCTTCACCGGCGACTATCCGACCACGCTGACCGACCATGAGGACGAGGCGACGGGAAACCAGCTGTCGCTGCTGACGGAGAGCGTCTGACCATGACCGAAACGACGGCGGAAGGCCCGCTCGCAGGGCGGGTGGCGCTCGTCACGGGTGCGTCGCGCGGGATCGGTCGCGCGGTCACGCTGGCCTATGCGCGCGCGGGCGCTCATGTCATCGCGCTTGCCCGGACCGTCGGCGGGCTGGAGGAGCTTGACGACGAGATCCAGGCACTGGGCTACCAGGCGACGCTCGTACCGCTCAACCTGAAGGATGCCGACGGGCTGGACCGGCTCGGCGCGTCGATCTTCGAGCGGTGGGGGCGCCTCGACGTGGTGGTGGGAAATGCCGCGATCCTCGGCACGCTGACGCCGCTCGCCCACATCAAGCCGCGCCAGTGGAAGGACCTACTGGAGATCAATGTCACCGCGAACTACCGCCTGATCCGGTCGGTGGATCCGCTGTTGCGGGCGTCGCCTTCCGGCCGTGCGATCTTCGTGACCTCGCGTGCGGCGGGCCTGCACCGGCCATATTGGGGCGGCTACGCGGTCACCAAGGCAGCGCTGGAGGAAATGGTGCTGACCTATGCGGCGGAAAGCGCGAAGTCGCCTGTCCGCGTGAACCTGGTCGATCCCGGCCCGCTGCGCACCGACATGCGCGCCGAGGCCATGCCCGGCGAGGACCCGATGACGCTGAAGACGCCGGAGGACATCGCGCCGCTGTTCGTCGAACTGGCACGCGCGGAAGAGATCCGCAACGGCGAGATCGTCCGCTTCCAGCCGCGCTGAGCCGGGCTTTCGCCCCTAGCGCCGCTTCTTCTCCGCGTAAGGGTTCTTCGGCTGGCGCAATGTCAGGCGGATCGGCACGCCCGGCATGTCGAAGCTGTCGCGGAGCGCGTTCACGAGATAACGGCGATAGCTTTCCGGCACCTCGTCGGCCTGGCTTGCGAACACCACGAAGGTCGGCGGGCGGGTCTTCACCTGCGTCGCATAGCGCATGCGGATCCGGCGGCCGCGGACGGCGGGCGGCGGATGCTGGTCCGTCGCTTCCTGCATCCAGCGATTGAGTTGGCCCGTGGAGACGCGAACGTTCCACGCCCGCTCCGCCCGGAAGACGGCAGGCATCAGGCGGTCGAGCCCCTCTCCGGTCACGGCGGAGAGCGCGACGATCTCGACGCCGCGGACCTGTGGCAACAGACGCTCCACCTCCTGGCGCAACTCGGCGAGCGTGGCCTGCCGCTCCTCGATCAGGTCCCACTTGCTGAAACCGATGACGATGGCGCGGCCTTCCTCCGCCGCAAGCTCGACCAGGCGCAGGTCCTGCGTTTCCAGCGGATGCGTCGCGTCGATCAGGATGACGCAGACCTCGGCGAACTGGATGGCGCGCAGCGCATCGGCAACCGACAGCTTCTCCAGCTTGTCGGAAATGCGTGCCTTGCGCCTCAGACCGGCGGTGTCGTGCAGCGTGACCGGGCGATCCTCCCACATCCATCGCACGGAGATCGCGTCGCGGGTGATGCCCGCCTCGGGCCCGGTGAGCAACCGCTCTTCGCCCAGGAGGCGATTGATGAGGGTCGACTTGCCCGCATTGGGCCGCCCCATGACCGCAAGGCGCAGGGGCCGGTCGGCACGGTCCTCATCGTCGCCACCGCCCCCCGCGGCGGCTTCGTCGAAGCTCTCCATCTCCTCGTCGATGAAGGGCATGAGGGCGACCGCAAGGTCGGCCATGCCCTCCCCATGTTCGGCGGAGATGGCGACGGGCTCCCCGAAGCCCAGGGCATAGGCCTCCACCAGGCCCGCGTCGCCAGCGGCCCCTTCCGCCTTGTTGGCGAGCAGGATGACAGGCTTGCCAGACCGGCGCAGGAGGGCGGCGAAATGCTGGTCGAGCGGAGTGAGCCCGGCGCGCGCGTCGATCATGAAAAGACAGAGGTCGGCTTCGGCGATCGCGCGCTCGGTCTGCTGGCGCATCCGGCCCTCGAGGCTCTCGGCGTCCGCCTCCTCGAAGCCCGCGGTATCGATGATCCGGAAGCTCAGGTCGCCGAGACGCCCCTCCCCCTCGCGCCGGTCGCGGGTCACGCCTGGACGGTCGTCGACGAGCGCCAGGCGCTTGCCGGCGAGCCGGTTGAACAGGGTCGACTTGCCCACATTGGGGCGTCCGACAATCGCCAGGGTGCGCATGAAGGCTACCTTTCGCCGCCCGCCCGTCAGCGGAACGCCGCGAGCGTGCCGTCACGCCCGAGGACATAGAGCGTGTCGCCCGCGACGACCGGCGCCAGGAAGGACGCCGGCGCATCCGCCTCGCGCACGATGCTGCCGTCCAACGGCGAGAGCGCGACGAGGCGCCCGTCGCTGCCGGTGAGCACAAGCTGGCCGCCCGCCAACACCGGCCCCGACCAGAAGATCGGATCCTCCCGGTCGTCCGGATCCTCGAACGCCGGAAGAGATGACACCCAGCGGATGCGGCCATCGGCCTTGCGCACGGCAATCACCTGCGCCTCGGTGGTGACGGCGAACAGATGGTCCCCCGCGCTCCAAGGCATCTCGGTCCCGGCTACGTCGATGGTCCAGATCCGGCGCCCGGTCAGCGCGTCGAGCGCCACGAACCGGCCGCCATGGCTGATCGCGTAGACCCGGTCCCCCTCGACCACCGGCGAGCCCGCCACCGCGCTGAGCGCGGCCAGCGGCGTGACGAGACCGGTGCGCGCCAGCGTGTCGCCCCACAGCACCGCGCCATTCGCAGGCCGCAGCCCGACGATCTCACCCGAGCCGAACGGCGCCACGACGAGGTCGTCGCGCAAGCCGGGGACGCCCGTCTTGAGAAGGCCCGCGGGCTCCACGATCGCGCGATAGC
The DNA here is from genome assembly GCF_024158125.1 of Futiania mangrovi. NCBI lineage: Bacteria > Pseudomonadati > Pseudomonadota > Alphaproteobacteria > Futianiales > Futianiaceae > Futiania > Futiania mangrovi. The sequence continues at coordinate 894,106 of NZ_JAMZFT010000001.1, read as the reverse complement.
TCCACAGCACCGTCCCGCTAGACTGGTCGAGGGCGTAAAGCTGGTTGTCGTGGGTGACGGCATAGACCCGCCCGCCCGCAGCAGCAGGTGCCCCGCGCATGGGCACCCCCAGGGACGCGCGCCACAGCTCGTTGCCGGTTTGCGGATCCAGCGCGGCAACGAAACCGAACGGCATGGTCACGAAGAGGCGCCCCGCGTCATAGGCGAGCCCGCCACCGAAACCGGTATCCGACCGCTCCCCCTCCGGGGTCAGGTCGACGGACCAGATCGTGCTTCCCGACGCCCGCGCCAGCGCGTGGACGCCAGCCTCGCCATCCTTCACGAAGATGCGCTCGCCCACGATCACCGGCTGAGACAGGACCGGCGTGTCGGACCCGCCGCCGTCGCCGACATTGACGCTCCAGCGCACGTCGAAGCTCGACGGACCGGCAAGCGCGCCCACAGCATGTCCAGGGGTGACACCGGTCTGCGGCCAGTCGTAGATCGCAACGGGCGGCGGTACCCGCACGGCAGTACCCGCCACGGCCGGATCGGCGACGAGGCCGCCGCCGGTACCGAGGACGGGAATCCGCGTTCCTTCGAGGCGCGCCTCATCCTCGCCGCCGAAAATGCTCTCATAAGCGCCGCAGCCGGCAAGCGGCAAGGCCACGAGCGCAAGCGCAAGCGGACGGTACAGACGGAGAAGCCGTCTCGGGCTCACGATCCGGCCTCCGGCGCGCGGACGAGGTCGAGCATGAGCGCCGCCCGCTCCCTCAACGAAAGGGGGGCTGAAAGATCGCCCACGATCTGCTCCAGCACCGCGCGTGCCGCAGCGTCGTTGCCGCGCTTCATCTCTGCCGTCGCCAGAACCTCCCGCGCCTGGGCACGGAACGGCGCATTGTCGCCGATCAGCATGCCGGCGCGCGCGATCGCCTGGTCAGGCGTTTCGACATCCGCCGCGAGAATCAGTGCACGGACGGCAGCGAGCGCACGCAGGCGCGCAGGAACGCCCGCATCGGCCGAGATTGCGTCATAGGCGGCGATGGCCTGGGCAGGATCGGCAGCCGCCAGCTCTCCCGCCGCCCGCAGCCGCGCCATCTCCGCATAGATGCCGTCCCGCGCATCGGCGATGCCGGCAAGCGCACCGAGCCGGTCCGAGGTCGACGGTGCGGTCGCGGCCAGATACGCGGCGGCTGCATCGCGGCGGCTCTCCTGCTCCCAATGGCGCCAGGCCGCCAGACCCGCAGCGACCGTGACAACGAGCACCACGGCAGCGATCACATAGATGCCGTACCGCGACCAAAGGTCGACCGCGCGATCGCGGCGCACGTCCTCGTCAACTTCCCTGAAAATGTCGGCCAAGGCGATCGGCTCCCTTCAGCGTCTGGGGCGGCGTGCCGGGCGGTTGCCCGAGGCCGGCGGAAAATACCGTGCACGGGTCGCGAAGGCAAACACAGCCGCGAGAGGAATGCACAGTTCGCGGAAAAGCCCTGCACAAAAGAAAACGGGTGCTGCCCGGAGGCAGCACCCGCATTCTCTATCCTCAAGCTGGCCGGGATCAGGCCTTGCGGCGCATCCGCGCACCCAGAGCCACCAGGCCGAGGGCGATCAGGCTGAGCGGAGCCGGAGCCGGCACCTGGATGCCACCCGAAGAACCGCCCGTGGAACCACCCGTCGAGCCGCCAGTCGAGCCGCCCGTGGAGCCGCCCGTCGAACCACCCGTCGAGCCGCCGGTCGAGCCGCCGGTCGAGCCGCCGGTCGAGCCGCCCGTCGAACCGCCCGTGGAGCCGCCCGTGGAGCCGCCCGTGGAACCGCCCGTGGAACCGCCCGTCGAACCACCCGTCGAGCCGCCGGTCGAGCCGCCCGTCGAACCGCCCGTGGAGCCGCCCGTGGAACCGCCCGTGGAACCGCCCGAGGTCGACGGGCTCGGCGACGAGAAGGTGCCGCGGTTGGCGAAGTCGTAGTAGCCGGCCGCGCCCGGGACGTAGTTCGTCAGCACGCCGCCCGAGTACTGGATGCTGGAAACGAGCGCCGGATGGAACCAGACGCCGATCTGGCCGTCGAACTGCGCACCTTCCCAAGCGTTCGGATTGCCGTTCGTCGGAACGAAGGCATTCACGCCGGAGACGTCGAGGTTCGACACTTCGAAGGTCACGCGGCCGCCGCCGAGGTTCGTGGTCTGCAGCGCACCGTTGAACGTCTCGATGTAGTTGTGACGGTTGCGGTAGCTGTCGCTCCAGCTGTCGCCGTTGTAGACGTAGGCCGTGATGCGGTTGTTGACCGTATCGCCGTAGAGGATCGCATATTCATTCGTGGCGCTGCGCGGGTTCGGGCCGTCGCTGAGAACCAGCCAGAAGCCGTTCGGCGTGACGTGCGGGTTCGTCGCCTTCACCGTCGTCTTGAACGAGAGCAGTTCGTTCCGGTCGTCATAGACCGTGCGGAAGCTCTCGGTCAGGATGTGGCCGCCGGAATAGCGGCCGGTCGGATCGTCATAGGTGTAGACGGTGGCCGAGGCCGCGCCCGCAACGAGGGTGGCGCCCGCGAACGCAGCCGCGGCAATGGCACCCTTGGTCCAATCGATTGTACGCATGTGACTTAACTCCAGTTTGTACCCTGTTACGAACGAAACTCAGCCCTGAGTGCCGTGTCGAAGTCCCAACCAGATTGAGCAAGATGGATGCCAGTTTTGTGCGGATGGCAGAACCACCGGAAAGCTTGCGGATGTTGTGCCATTTTCGCTCCCATTATGCGGCCTGAATGTAAGATGGGATTAACACCGAGCGCGGCTCTCCTTACAGTTGAATCCCGAAATGACCTCTCCCCCGTGCCAGCAGAAAGGAAAAGGGGCGCCCGAAAGACGCCCCTTTCACGACTTCCGGACCCGGCAGGCGGGGTCAGGCGGTATCAGCCCTGCGGCCGCGGACCGAGAAGGCGGCAAGTCCCAACATGCCGACAAGCAGCAGGCTCACTGTCGCCGGCGCGGGCACCGGCGTCGCGCCGCTGCTGCCCCCCGTCGTCCCGGTACCCGAAGAGCCCCCCGTCGAGCCGCCCCCCGTGGAGTTCCCACCCATCGAACTGCCCCCCGTGGATCCGGCACCGGTCGAGCCGCCACCCGTGGACGTGCTGCTGCTGACCGTCGGCTGACCGGCGAAATCGTACCAGCCCTGCACCTCGTGGCTGAACTTCACGAGCAGGGTGCAGGCGTAGGTCAGGCTCTCCATCATCGCGGGGTGGAACCAGACGCCGATCTGCTCCCCGAAGGCGACGCCGTCCCAGTCGTTCGTGCCGCCAAACCAGGGCGTGTAATTGTTGATCGTCGAGACGTCGAGGCCCGAGACCGAGAAACTCGACCGGCCGTCGCCGAGGTCGGTGTAGTCCAGAACTCCGCTGTATGAGGTGATGTAGCGGCGCACGTCACGGTAGCTGTCGGCGCTGTTGACGCCGTCGTAGACATAGGCCGTCAGCCGGTTGTTGACCGCGTCGCCATAGAGGATGGCGTATTCGTTCACGTGGGTCTTCGGGTTCGGACCGTCGCTGAGCACGAGCCAGAAGCCGTCCGCTGTGGCGTGCGAGGCGGACCCGTTCACCGTCGCACTGAAGTCGAGACGTTGCCGGTCCGTGTCATAGCTGGCGGAGAAGGATTCGGTCAGGATGCCGCCCCCCGTCCAGCGGCCGGACGAATCCTCGAAGCTGTAAATCGTGGCGGAGGCGCCCGTGGCGGCGCCGGCAAGCGCGGCGAAGGCGGCCGCAGCCGCGATCCGCGGCAGAATCTGGGAAGACGTGGGCATCGCAACACTCCCGCAACGCAACGGAGGCGGCGCGCGGAACCGTTCCGCGCGTGCCGCACTCGCGCGAGCATCGCACGCCGGACGTTGCCGTTTCCTGAATGGGCAGGTGGACCGGGAGACGGAACGGGAGCCTGAGCCATGGGCCCGGCGCCCGGTATCGCTGGGGGTCTAGGCCCTTCCCACTCGCCCTATTCCCACTCGCCCTATTCCCACTCGCCCTATTCCCACTCGCCCTATTCCCACTCGCCCTATTCCCACTCGATCGTGCCGGGAGGCTTGGAGGTCACGTCGTAGACGACGCGGTTGATGCCCTTCACCTCGTTGATGATCCGGGTCGCGGTACGGCCAAGGAAATCGTGGCTGAAGGGGAAATAGTCCGCCGTCATGCCGTCGGTCGAGGTGACGGCGCGAAGCGCGCAGACATAGTCGTAGGTCCGCTCGTCGCCCATCACGCCCACGGTGCGCACGGGCAGCAGCACGGCGAAGGCCTGCCAGATCTCGTCATAGAGGCCCGCGGCGCGGATTTCCTCCAGATAGATGCGGTCGGCCTTGCGCAGGATGTCTACCTTTTCCGGCGTGATCTCGCCCGGCACGCGGATCGCGAGACCGGGTCCCGGGAAGGGATGACGACCGACGAAGGCGTCGGGCAGGCCCAGCGCGCGGCCGAGCGCGCGAACCTCGTCCTTGAAAAGCTCCCGCAGCGGCTCCACGAGCTTCATGTTCATCCGCTCCGGCAGGCCGCCCACATTGTGGTGCGACTTGATCGTGACGGAGGGGCCGCCGGAGAACGACACGCTCTCGATCACGTCCGGGTAGAGGGTACCTTGCGCCAGGAAGTCCGCGCCGCCGATCTTCTTCGCCTCCGCCTCGAACACGTCGATGAAGGTCGCACCGATGATCTTGCGTTTGGTCTCCGGGTCCGACACGCCGTCGAGCTTGCCGAGGAACAGCGGGCCCGCGTCCACGTGAACGAGCGGGATGTTGTAATGGTCGCGGAACAGGCTCACGACCTCGTCCGCCTCGCCCGCGCGCATGAGGCCCGTATCGACGAAAACGCAGGTCAGCTGGTCGCCGATCGCCTCGTGCAGCAGGACCGCGACGACGGAGGAATCGACGCCGCCCGAAAGGCCGCAGATGACGCGCCCCTCGCCCACCTGCTCCTGCACGCGAGCGATGGCCGCCTCGCGGAAGGCGGACATGGTCCAGTCGCCGGAGCAGCCCGCGATGCGGTGCACGAAGTTCCAGAGAATGTCCTTGCCGCGCGGGGTGTGCGTCACCTCCGGGTGAAACTGCACGCCGTAGAAGTGCCGCGCCTCGTCCGCGATGGCGGCGAAGGGCGCCCCGCGCGAGGTGGCGACGGCCTTGAACCCCTCCGGCAGCGAGACGACGCGGTCGCCGTGGCTCATCCACACCGGTTCGCTGTCGCCGGGCAGGAGCACGCCGTCGAACAGCGGGCAATGATCCACAACCTCGATGTCGGCGCGGCCGAACTCCCGATGGTGGCCGCCTTCCACGACGCCGCCGAGCTGGGCGACCATCGTCTGCTCGCCGTAACAGATGCCGAGAACGGGGATGCCCGCCTCGAACACCTCGCGCGGGGCGCGGGGCGTCGTGTCGACGGTAACGGAGGCAGGCCCGCCCGACAGGATCACGGCCTTGGGCTTCAGGCGCTTCAGGGCGTCGGCTCCCTTGTCGAAGGGCACGACCTCGCTGTAGACGCCGGCTTCGCGGACGCGCCGGGCGATGAGCTGCGTCACCTGGCTGCCGAAATCGAGGATAAGAACGGTGTCGGTCATGGGGCTGGCTCTAGGCTGTCCGTTCGAGAATGGCAATGAAGAAACCGTCGGTGCCGTGCGCGGCGGGATCGAGGCGCGCGACCTCCGCGATGCCCTCGGGCGCCGGCGTGCCGAACGCGGCCGCCCAGACGCCCGCGGCGGACACGGGCGCGAACGCCGAATGACGGGCGCGGAAGGCGGCGACCCGGTCCTCCCCCTCCTCCGCGAAGAGCGAGCAGGTGACGTAGACGAGGCGGCCGCCGGGCTTGACGAGCGGCGCCGCGGAGTCGAAGACCGCGTCCTGCTCCGCCATGCGGCGGGTGAGCGCGTCAGGCGACATGCGCCACTTCGCGTCGGGCTTCCTGCGCCAGACGCCCGAGCCCGTGCAGGGCGCGTCCACCAGAACACGGTCCATGCGGCCCTCGAGCGCCGACAGCGCCTCTGCGTCGTGGGCGTCGAGCACCTGGACATTGCGCACGCCCGCGCGCTTCAGCCGCTCCCAGATCGGGCGCAGGCGACGGGCGTCGGCGTCATAAGCGAAGAGCTGGCCGGTGTTCTCCATAGCGGCGGCGAGCGCGAGCGTCTTGCCGCCTGCGCCCGCGCAGAGGTCGAGCACCTGCATTCCGGGCCGCGCGTCGGTCAGGGCAGCGGCAAGCTGCGAGCCCTCGTCCTGCACCTCGAACCAGCCCTTGCCGTGCGCGGCCTCGGCCTCCACCGCGGGCGGCCGGCCGCCGCGGGCCGGGTGCGCGATGCGCACGCCAAGCGGCGACAGCGGGGTTTCGACCGCGCCGAAGCGGGAGAGCGCCTTGAGCACCTTCTCGCGGGTGGCCTTCAGCGTGTTGACGCGCAGGTCGACGGGCGCGCGGGCGGCGAGCGCGGCGCCCACCTCGACCCCACGGGGACCGAAGACGCGGGCGAAATGCGGCCAGCACCACGCGGGCACATCCGCCGCGTCAGGATCGGACACGGGACCGGGCGGCGCTGAGAGCCGCGCCATCTCGTCCTCGCCCAGTGCGCCGGGCGCGTGCGGGCCGTCTTCCGCGAGCCGCGCCACCTCGGCCGGGGAAAGTCCCCAGACCATGTGCAACGCGCCGAGGACAAGGGCGCGCGGGTGGTCGCTTCCCATGTGTGCGGCGATGGAGGCGCGGCGGCGCAGCACGTCGTGCACCAGCGTGCCGATGGCCGCCCGGTCGCCCGAGCCCGCGAAGCGGTGCGTCCGCGCCCAGTCGCGCAGGGCGTCCGCCGCGGGGCGGCGGTGACCGGCGATGTCCGCCAACACCTCGATGGCGGCGGAAAGATGGGCGCCCGGGCGCATGCGGGCGATCAGCTCTCGACGCGGTAGTTGGGCGCCTCGGCCGTGATCGCGACGTCGTGGACGTGGCTCTCGCGGTAGCCCGCGCCGCTCATCTTCACGAATTGCGCGTTGGCATGCAGATCCTCGATGGTGGCGCAGCCCGTGTAGCCCATCGCCGCGCGCAGGCCGCCGACGAGCTGGTGCAGGACGCCGCCCGCCGGGCCCTTGTATGGCACGCGCCCCTCGATCCCTTCGGGCACGAGCTTGAGCGTGTCCTTCACCTCCGCCTGGAAATAGCGGTCGGCGGAGCCGCGCGCCATCGCGCCGACCGAGCCCATGCCACGATAGGCCTTGTAGGAGCGGCCCTGGTAGAGAATGACCTCGCCCGGCGCCTCGTCGGTGCCTGCGAGCAGCGAGCCGACCATGGCGCAATGCGCGCCCGCCGCGATGGCCTTGGCAAGGTCGCCCGAGAACTTGATGCCGCCGTCGGCGATCACGGGGATGTTCGCGTCGCGCGCGACGGAAACGGCGTCCATGATGGCGGTGAGCTGCGGCACGCCGACGCCCGCGACGACGCGCGTGGTGCAGATCGAACCCGGGCCGATGCCGACCTTGACCGCGTCCGCGCCGGCGTCGATCAGCGCCTTCGCGCCGTCGGCGGTGGCGACGTTGCCGGCGGCGACCTGCACCGCGTTGGAGAGCTTCTTGACCCGCTGCACCGTCTCCAGCACGCGCATGGAGTGGCCGTGCGCAGTGTCCACGACGACGAGGTCGACGCCCGCGTCGATCAGGGCCTCGGTCCGCGCGACGCCCTCGTCGCCCACGCTGGTCGCCGCGGCGACCCGCAGGCGGCCCTGCGCGTCCTTGCTGGCGTTCGGGTAGAGGCGCGCCTTCTCGATGTCCTTCACCGTCACGAGGCCGACGCAGCGGTAGGTGTCGTCCACGACCAGCAGCTTCTCGATCCGGTTGGCGTGCAGGAGGCGCTTGGCCTCCGCCATGTTGACGTCGCCGGAGATGGTGATCAGCCGCTCCTTCGTCATCAGCTCGCGCACGGGCTGCTGCGGGTTGGAGGCGAAACGCACATCGCGGTTGGTGAGGATGCCGACGAGCTTCTCCGTGCCCGGCTCCACGACCGGGATGCCGGAGATGCCGTGCCGGTCCATCAGGGCGAGCGCGTGGGCCAGCGGCTCGTCCGGGCCGATGGTGATGGGGTTGACGACCATGCCGCTCTCGAACCGCTTGACCTGGCGGACCTGGGCGGCCTGCTCCTCGATGGTGAGGTTGCGGTGGAGAACGCCGATCCCGCCGGCCTGCGCCATGGCGATGGCCATGGGCGCCTCGGTCACCGTGTCCATCGCCGACGAGATGAGGGGGATGCCAAGCTCGATGGTTTGCGTCACGCGGGTGCGCGTGTCGACCTTGGTCGGCAGGATGTCTGACGCCGCGGGAACGAGCAGGACGTCATCGAAGGTGAGGGCTTCGCGCATGGGCCAATCTCCGGATGGGTCCGCGGTCCCCGGAGGGGCGCGGGCGGCACGGGTGCCGGTGTCGGATGTTGGCGGTGCCTACTAACACCCCTTGCGGGAGATTCCTAGCGTCCTTCGCCCGCGTCTTCCGCATCGCTGCCAGCACCCCCGCGAAAGCCGGTGGCGAGCACATAGGCCTCGGCTGAATCCTTGCGCGAGGCGGCGGGCTTCACATGCCGGACGACGGCGAAATCGCGCTTCAGCCGGGCGAGCAATTCGTTCTCCGTCCCGCCCTTCAGCACCTTGGCGAGGAAGGCGCCGCCCGGGCGCAGCACATCTGCCGCGAAGGTGTGCGCCGCCTCGCACAGCGCCATGATGCGCATATGGTCGGTCTGGCGGTGCCCGGTCGCCGACGCCGCCATGTCGGAGAGCACGACGTCGGCTGGTCCGCCCATCATCTCCTTCAGCTTTTCCTCCGCCCCCTCGGCCATGAAGTCGAAGACGATGGCGTCGGCGCCCGGCACGGGCTCGATCTCCAGAAGGTCGATGCCGACGACGCGGCCGCGGCCTTCGAGCGCCTTCACCCGCTCCACCGCGACCTGCAGCCAGCCGCCAGGGGCCGCGCCGAGGTCGACGACGACCTGGCCGGGCTTCAGGATGCGGTACTTGTCGTCGATCTCCATGAGCTTGAAGGCCGCGCGCGAGCGCAGGCCCGCGCGCTGCGCCGCCTGCACATACGGATCGTTCAACTGCCGCTGCAGCCAGCGCGTCGAGGAGTTCGAGCGCTTCCGCGCGGTCTTCACCCGCACCTTCAGAGGGCGGCTGTCCGGCGCCTTGGCCATGATGATCTCTCGTGTTCCGTTCTCAAGCGTCCGAGGGGGGGATGCCCCCGCCCTTGCCGCCCCTGCGGCGCGAACGGCCCCGGCGGGACCGCCGGCGCCCACCCTCCCGGTCGGCCTTGCGCATGAGGGCGTACAACATGCCTTCGCGCAAGCCCCGGTCAGCCACGCGCAGGCGCGGTGCGGGCCATGCTTCTCGCAGCGCATCGAGGATCGCGCAACCCGCGATCACGAGATCGGCACGATCCTCTCCGATACAAGGCTCCGCCACGCGCAGCGCGGGCGGAAGCTTGACGAGGCGGCCAGTGACCCGCGCGAGGTCCGCATCCGACATCCACAGCCCGTCGACCCGGTGGCGCTGGTAGCGCGGCAGGCGCAGGTGCATGCCGGCAAGCGTCGTCACGGTGCCGGAGGTGCCCAGCAGATGCATCTGCCGGTCCTCCCCGCCCTCCATCTCGGCGCAGCGCTGCCGGAACGGCTCGAGCAGCGCACTCACATGACCGACCATCGAAACATAGCCGTCGGGCGACACGTCGATGCCGCCGAACTGTTCAGACAGGGTGACGACGCCGCAGGGCAGCGACACCCAGTCGAGAATACGCGGCTGCCAGAAGCGCGGCTCGCGCCCGTCCGGCGTGCGCCGCCCCGCGAGGTCGAGCCAGATGAGTTCCGTGGAGCCGCCGCCGATGTCGAACACCAGCGCGCGTTCGCACGCGCGGTCGAGCAGCGCCGCACAGCCGGTGACGGCGAGGCGCGCCTCCTCCGCATTGGTGATGATGTCCAGCTCGAGCCCCGTCTCGCGGCGGACACGGTCGGCGAAGTCGGGTCCGTTACCCGCTAGCCTGCACGCCTCCGTAGCGATCGCGCGGCCACGGGTCACGCCCTGGCGGGCCATCTTGTCGGCGCAGATCGCCAGCGCCTCGACCGCGCGGTCCATCGCGGCCTCCGACAGGCGGCCCGTGGCGGCCAGCCCCTCCCCCAACCGGACGATGCGCGAGAAGGCGTCGATGACGCGGAAGGTCTCGCCCTCCGGCCGGGCGACCAGCAGACGGCAATTGTTGGTACCGAGATCGAGCGCGGCGAACACATGTTCCCACCGCCCGCGGCGGCCCTGCCCGCGCCCTTTCCGCTTGCCGTACGGCTCTCCCGCCGCGACACCGCCGTTCGCAGCATCCCGCGGGGTCGCACCCGTGCGATCCACCAGTTCTGCCCTGTTCCCGTCCGCGCACCGGACCTCTCCGGGACGGCGCGCCCGACGCTCATGTCATCCTGTCGTCGCAAAGGTTACGACGCGCACGCACGCCATGCAAATGCTGCGGCGGAACGAGCGGCCTAGCGCAGATCCGTCGGCGGTTCCGGCGGGCCGGTGTGCCAACGCTCCCGGAACGCGCGCCAGCTGATCGGGATGCTCGCCAGGTAGGCGATTCCGAGCATGGAGAGCGTCGCCCAGGGATAGATGACGAGCACGGCGCCGAACAGGCCGACCACGAGGAGAATCAGCACGGCCTGGTCGCGCGGAAAGGCCATGCGCTTGAAGGACCAAGTGGGCACACGGCTGACCATCAGCGCCGCCACACCCCCCATGTAGACGGCGATCGCCGCCGGCGCCTCGCGGATCCAGTCGAGGCCGAAATGCGAGAGGAACATCGGCAACAACGCCAGCGCCGCACCCGCGGGCGCCGGCACGCCGACGAAGAAGTCATTGGCCCACGGCGGCTTGGTGCCCTCCGCGCTCATCACGTTGAAGCGGGCAAGGCGTAGCGCGCAGCAGATCGCATAGGCCAGCGCGACGATCCAGCCGATCCCGCCCAGGTCGCCCAGCGTCCAGGCGTAGATGACCACACCGGGCGCCACGCCGAAGCTCACGAAATCGGCGAGGCTGTCGAGTTCCGCACCGAACTTGCTGGTGCCCTTGAGCCAGCGCGCCACACGCCCGTCGAGGCCGTCGAAGATCGCGGCCAGCACGATCATGGTGGCCGCCGCCTCGAACCGGCCCTCGTGACCGAGGCGGATCGAGGAGAGGCCCGCTGCGAGGCCGAGCACGGTCAGGATGTTGGGCGCAAGTGAGCGCAACGACAACCGGCCGCGCAGACGAGGCCCGCCGAGCCCGGTCATTTCGAGAGACCCGTCATTTCGAGAGACCCGCGCGGGGAAGTTGCGCGCCCGTCAGGTCGGCGATCACGGTCTCGCCCGCGACCGCGGTCTGGCCTACGGCGACGAGCGGTTCCACCCCCTCGGGCAGGTAGACGTCGAGACGGCTGCCGAAACGGATGATGCCGAAGCGGTCGCCGGTCCCGAAGCGGTCGCCGGTGCGCGCGTCGCAGCGGATGCGCCGGGCGACGAGGCCCGCGATCTGAACCACGGCAAGGCTTTGCCCGCCCGGCAGGTGCAGGGCGAGCGCATTGCGCTCGTTGAACTCCGACGCCTTGTCGAGTTCCGCGTTCAGGAACTTGCCGGGCGTGTAGACGATGGCGCCCACCTCGCCCGCGCAGGGGACGCGGTTCACATGGCAGTTGAAGACGTTCATGAAGACCGACACGCGGGTGCGCGGGGCGTCGCCCAGGCCAAGTTCCGCCGGCGGCACGGCCGGCACGATCAGCGAGACCTTGCCGTCGGCGGGCGAGACGACCAGCCCCTCGCCCTGCGGCACGATGCGCACCGGATCGCGGAAGAAATAGTAGCACCAGACGGTGAGCACGAGGCCGAGAAGGCCCAGCCCCTCCCACACGAAGAAGAGCGCGAGCGCGATGACGGCGAAGATGCCGACGAAGCGCGGCCCCTCACGGTCGAGCGGGAAGACGATGGCTTTCAACACATCCATGGCAAGGATCGCTTTCGCACGGTGCGCAGCGGGATGCAAGCGGCGGGCGACCGGCGCACGCCGCCGCACCCGCTGGGATCAGGCCGGGTCATCAAGGGCGGCGGGGTGCGACCGGCTCCCCTCCCCCGCCTCGGCGAGGACGGCGCGCGCCTCGGCCGCCGCGCGCTGGCGCGACCACATGGCGGCGTAGCGGCCCTTGCGCGCCAGGAGGGCTGCGTGGGTGCCCCGCTCCTCGATCCGGCCATCGGCGATGACGAGGATCTCGTCGGCATCGACAACGGTGGAGAGACGGTGCGCGATGACGAGCGTCGTGCGCCCGCGCGACACGGCACCCAGCGCAGACTGGATCTCCCGCTCCGTATCGACGTCGAGGGCGGACGTCGCCTCGTCGAGGATGAGCACGCAGGGATCCTTGAGGATGGTGCGGGCGATGGCGACGCGCTGCTTCTCGCCGCCGGAGAGCTTCAGGCCCCGCTCCCCCACCTCGGTCGCGTACCCCTTGGGCAGGCGGCTCACGAAGTCGTGGATCTGGGCCTGGGCGGCGGCTGCCTCGACCTCCGCATCGGTGGCGTCGAGGCGGCCGTAGCGGATGTTGTAGCCTATCGTGTCGTTGAAGAGGACGGTGTCCTGCGGCACGACGCCGAGACCCGCGCGCAGGCTTGCCTGCGTCACCTCGCGTATGTCCTGCCCGTCGATCGCGATGCACCCCGCGCCCGTGTCGTAGAAGCGGAAGAGCAGCCGCGCGATGGTCGACTTGCCGCCGCCCGAGGGGCCGACGAGGGCGACCGTGCGGCCCGCGGGGATGGTGAAGCTGACGTCCTTCAGGATCGGACGGTCGGGATCGTAGGCGAACGAGACGCCCTCGAACCGCACCTCGCCCGGACCGGGGGTGAAGGTGCGCGCGTCCGGACGGTCGACGACCTCCACCGGCTCGCCCAGGAGCGTGAACATCGTCTCCATGTCGATCAACGACTGCTTGATCTCCCGGAACACGGTGCCGAGGAAATTGAGCGGCATGTAGAGCTGGATGAGGAAGGTGTTGGCGAGCACGAAGTCGCCGATGGTGAAACGCCCCTCCTGAACGCCCGAGGCGACCATCAGCATGATGATCGCGAGGCCCACCGCGATGATCGCGCCCTGGCCGAGGTTGAGGGCCGCGAGCGACATCTGGGTGCGCACGGCAGCTTCCTCGTAGCCAGCCATGGCGCGGTCGTAGCGCGCGGCCTCCCTCTCCTCGTTGCCGAAATACTTGACCGTCTCGTAGTTCAGCAGGCTGTCGACCGCCTTGGTGTTGGCGTCGGTATCGGTCTCGTTGAGCTGGCGGCGGAAGCGGGCCCGCCACTCGTTCACCACATAGGTGAAGACGACGTAGAGCGCGACGGTCACCAGCAGGACGACGGCGTAGAGACCGCCGAAATGCACCCAGAAGACCGCGACCACCAGGCCGATCTCGATCAGCGTCGGGATGACCGAGAAGAGCATGAAGCGCAGCAGGAAATCGACGCCCTTGGTGCCGCGCTCGATGATGCGGGAGAGCCCGCCCGTCCGCCGCGTCAGGTGAAAGCGGAGCGAGAGGCTGTGCACATGGCGGAATGTGCGCAGCGCGAGACGGCGCAAGGCGCGCTGGCCGACGCGCGCGAAGATCGCATCGCGCGCCTGGGCGAAGGCCTGGTTGAGGATGCGCGCGACCGCGTAGGCAAGGATCATGAACACGGGTGCGGCCGCGATGCCGAGCGCGGTGCCGGTGCCGGTGTCCAGGGCGTCGACCGCGCCCTTGTAGAAATAGGGCACGACGACGGTCAGCGCCTTGGCGAGCGCAAGCGAGACGAGCGAGAGGACGACGCGGGCCCGCAGGCCGGGATCGTCCTTCGGCCAGAGATAGGGCAGCACGTCGCGCACGACGCCCATGTGGGCGGCGCGCCGGGCATCAGGGGGCGCGGGCGGGCGGTTACGCGGAGACATGGAGGGTCAGCGGTCCCCGCGCGCGTCGGGCACCTTGAAGATCTGGCCCGGGAAAATGAGGTCCGGGTCGCGGATCTGGTCGGCGTTCGCCTCGTAGATCACGGTGTACTGGATCCCTTGTCCATAAACATGACGGGCGATGCGCCACAGGCTGTTGCCCGGCTGAACGACGACGCTGCCCTCGCGGACGACGACGTCTTCGGGGGCTGCCCGCTCGAACGGAAACTCCCGGTCGATCACGCGGTCGGTGCCCGGAACGCGCTCGCTGATCCTCAACATATACCGGCCGGGCGGCACGTCGATCTTCGGCGTGAGCGCCCAGCGGCTGTCCTCCTCCACCTGCGTCTCGCCGAGGGCCACCTTGCCGATCGAAACGGCGATCTCCGCCCCCGGCGTGCCGGTGCCGGAGAGGCGCAAGCCCCCTTGCTCGTCGTAGTCGACCGTGGAGAGCCCCGCCGGCCCGCCGACCGCGACGCTGACGGGACCGAGAGTGGGCGGCCCCTGGCGCACCTCCGTCCCCTCGCCCGGCGTGGTGACGGTGACGAGGGGCTGGCGCTGCTGCTGCGGGCGCGGCTGGAGGCTGGCGGTTTCCTGCGATCCGGTGCCGCCTTGGGAGGAGGCCCCGCCAGGACCGCCCTCACCCGCGCCTGCTTGCTGCCGCTCCCGGGACGGTGGCGGGGTGACGGTGATCTGCTGGCGGCCCTCCAGCGTCTCCTCGCCGTCGCGGGCGCGGACGCCGACGCCGGTGCCCTCCCGCTTCATCGGCACCTCGACGAAGGCCGCGAAGCTGCCGCCCGCATCGGCCTGGGTGCGGCCGATCACCTCCCCGTCGGCGACGATCTCCACCTCGGCGCGCGGCCGGGTACGGCCTGCGATGACGGCGGCACCGTCAGGCTCGACCCGCACGATGTCGAGGGCGGGCGCGCCCGGCGTCTCCTCCTGCGTTTCGGTCACGTCGAGGCGGGTGCGGTCACCCTCCCCGTCCGACTGCCGCTCACCCGTCGCGGACGTCCCGGTGGCCGCATTGTCCTGCGCGGAGGGCTCCTCCCGCGGGGCGGCCTCGTCCCGGGACGGAGCGTCCTTGGCCGGAGCGTCCTGCGAAAGTGCGGATCGGGGCGCGGTTTCCGAGCGTTGTTCGGGGCGCGGCTCGACGGAAGCGCTCGCGGACGGCGTGGACGCCGTCTCCGGCTGCCGAGACGCCTCCCGGTCCGGCGCATAGCGCCACGTCGCGAACACGATGGCGGCAAGCGCCACAACGAACGCGACAATCGCCACGATGATGCCTGCGGACGATCGCGAAGAACGGCTCATCCAGGCCCCGCCTCCCTGCACCCCTGCGTCTTGTGCGCAGAGTATGTATCAGCTTGGCCGAGCGGGGATAAGATTCGTGACCGTTTTGTGCCGAAACCGGCGCTCAGCGGGGGATTTCGAGCGTGAAGACCGCCCCGCCGAAGCCGTGAACGCTGTCACGCGCGTGAATTTCGACCATTTGCACGCCTTCGGGAATCACCACGCCCGAGAGCGACCGGGTGAAGGGCTGCTCGTCGACGTGCGGGTGCAGGAGCGTGCGGGAGCCCAGCACCGTCCCGCCGGGGGCGCGGACCTCCCACAGGTCGGCGTAATGGTCCCAGCCCGCGTCGGTGTGCTCAACCGTCGCAAGGAATCGGTAGCGTCCGTCGCCATCGCGCGTTACGCGGGCGTCGACCACGTCCGCTTCGCCTGCCCGGACGGCACCGGAAGACGCTATGATGGCGGCGAAGACGACACCGCATGTCAGGAGTTTGCAGAGCATGGCCCCTCCCTTCGCTTCCCTGTGTGTCTACTGCGGATCGAGCCCCGGGACACATCACGCCTATGTGAGGCTGGCGGAGGCGACGGGCCGTCTGCTGGGCGCGAACGGCATCCGGCTGGTCTACGGCGGGGGCAATGTCGGGCTGATGGGGGCGGCGGCGCGCGCCGCGCTCGACGCCGGGGGCGAGGCGGTCGGCATCATCCCGGAGTTCCTGCGCGCGCGCGAAGTGGCACTTGAGGACCTGACCGAGTTGCACGTCGTCGACGACATGCACACCCGCAAGCGCATGATGTTCGACATGTCGGACGGCTTCGTGGTGCTGCCGGGCGGCATCGGCACGCTGGACGAAACGGTCGAGATGCTGACCTGGCGGCAGTTGGGGCGGCACGAGAAGCCCGTCTTCCTGGTCGACCACGAGGGCTTCTGGCGGCCGCTGATCGACCTGTTCTGCCACATGACCGAGGCGGGCTTCCTGAAGCCGGACGTGCACGAGTTCTACGAGCTTCTGCCGGACCTCTCCGCGCTCAGCCGCCGGCTGGGCCTGTCGGAGGAATAGGCACGGGTCCGCGCGGGCGCAGCATCTCCCAGGTGTAGAGGGCAAGCGCGGCCCAGATCAGCGCGAAGGTCGCGAGCTTGCCCGCGTCCAGCGGCTCCCCGTAGAGGAAGACGGCGAGGGCGAACATGATGCTCGGCGCGACGTACTGGAGGATGCCCACCGTCGCAAGCCGGATGCGCCGGGCCGCGGTCGCAAACAGCAGCAGGGGCGCGGCCGTCGCAGGGCCGGTCATCAGCAGCAGGAAGACGTGCCAGCCGCTGTCGAAACCCGCGAGCACATCGCTCCCCGCCTCCCGCGCGCCGAAGAGCAGGAGCCAGCCCACCGCGACCGGCAGGCCGATCAGGCTCTCGGTCGCGAGGCCAACCGCGGGCCCCACGGGGGTGATCTTCCGCAGATAGCCGTAGAGACCGAAGCTGCCCGCCACGCCCAGCGCGACCCAGGGAAAGGCGCCGACCGCGACGATCTGGTTCGCCACCGCCGCGGCGGCCATGAGGATCGCGAGCCATTGCAGGCGGGTCAGCTTCTCCCCCAGCAGCAGGAAGCCCAGCAGCACGCTGAACAGCGGGTTGAGGAAATAGCCGAGCGAGGCCTCGAGAATATGGCCTTCACCGACGGCCCAGATGAAGACCGTCCAGTTGAGCCCGATGACCGCCGCCGTGACCGTGAGCACCGCCATCCGGCGCGGGTCGCGCAGGCCGGCGAGGAAATTTCCGAACGTGCCCCGGAAGGGGAGAATCGCGAGCAGCAGAAGAAGGCACCAGATGACCCGGTGCGCCACCGTGTCGATGGCGGGGAGGAAATCGTATTCCTTCCACAGCACCGGCAGCACGCCCCAGAGCGCATAGGCCCCGAAAGCGGCCGCCAGCCCGCCCGGATCCTCGCGCGTTGGCCGCACCGGGGCCGGCCCGCTTTCGGGCTGCGCGCTCAACAGCCGCCTGCCCAGGAGGCCGATCCGCCCTTCGGCGCAACGGCCGCACCGGATGCGGGCGCGCCCTCGCGCAGCAGCTTGTAGACGATGGCGTCGGACAAGGCCTGGAAGGAGGCATCGACGATGTTCGGAGAGACCCCGACCGTGCCCCAGCGGCGGCCCTTGGCGTCGCGGCTCTCGATCAGCACGCGGGTCACAGCCTCGGTGCCGCTGGTCAGGATGCGGACCTTGTAGTCCTCGAGCGTCAGGTCCTCGATGAATTGCGAGTAGCGGCCGAGGTCCTTGCGCAGCGCCTGGTCAAGCGCGTTGACGGGGCCGTTCCCCTCGCCCACCGACATCAGCACCTCGTCGTCGACACGGACCTTCACGACCGCCTCGGAAACGGTCACAAGTTCGCCCACCGCGTTGAAGCGGCGCTCTACCAGCACGCGGAAGCCGTCGACACAGAAGAAGGCCGGCAACTGGCCGAGCGTGCGCCGGGCCAGAAGCTCGAACGAGGCCTCCGCCGCGTCGTAGGCATAGCCCTGGAACTCCCGCTCCTTCACGATCTCCAGCAGGCGGCCGATGCGGTCGTCGTCGGCGCGCACCTCGATCCCGGCATCGCGCAGGCGCGAGACGATGTTCGACCGGCCGGACTGGTCGGAGACCGGGATGATGCGCCGGTTGCCGACGCTTTCGGGCTTCACGTGCTCATAGGTCTCCGGCGCCTTCAGCACGGCGGAGACGTGCAGGCCGCCCTTGTGCGCGAAGGCGGAGCCGCCGACGTAGGGCAGATGGCGGTTCGGGTGGCGGTTCAGGATCTCGTCCAGCAGGCGCGACACGGAGGTGAGGCGGGCGAGCGCGTCCTCGCCGATGCCCGTCTCGAAGCGCTTCGCATAGCGGTCCTTCAGCATCAGGTTCGGGATGAGCGAGCAGAGGTTCGCGTTGCCGCATCGCTCCCCCAGCCCGTTGAGCGTGCCCTGGACCTGGCGCACGCCCGCCTCGATGGCGGCGAGCGAGTTCGCCACCGCGTTCTCGGTGTCGTTGTGGGCATGGATGCCGAGCCGGTCGCCGGGGATGGTCTTTGCGACCTCCGACACGATCTCGAACACCTCGCCCGGCACGGTGCCGCCGTTGGTGTCGCACAGCACGATCCAGCGCGCACCGGCCTCCAGCGCCTCGACGAGGCAGGAGAGCGCGTAATCGCGGTTCGCCTTCCAGCCGTCGAAGAAATGCTCGGCATCGAACAGGGGTTCGGCCCCCCGGCGCGCAACCTCGGCGATGCTGTCGTAGATCGCGCGGAGATTGTCCTCGCGCGGTACGCCGAGCGCCACGTCGACCTGGTAGTCCCACGTCTTGCCGACGAGGCAGACGGCAGGGGTCTTCGCATCGAGCACGGCGGCAAGGCCCGGGTCGTTCTGGACGGAGCGGCCTGCCCGCTTCGTCATGCCGAACGCGGTGAGCCTTGCGGTGCGCAGCGCGGGCGGCTCGCCGAAGAAGGCCGTGTCGGTCGGGTTCGCGCCGGGCCAGCCGCCCTCGATGTAATCGATGCCCAGCCCGTCGAGCGCCTCCGCGATCAGCCGCTTGTCGGTGACGGAGAAGTCGACCCCTTGCGTCTGTGCGCCGTCGCGCAGCGTGGTGTCGAAGAGATAGATGCGCTCGCGGGTCATGGGCGCGCTCCCTGGGAAGGATTACGGGGCGTGGGCCTGATGGCGGTCACCGCTTGACCTCCCATGTGGTCACGCGGGCGCCGGTCTCCGGGTCCTTGGCGTCTTTCAGCTGGATGCCCTGGGCGGCAAGCTCGTCGCGGATGCGGTCGGCCTCGGCCCAGTTCTTCTCGGCGATGAGGGCCAAACGGTGGTTCACGGTCTCTTCGATCTCGGAGCGGTTCACGCCCGCAAGATTGGCCATGATCTCCTTGCGAAGGTCGTCGCTGTCGGCGCGCGACACCGCGAAATCTTCCTGTGCGTCCGCCAGCCCGAGCCAGACGAGGGTCGCGGCCAGATCGTTCGCCGCATTGCCAGGGTCGGTAGCCGACCGGGCACGCTCGGCCAGCGCGTCGACGGCCATGAAGGCTTCGCTGGTGTTGAGGTCGTCGGCCAGTGCGGCGATAACGTCCGCGCTGACGCCGCCCTTTTCCGGCACGCCGCGGCTCCCATGTGGTCCGAGCCAACCCGCGAGACGGCGGCGCGCCTCAAGGCACCGCCGCTCGGTCCAGTCGAGCGGCTGGCGGTAGTGGGTCATCAGCATGTTGAGGCGCAGGACAGGCCCCGCCCACTCCTTCAGCAGCTCGTTGACGATCAGGAAGTTGCCGAGGGATTTCGACATCTTCTGCCCCTCGACCTGCAGGAAGCCGTTGTGCATCCAGACCTGCGCGAAGTCCTGCCGCCCGTCCGGCAGGTGATCGCAGCCGCCGTGGGCGCAGACGCTCTGCGCGACCTCGTTCTGGTGGTGCGGGAAGACGAGGTCGACGCCGCCGCCGTGAATGTCGAAGCAGTCGCCGAGGTGCGCCTTGCTCATGGCGGAACATTCGATATGCCAGCCGGGACGGCCTCGCCCCCACGGGCTCTCCCACCCCGGCTCGCCCTCCTTCGCGGGCTTCCAGAGCACGAAGTCCATCGGGTCCTTCTTGTAGGGCGCGACCTCAACCCGCGCGCCCTCGATCATCTCGTCGAGCGTGCGGTTGGCGAGACGCCCATAGGCGGGCCAGGACGGCACGTCGAAGAGCACGTGACCTTGCGCTTCATAGGCGTGGCCGTTGGCGATGAGCGCCTCGATCATCGCGATCATCCCGCCGATATGGTCGGTCGCACGCGGCTCCAGCGTGGGGGGCAGGCAGCCGAGTGCCGCCATGTTTTCCTGGAACTGCTTCGCGGTCGTCTTCGTGAGGGTGTCGATGCCAACGCCGTCGCGCCTCGCCCGGTCGATGATCTTGTCGTCGACGTCGGTGATGTTGCGGGCATAGGTGACGCGGCCCTCGCCATAAAGGTGGCGTAGCAGGCGGTAGAGCACGTCGAACACGACGACGGGGCGCGCGTTGCCGATGTGGGCGTAGTCGTAAACCGTCGGCCCGCAGACATACATGCGCACGTTGCCGGGGTCGATCGGCTGGAACGGCTCCTTCCGCCGGGTCGCGGTGTTGTAGAGCGTCAGAACCGGCGCGTTCGCCTCGGCCATGTCTCGTCCCTCGTTCCTGCACCGCGAAGCAAAAGGTCCCGTCGGGGGGCCTGGCGCCCGCGGGGTCCGTCCGGTCTTTCGGTCAGGAAAGGAGGGTCGAGCCGCGGGCTGGGTCGCTCAGCGGCAAATGATCGGGCAAATGAAGATGGTGTGCGCGTTGCTCATCACGGGCGAAGCGATACGCGCCTTTGCCCGCGCGATCAAGAGCCAAGGCGGATGACGCGCACCTCCGTCATGGGCTTCTTGCCCCAGTCGATGCGGAACGGACGGCGCGCAGCCTGGCGCGCGACCTCGACCACGCGATCGTCCGACATGCGGTCGTCGGCATCCATGCGGTCGATGGCGCGGGCAACCTCCGCCTCGATGAGGGGAACGACGCCGCCCTCGTGCCGGTCGAACAGCTCCGGCACGCCGTGGAGGGCGACCGCGGGCTCGGCCCGGCGCGACCCGTTGCGCCCCAGCACCACCACGACGCTCATCGCGCCCGCGAAGCCCATGCGGCGGCGGATGCTCGCGGGCCCGGTCTCGGCATCGGTCAGCACATTGCCGTCGACATAGAGGCGGCCTGCGGTCACCTCCCCCACCACCTTGCCCTCTGCGGGCGCAAGCTCGATCACGATGCCGTTGTGCGGCACGACGGTCACGGGCACCCCCATATCGCGGGCGAGCTTTGCGTGCTCGATCATGTGCAGCGCCTCGCCATGGACGGGCACGGCGATCTCCGGCCGGATCCAGCCGTACATGTCCTTCAGCTCGTCCCGGCACGGGTGGCCGGAGACGTGGATCGGCGCCTGCTTCTCCGTCACGATGGTCACGCCGAGACGGGCGAGCGTGTTGTAGAGGCGGAAGATCGACTTCTCGTTCCCGGGGATCACCTTGGAGGAGAAGATGGCGGTATCGCCCAGCTCCAGCCTGATGTCGGAGTGCTGGCCGGTCGCGATGCGCCACAGGGCCGAGCGCGCCTCTCCCTGGCTGCCGGTGCACAGGATCAGCGTGTTCTCGCGCGGGATGTAGCCCGCATCCTGCTCGTCCACCGGGTCGGGCACGTTCTGGAGGTAGCCCGAATCCTTCGCGATCCGCAGCATCCGGTGGATCGAGCGGCCGGCGACGACGACGGTGCGGTCGTTGGCGGCGGCGGCCTCGAAGATGGTCTGCATCCGCGCGGCGTTGGAGGCGAAGGTGGTGACCGCGACGCGGCCCTTGTGCTTTCCTATCTCCTCGATCAGGCCGCGGCGGACGGCGGCCTCGGACCCCGAGCGGCCGGGGCTCAGCGCGTTCGTGGAATCGCAGACGATGGCGCGCACACCCTCGGCGCCCACCTGGCGCAGCCGGTCGACGTCGGTCGCGCCGCCCACCAGCGGGTCGGGGTCGATCTTCCAGTCGCCGGTGTGCATCACAGTCCCGAGCGGCGTGCGGATCGCGAGCGCGTTGGGTTCGAGGATCGAATGGGTGATCGAGATGTACTCGACGGAGAAAGGCCCGGCCTTCACGGTTCCGCCGAGCGGCACCTCGTGGATCTCGACCTGCCCGTTCAGCCCTTTCTCCGCGAGCTTCTCCCGCGCCATCAGCGCCGTGAAGCGGGTCGCGTAGACCGGTGCGCGCAGGTCGGGCCACATGTGGGCGATGGCGCCCACGTGATCCTCGTGCGCGTGGGTCAGGATGATCGCGGCAAGCCGGTCGCGCCGCTGCGCGATGAAGGCATGGTCGGCGAAGATCAGGTCGATGCCCGGAGCCTCCCCGTCGCCCGCGAAGGTCACGCCGCAGTCGACGACGATCCAGGTCTCATCCCCCTCCGGCCCGAAGCCGTAGAGGTTGAGGTTCATGCCGATCTCACCCGACCCGCCCAGCGGAACGAAGACGAGCCTGTCCTTCTTGCTCACGGAACCTCTCTAGTCTGCCTTGAAGCGCTTGCGGCGGTCGTCGGCGACATGGGCGTTGCGGGCGTGGATCTCCAGCAGCCCGCGGATGGTAAGGTCGTGGTCGAAGTGATGGATGGCGTTCGTCGCGCCTTCGAAGAGCGAGGCGACGCCGCCCGTCGCAACCACGGTCAGCTTCTCGGGATATTCCAACTGGATGCGCGCGCACATCCCCTCGATGAGCGCGATATAACCCCAGAACACGCCGGACTGCATCGCCTCGACCGTGTTGCGGCCGATGGCGTGCGCGGGGCGGCGGATCTCGATGCGCGGAAGCTTCGCCGCCGCATTGTGCAAGGCGATCAGCGACAAATTGATGCCGGGCGCGATGACGCCCCCCTCGAAATCGCCCGCTGAGGAGATCACGTCGAAGGTCGTCGCCGTGCCGGAGTCGATGATGAGCAGCGCGCCCGGGTAGGCGACGTGGCCGCCGATGGCGTTGACGAGACGGTCGGCGCCCGCCTCCTTCGGGTTGTCTATGTTGACCCCGATGCCGAGGTCCACGTCCTGGTCGTCGCCCACCACAAGCGGGTCGATGCCGAAATAGCGCCGAGAGAGATTGCGCAGGTGAAAGAGCGACTGCGGCACCACGGTCGAGATCACGCAGCGGTTGATGTCGGCGGGCTTCAGCCCCTTCAGCGCCATCAGCTGCGTCAGCCAGATGATGTATTCGTCCGCCGTCCGGATCGTCGAGGTCGAGGTGCGCCACTGCGCCCGCCACGCGGTCCCGTCGTGGATGGCGAAGAGCGTGTTGGTATTGCCGGCGTCGATGGCGAGGAGCATTGCCCTATCCCTCAGGTTTCTTGGGCCGGGATCACGTCCCCGGCCGTGATGCGGACGATCCCCGATGGCGTGGCGAGACGCAAGGCGCCGTCGGGGTCGAGCCCGTCATAGCTGCCCGTCACGGGACCCGCCGGACCGCTGCCGGTCAGCATCGCACCGGCCTGCGGCCCGAGCGCGAGCCAGCGCGCGCGGGCGGGGGCGAAGCCTTCATGCTCCCACTCCGCAATGCGGGCGCGCAGCCGGGCAGACAGCGCCGCCAGAACGTCCGCCACCGCGGGCGCGCGGCCCGTCTCCGACGCCGCATCGGTAACCGGATATGCGATGCCTTCAGGGTGATGGGCGAGGTTGATGCCAATGCCGATGGCGGCCCGCGTCGCGCCGGCTGGGCCCCCCGCCCCCGCAGTCTCGATCAGGATGCCCGCGATCTTGGCGCCGCCCGCGAGCACGTCGTTCGGCCATTTGAGCGAGAGGCCGGGCACACCTGCCTCTTCCAGCGTCTCGGCGACCGCCACGGCAACCACGAGGCTGAGCGTGCCGAGAAGCGCAGGCGCGGCGTCGAGGGTGAGCAGCAGGGTTCCCGCGAAGTTGCCCGCCTCGCTCGACCACGCGCGGCCCGCGCGGCCCCGCCCCGCGGTCTGGATCGCGCCAACGATCCACAGGGGGCCGGTTTCGCCCGCGGCGAAGGCCTCACGCGCCAGGCGCATCGTGCTGTCGACCTCCGCGAACGCCCGGACGGGCGTCCCGTCGGCAAGCCGGCCGGGCAGGCTCGCCGCCACCTCCGCCGCAGAGAGCGGAGACGCGGCGCTGGAAGCCAGCCCCGCCCCGCTCAGGGGAAGAGGACCTTGGCCGCGGCCTCCGCCGTGCGGACCAGCGGCCCCGGCATCACGATGAACAAGGTCACGAAGGCCGCCGCAACCGTCATGATGAAGCCAAGCTCGCCCTTCGTCGGCTCGAACGCCGGGGCAGGCTCGTCGAAGTACATCACCTTGACGATGCGCAGGTAGTAGAAGGCGCCCACCACGCTCGACAGCACGCCGACAATGGCGAGCGCGTAGAGCCCCTGCTCCACCGCCGCCGCAAAGACGTAGAACTTCGCAAAGAAGCCCGCGAGCGGCGGGATACCCGCCAGCGAGAACATAAGGATGCCGAGCGCAAGCGCCATCAGGGGGCGGGTGCGGGCGAGACCCGCGAGGTCGGCGATGGTGTCGACCGGGCCTTCCGGACGGCGCATGGCCAGCAGCACCGCGAAGGTGCCGAGCGTCATGGCGAGATAGATCGTCGCGTAGATCAGCACGCCCTGCACGCCCGCCACCGTGCCCGCCGCGAGGCCGACCAGCGCGAAGCCCATGTGGCCGATCGAGGAATAGGCCATCAGGCGCTTAAGGCTCGTCTGGCCGATCGCCGCGAAGGAGCCGAGCAGCATGGAGGCAACGGCAAGGAAGCTCAGGATCTGCCGCCAGTCACCCGTGATCTCGGCAAACGGCTCGATCACCGCGCGCACGAAGAGCGCGAGCGCCGCAACCTTGGGGGCCGCCGCCAGGAAGGCGGTGACCGGGGTCGGCGCCCCCTCGTAGACGTCCGGCGTCCACATGTGGAAGGGCACGGCGGAAACCTTGAAGGCAAGACCCGCGGTGAGGAACACGAGGCCCACCAGCAGGCCGAGGCCAGACCCGTTCGCCGCCACGTGCGCAGCGATCCCCTCGAACGAGACGGTGCCGGTAAAGCCGTAGATCAGCGTCATGCCATAGAGCAGCATGCCGGACGACAGCGCGCCGAGGACGAAGTACTTCAGGCCCGCCTCGCTCGCCCGCGCGCTATCGCGCTTCAGCGCCGCGATCACGTAGAGCGCCAGACTTTGCAGTTCGAGACCGAGGTAGATCGCGATCAGGTCGCCCGCCGACACCATCATGCACATGCCGAGCGTGGCCAGAACCAGCAGCACCGGCATCTCGAACCGGTTGAGGCCGCTGTCCGACTGCATCTCGCCCAGCATCATCACGATGGAGCCGATGACGCCGATCAGGATCAGCGCCTTCACGAAACGGGTGAAGCCGTCGACCGTGAAGGCGCCGTCGAACACGCTGGCGGTGCCCTGCAGCGACAGGGTGATCACCAGCGCCACGATTACCAGCGCCACGGCCAGGATGCCGACGAAGCGCGCCGACCCCTCCCCCCGGAAGGTGCCGACCATCAGCAGCGCCATCGCGCCCAGCGCCAGCACGATCTCGGGCAGCGCGAAGACGAAGGTCGCGGGATCCATGGGTACTCCTCCCCCTCAGCGCAGCACGAGCGCGGCGAGCGACTGCCCGCCGGCGCCGGCGTGATAGGCGGTGATCGCCTGCTCGTAATTGGCGACAAGCTGGTCGACGGCGGCCGCACACGCATCGAGCACCGGCATCGGGTAGACGCCGAACAGGATGGTGAGCGCCACCAGCGGGGCGAAGGTCAGCACCTCCCGCCCGTTCATGTCGGTGATGGCCTTCAGCGTGTCCTTGGTCAGCGCGCCGAACACCACCTGCCGGTAGAGCCACAGCGCATAGCCCGCCGAAAGGATCACGCCGGTGGCCGCGAGCGCCGCAACCCAGGTGTTGACCTGGAAGACGCCCAGCAGCGTCAGGAACTCACCCACGAAACCGCTCGTCCCCGGCAGGCCGACATTGGCCATCGTGAACAGCATGAACACGGCCGCATAGACCGGCATCCGCTGCACGAGGCCGCCATAGGCCGAGATCTCGCGCGTGTGCATCCGGTCGTAGACGACGCCCACGCAGAGGAACAGCGCGCCCGACACGATGCCGTGGCTGATCATCTGGAAGATGCCGCCCTGCAGGCCCTGCACGTTCAGCGCAAACAGACCCATGGTCACGTAGCCCATGTGCGCGACCGAGGAATAGGCGATCAGCTTCTTCATGTCCTGCTGCACGATCGCCACCAGCGAGGTGTAGACGATCGCCACTACCGACAGCGCGAAGACCATCGGCGCGAACATCTCCGTCGCAACGGGGAACATAGGGATCGAGAAGCGCAGGAAGCCGTAGCCGCCCATCTTAAGCAGGATCGCCGCCAGGATGACCGAGCCCGCGGTCGGCGCCTCGACGTGCGCGTCGGGAAGCCAGGTGTGCACCGGCCACATCGGCATCTTCACCGCGAAGGACGCGAAGAACGCCAGCCACAGCCAGACCTGCCAGCGCGGATCGAAGCCGTGCGCCATCAGCGTCGGGATGTCGGTCGTCCCTGCGTCCCAGTACATCGCGATCAGCGCGACCAGCATCAGGACGGAGCCGAGCAGCGTGTAGAGAAAGAACTTGAAGCTCGCGTAGATGCGCCGCGCGCCGCCCCAGATGCCGATGATGAGGAACATCGGGATGAGGCCGCCCTCGAAGAACAGGTAGAACAGCATGAGGTCCAGCGCGCAGAACACGCCGAGCATCAGCGTCTCCAGCACGAGGAAGGCGATCATGTATTCCTTGACGCGCTTCTTCACCTCCCAGCTGGCCAGGATGCACAGCGGCATGAGGAAGGTCGTCAGCAGCACGAACAGGATCGAGATGCCGTCCACGCCCATCTTGTAGCGGATCGTCTCGCCCAGCCAGGCGCTCTCCTCGACAAGCTGGAAGCCCGGGTTGGCCGGATCGAACGCCCGCCACACGAACAGCGAGGCGATGAAGGTCGCCACCGTCGTCCACAACGCCATGTTGCGGATGTTCCGCCGCTCCTGCTCCGGGTCATTGGAGCGGATCAGGAGGATTATCAGCGCCCCCAGCAGCGGCAGGAACGTGGTGAGGGTCAGAAGCCCCATGCCCATCAGTGGCCTCCCGAGGTCATGAGGAAGAAGCTGACGAGCACGGCAACCCCGATCAGCATGGCGAAGGCGTAGTGGTAGACGTAACCCGATTGCAGCCGGACCGCGCGGCCGGTGATGTAGGGCACGATCCGCATCGAGATACCGTCGATCGTCCCGTCGATGATCCGCCCGTCGCCGCCCTTCCAGAGCAGCCGGCCGAGGCAGAGCGCCGGGCGCACGATCAGCGCGTCATAGATCTCGTCGAAGTACCACTTGTTGAGCAGGAAGCGGTAGAGAATGTCCTGCTCGCGCGCGAGGCGCACCGGGATCTCCGGCTTGCGGATATAGAACTGCCAGGAGAGCGCGAGCCCGATCATCGTCGCCACGAACGGCGCGGCCTTCACCCAGAAGGGCACGTGGTGCGCTGCCTCCAGCACCTCCAGCCCGCCCGCGATCGCCGCGTTCCAGAAGTGGTGCACCTGCTCCTCAACGCCGACGAAGCGGCCCCAGAACAGCCCGCCCGCCAGGACCGAGCCGACCGCAAGGATGTAGAGCGGCACAAGCATGACGGCCGGACTTTCGTGCGCCTTCTCCATGGCGTGCGGGTCGCCCCGGTACTCCCCGAAGAAGGTCATGAAAATCAGGCGCCACGAATAGAAGGACGTGAAGCCCGCGCCGATCACCCCCAGCCAGAAGGCATAGTTGGCGAAGGCGTTCTCGCTCGCGTACGCCACCTCGACGATCATGTCCTTCGAGAAGAAGCCCGAAAGGCCGATGGGCGTGCCCGGAATACCGATACCCGTCAGCGCCACCGTGCCGATCACCATCAGCCAGAAAGTGTGCGGAATGACCTTCCGCATGCCGCCCATCCGGCGCATGTCCTGCTCGTCGTGCAGGGCGTGGATCACCGAGCCCGCGCACAGGAACAGCAACGCCTTGAAGAAGGCGTGCGTGAACAGGTGGAACATCGCCGCCTGGTAGGCGCCAACGCCCGCGGCGAAGAACATGTAGCCGAGCTGCGAGCAGGTCGAATAGGCGATCACCCGCTTGATGTCGTTCTGCACGAGGCCGATGGTCGCCGCGAAGAACGCCGTCGTCGCCCCGATGAAGGCGACCATCGCCAGCGCGTAGGGCGCCATCTCGAACAGCGGCGACATGCGGCAGACGAGGAACACGCCCGCGGTCACCATGGTCGCGGCATGGATCAGCGCGGAGACGGGCGTCGGGCCCTCCATCGCGTCCGGCAGCCAGGTGTGCAGGAAAAGCTGCGCCGACTTGCCCATCGCGCCGATGAACAGCAGCACGCAGATCGCGGTGAGCGCGTGCACCTCCATCCACAGGAAGGTGAAGGTCGCATCCGCCATGTCTGGAGCGGCAGCGAAGATCGCGTCGAACTCGATCGACCCGAACATGAAGAAGATCGCCATGATGCCGAGCGCGTAGCCGAAGTCGCCGACCCGGTTGACGATGAAGGCCTTCATGGCGGCCGCGTTGGCCGAGGGCCGCGTGTACCAGAAACCGATCAGCAGGTAGGACGCGAGGCCCACGCCCTCCCAGCCGAAGAACATCTGCAGCAGATTGTTCGCCGTCACCAGCATCAGCATGGCGAAGGTGAAGAGCGACAGATAGGCGAAGAACCGTGCCCGGTGGGGGTCGTGGCTCATGTAGCCGATGGAGTAGACGTGGACGAGCGCCGAGACCCCGTTGACCACGATCAGCATGACCGCCGTCAACGTGTCGATCCGCAGGCTCCAGTCCACCACGAACTCGCCCGACGCGATCCAGGGCAGGACGGGCACGATCTGCGTCTCGCCCCCCGGCACCGTGAAGAAGGCGACGGCCGAAAGCACCGCGGAGACGATCACGCCGCCTGTGGTCACGCCCATGGCCGCACGGTCGCCGATCAGCCGGCCGAACAGCCCCGCGACGATGGCCCCGACGAGCGGCAGGAATACGATGAGAGAGTACATGCCCGCCTCAGCCCTTCATCAGATTGATGTCGGCCACGGCGATCGTGCCGCGGTTGCGGAAATAGGTGACGAGGATCGCAAGCCCGATCGCTGCCTCGGCGGCTGCGACCGTCAGCACGAACAGCGCGAACACCTGCCCGACGAGATCGTTCAGGAAGGCCGAGAAGGCCACGAGGTTGATGTTCACCGCCAGCAGCATCAGCTCGATCGACATCAGGATGACGATCACGTTCTTCCGGTTCAGGAAGATGCCGAAGATGCCCAGCGTGAACAGGATCCCGGCGACCGTCAGATAGTGGCCCAGTCCGATTTCCATCCGATAGTCCCCCTCAGATCCCCTGGCCGGGCTTGATGTTCTTCAGCTCGACCGCCTCTTCCCGGCGGCGCAGGACCTGCACCGAGATGTTCTGCCGGCGCACCCCCTCGCGGTGGCGCAGCGTCAGCACGATCGCCCCGATCATCGCGATCAGCAGGATCACGCCCGCGGCCTGGAAGAAGTAGGCGTAGCGCGTGTAGAGCACGAGGCCGAGCGCGTGCGTGTTGGTGATCTGCGACGGATCCGGGATGGGCGCGGCCGCCTGGCCCACCGCCTCCGGCGCGATGGCCCAGCCGCCCACCACAAGCAGGATCTCGATCAGCAGGATCAGGCCGATGGTCGCGCCGATGGGCAGATAGTTCAGGAAGCCCTGGCGCAGCCGCGCGAAGTCGACGTCGAGCATCATCACGACGAACAGGAACAGCACCGCGACCGCGCCGACATAGACGACGACCAGGATCATCGCCAGGAACTCCGCCCCCAGGAGGACGAAGAGCCCCGCCGAGTTGAAGAAGGCGAGGATCAGGAACAGCACCGAGTGCACGGGGTTGCGCGCCGCGATCACCATCAGGCCCGCGGCCACGGCGATTCCGGAGAAGAGATAGAAGGCCAGCGCCTCGATCATGCGGGTTGCCCCCTCAGATGCGTCCCGGCGGGCACGGCATCCCGCGCCCGAAACACGTTCATGTCGGGCCGGCGCAAACGAGCGCCCGCCCTCTCCCTCGTCCCTGGAACCCCGCCCCCGCGAGGCGCCGCCCTTTTAGCGATAGGGCGCGTCGAGTTCCAGATTCTTCGCGATCTCCCGCTCCCACCGGTCGCCGTTGGCGAGCAGCTTCTCCTTGTCGTAGAGCAGTTCCTCGCGCGTCTCGGTCGCAAACTCGAAGTTCGGTCCCTCGACGATCGCATCCACCGGGCACGCCTCCTGGCAGAACCCGCAATAGATGCACTTCACCATGTCGATGTCGTAGCGCGTCGTGCGGCGGCTGCCGTCGGCGCGCGGCTCCGCCTCGATCGTGATGGCCTGCGCCGGGCAGATCGCCTCGCACAGCTTGCAGGCGATGCAGCGTTCCTCGCCGTTGGCATAGCGGCGCAGCGCGTGCTCGCCCCGGAAACGCGGCGACAGCGGTCCCTTCTCGAAGGGATAGTTGAGCGTCGCCTTCGGCCTGAAGAAATACTTCAGGCCCAGGAAGAAGCCGCCGACGAAATCGGCCAGCAGGAACTGGCGTGCGGAGCGTGCGAGGCTGGTCATGGCAATGCCTCCCTCAACCGAGCTTCGGCGCGAGATCGAACGCGACGAGGACGCCCGCCGTCACCGCCACCCAGGCGAGCGACAGGGGCAGGAACACCTTCCAGCCGAGCCGCATGAGCTGGTCGTAGCGGTAGCGCGGCACGATCGCCTTCACCATCGCGAACAGGAAGAAGAAGAAGCAGACCTTCACGATGAACCAGACGATCCCCGGCACGAAGTCGAGCCCCGGAACGGGCGGCAGCCAGCCGCCGAAGAACAGGATCGTCAGCATGGAGCACATGAGCACGATGTTCATGTACTCGCCGATCATGAAGAGCAGGTAGGGAACGGACGAATACTCGACCTGGTAGCCGGCAACGAGTTCCGATTCCGCTTCCGGCAGGTCGAAGGGCGGGCGGTTCGTTTCCGCCAGCGCCGAGACGAAGAACACCACGAACATCGGGAAGAGCGGCAGCCAGAACCAGGAGAACAGGCCCCAGGATCCCTCCTGCGCGCGCACGATGTCGGAGAGGTTGAGCGAGCCCACAACCATCAGCACGGTCACGATCACGAAGCCGATGGAGACCTCGTAGGAGACCATCTGCGCCGCCGACCGCAGGCCGCCGAGGAACGGGTATTTCGAGTTCGACGCCCAGCCGCCCATGATGATGCCGTAGACGCCGAGCGAGGAGATCGCAAAGAGGTAGAGAATGCCGACATTGATGTCGGAGATCACCCAGCCGTCCGCGACCGGCACCACCGCCCAGCCGATCAGCGCCAGCACGAAGGTGATGAGCGGTGCCGCTAGGAACACGATCTTGTCCGCGCCCGCGGGCACGACCGTTTCCTTGACGATGAACTTGATGAAGTCGGCGAACGACTGCAGCAGGCCGAAGGGGCCGACCACGTTCGGGCCCCGGCGCATCTGCACCGCCGCCCAGACCTTGCGGTCGGCGTAGAGCAGGAACGCCAGCGAGACGAGCAGCCCGACGGTGAGCGCAAGGCATTGCGCCACGATCACCAGGAGCGGCCAGCCATAGGTCGTCCAGATACCAGCGTCCGCCATCGCCTCACCCATGGGTCCCCGTCGCCCCCGCCTTGGCCCGCGCCGCCTTCAGCGCCGACAATTCGCCCATCACGCGGCTTGCGCGCGCGATCGGGTTCGTCAGGTACACGTCCTCGACCGCATTTGCAAAGGGCTCCGCGCTCATGTCACCCCCGCCCTGCGGCGCCTGCCACGGGGCGGCGTGCACCGTGTCGATCTCCGCCAGGTGCGGCACCGCCTCGAACAGTTTCGCACGAAGCTGGCGCAGCGAATCGTAGGGAAGCGTCTTGCCCGCGACCGCCGACAGCGCCCGCACGATGGCCCAGTCCTCCCGCGCGTCGCCCGGCGGGAAGATCGCCCGGAAGCCGAGCTGCGGGCGGCCTTCCATGTTGACGTAGAGGCCGTCCTTCTCCGTATAGGCCGCGCCCGGCAGGACCACGTCGGCGCGGTGCGCGCCGCGGTCGCCGTGGCTGCCCTGGTAGATGACGAAGGCCTTGCCAAAACGGTCGCCCGGAATCTCGTCGGCGCCGAGCAGCCACACCACCTCGACCTCGCCCGACTGCGCGCCGGCGAGGATCGCGTCGCGGTCGCGGCCGCCCTCGCCCGGCACGAAGCCGACCTCGAGCCCGCCCACGCGCGCGGCCGCCGTGTGCAGCACATTGACGCCGGTCCAGCCGTCCGTCACCGCCCCCACGGCCTCAGCCAGCTTGGCGACCGCCGACCAGACAGCGGCCCCGTCGGCTCGGGCGAGCGCGCCCTGCCCGACGACGATCATCGGCCGTTCGGCCTTCTTGAGCGTCTCGAAGAAGGAATGCTTGCCCGCCGCGAGTTCCGCGAGCGTGTCGGGGCCGGCCCCCAGGCGCTCCACCTCATAGGTGAGGTCGCCGACGGTACCGATGGCGCCCACCGGGAACGGCCCGGCGAGCCAGCGCTTGCGGATGCGCGCGTTCAGAACCGAAGCCTCGGCGCGCGGATCGGTGCCGACGAGCAGCAGCGCATCCGCCTGCTCGATGGCAGCGATGCCGGAGTTGAAGAGCCACGACGACCGGTTCGCCGGGTCGAGCTTCGCCCCGTCCTGACGGCAGTCGAGGCTCGTGACCCCGAAGCTTTCGAGCAGCCCCTTGAGCGCGAACATGGATTCGGTGTCGCACAGGTCGCCGGCGATGGCCGCGACCTTCTCCGGCGCGGTGCCCGCGAGCTTGTCGGCGACGACGGCGAACGCCTCGTCCCAGCTTGCGGGGCGCAGCTTGCCGTTCTCGCGCACATAAGGGCGGTCGAGACGCTGGCGCTTCAGCCCGTCCCAGACGAAGCGCGACTTGTCGGAGATCCACTCCTCGTTCACGTCCTCGTTGAGGCGCGGCAGGATGCGCATGACCTCGCGCCCGCGGCTGTCGACGCGGATGTTGGCGCCCTGCGCGTCCATCACGTCGACGCTCTCGGTCTTCTTCAGCTCCCAGGGCCGCGCGGTGAAGGCGTAGGGCTTCGAGGTCAGCGCGCCGACCGGGCACAGGTCGATCACGTTGCCCGAAAGCTCCGACGTCAGAGCCTGCTCCAGATAGGTCGTGATCTCCATGCTCTCGCCGCGGCCCGTCGCGCCCAGTTCGGGCACGCCCGCAACCTCGGTCGCGAAGCGGACGCAGCGCGTGCAATGGATGCAGCGCGTCATGATCGTCTTGACGAGCGGCCCCATCTCCTTGTCCTCGACCGCGCGCTTGTTGAGCGCATAGCGCGTGTGGTCGACGCCGAAGGCCATCGCCTGGTCCTGCAGGTCGCACTCGCCGCCCTGGTCGCAGATCGGGCAGTCGAGCGGATGGTTGATCAGCAGGAACTCCATCACGCCCTCGCGCGCCTTCTTGACGGCGGGCGTGTTGGTCAGGATGCGCGGCGGTTCCCCGTTCGGGCCGGGGCGCAGGTCGCGCACGCCGAGCGCGCACGACGCCTGCGGCTTCGGCGTGCCCGGCACCTCGACGAGGCACATGCGGCAGTTGCCGGCGATCGACAGCCGCTCGTGGTAGCAGAAACGCGGAATGTCGACGCCCGCCGCCTCACACGCCTGCAGCAGCGTGTAGCCGGCCGGAACCTCGATCTCGGTCTCGTTGACGACGACCTTGCGGGTATCGCTCATCGCCCTTCCCCTTACTCTGCCGCTGCGGCCGGAACGGCCACCCGCGTCTTCGTGGAGCGGATACGCTCCTCGATCACCGGGCGGAAATGCCGGATCAGGCCCTGGATGGGCCACGCCGCCGCATCACCGAGGGCGCAGATGGTGTGGCCCTCGACCTGCGTCGTGACGTCGAGCAGCATGTCGATGTCGCTGACTTCGGCCTCGCCGCGCACCAGCTTCTCCATGACGCGCCACATCCATCCCGTGCCCTCGCGGCAGGGCGTGCACTGGCCGCAGCTCTCGTGCTTGTAGAAGCGGGCGAGCCGGGCGATGGCGCGGATCACGTCGGTCGACTTGTCCATGACGATGACCGCCGCGGTGCCGAGGCCCGACTTCACCTCGCGCAGCGCGTCGAAGTCCATCAGCACGTCGTCGCAGATCTCCTTGGGGATCAGCGGGACGGACGAGCCACCCGGAATGACCGCCAGCAGATTGTCCCAGCCGCCGCGCACGCCGCCGCAATGCTTCTCGATCAGCTCGCGCAGCGGGATCGACATGGCCTCCTCGACGTTGCAGGGCCGCTCCACATGGCCGGAGATGCAGAACACCTTGGTGCCGGTGTTGTTCGGGCGGCCGAAGCCCGCGAACCAGGACGCGCCGCGGCGCAGGATGGTCGGCGCGACCGCGATCGATTCAACGTTGTTGACCGTCGTCGGGCAGCCGTAGAGGCCGACGTTCGCCGGGAACGGCGGCTTGAGGCGCGGCATGCCCTTCTTGCCCTCGAGGCTTTCCAGCAGCGCCGTTTCCTCGCCGCAGATATAGGCGCCCGCGCCGTGATGGACGTAGAGGTCGAAGTCCCAGCCGTGGACGTTGTTCTTGCCGATCAGGCGGGCCTCGTAGGCCTCGTCCACCGCGCGCTGCAGCGCCTTGCGCTCGGCGATGTATTCGCCGCGGATGTAGATGTAGCAGGCGTGCGCGCCCATCGCGAACGAGGCGATCAGGCACCCCTCGATCAGCTTGTGCGGATCGCCGCGCATGATCTCGCGGTCCTTGCAGGTGCCGGGCTCCGACTCGTCGGCGTTGACGACGAGATAGTGCGGGCGCCCGTCGCTCTCCTTCGGCATGAAGGACCATTTGAGGCCGGTCGGGAAGCCCGCGCCGCCGCGCCCGCGCAGACCGCTCTCCTTCATCTCGGAGATGACCCAGTCGCGGCCCTTCTCGATCAGCGCCTTGGTGCCGTCCCAGTCGCCGCGTGCGCGCGCCCCCGCAAGGCCCGGATCGCCGAACCCGTAGAGGTTTGTGAAAATGCGGTCCTTGTCTGACAGCATGCCTTCAGTCCTTCAATCGACGGCCGCCGGTCCGGCGCGCCCGTGCGCGCATCAGTCCTTGCTGGAGGGGACGTCGCCCTTCTCCACCCGCTTCGAAAACTCCGTCTCGCCGCCCCCGGCGAGGATCTTCGCCTGGCCGATCCAGTCGTCCCGCTCGATCCGGCCCTTGAACTTCAGCCGGGCGTCGACCCAAGCCACGTTCTCCGGCGTCCACGCCGCGATCTGCGAGAAGTGCCAGAAGCCCATCTCGTTCAGAAGCGTCTCAAGTTTCGGGCCTACGCCGCTGATCTTCTTGAGATCGTCCGCCTCGCCCTTCGGCGCCTTCAGCAGTTCGGGCGCGGCCTCCGCCGCCGCCCCCTCGCCCGGATCCTTCAGCGCAGGTGCGCCTTCCTGGGCCTGCGGCTTCGGCTTGGCGGCTTTCTTCGGCGCCTGATCGTCGGCCTTCGGGCCGGCCGCCTTCGTGGCCGTCGCGGTGCCGTTGTAGACCGCGGGATCGGTCAGGGAGGTGAGCCCGCCCACCGGCTCCGACGTCTTCCGGCCGATCAGCGAGCCCGGCGTGCGCGCCTTGCCTGCCTTCAGGTCGTCGAGGAGTTCGGAGAAATTCTCCCGCGTCAGGTCCTCGTAGTAGTCGTCGTTGACCTGCACCATCGGCGCGTTGCAGCAGGCGCCCAGGCACTCGACCTCCAGCCAGGAGAAGGTGCCGTCGGCAGACACCTTGCCCTCCGGCCCGATCTTGTCCTTGCAGACCGCGATCACGTCGTCCGACCCGCGCAGCATGCAGGGCGTCGTGCCGCAGACCTGCACGAAGAACTTGCCCACCGGCGCGAGGTTGAACATCGAGTAGAAGGTCGCAACCTCGAGCGCGCGGATGTAGGGCATGCCCAGCATGTCCGCCACGTGCTCGATCGCCGGGCGGGGCAGCCAGCCGCCCGCCTGCGCCTGCGCCTTCCACAGAAGCGGAATGATGGCCGACGCCTGGCGCCCTTCCGGGTACTTGGCGATCTGGCCGGCGGCCCAGTCCTTGTTCTCCGCCGTGAAGGCGAAGCTTTCGGGCTGCTCGTGATGGAGACGGCGAAGAGCCATTAGCGGTCGATCTCCCCGAACACGATGTCAAGCGAACCCAGCACGGCCGAAACGTCGGCCAGCATGTGCCCGCGGGTCAGGTGGTCCATCGCCTGCAGGTGCGCGAAGCCGGGCGCGCGGATCTTGCAGCGATAGGGCTTGTTGGTGCCGTCGGACACGAGGTAGACGCCGAACTCGCCCTTCGGCGCCTCGACGCAGGCATAGACCTCCCCCGCCGGCACGTGGAAGCCTTCGGTGTAGAGCTTGAAGTGATGGATGAGCGCCTCCATCGAGCGCTTCATCTCGCCCCGCTTGGGCGGCACCACCTTGTTGTTCACCGCCGAGAAGGGCTGGCCCTTCGTCTCCCGCAGGCCCTTGATGCACTGCTTCATGATGCGCAGGGACTGGCGCATCTCCTCCATGCGGATGAGATAGCGGTCGTAGCAGTCGCCGTTCTTGCCAATGGGAACGTCGAACTCCATCTCCGAATAGCACTCGTAGGGCTGCGCGCGGCGCAGGTCCCACGCGAGGCCCGATCCCCGCGCCATGACGCCGGTGAAACCCCAGGCGAACACGTCCTCCGGCGGCACGATGCCGATGTCGACGTTGCGCTGCTTGAAGATGCGGTTGTCGGTCAGCAGCCCCTCGATGTCGTCGAGCACCGCCGGGTGGCTGTCGCAGAAGGCGTCGATATCGTCGACCAGTTCCTCGGGCAGGTCCTGGTGCACGCCGCCGACGCGGAAATAGGCCGCGTGCATCCGGCTGCCGCTCGCCCGCTCGTAGAAGACCATGAGCTTCTCGCGCTCCTCGAAGCCCCAGAGCGGGGGCGTGAGCGCGCCGACGTCCATGGCCTGCGTGGTCACGTTGAGAAGGTGCGAAAGAAGCCGCCCGATCTCCGAATAGAGCACGCGGATCAGCTGCCCGCGGCGCGGCACCTCGATCCCCAGGAGACGCTCCGCGGCGAGGCAGAATGCATGCTCCTGGTTCATCGGCGCGACATAGTCGAGCCGGTCGAAGTACGGGATCGCCTGGAGATAGGTCTTGTACTCGATCAGCTTCTCGGTGCCGCGGTGCAGCAGGCCGATGTGCGGGTCGACACGGTCGACGACCTCGCCGTCCAGCTCCAGCACCAGGCGGAGAACGCCGTGCGCGGCCGGGTGCTGCGGCCCGAAGTTGATGTTGAAGTTGCGGATGCGCTGCTCGGCCATGGTTCAGGCGCCCCCCGCCTTCTCGTCGCCCGGCAGGATGTATTCGGCGCTTTCCCACGGGCTCATGAAATCGAAACTCCGGAACTCCTGCGCGAGCTGGACGGGCTCGTACACCACGCGCTTGGCGGTCTCGTCGTAGCGAACCTCGACATGGCCCGTCAGCGGGAAGTCCTTGCGCAGCGGATAGCCGCGGAAGCCATAGTCCGTCAGGATCCGGCGCAGGTCGGGATGGTCGGAAAACAGGACGCCGAACATGTCGAACACCTCCCGCTCCAGCCAGTTGGCGGTCGGGAAGACGCCGATGACGCTGGGGACCGGGTGCTCCTCGTCCGCCTCGACCTTCACGCGGACACGCTGGTTCTGGTGCATCGACAGAAGGTGATAGACCACGTCGAATCGCTTGCCCCGCTCCGGCCAGTCGACCGCGGTCACGTCGATCAGCTGCTTGAACTGGCACGAGGAATCGTCGCGCAGGAAGGTCAGCAGGCGTCCGATGAAGTCGGCATGCGCCGTCACCGTCAATTCGCCATGGGCGACCGAGTAGCCGATCACCGCGGTGTCCTGAGACGTGGCGATGTGCTCGCCAAGCTCGTGAAGCTGGTCGTCCATGCCTGTCCCCGTCGCCCGGTTCAGCGGATGATCGTGCCGGTGCGCCGGATCTTCCGCTGCAGCTGGAGGATGCCGTAGAGCAACGCCTCAGCCGTGGGCGGACAGCCGGGGACATAGACGTCCACCGGCACGATCCGGTCGCACCCGCGCACGACCGAGTAGGAATAGTGGTAGTAGCCGCCGCCGTTCGCGCACGACCCCATCGAGATCACGTAGCGCGGCTCCGGCATCTGGTCGTAGACCTTGCGCAGCGCCGGCGCCATCTTGTTGGTCAGCGTGCCGGCCACGATCATCAGGTCGGACTGGCGCGGGCTGGCCCGCGGAGCGGTGCCGAACCGCTCCAGGTCGTAGCGCGGCATGGAGGCCTGCATCATCTCCACCGCGCAGCACGCCAGGCCGAACGTCATCCAGAACAGCGAGCCGGTGCGCGCCCAGGTGATCACGTCGTCGAGGCTGGTGACGAGGAAGCCCTTGTCCGCCAACTCGTCCGAGATCTGGCGGAAATAGGCGTCGTCGTGCGGCTGGGCGGCGCCGGCCGCGGTGGCCGCCGCGGGTGTCGTCACTCCCATTCCAGCGCCCCTTTCTTCCACTCGTAGATGAAGCCGATAGTCAGGATCCCCAGGAACACCATCATCGACCAGAAGCCGAAGAGCCCGACCTCGCCCAGCGTGATCGCCCAGGGGAAGAGGAACGCGACCTCCAGGTCGAAGATGATGAACAGGATCGCCACAAGATAGAATCGCACGTCGAACTTCATGCGGCTGTCGTCGAAGGCGTTGAAGCCGCACTCGTAGGCCGACAGCTTCTCCGCGTCGGGCATCTGCGGCGCGGCGAGCCAGGCGGCCGCCATGAGCGCAATCCCCAGCACCAGCGCGAGGCCGAGAAAGATCAGGATCGGAAGATATTCGACGAGCAGACCGTCCATGGATCGCCCCTTGCTGCCCGCGGACCGGACCTGATCGTCCGGCACCCGCCTGTCCGAAGTCGGCGGCATCATAGGCGGATGCCTTCAAAACGCAATCCGCCTCGCCTGCGAAATCTGCATGGCGCTGTGGGCTCTTCCCGCATTGCAGGAAAACGCCCCTTGCCGCACCTGGACACCCTAAAGCGTCCATGGTTGCACGGCCACCCCCGTGCGGCACCGCACCGCGGCCAAATGCACCGCGCCCTGCCTGGGCGCAGGCCGTAAACGGCACTGGACTGAAAGGAGAAAATGGCGGGAGTGACGGGGCTCGAACCCGCGACCTCCGGCGTGACAGGCCGGCACTCTAACCAACTGAGCTACACCCCCGCGGGCGACCGCGTCTCGCGCGGTGAGGGGTAAGTATTCGACGCGCCCCGGCCTGTCAAGCACCCGCAGACGGCCAAAGTGCACCCCGCCCGCGGACGGCGCTGCTGTGGCGCGCGGCGCTTGCGGCACGGTCCTTGCTCGTCCTGCGCGCATTGTTGCGCAACATGGGAGTTGAGTATCATGAAACGACGTCATCTTCTCGCGGCCGTCGCGGGTGCGGCCATGACGGCCGGCCTCGCAGGCGGGGCCAACGCGGCCGTTTTCGAGACCGCGTTTACCTTCGAGGCCTTTGATGTGGGCCTCTGCCCCGGCGGAATCTGCCCGGCCGTTCCGCAGGATCCGGTGAGCGGTCTCGTCGTCTGGGAGGGGGCTTCCGCGACCTCGCCGATCGATGCGCTCGTGTCCATTACCCTGACAATCGCAGGCAAGACGTACGACATCTCGGAAGTGACCTTCCAGAATCTCGTCGGCGAGTCGGTCGTCGGCGGCATCCCGGGCGGCGCGCTGTCGACGCCGGGCGGCGTGGACGACTTCATCCTGTCCTGGAACCCGGCGACGGGCATGCCTATCGCCTTCCAGTACAGCGTGGCGAACGTCGACAGCTATTTCGTCTCGATGGCGGCGTCGGAGTTCGAGACGGCACGCGCGCGCGTCGACGAACCGTCGATGGCCGGGCTCATGGGTCTCGGGCTTGCGGGCCTCGCGCTCGGCGGATTGCGCCGGCGCCGGATGGCCTGACGCATGGACCACACGGCGGCGGGGCCGATGCGCCCTGCCGCCCACCCGTCCCGATCCGGCTCCTAGACCTTGCCCGTGTCGATCAGCGATTGCGCCGCCGCGACGACCGCCTCGCCTGAGGGGCGGAAGCGCACGCCCGTCATCTCCGTGACATAGGCGGCATCGGCCAACGGCCGCACGCCGAAATCCGCCCGCACCGCACGCAGGGCGGGATCGGCAACCGCCAGCGCCCGCACGGCCCAGACCGGAAGTTGCAGCCGCGGAATCCGCCGCGCACGGCCAGGGAAGGCAGCGCGCAACGTCTCCGCCATTTCCTTCAGCGAAAGCGTCTCACCCGCCGCGAGCAACCGGCGCCCCGCCGCCTCCCCCGTCTGCAGGGCGCGCACGTGGACGCCTGCCACATCACGCACGTCCGCAACCGGATAGGCGGTCGGAGGCACGGCCGGATACTTGCCTGTGAGAATCATGCCGATCACCTCGAGCGAGGTTCCGAACACGCCGTCGAGCGCGGGCCCGAGAACGAAGCCCGGGTTGACCGTGGTGATGCGCTCGAGGGTGCCGTCGCTGCGCGCCTGCGCCCACAACGCCTGCTCGGCCCTCGTCTTCGAGACCGCATAGGCCGTGAGCGGCGCCCATTCCGGGTCGGTCCAGTCGCCCTCCCCGAACCTCATCTCTGCCGGGCGGTTCGCCCTGTAGACCATTGCCACGATTGAGGACGTTGCCACGAAGCGCGCGGCACCGGCTGCCATCGCGGCCTCGTAGACACGCAGCGTACCGGCGCGCGCGGGGCCCACAAGCGCCTCGCGGTCGCGCGGATTGCCGAGCGGAAAGGGCGACGCCACGTGCAGGACTGCCACACAGCCCCGAACCGCCTCGGCCCAGCCGTCCTCGCGGTCGAGATCGGCCTCGCAGAATGAGAACCGCGCGGCATCCGCGCCCTGCCCGGCCAGTGCGCCGCGCAAATCCTCCCCCTTCGATGCCGAGCGGACGGTGCCGCGCACGCGGTATCCCGCCTCGAGCAACTGGAGGACGACATGCCGGGCGATGAAGCCGGACGCTCCCGTGACGAGAACAGATCCCATGTCCGGAGAGATGACGGCGCTCATGACCTGCTCCGATGCTGCCTGTCAGTCTCTACGCACCGGGACCGCTTGCGGATCCGTCCGGGATGCAAATGGTGGGCGATGAAGGATTCGAACCTCCGACCCTCTCGGTGTAAACGAGACGCTCTACCACTGAGCTAATCGCCCATGCACGCTGCATGATGCGCCAGTCGACGTGCCCGCGAACGGACACGCGCGGCAGGGACGCCATCCCGCGGAATGGCCTGGCCTGTCCCGGCCTGGAATTTCTGCATGATACACGAACGGCTGCACCCTGCGCTTCCTGCAGAATGCAGCCGTACGATCTGAGAGGCGTGCCGCCGTGGCGCGCTTAGTTCAGCGCGTCCTTCAGGCCCTTGCCAGCCTTGAACTTCGGCTGCTTCGACGCGGGGATCGTGATGGTCGCCCCGGTCTGCGGGTTGCGGCCCTGTTTCGCTTCGCGCGCCGCGACGGCAAAGGACCCGAACCCGACGAGGCGAACCTCGTCCCCCTGCTTGAGGGCGTCGGTGATGGCATCGAACACGGCGTCAACAGCCTTCGCTGCATCGGCCTTGGTCAGCCCGGTCTTGTCCGAGACGACCGAAGCGAGTTCGTTCTTGTTCACAGCTTCTCCCCGCTAGACGTGTGAGACTACAAAACGCGCAGGGAGTGTAGGCGCGCCCGCGCGGACAGGTCAAAGGAAAAGCCGCGCGAATCGCCCGATTCCCGCGGCTTTTCCACAGATCAATGCGTCGCTCAGTGGGTGATGAGCGTGTTCGAGCCGTCTTCCGCCTTGTCCTCGCGCGGGGCGGCCTCCTCCTTCTCCTCGTCCCACTCGATGGGCACGAGGGGACGGGTCAGGGCGACCTTGAGAACGTCGTCGATTCCCTCGGCCGTCACGATCTTCAACCCCTCCTTCACATTGTCGGGGATGTCGGCCAGGTCCTTCTCGTTCTCCTTCGGGATCACGACGGTGGTGATGCCGCCGCGCAGCGCGGCGAGCAGCTTCTCCTTCAGGCCGCCGATCGCGAGCACGCGGCCGCGCAGCGTGATCTCGCCCGTCATCGCCACGTCGCGGCGAATCGGGTTGGCGGTGAGGACCGAGACGATCGCCGTCACCATGCCCACGCCGGCCGACGGGCCGTCCTTCGGGGTCGCCCCTTCCGGGACGTGGACGTGGATGTCGCGCTTCTCGAACACGTCGGGGCGGATACCGAGGGACACCGCGCGGGCGCGCACGAGCGACGAGCCGGCCTCGATCGATTCCCGCATCACGTCGCCGAGCTTGCCGGTGGTCTTCATCTTGCCCTTGCCGGGCAGGGTCACCGCCTCGATCTGCAGCAGGTCGCCGCCGACCTCGGTCCAGGCGAGGCCCGTGACGACGCCCACCTGGTCCTCGCGCTCCACTTCGCCGAAGCGGTGCTTGCGCACGCCCGCGAAGTCGCCGAGGTTTTCCGGCGTCACCTTGACATCGAGAACCTCGCCCGCCACCAGCTTCTTAACCGCCTTGCGGCAGAGGTTGGCGATCTCGCGCTCGAGGTTACGCACGCCCGCCTCCCGCGTGTAGTAGCGGATCAGGTCGCGGAGCGCGGTGTCGCTGACCTCCCACTCCCCTTCCTTCAGCCCGTGATTCTTGAGCTGCTTGGGAATGAGGTGCCGGCGCGCGATCTCGACCTTCTCGTCCTCGGTGTAGCCGGGGATGCGGATGATCTCCATCCGGTCGAGCAGCGGCTGCGGCATGTTGAGCGTGTTCGCCGTCGTGATGAACATCACGTCGGACAGGTCGTAGTCGATCTCCAGGTAATGGTCGCTGAAGGTCGCGTTCTGCTCCGGATCCAGCACCTCGAGCAGCGCCGCGGAGGGATCGCCGCGGAAGTCGTGGCCCATCTTGTCGATCTCGTCGAGCAGGAACAGCGGGTTCGACGACTTCGCCTTCTTCATCGACTGGATGATCTTGCCGGGCATCGAGCCGATGTAGGTGCGCCGGTGGCCGCGGATCTCCGCCTCGTCGCGCACGCCGCCCAGCGACACGCGCACGAAGTCGCGTCCCGTGGCCCGCGCGATAGAGCGGCCGAGCGACGTCTTGCCCACGCCGGGCGGGCCGACGAGGCACAGGATCGGGCCCTTCAGCTTGTTCATCCGGCTCTGGACCGCGAGGTACTCGACGATCCGCTCCTTCACCTTCTCCAGGCCGTAATGGTCGGTGTCCAGCACCTCCTCGGCCAGGTGGATGTCCTTCTTCAGCTTCGCGCGCTTCTTCCACGGCAGCGACACGATCCAGTCGAGGTAGTTGCGCACCACCGTCGCCTCGGCCGACATCGGGCTCATCTGCTTGAGCTTCTTCAGCTCCTGGTCGGCCTTCTCGCGCGCTTCCTTGCTGAGCTTGGCCTTGGCCAGCTTCTCTTCCAACTCGTCCAGCTCGCCGCGGCCGTCCTCGCCCTCGCCCAGCTCGCGCTGGATCGCCTTCATCTGCTCGTTGAGGTAGTACTCGCGCTGCGTCTTCTCCATCTGCCGCTTGACGCGGTTGCGGATACGCTTCTCCACCTGGAGGACGCCGATCTCGCCCTCCATCAGCTCGAGCACCTTCTCCAGCCGCTCCTTCACGGTCGGCAGTTCGAGGAGCGCCTGCTTTTCGGCGATCTTGACCGCGAGGTGGCCCGCGACGGTGTCGGCGAGCTTGGAGGCCTCGTCGATCTGGCTGACCGTGACCAGAACCTCCGGCGGCACCTTCTTGTTCAGCTTCACATACTGCTCGAACTGCGTTGAGACCGTGCGCATCAGCGCCTGGATCTCGCGCGCGTCCTCCGCCGGCTCGTCGAGCGGCGTGGCCTCGGCCTCGAAGAACTCCTCGTTCTCCAGATAGCCTGTGACGCGGGCGCGCTTGACCCCCTCGACCAGCACCTTCACCGTGCCGTCCGGCAGCTTCAGAAGCTGCAGGACCGACGCGATCGTGCCGACGTCGAAGATGTCGCCCTTCTGCGGATTGTCGTTCGAGGCATCCCGTTGGGTCGCAAGCAGGATCTGCTTGTCGTTGTTCATCACGTCCTCGA
This sequence comes from Futiania mangrovi, assembly GCF_024158125.1. Lineage (NCBI taxonomy): Bacteria > Pseudomonadati > Pseudomonadota > Alphaproteobacteria > Futianiales > Futianiaceae > Futiania > Futiania mangrovi. Next base: position 850,236 of record NZ_JAMZFT010000001.1, on the reverse strand, counting down.
GCGCCCGCACGGATTTGTCGCGCCCCACGAAGAGCGGCACGATCATGTGCGGAAACACAACGATGTCCCTGAGCGGCAACACCGGGTAGACGCCAGAAGTCGCTTCGTACTGTTCAGTCATGGCGAACTCGCATCTGGAGGGGTCCGGCCCCCGGATGGGCGACCGGTTCAGTCATCCTGGGGGATGACGTGGTATCGACAAGATGTGGGATCAAGTCCGCGCGCGACAAGCCAGTGCTTGTGCCCGTCAGCCTCACGCGGACGTCCCGACATCCTCGCGGCGGTCGGCGTAGATGAGCAGCGGCTTCGCGCGCCCTTCCACCACCTCGCCGTTGATGACGACCTCTTCCACGCCGTTCATCGACGGCAGGTCGTACATCGGTTCCAGCAGGATGCCCTCGAGGATGGAGCGCAGGCCCCGCGCACCCGTCTTGCGGGCGATGGCCTTGCGCGCGATGGCGCGCAGCGCGTCATCGGAGAAGGTGAGGCTCACATCCTCCATCTCGAACAGGCGCTGGTACTGCTTCACGAGCGCGTTCTTCGGCTTCTGCAGGATGTCCATGAGGGCATCCTCGTCGAGGTCCTCCAGCGTCGCAAGGACGGGCATCCGGCCGATGAATTCCGGGATCAGGCCGAACTTCAGCAGATCCTCAGGCTCCACCTGCCGCAGCAGCTCGCCGGTGCGCCGGTCCTCCGCCGCCTTGACCTCCGCACCGAAACCGATGGACGTGCCCGTCCCGCGGCTCGCGATGATCTTTTCCAGGCCCGCGAACGCGCCGCCGCAGATGAAGAGGATGTTGGTCGTGTCGACCTGCAGGAATTCCTGCTGCGGATGCTTGCGCCCGCCCTGCGGCGGCACCGAGGCAACCGTCCCCTCCATGATCTTCAGCAGCGCCTGCTGCACGCCCTCGCCCGACACGTCGCGGGTGATCGAGGGGTTGTCCGACTTGCGGCTGATCTTGTCGACCTCGTCGATGTAGACGATGCCGCGCTGCGCACGCTCGACATTGTAGTCGGCCGACTGCAGCAGCTTGAGTATGATGTTCTCCACGTCCTCGCCGACATAGCCCGCCTCGGTGAGCGTGGTGGCGTCGGCCATCGTGAACGGCACGTCGAGGATGCGCGCCAGCGTCTGCGCCAGCAGCGTCTTGCCGCAGCCCGTCGGGCCGATCAGCAGGATGTTCGACTTCGCCAGTTCGACATCGTTGTTCTTGGTGGCGTGGTTGAGGCGCTTGTAGTGGTTGTGAACCGCGACCGAGAGGACCTTCTTGGCGAAGTCCTGGCCGATCACATAGTCGTCGAGCACCTTGCGGATTTCCTGCGGCGTCGGCACGCCGTCGCGCGACTTCACCAGCGAGGTCTTGTTCTCCTCGCGGATGATGTCCATGCACAGCTCGACGCACTCGTCGCAGATGAACACGGTCGGGCCGGCAATGAGCTTTCGCACCTCGTGCTGGCTCTTGCCGCAGAAGGAGCAATAGAGCGTGTTCTTGGAGTCGCCGCTGCCGCCGCCTGCTCCGGTGTTGCTGCCGCTGACCTTGCTCATGCTCACTCCTTACACCCCTGCGCGCCCTGCATGTTGCCGGGGGCTTCTGTCATCCCGCGGCCGATCCGGCGGACGCTTCGCGTCGTCTTCCGTGGCCCTTGCCGGGTCCGATGCACGATCCGTGCCGCACCGGGCCGTCCGAGTCACCGTCGGCCAATACGAGCACGATAGTCACACTAGGATCAATAAGCCATTACCGGCCCGAAACAAGGGGCGGACGGGGCGGAACCGTGCCGCACGGGCCGCCCCGGTCCCGTCAGGAGGACTTGGACTTGTCGCCCTCGTCCTCGGCCTTGCCGGGGCGCTGGGTGACGACCTCGTCCACGATGCCGAAGGCCTTGGCCTCGTCCGCGGTCATGAAGGTGTCGCGGTCGAGCGCGCGTTCGATCTCCTCCATGGTGCGGCCGGTGTGCTCCACATAGACATTGTTGAGGCGCTTCTTCAGCTCGAGGATCTCGCGGGCGTGCCGCTCGATGTCGGAGGCCTGGCCCTGGAAGCCGCCCGACGGCTGGTGCACCATCACGCGCGCGTTCGGCAGCGCGAAACGCATCCCCGGAGCGCCGGCTGCCAGCAGCAGCGAGCCCATGGACGCCGCCTGCCCGATGCACAGCGTCGAGACCTTCGGCTTGATGTACTGCATGGTGTCGTAGATCGCCATGCCCGAGGTCACCACGCCGCCCGGCGAGTTGATGTAGAAGCTGATTTCCTTCTTCGGGTTCTCCGCCTCGAGGAAGAGAAGCTGCGCCACGATAAGGCTGGACACGCCGTCCGCCACCGGGCCCGTCAGGAAGATGATCCGCTCCTTCAGGAGGCGGGAATAGATGTCGAACGCCCGCTCGCCGCGGCTGGTCTGCTCGACCACCATCGGGACCAGGGTGTTCATGTAGGTGTCGATGGGGTCTCTCATGGCAACGCGCCCGCCTCTTGCTTGACCTGTTCTTTAACTGCGCCGCGGGGCGATATCGAACCGCCCCGCACGCCGCCGTTCTGGCCGGACCTTGCCACGCGACCGGAAAAGAGCCGGTTAATCCGCGAGGGCCGCGCGCGGCATGCCCCGCCGGGGCCGCCTCTCAGCCCTCGCCGTCCTCGTCCGGGTCGGACATCAGCTCGTCCTTGGAGACGGGCTTGTCGGTGATCTCGGCCCGCTCCAGCAGATAGTCCACGACCTTGTCCTCGAAAAGAGGTGCGCGGAACTGCGCCGCATACTGCGGGTTCTGGCGCACGTAGTCGAGGAACTGCTGCTCCTGGCCGGGGAAGCGCCGCGCCTCCTGCATGATCAGGCGGTTCACCTCCTCGTCGGAGACGGTGATGGCGTTCTTCTGCCCGATCTCGGCCAGCACGAGGCCGAGGCGCACGCGCCGCTCGGCGAGCTTGCGGTGCTCCTCGGTAACCTCGGGCTCCTTCGCCTCGTGCGCATGGTCGTGATCGTGGTCATGGTCGTGATCATGATCGTGATCGTGATCGTGATCGTGGCTGTGCTCTTCCTGCGGTGTCAGCTGGCGGGCGACGTCCTTCGCCTCGTTCTCCAGCATCCGGGCCGGCAGCTCGAAATCGTAGAGATCGTCGAGCGCGTCGAGCAGCTTGCGCTTCAGGCGCCCGCGCGAGACCCCGCCGAAGTCGCGCGACAGCTGGTCGCGGATCATCTGCTTGAGGTTCTCGAGGTCGCTCGCGCCGAACTGCGTGGCGAAGGCATCGTCCACGTCGACCGGCTTGGGCGCGCGCACCTCCTTCACGGTGACCTCGAACACGGCCTCCTTGCCGGCCAGTTCCTTCGCGCCGTAGTTCTCCGGGAAGCTGACGGTCACGTCGGTCTTGGCGCCGGTCTTCTTGCCGATCAGCTGGTCCTCGAAGCCGGGAATGAACGCGCCGGAGCCGAGCGTCAGCTCATAGTCGTCCGCCGCGCCGCCCTCAAACGCCTCGCCGCCGATGCGTCCCACGAAGTCGATCAGCACCTGGTCGCCCGACTTTGCCTGCGCCGTCTTGCCGCGCGGCTCGAACGCGGTGTTGGATTCGGCGAGCCGCTTGAGCGTCGCCTCGACCTCCTGGTCGAGGTCCGCGTCCTTCAGCGTCGGACGCTCCAGCTTCAGCGTACCGAAGTCCTTCTCCGGAATCTCGGGCATCACGTCGATCGCGATCTTGTACTCGAGGTCGCCGCCTTCCTCGAACTTCGTGACCTCGATCGAGGGCTGGCCGGCCGGGCGGATGCCCTCGTCGCTCAGCAGCTTCTGCGAGCTTTCGGTCACCGACTTCTGGATCACGTCGCCCATGATCTGGCGGCCGTACTGCTTGCGCAGCAGCGCCAAGGGCACCTTGCCGGGGCGGAACCCCTTCATGCGGACGTTGGCCGCAAGCTCCTCGAGCTGGCCGTTCATCTGCGCGTCGAGTTCGGTGGCCGGAATCGTCACCGCATATTCGCGGGACAGGCCTTCGCGGTTCAGTTCCTTGACGTCCATGGCGCCCTTGCATCCGTTCGGTGTGAGGAAAATCGAGCCGCCTATCTATAAGGATGGCGCGCGCGTCTCAAGCCCCCTTGCGGAACGGGGGCGAAATCGGGTGAGGCGCGCCGCGCGCTCCCCGATGGTGCGGGCGGAGGGACTCGAACCCCCACGCCTTGCGGCACCAGGACCTAAACCTGGCGCGTCTACCAGTTCCGCCACGCCCGCAACATGACCACTCCGGGGCGTGGGAGTATCACGGTTCGGACGCGGGCGCGAGATGGATCGGCGGCGGCAGGCCCGCATCCCCGATCAGCGCGGCGGCGACCTGCGGCAGCGCCTCGGGCAGGTCCTCGGCGATGAGGCCCGGACCGCAGACCTCCGCCGCCGCCCCGTGCATCCAGGCTGCGGCGCACGCGGCCTCGAACGCGGGCATCCCTTGCGCGAGCAGCCCGCCGACGATGCCCGCCAGCACGTCGCCCGAACCCGCCGTCGCGAGCCATGCCGGCGCATTGGCCGCGATGGCCGTGCGCCCGTCCGGCGCGGCCACCACCGTGTCGGGCCCCTTCAGCAGCACGACCGAACCCAGCCTCTCCGCCGCCGTCCGCGCCCGGTCGAGGCGGCTCAACCGCTGTCCGGCGGCCTGCAGGCCGAGATCGGGGACGAGACGCGCGAACTCCCCCTCGTGCGGGGTTAGTACCGTCCGTGGGGGCATCCGGTCCGCGATCCCCTCGCCCCGTTCCGCAAGCAGCGTCAGCGCATCCGCGTCTAGCACGAGGCCGGTCAGCCCCTCCCCCTCCGCCGGGGCCGCCAGTGCGGCGAGAAGCCGCTCGCGCGCGCTCTCGTCCGTGCCGAGACCCGGCCCGGCGACCAGCGTCGAAATGCGGTGCCGCGCCATCAGGTTCGCCGCGGCTTCTCCCGCCCGCACGGGTTTGACCATGACCGCGGTGAGATGGCTCGCGAGCACCATCGCGGCCGAGGGCGCGCATATCATGGAGACGAGGCCCGCGCCCGCACGCAAGGCCCCGCGCGCCGCCAAGCGGGCGGCGCCCGACTGCACCGCCGGGCCGCTCAGCACGCCCAGGTGACCGCGGGTATATTTGTGCCCGGCCGCCTCCGGCACCGGGAACGCGCCCCGCCACAGGCCCGGCGCATTGGCAAACGCCTTGGGCGCGAGACCCGTCACCGCCGCCTCCGGAATGCCGATGTCCGCGACCGTCAGCGCCCCGCAGAGCGCACGCCCCGGATAGAGCAGGTGGCCGGGCTTGAGCGTGGCAAAGGTCACCGTCTCCACGGCACGCGCCGCGGCGCCCCGCACCTCGCCCGTCGCCCCGTCGAGGCCGGAGGGCACGTCGACCGCCACGATATCCGCATCGCTTGCGTCCAGCGCCTCGACGAGGCGCCGCGCCACCCCCTCCAGCGGGCGCGACAGACCCGCCCCGAACAGCGCGTCGATCCAGACGTGCGGCTGGCTGGCCTCGTCCAGGCCCGCCAGGTCGAGGGCGGCTTGGAGCGGATGCACCTCGCCCAGCCATTGCCGCGCGGCATCCGCGGCGTCGCCTCCCAGATCCCCGCGCGCACCGAGCAGATAGACCGTGGCCTCCACGCCTTCCTCCGCCAGCAGCCGCGCCGCGACGAAGCCGTCCCCGCCATTGTTGCCCGGCCCGCAGAGAACGGCCGCCCGCCTGCCCTGCCGGTGGCCGAGGCGGCGCAGCACGGCGTCCGCGACCGCGCGCCCCGCCCTGGCCATGAGCACGGTGCCCGGCGTGCCCGCGGCGATGGCCGCGGCGTCCGCCTGCCCCATCTCGCGCGGGGTCAGGAGCGGCACCGGGGCCGCCCAGTCGTCGAGGCCGAAAAGCTCCTGCATGTCCGCCGCTCCGCCAGGATCGCATCCGCGCCGGCGAGGGTCGCTTACGGCTTGCTCCAGGTCAAAGCCGAACCTCGCAAGCGACGCCAGGATGCCTCCATCGGCACCGGCTGCACAATCTTTCGCCACGCTTGCCTTCTTTTTCGGCAAAGGGCGATGGGTCGGGGACGCGGCGGATGCCCAAAAGCGCGTCAGAACGGCCTTTGCGCAAGCTCACGGCAAACTGGCACGCGGCATGCTTAATCAGGCCCGACGAACTTGGGCAGAGCGCGTTTGCCGGCGAGGAGAACAGGCGTCCATGAAGAAGATCGAGGCGATCATCAAGCCCTTCAAGCTCGACGATGTGAAGGAGGCGCTGCAGGAGGTCGGCCTTCAGGGCATCACGGTGACGGAGGCGAAGGGTTTCGGCCGCCAGAAGGGCCATACGGAACTCTATCGCGGCGCCGAATATGTCGTCGATTTCCTGCCCAAGGTGAAGCTGGAGATCGTGCTGGACGACGGCCTCGTCGACCGGGCGATCGAGGCGATCACCAACGCCGCGCGCACGGGCCGCATCGGCGACGGGAAGATCTTCGTGACGAATGTCGAGGAGGCCGTGCGCATCCGCACCGGCGAGACCGGGACGGAGGCGATCTGAAGGGGCCCGCCGCGCAAGCCACGCGCGGGCGCACGGGCGGGCAGAGAGAGATCGAGGAACTTCGCGGGCGGCGGGGCGACCGGCCGCACGCGGACAGGCCGGGCCGGACGCCGCACCCCCTCGCGGGACGCGGAAACCGGACCAGGTCCGGGGCGACAGCCCCAACGATGACAAGAACCAGCAACTCGAACCGAAAAAGGGCGATGGATCAATGAGCTCGGCTGAGAAGCTTCTGAAGGAAATTAAGGACAAGGACGTCAAGTACGTCGATCTGCGCTTCACCGACACCAAGGGCAAGTGGCAGCACGTCACCTTCGACGTCGGCATGGTCGACGAGTCGTTCTTCGAGGACGGCCAGATGTTCGACGGCTCGTCCATCGCCGGCTGGAAGGCGATCAACGAGTCGGACATGGTCCTCATGCCTGACACGGCGACGGCGTTCATCGACCCGTTCTTCGCGCAGACGACCATGTCGATCACCTGCGACGTGCTGGAGCCGTTCACGGGCGAGGCCTATGGCCGCGACCCGCGCACGACCGCGAAGAAGGCGGAAGCCTACCTGAAGGCCTCGGGCGTCGGCGACACCGTTTATTGCGGCCCGGAAGCCGAGTTCTTCATGTTCGACGACATCCGCTGGAAGGTCGCGATGAACAAGGTCGCGGTCGAGATCGACAGCGACGAGGGCCCCTACAACACCGACCGCATGATGGAGCCGGGCAACCTCGGCCACCGTCCGCGCATCAAGGGCGGCTACTTCCCTGTCCCGCCGGTCGACAGCGCCCAGGATATCCGCTCCGAGATGCTCTCGGCCATGGCCGAGATGGGCGTCGAGGTCGAGAAGCACCACCACGAGGTGGCGCCCTCGCAGCATGAGCTGGGCTTCAAGTTCTCCACGCTCACGCGCTGCGGCGACATGATGCAGATCTACAAGTACGCCATCCACCAGGTGGCGGCCTCCTACGGCAAGACGGCGACCTTCATGCCGAAGCCGGTGAAGGGCGACAACGGCTCGGGCATGCACGTGCACCAGTCGATCTGGAAGGACGGCAAGCCGCTGTTCGCGGGTTCGGGCTACGCAGACCTGTCGGAGACGTGCCTCTACTACATCGGCGGGATCATCAAGCACGCCCGCGCGATCAACGCCTTCTCGAACGCCTCGACGAACTCCTACAAGCGCCTGATCCCGGGCTTCGAGGCGCCGGTGCTGCTGGCCTACTCCGCGCGCAACCGCTCGGCGTCGATCCGCATCCCCTACTCGCCCTCGCCGAAGGGCAAGCGGATCGAGTGCCGCTTCCCCGATCCCTCGGGCAACCCGTACCTGACCTACACGGCGCTGATGATGGCGGGCCTCGACGGCATCGAGAACAAGATCCATCCGGGCGACCCGATGGACAAGGACCTCTATGCCCTGCCGCCGGAAGAGCTGAAGGACATCCCGACCGTTTGCGGCAGCCTGCGCGAGGCGCTGGAAGCCCTCGACGGCGACCGGGAGTTCCTGAAGAAGGGCGGCGTGTTCACCGACGACCAGATCGATGCCTACATCGAGCTGAAGATGGAAGAGGTGTACAACTTCGAGCACACGCCGCACCCGGTCGAGTTCGAGATGTACTACAGCGTCTGATCCCTCGCCGGATCGCACGCAGGATGCGCGTATGAGGAAGGCCGCTCCGGGCAACCGGGGCGGTCTTTGCCGTTCTGCCCCGACTGCGTGCCCCTAGTTCGCCGGGCGCGGCAGGCAGGGCGCAACGATCGCGTGGCAGAGGCGCGTGCGCTCATAGGTCGGCCCGGCGCCGGAATAGCGAACGGCCTTCACCCGGTCCCGCTCCAGCACGAAGGTCGTCCGGCAAACGGCACTGTCCACCCGGTCGTAGCCATAGAGCGGAAAGCCCAGTCCGAACGCGCCGAAGCTGCGCCGGTCGCCGAACACGCTGCCGACGCCCACCCCGACGCTCGGGCTGCCCCAGGTCTCGTAGCCCGAAAGCTCGTAGGTGTAATACTCCAGCCCGTCCGCTGCCGCCGTCGCGGTCGGCGCACCTGCACATTCCAGCAGTGTCGTCTTGGGCATCCCGACAAGCAGGGACTGGGCGGCGAGCGTTTCCTTTTGCGCCGTCGATTCGCATCCCGAAAGAACGATGGCGGCTGCTGCCGCGGCCAGTGCACCCACGATCCTCATGCGACCTGTCTCCCTTCGGCACAAGCGGCCCGATAGCGGCATGTACTCACGCGGCACATTCCTGCCTTACAACATAGATCACGCCCGCAGCGTTGGGAATTCGCAACCGTGTCGCAAACAGGCAACCCACTGATTTACATGAGTATATTTAACACCTCGCGGCCGTGCCATCCGGAGCCGGGAGTTTGGCACGCTCCTCGCAATACCATTTCCACGAGGTCTCTCTCCTCTCCAGGCCGCGTCCCCCGCACAGGGCGCGACCCTCGACCTCCTCCGCAAGGCGCGCAATGCCGGCCGGTCCCCCTCCCGGCCGGCATTGCCGTTTCCGGGTTTGGCGTGCGATACCCCGCGTCCTAGACTTCACCGAGCGATTCCCTGGCGCGTGGGCAGCATATGGCAAGCGACGTCGATCTTTTCGCAGATCCATCCGCGGACACGGGCAGCAGCTACACCGCCCGCGACATCGAGGTGCTGGAGGGGCTGGAGCCCGTCCGCCGCCGCCCGGGCATGTACATCGGCGGCACCGACGAGCGCGCCTATCACCACATGGCGGCCGAGGTGCTCGACAACTCGATGGACGAGGCGGTCGCGGGCCATGCGAGCCGCATCGAGATCGAGCTTTCCGCCGACGGCACGCTTGCCATCCGGGACAACGGACGCGGCATCCCGATCGACCCGCACCCACGCCACCCGGACACCTCCGCGCTCGAGGTCATCATGACCACGCTGCACGCGGGCGGAAAGTTCTCCAGCAAGGCCTACGAGACGTCGGGCGGCCTTCATGGCGTCGGCATCTCGGTCGTGAACGCGCTGTCCGACAGGCTGGAGGTCGAGGTGGTGCGCGACCGCCGCCTGTGGCGCCAGACCTATTCGCGCGGCCACCCGACGAGCGCGCTGGAAGACAAGGGACCGATCCAGAACCGGCGCGGCACGCTCGTCCGCTTCCACCCGGACCCGGAAATCTTCGGGGAGGCAGCGCGCTTCCGCCCTGCCCGCCTCTACCGCATGGCGCGGTCGAAGGCCTTCCTCTATCGCGGGGTCGAGATCCGCTGGACCTGCGCGCCGGAACTGCTGGCGGGCAAGGACGGGCCGCCGGAGACGGACAGCTTCCACTTCCCCGGCGGGCTTGCCGACTTCCTCGCCGTCGAGCTTGAGGATGCGCGCACCGTCACGCCGGAGCCGTTCTCGGGCGTGGTGAAGTTCGCCGACCGGCCGGGCTCGGTCGAATGGGCGGTCGCGTGGACGCTCGACGTGGAGGCGGGGCTTTCCTCCTTCTGCAACACGGTTCCCACGCCGCAGGGCGGCACGCACGAGCAGGGCCTGCGCGCCGCGCTCGCCAAGGGGCTCAAGGCCTATGGCGCTTTGAAGAACGTCAAGAAGGCGGGCATCGTCCAGCCTGACGACGTGATGGGCACGGTCGCGGGCCTCATTTCCGTTTTCGTCCGGGAGCCGGAGTTCCAGGGCCAGACCAAGGAGAAGCTCGCGACCGCCGAGGTCGCCCGCGTCGTCGAGAATGCGGTGCGCGACCATTTCGACCATTGGCTCTCCGGCCATCCGGCGATGGCGGACGCGCTGCTGGAATGGGTCATCGACCGGGCGGAGGAGCGCACACGACGGCGCGCGGAGAAGGAGGTCTCCCGCCGCACGGCCACGCGCAAGCTCAGGCTTCCGGGCAAGCTCGCCGATTGCACCGCCGCGGAGCGCCAGGGGACCGAGATCTTCATCGTCGAGGGCGATTCCGCCGGCGGGTCGGCCAAGCAGGCGCGCGCACGGGCGAACCAGGCCGTCCTGCCCTTGCGCGGCAAGATCCTGAACGTGGCGAGCGCGGGCGCGGGCAAGCTCGACGCCAACCGGGAGCTTTCGGACCTCGTGCAGGCCTTGGGCTGCGGCACCGGGACGAAATACCGCGAGGACGACCTGCGCTACGACAAGGTCATCATCATGACCGACGCCGACGTCGACGGCGCACACATCGCCTCGCTGCTGATGACCTTCTTCTACCGGGAGATGCGCAGCCTGATCGACCAGGGCCACCTCTATCTCGCGATCCCGCCGCTCTACCGGCTGAGCCAGGGCGGGCGCAGCTTCTATGCCCGCGACGAGGCGCACCGGGACGAGATCGTCGCGCAGGAGTTCAAGGGCAGCACGAAGGTCGAGGTCAGCCGCTTCAAGGGCCTGGGCGAGATGATGCCCGCCCAGCTGCGCGAAACCACGATGGACCCGAAGACCCGCTCCCTCCTGCGCGTCACCATCCCGATGGCGGAGCGCATGGACACGGGCGAGCTTGTCGAGCAGCTGATGGGCAAGAAGGCGGAGCGGCGCTTCGCCTATATCTCCGAAAACGCCGCCTTCGTGACCGACATCGACATCTGACCCCTCTCCCCAAGACGCTTGCGTGCTCCCATATTCGCTGAAACGGGAACACCAACGCTTTTCAGGCGGGAGAGGCGAACATGGGCATGTCGGGGATCAGGTCGGCGGTTCTGGCCGTGGCTGGCGGTGCATTTCTCGCAGGATGTGCAGGCATGTCGACGGTCAGCCGGGTCGACTGGGACACCTTCTATTCGCCGGGCCTGGTGAGGACGGCGTCCGTCGGCGGCATGCCGACCGAGGTGATCGGCGCAGACCCGGTTGCGGCCACGCAAGGGTTGACGCTTCCGGCCTATGTGGGCGGCGCGGGCCTCCGCCCCGTCGAGCCCGGCACGGTCAAGAACCGCCTCGTCCTGGTGTTCAACCCGGCGCGGCCCGCCAACGAGAAATCGATCTGCCTCGGCGATGCGCCGGTGGCGGCCCGCGACGGCGGGCTGAAGGTGACGGCCGTGCTGTGCTACGGCGGGTTCGCCTATGCGCACGGTATGGTGACCAACAGCGCCGTTCCCGGTCCTGGCGCGCCCGGCTACGCGCAGAGCATGCGCGACGTGTTCGTGGCGATGATGCCCGCGGTCAATCCGCATATCGAGCTTGACGGGCGGGAGTGGAACGACTGAAGGCGACACCCCTGACGGGGATCAGCCGACCAGCCAGTCCTTGAGGATGGCGTTCACCGCCTCCGGCCGCTCCAGCGTCGGCAGGTGGCCGCAGTCCTCGACGATCTCCAGCCGCGCCGTGGGGATGGCGTCCGCCATCTCCTCGGCCAGCGACAGCGGCGTCAGCGCATCCTGCCGGCCGCAGACGACGACTGTCGGGCACTGGATCGACGGCAGCAGCGGGCGGCTGTCGGCGCGGCCCATGATCGCGGTCTGCTGCCGCTTGAACGCCTCGCGGCCGGTGTCCTTCGCCATCTGCATGATCGTCTCGACCAGCGGGGCATCGTGCAGCCGGTCCTCGTGGATGAAGAGCGGCAGGAGCCCGCGGGTGACGCCCTTGAACTTCCCGTGGTCGGCCTGGTCGATCAGGCCGGCGCGGCGTTTGCGCTGCTCGTCGGTGTCGGGCCGGGCGGATGTGTCCATGAGAGCGAGCTTCGTCACCCGCTCCGGCGCCTGGCGCATGATCTCGAAGGCGATGTAGCCGCCCATGGACAAGCCCCCCAGCGCGAAGAAGCGCGGCGCCTCCTCCAGGATCGCGGCGGCGATCGCGGCCATGCTGTCGTGGCGGCGGTGGTCCGCCACCATGATGTCGGCATAGGGCGAGAGCGCATCGATCTGCGGCGCATAGAGTGCGTCCGTGCAGATCAGGCCGGGCACCAGCACAAGGTTCTGTCGATCCATCCCGAATAGTCCGTTCATGTCCTGTGGCGGGCAACGCAGACACCGAATTCCGGGGCCGGTCAACCCGCAACTTGGGCGCAAGATTGGAACGATTTGACAATATAGGGAAAAGCAATATGGTGCGGGCGGTTCAGCCGGAGAGATCCGGAGGCAATCGTCGCGCGCGCCGGATCTGCCGCCTGGACCGACGACCAGTTCCCCGGAATGTCCGGGGCGGCGCATGGAGCACGTAAGACCCACATGAGTTTCGACACTCTCGGCCTCCACCCCGAGGTTCTTCGCGCGGTCCGCGAGGCCGGGTACGAAAAGCCCACCCCCATCCAGGAGCAGGCGATCCCCCAGGTGATCGCCGGCCGCGACGTTCTGGGCATCGCCCAGACGGGCACGGGCAAGACCGCATCCTTCACGCTGCCGATGCTGACGATCCTCGCGCAGGGCCGCTCCAAGGCACGCATGCCGCGCACGCTGATCCTGGAGCCGACGCGGGAACTGGCCGCCCAGGTCGCAGAATCGTTCGAGGTCTACGGCAAGCACCTCAAGCTGACCATGGCGCTTCTCATCGGCGGCGTGTCCTTCGCCGACCAGGAAGCCAAGCTGAACCGCGGCGTCGACGTGCTGATCGCCACGCCCGGCCGCCTGCTCGACCATTTCGAGCGCGGCAAGGTCCTGCTGACGGGTGTGCAGGTTCTCGTCGTGGACGAGGCGGACCGGATGCTCGACATGGGCTTCATCCCGGATGTCGAGCGCATCTGCAAGCTGACCCCCTTCACGCGCCAGACGCTGTTCTTCTCCGCGACCATGCCGCCGGAGATCCAGCGCATCACCTCCGCCTTCCTGACGAACCCGGTGAAGATCGAGGTGGCGCGCGCCTCCACGACCGCGGAAACGGTCGCCCAGTCGCTCATCCAGACGACGCGCACCGCCAAGCGTGGCAAGCTGATCGAGGCGCTGAAGGCGGAGGACGTGAAGAACGCCATCGTCTTCTGCAACCGCAAGCGCGATGTCGGCACGCTGGCCAAGTCGCTGGAGAAGGCCGGCTTCACCGCCGGCGCGCTTCATGGCGACCTCGACCAGAGCGTGCGGATGAAGGTGCTCGACCAGTTCAAGACCGACCAGATCCAGATCCTTGTGGCCAGCGACGTGGCCGCGCGCGGCCTCGACATCCCGGCGGTGAGCCATGTCGTCAACTACGACGTCCCGATCCACCCGGAGGACTACGTCCACCGCATCGGCCGCACCGGCCGGGCGGGAAAGTCCGGCAAGGCGATCACCATCGCGACCGAGGACGAGGCGAAGTACGTCGACCGTATCGAGAAGCTGATCCAGCGCGAGATCCCGCGCGAGGGCAGCAAACCCGCCCCGGCGCACAAGGCCGCCGGACAAGAGCCCTCCCCCGCCGGCGAGACGCCTGCCGAGAAGAGCGCCGACAAGGGCAAGGACCGGCGCAAGGGCCGCAGGGGCGAAGGCAGCAAGCCCGTCCAGGACACCGCTGCACCCGCCCGGCAGCCGGAACCGCGGGAGGAGGCGGCACCCGCTGCGCGCGAGCCCCGGCGCGAGGCGCCCACGCAGCAGGACCGGCAGCAGGACCGCAAGGGCGACCGGCGCGATCGTGGGCGCGACCGCGACCGCGGCCGTGACCGCGACCGCGACCGCGACGAACCGGTGAAGGGTCTGGGCGACCACGTTCCGGACTTCCTGCTGCGGCCCGTCTTCCCGACCGCGTCTTCGGAGAAGGAGAAGCCTGCGGAGAAGGCGGCGCCGGCACGGACGGCATCTGCGAAGGCAGCCAAGCCGTCCCGCGCCAAGGCGGCCAAGCCCGCAAAGGCCGCGAAGGCAGAGGGGGCGGAAGCACCCGCGGCCGCCGGCGACGACACCGCACCCGCCGCGAAGAAGAAGGCTCCCGCGCGCAAGCCTGCTGCCCGGCGCACGAAGAAGGCTGCCGACGCTGCCAGCGAAAGCTGAGCGGATGAACCGCCGCGCACGGTAAAGGCATTCTTTACCAACGCACCTCCACACTCATGACGTGCAGTTGCACTGCAATCTGTCATGATCAACGAGGCTGGCGGTGACGGACATCGACGAAATCGGCAAGACGGTCGATTATTGCTCGCGGGCAATGGCCCTGATGGCACGGTTCGGCATCGATCCGCACCCGGTCCATTACGAGGTGTGGTACACCTATGCCGCCGGCACCAATGCCGACCTGACGCGGGCCATCGACAACCACCTGCAGAAGAACGGCAACGCCATCACCGGCGAGGTCTCGGAGACGCTGTGGCGCCAGTATTGCGGCCGCCATGCGACAAACGAGGCGATCGAGCAGGCCTCGGAGCAGATGGCCGGGCACATCGACCGGATCGTCGAGCACCTCGAGCGGGCGGCTCACGATTCCAATGCGTTCAGCAATGCGCTGGAAGGCGTGACAAGCTCGGTGGAGGGGGAAACGGACCCTGCCGCCCTGCGCACCGTGGTCGCCCGCCTCGTCGATGCGTCCCGCAAGATGGAAGCCAAGTCGCGCGCGCTCGAAACCGAACTCGAGACCTCCGTCACCGAGATCAAGCGCCTGCGGGACACGCTGGAGACAACGAAGCGCGAGGCCACCACCGATACCCTGACCGGCCTTGCCAACCGTCACTATTTCGAGGAAAAGCTGCAGCGCGCCGTGCGCGAGGCCGTCGAGAACAAGCAGCAGCTGTCTCTGATCCTTGGCGACATCGACCATTTCAACGCCTTCAACGAGACCTGGGGCCACCTGACCGGCGACCAGGTACTGCGGCTCGTCGGCGGCTGTCTCAGCGAGAACGTGAAGGGCCGCGACATCGCCGCACGCTTCGGCGGCGAGGAATTCGCGGTGATCTTCCCGCAGACGGGGCTGAAGGGTGCGCGCATCGTCGCCAACCACATCCGCCAGACCGTCGAACGCAAGAAGATCGTCAAGAAATCGACCGGCGAGACCCTGGGGCGTATCACCATGTCCTTCGGCGCGGTCGAGTACCACGCGGGCGAACGGATGGGCGACATGCTGCAGCGGGCCGAGCGTGCCCTGCGCGTGGCGAAGATGCGCGGCCGCAACATCACCGTCGGCGAGGACGAACTGGGCCAGGACGCGACCGTTCCGCCCCCGGCTTCCGCATCGGTCCGGGGCGCCGCCTGAGCCGGCCTTCGCAGGTATCTGCCCCCGTCCCTGCTTGACCGCCCGGCGCGCTTGCCCGCACCCTTGCGGCCACGCAAGGGGGAACGCCGCGGCCATGACCTATTCCACGCTGACGCTCGCCATCGAGGACGGCCTCGCCGTGCTCGCCTTCAACCGCCCGCAGGCGATGAACGCGGTCAACCGCCAGATGCTCGACGACCTCGATCAGGCGCTCAGGCAGATCGCCGACCCCGCGGCAGGCGTGCGTTGTCTGCTGCTGACGGGGGAGGGCCGCGGGTTCTGCGCGGGCGCCGATCTCTCCGACGCCAGTCTCATCGCGCCCGGCCCCGACGGCAGCCGCGACGTCGGCCAGGTGCTGGAACGCTGTTACAATCCCCTCATGCTCAGGCTGCGCGACCTGCCGATGCCAGTCGTCACCGCGGTCAACGGGGCCGCCGCCGGTGTGGGCATGAGCTTCGCGCTGATGGGCGACATCGTGATCGCCGCCGAAAGCGCCTATTTCCTGCAGGCGTTCCGGCACATCGGCCTCGTCCCCGACGGCGGGGCGACGTGGCTTCTGCCGCGCCTCGTCGGACGGGCGCGCGCGCTGGAGCTTTCGATGCTGGGGGAAAAGCTGCCCGCCGGGACCGCCCGCGAATGGGGCCTCGTCACGCGCGTCGTGCCGGATGCGCGGCTGCGGGAGGAGGCAACCGCACTCGCCCGCCAGCTTGCCGCGGGGCCGACCGTTGCACTGGGGCTGATCCGCAAGGCCTATTGGGCGAGCCTCGAGAACGGCTACGAAGCGCAGCTTCATCACGAGCGGGTGGCCCAGAAGTCCGCGGGCAACACGGACGATTTCGCCGAGGGCGTCGCCGCCTTCCTGGCCAAGCGGCCGCCGGTCTACAAGGGGCGCTGACGGCAGGGCCGCTGCGGACGGGCGGGCACGCTCAATAGTCGTAGCGCCAGTTGACGCCGGCGCTGGTGTTGCCCTCCTGGCCCACCTCGGTGTCAACCGTGATCCGGTCGGTGATCTCCACCTCGACGAGCACCGAACCGCCGCGCCCGTCGAGCGGCTGCTTGGTGCCGACGAACACGCCTTCGGCGACATAGCTCCCGACCGAGACGCTTGCCGCCTCGCCTTCGGCCTCGCCGCCCTCGACCCGCAGCACGTCCACTCCCAGCGCGCCGCGAAGGCTGTCGATCACCCCCGCCTCCCCAGACAGCAACGTGGCCACGCCCGAGGCAAGCTGCAGCGCCTCCAGCGCGCTCATGGACTGTGCCGACTTGCCGAACAGGACCCGGGGCAGCACCTCGTCCTCCGGCAGGCCGGGGGTGGAGGAAAACGCGATTTCCGGCGCGGTCGCGGTGCCGAAGATCTCGATCCGGCCCGTCACGTCGTTCGCCTCCCGGGTCAGCACAAGATCCACGGCGGGCGACGGCGGGGTCGCGCCCGAGAAGCGCACTTCGCCCCGCTCGATCTCGAAGCTGCGCCCGATGAAGTCGAGATAGCCGCGGCGCGCCTCGATCGTGCCGACGACGCGGGGCGCCGCAGCGGTGCCACCGATCTTCAGCGCCCCGCCCCACTCACTTTCGAGCCCGCGCCCGCGGACGAACACCCGCTGGGGCATCTCCACGGCGATATCGAGCGGCACGCGGATGGCACGGTCCTGGCGGGCACGGCCCTCTGCCTCGGGCGGATCGCCGGGGAAGCGCACGTCCAGCGTGACGATGCTGGGCGGAAGCTTGTTCAGCAGACGCACTTCCACGAAGTCGGCGGCAAGCCTGCCGGTCACGGCCAGCTCGCGCCCGTCGCCCGAAGCGCGCACCTCCCCCGTCATCTGCGCCACGGCCTCGTCCCGGCGCACCAGAAGCGCATTGTCGAACCGGAGACCGGTGTCGAGGGTGAAAACCTCCTCCCCGCCGAGTGTCAGGCGCCCCTCCCCCTCGACGCGGCCCTTCGCGCCGTCGGTTCCCGTCAGCCGCCACGATACGGCATCGGTACCGGCAAGGTCGGTCTCGAGCCGCAGGTCCGCCAGATAGGTGCCCGAGACGAGGTTCTCGTAGACTCCGTCGGCCAGACGCACCTGACCGGAAACCCGCGGTGTCTCGATGCTGCCCGCCACTTTCAGGTCGATGACGCCCTGCCCCTCGAGGATATGGTCCGGCAGGGGGGCAAGCGCCCACAGCGGCGCGACGTCGCCTTGCCAGTCGAGCGCTCCGTCGATCTCCGCCCCCTTCGGCACGACAACAGGCACCGGACCTCTGCGCCCGGGGACGAGCGGCAGCGAAAGCCGCCCGCGCACGGGTGCTGCCTCCCCCGCCCTGGCCGTCAGTCCCGCGCCCAGCATGCGCCCGTCCCAGTCCGCCTCCAGCGCGAGGTCGAGGCCGCCGTCCCCCGCGCCGCCCGCGCTCAGCCCGTCGGTCGCAAGCCTGACCGTCCCGCCAGCGTCGCGCCCGCCGGTACGCACGTCCACGCGGCCCGAGAGCGTGCCCGCAAGACCCGTGCGCCCAGACGCCGCCCGCACCAGCCGCAGCGGCACCCCCTCCAGCGCAAGGTCCGCGGCGATGGCGCGCGCGCCGGCCGAAAGCTGGCCCTGGATCCGCCCTTCTGCAGCCAGCAGATCGAGCCCCTCCAACCGCGTCTGACCGCCGCCGAGCCTCACGTCGAGCGCGTCGGCGAGCGCGAAATGCTCCTCCGCATAGCGCACGTCGAGCCGGCGCACCTCCACCCGGGGCGCGTCTCCCGCGAGGTCGGCCGTCCCGCCCCCGGAGACCAGAAGGGGCGCCGCCACCGGCGCCGAGGTCCGCCCGTCCGCCGCCACCTCCCACACGAGCCCGGCGAGCGGGCCGTCCGCGCTTGCCGTCACCCGCGAGAACCCGGCGCGCGGCAGCGACACGCTGTCGGCGGTGACGACCGCATCGATGCCGGACATGGTCCCGACGTCGCCCACGCGCATTGCCGCCCTCAGCCCGGCGATCTCCGCCGCGCCGCTGCGCACGTCGCGTGCATCCACGACCACGCGCGCCGCCTGCGCCCGTCCGTTGGCTGCCAGCTGCAAGTCCGCCCGGCCCGTCCCCGCGAGGTCGAGGCCCGCGAGCCGTCCCACTCCCCCGAGATCGCGCGCGGTGAGCGCGAGGCTGCCCGTTGCCGGCCGCCCATCGAGTGGAACCCGGGCCTTTCCGCTCGCTGCGAGGCCGAGCAGCGACGCCTCGATCCGCGCAAGGTCGAGAACCCCGTCCACGGTCCGGAAACGCGCCTCACCCGCACCGTCGCCAAGCTGGCTGCCCGCGACCTCCAGGCGCACCGAACCCCTGGGGCCCCCGTCTTCCATTGCAACATCATGGGCAAGGCTCACGCGCCCCAGCTGCGCACCGTTGATACGGGCTTCCGCGAGGCGCACCTCGCCAACCGCCGCCGGGGCCAGGAGGGGGCCGCGGACACGGCCCTCTGCCGAGAGCGCCCCGCGCGCATCCGCGCCCGCGGCGCCCGCGATCCCCGCCACGTCGGGCACCGAGAGGGTGTAGTCGAGGTCGCCCCGCTGCGCTTCCAGATCGGCCTCGCCCTCCGCCGTGGCGGTCAGCGCGCCCGTCTCGATCCGCGCGGGCGAAAGCCGCACGACGCGCGCATCGTCCGTCCGCACCGTCGCCACCGCATCCACGCGCCCCGCGAGAACCGCCGCGATCAGCGCGTCCGCGCTGTCGAGCCCCCGTCCGGCAAGCTGCACGTCGGCATCGAGCGCGCCATCGAGACGCGCGCGGCGCACGTCCGCAGTCAGCGTCGCCCCACCCCGGAGATCCTGCCCGGCGAACGCTGCCAGCGGGGCAAGATCCGTCGCCGCGATGCGCAGCCGCCCGCTTGCCTCTCCCGCGCCGGTGTCGAAGCGGCCCTCCCCACGTGCCTCGACCACGCGCGAGGCGACCGAGAAGCGGGCGACCTCGGCGATACCGGCCGCGTACCGCCCTTCTGCCTCCACCGCGATCTCCGGGCCGAGCAAGGCGGTCAGGTCGGGCCGGCCGGCGAGTCCCGGACCGCGCGCGACCAGGCTTGCGTCGCCTTCCACGGCGCCTCCCGAGACCGCAACACGGGCATCGAGGTCGAGGGAGGCCGCGGCGGCATCCGGCGTCGCTACCTCCTCGACCCGGCCCTGAACCGAGAAACGGGGCGCGGCGGCGGATCCGCGCACCGCGATGTCGAGACCCGCGCCCTTCACCGTCGCGGGCGCAAGGAAGGGATCGAGCAGACGGGCACCCTCCTCCGGCACATCGGCGCGCATGTCGATGGCGATGTCGTTCAAGGTCCGTGCGAAATCGCCCCGCGCGTCGAGGCGGCCCGCGGCGAGGCGGAACCGCGCCCGCTCCAGCGCGACGCGCCCGTCCCCGCCCTCGCGCGCGGCGATGTCGAGGTGTGCGGCCTGGCCGATCGCCGCGGCGATCTCCGGGGCAAGCCGGTCCCCCGGCGTCAGCGTCACGTCGGCAGCGACCGACAAGGGGCCGGCCCAGGCCGCGGACGCGGTGCCGTCGACCGCCCCGTATCCCTCGACGCTTGCCGCAAGCGCCCCGCCCCAGTCCGTCGGGGGACCGTCGGCGTCGAGCGCCAGCGACACCGCCGGCGCATCGGGCAGTCCCACGAGCCGGGCGACGAGCCCCCCTTGCGGTTCGGCGAAACGCACGCGCGCCTTCAGCGTGTCGGCGACGAAGTCCCGCGTCATGTCAAGGTCGAGCGTCGCACCCACCCCGTCGGTCCGTTCCGCCTCCAGCCGGATCGACTGCACGTCGCCGATGTCGCGGAAGGCACCGGCGGCGGTGAGCGTCGCGGCCTCTGGCAGGATCGTGTCGGCGACGGTGAGCCGGGTCAGCACAAGCTCGGCGATTTCCACGCCGAGCGGTGCGCGCGGCCAGCGGATGCCGCCCGCCGCCTCGTCACCGCCCCCGTTCTCAGGCGCATCGCCCGTCACGGGCAGCCGCTTCAGGTCGACGTCCTCCAGCCGCAGCAGCGACAGGTTGATTTCGCCGCGCAGCAGCGCGGAGGGCGACCAGTCGAGCGCCACCCGTTCCGCCGACAGCCACACCCCCTCGCGGTCGGCGACCGAGAAGCCTTCGAGCGTCGTGAAGCCGTCCTCCCCCTCGATCAGATTGCCGACCGTCAGTTCGAACTCGCCCGGCACGTTGATCTGGCGGATGACGAACTGGATGAAGCTGTTCGTCACCCCCTCGAACGACAGGAAGGCCGCCGACGGCCCCGCCGGAAGCAGCAGCATGCCCACGAGGGCCAGAAGGATCGCCGCATGCCGCATCAGAATGCCTGCCCGATGGAGATGTAGAACTCGAACGCATTGTCCGCGTCGCGCGGATTGAGCGGGACCGCGACGTCAGCGCGGATCGGGCCGATGGGGCTGTAGTAACGCAGGCCAAGGCCTGCCGCATATTGCAGCCCCTCGTTGAAGTCGGGGTACTCCGTCGTGCTGACCGAGCCCATGTCCACGAAGGGCACGACGCCGACGGTGTCGGTGACGCGCGCGCGCATCTCCATGCCGAACTCCACGACAGAGCGGCCGCCGAGCGGATCGTTGTTGGCGTCGAGCGGGCCGATGAACCGGCTCTGGTAGCCGCGCACGGACCCGCCGCCGCCCGAATAGAGGCGCCGCGGTGCCGGAATGGTTGCACGCGAGGCGCCGAGGATGCTTCCGATCCGCCCCCGGAAGGCGGCGATGTAGCGGTCGTCGTCGTCGAGCGCCCAATAGGTGGAAGCCGTCGCGTCGAGCACGAGGAAGCTCAGCGCCACGCCGTCCGACACGCCCGCGAACGGCGTCGCCGTCGCCCGCGCCCGCGCGCCCTGCGTCGGGTCGAGAAGATTGTCGGAACTGTCGTAGGCGGCGAAGAGCGGCAGGCCGACGAGATAGCTCATCCGCCGTCCGGTATCGTCCGTGATCTCCTGAACCTCGCCCAGCACGCCGGCGCCTGCGATCCAGCGGGCCGACACCCGCCGCTCCAGGCCGATGCTCGCCGTCGCGCCGATCAGTTCATAGGCGTCGTCGTCTTCCCGCTCGAACGCGAGGCCCGCCAAGAGGTCCTGGTCGGGCCGCAGGAAGCGCGGCTTGACGAAGCGGTTCTCCAGCGTCTGGGCGACGAGGTCGGCGTCGAGCTCGGTGCGGAACCGTTCGCCCCGCCCGAAGAGATTGCGGTGCTCCCAATAGGCACGCACGCCCGGCCCGCCGTCGGTCGAATAGCGCAAGCCGCCGCCGATGGTGCGATGGGGCGCTTCCTCCGCCCTGATGGTGACGGGAAGCGTGACGCTGTCGCCCGCGCCCAGGCCCGCCGGCGCCTCCTCCGGCAGGCGGACGGTCACCACGTCGAACAGGCGCGATGCGGCGAGCGCGCGCTGCACATCGGAGAGATCGCGCTGGTCGGAGAGTGCGCCCGCCTCCCACTCGGCAAAGCCCGCGACATAGTCCGGCTCCAGGCTGTCCAGCCGCTCCACCCGCGTCTCGCCATAGCTCACGCGCGGCCCGGGGTCGATCAGGGTCGAGACGGTGATCGTCTGCGCCTCCGGATCGGCCAGCGCGGTGCGCTTGCCCGCACGCGCATATGGGTGCCCGCGCTCCCGCAGGAAGACGAGCACCGCTCCCTCCGCGGCCACGATGTCCTCCGCGATGGCGGGATGGCCTAAGGGAATGCCGAGCCGCGCCTGCTTCGGCAAGGCGGGGCCCCGGTAGCCGTCGGGCAGCGGGTAGGCCACCTCGGCCAGCCGGAACAGCGGCCCGCGCGTCACGCTCAGAACCACCTGCGCCGTCGGGTCGGTCTGGGAGGCGCCGGTCTGTTCTGCCTCCGCGTCGCCGCGGACCGGGACGCTCGTGCCGGTGCGGACGTCCTCCACCTCCGACGCACCGTCGGGCGGACGAACACGTTCGCCCGTATCCGTCACTTCGACCGTGACCTTCGACTGGTAATAGCCGCGCGAGCGGAGAATCGCGGCGAGCGTCTCCGCATCCGCCTCCGCACGCCTGCTCAGCCGCGCAAGGCTCTGCGGCCTGCGGGCCGCGAGCGTGTAGAGGCGCAGGGAATCCTCCGCCAGTTCCACCAGCGCGGGGTCGTCGAGGCCCTCGATACGGGTCTCGTAGACGATGCCGCCCTCGACCTCGGGCGCGAGGAAGCCGGCACGCTGGTCCCCACCGCCGAACAATCCGCAGCCCGGCAACAGCAATGCCGCTGCCATGAGCACGGCTGCCCTGAAGATATGCCTCACCGTCACCGGACCGCACCACTCCCGCAAATCGGACAGCACCTCGCACCAACACCTAACATGCAAACGGACCCCGGCCAGCAGCACGCATCCGCAGCCGTCCGCCCAGCGGTGAGGCTATCCCATCTGCGGGCAGCGACGCCAATGGCCTTGCCTGCGCAGGCAAGACCGCACAACCGGCAATAGATTGCATACAAACCTGTTCGCCAAGCGCGCTGAAATCAGGGATCTACCCCCTCACGCGATGTTTTTAGCCTTGACGCCACGCCCGAAGGGGCCACAGACTGACCCTATTGTATGCAATGTCGGGGCTGCCCGTCTCCACGGAAGGCCCTGAATCTTGCACCCAAAAGGCGAAACCGCCGCAGACCGCGGGACGCCGCAAAAGCCGGATCAACCGGTGCGCCTGGACGGAGGGAAATCGCGCCGGCGAGCGGGCGGGGGATGGGCCGTGCGTCCCCGCCCTCGAGACGCGCCACCACGGCAAGACGCGCCAGCCAATGGCCGAACAGGGAAGGTTTCACCATGACACGCTCCGACAAGGGCACTCAGTCCGCCACGCGCAGCGACGCCGCGTCCGCCGGGACCACGCGCCGCGGCTTCCTCAAGACGACCGCCGCGGCCGGCGCGGTCGCCATCGCCATGCCTTGGGTCACCACGAAGGCGCGCGCCGCCGGCACGCTCAACATCGTCCTGAACCAGGGCCTGCTCGCCAAGCTCTGGATCGACGAACTGAACCCGAAGTTCGAGAAGCTGACGGGCGCCAGCCTGAACGTCCAGCAGTCGGTGACGTCCAACATGCTGGCGATGCTCAAGACGCAGAAGGACAATCCGCCGGACCTGATGCAGTTCTCCGAAGCCGGCGTCTTCATCGCCGCCGAGCAGGGCTTGCTGCGCCAGCACAACACCGCGAACATCCCGAATTTCGCGATGCTGCGCCCGGCCTTCAACATGGCCGACAACTACTCCGCCGGCTGCATCGACGCGATGCACACGATCCACTACAACACGCAGCGCGTGAAGGAGGCGCCGACCAGCTGGGCTGCCCTCTGGGATCCGGCCAACAAGGGCCTGATCGCGATGCCGCCGGTGACCTGGAACAACGGCGTGCGCATGGTGACGACGGCGGCGCAGATCGCCACCGGCAAGCCCTTCAAGGACGCCCAGTACGAGATCGAGGCGGGCATCGCCAAGCTGGCCGAACTGAAGGACAACGGCGTCACCGTCTACACGGGCGCGCCGCAGGCGATCCAGATGATGCAAAGCGGGCAGATCCCGCTGGTGCCCTTCTACGGTGCCTTCGTGAACCCGCTGATCGCGCAGGGTGCGCCCATCGCGCCGGCGCCCAATCTCGCAGAGGGCACGCACGGCGAGATCGTCGGCCTCAACATGCCGGTGAACGCGCCGAACGTGGAACTGGCGGAGGTGTACGTGAACCTCAGCCTGGAGAAGGAGTTCCAGGCGAAGATCGACAGCGTGCTGCACGCCCGCTGCGGCCACAAGGAGGTGGAGCCGTCGGCCCGCACGCTCGAACTGATCGGCGACCCGAACAACACGCTCTATGCCGACTGGGCCTTCCTGTCGAAGAACCGGCCCATGATCACGGAGAAGTGGAACGAGGTCTTCGGCTGAGGGGCACCCGCCCCTCCCGCGCCTTCGGGAGTTGCCTGGCATGACAGCGACGGCGCCCGCCGTGACACCTGCCGCCGTCCGCCCCCGCGGCGGGCGGTGGCAGCGCCATGCGCCGGCGGCGTTGCTGCTGGCGCCGCTCATGGCGTTCATGCTGATCTTCTACCTCATCCCCATCGGCCAGATGGTGGGCGAGAGTCTGACCTATTGGTCGGGAGACGCGGTGGAGGACAAGGCGACCCCCACCCTCTACCAGTACGAAAAGACGCTGGAGAGCAGCCGGGCAACCGGGTCCATTGTCCGGACCTTCCGCATCTCGCTCCTGTCCGTGGCGATCTGCTTCCTGCTGAGCTACCCCATCGCGCTGTGGCTGCTGTTCGCGGGCCGGAAGCTGCGCACGGGCGTGCTGCTCGTCGTGTTCATCTCGCTCGCCTCCAGCCTGATCGTGCGGAACTACGGCTGGCTCGTCGTCCTCGCCGACGGCGGCCCGGTCAACAACCTGCTGATCGCGCTGGGCCTCACCGAGTTTCCGTTGCGGCTGACCTATTCGGAGGGCGCGATCATCACCGCGCTCGTCCATTACGGGATGCCGTTCATGATCCTGCCGATCTACGGCTCGCTGCTGCGTATCCCCTCGTCGTTCTGGGAGGCGTCGCAATCTCTGGGCGCAACCAGCATGCGCACGCTGTGGCGGGTGATCCTGCCGCTCTCCATGCCGGGCGTGTTCGGTGGCACCATGCTCGTCTTCGCGGTGTCGATGAGCGCGTTCGTCACCCCGCTGATGCTGGGTTCGCCCTCGACCGCCATGGTCTCGCAGGTCGCCGCCGAGCAGCTTCTCGTACAGCTCAACTTCGCCTGGGGCTCGGCGATCATGACGACGCTGACGGTCGTGACGCTCGCCATCGTCGTGCTCTATGCACTGGCCGTGCGAAAGGTGTTCCGGGTCGATGTCTGAGAGGAGCCCCTTCCGCATCGCGCTCGCCGCCCTCGCCTGGGCGTCGATGGCGTTCCTCGTCTTTCCGGTGATCCTGACGGCGGTCGTCTCGCTCAACGATTCCTTCTTTATCGAGTTTCCGCCCAAGGCGTTTTCCTTCCGCTGGTACGAGAACATCGCCGCGATCCACCGTATCGGGGAGGCGACGCTGATCTCGCTGACCATCGCGGTCGCGGCGGCGGCCTTGGCGACGGTGCTGGCGCTCGGGGCGGCGCTGGCCATCGCGCGTCATCCCTTCCCCGCCAAGCCAGCGATCACGGCCTTCCTGCTGTCGCCGGTGACGCTGCCCATGGTGGCAATCGGCATCGCGCTCGTTCAGTTCTTCATCGCCATCGACGCGGCGTTCACCTGGTGGAGCCTCGCCGCAGGCCATGTCGTGCTGGTGATCGCCTACCCGGTGCGCACGCTGGTCGCCTCGCTGACGCTGTCGGACACCTCGCTGGAGGACGCCGCCCGCTCGCTCGGCGCCTCGCGCTGGACGGCCTTCCGCACGGTGACGCTGCCGCAGCTGAAACCCGGCATGGTCAGCGGATTCCTGTTCGCCTTCCTGATCAGCTTCGACAACTACCCGATCAGCGTGTTCCTGGTGCGCGGCGACCTGACCACCATGCCCATCGAGGTGTTCAACTACATCTCGAACAATTTCGACCCGACACCGGCGGCGTTCTCGACCGTCTACATCCTCGTCATCAGCGTGGTGATCGCGGCGGCAGAGTACCGCTACCGCATCATGTCGCTGTCCATTCCCCGCTCGTGAGGTCCAGATGGCCCGTCTCGAACTCGACCGCGTGAACGTCTGGCTGGGGGGCAACCACGTCCTGCAGGACCTGTCCCTGACCGTCGAGGAGGGCGAGTGCATCGCGCTGCTGGGTCCATCGGGGTGCGGCAAGACCACGACGCTGCGCACGGTCGCGGGCTTCATCCAGCCGGACACGGGCGACGTGCGCGTCGGCGGCGCCTCCATCGCGCGCGTGGCCCCGAACAAGCGCAATGTCGGCATCGTGTTCCAGGACTACGCGCTTTTTCCGCACATGACGGTGGCGGAGAACGTGGCCTACGGCCTCGAGATGCGCGGGGTGGCGAAGGCGGAACGCGAGGGCCGCGTGGCGGAAGCCCTCGACCTCGTCCGGCTCGGCGACTTCGGCAGGCGCTACCCGCAGCAGCTTTCGGGCGGGCAGAAGCAGCGAGTGGCGCTTGCCCGCGCCATCGTGATCCGGCCCGACATATTGCTGCTGGACGAGCCGCTGGGCGCGCTCGACCGCAAGCTGCGCGACGCCATGCAGGTGGAACTGAAGCAGCTTCAGCGCAGCCTCGGCATCACCACGATCATCGTCACCCACGACCAGGAGGAGGCGCTCTCCCTCTCCGACCGGATCGCGGTCATGTTCGACGGGCGGCTGCACGCGCTCGACGCGCCCGACCGGCTCTACGAAGCGCCCGACAGCGCCCGCGTCATGGACTTCCTCGGCGCGGTCAACACGCTCTCCGGGACCGCGGAGGCCGCGGGCGACAGCGTCGCCATTGCCTGCGACTGCGGCACGCGGCTTTCCGCGCACATCGAGGGATTGCGGCCAGGCCGGGCGGTCACGCTCGGCATAAGGCCGGAGCATATCGCCCTTCTGCCCGCGGACGCCGACGCGGGCGAGAACGCCGTCGACGCGCAGGTCGAGGAGATCGTCTACAAGGGCGCCTTCGCGGACGTCATCGCGCTCTCCGGCACGGGGCGGCGCTTCCATGTGCGCACCGAGCCCGCGCGGCTGGCAGATGCCGGCGTTGCGCGCGGCGCGCCCGTGCGCCTGCACCTGCCCTCTCGCCACCTGATCCTCGTCGAGGCATCCTGAGCCGAAGAAAAAACGAAGGGAGGACGCCATGAGCGACAACGAACGCAAGGTCAACGACGTGGGCGGCCTGCCCGGCGGGCCCATCGACCTGCACGAACACGCCAACACGCTGCACGAGAAGCGCGTCGACGCACTGGTGATGCTGATGGTCAATCCGCGCATCGGGGCCTTCACGGTCGACTCGCTGCGCCGCGCCATCGAGGAGAACACGCCGCAGGAGTACGCGAGCCTCGGCTATTACTCGAAATGGCTGAAGGCGGTGCGCCAGCTTCTCGTCGAGCAAGCGGTGCTGACCGAGGACGAGATCGAGGCGAAGATGGCGGACGTCCGCAAGCGGATGGAGGCAGAGGCCCATGCTTGAGGTGCCCTATCGCTACAAGCCCGGCGACCGTGTCCGGGTGGCGCAGCAACCGGCGGAGCGGCACTGCCGCACCCCCAGCTACCTGCGCGGCAAGCCGGGCGTCGTGATGTCCGTCACCGGCGCCTACCGCAACCCGTCGCTGCTCGCCTTCCACAAGCCCGGCCTGCCGGTGATCCCGCTCTACCGCGTCTGCTTCCGCCAGGACGACGTGTGGGAGGGCGTGTCCGGCAGCCCCGACAGCGTCGCCGCCGACATCTACGAACACTGGCTCCTGCCCGCAGACGGGAGCGATACCGGGGAGTCCTCCCATGGGTGACCATCATCATCACGACCATGACCATGACCATGCGCCCATCGAGGAAGTGGCAGCAGCGCCCATCGAGGATCGCATCCTCGAGACCGCGATCCGCGAACTTCTGATCGAGAAGGGCGTCATCTCGGCGGAGGACGTGCACCGCCAGATCGACATCGTCGACAGCCGCAACCCCGCGCTCGGCGCGCGCGTCGTGGCGCGGGCGTGGACCGACCCGGACTTCAAGGAACGGCTGCTCGCCCATCCGTTGAAGACCATCCAGGACACGTTCGGCATGGACATGACCACGCCGCTCGAACTCGTGGTGCTGGAAAACACGCCCGAGGTGCACAATGTCGTCGTGTGCACGCTGTGCTCCTGCTACCCGCGGATGCTGCTCGGCATTCCGCCGGCCTGGTACAAGGCCGTCGACTACCGCTCCCGCGTGGTGCGGGAACCGCGCGCGGTGCTGGCGGAGTTCGGCGTGACCCTGCCGGATGCCCAGGAGGTGCGCGTCTCGGATTCGACCGCCGACCTGCGCTTCCTCGTGCTGCCGGCGCGGCCCGAGGGTACCGAGGGCTGGAGCGAGGAGGCACTGGCCGCCATCGTCACCCGCGACTGCATGATCGGCACGGGCCTTCCCGACCCCGCGGTCAAACGCGACGAGGCCGCCTGACGGCTCCTCTCCCGCCCGGAACAGGACGCCGCCCCGGGCTCAGGCTCCGGGCGGCGTTTTCGCGTGAGGGTTTAAGGCTTCCTTAGATACACTCGGGGCAAGAGAATCGATGCCGGTTGCGGACCGCAAGGGGTCCATGCGCCGCCGTCTTGCCAAGGGAGAGGCACCGCCCATGATCGTCACGCCCTTCATGATCGCCACCCTGATCGTCGCGGTCATCGCCGTCGCGATCATCTACGCGGGCATCAAGACCGTTCCGCAGGGCGAGCAATGGACGGTGGAGCGGTTCGGCCGCTACACCCGCACGCTGGAATCCGGCCTGCGCGTGATCGTCCCCTTCGTCGACCAGGTCGGCAAGCGGCTGAGCATCATGGAGCAGGTGCTCGACGTGCCCGAGCAAACCGTCATAACCAAGGACAACGCCGCAGTCATCGCAGACGGCGTCGTCTTCTTCCGCGTCGACAACACGGCGCGCGCCGCCTACCAGGTGCAGAACCTGCACGATGCCATCGTCAATCTCACGACGACGAACCTGCGCTCGGTGATCGGCTCCATGGACCTCGACGACACGCTGTCGAAGCGGGCGGAGATCAACGAGATCCTCATGGGCATCATCGACGAGGCGACCAACCCCTGGGGCGTCAAGATCATGCGGATCGAGATCCGCGACCTGCGCATGTCGGACGAACTGCAGGACGCCATGAACCTGCAGATGACCGCCGAACGCCGCCGCCGCGCCTCGGTGACCGAAGCGAACGGTCTGCGGGAAGCCGAGATCCTAAAGGCGCAAGGACAGAAGGAAGCCGAGATCCTGCGCGCCCAGGGCCTGCGCGAGGCGGCCTTCCTCGAGGCCGAAGCACGCGAGCGCGCCGCCGAAGCCGACGCCAAGGCCACCACCATGGTCTCCCGCGCCATTGCGGAGGGCGACATCCAGGCCGTGCAGTTCTTCCTCGGCCAGAAATATGTCGAGGCGCTGCAAACGATCGGCTCCTCGCCGAACTCCAAGCTCGTGCTCATGCCGCTCGAGGCCGCGGGCGTCACCGGCGCCATCGCGGGCGTGGGCGAACTGGTGAAGTCCATGGGCACAGGACAGGCGGCGCGCTAAGCTCGCCTGGCGGGGGAGGGTCTGGCGATGGAAAACCTCTTCGACCTGACGTGGGGCTGGATCATCGGCGGGCTGATCCTCGCCGGGCTGGAGATCGCGATCCCCGGCGTCTTCCTCATGTGGATCGGTCTCGGTGCCATCGCGACGGGCGTCGTGCTGGCGCTATTCCCCGACCTGCCGTTCGCCTGGCAGGCGCTGTTCTTCGCGGTGCTGATGCTCTCCTCGCTCGGCCTCGGCTTCATGATCCAGAGGCAGAGCAACCGGACGCCCGAGACCCAGCTTCTCAACCACGAGCTTCAGGCGATGATCGGGCGGCGCTATGTCGCGATCACGCCCTTCGCCGCGGGCCGCGGCCGCATCAAGGTTCAGGATTCGAGCTTCGCGGCCATAAGCGACGAGGAGATCGCCGAAGGCGACCTCGTGGAAGTCGTGGCGATTGCCGACGGGCGCCCGCAGGTCGTGAAGCGCACCGCCTGACGCCCGCACACCGCCGCCGCGGTGCGCCTGGGACTCACTCCTCCGCAAACCTTGCCAGCGCCGTGAAGAACGCCTCCCATGCCGGTTCCTGCGGCAGCACGACGTGGTTCTCGCTCTCCAGCATCTGGAACCGGGCGTTCGGGATCGATGCGGCGAGCTTGCGCCCCTGCTCCAACGGCTGGACGCTGTCGTCGCGGGCGTGCATGACCAGGGTCGGCACCGAGATCGTGCCCAGAGCCCCGGTCACGTCGAACCTGTCGATGGCTTCCCTCAGCCGCGCGGCGTTCTCCGGCGAGGTGGTCCGGCGCTGCAGGTCGGTCAGGCTGAGGACCTGCTCGCGCGAGCCTCCCGGAATGAACATCGAGGCGAAGGCCTGGATGAAGCTGCTGCCGGACTTGCCCCAGCCGTGGCGGATGAGCGTCAGCAGGGCCTCCCCCTGTGCCCGCTCCTCCGCGTTCGCGCGCACGAGGCGGCCCCGCCGGTAGCCGCCGTGGAGGACCAGGCGGCTGACCCGGTCGGGGTGCCGGGCGGCATAGGCCGCGGCGATGGGCGCGCCCTGGGACGTGCCGTAGAGCACGAAGCGGTCGAGCCCCTGTGCATCGACGACAGCCTCGAGATCCTCGACGCAGCGGTCGAGCGTGAAGTCCGCTGCATCCCAATCCGAGAGCCCGTTGCCCCGCTGGTCGTAGCGGGTCACGGTGAAACGCGCCCCCAGCGCATCGAGAAACGGCCGCCAGAGCGGGCTCTGCCAGTCATGCTCCAGATGGGTCAGCCAATGCCCTGCCCGGACGAGGTGGGGACCGGACCCGAAGGCCGCATGGGCGATTGCCGTGCCGTCGGCGGACCGGCAGAAGCGCACCACCTGCCGCATCGGGCCACTCTCGGGGCCCGTGCAGGGGGCCCGGTCGGGGCCCAGGTCGGGGCCAGGCGCGGGCGCTTCCCCCTCCGCCGTTGCCGTCACCTCGGGCAAAAAACGAATTCCGCGGCGCGGCACCGTGCGGATCAGCGCCTGACGTGCGCCGTCATCGCCGATTGCGGCGCGGGCTGCCGCGATCTGCGAGGCGACAGCGGCGTCGGAGACGATCCTTCCGCGCCAGACCTCCGCGATCAGGCAGTCCCGCGAGAGCAATTCCCCGGGGCGGGACGCAAGGACGCGCAGCAGGTCGAACGTCATCGGCTCGACGGGAATGGGGACGCCGTCGACGATCAGTTCATGGCTTCCGACACGCAACTCGCATGTGCCGAACCGGTAGATCATGGAAATGAGCCTAGCACGCTTCTTCAGCCCGCGCCCCGCCACACGGGAAAATCCACAACTTCACCAGGAAACGGCAAGCCTGTCCCCAAGCGGGAGCCGCCGGGCCACGTCAGCATGTCGGCACGCCAACACGGAAAGGACCCCGCCATGACCGGCATGCCATCCGACATTCAACGCAGCCCCGACGGCGCCATCGACACGCGCCATTACATCGCGCGGGGACAGGTCCGCCGCAGCGCCGCCGCATGGCGCCTGGCCTCGCGGTCTCGTCGCGCGCTCGCAGCCGGCAGCCACTGCCTGTCACGCGCGGCGCGGCGCCTGTTCCCGGCAGCGCTTCTGCCAGGCGGTTCGGTCAGACATTGACGCCCGCCCGGCGCAGCCCGGTGAAGAAGACCGCTGCATGTTCCGGGTTCCGGAACGGATAGGTCGAGGCGAGATAGTCCCGGCTGACCGGCTGATCGAGCGCGCGCAGCCGGGCAATGCCCCGGCCGCTGCTCTCGCGGTCGCCCCGCAAGCCGTGAAGCGCAACATAGCGCTGCCAGCCGCGCCCATAGTCGGGATCCCACTGCAGCGCACGTTCGATATGCAGGCTCGCTTCGCCCAGATCGTCCGACAGCATGGACCAGAGCGCGAGATCGGCTTCCACCACGGCGGTGTAGGGGTAGGCCGGATCGACGCGGAAGACCCGCCGCCCCTGTGCAAGCGCAACGTCGAGATCGCCCGCGAAACCGGCAATGCAGCCGCAGAAGTGATAGCACCACGCCGCGCTGGGGTTGAGCTGGATCGCCCGGTAGACATGGGCGAGCGCCCGGTCGTAGTGACGGTGCGTCCACAACTCTCCGACACCGGCCAGCGCGTGCGCCATCCAGAGATTGCGGTCGACCTCCAGCGCCCGCTGCGCCTCGGCCAGGGTCTCCACGAAGGCCGTTTCCGCCGCCGCGCCCGACCATGCCCGCATCGCCCGCTGGAAGGCGGCGACGGCGATCAGCGCGTGCGGATAGCTCCAGGCCGGATCGAGGTCGACCGCCCGCCGCGCCAGGTCGTCGGCCGCGTCGAGATCGGCCGGTGTCATCCGGTTGACATGCCAGGCGGCCCGCATCGCCAGGTCCCAGGCCGTCATGTTTTCCGGCCGCTTGCGCATCACGCGCTGGAACTCCGCATTGTGCATTTCCGGCTCGAGGACACTCACCACTTCGGCTGCCAATTCCTCCTCAAGGTCGAAGATCTGGTCGGCGGCGCGGTTGAAGCGGCCGCTCCAGAGCTGGCGGTCCTCCGCCGCATCGATCAGCGCCGCCCAGAGCCGGACCCGCGGACCATCGCGGACGAGACGGCCCGTAACGAGGTACCGCGCGCCGGTGGCACTGCCCGCCTCCTGCGCCGTCTGGCCCGCGCCGCGGAAGCGGAAGGCGGTATTGCGCGAGATGACGGGAAAGACCCGCCAGGCGGACAGGGCGGCGATCACCTCGTCCGTCAGGCCGTCGGCGAGATAGTTGTCCTGCCCGTCGCCGGTCGCATCGGAAAACGGCAGGACCGCGATGGCGGGCCGGTCGAGCAAGGGCAGTGAGAGCGCCTCGGCCGCGCGGGCCGGATCGGCCCCATCGCCCTCCCCCTCCGGCGGCAACGCTGGTGCGGCAACCGCCGCCGGGAGCGCCGCGACCCGCACGTCGCCCAGGAAACGGAAGCCCCGCCCGCGCACGGTCCGGATCAGCCGCTGGCGTTCGCCGTCGTCGCCGATGGCACGGCGTGCGGCCTTGATCCGGCTGCTGAGCGCGGCGTCCGAGACGATCCGGCCGTTCCAGACCACATCGAGGATCTCGTCCCTGGTGACGACCCGGCCACGCTCGCGCACAAGGAGGGCCAGAAGCTCGAACACCTGCGGCTCGACCGGCACCACGTCTCCCGCGCGGCGCAATTCGAACAACGCCGTATCGAGCGTGATATCCTCGAAGGCGTGGATCATGGCAATGCCGGCGCCTCCCTCACGGGCAGTATTGCCGGAATCCAGCACTTCTCCAAGCAATCTCCAGACAGCCTCCAAGCAAGGGCGCCGGGCACGCCCTAGTGTCGGATCGTCACTGCCCGCCGCGGAAAGCCGCGGCCGGTACAGCTGGCATATTCCAGTGCATTGGAGGCAAGAGATGTTCCGCAAGCATGCAAACGCCTGGCTTCTGGCCACCGTGTCGGCAACGGCAATCGCGGCGTCGGCCACCGCTCCCGCCCTGGCCGACGAGACATGCCAGTCCCCCTATATGGCCAAGATCACCGGCGAGGAGGAGTTCGTCTATGTCTGGACGCTCGGCATGGACGGGGTCGGAGACGGCTCCGACAAGGTCGTCACGGTGGACGTGCGCTCGGGCTCGCCGACCTTCGGGCAGGTGATCGACGTCGACTCCGTCGGCGGCCAGCACGAGGCACACCACGGCGGCCTGACCGACGACCGCCGGCACTTCTGGGTGCAGGGCCTCGACACCAGCATGATCTGGATCTTCGACATCGCCACCGATCCGGCGAACCCGAAGCTCGTCCGCACCATCGACGACTTCGTGGAGAAGAGCGGCGGCGTCGTCGGCCCGCATGGCGCATACGCCCTGCCCGGGCGCATGATGATCTCGGGCCTGTCCAACACGGACGGAACCGGCCGGACCGGCCTCGTCGAGTATACGAACGACGGCGAGTACATCGCGACGCACTGGATGCCGACTGCGGAGGAGCCGCGCGGCGCGGAGAACGCGGCCAAGGCCGACGGCTACGGCTACGACGCCCGGGTGCTGCCCCGCCGGAACGTGATGCTCACGTCCTCCTTCACGGGGCTCGACAACTACATGCGGCCGTTGGGCGAGGTGGTGAACGATCCCGAAGCCATGAAGGCGTTCGGCGGCACCATGGTGCTGTGGGACTTCCATGCCCGCACGCCGCGCAAGGTGTTCGAGGTGCCGGGCGTCCCCCTCGAGATCCGCTGGGCCTGGGGCGAGAACAACAATTACGCCTTCACCACGACGGCGCTCACCTCCGAGATCTGGCTGATCCACGAGGACGAGAACCAGGAATGGCACGCCCGGAAGGTCGGCGAGGTGGGCGATCCCTCCAAGATGCCGCTGCCGGTCGACATCAGCCTCAGCGCCGACGACAGCACGCTGTTCGTAGACAGCTTCATGGACGGGATGACGCGCATCTACGACGTGACCGACCCGTTCGCCCCGAAGCTGATCCACGAGAAGAAGATCGGCGCGCAGGTGAACATGGTCTCGCAAAGCTGGGACGGCGAGCGCGTCTACTACACCAGCTCGCTGCTCGCGAACTGGGACAAGACGGGGGCGGACAACGAGCAGTTCCTGAAGGCCTACGACTGGACCGGCAAGGAACTGGTGCCCCGCTTCGAGATCGACTTCCTGGCGGAGGGGCTGGGCCGCCCGCACCTGATGCGGTTCGGCTCCCGCGATCTCTACGGAAGCTGAACTCCGGCAGCCACGCGCGGCGCCGCGCCCGTTCGCGGCCCCGCGCAACCGCCCCTTCCGAGGACAAGGACCATGACCCGCAATGCACCCCTGCTGGCGGCCCTCGCCACGCTTCTGCTGGCAGCGCCTGCCATCGCCCACGACGATGCCGCGAACCCCACGCACACCGTCACGGGCCCCGCCGACGGCTACGCCTTCGCCCTCGCCGCCCCCGGCACCTATTCCCTGCCGCGCATCCGTCCGGCGGCCGATGCCCTCCTGCTGGACGAGTTCGGCGCGGCCCACCATCTCGCCCGGCTGTTCCGGGACCGGATCACGGTGATGGCGTTCATGTACACCCGCTGCGGCAACATCTGCCCGGTCGCGGCGATGCGGATGACGGACCTTCAGGCGCTGGCGGGCGAGATGCCGGAGGTGGCGGGAAAGTTGCAGCTGGTCTCGGTCAGCTTCGACCCCGCCCACGACACGCCCGCCCGCATGGGGGAATACGCGCGCCACCTGCGCGCCGACGACGCCAGGCCGCCCCGCTGGCTGTTCCTGACCGCGCCGGACGAGGAGACGATTGAACCGGTGCTCGACGCCTACGACCAGCCCGTGATGGCGAAGGCAAATCCGGCCGATCCCTCCGGCCCCTACAGCCATCTGCTGCGGGTGATGCTGATCGACGACGCCGGCCAGGTCAGGAACATCTACAGCGCCGACTTCCTCGACCCGCGCCTGGTGCTGAACGACGTGCTGACCCTGATTGGCGGCACGTCCCCCGCCGCAAGAACCAGGCAAGGAGACCCACGCCAATGAACGCGACCGCACACACGCCCCCCGCAGGCCCTGCCGTCTTCGACCGATGCGGCGGCTTCGCAAGGGTCAGCCGCATGGTCATGAGCTTCTATGACCGCGTCGGCGAGAGCGATCTCCTCGCGCCCTATTTCGAGGAGATCGACATGGCGCGCCTCATCGACCACCAGACGAAGTTCTTCGCATCGATGATGGGCGGCCCCGCGAGCTTCAACGACGAGACGCTGCGCCGCGTGCATGCCCGGCTCGGCATCAGCGGGGAGGCGTTCGACGAGATGGCCGTCCTGCTGCGCGAGACGCTGGAGGACTTCGACCTCGACCCCGCCGACGTCGATACGG
Organism: Futiania mangrovi; assembly: GCF_024158125.1. Lineage (NCBI taxonomy): Bacteria > Pseudomonadati > Pseudomonadota > Alphaproteobacteria > Futianiales > Futianiaceae > Futiania > Futiania mangrovi. The sequence goes on along the minus strand of NZ_JAMZFT010000001.1, from coordinate 814,276 downwards.
TGCTGCATGCCTTCGTCAGCCGCCGCACGCTCGTCGTCGCGCAGGGTCAGGGCTGAGTTTCGGGGAGACAGTCCGATGGACATGGACCGCCTGCACACGCTGCTGCTCGATTCCGTAGGTGTCGGCCTCGCCGTCGCCGAGCCGGGAGACTTGCGCGTCATCTTCGCCAACTCCCGCTTCAGGGAGTGGTTCGGGCTCGACGGAGCGGCCGCCGCGCACCTGCCGGCGTTGCTGTCCGGCTTCGATCCGGAGCGGATGTCCGCCCGCCTCGCCGCGGGACGCCACTACGCCTTCGAGACGGAGATCCAGGCGGGACGCAAGCGGATCAGCGTCGCCGCCCAGGTCACCGAGGAGGCGCGCGAGGGCGGCACCGTCCTGCTGGTCGAATGCCAGAACGTCTCCAAGCTGCGGGAGCTGGAATACATGATCCAGTCCTATTCGACGATGGTGGAGAAGCAGAACCGCGACCTGCGCAAGGAGAAGGAACGGGTCGAGCGCGTGCTGCTCAACATCATGCCCAAGACCGTCTACGAGGAGTGGCGCCAGTTCGGCGTGACCACGCCGCGCCGCTTCGACCATGTCACGATCCTGATGCTCGACTTCGTGGGCTTCACCGACATGGCCGTGACCGCCGACCCGCCCGCCCTGATCCAGGAACTGAACGACATCTTCACCGCCTTCGACCGGATTGTGGAGCAGTTCGGCTGCGAGCGGCTGAAGACCATCGGCGACGCCTATCTCGCGGTCTCCGGGATGCCGGAGGAAACGCCCGAGCACGCCGCCAACATCGCGGGCGTCGCGTTGCGGATGCTGCACTTCCTCGAGCGCCGCAACGAGACCCACCAGCATCAGTGGCGGGCGCGCATCGGCGTGGCGACGGGACCGGTCGTCGGCTCCATCGTCGGCATCCAGAAGTACGTCTACGATGTCTTCGGGCCAGGCGTGAACCTGGCGGCGCGCATGGAATCCCACGCTGAAGCGATGGAGATCGTCATCTGCGACACGACGCGGGAGAAGCTGCCGGACATCTTCCGGACCGAGGAGATCGGCCTCGCCGACATCAAGGGGTTCGGGCGCCAGCGGCTGCACCGCCTCACGGGCTCGGAGGAACTTGGCAGCGGGCGCCCCCTCGGCATCCGCCCGGTCCGCCACGGCCCGCCGGCGACAGATCAGCCGGTCGAGCCTGGGCGCGGGCCCGCCATCAGAACGCAACCGACACGCTGAACGCCCCGAAATCCGTCGGCGTGTCCTGTCCGTCGAACTCCTTGGTGCGCATGACGTGGGTATAGGCCAGGCGGACGCCGTCCCACATCACGGCAAGGCCGTACTGCAGGTCGCCCACCAGCACCTTCCTGTCGACGCTCCGGCTGTCGCGGAACGTGTTCCCGTCGAGGAAGATGTTGCGCGCGACGGCCCTCCCCTCGACCCCTGCGAACAGGTACCAGGAGAACCCTCCGGACGGGATGAAGAAGCCGGAGCCCGGCAGGCTCGGCTGGATCCGCGGCGGACCGTAGTCGAGCGGCAGGCGCTCGCCGAACCGCACGGTCAGCCCCCCGTTCGCATAGGTGAACACATTGCCGAGGGCCACTCCGAGGTGAGGCGTCACGTCCACGCCGAGCCCGTGGAAGGTGTCGGAGACATACCCCCGCCAGCTGCGCTGATAGGCGAGCAACACCGCAGGCTCGTTGCGCAATTGCGTATGCCAGCCGCGCGGGGTGTCGGCACCGGTGATCTCGTGCACGATCCGCTGCGTCTCGTCTGCCAGCGAGGCCGGCCCCACGATGCCAAGGCTCAGCGACAACTGGTCCAGCCGGCGGCCGGTTTCCGCGACCAGTCCGACACTGGCGTAGGTCCAGCCGGCATAGGGGCGGTCGTCGAGCGGCGGATTGGCCAGCGTGATGTCGGTCGGCGTGTACATGTTCTGGCCGACCGCGTATTCGGTTCGCACCGCGCCGGACAGCGGAAAGAGCGGAAAGAGACGGGCAGCGCGGACGGCGAGGCTCGACCGCTCGCGCCGGGGCGAGAGCCAGGTGGCACGCACGCCGTTCGTGTAGTGCCGGTCGGCATCGTAGAAGAGATCGTTCTCCAGCACGAAGCTGAGCGTGCCGTTCTCGCCCGCACGCACGCCCGGCGCCGCAAGGAGAACGGACAGGACCGCAAGGGCGGAAAGCGTACATCTGGCGATGGGCATGTCCTTGGTCACCTGGTTCGTGCACGCGATGGCCGGCCGCTCCCGACGCTCAAGGCGTCCCGCAATCGCGCCGGGGTGTCAAGCAGCGGAACCCGCCGAAGGTTCCCGGAACGCCCCGGAACGCATCGCACGCCCCCGCGTTGACCCTGGGCGGTCCGCAGCATGGGGAGGCCAGGGGGACGCCACATGATCAACCCGTTTCTCGACACGTTCGGCGAGGCGACGCGCACGGCGATGGGGTTTTTCTGGAAATCCGGCTGGGCCTTCGTCTTCGGCTACGTGATCAGCGCGATGATCCAGGCCTTCGTGCCCAAGGCCCGCCTGACGCGCTTCATGGGCAGCGCGGACTTCCGCTCCGTCGCACTGGCCACCGTGTTCGGTGCGGCGAGTTCCTCCTGCTCCTTCGCGGCACTGGCGGCCGCCCGGTCGCTGATCCTGAAGGGCGCGCATTTCGTGGCCGCCGTCGCCTTCATGTTCGCCTCGACCAACCTGGTGGTCGAACTGGGCATCCTGATCCTGATCTTTCTCGGCTGGCAGTTCCTGGCGGCCGAAATCGCCGGCGGGGTCGTCCTGATCGCGATCTCGAGCCTCATCATCCGCGCGACCTATCCGGAGCACTGGCTAGCCCGCGCGCGCGAGAAGGTCGAGGCCGAGACGGAAGACGAGGACGCGGACTTCGACTGGCGCAAGCGGATCGCCTCGCTCGACGGCTGGGCGCGGGTGGGTGCGAACTTCGCCCACGACTGGCAAATGGTGTGGAAGGAGATCCTGATCGGCTTCACCATCGCCGGGTTCGTGGCAACGCTGGTGCCCCCGGCGGCGTGGGAGGCCATCTTCCTGACCGAAGCCGGTGCGGCCCTGCCCGGCTGGCTGGTCGCGCTGGAAAACGCCATGGTCGCGCCCTTCGTGGCGGCGGCGACCTTCATCGGCTCGATGGGCAACATTCCGCTGGCGACCGTCCTGAATGCCAATGGCGTGCTGTTCGCAGGCATCATGGGGTTCATCTACTCGGACCTGATGGTCCCGCCACTCGTCGCGGTGAACGCGAAATACTACGGCTGGCGAACGGCGCTCTACATTGCCGGGGTGATGTACGTCTCGATCGTGGCGACGGCGCTGATCCTGACCGGGGCGTTTACGCTTCTCGGCATCACGCCGGAAAGCGGCAAGGCCGTCTCCGACGTCGTGCGCTTCCAGATGGACTACACCTTCTGGCTCAACCTCGCCGCCATCGTCCTGACGGGTGCAATGCTCTGGCTCTTGCGCAGGCACCGGCGCACGCACGGGACCCATCACCACAAGATGGAGGGCGACGGCCCACTCAAGCGCGCCGCCGCGAAACTGGCAATCGGTACGCTGGCCGCAGGCGCAGCGGCGTGGGCGCTGTCCTGACACCCGGGGGAGCGGGACCTGCAGACTTGACCCGGGGCCAACGATGTAATTACACCATATAGGCAGCGAGAAAACGGATCCAGAATCAGTATTTTTATTAGAATTACAATTATTTAGGGATGAATGGTGGCGTGCAGGACGCAACTTCCGGCGCGGAAATAATCAACCGCCGCGCGTTTCACAGGTTCGATCTTCTCCCTGACCCGATCTGGATTTTCGATCGCCAAACACTGAAGATTCTCGTCATCAATTCCGCAGCGTGCGCGTGGCTCGACTACCCGCGCGCAACCCTCTCGTCGATGACCATCGAGGACCTCCGACCGGCAGAGGAACGCCCTGCCTTGCGCCGGACGCTTGCGAACTTCACCGCCGAAGACGGGGACGCCGGCTGGTGGCGCCTGAACACGCGCGATGGCCGGGCTCTCGAAGCCTGGATCCACTGGCGGCGGGTCGCCTTCGAGGGAAGGGACGCCGTGCTCGCCACGGCCAGGGACGTGACCGAACTCGCCCGGGCACGCCAGAACCTGTCGCAAGCCGAGCAACTGCTTCGCCTCGCAGGGGAGAAGGTCCGGCTCGGCGGCTGGCGGGTAGAGCTCGATCCGGTGCGCGTGATCTGGACGCCCGAAACTGCGGCCATCCACGGCAAGCCCGCAAGCTACGAACCGACGCCGGAGGAAGCCCTCGCCTTCTATGCGCCGGAAGACAGGCCGCGGATCTACCGCGCGTTCGAGCGGTGCGCGGCAACGGGCGAACCCTTCGACGAGGTCTGCGCCCTGATCACGGCGGACGGACGGCACATCTGGGTCCGCGCCATCGGAAGCGCGCTGCCCGGCGCGGACGGCAAGGTGGCCGCGATCCAGGGCGCCTTCCAGGACATCAGCGAACTTCGCGCCGCCGAGGAACGGGCAGCCGCCGCCGACCGGGCGCGGATGCAGACACTCGAAAGCGTCTCCGATGCTGTCTTCACCCTCGACCGGAACTGGTGCTTCTCGTTCCTCAACCGCCGCGCCCAGGACTTGCTGGAGCGCGACCGGCATGACCTGATCGGCCGGAACATCTGGCAGGAGTTTCCCGAGGCCGCCGGCACTGCCTTCCAGGCCGAATACACCCGCGCGACGGAAACCGGACAGACGGCCCGCTTCGAGGCGTATTTCCCGCCCCTCGACAAATGGTTCGAGGTAGGCGCCCACCCGTTTGCCAAGGGGCTTGCGGTCTATTTCCGGGACGTCACGGAGGAGCGCGCCCGGACCGAGCAGTTGCGCCTGCTGGAAACGGCGGTCGCGCGCCAGAACGACATCGTGCTGATCACGGAGGCGGCGCCGATCGACGGACCCTGCGGGCCGCGCGTCGTGTACGTGAATGACGCCTTCGAACGGCTGACCGGCTATGCGCGCGAGGAGGTGACGGGCAGGACGCCCCGGATCCTCCAAGGCCCCCGGACAAGCCGCACGGAACTCGACCGCATACGCGCGGCGCTTGCCGCGCGTCGCCCGGTACGGGCCGAACTGGTGAACTACCGCAAGGACGGCACGGCGTTCTGGCTGGAGATCGACATCGCGCCGATCGCCGACGCTTCGGGCCGGATCACGCATTTCGTCGCGGTGCAGCGCGACATCACGGAGCGCAAGGGCGCCGAGGAGCGCATCCGCCTGAGCGAGGAACGCTTTCGCCTGCTCGCCAGGGCAACGAACGAGGTCATCTGGGACTGGGACCTGGAGACGGGCAAGGTCTGGTGGAACGACAACCTCCAGACGGTCTTCGGACTGGCGCCGGAGGCCCTGAAGGATGGACCCGGGTCATGGCTCGAACGCATCCACCCGGACGACCGCGCGGCAGCATCCGCCTGCATCCGGCGGGCGATGGACGCGGGCGAGGAAAACTGGACGCGCGAGTACCGGGCCATGCGCGCCGACGGCAGCTTTGCCACGGTGACGGATCGCGGCTTCGTGCTGCGCGACGGCAGCGGAGTCCCCTTGCGCATCATCGGCAGCATGATCGACGTGACGGACCAGCGCGATCTCGAGAACCGGCTCAGGGAATCGCAGAAGCTGGAAGCCATCGGACAGCTCACCGGCGGGGTCGCGCACGACTTCAACAACCTGCTCACCGTAATCGTCGGAAACGCCGAGGAACTCACCGACAAGCTCGCCCGCGACCCGCAGCTTCGCTTGATGGCGGAGATGACACTGAAGGCGGCCGAACGCGGCGCGGAGCTGACGAGCCGCCTGCTCGCCTTTGCCCGCAAACAGACGCTTCAGCCGCGCCCGTTGAACCTGAACGCCATGATCGCCAGCATGGACGGCCTGTTGCGGCGGACCCTGCCGGAGGCCATCGAGATCGAGGTTGCCGGCGCGCCGGATCTCTGGCCCGTCGAGGCCGATCCGAGCCAGCTCGAGGTCGCCATCCTCAATCTCGCCATCAACGCCCGCGACGCCATGCCCGAGGGTGGCACGCTGCGGATCGAGACGGCCAATGCGGTGCTCGACGACCATGCCGCCGCCGGCCAGGACGGTGCCGCTCCCGGCCGCTACGCGACGATAACGATCACCGACACGGGCGCCGGCATGGATCGCGACACCCTGGCGCGCGCGTTCGAGCCGTTCTTCACCACCAAGGAGCCCGGAAAGGGCAGCGGCCTCGGCCTCAGCATGGTGTTCGGCTTCGTGACGCAGTCCGGCGGGCACGTGCGGCTGGCGTCGGAGCCGGGCGCCGGCACGCGCGTCGTGATCCGCCTGCCCTGCTCCCCGCGCAGCGTTCCCGATACCGGAGACGGCAGCCGCACCCCGCTGCCGGAGGGCGGTTCGGAGCATATCCTGGTCGTCGAGGACAACGACCTCGTGCGCGGGCATCTCGCAGCCCAGCTTGCCGCGCACGGCTACCGTGTCAGCAGCCGGCAGAAGGGCAGCGACGCCCTGGCGTTCCTGGAGGCGAACGACGACGTCGACCTGCTGTTCACCGACATCGTCATGCCCGGCGGGGTAAGCGGCCTCGAACTGGCGGAGGAAGGACGCAGGCTGCATCCCGGCCTCAAGGTCCTGCTCACGACCGGATATGCCGATCCCCGTCTCGCGCGGCACGCAGGCACGCAGCCCCAGTTCGAGATCCTGCCGAAACCCTATCGGAAGGACGAGCTTCTGGCGCGGATCAGACGCACGCTTCGGCAATAGCCGGGCAAGGCCCCCCGCGAGCGCTCGGCGCCCGTCGGGCGGTCACGCCCCCGGCCAATCCTCCAGCGCGATGCGCACCATGTCGGCCAGCTTCCGCTTTCGATAGGGCTTGAGGAGAAGGATCGCTTTGCTGCCAGTCAGCGTCTCATGGTTCACGGCGTCGTTGGCAAATCCCGTCGTGAACAGCACGCGCACGTTGGGGCGCAGGGTGCGAATCTCGCTGGCCAGCTCGATCCCGTTCATCCGGCCTGGCAGGACGATGTCGGTGAACAGCAGGTCGAACGGCTCGTCGCCGCGCGCAACCGACATGGCGTCCTCGGCCGCGACGCATGTCCTGACGCCATAGCCGAGCGTCTCCAGCGTCGCTGCGACATGGTTGCGCACCAGCGGGTCGTCCTCGACGACGAGAACCCGCTCGGATCCGCGGCGTTCCTTCATCGCCGCCCGTGCAAGCGCCTCCACCTGGGAGACGATGGACCTGCGAACGCCCGGATCCTCGATCTCGGAGTAATGCTCGATCAGCCGGAGGATCTCGTCCGACCTGAGCTGGTCCAGCAGGTTCTCGACCTCCTCCTTCTCGGCGCCGGTGCCAAGCATCCCCGCTTCCAGCACGTCGAAACCGGAAACGAGGACCGCAAGCGACACGTCCAGCACCTTCGAGATGTCGTAGAGCCTGCTGACGCTGACGCGGTTGTCGCCGCGTTCGTACTTCTGCACCTGCTGGAACGTGATGCCCAGGGCCCGCGCCAGCGCCGTCTGGCTCAGCCCCTTCTTCTTCCTGAGCAACTTGATCTTCGTCCCCACGAAGATGTCGAAGGGATGCGCCTTCTTGTCGAGACGATCCGTGCTCGTCGTCATGCCCATGCCCTCCGGTGCGATCCTGCCGGATCGAATGGGGCGCGGCTGCGCCGGGTGCCCTGCATCCTTCCGGATCGGGCCGCGGGTCTTCTTTGCGGGATGGCTCATGACGCGGCGACCCCCGTCAGACGGTTGATGCGTTCCAGGAATTCAGCCGCCTTGAACGGCTTGGCCAGGGTCTCGGTCGCGCCAAGCTCCCGCGACATCCTCAGCAGATCCGCGACGCCGGAGCCGTCCGGCGCCTGCCGCACGGAGAAGCCCCCGGAAATCACGAGGATCGGGGCCTTTATGCCCGACTGCCGGATCTTCAGGATCGTCTCGATCCCCTCCATTTCGGGCATCATCAGGTCGGTCACGATCGCGTCGAACGCCCGGGCGCGGAGCTGGTCGAGCGCCTGCTTTCCGTTACGCGCGTCGATCACCTCCCACCGGTCTCCCTCCAGGAACAACCGAAGGGTTGCCCGGACCAGGCTGTCGTCGTCGACGATCAGCACACTTCCTTTCATCCCTCGCCCTCCAAAAGGCGCATTGCGAAGCCGGCACAGCGGGAAGAGCGGACGGGAGAGGCCCAGACAGCGGCTGGCGGCCGCCCTCCCGCTGTCCGTGTCACCGGAACCTGCCTTCTCCCGCCAGCCCCGGCGCGACCGCTTCGGCCACCCTTGCCTGCCACCCGTCCGCAAGGCCCGGTCCAGTGCGTCCCATGCCCGTCTCTCCCCTGCCGTTGCGGCCCAAACCCCGCGCGAACCGACGTGCCGACACCGGGGAAACCCTTACCCGAACTTCCTTACAGATCGTAAACACGAAACAGATTTCTGTGTAATATCAATTATTTATACAACTACCGGTGGATTGGGCGGCGAACCTAACCTGTGGTTAGGTGGGCAACCGATGCGCTGTTCCGCCCGCCGCGGCGACGGGCGCCTCAGAGGATCTTCTGCAGCGTGTCCCGGCGCAGCGGTTTCATCAGGAGGCGCACCCCTTCCGGCAGGACTTCCGGGGCCGGGAGCGCGCTTTCGGGCTGGCCTGTCATCAACCAGATGCGGAGGTCCGGCCGCTCGTCGCGAAGCCGGTGCGCCAGGTCCCGGCCGTCATAGCGACCCGGTATCTGGAGATCGGCAAGGACGACATCGACATCCCTCTCCCCCCGGATGGCGGAGAGGGCACCTTCGGCCGACCGCGCAAGGACGGCACGGCATCCCAGCCGCTCGATCATCTCCCGGATCGTTTCGGCCACGAGGGGATCGCCCTCCGCGACGAGCACACTGCGGGCGCCGCGCCTTTCGCCTGCGCGACCCGGACGGGAACCGCCATCCGCCCCCGGGGCGTCCCCTGATGCTGCAGGAAAGATCAGGGTGACCGTCGTGCCTTCGCCGGGACGGCTGCGGAGCGTCATCCGCCCGCCGCACTGGCGCAGGAACGCCTGTACCGAACTCAGGCCGAGCCCGCTTCCGCCCTTGCCAGCTTTCGTCGTGAAGAACGGCTCTGCCGCACGCGCGAGCACGTCCTCGTCCATACCGCACCCCGTATCGGTAATGGACACATGCACCTCGCCAGCCCCACCGCCACCCCGACCGGGCGCGGCAACCGCGAAAGTCAGGGTGCCGCCCTTCGGCATCGCGTCGCGTGCGTTGAGGGCGAGGTTGAGCACGGCGTTCTCGAACTGGCCGCGGTCGACCTCGACCAGCGGCAGACCGTGTCGCGCCCTGATCTCCATGCGGATCCGCGCCCCGACGGCGCGCGAGACGATCGCCTCCGCCTCCCGGATGGCATCGGCAAGATCCGTGGGCACCGGCTGGAGATGGTCCGCCCGCCCGAAGGCGAGCAGCCGTGCGGCCAGTTCGGCCCCCCGCTCGCCCGCGCGGAGCGCCGTCTCGAGCGTGGTTCGCCGCCGCGGGTCCGCCTCCGTGTCGAGAGCGGCCTCGAGGTTGCCCATAATGACGAGGAGCATGTTGTTGAAGTCGTGAGCGACGCCACCCGCGATCTGGCCGAGGGCTTCGCGCTTCTGCGCCGCGAGCAACTGGCGCTGACGCTCCTTTTCCTCCGTGATGTCCTCGGCGATCCCGGCGCACCGGTAGACGGTCCCGCCCTCGTCGAGGATGCGGAACGACCTGTCGCGGATCCAGCGAACCTCGCCGCCGGGCCGCACGATGCGGTATTCCACGGTCTGGTCCCTGACGGGCTGATGCTCGACGAAGCTGCGCACGCGCTCCCGGTCCTCCGGATGGACGGCGCGCGTGAATGCCATCGGGTCGCCATAGAGCGCTTCGGTCTCCTGCCCCCAGATGTGCTCGAACGCGGGACTGACGTACAGGATCTTCGAGGTGTCCGGCGTCGACAGCCAGAAGACGTTGTCGATGTGCTCGACAAGCTGACGCAGAAGCGCCTGGCTGCGTCTCAGTTCCTCCTCCCGCGTCCGCTCCGCGGTGACGTCGGTGAGTATGCTCACGGCCATGTGCTGGCCGTCGGGAAAAGTCACCAGCGAGACGTTGATGGAGGCCAGGAACTCCGTGCCATCCGCGCGGCGCATCCGGTAATCGCACGTGAACGGGCGGCCGGCGTCGAGCAGCGGCCAGCCATGGTGATGAAAATCTTCCCAGCTTCTGTCCGAAACGTGCAGGATCCGCGTGCTCGCCCCCCGCAAGGCGCCCCTCGGGTGGCCGAAGATCCTCTCCGCGGAAGGATTCGCCGCGACGATCCTGCGGGCGCTGTCGACGACGAAGATGGCCGCGTCGGTGCCTTCCAGGATAGCGGACAGGAAGCGCTCGCGCCGCGCGATCTCGGCATGGCGGCGGCTCAGCAGCACATGGAGCAGAAGGGTCGTCGCAACGACGAACAGCAGGCCCTTCGATACGCCGATCATCCATGCGCCCGTCGCCTGGAATTCGTCCGGCATGAGCACGAGGTCCGAGAGAAGGATGTAGGCAGACGACACCGTGAAGTAGATCGCGGCGACGGTCGCCGGGGTCCACCGGGGCGGCCCCGTCAGGCCGTCATGGCCATCGATTCGCAGGCTCATGTTTAGCTCCTGCCCCGGACCGGACCGGACCGGACCGGGCCGCGGCCTCATGCGGTCCTTACGCTCGCGCACACGCGATACTCGAACGCCGAAGACATGGCGCGCGTTCCCTCCCTATTGGCGACGCCCTCGCCAACCCCCTTATTCCACGCCGCACGAGATCGAACATCCAAGCCAAATTCTCAAAATACGTGCGCTATTTGTAATATAAAATTTTAGACGCTTAGTATTTGCGCCAGGCCGCTCCAAATTGCTAATTTCAATATAGGTGATTCTGGAGGAATTGATGCGCACAAATAGTTCGAAAACAATGCAACTTGTGGTTGGTATTTTGCTCGTATACCCGACTATCGGGCATGCCGAACAGTCCTGGCAAACAGATGTCACCTCCTATATTGGTGGCGCGAGCGTGTCGGAAGGCTTCGACGACCGCCTGTATGGCGGCATCCAGGCCAATACCTACCTGGGCAAGCTGGGCCTGCACGGCGAGGTTGCAGGTGCGCTGCGCGAGGAGGACGCTGCCTATGGCGCGGCAGGTCTCTCCTATGCCCTGACGCCGGAGATCCGCGCCAAGGCGATGGTCGGCACCAGCACATCGAACGACTCGATCTATCCGCAGTTCCTGGCGCACGGCTCGCTTGAGATCACGGCGGCGACGGGCCTCGTCCTCCGGCCCGCGGTCACCTATCGCGACTATCGCAACGACGTCGAGGAGACGACGGTCGGCGCGGACCTGACAAAGTATTTCAGTCCCTTCGCGGACGGCGGCTACCTCGTCGGCCAGGTGAAGGGCAATGTGAGCTTCGTCTCCCCCGGCAGCAACACGGGCTGGGAGACGGGTGCGGCTCTCACCTATGTGACGCGGGACGGCCACTCCGCCGGGGCGGAGGTGTTCGGCGGCACCATGGCCTACGACAACACCGTGGGCCTGAGCAGCGTGAGCATCGAGAACGACTTCTTCGGCGTGCGTCCGAAGGTGGGTTACCGGCTGTCCGACGCGACCGAACTGTTCGTGCAGGGCGAGTTCATCGATACCGACGCCTACGACGTGATCGGCGGCCTTGCAGGCATCAAGGTCACCTACTGAAGCCAACCGCCACGGCGGCCTGCCAGAGTGCGGGCCGCCACTCCAGCCTGAAAAACAGGAAATGGCGTCCCGCAGATGGCCGCGAACCTCCTCTTTGCTTCGATCGTTGCGGTGTCGGGGCTGACATTCGTGCTGTCGGCGTTCTTCCTGCTGCGGCAACTGTTCCTGACGTTCCACGTCCTGCGGAACCCGCGCCCGTCGGTCTATCGGGCTGCAGCCCTCAGCCACTGGCCGACGGTGACCGTGATCGTGCCCTGCCACAACGAGGAGCAGGTGGTCGGCAATTGCATCGAACGGCTGACCCGGCTCGATTATCCCGAAGGCCGGCTGGAGATCGTCGTCATCAACGACCGCTCGCAGGACCGGACCGGAGAGATCGCCGACGCATGGGCCCGGCGCGACCCGCGCATCCGCGTTGTCCATCGCGGAGACGACGCGCGGCCGGGCAAGCCTGCAGCGCTGCGCGACGTGATTCCGACAGTCGAGAGCGAGGCGATCGTCTTCTTCGACGCGGACTACCTGCCGTTCCCCGGCATCGTGAAGCAGCTTGTCGCACCGCTGATCGACCCGCAGGTCGGCGCCACCATGGGCCGCGTCGTCCCGTGCAATACGAACGCGAGCCTGCTCACGCGCCTCATCGACCTGGAGCGGCGGGCGGGATACGGGATCGACCAGCACGGCCGGTCCATGCTGGGGCTTCTGCCGCAGTTCGGCGGCACGGTCGGCGCCGTGCGGCGCAGCGCGCTGGAGGAGATCGGCGGCTGGCAGGCCGAGGCGCTGGCCGAGGACACCGACCTCACCTACCGGCTGTTCATCGCGGGCTACACGGTCGAATACCTAAACCACGCGACCTGCTACGAGGAGGCGCCGGAGACCTGGGAGGTCCGTTTCCGGCAGGTGCGCCGCTGGGCCTATGGACACAACCAGTGCTTCGCCCGGCACGTGATGCGCGTGCTGAAGGCGCCCGGGCGGCCGCTGTGGAAGCGGCTCGACGCGGCGCTGGTGCTGATGTTCTACCTGCTGCCCCCGTTGGCGCTCGCCTCGCTGGCATGCGGGCTCGTCTATCCGTTGCTGTTCGCCTACCCGCCCGTGAACCTGACGGTGCTTTCCGCGATGTCGTTCTTCATCGGGTTCGGGAACTTCGCGCCCTATTTCCAGATCATGGCAGCGGCCAGGCTTGACGGACAGCCGGCTGCGGCGGGCCTCGTCCCCCTGCTCTTCCTTTCTTCCACCATCAGCATGCTGGCGGCTGCCTCGGCAGTTGCACTCGCGGTCTACAACACGGTGACCCGGACCCGCCAGCGGTGGGACAAGACCCAACGGTACCGGAGTGCGGCCTCATGACCCCCCTGGCGGAAACGGCCATCGTGCCCTTCCTTCTGATCGCGCTGAGCGCGGTGGTGTGCGCCTACGCAGCGATCCGGCAGTCCGACGAGGGACAACTCCACCTCACTCCGATGCCCCGGATCGGCGACATCGGCATGCACGCCCGCCTCAACGAGACGCTGGTCGCGCGCGCACCGGACGACACAGGGGCCAATTCCGGCGCCCTCCTCCTTCGGGTCTCGTCCCTCGATCTGCCGGAAGGACCGGAGCCGCTCTTCTCTGCACAGGGCGACGTCATGCTGGCACTCGCCGGCGACAGCGCGCCGCTCTCCATTGCCTCGATGCACGACCTGGTGCTGACGGGAGCGGTCGTATCGAGCTACCTGAGCGCCCACCGTATCGACCTGACCTCGGGGGGCGCGATACGGGCGGACGTCATCGTGGCGCGCGCGGCCTTGAGCGTGGATGCGCCCCGGTTCGCCGGGGGGGCGCTCGTCTCCGGCGGAACCCTGAGACTGCACGCTGCCCAGGCACGGGCGCGGCAGATCGAGGCGGACCGCCTCAGCATCCGTCCATGGGGCTGGGCAGAGGTGCCCGCACCGGAGGGCTGGCAGGTCGAGGACGGCATCATCCGGATCGCGGGCGACCTCGTGATCCGGCGGCCGTCTGTCTTTCGTGCGCCGGTGATCGTCGGGGGCGCGCTGCGGGTTTGTGCGCACGTACGGTTCGAGGGCGACGTGATCGCGAAATCGGCCTTCCTCGCCGAGGCGCCGATCGACCTGGGACGGGACGGCGTGCCGGCCAACCTGGTCGCCCGCGAGCAGGTGCTGCGTGCGCCGGTGCATGGGTCCGGCGGCCTGATGGCCGAGACCGCGATTCGCGTCGGGGGGATCGCCTGACATGAAACCGGCTGCCCGCCTGGCCATGCTTCTGCTCCTGATCGCGCTTCTGCTCGCCGCGCATCAGGCGATGGCGCCGCGGCTGCTGTCCCTGGCGGGTGCGGCAGCGTGCGTGCGCGAGGGCCTCTCCGTCGCTTGCGCCTTCCCGGACAAGGCTCCCGCGCAGGAGGTCTCGCTTGCCCTGCTTGCAGGCGCGTTGACTGCCTTCGCGTTGGCGGGCCGTGTCCTTCCATCCGGAATCGTGACACCTTTCGTGCTTCTGCTGTCATTCCTGCTCGCGATGTGCGCCGGTATCGACGCGCTCGCCGAGACCCCGGCGCGCAACCTTGCAGGGGTGTTCTCGCACACCCTGAACGTCGTCACGCTTGCCGTCGCCGGAAGCCTGGCGGGGCTTGCGTTCCTGTTTCGCCCGCCGCTGCACCGGATGGCACTCGTTGCGATACCGTCCTTCTTCCTATCCAGCGGGCTGCTATCCTCGTTCCTGCTCGTGCGCGACCTGATGCCGGGGGCGGCAGGACTGCTGCTGCTGTTCCTCCTTTATGCCTTCGGTGGTTTCGTGCTGCACCTTATGCTGGCAGCGGGGCTGCTGGCGGGAGCCGCCGAAGCATCCCGGCCCGCACGCTGACGCGGGCCCGCCCAGGCGTTACGGCGGCGTTGTCAGACGAATGAACCGAGAATGCCCCTTGGGGCCTTGGCGCCTGGCTTGGGGGCATCAATTAACTGATCTGCCGAAAGAATTGGCTTCCGCAGCGCTGCTGAAACCACCCTGTCACCCGGTGATAGGGTATCAAATTAGCTTCCTCTGACACCGCCCAGCCATGTTCTCCCCCTCTCACCCCACATTTACCGGCATTGGTTGCTCTGCCGGCGGCCCCGGACCGTTCCCGTACCTGCTACTGTGCGGCGCCGGCCTTGCCTTCCGCTTGCCGGGCGAGGCTGATCAATTGCTGCGTCCGCACATCCGGCGCCTCTATCCGGCCGACATGCTCCAGCGCCGCTACGCGGTCCCCCTTCAACCAGAATTCGAAGGCGACCATTCCATGCGCGTAGTCCAGCCAGAGACCATCGAGACGTGACAGGGCCGTGCGCATGACATCCGCGTTGCCGTCCCTCGCCGCTGCGACCGCGACCATGCGCATGGCGCGTCGCTGCGGTTCGTAGACCGAGATCTTGCGTCCCTTGGACTGAAGTCGCGCGCTTACCGCCTCGACGTCCTGTGCGGCTTTTTGGACGGTTGCGAGGTCGGGAAGCGCTGCCGCAGCCTCTGCGAACGCCAAAAGTCCCTCGAGCTTGGCATCGCCGTCCGAAGCGTCGAAGATCGCAGGCATCGCCTGCTCAAGCCCGGCGCGTGCTTCCTCCTCCGGGATCGCCTCGGCAAGAGCAGCGAGGATCTTGAGATCCGCGACAGCCTTGTCCAGCTTGCCGGAGACCGGGGCGACGAGCTCTCTCGCTTGGCCGGTGAACGCCTCGACGTCCTCGCCGCGCCGGTCGACGTAAGCCTCCTGGGCTTTCTCCACGAAGAACCTGGCGAGCGCGATGCGCGCCTTTGCGGCATCGTGGGTGGAGATCGCGAGGTCGGCGATCAGCGCCTCGGCGCGTTCCGCCTGGCCGGCGGCTGCCATGTCCCGGACAAGCCAGGGCAGGAACTGGCCGACATAACGCGGGTTCATCGCCTTTAGCGCTGCTATCGCACCGTCCATCATCTCCTCGCCGGCAGTGTCGCCGGCCCGCACCATCTCGGCCCCGATGACGAAGCGTGTCTCCTCATAGGCATAGCCGGCCTCGCTGAACTTCGTGCGAGACAAGCCCGGAAGCGGCTTGAGGGTGATCGTTTCTGCGAGGCGCCGTGCGTCCTGCGGGCTCCGACCGGCGATCTTCTGGAGGATGGACCCTAGGGGCCCCAAGTCGCCCCTGTACCGTTCGGCGATAATCGTCGCAGCCCGGTCGTGATTGCCCATCTCCGAGACGATCGACGCAGCCGTCGCGATCAACTGGCTGCTGCGCCAATTGTCCGGGTTCCGGTCGGCGACGGCCAGCGCCTCTTCTGCCAGCCTCAGAAGGGATTGCCCTCCTCCCTGCTCCCTCACCCGCGCAATCTCGATCGCAATGCCGGCGCGCTGGACGGGTTCGATTTCGGGCAACAATGCCTCAGCCGACGCGAGCAGGCACGTGCTGGCTTCTCCTGCGGCTGCGCAGTCACCCGGCTGACGTCCTTCTGCCGGTTGCACCGCTGCGAACATCAGACCGGACAGAAACAAAGCGAATGTCAGTGTCTTCATGAAGCACTCCACTTCAGGGCGTCAGGAGTGAAACCGTCCCGGCAGACCGGGCTGCACCCGGCGGCTACGGAAGCATGACCGCCGCCGTGATGGGGTCAACTGCCCCGGATACCAGCAAGCTTGCTGTTCACTGCATCCTGAAATTGCCTGGTTCTGGGACCACCGCCACCCGCATCCTCGTATTTGAAAGCGTTCAGAGCCACGATGTAGTGGTGCTTCCTGTCGCCTTGTGTGAGGAGGATAGGTGTTCCCGAACTGCCCGGCGCCGTGGCGCAGCTGTGATGAAGAATCGGCGACCCGCCCTTCAGGGTGCCCAGACAATCCCAATGAACGGTCAGGAAGCGGCCATCATTTAGATCGCCCGAATGGCCGGCAATGAAGATCCTGTGCGCCTCGCTGCGGGAGAGGTCGGCCGTGCCGAACCAACCTCGGCCGGCAGGATGCCTGTCCAACTCCAGAAGGGCCCAGTCGTTTGAATAGTCGCCATCGTAACGCACGCGCCAGGAAGCTCCGTCATTCAGCGTGACATCGACGACCCGGACACGGTCCGGCAAGTAAAGCCCTTCGAACAAGATGTGGATGTCTCTTGTGCTGGCGGGCCAGCGCCCTGCCCTAACCGACCTGCTTTGGCGGGGGTAGGACGTGACGCAATGTGCGTTCGTCAAGGCAAGAGCAGGCCCGACGAGACTTGCGGTGCACGTCCCTTCGGGACTCACAAGCCGACCGATATTGGTCAGCGGGTCATATGCAGGCATGAGGGTAATCCGGATACCGTCCGGGTCGATGCCCGTTTGCTCGACGACCCGCGCAGAGAGCCCCTCGGGGAGGTTTGCGGCCAGGGTCTTGTTGGCCGCATAAAGCGATGGCTGGAAGACGTCTCCGCCTCGGAGGCCCGAATCGTATGCCGCCCCGGCAGCCATCAGCGCGCTACCGAATGCCTCCCAGATGCGGGCCGAAGATACCTTGTCGCGGAACCGCGCTTCCCGTTGGTTCTCGAAATTCCGGATTCCATCGAAGACATTTCGATAGGCGATTTCTGCAGCCTGCGTGTCACCTGATGCCAACATCGCCCAAGCGACAAGAGCGTCGGCTTGAAAGGCCGAATAGGCGAAATTTCCATCTTCCCCTGCGGTGCTTCCTTGCACCGGCAAGGTATTCTTCGCGGCACGGGCTGCCGCGATCGCGCCATCCCAGTCTTGCGAGCGAACGTCCCGCGCGGCGTTCTCCATCGATGCCTGAAAGTTGCGCTGGGACATGACCAGCTCGGGCGAAACGGTCGCCCCGCAACCGGCAAGCGTGAGCGCCACGCCGAACCAGGCCACTGGAAGGAAAGGCCATCCTCTCATCGGCATTCTCCGCTGAGCACCTTGAGGAAGGAGTCCTCGATCGGGATCGGATTGGTGAACACGATGCTCAGCCGGGACAGGTCGGGGGAGAGCGTGAGTGTGATCGATCCGGAATAGGAAAAGCCGGCTCCGGTCATGAAGCTGTAGCTGTGCTCACCCTTCGCCTGTCGGCCCGTCGGGTCGATATTCGCCCGAAACTCCATGCGATAGAGGTTCTGGGCGAGGCTGTCGTCGAACTGGGACATGACGCCGGACAATTGGCGGCCATCGACCCGGATCACCGCAGTCCCGAGGCCTGTCGTCACCCATCGGCCCGCAAAATAGCAGGCCAAGTCTGACTGGACGCCTATGCCCCCAAACTGCGGCTGGATGCGCGGAGGCGTCTCCGACGCAGCAGAACCCGCACCCGCAAGTGAGAACAGGCAGGCAAAAAGGAACGGCAATGTCCGAAAATCGCAAAAGGATATCTGGGAGAGCGCTTTAAGAGAATGGATAACTCCCATCGCTTACCCCCTCTTTTGGCGCGCATAGACCAGTTTGCGGCGCCGGAGGCCGCGATCTCTTTAAAAATTGAGCCATTAGCCAAGAATCATGTCAACCCATGAGCCGCGCGAAGACAGTCTCGAGTGCTCGGAAAGTGCGACGCTAGATTTGACCATGTGGCCCAGGCCCGACCTTCATGACCAACGTATACTTAGGCGATCACCGACCTCGCGATGAGGCTTGGGCGACGTCCTGAAATACAGGAAGGGGCTGGGCATCCACCGAGGCTAGGGATGCCGCCCGGCAGGCTCAACGCTTTTCCTCTGACAGCATCGTCACGATCAGAACGAGAAAGGGGCTGGGTGCAGTATGTCCCTGAGGATATGATCTGATCGATAGACACCAAACCTCAAGCGGCAGAGGATCTTGTGCTCAGGTCTGCCGCCGTCCTGCACGGTACCAAGACATGGAAAGACGCCTTGCGGCGATCCTGTGCGCGGATATCGTCGGATTCAGTCGACTTGTCGCACGTGACGAGGTTGGCACCGTACGCCTTGTCCTGCGATTGACTGATGACGTGCTGAAACCACTGATTGCGCGTTACCGCGGACGGCTCTTCAAGACAATGGGGGACGGCTTTCTCGTCGAGTTCGGTAGCGCGATCAATGCGGTCGCGTGCGCCCAGGCATGGCAAACCCGGGGGTTGATGCCCGAAACGCCAAAGCCGCTGTCCTTCAGGATCGGCCTGCACGTGGGAGACGTGCTGGTCGAGGGGGAGGATCTGCTGGGAGATGGCGTGAACGTAGCGGCTCGACTTGAATCGATTGCCCCGGCGGGCGGTATCGCCGTTTCGGGCGACTTTGCCTCTCAGATCCGCGGGAAGTCGGATATCCATTTGACCTCGCTCGGGATACGGGAGCTGAAGAACATCGAGCGGCCGGTCGAGGTGTGGGTTTCTGCGTTCTCCGACACTGATCTTGCGGGCGAGGGGGGACCTACAGACCCCGTACATGCTCCGCCCCCTGCAGTAGACCGCCGCGAGGGCGCTTCCGTTGCTGTCCTGCCCTTCGCAACGCGCTCCCCTGACCCCGCAGACAGGTATCTGGGCGAAGGCATCGCGGACCAGCTTGTCACGACGCTCGGTCAGGTCCCCTGGTTCTTCGTGACTTCGGAGACCGCCTCCTTCGCGGAGACGCTGCGGGGTCTCGCCCCCTCGGAGATCGGTCGAAAGCTTGGCGTGCGGTATCTGGTGGACGGGAACTTGCAAAAGGCCGGTCCCCGTCTGCGCGTGACGGTCCGCCTCGTGGAAGCGGCAACGGGACGTCAGATCTGGTCCGAGCGCTTCGCCGGTTCTCTTGAGGAAATCTTCGACCTTCAGGACAACATCGCGCGCAGCGTCATCGGCCAGGTCGAGCCAAGGTTGCGTCGGGTCGAAATACAGCGTAGCGCGGCGAGACACGGCACGCCGACGGCCTATGATTTCTACCTGCAGGCCCAACCGCTGATCCGCAGCATGACGCCAGCGGACCACGAGCGCGCCTTCGCTTTGCTGGAGGCCGCCTTGCGCTGCAATCCTGAGCATGCAGCAGCCCATGGACTCGTCGCATGGCTGATGACGCTACGCCTGCCCCAGGGGCAGGGCGTCGATCACGAGGCAGGTATACACCATGCAGAGCGTGCCATCGCTGCGGGGCCACACGACAGCGAGGCGCTGTCGACGGGCGGCTACGCTCTCGGTTTCCTGCGGCGTGATCCGGATCTTGGGCTCGCGCACTTGCGGGACGCGTTGGCACTCAATCCGAATGCCGCGCGCATCCATGACTTTGCAGGCTGGCTGCAACTCTACGCAGGCCGCCCGGGAGAGGCCCTGGACCATTTCGAGCAATCGATGGAGCTGAGCCCCATCGATGAATTCGCGTTCCGCGCGCTAACCGGTCTTGCCTTTTCCCAGCTTGGTCTCGGACGTCCCGCCGAAGCTGTGGAACATGCCAAGCGCGCCCGGTCTGCCAATCCGAACTTTACGGTGTGTCACCGCGTCCTGGCGCCGGCATTGATTGCGGTGGGCGACCAGCACGCAGCCGAAGACGTCGTGGCAGATTTGCGCGCTCGTCACCCGGCACTCACAGTTGCCCGCTTTGCCGAGGAAACGCGCTTCCGGGATCCAGACTTCCGGCTGCTCCTGTTTGCGGGACTGGCGCAGGCGGGGCTACCCACAGACGGATGGACACCCCCTAGGGGGTAGCCTGCGGTGCAATCACCTCACGCCTGGACCCGAAGCCGCGCCGCAAGCGTACGCAATTGGTCCAGATCCGGGTTCTTGCGCGGCCATCCAAGCGTCACGCCATCGTCCTCGTGCCGTGGCAGCACGTGCAGGTGGACATGGGGGACCGTCTGCCAGCCCGCCGGCCTGTTCGCCTGCAGGATCGTGATACCCGAAGGCGTGAATGCCTCGTCGACGGCGCGCGCAATCCGATGGGCTGCGCGGAACAGAGCCGCAGCCTCCTCCTCGGTCATGTCGAGGATCGTTTCCGCCGGGCGTTTGAGTGCGACGACCACGTGCCCGGGATTGACCTGCCCGGCATCCATGAATGCAAAGACCTCGCTGTCCTCGAAGACCTTCGCGCAGGGAACTTCGCCTGCGATCAATTTCTCGAATACGGTCATCCGCCCCTCCCTATACCGCCTTTCCACAGCATTTTCGACGCATGCATCGGTGCCAATCTGTCAAAATTCGCTAATATGGCGTCGGAGGGACTGGGGATGCGGGGATCGGACCTGCTCGATGCGCTGGGACCTGCGGACACGCAGGCGGGGTTGTTCTCGCGCCTCGCGGCGGTTCTGGGCCTTCCTGACAATGCGGATCTCTTCTATGCGTTCGGCGCCCCCACGATGGAGGGGCCCGGCGACGCAAACGCGCCAAGGGCGTCCTTGGTTCTTCACGGCCCCCGCGCCGGCCGCTGGTGGCAGGGTTATGTGGCGCGGCCGGAACTGCGGGGCCGTGACCCGGTCCGTGCCGCCATCCGACGATCGATTGCACCGGTATCGTGGGAGGCGCTTGTCCCTGGTCGCGATTTCTCTCACGGCGATGCACTGACGTGGACCCATTTGCGCGAGGAAGGCATATCGAGAGCGATTTCGGTTCCGCTCCACGATCCGGTCGATGGCCGCTACGGCGCCCTGAGCGTCATCGGGTTCGGCAGCCCGGACGAATTTTCCGAGTGGGCGGCCCTGGTCCGGGACCACCTCGCGCCTGCGGCCTATCTCTTCCACCATGCGGCGTGGCGAAGGGCGGGCGGCGCCGTGCCGCCGGAACCGCGCAAGCCCCTGTCGCGCCGCGAGCGGGAATGCCTGACCCTGGTTGCGCGGGGCATGTCGAGCAAGCAGATCGGCCGCCAGCTCGGCATCGCGCCCAGAACGGTCGACCTCCATGTGTCCCGCGCTGCCCGCCGGCTCGGCGCGGCGAACCGGATCGAGGCTGCGTGCCATGCCCTGCTGCGGCAGGAAATCACAGCCGAGGCGGAGGTCTGACCATCCCGCTCTGTTCCCGATCCGGGGAGCGCGGAAAGCAGGGTTGGAAGGGGTGCGCGCGACGGCGCGGGTCCGGGAAGTGGCGCATCTACCAGGAGGAGAGCGGCATGAGAATCGCGGTAATGGGGGCGGGGGCGCTCGGCGGCTATTTCGGCGGACGCCTCCAGGCAAGCGGCGCCGATGTGACCTTTATCGCCCGGGGGGCACATCTGGAGGCCATGCAGCGCAATGGGCTGCGCATCGAAAGCCCGCTCGGCGACCTGCACCTCGCGAAGGTCATGGCGACGGGAGACCCGGCCGAGGTCGGGCCCGTCGACATCGTGCTGTTTCTCGTCAAGCTTCAGGACACCCGGACGGCGGCGCGCGCGATCGCGCCCCTGATCGGGCCGTCGACCGGAGTTCTCTCGCTGCAGAACGGTGTCGAGGCGTGGACGTGGATCGGCGAGGACGTGGGGGCCGAGCACGTGATCGGCGGTACCGCACTTATCCCCGCCGACGTGCGGGAGCCGGGCGTGGTCCGCCATTCCGCGCCCTTCGCAAAGCTGACGTTTGGTGAGTTCGGGGGGGCTCAAACCGACCGCTGTACCAAGCTGCTCGGGCTTCTTGAGGCAGCAGGAATCGAGGCGACGCTGGTCTCCGATATCGAGGTGAAAATCTGGGAGAAGTTCGTCGCCCTGAGTGCCTTCAGCGCGCTGACCACGTTGACCCGGCTGCCCATCGGGCCGGTCCGGTCCAACCCGGAGTGCCGGGAATTGCTCCGCCGGGCCATCGAGGAAACGCTCGCCGTCGGGCAAAAGGCGTGCCCGGGCCTGTCAGGGATGCTCGGCCAGGGCGTGCTAGACTTCTTCGACAACGCGCCGCCCGGCATGCGCTCGTCCATGCTCGACGACCTGAACAGGGGTAAGCCGATCGAGGTCGAGTATCTGAGCGGGGCCGTGGCCCGGCTCGCGCCCACGTTCGGTCTGAGCGCACCGACCCACGACATGGTCGCGCGCGCGCTGGCGCCTTTCAGGTCGGGTCCGCCGGAGGTCTAGGCCGCCACCCTCCCCGGTCAGACGCAGCCTGCGGCGCGCGCACGTTGCGCGCTTGCGCCCGACGTCCCTACCCTGCCCGCCCGCGATGTCCTGCGCCCGGCAAGGCCCCCGCCTTCAAACGATGCGAACGAAGAAAACCGGGCGGGCGGAGGGACCATGATCACGGACCGCGCATTCCCTGGCAAGGTGCGGGGGAGTGGTTTGGTTGCTTGGCGAGACGCCACGAACTCTTGAGCAGCGACGTTGCCTCCGGACAGCCACCATTCCGACCGGAAGTGTTCCTCCCGCCAGCGCAGCCGCAACACGCCTACCACGGCCGAGATGGCCAAAGGCTTAGTCAATGCAGAGCCAACAGGCGATGAGGCCTATTGGCTGAAACGAGAAACACTTATGCGAGCCAAGCCATCGCTTGCATCGTTAATTCTATTTTGTATCATTCGGTATAAAACAAGCTCGCACCTAAGAACACGCGGGCGCGGCAGCGGATGCGGCGGAACCCATGGGACGTCCGAGAGCTTTCGACGAGGATGTAGCACTTGACGCGGCGGTGAGCCGCTTCTGGTCGCACGGCTACGCGGGCACCACAGTGCGCGACCTGGAGGCGGCGATGGGGCTGGGGTCCGCCAGCTTCTACAACGCCTTCGGGGACAAGCAGGCGCTCTTCGCCCGGTGCCTGCAGCGCTATCTCGACGGTACGATGCGGGCGCGGATGGCGGACTGCGAGGACCGCGCGCCGCTGGACGCGATTTCCGACTTCCTCTTCGGCATCGTCGAGCGGTCGCTGGAGGATCGCCGCGGCTGCCTGCTGGTCAACACCGCGATCGAGCTTGCCCCGCACGAGGCGGCGTTTGCTGGGACGGTCGCGCAATGGCTGCGGGAGCTCGAGGCGTTCTTCGCCCGGTGCATCCGCCGCGGACAGGCGGACGGCAGCATCGGTCCGCAACGCGACGCAGACGATCTCGCACGGCTGCTCGTCTCGACTGTCCTGGGCCTGCGCGTGATGGCGCGCGGCTCCCCGGACCGGGCCCTGCTTGAGGGCGTTGCCCGGCAGGCGCTTTCGCTGCTGCCGCCCGGCGCCCAGGACACCTGCAATCCACGATCCCGATCGAACGGAGACACCCCATGACGCAGGCATCGAAGCTCGCGGCCGGCACGGCCTTTCCAGACATCCGCATTCCGAAACTCGGCGGCGGCGACCTTTCGCCCGCGGGCATGGAGGGCTGGCGGCTGCTCGTCGTCTACCGCGGCAGGCACTGCCCGCTGTGCAAGGGGTATCTGAAGACCCTCGACGAGCTGATGGACGACTTCGCCGCGGCGGGCGTCGCGGTGATGGCCGTCTCCGCCGACCCGGCCGACCGGGCCGAGGCGGACCGGGCCGAGCACGGCTGGCGCTTCCCCATTGGCCACGATCTGTCGGAGGCGCAGATGCACGACCTCGGCCTCTATGTCAGCGATCCGCGCAGCCCGCAGGAGACCGACCGGCCGTTTGCCGAGCCGGGCGTGTTCCTGATCAATCCCGAGGGGCGGCTGCAGGTCGTCGACATCTCGAACGCGCCCTTCGCACGGCCCGATCTCGCGGGCCTGCTGCGGGGCGCCAAGCTGATCCAGGAGCGGCAGTATCCCATCCGCGGCACGAGGAGCTGAACCCATGCTGACCGGCATCCGCGCCTGCGTGTTCGACGCCTATGGCATGGGCCTGGATCAGGGTGATGCTGTATTGCCTGGTTGCGCTCTTCGCGGAGCGACCGCCATGCCGACCCAGGTCGAGCTGTATCCTGTCAGCACGAACGGTGAGATGCGATATCCTTTCACATCGCGACCACGAGTTCACGTCAGGTGGTCGCCCTGTCACCTCTTCAGGCCTCCGCAATCTCCGCAACCGCAACTTCTGAGGAAACGCCATGAAGCTTTACGATCTCAAGGCCGGCCTGAACCCCCGCCGGGTCCGAATCTTCCTCGCGGAGAAGGGCATCGACATCCCCATTGTCCCTATCGACATGGCCGCGGGCGAAAATGCGACGCCGGAGTTTCTCAAGCTCAATCCGCTCGGCAAACTGCCGGTGCTCGTCCTCGATGACGGGACGGTGCTCACGGAATCCGTGGCGATCTGCCGGTACCTGGAATCTCTCCATCCCGAACCGCCGCTCTTCGGGCGCACCCCGTTGGAGCAGGCGCAGGTCGAGATGTGGAACCGGCGCATGGAGCACGAGATCCTGGTCCACGTGACGAACATGTTCCGCCACACCCATCCCTTCTGGATCGGGCGGCAGACGCAGTTCAAGGACTTCGGCGAATGGAGCCGGAACATCCTGCTCGACCGCATGCGGTGGCTCGACGGCGAGCTTGCGGAGCGGGAGTTCGTGGCGGGCGACACCTATACGGTGGCCGACATCACCGCGCAGTGCGCGCTCCTCGTCGCCAAGGCCTGCAAGGTACCGATCCCGGAGGATATGCCGAACCTCGCCGCGTGGTGGTCGCGTGTCACGTCCCGGCCGAGCGCCCGGGCCTGATGCCCCCGTGCAGGGAGAGCGCCGCACCATGTCCGACGTCTGTCTGATTGTCGGTGCCGGCGACGGCACCGGCGCCGCCGTCGCCCACCGGTTTGCGCGCGAAGGCTTCACGATCTGCGCTGCCCGGCGGAACGGCGATAAGCTGCTCCCCCTGATCGACGGCCTGAAGGCGCAGGGCCATGCCGCGCACGGTCATGCGCTCGACGCGCGCGACGAGGAACAGGTGGTCCGGCTGTTCGCGGAGATCGAGGGGAGTATCGGGCCGGTCGGGGTCTGCGTCTTCAACGTCGGCGGCAATGTGCGCATCCCGATCCGGGAGATGACCCGCGAGAAGTATTTCAAGGTATGGGAGATGAGCGCGCTCGCGGGTTTCCTGGTTTGCAGGGAGGCGGCGCGGGTCATGGTCCCGCGCGGCCGGGGCACGATCCTGATGACCGGGGCGACCGCCAGCATGCGGGGCGGGTCCGGTTTCGCCGCCTTTGCCGGGGCCAAGCACGCCCTGCGCGCTCTCGCGCAGTCCATGGCGCGGGAACTGGGGCCCGAGGGCATCCATGTCGCCCACCTGGTCGTCGACGGCGGTATCGACAGCGAGGCCGCGCACGTGCGCCAGCCCGACCGGTACGCGCGCCACGGCAGGGCTGCGTTCATCGATCCGGAGGCGATCGCCGAGGCTTACTGGCACCTGCACTGCCAGCCGCGGACCGCCTGGACCCACGAGATGGATATCCGGCCAGCAATCGAGACGTGGTGAACCGCGAAAGCGCGCAAGGCTATTCGCCGGCCGCCTGCCGCGCGAGGCTCCCGAACAGGGCGTCAAGCTCTGCGGCGAGGGTTCCGACGAAGGCTGCCTGGGTATGGTATCCAAGCGAGGAATGGTCTGCCCTCTGAAAAGTGGTCCTCCCTGAAGTAGGCTTTCGAGCCAGTTTGGAAGACGAGGGACTGCCCCAGAAGAAGCAAAAGCCGGAAGAGGTCGCGGGCCTGCTCTCGCAACTTTGGATCAAGGCTGTGCTCTGAATCGAACCGTGCAAGTCCTCCGCCTTCAACCGATGGCGAGCAAATGAAGCCACCGGGCAGACCGCTGCAGGGCCAGCGACCATGCGCGCCACGTCAACAGGCCGGGCATAGGACCGAAGCGCGATCAGTCGATGCTCAATTCAATCATTGCATCCACAAGGCCCCGACACATGACTTCTCCGCCCGAACTACTGCGGCATCCCCGCCGCTCGCATCGCGGCGGCAACACGCTCGAAGCCGATCGCGTTGGCCAAAAGAAACCGTTCTTGCAGGTTCCCGATGCAGGTGTCCGGGGCAATCTCCATGATGTTTCCGATCGCCTCACGTGCCTCTTCCACCCGGCCAACTTCCACCAGGCAAAGCGCGAGCGCCGTCAATGCCGGCGTGAAGATCGGGTTGGCATCTACCGCACGCCGGGCATGCACGAGACCTGCATTCGGCTCTCCAGCAGCGAGCTTGGCAACGGCCAGCGCGCCCTCGGCAATGTGGCGCATCGGATCGTAAGGGCTCAAGCGCAAGGCCCTTACCGCATGCGCCGCGCTCTCCTCCCGCCGGCCGAGGATCGCCTCGACCACCGCGCGGACGATGAAGGCGACGGCGGAATTCGGGTTCAATTCGACCGCCCGCTCCAACATCGCCAATGCCTTGTCGTGAAGGCCGTTCAACGCACTCAGCGCCATGGCCGCGAACGCAAGTGACGTGGCATCTTCGGTTTGTGCCCTGGCCACCGCATCGGCATGCCGCAACGCCGCCTCGCGATCAGCCGTGTCCCGACCGCCCCAGAGATATCGCTGCTGCCTGCAGAATGCCGCAACGCCGTGCGCCTCCGCATAGCCGGGATCCAGCTTTATTGCTTCATCCAGCAAGCGCAGAGCTTCGGCCCGTGCGTCTGGCGAGAAGCGAAAGGAATAATCGAGCGCTCTGAGATAGAGATCATAGGCGTCAAGATTGTCCTGGCGCTTGCGCTTGGCGCGCTGGATCTCCGCCTGCCGCACCGAAGGTTCGATCGCCGCGACCACCCCCGCGGTGATCCGGTCCTGCAGATCGAAGATGTCATCGAGGGCTCCGGTGAACCGCTCCGCCCAAAGCTGCGCGCCACTCTCGGCTTCGACGAGCTGAGCAATGATGCGCACTTGGGGGCCAGCCTTGCGGACGCTGCCTTCAACAACGTAACGCACGGAGAGATCGCGGCTGACCTCCTGTACGCTCGGCGACCTCCCCTTGTAGATGAAGGTCGAACTACGTGCGATCACCGTCAACCAGCGCATACGCCCGAGGCTCGTGATGATTTCGTCCACAACGCCGTCGGCGAAATAGTCCTGTTCGGGGTCGCCACTGACATTGGCAAACGGGACCACCGCGATCGATGGCCCCTGCCGCGGCCCCGGCGAGGTTGCGCCCTGCCTGTCCGGGGCAGCGGACACGCTCACTGCCTTCCACACGCGCAACGGCCGTTCGATATTCTTCAACGCCTGCTCGCCCAGATCCTCGAAATGCAGCGGAACCCGTCCGCCGACGAGATCGTGGACCGAGGCTGAAACGCAGATGCCACCTGCTTCGGCGATCCCCTCGAGCCGGGCGGCAATGTTCACGCCGTCGCCCTGCAGGTCATCTCCATCGACCACGACATCGCCCAGGTTGACCCCGATCCGGAGCCTGATCCGCCGCGCTTCATCGACGCCCTTCTGATGCTCGGTGAGCGCGTCCTGAACCTCGGACGCCGCGCAGACGGCTTCGACGACGCTGGGAAACTCGGCCAGGATCCCATCGCCCATAAGCTTGAAGATGCGTCCGCCGCGCGCGGCGATTGCGGGACCGACGATCTCGTCCCGCAGGGACCGCAGGACGGCCAGTGTTCCCTCCTCATCAACGCGCACGAGGCGTGAGTATCCGACCACATCGGCGGCGAGGATCGTGGTCAGTCTCCGCGGCATGCGCTCAGCATCCATTGGATAGCCCTCGCGCAGCGCTGTCGTGCCGCTCCGTTCGGATCCCCGACGCGCCGCAGCAGCGGTGTCCGCTCGTCACCCCGGCTCGCCACCGAAATGAGCCCAGAATTCATCCCTGGGGTTGCTTCGCGGGAAGGGAGTATCCGGAACAGGAACGTCCAGGAACCGGCAGAGCGGCTCCCAGCCATCGGCCACCCGGAACACCAACAACCGGTCCGGCGGAACAAGCTCGCGAACCCTCCGATTGTTGTCCCGATAGGCAGCGATGGCGCACGCGCGGTCGGTATGATCCGCAAAGGTGTCCTTGAGGAACCATCCCGACATCGTAGCGAAAATGTCTGCGATATGCGGCGGCAGGTCCATGTCGGGTGCCCGGGCAAAAAACTTGCTGATGGTCACGCTGAAGCTGTTCCACCAGTCCTCGTCAGGACGCTCGGTGTGTACCACCTTGGCATCGGGAAAGGCGGTCATGGTCTGTTGCCAGACGGCGGCGCCCGGCCAATCGACCTGCGCCCGGTATCCCTCAAACACGGCGGTCCAGTCTACGGGTTCGCCCGCGGCTATCGCCTTCCAGTGGGCCGGCTGGGCCGGGTTTTCCATTACCTCGACCATGTGGTGGCAAGGGCCGAACCCCAACTGCTCTAGCGCCAGCTTCGTCGACATCGTGCCTGTCCGTCCGAAGCCGGACCCGATGACCTTTAGAGACATGACGGGCTCCCCGATGAATTCCAAGGCGTGCAAGATACACCATCTTGCGACGGCACTCTCCGATCAAAGCGTGTTGTCCCGTCGGGGAAGGGACAGTTTCAAGGAAAGCCGAACCGCCGCCCTCAACACGTGGCGTCAACTCGGCGTAGCCTGACAGGCCCTTGCCCTGCGCAAACTGCGACTGGTTAGCTTTTGTCTGAGTGCACCAGCGCTTCCGCTGCGGCTGAGGCGAAGGCGCGGCCCCGGCCCCGCTCATCCGCGCCGCGGGATAGGCCCCAGGGCCGCGGCCGGACGGGACGCGGCATCGCCTTCGAGCGCGGGCCCGCGCAAAGCCTCGCGGACAAGGTCGGCCTGGCGTGAAATGCCAGTCTTGTTGAAGACGCTGCGCAGATGGCTCCGCGCCGTTTCATGAGAGATGCCGAGGCGCTCCGCCGCCACGGAGAGGCGCCAGCCATCGATGAGCTGCTCGGTCACCGCCGCCTCGGAGGGCGTCAGCGCGTGCAGCGCGCGCAGACCATCGGCGCACGCCCGCCCGCGCCCGCCAGGTTCGGCCACGAATGCGACAGCGAAGGGCGTGCCGTCGTCGAGGGACGAGGTTTCCGGTGCGGCGACCTGCAAGCTCAGGTGAAGCGCATCGTCCTGCGCGCCCGCGCCCGTACGGCCTGGAACCGCAGCCACGAAGCGCGTTTGCCCGTCGACCTTCCACGTCGCCAGCGCCTGCCCTCCCAGGTGGACGAGCGTCCGTTCGATATCCCAACCGGCCTGCGCGGACAGACGCGCGGCACATCGGTTCAGGGTCGTCACCCGCCCCTTCGGATCGACCAAGAACACGCCCCACGACAGAAGATCGACAGCCTTCTGGGCACCGGCGAACCCCTCGTGCTCCGCCTCGCGCAGGCCGCGTAGGCGGAAGGCCCGTCTCAGATGGGGGAGTAGGCTGCGGTAGCGGCGGATTTCCATCTTTCCGAATGGGCCGTCCCGGTGGGACCGGAAGACCCGCAGCCCCACAGCGCGCCGCCCGTCGGAATAGAGGAAGGCGCCGAGCGCGTGTTCGGTCCCGAGCTTGCTGTACAGTTCCCTGTAGGCTCGACTGCGGGTGTAGGCGCCGTAGTGCCGGATCATCGTGTCCGTGCGCACGGTCCCGACGGGATGGCGGACGAGGTCGTCGAGCCGAAGGTCGTCGCGTCTCAGGTCCGCAAGATAGGCGGTGCGATAGTCAGGGCTGACGCCGAACTCGTCGGCGAAGGACAATTGCCCGGTCTCACCGTCGTTGACGAGAACGAGTGCGCTGCTGGCGCAGCAGAAACTGGCAATGCCCGCGACGACGCGCGGCCAGCCGTCCCGAATGACACTGGCGTCGTAGATATGCTCGACCAGCTGATCCGGTGGCTGCATCGCGCCTGCCCCTCCGTCCAGAGTGGACAATCGAGGATGCAGGAAGGGGGCGTCCCTGACAACGCCAATACAGAAAAAGCTCACCCATTCGGGGGATGCCAGCCAAGCCGCCTTCCCTCTAGAGTGAACTTTGGTTCATCCGGAACCGGCAGACCCGGCTCAAGACAGAAAAAACAATCGGTGGGAGGGTAAAGCAGATGTCCAACGGAGACGTTACGACCAATCGTCGCACGTTCATGCTTGCGGGCGCCGCCGCGCCGGTGGCACTCGGCCTCGGAGCGGGAACGGCCCGAGCGCAGGAAACTTTCTCCTGGCGGTTCCAGACATTGTGGGCGGCCGGGTCGATCAACATGAAGATCTTCTCCGACTTTTGCACGAACGTCGCGAAGATGAGCGGCGGCCGCCTGACCATCGAGCCGCTGGCGGGCGGTTCCGTCGTCGGTGCGATGGAGCTTTACGATGCGGTGCAGACCGGCATCCTCGACGGCCAGAACGGCGGCGGCGGCTATGTCGCGCAGAAGGACATCGCCTTCGTCATGCTGGGCGACCTCGCCGGGGCCTACGAGCGGCCCGACCAGATGCAGGCCTGGTACGAGTACGGCGGCGGCAAGGAACTGGCGCGGGAGCTTTACGCCGCGCACGGCACCTATCACGTCGGCCTGGTCTGGCATGGCATGGAGTCGATCCCGAGCAAGGTTCCGATCAACGGCACCGCGGACCTGAAGGGCGTGAAGATGCGCGCACCCGCCGGTGCGGTGAGCAAGATCCTGGAACGCTTCGGCGGCGCGCCGGTCAGCATTCCCGGCGGGGAGGTCTACACCTCGCTGGAGCGCGGCGTGCTCGACGCGACCGACTGGGGCACGCTGTCGATGAACACCGACCTCGGCTTCCAGAAGGTCGCGCCCTACGCGCTCTATCCCGGGTTCCACTCGATGCCGGCGACCGACATCGTCGTCAACATGGACCGCTGGAACGCGCTGCCGGACGACCTGAAGGAAATCCTGACGGTGGCCACGCGCGACTTCGGGCGCGACATGTATCAGCGCCTGATGATCGAGGATCAGAAGGTTGCGCAGTCGGCCGGGGGCATGGGCCTGACGCTGATCGACTGGCCGCAGGAAGACCGCCGCCGCTTCCGTGCCACGGCCTCCGAGGTCTGGCAGGAACTGGCCGCCGACTCGCCCATGGCGCGCAAGATCGTCGACAGCCAGACCGACTTCCTCAAGCAGATCGGCCTGATCTGAGGTGAGGGTGGGCGCCCGCAGGCGCGGTGAACAGGGGACCCGGTCGTGCGCGATCCAATGAGCCGTTTCTCGGCAACGCTCGGGGAGTGGATGGCTCCCCTGTTCCTCGTCGCCGTGCTCATCTCGGTTTACGAGGTGGTGCTGCGTTATGCGTTCAACGCGCCGACGGTCTGGGTCCACGAACTGACCGTGCTCCTCAGCGCGGCGTGCTTCGTGGTCTCCGGCCTCTATGCCCTGGAGCGCGAGGAGCACATCCGCGTCACCGTCATCAGCGATCGCCTGCCGCGTCCCGCGCGGCGGGCGGTCGCGCTTCTCAACATCGGGCTGGCGATGGTCTTCCTGCTGGCCATCGTCTGGGGTGGCTGGTCGCACGCGTGGGAGGCGTTGTCGAACTGGCACCGGACCCGCACGGCCTTCAACTCCCCCACCCCTGCGATCCTCAAGCCGCTGATCGTACTGACGGCGGCGGCGATGGTCCTGCAAATCCTGGTCAACTGGTGCCGCAACGGCCCGAACCGGTAGGCGCCACATGGATATCGGCACCATCACACTGCTCATGGGAGCGGCGATCGTCCTGCTGATGATGCTGGGCGTGCACCTGGTCTTCGTGACCGGGTCGGTCGCGGTCGTCACGGTCCTGCTGACCTTCGGCCCCAACGCGCTGCCGCTGATCGCGAGCCGGATCTACTCCACCGTCGACAATTACGCCCTCGTCTCGGTGCCGATGTTCGTGATGATGGCCGGAATCCTCGAGCGTGCGGGCGTAGCGCGGGACCTCTACGACGCGATGCACGTCTGGTCGGGCAAGCTGCGCGGCGGGGTCGCCCTTCAGACCATGATCGCGGCGGTCATCATGGCGGCGATGACAGGCATCGTCGGCGGCGAGATCATGCTGCTCGGCATGGTGGCGCTGCCGCAGATGTTCCGACTGAACTACGACCGCAAGCTGGCGATCGGCACGATCTGCGCGGGCGGGGCGCTTGGCACGATGATCCCGCCTTCGCTCGTGCTCATCATCTTCGGCCTGACGGCCAGCGTGTCGATCGGCGATCTCTTCCTCGCCTCGATCGGGCCCGGCCTGCTGCTGGCCGCGCTCTATCTCGCCTATATCTGGGTCCGCTGCTGGCTGAACCCGGAGCTTGGGCCCGTCTCGAACGAGGGGCAGAACCTCAGCCTCGCGGAAAAGATCGCGCTGCTGCGCGGCCTGGTTCTGCCGGTGGGCGTCGCCGCCCTTGTCCTCGGCAGCATCTATGGCGGCGTTGCCTCGGTCAGCGAAGCGGCCGCCGTTGGCGTTGCGGGGGCCATGATCTGCGCGGCTGTGCGCAATGCGTTGACGGTCGAACTGATGGTCGCCGTGCTGCGCCAGACCATGCGGATCTGCGGCACCATCCTGTGGCTGACCTTCGGTGCAAGCGCGCTGATCGGCGTCTACGGCCTGATCGGCGGGACGAAGTTCGTGGCGGGCCTCATGGCGGGTCTGCCGCTCAGCCCGCTCGGCATCATCATGGTGATGATGCTGATCGTCTTTGTGCTCGGCACGGTGATGGACTGGATCGGCATCTGCTTGCTGACCATGCCGATCTTCGTGCCGCTGGTGAACGAGCTGGGCTTCGACCCCGTGTGGTTCGGGGTGCTGTTCTGCCTGAACGTCCAGATCGCCTATCTCAGCCCGCCGTTCGGACCGGCGGCCTTCTTCCTGAAGAGCGTGGCCCCGCCCGACGTCACGCTGCAGGAAATCTTCGCCGCGATGATGCCGTTCATCGCCCTCCAGATCGTCGCGCTCGGCGTGCTGCTGTTCTGGCCGCCGCTGGCGCTGTGGCTGGTGGGCTGATGGCTGGCGGCGCGCGCCCTCTCAAGTGAAAGGACAAGACCCATGCAACTCACCCCTGAACAGATCGCGGAATACAACGACAAGGGCTATGTGCTGGTCCCCAACCTGCTCGATGCCGAGGAGCTTGCCGTGCTCGACGAGGCGGTGCGCGAGGTCGGCCAGCGCGACGGGCCCGAGGTCAAGCGCGAGAAGAACGGCGAGCCGCACGTCGTCTATGGCATGCACCTGATCGACGAGCGCTTCCGCGCCCTCTCCCGCCACCCGCGCCTGGTAAAGCTCGCCGAGCAGATCCTCGGCAACCACATCTACGTGCACCAGTCGCGCGTGAACGTGAAGCAGATGGGCGGCGCCATCGTCGACTGGCATCAGGACTTCGGCACCTATCACAGGGTCGATGGCGTGCCGGAGCCGAAGGGCCTGATGATCTCGATCCTGCTCGACGAGGTGACGGCCTGCAACGCGCCGCTGATGCTCGTGCCGCATACGCAGCACGCAGGCATCGTGCAGGAGGCGCGCGTCAATACCGAGGCCGAGGATCACGACGCCGCGGCGAAGTACCGCTACGACATCCCGCTGGAGACGCTCGACGCGCTGATCCGCGAGAACGGGCTGGAGGCGATCACCGGACCCGCGGGTTCGGTGCTGTTCATGAATATGAACGTGGTACACGGCTCCACGGTGAACATCACGCCGCTGCGCCGGGTGATCCTCTATCTCAATGTCTGCACGGTCGACAATCGCGGAGAGACCTTCGCCCGGCCGGAGTATCTCGCGGCGCGCGACTTCTCGCCCATCGTGCCGCTCGACGAGGATTGCCTGCATCGCTTCCGCAAGGCGGAAGCCGCGAAGGAGGGCGCACGCTGATGCGCACCAATCCGGTCAAGGAAAAGCTCCAGCGCGGCGAGGCCGCGTTCGGGACCATGGTGTTCGAGCTTGTGGCGCCCGGCCTGCCCGCCATCCTCTCGGCCGCGGGCGCCGAATACGCGCTCTACGACATGGAGCACAGCGGGATCTCGGTGGAGGAGATGAAACGCCAGTTCGCCTATGCGCGTGGGCTGGACCTCGTGCCGATCGTGCGCCCGCCCGGCAAGCAGTATCAGTTCGCCGCGCGCCTGCTGGATCTGGGAGCGATGGGCCTGATGTTCCCGATGGTCGAGAGCGCGGAGGAAGCCGCCGAGCTCGTCTCCTGGACCCGCTACCCGCCGAAGGGCGTCCGCGGCGCCATGTTCGGCGGCGCGCACGACGACTATGCCGCCGGCGACATCGCGGAAAAGATGCGGGTGGCGGAGGACCGGACCATCGTGCTGGCCATGATCGAGACCGAGAAGGGCGTCGCCAATGTCGACGAGATCCTGGCGGTCGACGGGGTGCACGGCGCGCACCTCGGGCAGTTCGACCTGTCACTGTCGATGGGCATTCCGGGTCAGACGGACCATGCGCGGATCGAGGCGGCGGTGGACGCCCTGCTCGCGGCCTGCAAACGGCACGGCAAGTTCGCGGCCTGCATGGCGCCGACCGTCGAGATAGGCCGGCACTGGATGTCCAAAGGCTTCCGGATGGTCTCCTACTCCTACGACATCGGGCTGCTGGCGGGCGGCCTCAGCGAGGGTCTCCGCCATCTCAGGACCGCCTCCGGGGACTGAGAGCGCGCGCGGGGAACGGCGGGGCTTGTCAAAGGAAAAGCGTTGAACCCGCCGGGCGGCATCCCTGGCCTCCCCGGATGCCCAGCCCCTTCCGCTATTTCATGACATCGCCCGAGGTCATCCGCCTCGCGGTCATGATGCACGTCCGGTTTCCGCTTTCCTTAAGGAACGTCGAAGACCTGCTGCATGAGCGAGGCATCGACATCAGCCACGAGACGGTGCGGTTCTGGTGGAACAGGTTCGGGCCGATGTTCGCCGGCGAGATCCGCAGGAAACGGGCCCAGTTCCTGCGCGGGTTTCGCCAGTGGCGATGGCACCTGGACGAGGTCTACGTGAAGATCGGCGGCGAGATGCATTCCCTCTGGCGCGCCGTCGATCACGAGGGTGAAGTTCTCGAGGCCTGGCGCTCTACATGGGCGGCGGACCAGCCGCCGCATATGGTGCAGACGCATTGCGGGCCTGCGACACTTTCGCGGCTGCCGCCGATTGACGCTTGATCCATTGTACTCGAAAGCCCGGCAGCGAGACCCGCAGGCACAACTCGACTCTGCTGCCGCCGAGGCCGACCGCTGGCGCCTTGCATGTGCCATGACGCCGCTGCGCTGATCCACATCAGTCCGACAGAAACAACGATGGAGTACAAGATGTCCCAGGCGCGACAGGCCGGGATGCAGCCTGCCGCGTGCAAGGCGTTCGGACCGTCACACGCGCTCCATCAGCCTTGCTGGAAAGGGAACGGCTTCATGGCCAGAGTGAATGAACTTCGTGGGGGCAGAACCCCGTTCGACGCGTTTCTCTTTGCCAGCGTCGGAGAGGACCGGAATGGCAACATGGTCACCGTTCTTTCGGCATTGGCACGGCTCGGATTCGATCCCTGGAACGAGGCTGCCAATCTCGCCGGTCTGACGCGCGACGGCGCGCGCGCCCGTCTCGGGGGACGGCTGGAACGGTTTGGCGATGTGCCGGCGCTGCGACGCGATCATCGGGAGATCGCGCAAAGGCTTGTCGACCTGCTGCCTCAACGCTCCGCCCGCAGCGGTCAGCGAAGCCGCGTGGCACGGTCTCCAGGCGTCTCGTTGGGCGTCGTCCCGGTCGTGGCACTCATCTTGGGTCTTCTCGTGCTGGTCATGGTATTGTTCCGCGGTACGAACGGCGGCGGAAGCTGAATCCGCGACACGGCAGACCGGTTCCGGCGGGGCCCTCGACAACGCATCCCGAAGCCTGCCACGATGCCTGGGCGAGCGATCATTCACGTGAGGAGCGACATGCAGTTTCAGCTCAATACGGATGCCAACATCCAGGGTGATGACCGATTGGCTGAAGTGGCCGAAAGCACCGTTGCTTCGGCACTTGGACACCTGACAAGCCGCCTGTCGCGGATCGAGGTGCATCTGGCCGACGTCAACGGTGCCAAGGGCGGCGCCGATGACATTCGCTGCACCATCGAGGCGCGGCCCGAGGGGATGCAGCCGCAGACCGTCTCCCATCATGACGCGACTGTCGAAGCAGCCCTGCGCGGCGGTGCAAGGAAACTTCGTTCCCTGCTGGACAGCGAATTCGGAAAGCTTGGGCGGCGCTGAGGCCCGGCAGATCGGCGGGGACCAGGCGGGCGAGACAGGGCTCACAAGGTTTCGGGTTCTTTCGGCTCCCGCCCGGAGAGTACGCGGTCATCGTGTTCCACGACGAGAACGACAACGGCCTGCTGGACACAGGCATCTTTGGAGTGCCAGTCGAAGGCTATGGCTTCAGCAACAATGCCGAGGGGTTCCTGAGCGCGCCGGCCTGGCGTGCCGCTCGCGTCGTGCTCGGCAATGCCGACCATAAACGCATCGCCATCTCGCTCATCTATTGAGCGGACGGACCAGCTTGGCGGGTGATCTCACCTGAGGACGGACACGTCAGCACAACGGTTGAACTGAGCATCGGCCGATCGCGTTGCGGGGTTTGGTGATGTGTCCGGCGTGTTGACGCGGCGCGCATGGGCGCAGGCCCAGATAGAGTTCGCCCAGACGGCCCCCCCGAGCATTTCGCTACTCGGGGCGTCGCGGCAGCACCCCTGCGGTGTGCGCGGGGTTGGTTTACTATCGTCAAGCATACGACATGTCTGGCGCAACCACTTGTCGATGTCGCATCTCATGCGACGAACTCTCGCAAAGCAAAGTGACCCGCCCCGATGCGACGATCCCATTTCAGTCTTAGTGCATGTCCGGTCTTGGGACTATGGCTGGGGTGGTCGGGGTAGCCGATGCTCATGATTGCTCCCTCCAGGACCCGCACGAGTTCGAGCTTCGCGCAAAGGTCGTCTTCGATCGGCTTCAGGGCTTCAGGGCTTCAGGATTGATGGGGCTATTCGTGGTCACGGTCGCCTCCTTGGGCTGGCGTTACCCCTGACGTTACCCCTGAGCAATTCAGGAGCAGCGCCGCCGCTGCCGGAGGCTGACAAACTGCTGATTTTCTGGATTTTCCTTGGTGAGCGGGGTGGGGATCGAACCCACGACCAACTGATTAAAAGTCAGTTGCTCTACCACTGAGCTACCCGCCCGACCGCGGCGGACAATAGGCAGGCCGCGCCGGGGGGTCAAGCGTCCGGGGACGATATTCCGGCATGGCCTGCGTGCGCGCCCATTGCCCGGATTCTTTCTAACATCCGTTCGGTTCGTCGGTTAGGATGAGGCAAAAGACCGGGAGGGAGAACGCACATGGCGGTCGAGACCGTTTTCGTGGCGGGCGGCGGCCGGGGTGTCGGCCGGGCCTGCTGTCTGGAGTTCGCGAGCCAGGGCGCCAACGTCGCCTTCATCTACCATTCGAACGAACAGGCGGCGGAGGAGACGCGCGCAGCCATCGAGGCGGCGGGCGGAAAGGGCCTGGCGCTCCGCGCCGACATCCGCGACCGGGCGCAGATCGAGCGCGCGTTTGCAGCCTCGCTGGAGGCGTTCGGTCCGCTGGACACCTTCGTCCATACCGCCGGCAGCCTCGTGAAATGGACGCCCGTGCGCGATCACGACCCAAACGAATGGGTCGACTTCATCGCGACCGACCTCTGCGGCGCGTTCCATACGATCCAGTCGGCGGTGCGCCAGATGCGGCAGGCGGGAAAGGGCGGCGCGGTGCTCGCCATCTCTTCCATCGCCGCGCAGATGTGCCAGCCGAAGAACAGCCAGGGGGCTGCGGCGAAGGCAGGGCTCGAGGCGCTGATCCGCGTGCTTGCCAAGGAGGAAGGCCGCCACGGCATCCGCGCGAACGCGGTCTCCATCGGCCTCACCGACACGGACATGACGGCGGACGCGCGCGCCGCGTGGGGCGACGAGGCCATCGAGCGGATCATCAAGGGCTTCCCGATCCAGCGCATCGGCCAGCCCGAGGAGATCGCCCGCGTGGTCCGGTTCCTGTGCGGGCCGGATGGCGCCTACATCACGGGCAAGGTGCTCCAGGTCGACGGCGGTCAGTTCATCGCGGGCTGAATACGCGGAGAGACGCGCGCGGGGCCTCGCTCAGAGGCCGAGATAGGCCTCGCGTACCTTGTCGCTCTCCATCAGCTCCGCGCCCGACCCGCTGAGCGTGATCTCGCCGTTCTCCAGCACATAGGCCTTCTCGGCCAGCTCCAGCGCCATGTGGGCGTTCTGCTCGACCAGCAGGATGTCGACGCCATTGGCCGAGATGGTTCGGATGATCTCCGCAATCGTCTCCACCACCGTCGGCGCGAGCCCGATCGAGGGCTCGTCGAGCATGAGGAGCTTCGGCGCGGCCATCAGCGCGCGCCCGACCGCCAGCATCTGCTGCTGCCCGCCCGAGAGCGACCCCGCCTGCTGCTCCAGCCGCTCCTTCAGGATCGGGAAGTAGGTCAGCACCTTCTCGAAGTCGGCGCGCACCGCGGCCTCGTCCTTGCGGGTGTAGGCGCCGGTCCTCAGATTGTCGCGCACGCTCATCGTCGGGAAGAGGCGCCGCCCCTCCGGCACCAGGGTAAGCCCCCGCAGCACGACCTGGTCGGCGCTGAGGCCGGTGATGTCATCGCCACCGAAGCGGATGCGCCCGCCCGTGGGCTTCAGCAGGCCCGCCACCGCCTTCATCAGTGTGGTCTTGCCCGCCCCGTTGGAGCCGACGATGGTGGTGATCTGCCCGCGCTCCACCGCCAGGCTTACGCCGTCGACGGCCGGCACGCCGTCATAGGCGATGTAGAGGTCCTCCACGACCAGGACGGGATCTGTCATTTCTGCTTACCCAGATA
Organism: Futiania mangrovi; assembly: GCF_024158125.1. NCBI lineage: Bacteria > Pseudomonadati > Pseudomonadota > Alphaproteobacteria > Futianiales > Futianiaceae > Futiania > Futiania mangrovi. The sequence goes on along the minus strand of NZ_JAMZFT010000001.1, from coordinate 775,151 downwards.
GGCCTCGATGACGGCTTCGTTGCGGCTCACCTCCTCGGGCTTCCCCTCGGCGAGCAGACGGCCGTAGTTGAGCACGAGGATGCGGTCGCAGATGCGCATGACCGCGCGCATGTTGTGTTCCACGAGCAGGATCGAGATGCCAAGCTCGCTGCGGATCATCTCGAAGAGGTCCAGGGCCGTCTTCACCTCCTGCCCCTGTAGGCCGGTCAGCGGCTCGTCGAGGCAAAGAAGCGTCGGGCGCGTCGCCAGCGCGATGGCGATGGAGAGCATCCGCTGGCGGCCGTGCGGCAGGTTGCCCGCCTTCTCGTGCAGATAGTCGGAGAGACCCGTCAGTCCGGCGGTCTCCCGCACCCGCGCCATGCGGTCGGCATGGCTGCGCAACTGGTGGGAGGTGGCGACGAGGATGTTGTCCTCGACCGTCATCTCGGCCAGCAGGCTGTCGTGCTGGAAGGTACGGACGAGGCCCATGCGGCTGATCTGCAGCGCGCTTTTCCCCGTGATCTCCTCCCCGCAGAACCAGAGCCGCCCGCCCGAGGGTCTGTAGAAGCCGGAGACGACGTTGAAGGTCGTGCTCTTGCCCGCGCCATTGGGGCCGATCAGGCCGAGGATCTCGCCCTTGTGCATCTCGAAGCTGAAGTCGGCGACGGCGACGAGGCCGCCGAAGCGCCGTTCGAGCTTCTCCGCGCGCAGGATGACGTCGCCCTTGTCGCGCTGGGCGTAATCCTCGTGCGGCTCGTGGGTCTGGATGTTCGCGGTCATCGTGTCCCCTCCCCGCCCTTGCGCACCGCGACGCCCGCGACCCGCGCGGCGATGCCGACAAGCCCCTGCGGCATCAGCAGGATCGCGCCGATGATGATGGCGCCGTAGAAGATGTTTTCCTGCATCCCCAGGCCCGCGACCCATTGCCCGGCGACGGTCAGCAGCACCGCCCCCACGATGGGGCCGAGCGCGTGCCCCTCGCCGCCGATCTTGACATAGGCGAGCGCCAGCACGGCCACGAAGAAGGTGAAGTCGCCCGGCGTGATGACGCTGTTGGCATAGGCGTGCAGGCCGCCGCCGAGACCCACGGCGGCCGACGCGATGATCACGCACAGCACCTTGAGCCAGGTGACGTTGAGACCGACCGAGCGGACGATGTCCTCGTTGTTCTGGATGGCCTTGAACAGCCGGCCGAGGTTCGTCTTCTCGATCCAGAAGAGCGCCAGCAGGGTTCCTCCCATGATCGTTACGACAAGCGCCGGGAACCAGGGGTCGAGCGCCATCGGCGGGAAGATGCCGATGAGACCCGAATTGCCGCCGATCGCGTTCGACTTCGAGTAGACGAGGCGGACGACCTCCGTGAAGGCGAAGGAGATGAGCAGGAAGTACGGACCCTTGGTCTTCAGCGTGATCCAGCCGAACAGCGCGCTGACCGCTGCGGCCACGAGCGGCGCGGCCACGATGGCCACCAGGAACGGCCAGTCGTAGATCGTCGTCGCGATGCCGACCGTATAGGCACCGATCCCGAAGAAGGCCGCCGTCGCGATGTTCAGCTCGCCGATCAGCAGCACGAAGCGCAGCGATGCCGCCAGCAGCGCGTTCGTGAAGATCCAGACGACCACCTGCACGTAATACGGGCTGTCGGCGAACAGCGTGAAGGCAATGGCGCCGAGGCCCGCCAGGATGCAGAGGGCGAGCCCCGCCTTACCGTTCAGCATGGCCCATGATCCCCTGTGGACGAAGAAGCAGAACCACCATCACCAGCACGAACATAGCGATGGTGGCGGTGGAGTTGTCGAAGTAATAGCCGCCGACGCTCTCGATGAAGGCGATCAGGAAGGCGCCGATGATCGCGCCCCCCACGCTGCCGAGGCCCCCGACGATGATGATGATGAAGGCCTTGATCAGGAACTCGTCGCCGATGACCGTCGTGATCGCGTGCACCGGCGCCATCATCGCGCCGGCGATCGCCGCCAGCACCGTGCCGATCAGGAAGCCGTAGAGCGCGACGCGCCGGAACTGGATGCCTTGCAGCATCGCCGCCTCCTGGTCCTCGGCGACGGCGCGCAGCGAGAGGCCGAGCTTGGTCTTCTGGATGAGCCAGTAGAGGCCCACCGTGACCCCGACCGCGACCACCACCAGAAGCAGCCGCTGACCCGTGATGTAGGCGCCGAAGATCGACAGGTTGACGTCGATCAGCGGCGGCACCTTCTGCGGCGCGCCGCCGAAGATCGCCAGGTAGGAGCCATTGAGGAACAGTACGAGGCCGATCGACAGGATGAACGAGCCGATCAGGTCGCGCAGGAATTTCTGGAAACCGAACTGGTAGACGACGATGCCGATCACCGCCACGACGGCCAGGGCCGCGACGAAGGCGATCAGGTAGGCCGCCCAGACCGGCAGGCCGAGCTGATACATGGCCGGCGGCATCACGGTGGCGATGGCCAGCGCCGCAGCGGTGAAGAAGGTTCCGTGCGCGAAGTTCACGACCTTCATGACCCCGAAGATCAGGGTCAGGCCGAGCGCGAACAGCATGTAGACCGAACCGATCTGCAGCGTGTTCAGAAGCAGCTGGATGTAAAGCGTCATGTCCCGGCGTACCGTTGGCGCAGCCCGTCCTGTCGGTGCCGCACCGGCCCGGTGTGTCCCGGGCCGGCGCAACAGCCGTCGAGAGACCGCGTGTCCGCGATCAGTTCTTCAGGCGCTTGTCGAGTTCCGGCGGATTGACCCGCTTCACCTCGACGACCTTGCCGCCCTGCACCTGCGTCACGATGGTCGGCAGGAGCATCTGCTGCGGATTGCCATAGGTGTCCGCACCGCCGAAGGCCGTGGGCCCATAGGACGACTCGAACACGATCTTCGGCAGCGTCTCCGCGATCACCTTCGGGTCGAGGCTGTCGGCCGTCTCCGCCGCGGCCTTGAGCGCCATGATGGCGTCCCAGGTGCCGATGGTGATGACGTTGAGCGGCTCGCCCAGCGCCTTGCGGGCACCCTCGTTCAGCTCGCGCTGGATCGGGGTTGCCGACGGGCCGTCATAGTCCGCCGCGAGGCCCATGTAGACGCCTTCCGCAGAGTCGCCCGCGGTCTTCACCAGCGCCGACGAGGACGTGCCGGCGGACACAGACTTGATGCCCTTCCAGCCGAGCACGCTCAGCTCCTTCAAGATCGCGCCGGCATCCGTCGGCGGGGCGGCGGAGAAGTCCACGATGTCGGGATTGAGGCTCGCGATCTTCGTGGCGATCGGCTGGAACTCCGTCGTGCCGCGCTCGTACCAGTCGCTCGAAAGCACCTCGACGCCGAGGCTTTTCCAGGTCGCGACGGCGGGCTTCTCGGTGTCCTGGCCGGTCGCGTCGTTCGGGCTGATCAGCACCACGGACTTGGCGTCGGGATGCTGCTGCTTGATGTAGCCGTAGAGCTGCGGCAGCACCTCGAACGGCGTGTTGATCTGCGTGAAGGTCAGCGGGAACTCGGGCCCCTTGACGCTCTTGCCCCACGCGGTGGTGAAGAGCAGCACGCCCTTGCGCTCCGACAGCGCCTGCAGCGCCCGCACCGGCGCGGTGCCGAGGCTGCCGACAATGTAATTGACATTGTCGCGGTTCAGCAGCGTCTGGGCGACCTTCGCGCCCTCGGTTGCATTGTACTTGTTGTCGTAGGTCAGGATTTCGAGGTTGTAGGACTTGCCGCCAACCTTGATTCCGCCCTCGGCATTGATCTTGTCGGCAGCCTGCTGGGCCGCCCACTCGAAGCCGAGGCCCCAGGACGCCGCGGCCCCCGACATGGGCGCGGAGATGCCGAGCTTCAGCGTTTCCTGCGCCGACGCCCCGGAGAGCGACGAGAGCGCAAGCGCCGCAGCGGTCGCCGTGACTGCTGCAATCCTTTTCAGTGACATGGTCGTTCCTCCCAAGATCGAACTCATTTGGTCTTGTTGTTGTGATTGGGTCCCGCCTTCGCGGTACCGGTCAGGACGCGGCTTCAGAGCGTTGCCCAGATCCCCCCCGAAACAGGCAGGATCGCGCCCGTGATGAAACTCGCCTCCGAACTCGACAGAAACAGGGCCGCGTTGGCGATGTCCTCGGGCTTGCCGAGGCGCTTCAGCAGCGAACGCTCCGTATACTGCCGCACCAACTCCGGCGCGGCGCGGTCGATCACCGATGTCTGGATCAGACCCGGCGCGATGCAATTGACCGTGACCGCGGGCGCAAGCTCCATGGCGAGCGAGCGGGTCAGCGAACTGACCGCCGCCTTCGCCGCGGCGTACTCCGGCTGGTCCTTGTCGCCCGCATAGGTCACGGACGAGATGTTGAGGATACTGCCCGCACCCCGCGCAACCATGCCGGGCGCGACGGCCTGCACCATCCAGAACAGCGCCTTCAGATTGAGGTCGAAGGTGGTGTCGAGACGCTCCCGGCTCATGCCCAGTATCGGCATGGCGAGCGGGCCGCCCTTGATGCCGCCCACCACGTTGACGAGCACGTCCACGGGGCCGAGCGCCGCCTCGATCTCCGAGGCCGCCGCGCGCGCCTCCTCCTCCTCGACCGCGTTCGCCCGCACCGCCGCGATCCGTGCGCCGGGAAACGCCGCCGTGAGGTCGTCTCGCACCGCGCCGAGCCGCGTGCCGGAGATGTCGACGAGGCCGAGTGCCGCTCCCTCCTCGGCAAAGCGCCGCGCGATGGCGCTGCCCATCGGCCCCCCTGCGCCCGTCACCAGCGCGACCTTGCCTGCGAGCCTGCCCCCCGCGCCCATCACGCAAGCTCCTTCAACTGGCCGGCCTTCGCCCAGTCCCGAAGCTCCCGCTTCAGGATCTTGCCGGAGGGGCCGAGCGGCATGTCGTCCACGCCGAACACCTTTCGCGGGCATTTGTAGGCCGACAGGTTCTCCCGGCAGAAGGCGATCAGCGCCTTGCCGTCGAGGCTCTTGCCCGCATTGGGGATCACCACTGCGACCGGGATTTCGCCCTTGGTCTCGTCCGGCAGCCCGATCACCGCGCAGACCCGCACGTCGGGGTGGGTGTAGAGCAGGTCCTCCACCTCCAGCGGGTAGATGTTGTAGCCGCCGGAGATGATGACGTCCTTCTTGCGGTCGACGATGAAGAGGTATCCATCCTCGTCCACATAGCCGAGGTCGCCGCTGAGCCAGCCCTTCGCCGTGAAGGTCTTCGCCGTAACCTCCGGGTCGTCCCAATAGCCGCCGCCCACCGTGTCGCCCGAGATGCGGACCTCGCCGATCTCGCCCGTTGGCTGCACCTTGCCGTCGTCGTCCACGATCTCGATGCGCGTGCCGCCGATGGGCAGGCCGGCCGAGCCCCGCTTGCGCACGCCGACCGCGGGCTCCGCGGTCACATAGCCCGACACCTCGGTCGCGCCATAGACCTCGACCAGCGGCGCGCCCAGCGTCTTCTGGAACTGCTCGACGATGTTGGGAGAGACAGGCGCCCCGCCCGTCGCACCCAGCCGGATCGAGGAGAGATCGTGGCGCGCAGGATCGAAATCGCGCAGCAGGTAGAGGAACATCGTCGGCGAACCCGCGATATAGGTCACCTTGTGCCGCGTGATCTTGTCGAGCACCTCGGCGGTGTCCCAGCGCTCCATCATCACCATGGTCGCGCCCATGAAGATCGCGCCGTTCATCATCACGGTCGCGCCGAAATTGTTGAAGATCGGCAACGCGCAGAGGAACACCTCGTCCGCCCACAGGAAGCGGCCGTGCACCGCCATGTCGCGCAATGTCGCGTAGAGGCTGCCCTGCGTCTGGATCGCCCCCTTGGGCGCTCCCGTCGTGCCGGAAGTGAAGAACAGCGCCGCCGGGTCTTCCGCCCGCCCGGCGTGGATCGGGTATTCGGGTGCGGCCGCCGCCATCGCGGCCTCTACGTCTTCCGCCCCTTCCTGCCGCCCGCCAGTGCAGAGCAGCGTCGCGGGCCTGCCGAGGCGGCCGGCAACGTCGCGCGCATAGGGCAGCGTTTCCGGCGTCGTCAGCATCAGGCCCATGCCCGTGCGCCCGACAATCATCTCCAGTTCGCGCTGGCGGTTCATCGCGCTGATCGGCGCCGCGACCGCGCCCAGCTTCTGGCAGGCGTAATAGCCAACGGCGAGCATCGGCACCGAGGACATGTAGAGCCCGATCACGTCCCCCGGCTTCGCGCCCTTGCCCGCCAGCACGTTGGCAAGCCGCGCGGCCCGGCGGTCGAACTCCGCAAAACCGATGGTTTCCGCCTCCGTTACGATGAACGGACGGTCTCCCAACAGCCTGGCCGAGCTCGAAAGGCTCTCGGCGAGAGTCCGCAACGTCATTCCTCCCTGACACCCGCTTTGCGCGGATCGCTTATTTGTCCGTACTTCATCACAGTCCCGGCGCTCAGGCCAGCATTTTCTAACTACCGTTCGGTATGGAGAATGCCTCCGGCTCGCAAAGGCGGCGCCCGCCTGCACCTTGATTCGGCGTGCTATTTCGCCTTGTTGCGCAGGTCGAGAAGACGCCGCGGCTTGCCCTCACGGCCGAGGTTGGCCTTCTCGTCGAGCGCGCCCGGTTCGACCAGCCGGACGGCGACCTTGAGGCCCAGGTCGGCCTTCAGCCGCGCCTCCAGGTGCTCCCGCAGACCGTCGAGCGCACCGGCGTCCTTTCGCACCTCCACCTCGACCGTCATCGTGTCGCGGATCACGCGGTCCTTCACCTCCCGCTCCGCGATGCAGATCCACTCGCCCGTGGTGCGCGGATCGGAGCGGACGGCCGACAGGCAGCCCATCGGGTAGATGTTGTTGCCGCGGATCTTCACCATGTCGTCGCTGCGGCCGAGGAAATGGTCCATGCGCCGGAAAGAGCTTCCGAGCGCGCTCGGCGTGCCGTTGGACACGATCCGGCCGAGGTCGCGCAGGTTGAAGCGGATGATCGGCGGGATGCCGCGGAACAGCGAGGTCGCAACCAGGTTGCCGGGCTGTCCCGGCTCCACCGGCTCGCCGGTTTCGGTATCGATGACCTCGATGAAGATGCAGTCCTCCATCAGGTAGAGGCCGTCCTTGTCCGGCCCCTCGAACGATGCATGCGAGATCTCGTTGGTGCCGTAATTGTCGTAGACCGGGCAGCCGTAGAGGTCTTCCAGTTCGCGCCGCAGGGCGCCGTCCGTGTCGGGCCCCAGGTAGGTCGGGATGAAGCTCAGGCCCAGTTCGCGGATGTCTCGGCCGTATTCGTCGCGCGCGACCTTGGCAAGCTGGGTCAGGTACTCGGGAAAGCTCATGATGATGTCGGTGCCGAAGTCGAAGGCGGTCTCGACCTGGCGCAGGCTCGTCGTCACCACGCCCGATCCCGTCGTCACCGGCATCACGCCGAGGTAGTTGTGCGCCGCGTGGTAGTGCACCCAGGCAAGGTTCGCGAGCGAGCAGGTCGCAGGGATCTGCATGATCTGGCCCGGCCGAGCGCCCTGGATATAGAGGCTGCGGGCCACCTGCAGGCCGTTCATCTCCCACTCCAGCGCGCCGAAGATCGTCGGCCGTGGCTTGCCGGTCGTCCCCCCGCTCGTCTGCACCTTGAGCGGATTGCGCGTGAGTTCCTCACGCACGTCGACGCCGGTGAAGCCGCCGAACGGAGGTGCCTCCTTCTGGCTGTCCTTGATGTCGTCGGAGTTGAACATCGGCAGCTTGCCGATGTCGTCGATGGAGCGGATGTCGCCCGGCTCCAGCCCCTTCGACGACCAGAGCCTCCGGTAGAACGGATTGCTCCAGCCATGCTTCACGACCTTGAGGAAGCGCTCGTTCTGCAGTGCGCGCAGCCGGTCGGCGGGCCATTTGAAGATCGTCTCGGCATAGACGTCGGGTGCCGGAAACTCCCGGTCGAACCACTCCCAGTCGATGGCGTTCCGATAGAGCGGAAGCCGGCTGCGGGGAAACGGCGATTCCATGGGCGTGTCCTCCAGCATCCTTCCCCGGGGCGTTGTGCCTGGTACGCCGCCCCTTGTCCCGTGCGGCCCCCTTGCAGGCCGCCCTTGGCAGGTTTGCAGCCGTCAACTGCCCGCCCCGCCTTGATTGTCCGGTCATTTAACTATCTAATGACCGTTAGATTCAATAGTCCGGCTCATGAGCATGAGGCAGGTCACCCCCGCACCCGGAAAAGCCTCCGGCACGCCCAAGAAGGCGGATGTAACGCGCGTGCAGATCCTGCTCGCCGCGGCGCAACTGTTCAGCCAGAAGGGATATGCGGAGACCACGCTGCGCCAGGTGGCGGAGAAGGTCAGTCTCAAGCCCGCCAGCGTCTATTACCACTTCGAGTCGAAGGAGCAGATCCTCGAGGAGGTGCTGAACGCCGGCATCGTCTACATCAAGACGTCGGTGGAGACGGCGCTTGCCGGTGTGCCCGCAGACGCGGCGTTCCGCGACCGCTTCAATGCCGCCGTGCGTGCGCATCTTCGGGTGATGCTCGACCACCGGGACGAGGCGGGCACCTACATCCGCGTCTATTCGAACCTGCCGCCCATCGCGAAGTTCCGCAGCCGCAAGGCCCGGCAGGAATACACCAACATCTGGCGCGCGCTGCTCGAGGATGCGCAGGCCCGCGGCGACATCGCGCAGGATGTGGATCTGGGTCTCTTCCTGCCCTTCATTCTCGGCGCCATGAACCGTGCGGCGGAATGGTACACACCCAAGCGCGGCACGATCCCGCAGCTTGCCGACCTCATCACCCGCCTCGTGTGCGACGGCGCTGCGCCCCGCCGCGCCGCACTCTAGCGCGGACCGGGGCGCCTCAGTTCAGGATTCCCCACGGCACCAGCACGGTCGGGCGGTCGGGCAGGCTCTCGATCGAGACCTCGATGACCTCCGCGGGTGCGAAGCCGATCTCGAAGGCCTCGCTCATTCCTGCGAGAAAGCGCTGCAGCGAGCTTGTCCCGAAGAAGTGCATGGGGATCACGATGCTGGCCTTGAGGTCGTTCAGCACCTCGATCATGGAGGCGATGTCGAGCGTGTAGCTGCCGTCGACCGGCGCGAACACGACATCGAGGCGGCCGATCAGCGCCCGCTGCTCCGGCGAAAGCGTCTGGTGCAGGTGCCCCAGGTGCCCGATGCAGAGGTCTGCAACCTCGAAGATGAAGATCGAGTTGCCCGCGGGCTCCACCGCCGCGGAGCCCCATCGGCGGATGTCGCTCGGCACGTTGCGGATGTAGACGTCGCCGACCAGCAGGTCGTGCATCGCCGGGCCGTCGCCAGCCGGATTCCAGCCGCGCAGGACATGCGCGATCGCCGGGTCGGGATAGTCGGTGTAGTGCGTCTCGTGCGCGTGATTCATCGTGACCACGGTCGGCACGGGACCGGGACCGGCATAGCCTGCATAGTCCGTCGCGATCACCACGCCCGCGGGTGTCTGCACGCGGAAGGTCGAGTGGCCGACATAGCGGATCTGGACGGTTTCTGCGGCCTGGACCAGCGTGAGGCTGGCAGGCAACACGCGCGCAGGGCCTTCCACGAAGGCAAGACATTTGCTCGCCTCCGCCGGACCGGCGCCGGGGGACAGGAACGCGAACACGGCAAGCAGGACGAGCATGGCAATGCGGCGCATGACCCTCTCCCTTGTCGCATGGGGCGTGTGGACGGACGTGCCGGTCAAGCGCGCGCGCCCTTGTTTTCAGAAAGGTATCGCAGCGGGGCCGCGCGGCAACTCCAGACTGCGACCGTCAGGCCCTTTGCCCCTTCAGCCAGCGCGCGATCCGCCGCCAAGGGCCCGAAAGCGTGCGCGAGCCCATGAACAGGGACAGATGCCCGCCGCCGGTCCTGATCTTCACGACCTCCCCCCGCGGTGTGCCGACGAGACGCGCGGCCGCGAACACCTGCGCGGGGGGCGCGACCGTGTCCGCCGCCCCCGCCAGCAGCAGCAGCGGCGCGCGCAGGTCGCCGAGCGCAATCCGGCGCCCCAGCGCCACGAACTCCCCGCGTGCGAGCTTGTTGGCCTGGAAAAGCTCGCCCGCCACCTGCCTCAGGTATCCGCCGGGCAGGTCCACGACCCAGGCATTCCATTCCGAAAAGCGCGCGAGCAGGTCCGGCGGCGGCGAGCGGGATTGCAGGATGTCCGCGGGCAGACCGCCGGACAGCGCGTCGAGCCCGCCCATCTGCCAGAACCTCAGCATGGCCTCTCCGCGGACGATGCCGCCGCCCGCCTCGATCATGGCTTCGAGCGCCTGTTGCGGGCAGGCCCGTGCCGCAGCCGTCAGCGCGGAAGGACCGGCCTCCATATCCACGGGCGCGCCCGCGCAGACGAGGCGCTCCACTTTCTCTGGATAGCGCGCGGCGAACATCATCGCCAGCACGCCCCCCTGGCAGATACCGGCGAGGCGCACACGCCCGCCCAGTTCCTCCACCGCCACGAGCAGATGCGCGAGATGGTCGTCGATGCCGGTGCCGCGCCGCTCTGGCGTCGCCGAGGGCCAGGAGAGCAGCGCGACCTCCCCCACCCCCTCGGCGACCAGCCGCTCCACGAGGCTGTGCCCGGGCGCGAGGTCGGCGACGAGCGGCCCGTGCAGCGCCAGCGGCGTGACGATCAGGACCGGCGGGCCGGTGCCTTCGGAAAACCTGTGCAGGCGCATCGCCGGCAGGTCGAGCAGACACTCCGCCGGCGTCGTCCAGGTGGGCTCGTCCCCCGGCGCAGCGCCCTCGTGGGGTCTGAGGACGGCAGACGCCGCGTCGAGGCCCGCGCGTCCCATCTGTGCGGCCATCAGCCACGGCCACATCCAGGGCTGCTTCAGCCAGGCGTCGTCGGCCATCGGGCGCCCTCCCCCATCCGGGGCGCGCCGGCGCGCACACCCCGCAAGCGAGGCCGGAGACCGGCGCGCAACATCGAGAGGCCATCAGACCCCGTCCGTCACGCGCCCGCCTTGCGCCCGATCAAGGCCGGGGGGGATCAGTCCTGCTCGCCGATGTCCAGAAGCTCCCACGTCCTGGCACGGGGGTCGTATTCGACCTCAAGATGCAGGTCCTTGCCCTTCAGGTCCGCAGCCTGCTGCGGCGACAGGAAACCGTCGACCGTCAGCGTTTCCCCGGTGTTGGGATTGGACAACCTGATCGATCCATTGTCGGCGGAAATCAGCCTCAGCCCTTCGAAAACCTCCTCCCGCGGCTGGAGGGCGACGGGCAACTCGTCCAGTCCCGTCGTCCCGTCGGGCCACTCGGCCACGTCTGCGTACCCTTCGGCGACGTCGACCGCCGAATGCACGTATCTCACGGCGTCATCGAGGGTGCGCCCCTCGGGCAGCGTGTCCCCGAACACCACTCCCGCCTTCTGCCATTCCCCGATCCACTCGCCCAGGTCCACATCGTCCGCCGAGGCGCCGCCGGCGACGAACTCCTTGATCATGCCCTCCAAGACCTGCGCGTCAGCGCTGCCGCCGCCGAGTTGCGTGATCTGGGCGGCTGCGTCCGGCGGCAGGGTATATTGCGCAGGCTGTATGACAGCGGCAGGCGCCGCATCGGCCGGTGTCCGCGGCTCAGGCGGCGCGAGCAAGCGCGCATATGCATCCTCAGGCCTCGCCCAGGTCTGGTAGTGCTGGTCCGGCGGCACGATCGTGGCCGTGCCGGCGTACTGCGGATCCACCAGCGACCCGGTCGGAACCACGCTTCTCCCACCCATGGGATCGCCAAGGTCATCGAAGGCGATGGTTTCGGGCGGCAGCGACCCGTCAGCTTCGGGAATGTAGTTCACCTGCTTCGTGACCGGCTGCGTCAGATAGACGGGCAGCCCCTCCGCCTCATAGTCCATGTCCGAAGCGCCCGAGAGCTGGTATCTGTAGAAGCCGGTCCCCTCCTGCATCCCGGCGCCGTAATGCGTGTGCGTCACGGACCGGCCGCCGGTGCCGTCGGCAAGCTGCTGGTCCATTCTGGCATTGGCGTACCCGATGTCCCCCGACGAGAAGAAGCCATTGGGGACGAGCTGCCCATCGCGCGTTGCCTTGATCGGGTGAGTATGGGCCGTCACAAGATCGAAGTTGCTGAGGCTGCTATCCAGCACGGCTCCCTGGGGCTGCATCGAGACCTCGCCCGATCCGCCCACCGAGAAGCCGACGAGGCGGTAGGGCGCATCCGGCTGGTTGGCCGGCCGGGCATAGGCGGTTCCGAACTCGATGGAGTTGGTTGGATCCGTCCCCAGCGCCTGCGTCCCCAGTTCACGCATGGCGGGCAGGATCTGGCGGGTCATCGCCTCGTCGAGCTGGTCGGCGGGGATAAGCTCGGGCATGGCGAGCGCCCGCAGATCCGGGTTCGCGTCGAGCACCTCGAGCGCCGCCGTCTGCTGCGGCGTCAGCGCATTCTGGCGGAACGCATCATTGTCGAGCACCGCCCCGACGTCCGTCTGCGGATAGAGGGTCAGGCTGCCGCTGTCCGGCAGGCTGAGCTGGGTGACCATGGACACGTCGAGGTCTTCGGGCGTCCACACGAACCCGTCTGTGCCGGGCTTGAGCGCCAGGCTGTCCTGATAGAACGAGCCCCCCCTCTTCATGTGCACGACGGGCAGGTCTTCCGGCGCAACGTCGCGGATCACGCTGGGCGTCTGCGGGGCCTCGACGCCCGTTCCGAACACATTGCCCGTGCGGGGTCCGGAATTGAGCGCCTGCGTGACCTCCGCGCCCCCGTCGCCGCCCGTGGACGATGGCGCCGACATGAAGGAGTCCGGCGCATCCACCTCGTCCAACGGGACGTACTGCGCAGAGGGCGCACCCTGCGCCGGTGTCCGGACCGGTACGCCCGCATCGCCGCCCTGCATCGGGGGAACGGTGGGCTGGATGTCCGGCGCACCGCTCAGCCGGACCGGAGCGACGGTCGCATCCGGTCCGTCGAGCAGGCTGGCACCGCCACCCGCTCCCGGCGGCGGCACATCGTCCGCCACCGTCGCCGCGCGCACCGTCACGGTCGCGGCAGCGTCGTCGGGCGCTACGGGGGCGCTGAAGGTGCCATCGCCGCGCGCGGTCCAGACCGGCGCATCGTCGGCCGCCAGCGCCGGCCGTGCGGGCACATCGTCCGCCAGGCGAATCGGGCCGCCCGGCAGGTCGTCCAGCAGGCCGGCCCGCCCCGCCGCGGACGCGGTCCCGGCCGCACCGGAGAACGTCGCCTCCCCCAGCCCCGCGACGCGGTTGGTCATCGCGCCGGTCTGGAACGACTGGCTCTGCATCCAGGCGCCGTCCGGGCCGCCGTAGGTAGCGTCGATCTGTTGCTGGTAGGCTTGGCCCGCCTGCGTCAGCGGCGTCCCTGCGTCCCCGGGCAAGAGGTTCAGCCCCATGCCGGCAAGCGTCATCGTTCCGGCCACGCCGGACGCCGTCTCGTGCGCGAAGCCCGCCGCGAACTGCAGCGCCGGGTTGACAGGGCTGTCGTCCGGTTCCGGGAACACATAGCCCTCCGGCAGCGCGCCGATCCGGACCGTGTTCGGGTCGGTATAGACGTTCTGAAGCGCCGCGCGCGGATCGGGCGGCAGCTCGCCCGTGACCGGATCGATGAGGGCGAGATCGCTGATCACCGGGCCATTGGCCGGGATGCTGGCTGTGGCAGCAGGCTGGCTCGGCACGATACCGGGCATCGCGCCGATGTCGTCGAGCGCGCCGTCCACATCCATCGGGTTCTGGATCGTCTCGCCGGTGATGAGGTTCGTGGGCTGCGTCCCCGGCGTCAGCGGCGTGAAGGGATCGCCGTAGGTCACCGTATCCGGCAGGTCGGCAGGCGCGTCCCAGTCGACCGAAGGCATCGGGATCTGCGCGGGTGGCGGCGCGGTGCCGTTGAGCGTATCGAGGAACGGATCGTCCGCCGCGCCCTGCAAGGCGCTTTGCATCGAGGGGTTGGGTGTGAAGTCGGCATCGGACGGCGGCACATACCCGCCTGTGTCCACGACCTGCGGCCCCGAAAAGGAGAAGTCGTCCACCCCCTCGACCGGCATCTGGACCTGCGGCCCAGTCATGTCCGGCAGCGAGAAATCATCCAGACCGCCGCCCAGGTCCGCGGGCGGCATCGCATCGGGCACACTGCCCCCATCGAAATCGGACATTGCACTACCCCACTGATGTATTAGCCGCCGATCAGCTTAGTTAACGTTTCATTTTTGCACAATCCGCAATTTGAGTCCTGAATGCGGATTAGCTTTTCCGCTTCTGCGGCTCGGGACGCACGCCTAGACTGCCCTCAGGGACACCGCAGGAAGACGGGAGGAACGGGGGATGTCAGCCAGGCCGCTGGAGGAGTGTGCGACGCTGATCGTCGGGGGCACGGGCGGAATCGGACATGCGTGCGCGCGGGCTCTGCTGGCGTCGGGCGTGCCGCGCATGGTCCTCGCGGGCCGCTCGGCAGAACGCGGCGAGGCCGCGCGCGCCGCGCTGGCAGACGCATTCCCGCAAGCCGACGTCGCCTTTCTGCAATGCGACGCGCGCGATCCGCTGGCGGCGCAGGCCATGGCGGACGCGGCGGCCGACCGGATGGGCGGCATCGACGTGCTGGTGAGCGCGGGCGGCGGGGAACCGACGCCGCGCCTCCTCCACCTCACGCCCATCGAGGAGATGATGCCGATCCTGACGAGCCTCGTGGCCGGCATCACGCATCCGGCGCGCGCGGTCCTGCCGCACATGACGGCGCGCGGCGGGGGCTCGGTCGTTTGCTTCGCCTCGGACGCCGCCAAGGTTGCCACCCCCGGCGAGACGGTCGTGGGCGCGGGCATGGCGGCCATCGTGATGTTCTGCCGGGGCATGGCGTACGAGGCCAAGCGCAACGGCATCCGCGTCAATTGCCTCACCCCCAGCGTGGTGCGGGGAACGGGTCTTTACGATCACCTGATGGCCGACCCGTTCTGCAACCGGATCTTCGGCAAGGCGGAAACGCTCGCAAGCCTCGGCGTCGTGGAGCCGGAGGATCTCGCGAGCATGGTCGTCTACCTGGCGGGGCCGGCGTCAGCCCGGATGACCGGGCAGACGATCAGCATCAATGGCGGGATTTCGGCAGCCTGATCGGTCAGGCGGCCTTCTGCGGGCGCTTCATCATCAGGGCCGCACGCTCGCACGAGCCGCACATGACGCCGTCCTGGTTGAAGACCTCGTGCTTCAGCGTGACAATCCCCTCGCCCGGGCGCGACTTGCTCTCGCGCTTGCCGAGCACGGTGGTGCGCACCTTGACCGTGTCGCCCTCGAACAGCGGGTGCGGGAAGGTCACGTTCGTCATGCCGAGATTGGCGATGGTCGTGCCGAAGGTGGTGTCGTTCACCGACATGCCGACCATGAGGCCGAGCGTGAAGAGGCT
Source organism: Futiania mangrovi (assembly GCF_024158125.1). Lineage (NCBI taxonomy): Bacteria > Pseudomonadati > Pseudomonadota > Alphaproteobacteria > Futianiales > Futianiaceae > Futiania > Futiania mangrovi. Next base: position 759,939 of record NZ_JAMZFT010000001.1, on the reverse strand, counting down.
GTTGACCAGCGGGCGCTTCCAGACGCTCTTCGCCGCTGCGTGAGCGTCGATATGCACCGGCTGGGTGTTCATCGTCAGCAGCGAGAACCAGCGGTTGTCCGCCTCGGTGATGGTGCGCGTCCACTCGTGATCGAACACCATGCCTTCCTCGAAATCCTCGTACCAGAGCCCCGCCATCGGTCAGTCCTCCTCTTCGTCGGGGGTTATTTCCACGAGCAGCGCGCCCGCGCGCACCGTGTCGCCTGCCGCGCAATGGACCGCGGCAACCGTACCGGCGGCGTGGGCAGCGAGCGTGTGGACGAGCTTCATCGCCTCCATCTGCAAGACCGTCGCGCCCTGCGCGACCCGGTCGCCCGGCCTGACCGCGACCTGCGTGACGAGACCGGGCAACGGCGCGGTCAGCGCGCCCGATCCCGCGCCCTCGACCTTCGCCAGGCTGTCGATCTCGATGGCGAGACCGACCTGCGCGGAAAGAGCCAGCGCATCGTGCGCGAGGTGCACCGTGTCGCCGTCGCGCAAGGAGAACACGGGCAGCCCCTCGTGCACCCAGCCCTCGCCCGAAGGCAGCGTGAGAGGCAGCGTCTCGCCCTCCACCTCGGCCGAGGCGCCTTCCGGACCGCGGATCAGTGCGAGCTTCGCCGTACCGTAATCGTCGCTCACGTCCAGTTCGACGCGCGCGGGCCGGCGCGCGCCCATCACGCGGAAGCCGGTGCGGGCATGGAGCGGCGTGGCCGCTGCCCCGCCCCCCGGTCCCCACATCCAGAAGGCTGCCGCGAGCGCGCGGACACGGGCCAGCGCGCGGGGCTCCGGCGCCCAGCCCTCGGGGAAGTTCTCCGGCAGGAAGCGCGTCGTGGCGCGCGCCTGCGCGAAATCGGGCCGGGCGAGACAGTCCTTCAGGAACGCCTGGTTGGTGGGCGTGCCGAGCACGGGAAGCCGCGCGAGCCCCGCCGACAGGCGCGCGACCGCCTCGGCGCGGCTCGGCGCCCAGGCAATCGCCTTGGCGAGCATGCTGTCATAGTGCAGCCCGACCTCCGAGCCGTCGGCGATGCCGGTGTCAAGGCGCATCCCCTCCACCGGTCCCACGCGCACGAAACGGCCGATAGCGGGCGCGAAGCCCTGGTCCGCACGCTCGGCGGCGAGGCGCACCTCGATGGCGTGCCCCCTGGCGTGGATCTGAGCCTGGGCGAGCGGCAGCGGCAGGCCCGCTGCCACGATCAGCTGCCATTCGACGAGGTCGACGCCGGTGATCTCCTCCGTCACCGGATGCTCGACCTGCAGGCGCGTGTTCATCTCAAGGAAGAAGGGCTCCGCACTCCCCTCCTCCATGATGAACTCGACCGTTCCCGCGGACGTGTAGCCGATGGCGCGCGCCAGCCTGAGGGCCGCGTCCTGCAACGCCTCGCGCGCCGCGGGCGTCAGGTTGGGCGCGGGCGCCTCCTCGATGACCTTCTGGTTGTTGCGCTGGACGGAGCAGTCGCGCTCGAAAAGGTGGACGATGTTGCCGTGCGCGTCGCCCACCACCTGCACCTCGAGGTGGCGTGGCCGCCCGATGAAGCGTTCGAGCAGGACCGACCCGTCGCCGAAGGCCGATGTCGCCTCGGCCTGCGCGGCGGAGAGCGCGGAGGAAAACTCCTCCGCCTTGTGGACCGCGCGCATGCCCCGGCCGCCGCCGCCTGCGGACGCCTTGATGAGGACGGGATAGCCGATGCGTTCGGCCTCCCGCGCCAGTGTCTCCGGGCTCTGGTCGTCGCCGTGATAGCCGGGGACGGTCGGCACGCCATGTTCGGCGGCGATGCGCTTGGCCGCGATCTTGGAGCCCATCGCCGCGACCGCGTCCGCCGACGGGCCGACGAAGGTAATGCCAGCCGCGTCGCAGGCACGCACGAAGCCTGCATTCTCCGACAGGAAGCCGTAGCCGGGGTGGATCGCATCCGCGCCCGTGGCGCGGGCGGCGGCAAGGATCGCATCGATGTTCAGATAGCTCTCGGCAGCGGACGCAGGTCCGATGCGCACGGCCTCGTCAGCGGCGCGCACGTGCGGCGCGCCCGCGTCGGCGTCGGAGTAGACCGCGATGGTGCGCAGGCCGAGCGCGCGGGCCGTGCGGATCACGCGCACCGCGATCTCGCCCCGGTTGGCGACGAGCAGGCTGCGGATGGGATTGGGCGCCGTGGCGAAGCGGGACATGGGCACCTCCCTCACATCCGGTAGACCGGGCGGTTGCCCGGTTCCGGCGGCTGCATGGCGCCCACGGCGAGGCACATGGCGAGCACGGCGCGGGTGTCGCGCGGATCGATGATCCCGTCGTCCCAGATCCGCGCGGTGCAGTAGTAGGGATCGGACTTGGTCTCGAACATGTCGCGCAGTTCCTGCTCGTAGGCTGCAAGCTCCTCTTCCGTCGCGGGGTGACGCGAGATGCTCGCCCGGCGCAGGTCCATCAGCACCGAGGAGCCCACGTCCGGGTTCATGCCGCCGAGCCGCGCATTGGGCCACATGAACATGAAGCGGGGCCGGAAGCCGCGCCCGCTCATGCCGTAGTTGCCCGCGCCGTAGGAGCCGCCGGTGACCACCGTGTAGCGGGGCACGCGCGTGTTGGAGACGGCGTAGACAAGCTTGGCGGAGTTCTTCGAGATCCCGCCCCGCTCCGCGTCCGAACCGACCATGAAGCCGGTCGTGTTCTGCAGGAAGACGAGCGGCACGTTGCGCTGGTCGCACAGCTCGATGAAGTGCACCGCCTTCAGCGTGCTTTCGGAGAAGAGCACGCCATTGTTGGCGATGAAGCCCACGGGATAGCCCTCAATATGGGCGAAGCCGCAGACCACCGTTTCGCCATAGAGCGGCTTGAACTCGTGGAAGTCGCTGCCGTCGACGATGCGGGCGATGATCTCCCGCTGATCGAAGGGACGCGACAGGTCGGTGCCGACGATGGCCGGGATTTCCGCCGCATCGTAGAGCGGCGCGCGCGGGCTCCGGATATCGCCGTGCGCCTTCTGCGGATAATTGAGCGCGCCCACCATGTCGCGCAGGCGGGCGATGGCCTCGCGCTCGTCGGCGGCGAAATGATCGGAGACGCCGGAAACGCAGGAGTGCATCTCCGCCCCGCCCAGCGTGTCGCGGTCCACCACCTCCTTGATCGCCGCCTTGACGATCTGCGGCCCGCCGAGGTGGATCGAGGAATTGTCTGCGACCATCACGAACTCGTCGGCGAGCGCCGGGATATAGGCCCCGCCCGCCGTGCACTCGCCGAAGACCGCGGCAAGCTGCGGCAGGCCCTCCGCCGACATGCGGCACTGGCGGTAGAAGGTGCCGCCGAAATGCTCCTGGTCGGGGAAGACGTCCTCGAGGTTCTTCAGGTTCGCGCCGCCGCAGTCGACGAGATAGACGACCGGCAGCCGGTTCTCCAGCGCGATGTCCTGCGCGCGGATGTGCTTGCGCACGGTCTCGCGGAAGAAGGAGCCGCCCTTCACTGTCGCGTCGTTGGCAATGATCATGCAGGTCACGCCCCGGATCGTGCCGACACCCGTAACGATGCCCGCCGAGGGCACGCCATTGCCGTAGAGCCCCCAGGCCGCGAGCGGCGTCAGCTCCAGGAACGGCGTCATCGGGTCGACCAGCAGGTCGATGCGGTCGCGCACAAGGATCTTGCCCCGCGCATAGTGGCGGGCGACCATCTTCTCGCCCCCGCCGCCCAGCGCCCAGGCAAACTTCTCCTGCATGTCGGCCAGCAGCGCGTCATAGGCGCGCGCGTTCTCCATCGCTTGCGCATCGTTCGGGTCGAAGCGGCTTTGCAGCGTCGCCATGGCTCACCCCCTCCCGCCGGTGCGGGTACGTGTGCAGGCCGGAACGACCGGCGCATTCTGTTGGTTCTTATTCTTGTATTGACAGTACATTATCGTTGTTTCTTCATAGATGATCATAACAAATGGGGCGGCGTGGCGCGTCACGCCGGACACCCACGAGAGGGAGGGACGCCACGCCATGACCGGCACCGCGACGATGCGGCAAGGACCGCTTTCGAGCCTGAAGATCGTCGAGTTCACGGGGATCGGGCCTGCGCCCTTCGGCGCGATGCTGCTCGCCGACCTCGGCGCTCAGGTGCTGCGCATCGACCGCCCCGGCGGATACCCGCCGCCCGACCCGACGCTCGACTTCGAGAAGATGGGGCCGGCCGCGATCTTCAACCGGGGCCGCCACGCGGTGCGCGTCAACGTCAAGTCGGTCGAGGGGCGCGCGCTGATCCTGCGCCTTGTCGCGGAGGCCGACGCGCTGATCGAGGGCTATCGCCCCGGCACCATGGAGAAGCTGGGCCTCGGCCCCGAAGATTGCCTCGCCGCCAATCCGCGGCTGGCCTATGTCCGCATGACCGGCTGGGGCCAGGACGGGCCGCTTTCGCGCATGGCGGGGCACGACCTCAACTACATCGGGCTGTCGGGCGCGCTGTCGCTCTTCGGGGAGCAGGGAAAGCTCGCCACCGGCCTGCCGCCGCTGATCGGCGACATGGGGGGCGGCGGCCTGTTCATGGCGTTCGGCCTGCTGGCGGCCGTGATCGAGGCGCGCCAGTCCGGCAAAGGCCAGGTCGTCGACGCCGCCATCGTGGACGGGTCGGCGAGCCTCTATGCCCTGCTCAAGGCGCTGGCGGTCGCGGGCGGCGGCCAGACCCCGCCCGGCACAAGCACCATCGACGGCGGGCGCCACTTCTACCGCACCTATGTGTGCGCCGACGGGCGTCACGTCGCGGTCGGCGCGATCGAGCCCGCCTTCCGCAAGGTCCTGCTCAAGACGCTCGGGCTCGACAGCGACCCGCGCTTCCTGAGCAATGAGGTGAAGGACGAGGCTTATTGCACGGAAAGGCTTGGTGAAATCTTCGCCGGCCAGCCGCGCGATCACTGGGCAAAACTGTTCGACGGGACCGACGGTTGCGTCACGCCCGTGCTCGACATGGCGGAGGCCGAAGCCCACCCCCAGGCTGCCGCGCGCGCCGCCTTCATCGACGTCGACGGCGTGATGCAGCACGCGCCCGCACCCCGCTTCAGCCGCACGCCCGGCGCCATCGCCATCACGGGCGCGGAGGGCTGCCGCAACGCGCCCGAGGCGCTGGAGCCATGGGGCTTCGGCGCGGACGAGATCGCCGCGCTGCGCGCCGCGGGCGCCATCGAGTGAACGGGGTGAGGTGACACGCATCGCGGTCATCCGAGCCACCGCTTGCGGCGGCGGTAATGCTTCACCTCGCGGAAGTTGCGCCGCTTGTCCTCGCCGGAGAAGCCCAGGTAGAACTCCTGGACGTCCTGGTTGCTTTCGAGCTGCTCGCGCGTGCCGTGCAGCACGATGCGGCCGCCCTCCATCACATAGCCATAGTCGCACTGGGCAATCGCGGCGCGCGCGTTCTGCTCGACGAGCAGGACGGTCAGCCCCTCCTCCCGCTTGATGCGGCCGATGGCCTCGAACAATTGCTCGACGAGGATCGGCGCGAGCCCCATGGACGGCTCGTCGAGGATCAGCAGCTTGGGCCGCGCCATCAGCGCGCGCCCGATCAGCAGCATCTGCATCTCGCCGCCGGAGAGATAGCCGGCGGTGCGCTTCAGAAGGTCCGGAAGGCGCGGGAAATAGCTGAACACCCGGTCGAGGTCCGCCTTCACCTGCGCCTGGTCGGTGCGCCGGTGCGCACCCACCATCAGGTTCTGCTCGACGGTCAGGTGCTCGAGAACCTTGCGGCCCTCCAGCACCTGCACGACGCCGCGCCCGAAGATGTCGTAGGGGTCGCCATTGGTGATGTCGGTGCCGTCGAGCGTGATCCGGCCCGCCGTCACCTCCCCCAGGTCGGAATGGAGCAGGCCCGAGATGGCCTTGAGCGTCGTGGTCTTGCCGGCGCCGTTGGAGCCCAGCAGCACGACCATCGCACCGTCGGGCACCTCCAGGTTCGCCGAGCGCAGCACCTGGATCACGCCGCCATAGACCACGTCCACATTGCTCAGGGTCAGTCCCATGGGCCTGCTCTCCGTTTCCGCCGTCAGCCGCCGCTTACCACTTCTCGAGCGGCGGGACCCGCATCCAGCCCTCGCCGTAGGGGACGATCTTGCCGCCCTCCACGACCTCCGCCGTCGCCTTGATCTCGCCGATCGGGAAGGGCGCGGTGGTGTCGAAGTCGACCGAGGGGAGCGAGCCCAGAAGCTCCTCCTCCGTGTAGACGCGGTCGAGCAGCGCCGCCCGCATCGCCTCGCCGGTGACGTTGTCGGCGCCGACCGTCTTCACCGCATGCTCGAGCACGCGCAGCGCCAGCAGCGCCTGCGCCGCCGACTGGGCCGTGATCAGGCCCCAGTTGCCGTCCTTCTTGTACTTCTCGTAGACGTCGCGGATCGGCAGGCCGTCACGCGCGGGCGGGGCGAAGGAGAAGGCGGAGAAGGAGCCTTCCATTTTCGCCATGTCGATGCCCTTGGCGACCTCGGAGAGGCCGTTGTGCGTGGACGAGATGATCGGCACCTTGGCGCCCAGTTCCTCCAGTGCCTGCGCCGTGGCAATCACCTGCGCGGTGGTGCCGCCGACGAGGATCACGTCCGGCTTGCCGTCCAGCATGGCGCGGATGTTGTTGGTGACGGAGACGGGCGAGGCTTCGACCCATTGCACCTCCAGCACCTCGAAGCGCTCCGGGTACATCTCCGCCAGCTTCTGCACGCCCTTCACCTGGTCGACGAAGCCCGCCGACTTCTGCGTGCTGACCGCGCCGATCTTCAGCTTGTCGCCCTTCTTCTCCTGCAGGTCGGACATCAGGCCTGCGAACTCGTGGCTGTAGGTCGGGCGGATCGAGTAATGCCAGCCGTCCGGCGCCCAGACGAGGCCGACCATCGCCGTGCCGATCAGCATTGGCACCTTGTCGCCCGGCAGGCGCTTCATCAGCGTCACGAGGTCCGGCGAGCCGAAGCCCAGGTGGAGGATCGGCTGGTCGGAACTGAGAATCGCCGGCCAGGTGCGCGCGATCACGGATGCGTCGTAGCGCATGTCGTAGATCTTCACCTGCACGGTGACGCCCAGGTCCTTGCCGACCTCGGCGTTCCACCAGTCGGCGATCGCGTTGATCCCCGACATGGCGTTCGGCATGACGTCCGCGAACGGGCCGGAATAGTCCGCGCTCGCACTCATCACGTACTCGGCGGCGGACAGGGGTCCGCTCGCCATCGCCAGCATGGCGCCGGCGACAATCGCGCACTTGTACTTCATGGTCCTTTCCTCCCTTCGTTCCGGAGGCTTTCCCGCCCCCGGTCTTGCAGCACTGGCGTCGATCTTCAGTTGCGCGGGAACGGCCAGAGCTGGAACGCGGTCCGGATCACCGACCACCGGTGAGCCAGTCCGCGCGGTTCGAAAATCAGTGCGACGAGGATGCAGCCGCCGAGCACGATGGAGGTGAGCGCGAACAGCATCCCCCCGCCCGCAGCCCCCGACTGGAGCATGACGGTTGCGGCGCTGTGCAGGCCCTCCTGCACAGCGGTGATGAAGACGACGCCCAGGATCGCGCCCACGGGGCTTGCCGCACCCCCGACGATCAGCATGCCGAGGTACCAGACGGAGGCGAAGAGCGTGAAGCTCTCCACCGTCACGAACTGCAGGAAATAGGCGGTGCACGCCCCCGCCACGCCCGCGAACAGCGAGCCGGCGAAGAACGCCATCACCTTGGTGCGGAAGACGGGCACGCCCATCACTTCCGCCACCACGTCATTGTCGCGCACCGCCATCAGCGACCGGCCGAAGCGGGTGCGCGGCAGGTTGAAGGCCGCGACCGTGAGCAGGCCCACGAGAACCAGCGTGAAATAGTAGAAGTGTACCGGGCTGCCGAGCGTTATGGGGCCGAGGCGCACCGGTTCGACCGCCATGCCGACGAGCCCGCCCAGCCAGTCCATCGGCAGTGCGAAGATCACGATGGGGAACATGACCTGCGCCGCGAGGGTGGTCAAAGCGAGGTAGAAGCCCTTCACCTTCGCCGCCGGCAGCGCGAAGATCACGGAAACCGCCCCCGTGATCAGCGCCGCCATCGGGATCACCGCCCAGAACGGCAGGCCGTAGCCCGAAAGCTTCGCCGTCGCGAAGGCGCCCACGCCCACGAAGGCCGATTGCGCGATGTTGATCTGCCCGCCCAGCCCCACCGTGACATAAAGCCCGTAGACCGCCATCAGCGTGATGAACATGTGGGTGAAGACGCCGACCGTGTAAGGCCCGACCGCCTGCGGCAGGATCACGAGGCCGAGGATGAGCAGGCCGAGCCAGGCGGTCGCGCGCCGCGTCTTGAGGATGCGCGCCTCGCCCGCATAGGTCTCGAAATGGACGCCGGTGGGGAGCATCTCAGAGCCTCTCGATCTTCTTCCAGCCGAACAGGCCCTGCGGACGGATCAGCAGCACGCCGATCATCACGCAGAAGGGCAGGACGGCGGAGGCTGCGCCATTGGTATGCGGGTCGAGGTAGGCCATGGCCAAGGCCTCCCCCACGCCGATCAGGATGCCCGCGAGCGGGGCACCGCGGATCGATTCGAGCCCGCCCAGCAGGGCCACGGGCAGGGCCTTGAACCCGATGGTCGCCACCTCCAGCGAGACGATGCGGCCCGACAGCAGCACCATCGCCGCGAAGGTCGCGACGATCGCGCCCAGGATCCAGGCGACCGCGATCGCGCCCCGGACCGAGACGCCAAGCGACAGGGCGGTGTTGTGGTCCTCCGCCACCGCCGCGAGGCGCAGGCCCCGGCGCGAGCGGGTGAAGAAGGCATGGAGCCCGAAGGTCAGCGCTACCGTGAACAGCGCGCCGAGGAACAGCCGCGTGTTGATGAGGAAGGGGCCGATCTCGAACGCGCCCTCTGGCAGGATCACGGGGAAGGAGCGCGTCTCCGCCGTCCAGACGAGCTGTGCGAGGCCGCGCAGCAGGATCAGCAGCGCGATGCTCGCCATGAAGATCGCGAAGGCCGGCTGGCCGATCAGCGGGCGGAACACGAACCGCTCAAGGATCAGGCCCAGCACCACGCAAGCGGCGAGCGTCAACAGGATGCCCACGACGAGCGGAAGCCCGGCGCCCACGTGCTCCAACCCCAGCGTGAAGGTCCACAGGAACAGCGCGCCGAACACCAGCACCTCGCCCTGCGCCAGGTTCACGATGCGCGAGGCGCGGTAGATGACGACGAAGGAGATCGCGACGAGGCCGTAGACCAGGCCGACCAGCACGCCGTCGATCAGGATCTGGATGAGGTTGGTCATGGGCGGCCCTCCCCGGCCACGCCGGTCTCGTCGATGCGGTTGAGCGCGACCTCGGCCCTGAGCAGGCTCGTCGTGCCGTCCTGATACTTGACCTCGATCTCGGTGGAGAGCGTGGCGTCGCCGCGGTAGAGCGCCTCGATCATCGCGGCGTAGCGGGCGTGGATGTGCTCGCGCCGGAGCTTGCGCGACCGCGTCAGTTCCGCCTCGTCGGCGTCGAGTTCCTTGGGCAGGTTGGCAAAGGCCACGACGCGCGCCCAGGGATCGACCAGCACATTGACCCGCGCGATGGCCTTGCCGATCTCTGCGCGGATCGCGGGCAACTGGCTCAGCTCCGGGAAGGTGCCGTAGGCGAGGCCGTTGAGCTCTGCGAAGCGGCCGGCGATCTCCGGATCGATGTTCACGAGCGCGACGACATGCTCGCGGCTCTCGTCGCCGATCACGATGGCGTCGCGGATCATGGCGTCGGCGCGCAAATGGTTCTCGATGAACTGCGGCGGATAGCTCAGCCCGCTCTTGAGGTGGCGCAGATCCTTCAGCCGGTCGAGGAAGATCAGCTCGCCCTTTTCGTCGACCCGCACCGCGTCGCCGGTTTCGAGGCCCACGGCAGGATCGCCCATCTCCGCGGTCGACTGCGAGTCGCCGAGGTAACCCGAGAAAGCCAGCACCTTCAGCCGCAATTGCCCGCGGTCGTCCACCCAGGCCTCTATGGGCTGCGTGATCGTGGGGTCGGACGGCATCAGCGTGCCCATCGTCTCCGGCGTCTTGCTGCCGGGCCGGTGGGTCGAGATGAGGCCGCATTCGGTCGACCCGTAGAGGTTGCCAAGGGGTACGCCGAAGGCGCGATAGCGCTCGAAGAGTTCCGCCGAAAGCCCTGATCCGCCTGAAAGAACCGCCCGCGCGCGGGTCAGCCCCAGAAGGTCTCGGATGCCCTTCAGCACAAGCTGGTCGGCGAGCGGCCAGACGATCAGGCGGTGGAAGAGCCCGCCCTCGCCCTTCATGCGCGCGCGGCCCTGCGCCAGACCCCAGCGGTAGAGCCGGCGGCGCCAGGGGCTTGCGTCCATCATGCGGGCTTCGACGTCGGAGGCCTGCATCTCCCACTGGCGCGGGGTGAACATCAGGAACTCCGGCCCGATCTCGCGCAGGTCGTTCTGGATCGTCTCCGGCTTCTCGGCGAAGTGCACGACCATGGGCGCGAGCAGCGGCAGCGCGATGCCGAAGAACTGCTCCGCCGCCCACGCAGGCGAGATGTAGGAGAGGTAATTTCCACCCGGCTTCACGTCGAGCGCGCCCATGAGCCGGTGCGCGTTGTCGAGGATGAAGGCGTGGCTCAGCATCGCGGCCTTGGGCCGGCCCGTCGTGCCGGACGTGTAGCAATAGACCGCGACATCTCCTTGTTTTCCCTCGGAGATCTGCGCGTCGGCCCAGGCGTCGCTGTGGAAGCCTTCGCCCACCTTGCGCAAGGCGTCGAGCGAGAGGAGCCGCTCCTCCGCATAATCCCAGAGGCCGCGCCCGTCGACATAGAGGATGCGGCGCAAGCCCGGCGCCTGATCGATGCAGGCGAGGATCTTGTCGACCTGCTCCTGGTCCTCGCCCATAACCATCGCGGCGCCGGAATGGGTGAGCACATAGGCAAGCTCGTCGGGCGTCGCGTCCGGATAGACGCTGACCGCGATCGCGCCGATCGACTGCGCGGCAAGCTCGAGGATGAACTGCTCCTCGATGTTCTCGGAGATGAAGGCCAGCACCTCGCCGCGCTTGAGACCCTCCGCTGCGAGGCCGCGGGCGCAGATGCGCACCTCGTCCAGGATCTGCGCCCAGGTCTTGGGCCGCCAGATGCCGGCGCGCTTGGACACCACGGCGGGTCTCAACCCGAATTCGCGTGCATTGTCGGCCAGAAGCTGCGGCAGCGTGCGCCCGTTCGACTGGCGCGGCGTCGCCACCGGTTCGGCGCGCATGGTGCGGACCGGGGCCGTCATGCCGCCTCTCCCCCGAGATAGGCGGCGATGACCGCCGGGTTGGCGCGCACCTCGTCGGGCGTGCCGCTGGCGATCACCTGTCCGAAGTCGATCACGGTCACGCGATCGGAGATGTCCATGACCACCTCCATGTCGTGCTCGACCAGCACGATGGGGATGTCGAGCCCGTCGCGGATGTCGAGGACGAAGCGCGCGAGGTCGCCCTTCTCCTCCGGGCTCATGCCGGCCATCGGCTCGTCCATGATGAGGATGCGCGGGTCGAGCGCGAGCGCGCGGCCGAGGTCGACCCGCTTGCGCATGCCATAGGACATGTCGCCCACGGGATGGTGCCGCTCCTGCTCAAGCTCCAGAAACTCGATGATGTCCTCGGCCCTGGCGGCGAACGCCTCCTCCTCCTTGCGCGCCGGTCCCCAGTAGAGCAGCGCGCGGAAGAGGCCCCCCTTCATGCGGTTGTGGAAACCGCTCAGGATGTTTTCCCGCGCGGTCATGGACGGATAGGTCTGGATGCCCTGGAAGGTCCGGCTGATGCCCAGGCCCGCGCGCCGGTGCGGGGCGAGCGTGGAGATGTCCTCGCCCATGAAGCGCACCGCGCCCGACTGCGGACGGTAGAAGCCCGACAGGCAGTTGAGCAGGCTCGACTTGCCCGCGCCGTTCGGCCCGATCACCGCGTGGATCTGCCGTGGCATGACCCTCAGCGAGACGGACTTCAGGGCCTCCACCGCCCCGAAGCGCAGGCAGAGGTCATGCGCCTCCAGTACGGCACCCGCATCCGCCGGTTTCCCGACCATGGGCACACTCCTCCCGTTCGCAGCGGATTCACGGCCCGCCGCCTTGTCGTTTTTCTCTTTGTTTTTCGTACGCTACTGGAACGTCACATCCAGACCGCACTCCCGCGCGATCAGCAGGGTCTGGATCTGCGAACTGCCGTCCCCGATGGTGCAGATGCGGTTGTCGCGCAGATAGCGGGACACCGGGCAATCGTCCATGAAGCCCCAGCCGCCGTGCACCTGGATCGCCATGTTGGCGACCTCCGAGCCCGTCTCGGTCGCGTGCAGCTTGGCCATGGAGAGCGCCTTCAGGTCGTCGCGGCCCGCGTCCACCGACCACGCGGCGCGGTAGGTGACGAGGCGCGCGCTGTCCACCTTCAGCGCCATCTTGGCGATCATCTCCTGGATCAGTTGCAGCTTGCCGATGGAGCCGCCGAACGCCTGCCGCTCCTTCGCGTAGGCGATGGAGTGGTCGAGGCTCGCCTGCGCAAGACCCAGCGAACAGGCCGCCAGGAAGAGGCGCGCGGCCTGGTAGCCCTTGTGCAGCACGAAACGCCCGCCGTGCGGCTGGCCGACGATGGCGCTCGACGGCAGGCGGCAATCGTCGAGATAGAGCGGGCGCGTGTCCGAGGACCGCCAGCCCATCTTCCGGTACTTCTCGCCGCGCGTGTAGCCGGGCGTGTCGTTCGGCACGAGGAAGAGCGTGAACTGCTTGCGCGCCTCCTCCTTCGGGCTTGAGACGGCGAGGATCAGCGTGAAGCTGGAAATGTCCGTGCCCGGATTGGTGATGTAGGCCTTCTCGCCCGTGATCGACCACTCGCCGTCGCGCACCTGCGTCGCGCGCGTCTTGAAGCCCGCGGTGTCGCTGCCCGCGTCCGGCTCCGTCCCGGCGATGGAGCAGATCTTGCGGCCCGAAACGATGTCGGGCAGCCATTGGCGCTTCTGCTCTTCGGTGCCGAAGCGGGCGACCGTCAGGCCCGTCGCCATGGAGACCATGGCCGAGACGGCCAGCGACTGGTCGGCGCGCGCCACCTCCTCGATCGCCAGCACGGCCTCGGTGATGCCGAGGCCCATGCCCCCGTAGTCGGGCGAGAACGGGATCGACATGACGCCCAGTTCGCCCAGCTTCTGGAAGAGGTCCGTGGGAAAGACGCCGTCACGGTCCAGCGCCTCGGCCCGCGGCGCGATCTCGGCCTGCGCGAACTCGCGCACATTGTTCTGAAGGGCCTGCTGGTCGGGCGTCAGGTCGAAATCCATGGGCATCCTCTCCCTTGATCGTTTTCTTTATTTCGGCCGCTTGAACGGAACCGTCGTGTGATGGATACGGGCGGTGAGCGCCGGCGACGGTGCCGCGGAAAGCCCGCGCATGACCATCTCGATCAGCGCGTCGGAGACGTCGTCGGCTGTCCAGACCCCCTTGGGCGAGTACCATTTGGTCACCCAATGCACCGCGCCCAGCAGCATGAAGATCGCGAGCTTGGGGTTCACCTGCGCGATGGAGCCGTCGGCAATCCCCTCCTCCACCAGCCGGCGCATCCGCGCCTCGAACGCGTCGCGCAGGCCGATGATGCGCCGCGCACGCTCGCCGGTGAGCGTGTTCTCCTCGAGGATCAGCACGGGCACGCCCATCGCGCCGATCATCTCGCGCAGATAGCCCTTCATGCCGATCTCGATCTTCTCGCGGCCGGTGCGCCCCTCGGCCTCGCCGCGGTCCATGCACTCGCGCGCGATCTCCATCGCCTCCTCGTGGCAGGCGTAGAGCAGGTCGTTCTTGTTGCGCACATAGCGGTAGAGCGCAGCCTTGGTCACGCCCAGGCGCTCGGCCACGTCGTCGAGTGTCGTGCCGTGCGAGCCGCGCCGGTTGAAGACCTTCGCCGCCTCGCGAATGATCGCCTTGCGCTTGTTTTCAAGCTGCGTCTCGCGATCCGGTACTGCGTTCGCCCAGCGTGACATCGTCCCCCGCCCCTCCGATGAAATGGTCTGTTCCGCGTGGGAACATGACCGTCCGGAGCCCGCTTGCAAATAGCTCATCATTCACCCGAAAAAATGTCGAGTGGTTTTTGTGACTCTTGAGTAACTTTTTCGACGTGCGAGTTATCCCTGCGGCGAAACGGTCTGCCAGACCCGCGCCTAAGACCCATCGGACCGGGGAATTTCGCACAATGCACGCGCAACGATCCGGACCACGCCGGGCGCCGTTCCGGCGGCGGGCAGCACGGGTCCGCGAAAGCCGCTCGCCGCGACGGCGGCGGGCAGGTCGTGCGTCACGTGCCCTGCATCGGCCGCGAAGAACGGCAGGCACAGCGCCTGCGGCGGCGCGGCGCGCAGCGTATCGGCGAGGAACGGCGCTTGCTCGACGAAGCCCGGCTGCACGCTCCGCACCCCGGCCCTGCTGGCAATCGCTTCCGCCGCCTCCCGCGTCCGCCGGGCGGGAACCTCGCCGCGGCGCGATCCGTGGGCAGCAAGGATCACGGCGGTGTCATCGGGCCGCCAGCCTTCGGCGGCGATCGCGGCAAGCACGAGCTCCGCGCACAGGTCGTGGAAGGCCGGCAGCATGCCGAGCGGGGTCAGGATCCTGGCCCCGCCCCGCCCAAGCGCCTGCAGGCGGCGCGGCAGCGCGGTCCCGACGAACCAGCCGTCGGACATGAAGAGGGGAAACACGCACGCGCCCGAAGCGAGGCCGTCGAATACGCGCTCCAGCGCCCCGTCCGCGGCCAGGGTGGCGGCGCGCACCGCCCAGACGCCCGGCAATTCCGCGGCGACGGCGCGGGCCAGCGCCTGCACCGCCGCCTCCTGCGTCACCGGATCGGAGGGCGACCCATGGGCGACCAGCACCGCGGCACCCGCTGTATCGGCGCGTTCCATCGACACGTTTCGGTCCCGCTCCCCGCATCACCCATGCCGCCCCCGCCCTCTTACACGAAGGCGGCATGGCTGGCACGGCCCTTGTCGGCGCGCGATGGCGGCAGACATCGGCACGCTCCTTGTTGCGCATAGGCAATAAATTCACTTGATTGACAATGAGTTGGCGCGGGTCCTAGGCTGACCGGAAGCTGCCAACCCGCCATCGGAACACGTGCCGGAACATGGATGCCGCCAGGACACATGCGCGCCCGCGTTACGATCTGCTGCCATCCATCGACGCCCTGCTGAAGAGCGCGCCGTTCGAACCGCTCGTCCTTGCGCACGGCGCGACAGCGGTGCGCGATGCCGTCCGCGACGTGCTCGCCGAAGCTCGAGCGCGGATCGCGGGCGGAGCGGACGCGGAGACGTTTTCCGACCCGCAGGCGCTTGCCGGCATGGCAGGGACGCGGATCGCGGAGCGGCTCGCACCGGCGGTCCGCAGCGTCTTCAACCTCACCGGCACCGTGATCCACACCAACCTCGGCCGGGCGCCGCTGGCGGAGGAAGCGATCCGCGAGATCGCAGCGGCGGCGGCCGAGCCATCGGACCTCGAATACGACCTCGAGACCGGACGCCGCGGGGACCGGGACGCGCGTGTCGAGGCACAGGTCTGCCGCCTGACCGGGGCAGAAGCCGCGACCCTCGTCAACAACAATGCAGCCGCCGTGCTGCTCGTGCTCAACACGCTGGCGCAGGACCGGGAGGTGATCGTCTCCCGCGGCGAGCTTGTCGAGATCGGCGGCGCGTTCCGCATCCCCGACGTGATGGCGCGCGCCGGCGCCCGGCTGCGGGAGGTCGGCACCACGAACCGCACGCACCCGCGCGACTATGCCGGCGCGATCGGGGACGAAACGGCACTGCTGATGAAGGTGCATGCCAGCAATTACGCCGTCACCGGCTTCACCGCCGCCGTGAGCGAAGCCGACGTCGCCCGGATCGCCCATGAGGCCGGGCTTCCCGCCGTCTGCGACCTGGGGAGCGGCACGCTCGTCGATCTCGAACGCTACGGCCTGCCGCACGAGCCTACGCCCGGCGAGTCGCTGGCTGCCGGCATGGACCTCGTCACCTTCAGCGGCGACAAGCTGCTAGGCGGCCCGCAAGCCGGGATCGTCGCCGGTCGTGCGGATCTCGTGGACCGCATCCGCCGCAACCCGATGAAGCGCGCGCTGCGCCTCGACAAGATCATTCTCGCCGGGCTGTCGGCGACTTTGCGCCTCTACGAGAGCCCCGAACGCCTGGCCGCGCGGCTGCCCGTGCTGCGGATGCTGACCGTTCCGGAAGCGGAGATCGCCGGGCGGGCCGAGCGTCTCGCGGGGCCGGTGCGCACCGCAGTCGACGGGGCCGCGGACGTGGAGATCGTGGCGTGCCGGAGCCAGATCGGCAGCGGCGCCCTGCCTGTGGACCTTCTGCCGAGCCGGGCGCTCGCGCTCACCCCGCACGGGGGGCGGAAGGCGGGCGGCAAGGTGGAGGCGCTGGCGCGCGCGTTCCGCCGCCTGCCGCGCCCAGTGATCGGACGCATCGCGGGCGGTGCGCTGCTGTTCGACCTGCGCTGCCTGGAGGACGAGGCAGCGTTCGTCGGGCAACTCGGCGCGCTCGACCTTTCGGACGGGGCGCCATGATCATCGCCACGGCGGGCCATGTCGACCACGGCAAGACGAGCCTTCTGCGCGCGCTGACCAGGCAGGACGCAGACCGCCTGCCGGAAGAGAAGGCGCGCGGCCTGACCATCGACCTGGGCTTCGTCTACGACACGCAGATCGCGCCGGGCCATACCATCGGCTTCGTCGACGTGCCGGGCCACAGCCGCTTCGTCCGCAACATGCTGGCGGGGGTGACGGGGATACGGGCGGCGCTGCTGGTGATCGCGGCGGACGACGGTCCGATGCCGCAGACGCTGGAGCACCTCGCCGTGCTCGACCTCGTCGGGGTGCGCGAAGGGCTGGTGGCGCTGACCAAGGCCGACCGCGTGAGCCCCGCCCGCCTCGACGCGGCCCGCGGGGAGGTCGCGCGCCTGCTGGAGGGGACGGGCCTGGCGGATGCCCCCGTGCTGCCCGTCTCCAGCACGACCGGCGAGGGAGTAGCCGAACTTGCCGCACGCCTGCGCGCGCTCGCCGAAAGCGCCCCCGCGCCCGACCCGCGTGGAAACTTCCGTCTTGCGATAGACCGCGCCTTCCATGTCGACGGCACGGGGCTGGTGGTCACCGGCCTCGTCCAGTCGGGCCGCGCAGGGCAAGGCGAAACGCTGCGGCTGGAGCCCAGCGGCCGCGACGTACGGATCCGCGGGCTGAGGGTGCAGAACCGCCAGGCGGAGGTGGCCCGCGCCGGCGACCGCTGCGCGATCAACCTGGCGGGCCGGGTGGAGAAGGCCGACATTCACCGCGGCGACTGGCTGGTGGCGCCGCGCGTGGCGCCTGCGTCGGCGCGCCTCGACGTCGATGTCCGCCTGCTCGCCACGCACGATCGCCCGCTGAAGCGGGACACGCCGGTTCATGTGCACCTGGGCAGCGCGGATATCCCCGGGAGGCTGTTCCTGCTGGACCGCGCAACGCTTGCACCTGGGGAAAGCGCCCTCGCGCAGATCGTCCTCTCGCGCCCGGCCGTCGCGGCGGCAGGCGACGCCGTGATCCTGCGCAACCAGTCAGCACGTGAGACGTTGGGCGGCGGCCGTATCGTCGACCCGCAAGGCGTGCAGCGTGGACGCGGCGCACCGGCACGGCTCGCGTGGCTGGCCGCACTGCGCGGCCGCGGCCGAGCGGCGGCTTTGCAGTCACTGCTGGAAGGGATGCCGGGCGGTGTGCCGCTGGGTGCGCTCGACACCGCCTGGAACCTGGATCCGGCCGAGGCAGAGGCGATGCGCGCGCGCGTGCCCGTGGTCGCCTCCGGGGCGGACGGGGACGCAGGCCTGACGCGCGGCCATGCCGAAGCCCTGAGGTGCGCCATCCTGGACGCCCTTGCCCATCATCACCGCAGCCAGCCGGAACGGGCGGGCCCCGACCGCACCGCGCTGGCACGGATGCTGCCCCGGCCCTGCCTGCCCGCAGCGCTCGACGCCGCCGTCTCCGGCCTCGTGGCAGCGGGCGAGGCCGTGCGCGCCGGCCCCTTCCTGCGGCTTGCGAGCCACGCGCCGCGCCTGAACGCCGAGGATGGCGCGCTCTGGGCCCGCGCGAAGCCGCTGCTGGAGGCGCCGGGACGCCCGCCCGTGATCTCCGAACTTGCGGCCGCGCTCGACATTGCACAGGACCGGGCGGAGGCACTGCTGGCCCGCGCCGCCATGTTGGGAGAGGCGACCCGCGTGACCCCCAACCGCTACCTGACGCAAGCGACGCTGCGGCGCCTCGCGGACCTTGCGGAGGACGGGACGCGGCAAGCGGCGGACGAGGGCTTCACCGCCGCGGAGTTCCGCGACCGGTCGGGCCTCGGCCGCAACCTGACGATCGAGATGCTGGAATATTTCGACCGGCTGGGCTTCACCCGCCGCGACGGCGGCACGCGCAAGACCGTCCGGCCCGCCGGCACCGTGTTCGGGACCGGGGACGGCACGGGCACGCGCGCCGCCATGCAGACACACACGCTTTCAGGAAGAGGATCGGATCCCGGTGGTCCGCACGGGCTTCAAACCCGTTGAGGCGCGCAAGCCGCGTCTGGTGGGTTCGACTCCCACCCTCTTCCGCCACCAACCCCGCAGCGTCTAGTTCATCATCGTCGCCGGCAGCCACAGCGCGAGGCCGGGAAACAGCACGAGCAGAAGGATCATCGCCAGCATCAGCGCCACATAGGGCGCCGCGCCCCGCACCACCTCGGAGAACCGGCTTCCCCCCGATATCCCGTGGATCGTGAACAGGTTCAATCCGACCGGCGGCGTGATCTGGCCAAGCTCGATCAGGATGGTCAGCACGACGCCGAACCACACGAGGTCGAAGCCGAAGGTGCGCACCAGGGGCAGAAGCACCGGCAGGGTCATGTAGATCATGGACAGCCCGTCCACGAAGAACCCCAGCCCCACGTAAAGCAGGACCAGCATCGCGAAGAACATCCACTTCGACAGGCCGAGCGCGAGCACCCACTCGCTGATCGCCCTGCTCGCCCCCGAATAGGTCAGCGCGGTCGCGAGGATCTGCGCGCCTACGATGATGAACACCACCATGCAGGTGGTGCGCACCGCCGACATGAGGGAGCCGCGCAACACCTCCCAGTTCAGTCCGCGATAGCCCGCCGCGAGAAGAAGCGCGCCCGCGACGCCGATCCCGCCCGCCTCGGTCGGGGTGGCGATGCCGGCGTAGATGCTGCCCAGCACGACCGCCAGCAGGGCGAAGATCGGCAGCACGTGCAGCGCGTCGCGCCAGCCGGGCTCCTCCCCCGCCTCCTCCGCCTCCTCCTGCCCGATGTCCTCGCGTGCCTTGCCCTCGGGCGCGAGCGCCGGATTGAGTGCGATGCGCACGGCGATATAGGCCATGAAGATGCCGGCGAGCGTTAGCCCGGGGATGAGCCCCGCCATGAACAGCTGGGCGATCGATTCCTCCACCAGCGCGCCGTAGAGGATCATCACGATAGAGGGCGGGATCAGGATGCCCAGCGTACCGCCAGCCGCCAGCGAGCCGAAGATCATGCGCGGGGCGTACTGGCGCCGCGTCATCTCCGGGATGGCAACGGTTCCGACCGTCGCGGCGGTCGCAACGCTCGACCCCGAGACGGCGGAGAAGATGGCGCAAGACATGATGTTGGCGTGCAGCAGCCCGCCCGGCAGCCATCGCAGCAGAACGACGACGCCTCGGTAGAAATAGCCGCTGACGCCGCTGCGCAGGATGAGGTCGCCCATCAGCAGGAACAGCGGCACGGCCACCAGGATGTAGCTCGCGGTGTTGTTCCAGACGACCGAGCTCAATGCCTCCAGGCCGATCACGCCCTTGCTGAGGTAGAGGATCACCACCCCCGTGGTGCCCAGTGCGAACGCCGTCCACTGGCCGATCAGCAGCAGGAAGGCGAGCCCGCCGATCAGCACGGCGACGAGCAGGTCGAGGCTCATCGGCGCCCCCCTGCCAGGGTGCTGGACGGCGGCGGGCTGTCAGGGGACATGGCGCACCCTCTCCCAGATGAAGGCGACGAGTTGCACGAGAAGCGCCGCGAGGCCGAGCAGCATCAGGGATTGCGGGATCCATTCGGGCGTCGCGAGCACGGAGATCGCGCGGGTATCCTGCACATAGGCGTACTGCACGTGCTTCCACGCGACATAGACGAGCGCGGCGACGAACACCGTCGTGATCAGCACGAAGCACCATGTCGCGAGCCGCCGGACGGGGCGGCTCAGCCGGTCGTAGACGAATTCCATGCGGATGAACGCGCCGTGGCGCAGGCTGTATGCGAGCCCGAGAAACACCACCGCCGCATTGAGATAGGCCCCCATCTCGTCGGTCACGAGAAGCGAATGGCGGAACAGGCGCAACACGATCTCGGTGCAGACGATGACCACGATGCCGGCAAGCGCGACCCCGGCCAGCGCGCCGAAGACATCGGAGAGCGCGGCCGCGGCACGGGCCAGGCGCCCCGTCCCCCTTGGGCCGCCCGGTTCCGATGCATCGTCCGTCATGCGGTTGCCGTGCTGCACAGCCCCCCTCCCGGATCCGTACCGCTGCCGTCAGGGGCCGCGCCCGCCCGCGGGGGCGGGCGCGGCTGCCCTGGCGCGCCGGTGCCTATTTCCCGAGTTCCGAACGGACCTCGGCCAGCAGCTTGACCGCAGCGTCACCGTTCTGGGTGGCCCAGGTCTCCCAATAGGGCGTCATGCGGTCGATCAGCTCGGCGATCTCAGCGTCGCTGGGCTTCACCATGGTCACCCCGTGCTCCTTCTCGAGCGACTCCAGCGCCGTCTTCTCGTCGGCGAGGTTTAGCGCCCGGAACTTCGGCCCGAAGGACTTTGCGACCTCGTCGAGCTTCGCCCGCACATCGTCGGGCAGCGCGTTGTAGGCGTCGATGTTCATCAGCAGGTAGGACGGGCCGCCGATGTGCACCTCGCAGAGCCATGCCCAGTCGGTGAACTCCTGCCACTTCGCGCCCACCACGTTGAAGGCGGCCGTGATGTAGCCGTCGGCCACGCCGCGCTCGACCGCCACCGGCACCTCGGCCGTCGTCAGGCTGATCGAGGATGCGCCGAGCTGCTTCAGCATCTCCGCCTGCTTGCCGTCCGTGGAGCGGATCTTGCGGCCCTTGAAGTCGGCCAGGCTGCGGATCGGCTCGCCCCGGCCGAAGATGTTCTGCACCGGCCAGGTGTGCCAGAAGAGCGTCCGCACACCCTGCTTGCCGAATTCCGCGTCAGCCGCGGCGATCAGCTTCGGCGCGATCTGCTCCAGCTGGTCCGCGTTCTGCACGAGGAACGGAAGGCTGGTGATCGACGCGACCGGCACGGCGCCGGAAATGAAGCCCTGATAGGCGGCGGCAAGCTGCACCTGCCCGCTGCTCGTCGCCTTGACGACTTCCGTCGCCTTGAACGGCAGTTCGCCCGCCGGGCGCACGATGATCTTCAACTCGCCGTTCGTGGCCTGCGCCACCTCGTCGGCGAACATCTGGTAGCGCACGGTGATCGGGTGCGTCACGCCGGTGAAGGCGTAAAGGTCCCAGGTCGTCTCCGCCGCAGCAGACCCGGCGAGCGCCGCGGAAAGTGCGACAGCGGCCCCAGTGAGCCGCCAGTTGGGCATCATGTTCATTGAGCGTCCTCCCTTGTGCTCGATGCCGCGTCTTGTGCGCGGCTTGAATTGCCGTGCGCGGATCGTCCGCGTCCGGTTCAATCGTCGCAGCGCGCCGCCGCCGCCATCGCGGCGGTTGCCGCCTCGCCCACGGCATGCACCAGCCGCCCGCCATAGCCCGCGCGCACCGCGCCGGCGGCGAACAGCCCCTCGCAGGCCGTTTCCATGCTTGTGTCCGTCAGGATCCGGCCCTCGCCATCGCACTCCGCCAGCCCGGCGAACAGGCCCGAATTGGGCACCTGCCCGATGAAGACGAAGACACCGTAGCAGGGCAGGTCCTCCGTCTCGCCGGTGTCGGTATCGGAGAGCCGGACGGCCTCGACACCGTTGCCGCCGACGATCTCCGTCACCTCGCAGGCCCAGCGGAAATCCACGTTCTCATGGTCGGCGAGACGGGTCACATAGGCCTGCCGGCCGCGTACCCCCTCTCCATGGGTCACGACGGTCACCTTGCGCGCAAGCGGCGCGAGGTAGAGCGCAGCCTCCAGCGCGGCATCGCCCGCCCCCAGGACCACCACGTCGCGGCCCCGGTTCAGCGCCCCGTCGCACCAGGCGCATTGCGACACGCCCTTGCCTTCGAGCGCGGCGGCGCCCGGCACGTCGAGCGTCTTCAGCCGCGCACCCGTCGCCGCGATCACCTGGCCGGCGCGGATCGTCCCCTGCCCTGTCTCGATCGAAAAGCCGCGACCCGCCTTCGCGACCGCCGTGGCGTTCTCGGCCAATTCCTCGACGCCGAGCGCCTTGTTCGCCTCCGCGATGCCCAGCGCCAGATCGGCGCCCGACACGTCGCGCCCGCCGGACGGAAACCCTTCGATGCGCCCGACATTGCTGACGAGGCCGCCGGGGAAATCCTCCCCACGCACATGCACGACGGAACCGCCGCCAAGCGCCGCGTGATGCGCCGCTGTCAGCCCGGCAATACCGCCGCCGATGACGGCAATGTCGAAGCGGTTGGACACGTTGCCCTTGAGCCCTCCCCTCGAGGTGCGGCGCGGGCCGGTTCCGGATGCCGGATGCCAGCCTTGTCCGGACAGGGTAGCGGCGGGAAATTTTTGTTGTCAATCAAGCATTTTTGTTGCGCGTGGACAACGCGCGCCTTGACAGGCCCTTCACGCTCCTCATAGTCGGCAGAAGCGCAACGAAGGCGCGCAGAAGCGCCGTTCGCTCTCGAGGGAGGGGTCATGACGACATATGACGTTGTCTGGCCGCGCAGCGCCAAGTCGGTTGACGTGAAACCGCTGGCGCCGCGGCTGGCTTCGATGGAAGGCGCGAAGGTCGCCTTCCTGTGGGATTATCTGTTCCGCGGCGACGAGATCTGGGACGTCTGCACCGAAGAACTGGGCAAGCGCTTCCCGGGCATGGAGTTCGTCGGCTACGAGGAATTCGGCTCGACCCACGGCGACGAGGAGCACGAGGTGCTCGCGGCGCTGCCGGAGAAGCTGAAGTCGCTGAAGATCGACGCGGTCGTCTCCGGGATGGGCTGCTGAGGTTCGTGCACTCCCGCCGTGTTGCGGGTGAGCGCGATTGCCGAAGCCGCCGGGGTCCCCACGGTCGCTCTCTGCTGCGAAGGTTTCATTGGCCAGGCCCGGACGACGTCCGTGGGCCTCGGGTTCCCGAACCTGCCCGTCGCCATGGTGCCGGGCCACGTGGACGTGCAGTCCGAGGAGGAGCTGCAGGCCAATATCCGCAAGGTGACGGTCGACCAGATCGTGGAATGCCTGACAGGCGCCGTCGCGGAGGTCGTCGAAACACGAGAACCCGACCCTGAGGAGATCGTCTTCTCTGGCAGTTTCGAGGACGTGAACCGTCTGTTCGTCGAGAACCGCTGGTCCGACGGGCTGCCCATCGTGCCGCCGACGCACGGGAAGATCGCAGAGTTCCTGGCCTTCACCGACCTGCCGAAGGACCATGTGTTCGGAAGGCTGCTGCCGGACAACCGGCTTGCCACCGTCTGGAACGTCGCCGTCAACGGCGTGATGGCGGGCTGCCGGCCGGAATACATGCCGATCCTCTGCGCGCTTGCCGAGGCGATGGCCGATCCGGACTATGGCAACGAGCATTCGGGCAACACGCCGGGTGCGGAGACGCTGATCGTCCTCAACGGTCCGCTGATCCGCACGCTCGACTTCAATTTCGAGCAGGGCGCGCTGCGCGACGGCTTCCAGCCGAACACCAGCATCGGCCGGTTCTGGCGGCTCTATCTCCGCAACGTCGCAGGCTTCCTGCTGCACGAGACCGACAAGGGCACGTTCGGCAACACCTGGCGCGTGGTGCTGGCGGAGAACGAGGCGCGGCTGCACCAGATCGGCTGGCCGTCCATCGCGGAGGAAGCGGGCGTCGGGCGCGAGGACAGCGCCGTCACCATCTCGCGCTACACGGGCGGGAACGTGATCGCGTCGGTCTTCGGCACCACGGCGGAACAGTGCCTGCCCTATCTCGCCAATGCGCTGGCGACGCATACGACATGGGAGCTGATCTTCACGGTCGGCATGGCAAAGGGCACCTACCGGCCCCTGCTCGTGCTCTCGCCGCTGATCGCCGAGACCATCGCCAAGTCGGGCTTCAGCAAGGAGGACGTGCAGGACTGGCTCTACGAGCACGCGCGCATCCCGGCCCACCGGTTCGAGGACTACATCTGGCGCTGGACCAACCTGGTGCCGGGCAAGCGGACGCTCGACGACCAGGTTCGGCTCGGCAAGGCGCCCAAGGTCTTCGCGGGTAAGGATCCGGACCGCCTCGTACCCATCGTGACGAAGCCGGAGCATTTCATGATCGCGGTCGCGGGCGACCCGATGCGGTCGAACTGCTACGTCTTCACGCACAACGGCATGCTGGGCTTCCCGGTGACCAAGCGTGTCGCCCTGCCGAAGGACTGGGAGACGAAGCTCGAGGAGCAGGGCTGAGGCCCTGGCAGGGATGGGAGAGACGGGCGCGCCGGTCTGGGTCGTCATCCCCGCGGGGCAGCAGGCATCCGGCGGCTGGATCGACGACACGCTGAAGGCGCGCGCGGTGGAGCGCGGCATGATGGCGGCCGCGCCGCTGACCGGCGACTTCCCGCGCCAGCGCGTCGAGGCAGTGGCGGGCGGCGACCCGGAGGCGCGCGTGCGCGATCTCTTCGAGCGGCGCGGCTGGACCGACGGCCTGCCCATCGTCGCGCCCACGACCGTCCGCGTGCGCCGGATGATCGCCGGGGGACATCTGTCCGCGAACGAGGTGCTGGGGGCGGTCGAACCGTTGAAGGGTCTCGCAACGGTCGAGAAGGTGGCCGCGAACGCCGTGATGGCCGGGTGCAAGCCCGCCTATTTCCCGGTCGTGCTGGCCGCCGTGGACGCCCTGCTCGACCCTGAGTTCAACCTCAATGGCGTGCAGACCACGGACGAGAACGTGGCGCCCCTGCTGATCGTCTCAGGCCCGGTCGTGGAGCGGATCGGCCTCAATGCGAGCTTCGGCGCGCTGGGGCCCGGCTGGGCGGCCAATGCGACCATCGGGCGTGCGCTCCGCCTCGTCATGCTGAACCTCGGCGGCGGGCGCGCGGGCCTCGTCTCCTTCGCGGGCCTCGGCCAGGCCGGGCGCTACACGCTCTGCCTCGCGGAGAACGCAGCCCTGTCGCCCTGGCCGGCGATCCATACCGAAGCCGGCCTGCCCGCGGAGGCGAGCGCCGTCACGCTGACCCGCGCCGAGACCGTCATCAACGTCACCGGCGGGCTGGAGGAGATCGCGACCGTGATGGGCACTGCGGCCTCCGCCTTCCAGATCATGTGGAGCGGCCGCCCGACGGTGATCCTCGCCCCCGCGACGGCGGCGGAGCTTGCCGCCAAGGGCATGAGCAAGGACGACGTGCGCGCGTGGCTGCACACGCACGGCCGCTGGCCTGCGGAAAGCTGGGAGCGGTCGTGGTTCAAGTCCGCCCTCGTCGCGGAAGGACGCTGGAAGGACTGGGTGCTGGAAGGCGCGGCGCGAGGCGCGATCCCGCCAACGAAGGCGCCGGAGGACATCGTGATCGTTGTGGCGGGGGGCGACGTGCCGATCCCGCAGCATGCCTATTGCCCGTCCTGGGGGTCGCCTCCTGCGCGGATCACACGCGAGGTGCGCCTGCCGGGTGGCGGCTGACGCACGCCGGGGCGCGCCGCCCCCCTCGAGAGAAACGAAACCTGCGGCTTGGGAGGCATTGAAGCATGAGCGATCCTGTGCAGCGGCTGCTGGACGAACGCGACATCCGCAACGTCATCGCCCGCTATGCGCGCGGCGTCGACCGGCGCGACTGGGAACTGGCGCGCTCAACCTTCTTCGAGGACGGCACGGACGACCACACCGACTTCAAGGGGCCGCGCGACGCCTTCATCGCGTGGATCAGCGACCGGCACGCGGGTATCCCCATGTCGTCGCACCTGCTGGGCAGCAGCCTGATCGAGTTCGCCTCCGACACGGTCGCGGCGGTGGAGACCTATGTGCTGGTCCTGCTCGAGCTTGGCGCGGAATCGGAAGACCACCGAAAGATGCTGATGGGCGATGGCGAGGAGGGCGCGCCGCAGGGGCGCATCCGGGTCGACGTGCTCGGCCGCTACATCGACCGCTTCGAGAAGCGGGACGGGGAATGGCGGATCGCCCGGCGCCGGGTCGCGGTGGATTCGACCCACGCCCGGGCGAACAACGGCTCGGTCGAGGGGCACGCGGGCTGGGTGCTGGGGACCCGCGATGCGGGCGACCCGGTCTACATCAACCGCCGCGAGGCAGGGTTTCCGGACTGATCCGCGCAAGGATCGACGACAATTAAAACGGGGAGACACGCAATGGACACGCTGGGATACCGCTGCAAGTTCGGCGTCATGACGCCGTCCACCAACACGGTGGTGCAACCGGAATACGACGACATGCGCTTTCCGGGCGTGACCAACCACATCTCGCGGATGCACATCCCCGACGAGCCGGTGAACAACGACAACGACTTCAACGAGCTGATCCGCCGGATCGACATCGCGCTGGAGGAATCGCTCGACCGCGTGATGACCTGCCGGCCCGACTGGCTGATCCTCGGCATCTCGGCGGAAAGCATCTGGGGCGGCGGGCTGGAGCCTGCACGCCGGATCGCCGAACGTATCCGCGCGCGCGCCGGCGACATCGGCGTGACGCAGGCCGCCGACGCGCTGCCGGCGGCGCTCAAGGCGCTCGGCGTGCGCAAGTCCATCGCGCTGCTGACCCCCTACCATCCGGTGGCGGAAGGGCACCTGAAGGAATTCATCGAGGCGATCGGTTATAGCCTCGTCCGTTCCCGGCACCTCGAATGCAAGGGACCGGTCGAGATTGCCTTCGTGCCGGAGAAGGAGCTGTTCGACGCCGCCACCGCGCTCGACGGCGACGACGTCGACGCCATCGTGCAGTTCGGCGCAAACCTGCCGATGGGGCGCGTGGCGGCACAACTGGAACCGCGGCTGGGCAAGCCGGTGATCGCGATCAACACCGCGACCTATTGGCATGCGCTGCGCAGCATGGGGATCGGGGACCGCAAGGGCGGTTGCGGGCGGCTCCTGGAAGAGCACTAGGCGGATCAGCCCCCCGCCCCTTCCCGCCAGCCGCGTTGCAGCAGGCGCCCCTCCTCTGCCGGAGGGAGCGCCGGACCCGCCCCGAGACGTGTCAGGACGCCCGCCAGCGGGTCGTCCTCGCCGCTGGCGGTCGTGTATCCGCCCGCGCCGGCCGCATCGCCCTCGATCCCGGCAAGCGCCTCGACGGCCCAGCCGCCGGACGTGCGGCATGCAATCCCCCCGATCACGATGCTGTCGTTCTGCGGCATGTGCTCGAACTCGCGGCAGACCTGGCCATTTTCCGTCCGGAAGGTTGCGAGCACCGTGACCGTGCCCTCCGGGGCGCCCGCCGCGCGCGTCTCCAGCGCCGTGGCGAGCGCCGTGCCCTGCGCGACGGGACCGAGCGCAAGCGCAGGCGCGGCATCGCGTCCGCCCTGGCCGAGCAGCCCCGGCTCCAGATAGACGGCGAGACCGACGGCCAGCACCACGCTCGCCGCCATCGCGAGCGACGCGAGGCGGCGCATCGGCGCGCGCCGGTGAAGCGCGGCGACCTTTCCGGGCTCGCCGTGGATCGCGGCCAGGATGGGCGCGGGCGTCGCCTCCTGCATGGGCGCGTCGAAGGCAGCGCGGAGGATCGCGTTCGCCTCCCGAACGCGCTGGAAGATGGCGCGGGCGCGCGGGTCCGTCTCCACCGCACGGGCCGCGCGCCGGGCCGCGTCTCCCTCGGCCGAGCCATCGGCATAGGCCACGATTTCATCCTCGGTCCATTCGGTCGTCATCGGTTCAATCCCCGATCATGGGTGCGAGACGGGCCCGTGCGCGGGCAAGCCGGCTCATCACCGTGCCAATGGGTATGTCGAGCGTCTCGGCAGCCTGCCGGTAGGACAGCCCCTCGATCGCCACCAGGACGAGCACGGCACGCTGCTCCTCCGGCAGGTCCTGCACCGCCTGGCGCACGCGGGCGAGCGTCAGGCGGTCGTCCGGCCTGCGTGCAGCGAGCCCATCGTCGCTGGCCGCGGCGACGGCATCCGGGTCGGGAGCCGTCGCCCGCCTTCGTGCCATTCGCGCCCGGTCGATCCAGAGCGTCTGGACGATCCGGTACATCCAGCTGTCGAGCCTTGTGCCCGGCCGGAAGCGATCGAGACCCGACAGCGCCTTCACGCACGCGCTCTGCACAAGGTCGTCTCCTTCGTCGATGGACCCCGCGAGCGCATAGGCAAACCTGCGCAGGCGGGGTGTGAGGGCTGCGATCTCGTGCCGGATGTCGGTTTCCATCGGGTGCCGTACGCTCTACTTTCCAAGCCCACAACGCGGTGCGGACCGACCTATTCCAGGCATTGGGAATAATTTTATCGGTTTCGCGTTGTCATGCGGAACAGCCGCTCATCCGGATCCTATCAGCATGCGCCTTCTCCTGCTCGCCGCCGCATTGGTCTATGCCCTGCTGCCCCTTCTGGACGCCGTCCCGGGCGGGGGCATCCGAACGGTTGCATTTGCCAGCGGCGGCGATGGCGGCGATGACGGCGGTGACGATGGGGGCGACAGCAGCGGAGGAGATGACGGCGACGACGGCGATTCCGGGGACGACGGGGACGACGGCGACGATGGAGACGACAGCGACGATGGAGACGATGGAGACGACAGCGACGACGATTCGCGGGATGAGGACGACGACCGCTCCGACGACGAGGATGCCTCTACCCCCGAGGGCGGCTCGGCGGAAGACTACCTGTCGCGGGAAATCGTCGGCCTGAACCTCGACGCGCGCGGTCTGAATGCGCTGACCGCACAAGGGTTCTCGCTGCGCGGGACATCGCGCTCCGAGGTGCTTGGCATGACGCTGGTGCGGCTTGCGACGCCGCGCAACATCGAGGTTCCGGCCGCGCTCTCCCTCGCCCGCAGCCTCGCGCCGGAGGGCGTGTTCGACGCGAACCACCTCTATGCCCCGCAAGCCGCGGCGGCGTGCGGCGCTGCCCAATGCGCCGAAGCGGCCATGACCGGCCTGTCGCGCCTCGATGCGCAGGCCTGCGCCCCCGGCCGCCCCGTGGCGCTGCTGGACACGCCGCTCGACCTGCGGCACGCGACGCTGGAGGGTGCGCGGATCGAGACGCGCAGCTTCGTCGAAGGCGGTGCGGGCTCTGCGCCGAGCGGACATGCGACGGCCATCGCCTCGCTGCTGGTCGGTTCGGCAGGACCGCTGGCACCCGGCGCGCCGCTGCTCGCGGCGGAAGTGGTCCGGAACCGCGACGGGCAGGAGCAGGCGGACACGATTGCCATCGTCCGCGCGCTCGACTGGGCCGCGACACGGGACGCGCGCGTCGTGCTGATGAGCCTGTCGGGTGCGGAGAACAAGGTGCTCGGCGCCGCAATCGCGGCCGTCGCGGCGCGCGGCATCAACCTGGTCGCGGCGGCAGGCAACACCGGGCCGCGCGGCACGCCCAGCTATCCCGCGGCCTATCCCGAGGTCCTGGCAGTCGCCGCCGTGGACGCGCGAAAGCGACCGTACCGGCAGGGCACGCGCGGCGCCTATATCGACCTGGCAGCACCCGGGGTCGGCATCCGCGCCGCAGCCCCCGGCGGGGGCTTCACCGCCTGGACGGGGACGAGCTTTGCCGCCCCCTTCGCGGCCGCCGCCCTGCTGCGGGCACGCGCGCTGAGCGGCGGCGACGCGGCCGCGGCGCGCCTCATCCTCTCGACCGGCGCGGAAGACCTCGGCCAGCCGGGCCGCGACGACATCTACGGCTGGGGCCTGCTGAAGGCGCCCCCGACGGACCGCTGCTACTGACGCCCGGCGCTGGCGCGCACATTTTCCCGCGGAATAGAGACGCAAGGCGCGCGTTGTTCCCTCGACCGCGCCCGCCGGCGCGTCCAGTCAGCGAGGGAAACCGTCAAACATGCACGCCATGCTCGATGTCCGCGAAAGCGGCGCTCTCACACCCGACCTCGCGGGCCTTGCGCCCGCGCTGCCTGCCGGCACCCCTGCCACGCAGATCGCTCTAGACACGCTGCAGCGCCGCCTCAAGGCCGCGAAGCGGTCCTATGCGACGCGGCGGATCGACCTTGCCCGCGCCGACGGTCTGCTGAGCGGCGATGCGTGCCCGCGCCCCGGCGACCTGGTGCTCGCGCGGATCGTCCAGCTGGGTCATCACAAGCGCATCGAATCGCCGGAGGGCCGGCGTGCAGAACTCTATATCGGCGACGAGGTGCTGCTGTGCTATGGCGCGCGCTATGCGAGCGACCAGTTCGAAGCGCTCGTGCCCGGCGACCTCGGCCCCTGCGAGATGGTCGCGGGCGGCGGCATCGCGGCACGCGCGATCTCGCGCCATTCCGCCACGCGCGCCCCGACCCGGATCGAGCCCTTGGGGCTCGTCGCGGACCGCGCGAAGCGTGTCCTGAACCTCGCCGACCATGCGCTGGGCACATGCCGCACGGACAGGCGCTCGCCCTACACCATCGCCGTGCTCGGCACCTCGATGAACGCGGGAAAAACGACGACCGCCGCGGCGCTGGTGCGGGGTCTCGCCGCACAGGGGTTCCGGCCCGGCGCGGTGAAGGTCACAGGCACCGGCGCGGGCGGCGACCGCTGGGCGCTGGTCGATGCGGGCGCCTCCCCCGTCCTCGACTTCACCGATTTCGGCCATGCCTCCACCTATCGCGTGCCGGTCGGCGAGACGGCCTCGATCCTGCGCCGGGCGCACGCTCACCTGGCCGCGGCGGGCTGCGACGTCGCGGTGGTCGAGATCGCCGACGGCCTGCTCTTCCCCGAGACCGTCGGCCTGATCGAGACGCCGGAGGCGCGCACGCTGATCGACGGCGTGATCGTCGCGGCGGGCGATGCGCTGGGTGCGGTGGCGAGTGTTGCCTGCCTCGACCGGCTCGGCCTGCCGGTCCTGGCCGTCGCAGGCAAGCTGACCTCGAGCCCGCTTGCCATGCGGGAAGCGGCCGCGGCGCTTTTCCACCCGATCGTGCCGCTGGATGCCTTGACCAACGGCCTGTGGCTGGCGCCCGCGCTCGCGGCGCGGCGCGCGGCCGGGGCGGCGGCGTGACCGTGCCCGCAAGGCACACCGGCCCCGTCCGCATACCCGCGATCCTGGCGGGTGCGCGGCGCTGGACCTTTGCCGCTCTGGTGGCGAACGGGGTCGCGCAGGCCCTGCTCGCCGCCGGCGCAGCGGTGCTGGTGCAGAGAACCTTCGACGGGTTCTCCGCGGGCGCGGCGGGCGAGGCCTCCCCGCTCGCACTCGGCAGCGCGCTTGCCGTGGCACTGGGCGCGAGCGCGTGGCTGCGCGGGCGCGCGCATGTGGATGGCGAACGGCTGGGGCAGGCCTATGTGCACGCGGTTCGTATGCGCCTCTTCCGCCATGTGCTGGCCCTCGGCGAGGAGCGCGCGCGCACCATGAGCAGCGGCGGCCTCGCGCTGCGCCTCACGGGCGACCTGAGCGCCCTGCGCAACTGGGCGGCGCTGGGCCTTGCGCGGCTGACGGTCAGCGGGCTCGCAACCGTGCTGGCGTTGCTCGCGCTCGGCATCGTCGCACCGGTCATCGGGGCACTGACGGCCCTGTCGGTGGCCCTGGCCGGCGTCCTGATCCTGGCCTCCGGGCGCCCGCTGCGGCGGACGACGCGGGAATTGCGGGCGCGGCGCGGACGGCTCGCCGGATTTCTCAACGACCGCATCGTCCGGCTTGGCGTGGTGGAAGCGTTCGGACAGCAGGTGCGAGAGGCGCGGCGCTTCGCCCGCCTCAGCCGGGCTGTCCGCGGGGCCGCACTATTGCGCGCCAGGAGCGTCGGACTGATGCGCGCGCTCGCCGACGCGAGTGCGGGCGCGGCGACGGGCGGCGCAGTGCTGTCGGGCGGCGTGCTCATGCACCTCGGCCATGCAACGCCGGGCACGGTCGCGGCCGCGATGGCGGTCGGCGGTCTGCTGGCGGCGCGGCTCCAGGATCTCGGCCGCGTTTACGAGTATCGCACGGGCGCCGAGGTCGCGCGCGCGAAGATCGAGGAGATCCTGGCGATCCGGCCCGCGGGCGTGCGGCCACGCGGGGTCCGGCGCCTGCCGCAGGCGGCGGGGCCGCTGACCCTCGACCGGGTGCGCGTGCCCGGGCGGCTTGGCCCCGTCGGTCTGGAGATCGCCGCCGGGGAGCGCGTCCTCGTGACAGGCGCGAACGGTGCGGGCAAGTCGACCCTGCTGAGGGTCATGGCGGGGCTGATCGCGCCGGTGCGCGGACGGGTGCGGCTCGACGGCATCCGGCTCGACCGGATGCGGGAGGAGGATATCCGCGGCCTGATCACGCTCGTATCGCCCGACCTGCCGCTGCTGAAGGGATCGCTGCGCCTCAATCTTTCCTATGGGGCGCCGGGCGCGCCGGACGAGGCGCTCACCGCCATGCTCGAACGCTGCGGCCTGGAGGGTCTGCTCGCCCGCCTTCCGGGGGGGCTCGACACGCGGATCGCGGAGGGGGGCTTCGGCCTCTCCTCCGGGGAGCGCATGCGGCTGGCGCTCGCGCGCGCCCTGATGGTCCGGCCCCGGGTTCTGCTGCTCGACGAGGCAGACGCCCATCTCGACCCCCCTTCGCGCCGGACGCTTGCTGCCATCGCCGGAGAGTTTCCCGGAACCGTCGTGTTCGCCAGCCACCAGGGTTCGGGCTTTTGCGCCGGGCGCACGCTGCGGCTTGATCGGGGCCGCATCGCCGAGGAGAGCGGCGCCCCCGACAGCGCACATCCGCCCGCCTGCCGTAGCGTCCATCTCGTGGAGGTTTCATGACGCACCTGCCGGTCTCCCCGATTGCCCCCGCCAGCCGGAACGTCTCTGCCGGGCATCGTCTGCCCTACCGCCTGCACATCCCCGCACGCGCGGTGCCGGGAGCGGCGCCGATCGTCGCGGTCCACGGAGTTTCCCGCAATGCGGGCGAGCATCTGCGCGCCTATCGGGCCATTGCGGAGCGCACCGGGCGGATCCTCGTCGCGCCGCGGTTCACGAAGTCCGGCCACCCGCGCTATCAACGGCTTGGCACGCCCGGCAGGCCAGCCGATGTGGCGCTGATCGGCGCGCTGGAGGAGATCGCCGCGGCGACAGGCAGCACGGCGGCGCGGGTCATCCTCATCGGCTTCTCGGGCGGGGCGCAGTTCGCCCACCGGTTCGCCATGGCGCACCCGGAGCGGGTGGCCGCCCTGGGGCTGGGTGCGGCGGGTTGGTACACGCTGCCCGACCCCGGTCTGTCCTATCCCTTCGGACTGGACGGCGAGGAGCCGCGCGCGGCCGCGGCGCGGGCCAATCTCGACCGCTTCCTCTGCTTGCCCATGCATGTCCATGTCGGGGCGCTCGACCTCGAACGCGACGAAGTGTTCCGGGTCGATCCGGACCTCGACGCCGTCCAGGGTGCGACGCGGGTCGAGCGCGCGGCCCGGTGGACCCATGCGGTGACCGAGACCGCCCTGTCGCGCGGGCTTGCGCCACGGGTCACGTTCGAGCTTCTGCCCGGCTGCACCCACAGCTTTGCCGACTGCGTGAAGGCCGGCGCCCTGCCTCTTCGGCTGGGGGACTGGCTCGACAGCCTCCGTCTTGCCCACGACATCGAACCGAGGACCATGCCATGACGAAACGCACTCCCATCCTTTCCCGCCTCGCTGTCCTCGCCACGGTTGCGCTGGGACTTTCCGGCTGCACGGTCGTGGACTCCATGCAGAAGGACTTGCAGGTCGTGAAGCAGGAGGTATCCGCGCTCACCGCCTCCGACTTCGTGCCGGCGTCCGCTGGAACGGCGTCTCCGCCCCGTCAGGCCGTCGCGGCACAGGACAGCGCTTCCAGCAAGCCGGTCCGCGATCTCACCATCGCGCTCTGGGCCGGGGCCGAGACCGACGGCGAGGGGCCGCTCCCGCGCGTGCGCGAGGCGTCCGGGTCCGGCGACAAGCGCCAGATCAGCGGCCCGTATCCCTGGGTGCATCCGCAGACCGGCGAGCGGATGCAGGTCTACAAGCGCATCAACCCGACCTCGCGCGGCGAGAAGCTGCAACTCTTCGCGGTCACGCATGGCGGCGCCGCACTCGGCCGCGTGTTCGACGCCCGGCCCGGCCAGCCGAACCGCAGCTTCAAGGACGACGCCTTCTTCCCCCTTGGCCCGTGGCGGGAGGGCGAGCGGCGTACCTTCCAGACCGTCGAATACCTGGATGGCAAGCCCGTGAACAGAACCGTCGAGATCCGCGTGAAGGAGGTCGCCCGAACCCACAAGGGCGACCCGGACGCCATGCGCTACGACTGGATCATGCGCGATGCGCGGGGGCAGAAGATCTATCACGAGGAATTCGTCTATGCGCCCGGCAAGAGCCTCGTCCGGTTCCGCGACCGGATGGGCTAGACGCCGCGAATTGCATCAGCCACCTGTTTTTCCCTGCTTTCATGTTGTGGCGAGATCGGGACGGGATGGCGGGCAAGGCCAATCAGTTTTCTCTCGCAACACCCGACAACATCACCCTGGCGGCCCGCAGAAGCGCCCGGGGATTGCGGTCGCTTCGGACCACGGGCGGCGGGGACGGCACTTGATCAGTCAAGCCATTCACGGCTGTCCAGGCGGAGCGGACCGAGTATTCGACCGTGAATACACAGTCGCGCGGCATCTCGCAGAACTGGCCGATCACGGCGAAATTCTCGGCCCCGCGGGGGATCACCGGCGGCCTGTCACCTGTGTGACGCGGCATGAACTGGCTTGTGATGAAAGGCATCCGGCAGGGGATCACCTGCGCGCCGTCGAAGAATACCCGACGCTGATCCGCAGTCAGCCGGAGCTGGTGGGCAAGTTCGTCCAGCATCTCCACGCCGGTCGCCTCTGCCATCGCCTTTCCCACCGCATCGCCTGGCCGGTCGGCGCGCAGGCCGTAGCCCCAGAACACTGGCCTGTCGGCGGGTTGGCCCCGGAAATGCGGTTGGTGGAACATCACGATCGACATGAGCCAACCCGAATCCGCGAAAGTCACAAGCCCGCCGGTGCCCGTGCGGTTGCCGCTGAAATCCTCCATGAAGGTCACAAAGGCCGGCGAAGCGAGAGTAACGGTGAAGGAGGTCCACGATGTCTTGTCCGCAGCGCCGGAAAAGACATCGGGCCGGCCGAGCCCGTCATGCCTTGCGGCTAGCTTTCTCCACAAATCAAAGGCTGGGCTCGACCCATTCCGGGCGGGGGGCGCGGTGTCGCCCAAGCCCGTGACCGTGGCATCCGTCATCGAGCCAAGCGTCAGGTAAACCCGGTCCTCAGGGGCGATGCCGATGACCTCTCCTGACGCAAGATGAAGCTCCGTCACCCGCCGTGCGTCCGTGTTTCCGGCGATGGTCACGTCGGAGACTTCGCTATTCGTGCGCAGCGTGACGCCGCGGGCAGACAGCCAGCCGACGATCGGCGCAACAATCGAGTCGTACTGATTGTAGCGGGTGCGCAGGATGCCGGCGATCCGCGTCAGACCGGGGAACAGGTGGAGAAACCGCAGCATGTAGCGCCGCATCTCTGCCGAAGAATGCCACGGCTGGAACGAGAACATCGTGGACCACATGATCCAGAAGTTCGTGTCGAAGAAGCCAGGCGCAAACCAGCTGTCGATGCGCTGCCCGCCGAGACTCCCCTCCCGCGCGAGCAGCAGGCGGTTCAGCGCCACGATCTCCGCCGGCCCGAGGCCGAGGTGCAGCCGGTCATCGGCCTTGCGGCCATCGCGGACAAGACGGCAGTCGGCCCAGCTTGGCACCATGCGGTTGAAGGCGAGGATGTCGTCCCTCACCGAAACGGCGGAGTCATCGGGCGCCGGGATCCCCGACAGCAGATCAAGAGTGCAGACGAATTGCGGCTCGAACATGCGGCCACCGCGGGTCAGATACCCACCCTCAGGACTACCCGCCCCGTCAAGGCTGCCACCGGCGGAACCGCGATGTTCGAGAATGGTGATGCGCTCGCCCGGCACGCCGCCATCGCGCAACAGGAGCACGGCTGCCGCCAGGGCGGCGATGCCACCCCCCACCATGTAATGTCGCCCCGCTCCTCTCATGATGACCCTCCGGGCGCCATCGGGCTCACGCACGTTGCCTGCCCCAAAAGCGAAGTCAAACCATCTCGAACTCCGTCCGCCGCTGGCAACTCAACGTGCAGCCTAGAAGATGATCGGGCCGTTGTGCAGGCTCATGATGACATGCTGTATCGGCCCGGCATCCGGCAGATGTCGACAAGGCAGGCCGTCTGCCAATACGCGATCGTCGCGGACAGATATCCTCTTGAATTCGGCGATATAATCATCCTCGAAAAGGAGAAAGCCACCGGGCCCATCGACAACCAGCGTTCCCCCGTACACCAGTCCCGCATCCTCGGGTATGGGGACCCGCCAACGCTGCATGCAAGAACGTGCCACAAGTAAAGTGTCCGCCTTGGCGGCAGACCGGCAGAAGCGGCCCCGAGACTAGATCGCATGTCGCATTCATCGGGTTTCGGCGCCCTCTCCGCCGGCAGTCAGCCTGCCAGAGGAGGCCCCTGTTTGAACCCGCCCCTGCACCGCGCGGCCGATAGCGGATTGGCAGAGGCTAGCGCTGAAGAGGACGGTCCTGGAGAAAATTCCGCTGGCGTGGTGCGCGCTGAAGAGGACTTTCAGGCCGCATCGGCTTTCGACGAATTGCGCGTTCTGCCCAGCGATGCATCGGCGGCGCTGACATCAACGTCAGCCCAGGCCCTGAGAGGCAAGATTACGGCGAGGTCACGTGCACGATCTCGCAGCGGTCGAAGCCGCCCCGTGCTGCCGCGAGGGATCCGACCGGTCCGATCTGAGCGAGTTCCGCTTGCAGGCGAAACTCGCAATTGCGCAGGGCACTGGCTCTGGCTGCTTTCTCTGTCTGCTCCTGCGCCGAGAAACCCTGCGATGCCAAGGGAGAGATGGCATATGCGCCCCAGAGACCGGATGCCTGTTTCTCCGCATAAAGCAAGCGGAACTGATTGAGCGTCTGGACGCTGAAGCCCTTGGCGCGGCGGGTCGTGGACGGCAGTGCCTCCGGCAGGACCAGGGCTGCCAGGACGCATGGCCGGCCCGCATCCTCGGTGCAAACCGCAGCACTTATCGAAATCGCAGCTTCGATCGAGTTCCAGTTTCGCGTGTAGGCGTAGCTTGCGCTTTCCCGATCCAGATGAAGCGCGCCGAAGTACGTCGAGCCACGTGCCATCTCGGAAAAGCCACGTCGAAGCTCCGCGTTCCCGCCAGGGGCGACGAGCGTCACGACCTTTCCGACGCCATGCCAGCCATATGGGTCTTCAGGTAATTTGCGATCGCCCAATGTGACATTGCAGCCGGCCAGAAGGACAGCCGCCCCGACGCCTGCAAGCAGAAGGGTTCTGATAGCAGCACGGGAGGGCACGCCGGTTGGTCCCTTGAACATTTGCCGCTGCGCCGACGTCGACACATCCTTCATCTGCCAGGCGAGGTATCCTCCGCAGCGGGCGGAAAGACCGGACGAGATCATCGCCGCGAGGCGGAGGACCTCAGTCGACGTCCTGAAACAGCGGAGGCGGCCGGGCATCCACCGAAGCTAGGGATCCCGCTCGCCGGGCTCAACAGATTTTCCTCCGACAAAGCCCATATATCCGCGCGGGGCACGGGCATAGCGCCCCATGCCCCGCGCAGCGTCTTGTCCGGCTCAGAGCCCGGTGCGACCGTTCCCCATGTAGCCGTTGATGAACTCCACGCCGCGGCAGCCCTTGCCCGTGACGAAGCTGTGCAACTCGGGCACCCCGCGGAACAGTTCCGGCTCGCCGCTGACGCTACGGCTCTTGCGGTTGGTGACGTCGACGATCTTGGCTTCCAGCGCCGTCTCGAGCGACGCGGGGTCGGTGGAGGCCATCATCCAGCTGATCTCGCTGTCGGCATTCCACTTGCGCAGCATCTGGGCGGCTTCCTCCTGGGTAAGGTTCGACACCCGCACCACACCCGCATAGCGGACATCGCCATAAGCCTCGGGAAACTTCAGGTCCGGATTTTCCGTCTCGCTGCAGATCTTCGCCCTCTGGCCCAGGCGGAACAGCCGGATCTCGTTCACCATCTGACACATGGGTGCAGCACCCGACGGCAGGCCGATGTTGCCGCAAGGCTTGATATCGTAGTGGTAGAGACGGCTGTCCATCGTCCCGGGCGAGAAGAACACCACGGAGTTGCGGTCAGGCGCGGGCTTGTCCTGCGATGCCGCGGCTGATGCGGTCCGGCCGGTGTTGCTGCCCGTTCGCGACGTGGTTGCGGCGCGGTCGCGCGAGGGCTCTGCCGAGGCCGTCCGAGTGCCGGTTCCTCCACTGTCGCGGGAGCTTGATGCGCTCCGGGCGAGCGCTTCCGGTGCGATCGTGGTGCGGACCGTTCCGTCGCGGTTGAAGAGGAGGCCGGGGTCCGCGCCCTTGGCCACCGCGCGGGCGTTCGCGATCATGCCGTTGATGTCGAGCGGCGGCACCAGGTTGCCCGTGAACCCGGAGGAGCCGAACCCGCTGGCCGTCGTTCCGGTCACCGGGGACGTGCCGGCCGAACCGGCGGGGTTCCGGCTCGTCGCACCGGCGCTGCCGATTATGGCGGCCTGCAGGCCGTCCAGGCCGCGCTCGGCCTGCGCGCGGCAGAAACCCTGCGAATAAGGTGTGAGCGAGCCCGTCGACGCAAGCCCCAGCATGCACCGCTTGACCTGCCGGTCGATCTCGGCCTGCCTGCTGGCTTCCGCGCTCCTGCGTTCCTCTTCGGCGCGCGCGCGCGCCTGGCGCTGCAACCGGTCGCCCATGGCGAGGGTATCGCGCTCGATCGCCTTCACCCGCTCTTCCGGAATGCCCAGTTGCTGTTCCGGCGTCCGGATGGTCGTGCGCGTGATGCCGGGAACGGCGAGCGCCTCTTCCCGCTCGACAAAGGTTGCGTAGTTCTCGACGTAGTAGACGAGGTCCCAGTTGGATGCCTGCTCGCCGATGCAGGTGGCATAGGCAATGGCGCGCTCCTGCGCACGCCCATAGTCCGAGCCCCTGAGCGCGCCTTGCCACGCGGACTTCGGATTGCTGCACGCCTCGTCCAGATGGGTCGTCATCTGGCGCGGCTCGTAGGCCTTGGTCACGAAGTCACGATAGGCGGTCCTGGCTGCCTCGCGCTCCCGTTGTGCCTGCTCGGCCGCTTCTGGCAGTGCGGCCAGAATGGTCTGCGCCTCGCGGGCTGCCATGCGGGCCTGCTCTTCGCCGAAGCCATAAGGCTCCCCCATCAATTTCGGTATATCGAGGGATGCCCCGTCGACGAATGCCATGCGCTTGTGGAAGGGCGTGAAGTCACCCGGCTTCGGCTTGGAGGGCGGCTCCGCAAACTTCGACTCGCGGTTTGCGATGCCTGCGACATAAGCCACATTCTGCTGCGTTTCCGCGACGGCTTTCGTCCCTTGTGCAGGATCGACGGAGTCAAAGCCGATGCAGCGCCTGCAAAAGGTCCATTCCGTCACGATCTCCCCGTCGGGTCCCAGCGTGCGGTCCGCCGGCAACCTGGCAACCGTATAGCCCGGGAGGAAGGGAGGGCGAACCTGGGTGTCGTGCTGGACGAGGTATTCCGGCAAGGCGTCGATCTGGGCCTGCGTCATCCGGCGGGGTACGAGGACCATGCGGTAGATCGGCATCCCGCCTTCCGCGCGCACCTCGATCCCCACGTCCATCGCCAGGTTCTGGCCGGAAGGAGACAGGTTCTCCTTGAGCAGATATGTGTGGAACGCGCGGGGGTTCTCGGCAGTCGCGTAGTAGCGATCCATGAAGTACCCCTTCCCGCCTTCTCCAAATCTTTGAAAAAGCGGGGATTGCTCCTTGTTTGGGGAACCGAATTCGCTAACGAATGACTTCGTAGCGGTCACGTTTGGTGCCTCGCTGGCACAGCCCGCGAGAACAAACGCGGCGAGGCAAATCAATGGCGCGATGAGTTTCATCAACTCCCCCTGCAGTCAGCAAAATTTTGGAAAATCCGGTCCGGCTCGATGAAATCAAGTCGGCAAACATGCTTGGGGGAAGGGGTTAATATTTCTTGTTCTGCCCAGCAGGCAGCCACATCGAGGAAAAGCGGTCCCGGCACGCGCAAGGGGAGCAATCGCAAACGGAAAGACACAAGCCCGAACCGGCCCCGCCCGAACCGCACCGTTCGTGGCTGATGTCGATGCCTCGCTCGTGGCGCAGGTTCTCGACGATCCTCGGCGGGGGCGGGAAGCAGTCATCGACCGGGAGGCACTCGCCGAAGCCTGCTGGAAGCGAGACCGCCTGCCGTGGACGGGCTGGACGCACGAGATGGACAGCGGCACGCTATTGCAGACCGAGCGCAGCCCTCCGGATCGTTCGGCACGAGGACAAGCCCCTCGGGGTGGCGCATGCGGAAGTGGCTCGTTCCGGTTACCAGGCCGGAGCAGGCGCACCGCCAATGACCTTGGGACATCCAGCGAGACTTGCCTGTATGGGGAGCCGCCGCTTGGCGCAATCGCGTCCACAAGCGGCCGTCTCGCCGCCCCACCCGCAAGACGCCTGCGCAGGGCGACGGCCCCGCCGGCCTAGGTGCGGGGGCTCAGCCCATTGGACAGGAAGCCGATCAGTACGTCGGCAACCTGCTCCCCCGTCAGTTCGCCCGCGGGCGAATACCAGCTTGGCACCCAGCTCACCGCCCCCATGATCGCGAAGATCGCGAACTTCGGCTCGCAAGGCGCAATACTGCCGTCCGCGATTCCTTCTTCGACGAAGCTGCGCATCCGCGCTTCGAACTTGTCCCGGAAGCTGACGACGTAGCTGCGCTCCTCCGGCTTCAGCGCGGACACGTCCACGAGAATCGAGAAATTCAGCTCCGACGTCATCCCGACAATGTAGTTCCTCACCGTCAGGGTCAGTTTCTCGAAGCCATTGCGGCCTTCGGACTCGGCGTCTTCCAAGGCTTTCTGAGCAATCTGGATCGCGAGCTTGTGGCACTCGAAAAGGATTTCATTCTTGTTCTTGAAATAATAATAGATCGCAGCCTTTGTCAGGCCGATACTTTTTGCAACATCTTCGAGCGTGGTGCTGTAGAAACCGTTCCGCCCGAATGCGGCGCCAGCCATACGGATCACGATTTCGCGCTTCTCTCGCTGCCGGTCTTCTGTTGTGGCGACCAGCTCGTTCCATCTGCTCATCTCTGCCTACGCACGCCCCCGGATCAGATCATAAGAGCCCGGCCATGGCTCCGTGCACAGAGCCGAAAGCCAGCGACGAGCGGTCCACACGGCCGGCTCAAGCCGGGTTCTCCATACACGGAGAACGCGGACTTGGCCAGCTAGCGCCCCGTGAACACCGGGGCGCGCTTCTCGGAAAACGCAGCGAGGCCCTCTGCCATGTCGGCGGTCCCGGTATGCGCAGCCGATGCCACACGCTCGGCGGTCAGCCCGGATGCGCGATCGCTCTGATCAGAGAGGTGAATGAGTTCCTTCATCCTCTTCAGGCCAATCGGGCTTCGCGCGGCAAGTTTCTCCGTCAGCGAGGCAAGCTCCGTGTCAAAGGCACTGTCATCGACGACCCGGGACACGAGCCCCATGTCGAACATCTGGTCCGGCGTGAAGATGTCGCCGCTGAAGGCGATGTACTTGGCGCGGTTTACCCCCGCCTTCCGCGTCAGCCGATAGGCGCCCCCGCTGCCCGGCAGGAATCCGTAGATCGCGTGGCCATCGCCGATCCGCGCAGTGCGAGCCGCCACCACGATGTCGCAACATAGCGCCAGTTCGAACCCGCCAGCGAGACAGAACCCCTCGATGGCCGCAACGACGGGCATCGGCAGATCCTCTATACGGTTCATGACGCGCTGCACGTAGGGCACGAACTCTTCGGAGAAGCGCCAGGGCGCCTCGGCCAGCAGCCCGGACACATAGGCAAGATCGGCGCCGGCA
This sequence comes from Futiania mangrovi, assembly GCF_024158125.1. NCBI lineage: Bacteria > Pseudomonadati > Pseudomonadota > Alphaproteobacteria > Futianiales > Futianiaceae > Futiania > Futiania mangrovi. Next base: position 717,927 of record NZ_JAMZFT010000001.1, on the reverse strand, counting down.
CAGAAATTTCCACCCGCGCCGCGGAAAACCAGAACCCTGCACCCAGCCGCCACGGCTTGATCGAGGCAGGCTTCAATGTCGTCCAGCATCTGCAGGGAAATCGAGTTGCGCTTTTCCGGCCGGTTCAGCGTGATGACCGCGACGTGGCCTTTGATGCCGAGGGTCGCGTGCTGGGTCTCGGTGGCTGCTTCGGAAGCCGACATCCTGTCTCCTTTCGACCCGCATCTGAAACTGCCACGGAGATCCGGGGTTTCCGTGTTGCACATGGCGCCGGGGCAGTCCGGGCTGGGCACACCGCCCGAGAGATGACCTCTCCAACCGCCCTACGCCACAATGACATTGACTTCATAGTCAGTTTGTTTAACCTCACGGTTAGTACGTGTCAATCGACGAGGGGCGATGCTTGCCCCGGTTGCAGCCGGATCCCGGTGCGGATTCCACCGGGACGCCACGGCGCGACAGGGCCAGCGCCAGTAGGCTGAAGGGCATCGCGAGGCGAACAAATCAAGGCACGGTCTGGGGCATCGATGAACGACACACCGGGACGCAGCGCAACGGCAAGGCCCCCGCTTCGGGGGATCCGGGTGCTCGATTTCTCCTGGCTGCTGCCCGGTCCGTTCTGCACCATGCAACTGGCCGAACTCGGCGCAGACGTCGTCAAGATCGAGGGGCCCCAGGGGGATTATGCCCGCGAGATGTTGCCGGGCCTCTTCGCCGTTGCGAACAGGAACAAGCGCAGCGTCTCCATCGATCTCAAAGCCCCCGGTGCCTTGGCGATCGTCGACCGGATGGTGGAACGGGCGGACGTCGTGATCGAAGGCTTCAGGCCCGGCGTGGCCGACCGGCTCGGCATCGGGTACGAGCGACTCAGCGAGATCAACCCGCAAATCGTCTACGCCTCCGTTTCCGGGTTCGGGTCGTGCGGACCCCTCGCGGCTCATCCGGGCCACGACATCAACTATCTTGCCTACTCAGGCGTGCTTTCCATACCCGGCCAATGGGATCGCAAGATCGCACGGGGTGCGTTACCGGTCGCCGATCTCTCTGCAGCAATGACGGCCGCGCTGAGCATCGTGGCAAGCCTCCTCGACAGCCGCGCGAGCGGGCGCGGGCGCTATCTCGACGTGGCGATGCTGCCGGCGCTGATGAGCTGGGCGCAGGTCAGGACGGCGGACCACCTGGCGGCCGAGGATGGCTCCTGGCCTCATCTGAACCCGCTCAACGACATCTACGAGACGCAGGACGGCAAGCTCGTCTCGCTGGCGCTGGTCGAGCCGAAGTTTCTGCGTGCCTTCTGCGAGGCCGCGGGTTGCGAAGAAATCCTCACTTCGGGGGACTATGACGCCTTCGCAGGACGTCACGACCTGGAGGCGGGCCAGCGCCTCAGCGCCAGTGTGCGCGGCGTGATCGCATCGAGGAGCGCGGCAGACTGGGATCGGCTGCTGATCTTGCACGGCGTCCCCTATGCCCCGGTGCTCACCCCATCCGAGGCGCTGGATAACCCTCAACTCGGCGCGCTCGGTCTTGGGACGCGGGCGCCGGAGGGTATCCCGAAGGGCTATTTCCCGTTCCCGGTACCTGGTGTGTCCTCGGGCAGGGCAATGCCGGCGCCGGGACGGGGTGAACACACGGCCGAGGTGCTCAAGGAGTTCGGCATCGCGGAAGCAGATATCGCCGGGTTGCATTCGGCGCATCAGACCGCGTGACCTGCGTATCGGAGCACGCAAACAATAATCGAAGGGAGGAACAGGAAATGAAAGCGATCAACAGGAGAACGTCCCTGCGCGCGCTGATGAGCGGCGTACTGGGCGCGGCAGTTCTCGCGGGCAGCAGCGCAACGGCTTCAGCGCAGGAGATAACGCTTCGCGTCGCGGACTCCTTCTCGGAGAACCACTACGTATCGAAACAGCTGATCGTCCCGTGGATGAAGCGTGTCGAGGAACTCACCGGGGGGAAGGTCGCCTTCAGCTACTTCCCCGGCGAGGCGCTCGCCAAGTCGAAGGATCTGCTCGACGCCGCAAAGAACCAGATCGCCGACATCGTCTATGCGGCGCCGCTTTACATCAGTGACCGCCTGCCGTTGTCGAGCATCGTCGCCCTGCCCGGCGTTCCGGGGAATGCGGTGCAGAAGTCGGCAGCGTATCAGCAGCTTGTCGACGACATGCTTGCCGAGGTCGAGTTCGCGCGCGAGGACGTGGTTCCGCTGATGGCGGTGACGGTTGCCGGTTACGAGTTCAACATGAACGGGCCGAAGATCGACTCGGCCGACGCACTGAAGGGCAAGAAGATGCGCTCCTCGGGCGGCCTGCAGGAAAAGACGGTCGAGGCGCTGGGCGGCATCCCCGTGCAGATCGCCGGTCCGGAAGTCTACGCCGCGCTGCAGCGGGGCACGGTGGACGGCACGATCACACCGCTCGCCAGCGTCCAGCCCTATGCGTTCGACGAAGTGCTCAAGTCCATCACGACCAACGCCGACCTCGGGACCTTCCCCATCACCTACGTGATCAACGCGAGCGTCTGGGGCGGCCTGCCGGATGACGTGAAGTCGGCGATGCGCCAGGCAAGCGATGAGGTGAATGGCACGTTCGGAGCCTATGTCGATGCGCGGACGGTAAAGGCCGAGGAGGAACTGCGCGCAAAGGGACTGGACCTCTACGAACTGCCTGCGGACATCCTCGCGGAGTTCCGTGCGAGAACCGCGCCGATCGCCGACGACTGGGCGTCCGGCCTCGAAGCGCGTGGCTATCCGGCCCGCAAGGTTCTGGAGAGCTGGCGCGCGCTGCTCAACTGACGGGCGCAGAGATGGCGGCCCGGCCGTTCGGCCGGGCCGTTCGCCTGTCGGTTTGATGCGGGAACACCCAACATGCTCAACAGCCTGGACCGTGGCCTGGACTGGTTCGAACGGGTGCTTTACCTCGGCGCGGCCGCAGCGTTGGCGCTCATGATGGTGTCGATCTCCGCGGATGCGTTGGGCCGATACCTTTTCACACAACCCGTCCGCGGCGTTTACGAGCTCAATGAACTCTACCTCCTGACCGCGACCGTCTATCTGTCCATCGCACGCGCGCAGCGCCTGGACGAACACATCGCGGTGCACGCCATCTTCCTGGCGATGCCGCGTCCGGTCCGGCGCGTCGTGCGCGTCACCGGGCGCGTTCTCAGCGCGGCTCTGTTCGCCGCCATCGCCTACAAGACCGGTGGCATGGCGCTGCAGCAGTTCGAGATGGGCAACGCCACATCCGGCGCAGTCACACTGCCCACGTGGATCGGCTGGTTCTTCGTGGCCGTCGGATCGGGCGCCATGACCCTGCGCCTGCTGCTGCAAGTGGTCTTCGAAGTATGCGGCAGGGACGTCCCTGGCGACAGACCAGAGCATTGAGCGAGAGGCTGCCGTGACATTCGAAATCTTCTCTGTCTTTGTTCTGCTCGCCGGACTGATTACCGTAGGCACGCCAATCGCCTTCTCGATGGCGATCTCCGGTGCCATCGGTCTCTGGCTCGTCCTTGGCCCGATGGCGGTCCTCGGCGTCCTTCAGAACACGTCCTACCGCAGCACCGCGAGCTTCCTGCTGGTGACCGTTCCCATGTTCATGCTCATGGCCGAGTTCATGAGCCGCAGCGGGATCGCCACGGGCATCTTCCAGGCAGCCAACGCCTTTCTGAGGAAGGTCAAGGGCGGCCTCGCAATCGGCACCGTCGTTGCGAACGCTGTGATGGCGGCCATTTCGGGCTCCAGCACGGCGACGACGGCGGCCATGGCTTCCGTCGCACTGCCGGAGATGAGGCGCCATGGCTACGACGACCGGCTGAGCCTCGGCGTTATTTCGGTTTCCGGCACGCTCGCCATCATGATCCCGCCCAGCATCCCTCTGATTCTCTACGGCGTGATCACCGAGACCTCGATCGGAAAACTCTTGATCGCCGGCATCCTGCCGGGACTCCTGACCGCGGTGGGATACTGTGTAGCGATCTGGTTGATGGTCTGGCTTCGCCCGGAGATTGCTCCAACACCGAAGGATGAGCCCAGCACCCCCACCGTCCGTCCGGTTCGCCAGGTGATCGGCGCATGGGACGGCCTTCTTCTGGCCGGGATCGTTCTTGGCGGCATCTACAGCGGCGCGATCACGCCGACCGAGGCATCCGCGATCGGCGCCCTGGGCGCCTTCCTCATCGCCGTTTTCTATCGGCGCATCGGCATCAAGGGGCTGACAGGCGCGATCGACTCCGCGACCCGCATCTGCGGCGTGATCTTCCTCATCGTCATCGGGGCGATGATCTTCAGCTATTTCCTGTCGGCTTCCCAGGTCTCGCGGAACCTGGTGCTCTGGGTCGAGCAGATCGACCAGCCGGTGATGATCCTGTTCTGCATCCTGCTGGTCGTCTACATCTGCCTGGGCTTCTTCATGGATCAGCTCGCGATCCTGTTCCTGACGCTGCCGCTGTTCTTCCCGCTCGTGATGTCGTGGGAGATGGACCCGATCTGGTTCGGGATCATCGTGACGAAGACGGTGGAGATCGGACTGATTACGCCTCCACTCGGCATGAATGCCTATGTCGCGGCGAGCGCGACAGGCGCACCGATCGAAAAGGTGTTCCGCGCGATATTTCCATTCTTCATCGTCGACGTCGTTATTCTCATTATCCTGGTCGCATTTCCGCAGATCAGTCTCTGGCTACCCGGAATGATGTGATCGCAGCCCAAGGAACAAGAAAATGTCAGACGTCTTGGTGGAACGGGACGGCCATGTCTTCGTCATTGCCATAAACCGCCCTCACAAGAAGAACGCGTTCACCCTGGAGGTGCTGGAGGAGATCGCCTCAACGCTGCTCAGACTCAGGCGCGATCCCGCGTGCCGGGCCATCATCCTCACGGGCACCGGCGACTCGTTCTGCGCCGGCGTGGACCTGTCGATCATGGAAGGCATGCGGGCCGACGGCAGCGCGACGCCCAGCGGCTGGAAATCCCTTCTGATGGACCGCGTGCACAAGATCGCGCTGGCGCTCGACGACTTCGACAAGCCGGTGATCGCAGCCGTCGGCGGACCAGCCTACGGGGCGGGCATGGACCTCGCGCTCATGTGCGACATGCGCTTCGTGGGAGCATCCGCCCGCATGTGCGAGGCCTACATCAACCTCGGCGTCGTGCCGGGCGACGGCGGCTGCTACTACCTTCCTCGGATCGTGGGCCTGCCGAAGGCGCTGGAGCTCCTCCTGAGCGGTCGCGTGGTCGGCGCCGCGGAGGCGCTCGAAATCGGGCTTGCCAACCGGGTCTGCGAGGACGACGCGCTGATGGCCGAGACCATGGCGTTCGCCCAGATCCTGGCGTCGAAGTCGCCGTCGGCAGTCCGCATGATCAAGCGCGCCACCTATCAGTCGCTGGCCTGCGACCTGCGGACGAGCCTCGACCTGATCTCGTCCCACATGGGCGTCGTTCAGAGCCTGGACGACACCGCGGAGGTCGCGCGCGCACTCAAGTCCGGCGACGAGCCCAACTTCAAGGAGCAGTAGGCATGGCAGGGAAGACGGCAGCCGGAGCGCTCGACGGCGTGCGGGTCCTCGACCTTACAAGCGTGTTTCTGGGCCCCTATTGCACACAGCTACTGGGCGACATGGGGGCCGACGTCATCAAGATCGAGCCGCCGGGAGGCGATACGACCCGCTACCTCGGCCCGTCGCGGTCCCGCGGCATGGGAGGGACGTTCCTCAACGTCAACAGGAACAAGCGGAGCTGCGTGCTGGACCTGAAGTCGCCGCTCGCAATGGAGACGCTGGCGCGCATGGTGCAGTCCTGTGACGTGATGGTTCACAACATGCGCCCCGCAGCCGCGGCACGGCTGGGGATCGACTATGCCTGGGCGCGCGCCCTGAACGAGAAGATCGTCTATTGCGCGGCCTTCGGGTTCGGGGAAGGTGGGCGATACGCCGGCCGGCCGGCCTTCGACGACTCCATTCAGGGCATCTCCGGTATTGCCGGCTACCAGGGGCTCCTGACCGGAAGCCCCGCCTATTGCGGGACCGTCGTCGCCGACAAGGTCACGGGCGCGATGGCCGCCAACGCGATCGTCGCGGCGCTGTTCGCCCGCGAGCGCACGGGGCTGGGCCAGTCCATCGACGTCCCGATGTTCGAGACGATGGTCGCCTTCGTCCTTGCGGAACACATGACGGGCGCGGCGTTCGAGCCCCCGCTCTCAACCCCCGTCTACGCGCGCGTCGTCTCCCGCAACCGCAAGCCCTACGAGACGGCGGACGGATACCTCACCGTCGTGCCCTACAACGACAAGCAGTGGCGGAAGTTCTTTGCCGCCATCGGGCGCGAGGATCTGGCCGCCGATCCGCGCTTCGCGGACATGGCGTCGCGGACCGTCAACATCGACGCGCTCTATACCCTCCTCGCCGACGAGATGAGGTCGCGGACCACGGCAGAGTGGATCGAGCTGCTGACCGCCAACGACATACCGAACGTGCCCGTGACGCAGCCCGAGGAGTTGCTGGGCGACCCGCACCTCGCGGACGTCGGGTTCTACCGGACCGCCCAGCACGAGAGCGAGGGCGAGATCCGCATGACCGCCCCGCCGGTAACGTTCTCGCAAACGCCGTCGGACATCAGGCACCTGGCGCCGCGGCTTGGCCAGCACACGGAAGAAGTGCTTGGGGAACTGGGCTTCAGCGCGGAGGAGATCGCCCGGCTCGCCGAGGCAGGTGTGACGAGGCCGCGCGGCGGCTAGACACCACCGCGCGCCGCCGGGCCTCCGCGCTCAAGGGGCCTCGCCCGCGCCTCAGGCGTTCCTGTAGAGGCTGCGCGAGATGATCTCGCGCTGGATGTCGCTCGTCCCCTCGCCGACGGTCATCAGGATGCCGTCCCGCCAGTAGCGGTTTGCATCGCTCTCTATCGAGTAGCCGAGGCCGCCGTGCAGGAGCATGGCCGTCTTGGTCACATTGGCGGCCATTTCCGAACAGACGAGCTTCACCATCCCTGCCTCGGCGTCGCAGCGCCCGCCGCGGTCCAGCGTGTTGGCGACGGCATGCGCAAGCGCTCGCGCCGCCGTAAGCTCTGCCGCCATGTTCGCCACCTTGAACTTGACGGCCTGGAAATCGGCGATCTTCTGGCCGAACTGCTCGCGCTCCAGCGTGTAGCGGAACGCCGCGTCATAGGCCGCCTGCGCGATGCCGAGACAGCGGAAGCCAATCAGCACGCGGGCGCGCTCGTAACCGTTCATGAGCTGGTAGAAGCCGCGCCCCTCCTCTCCGCCAATCAGGTTTTCCGCCGGCACGCGCAGGTCGTTGAACGACAGGCTGAACGAGTGCATGCCGTGGAACCCGGGCGTCCGGATATGGCTTCCCTCGATGGCCGGCGGCTGGAACTTCGGCCCCGGCTCCTTCTCGATCACGAGAAGGCTGATCCCGCGATGCTTGTGATGGTCGCTGGTGCGGACATAGGTGAAGATCAGGTCGGCGCGGTCGGCAAAGGTCGTGTACTGCTTGGCGCCGTTGACGACATAGTGGTCGCCGTCGCGGCGCGCCCGCGTCTTGATGTTCGCCGCGTCGGATCCGGCCTCGGGCTCGGTCCCCGCCGTGCAGGTCTGGATCTCACCGCTTGCGATGCCCGGGAGCCAGCGCTGTTTCTGCTCCTCGGTGCCGAAGGCTTCCAGGATGCTGCCGCAGAGCAGGTTGCGCTGAATGACGCTGCCCATGGCGAGGTTGCCGCGGCATAGCTCCTCGGTCACGAGGCCGATGGACAGAACGTCGAGGCCGAGCCCCCCGTACTCCTGGCTGATCCCCATGCCGAAAAAGCCGTTGTCCGCCATCTTCTGAAGAACAGATTCGGGGATGACGCCGTCCGTCAGGTCGATCTCGCGGGAAATGGGAATCAGCTCCTGCTCGGCGAACTTTCGCGCGGTCTCCTGGATGGAGGCCTGCTCTTCGGTAAGATTCCAGTCCATGCGCATGTCGAGGTTCCGTTCCTGCCCGTGATGCAAATTCGCGAAAGCGTATGGGTCTCACTTCGCCGTGAGGCGCGTTGCCGCGTCGAGGCGGATGGTCTCGCCGTTGATGTAGGCGTTCTCGACAAGGAAACGGCAACAATGCGCGAACTCCTCGGGCCGGCCGAGCCGCTTCGGGCTCTCGATGCGGTCGGTGAGCGCGGCGATGACCTTTTCGCCGAGCGATGCCGCCATGGGCGTGAGGAACAGTCCCGGCGCGATCGCGTTCACGCGGATGCCGTGGCGGCCCAGTTCGCGCGCGCTCGGCAGGTTCAGCCCGATCACGCCGTTCTTGGACGAGGCATAGGCGGGCTGCCCGATCTGCCCCTCGTAGGCCGCGCCGGACGAGGTGTTGACGATCACGCCGCGCTCCTCGCCGTCCTCGGGCGGGTTGAGCGCCATGCGCGCGGCGCACTGGCTCATCACGTTGTATGTGCCGATCAGGTTGATGCGCACCACGCGCTCGAAACTCGAGAGCGGGTTGGCGTTGCCGTCGCGGTCGAGGATCTTTCCCGGATCCGCGACGCCGGCGCAATTGACGCAGACATGGACCGCGCCATGGGCGGCAACGACCTCGTCAAGCGCGCGGGTGACCGAGGCCTCGTCCGTCACGTCGACCGCGTGAAACGAGACCCTGTCGCTGCCGAGGTCCGCCACGATCCCGGCGCCGCGATCCGCATTGAGGTCGAATATGGCGACCCGTGCACCCTGCGCGGCGAAATCGCGCACGACCGCCTCGCCGAGGCCCGATGCCCCGCCCGTCACCACCGCCACCTTGTCCTTCAACCGCACTGCCCCACCTCGCTTTCTTCTGCGTGATCCCGTCCGGTCTTCCCGCTGTCACTTCGACAGTATGGTGATCGCCGCGACGGCTTCTTCCACCCCGTAGAGGCCGCCGCCGTTCTCGGCGAGCGCCAGCTGCGCGCCTGCGACCTGCCGCTTGCCAGCCTCGCCGCGCAACTGGCTGACGAGCTCGTGGATCTGGCCGAGACCTGTCGCGGCGATCGGATGCCCCTTCGACTCCAATCCGCCCGACGGATTGATCGGGATGCGCCCCCCGATTGCAGTGTCGCCGCGTTCCGCTGCGGGTCCGCCCTCGCCGAACGCGAAGAAGCCGAGGTTCTCGCTCTGGATGATCTCGCCCATCGCGGTTGCGTCATGAACCTCGGCTACCGAAACATCCTCCGGTGCGATCCCTGCTTCTTCGTACGCCTTTCTTGCGGCGAGTACGGTGATGTGCCGGCGGTAGTCTTCGGGCGCGCGCGCCACCCCGGACTGCAGGACGCTGGCACGCACCCGGATGGCGCGGTTCCGCGCGCCGGCGAAGCGCTTGAGCCCGGCCTCGTTGCAGACGACCGCTGCCGCGGCGCCATCGCTGATGGGCGAGCACATGGGCAAGGTCAGCGGATAGGAGATCGGTGGAGCCGCCATCACCTCGTCGACGGTCATCGGCTCACGGTACTGTGCAAGCTCATTCTCGACCGAGTGCTGGTGGTTCTTCGCAGCGACGGCCGCGATCTGGCGCTGCGTGGTGCCGAACTCACGCATATGGAACCTGCAGAACGCCGCATAGACGTCCATGAAAACGCTGTAGGGCCGCTCCGACATGGTGCCCGGGGGTGGCTCCACACCCTCGCCCAGCGCCAGGAGGTGCCGCTTGTTTTCCTCAACGGTCGAAATGTCCCAGCCACTGTCGAACAGGCTGAGCATCTTGGCCTTGTCAGGGTTGAACAGCTTTTCCGCCCCCACGGCGAGGACCACGTCCGCCCTTCCCGCAGCGATGTGCTGCACGGCAAGGTTCAAGGCAGTCGATCCCGACGCACATGCGTTCTCGACGTTCACGATGGGCAAATCCTCGAAGCCCATGTCGCGCAGCGCAAGCTGGCCGCGCACGAAGGTCTGACCCTCCATGTACCCCTGGGCGGTGTTGGCGAAATAGGCGGCCTCGACGGCGTCCATGGGTACGCCCGCATCGCGCAGCGCCTGGTTGACGGCGAGCGCCGTCATGTCCTTCACCGTCAGGTCCGGCAGGCGTCCGAACCGCGTCATGCCCGTGCCGATGATGTAGATGCCCATGTCTGCGGCCTCAGGGATTCAGGATGGGTGGAGCCAGCGTTCGCAGCGGCCCGGCCGCGAGGCGTGCGGAACGGTGCCGCGGTCGGCGGGCGACCGATTTCAACTTCAAAGTCACTTACACTGACCCTAAAGTCAATATGCTCGCCGCCCTAGCGATGGACCGGCATCGAGGCGCACCAGGTCCGCCGGCCGTCAGTAGCCAGGGAAGGAGACGCCTCCGTTGATGCTGAGCGTCGATCCCGACACGCGGTCGGATTCAGGCGACGCGAGATAGTGGACATAGGCGGCGATGTCCTCAGGGTGTGCGAGGCCGAATACCGCGCGGTCCCGGATCTTCCGGAACACCTTGGCCTTGGCCGGAACCTTCTCGGCCTCCGGTCCCGTCAGTCGCTCGTAGGCCGACGTCCCCGCCGTCAGTGACAGGGCGACAGCGTTTACGCGAATGCCGTTGCGGGCAAGTTCGCTCCCCGCGGCGCGGGTCAGGTGGATCAGGAACGCGCCCGTCGCACCGATGATGGTTTCCGTCGGCGTAGGGGTGCGGCCTGCATCGGTCGTGATCAGGATGACCTTCCCATACCCGCGCGGGATCATCACCTCGCTCGCGGCCTTCAACCCGTTGAGACGGGGGATCAGCCGGCTTTCCGTACAGGCAATCATGTCCGCGACGCTCATGTCCTTGAAGAGCATCGGCCCCGGCTCCAGCGACCCACCGCTGCACACGGAGACATCGACCTTGCCGAACGCCGCCTCGGCCTCCAGGAAAACTCCGCGCACCTCCTCGTAATCCATCAGGTTTGCGGGGCGGAAGAGCACGCGACCCTGAAGGCCGCGGCACGCGTCGGCGATGCCCGCCGCGACCGCCTCGTCCCGGCCCTGGAAGGTGACATATGCGCCGTGCCTTGCCAGCCTTTCCACCATCGCACGCCCAAGCGCGCTGGTACCGCCGAGCACGACTACTGACCTGCCCGCCAAATTCCCTTGCTTCATGTCATCTCCCCCGATGTCTCGCTGCCCGGCAAAGGTGCGGTGTTCCAATTCCCATGATCAGCGTCTCACGCCACAGGCGCGACAATGGACCCGGCAGAAGCATCGGGAAGTCGGCGATCCTCACCCCCTCGGGCGGTTGTGAGGTTTCGGATCCTGCCACCTGCTCTCCCGCGGTGCGGTTGGTTGTGCCCCCACCCTGCGGCAGGCCTGGCCGGCCTTCACGGGCAGATGCCCGTTGACGATTGCCGCCACGCGGCGATAATGCGCATATTCGTATTTTTTTCGCAAATTCGTAAGCAAGGTGCAACGCGGATCTGGAGGACAAGGGCGATGGCGGGAATGTGGTTCGAGGACTTCGAGGCAGGAATGGTCATCGACCACGACATCTCCCGCACGGTGATCGAAACCGACAACCTCTGGTTCAGCAATCTCACGCTCAACACGCAGCCGCTGCACATCGACTTCCACAAGGCAAGAGAGTCGGAGTTCGGACAGCCCCTCGTGAACAGCCTCTTCACGCTCGCACTGATGATCGGCATGACGGTCACGGACACGACGCTTGGAACCACGGTCGGGAACCTCTCGATGGGCGAGATCAATTTCCCGAGACCCGTGTTCCATGGTGACAGCATACACACCCGAACCACGATCCGGTCGAAGCGGGAAAGCAAGTCCCGGCCGACCCAGGGCATCGTCGTTTTCTACCACGAGGCCTTCAACCAGAGGAACGAGCTGGTGGCGACATGCGAACGGACCGCCCTCATGAAGAAGCGGCCTGCATAAGCGGGCATGTAGCCCCTCCCCCCTCTGCTACCCGGCATAGGGGCGTTGCACGGCAAGTAGCGTTCGTGCATAGAAACACCGCCCCAGGATCCCAGACATCGACGCGAGCAGCATGGCGACGAAGAACGAAGGCCCAATGGCACTGGCGCGCGGGTTTGCTCTGCTGAGACTGCTCGCGACGAGGCCGAACGGTCTGAACCTGTCTTCCATTGCAGCCCAACTCGACGTTCCCAAGAGTTCGCTGGCCGGCACGCTGAAGGGGCTTTCGGACCAGGGACTCATCAGGCGACAGGGGGCGCTCTATCTCCTTGGAGAAGAGGCCCTGTCGCTCGCCTCGATGATCATGTCCGGGCGCAGTCTCAGGCAGATCGCCCGGCCCCACCTCGAAAAGGCAATGCAGGAGTGCGGCGAGACCGTCCTTCTGGCAGAGATGGGATCGGGGCAGACCGCCTTCGCCTATATCGACTTTGTCGAGACGTCGAAGACCATCCGCTTCTGTGCACACATCGGGGAGCAGAGACCGCTCTATCCGACGGCGTGCGGGCGCCTTTTCCTCGCCTTCATGCCGGACGCGGAACGGGATGCCTACTTCAGGAAGGTGAAGATGGCGGCCGTGACCGACAGGACAATCGTGGACCGCGACAAGCTCGAAGAGCTGCTGGAAACCATCAGGCAGGACGGCATTTCGGTCACCATGGGCGACTTCTCCTCGGATGCGGCGGGCTTTGCAACGCCTATCCGCGATGCGAGCGGCGCCGTGTGCGGGGGCCTCGTCATCGGCGCCCCGATCGCCCGTGGCAAGGCGGAGAACACCCGCTTCCGGAGGATCGCGAAGGAAACGGCGGCCGACATCTCCTCCGTCCTCGGCTACGTGCCGGAACAGGATCGGGCGGAACCGAAAGGTGCGCGCCCCGCGCGCAAACGCGCCTCGCAAGGAACGGGCACGACAGGCTGACGCGCTGCCGCGCCGGCCCGCCGGAAAGGAGCCGCAGGATGCGGCGCGGCCCCCTTCCGATCAGGTCCATGCAGGGGGGTTCAGGTGCCCTTCTGCGCCTTCTCGATCTCCGCGAGAAGCGCATCCAGGAGCCCGCGGGCGTCAAACTTGTCCTGGTTCTCCGCAACCCACTTGTCCCAGACAGGCTGCCCGGCAACCCTCCTCAGTTCCGCCAGTTGTTCGTCGGTGTAGACGAGTTCCTGAAGCTTCTCCCGGAACACAGGCACGTTCTTCTTGTCGATATCGACATAGGCGGCGATCTGGGCCTCGTAGGCCGCATCCTTGATGTCTTCCAGCAGGTCCTTGTACTGCTGGGGAAGATTTCCGTACGCGGTCTTGCCGAAGACGATCCAGCATTCCGTCACGCCGAGCGACATGTTGGACGTGTACCAGGTGCTGATCTCGGGCAGCTTGTAGGCCGAGAACGCATAGGTGAACGGGAACACGGCCGCCTCGATGGTTCCGCGCTCGAGGGAGGTATAGACGTCCGGCGCGGGAACCGTCGTCGGCACCGCGCCGAGGATCTCCATGGCGTCGCCCAACCCGCCGCCGGCACGGACGCGCATGCCCTTCCAGTCAGAGAGCGTCGCCGGGGGCTTGCCACGTCCCATTGCCTCGTTCGGCGGGATCAGGCCCGACATGTACGAGATGGCGTTCCACCGGTCCATGTCGGCGACCAGGGCCGGATGCTTCATCATGTTGTCGCGAACGGTACGCGACACGTTCCAGTCGCTGAACGGCAGGAACGGAAGGGTCAGAACCGACCAGGCGGGGTTCTTGCCGGGATGGTAGAAGCCGCACACGGACGCCCCCTGAAAGGCGCCGATGCTGAGACCGTCGAGATTCTCGCGCGACTTCGACAGCGCCTCGCCGTAGTGGATCTTCATCGTGAACTTGCCGCCGGTCCGCTCGGCGACAAGCTCGGCCGTTTTCTCCATGCCGGCGGTGAAGGCCCTCTTGTTGCCCCAGGTGGAAATGTTCCACTCCACCGTCGGGCCATCGACGGTCTGCGCCAGCGCAGGCAGCGACAGTGCAATGGCAGATGCCAACGCCACCGAAAGTGCTGTCGACTTGATCCTCATGCCTTCATCCTCCCTAGGGTTTGTCCAGGCGGTCGCTGTCCCCGTTCTTGCCGTGGGCAATGTCGCCGCCAGTTTTGCAGCACGCCACAAGACCATTCGCAGACTTCATGTGATCCTGGCGGTCTCTCGAAATCGGTCCGCCAGCTCCAGCAGCACCCGCGCCTCCTTCAGGCGTTCACGCAATCAATGTCGTCCTGTCGGCAATCATGCGCGCGACCTCTGCCTCGGCGTAGCCGAGCTCCCTCAGGATCTCGGAGCTGTGCTGGCCCAGGAGTGGCGCATGGCGCGTGCTCGACGGCTGAGTCTCCGACCAGGTGCTGGGGAACGCCATCTCGCGCAACTGCCCCTCGGACGGGTGAGAGTTCGTCGAGAAAAAGCCGACCGCCTTCAGGTGCGGATCGTCGAGCAGGCTCTCCAATGTGTGCACAGGCATCGCGGGAATGTCCGTCTCCTCGAAGAAGCGCAACCACTCGGCCGTGGTGCGGCCCCGCAGGATCTCGCCCAGGTCGCGGTAGATCGTCTCGATGTTGCGGGTCCGCGTCGTCATGGACTGGAAGCGGGGATCGGTATCGACCACCTCGCGCCTGCCGAGACCCTCGAAAAAACTCCGCCAGTGGGTGTCGGTGTAGATGACAACGCAGATGTGGCCGTCGCTCGTCCGGAACGGTCGCCGCTCCGGGGAAAGCAGGCGCGCATAGCCGACAGGGCCCTGCGGGGGCTCGAACGTCAGGCCCTGCATGTGATCGCTGAGCACGAAGCTCGCCATCATCTCGAACATGGGCATGTCGATCCGCTGACCCTGCCCTGTCCGGCTGCGGTGGAAGAGCGCCGCGGTGATCTGGCCGACCGCCCAAAGCGCCACCCCGCGGTCGACGATCGCGGTCGGCACATAGCGGAGTTCGGCATCGCCCGGGTGGCGCATCATGCTGGGGATCGCCACGACCCCCTGGATCAGGTCGTCGAAGGCAGGCTTGTGACCGTACGGCCCGTCCTGGCCGTAGCCGAACAGCCCCGCGTAGATCAGACCCGGGTTGGCCTCCCGGACCGTCTCGTAGGAGAGGCCCAGCCGTTCCATGACCGCCGGCCTGCGGTTGTAGACGAGGACGTCGGCGGTTTTCAGCAGGCGCATCATCGCCTCGTGTCCGCCAGGCGCCCTGAGATCCAGAACGATGCTGCGCTTGCTGCGGTTGGTGTTGAGGAAGATCGCCCCCATACCCGGACTTCTCAACGGGCCGATGCCCCGCACCGGATCGCCGCCGGGCGGGGCTTCGACCTTGATGACATCGGCCCCCATGTCGCCCAGGATCTGGGTCGTGTAGGGCGCCATCAACATGTTCGAGAGGTCAACGATCCGGACCCCGTCGAGCGGCCTCGATGTCGTCGTCATGCAGCCGCTCCCAAATGCGGGCGCCGTCCGGGATGACGGGGAACCACGGCGCCGGTCTCAATAGGACTTCGGCAGACCGAGCGCGCGCTCGGCCAGGTAGCAAAGCATGAGCTGCGGCGTGATCGGCGCGATCCGGTGGATCAGGCTTTCCCTGAAGTAGCGCTCAACGTGGTATTCCTTGGCATAGCCCATGCCGCCATGCGTCATGACCGCATTCATGCACGCCTCGAACGCCGCCTCGCCGGCAAGATATTTCGCGGCGTTCGCCTCCCGTCCGCACTCCCTGCCGGCGTCGTAGAGACGCGCCGCCTCGAAGGCCATCAGGTTCGCCGCCTCAAGGTCCGCCCAGGACTTCGCCAGCGGGTGCTGGATGCCCTGGTTCATCCCGATCGGCCGGCCGAAAACCACCCGCTCGCGCGCATACTTTGCCGCCCGGTCCAGCGCACACCTCCCGAGGCCGACCATCGAGGCGGAGATCAGGATGCGCTCCGCGTTCAGGCCATGGAGTAGGTAGCGGAAGCCCTTGCCCTCCTCGCCGATAAGATCCTCGCGCGGGATCGGCATACCGTCGAAGAATACCTGGTTGGAGTCGACGCACTTCCGGCCCATCTTGTCGATCTCGCGGATCTCAGCATACCGCCGGTCGAGGTCGGTATAAAAGAGCGACAGCCCGTCGATCGGCTTCGCCGTCTCGCCCAGCGCCTTCGTGCGCGCGAGCAGCAGGATCTTGTTCGCCTTCTGGGCGGTGGAGGTCCAGGTCTTCTGGCCGTGCACGACATAACCATCCCCCTGACGCACGGCGCGGGTCGTGATGTGGGTCGTGTCGAGGCCTGCATCGGGCTCGGTCACGCCGAAACAGGCCGTGTCCGTCCGGTCGATGATGGGCGGCAGCCAGCGTTGCTTCTGCTCCTCCGTGCCGAACACGACTACCGGATTCAAGCCGAATATATTGATGGCGATCGCGGTAAAGCCGGCGTTCCCCGTCCCGGATTCGGTGATCGCCTGAACCATGGTCGCCGCCTCGGTGATGCCAAGGCCGCTACCGCCATAAGCCTCCGGCATGGCGATGCCGAGCCAGCCTTCGCGCGCGATTGCGTCGCAGAATTCGTCGGGAAATTTGCCGTCCGTATCACGCTCAAGCCAGTAGTCATCGCCGAAGCGCAGGCATAACTTCTTGATGTTTGTGCGAATTTCTTCCTGCTCGGGCGTGTATGCCATGCGGCAGCTTCCTCCATCCCTACCCAGCAACGGAGAGGCGCAACCAGTCCCGGACCGTGACCGGCATCGCCCTTGCCGGCACTTGCACCATATCGCGGCAAGCGCCTTTTCGAATTTCGTATATACGCTAGTTGTCCGCTTATTCATACACAAGGCGAAAGTCGCGATCATGCGCGCGGACGATTGGCAGCCGGCCCATGCAGCATCGACCGCTGCCGGATCGCCCGGGCACGACCGGCATCGAGGCCAGTGAACGCCGCCCATACCGCCGCGCCGGCTCTTACCATGTGAAGCGAAAGGAGCCGAGGTATGCGCAGGACATCCGGGCGGCTGGAACCATGGAAAGAGTCGGGGTGCGAACCTGGTCAGCGAATTTCGCGCGCGTGGCAACCATGTGGTACCGCGCTTCTGCAGCACCGCGCCCAAACTCACCACAAGTCCTTGAGACGATTGGTGGGTGTACAAAGACTCGAATCTTGGACCCGCTGATTAGGAGTGGCGCTAGGAACACAGCGCAACCAGGACCACATTGCCCCTCACCCATAGCAATTCGGGACGCAGGTCGATTACACCCGACCGCCGTCACGGCGTCCCCTTCACGGCCGGATGCCTCCGAGGGCTGGCGGGCGCCCCTCGCCCGTAGAGCTGAGCGAGGGGCCGGTGCGGTCATGCGCCACGCCAGTTGGCGAGCCGTAAACGATCTCCTTCGGATGCGCCTCTCGCCTAGCGGAAGGGCGAGAAGTCGGGCTGGCGCTTCTCCACGAACGCCTGGTTGCCTTCCCGCGCCTCGTCCGATTTGACGAAGGCGGCAAGGCCATCGGCGGCCATCTTGACCTGCCCGAAGATGTGCGCGCTGTCGGCGTTGAAGGAATGTTTCAGAAAGCGCAGCGCGGTCGGGCTGAGCGCCGCAGCCTCCCGCGCCCAGGCGCGCGCGGTAGGGATCAGGTCGGCAGACGGCACAACGGCGTTGGCAAGGCCCCAGTCGAGCGCCTGCTGCGCGCTGTACTGGCGGCAGAAGAACCAGATCTCGCGCGCCCGCTTCTCCCCCACCGTGCGGGCGAGATACGCCGTGCCCCAGCCCGCGTCGAAGGACCCGACGCGCGGACCCGCCTGGCCGAACTTCGCGTGCTCGGCGGCGATGGTGATGTCGCAGATGACGTGGATCACATGACCGCCGCCGATGGCGTAACCATTGACCGCCGCGATCACGGGCTTTGGAATGTTGCGGATAACGGAGTGGAGGTCGTCGATCTCCCAAAGGCCATTCTCGCTGGTACCGTAAGTACCTTTCTCGCGCATCTCCTTCTGGTCGCCACCGACGCAGAACGCCTTCTCGCCCGCGGCCGTCAGGATCACGCAGGCGACCCGGCGATCTGCCCACGCCGCCTTGAACGCATGGATCAGCTCTTCGATGGTGCGGCCCCGGAAGCAGTTGAGCCGGTCGGGCCGGTTGATGGTGATGGTGGCGATCTCCTCGCTCACCTCATAGAGGATGTCGGTGTAGTTCATCGGTCGGTCTCCGTTCTTGTGGGGTCGGGTGCCGGCGGCGGCCGCGCCCGGAAAATCGCGTTCAGGCGAACGATCGCAGGATGTCGCGCGAGAGGATGAGGCGCTGGATCTCGTTCGAACCGTCGAGGATCTGGAACGCCTTGGCGTCGCGCATCATCCGCTCGACCTCGTACTCCTGCATGTAGCCGTAGCCGCCGAGGATCTGCACCGCCTCCAGCGAGACCGACATGGCGGTGTCGGCGGCGCGGTACTTGGCCATGGAGACCTGTGCCATGGTCCCGGCGGACACGGTCGGAAGCTCCCGGTCGACGCGGTAGTTGGTGTCGCGGATCAGAAGCTGCGTGGTGCGCAGGTTCGTTGCCATGTCCGCGAGCTTGAAGCCGATGCCCTGGAACTTGCCGATCGGACGCCCGAACGCCTCCCGCTCGGCGGCGTATTTCCCGGCGACCTCGTAGGCGGAGCGCGCGATGCCCGCGCAGATCGAGGCCGCGCCCCAGCAGCGCATGGTGTTCGCCGTGCGGTCGAGGATGGTCCAGCCGTCGCCCGGCTTGCCGACCAGGTATTCCTCCGGCAGTTCGACATTGTCGAAGATGACGTCGCACATCGGCCCGCCGCGGAGGCCCATCTTCTTCTCCTTCTTGCCGAAGGAGATGCCGGGCAGCGTTGCCGGGATCATGCAGACCGCATAGTCGTCGTGCCCCTCGCCGCAGCGCGCGAAGACGAGGTACCAGTGCGCGATCCCGCCATTGGTGATCCAGCGCTTGGTGCCGTTCAGCACCCAGCGGTCGCCCTTCTTCGTCAGCGTGGTCTTCATGGAGCGGGCGTCGGACCCGAAATGCGGCTCCGACAGGCAGAATGCGCCGATCGAGGGCGTCGCGGACATGGCGGAGAAGATCGCCGCACGCTGGTGCGGCAGGCCCGCCATGGCGACGATCTTGATCGGCGAGAAGGTCGAGAGCAGAACGGGCCCCATGGTGGCAAAGGCCGCGCCCACCTCCTCCAGCACCACGGAGAGGACCTGGGTCGGGGCGTCGATGCCGCCGTAGGCCTCCTCCATGGGCATGGTGAGAATGCCCGCGTCGTAGAGCGGCTGCACAAGTTCCGCCGGGAAGCGGTCCTCGTCGTCGCTGGCCTGCGCGAGGGGCGCGATCTTCTCGCGCGCCAGACGGCGTACCATGTCTCGAATCTCGACCGTCTGGTCGTCGAAATAGATCTCGTCCATGAGCTCAGTCCACCATCGTAAGGCCGCCGGAGACGCTGAGCACCTGGCCGGTGATGTAGTCGGCGCGCGGGCTCGCGAAGAAGAGGGCGGCGTCCGCCACCTCCGAGGGCTTGCCCACGCGACGCAGCGGAATCGCGCGTGTCAGCGCCTCGCGCATCTTCTCGGGCTGGCTGGCGAAGAGCGGCGTGTCTGTCGGACCGGGACAGACGCAATTGACGTTGACGCCGTAGCGCGCCGTCTCCCGCGCCAGCGACTTGGTGAAGGCGATCAGGCCGCCCTTGGCTCCGGCGTAGACCGTCTCGCCCATGGAGCCGACACGGCCCGCGTCCGACGCGATGTTGACGATGCGGCCCTGCCCGCTCTCGATCAGCAGTTCGAGCACGGCGCGGGTCAGTGTCACCGGGCCCATGAAGTTGATCGCCATGATCTTCTCCCAGTACTCTGGCGTGTTCTGCAGGAAGGGCTGGATGATGTCCCAGCCCGCCGCATTGCAGAGGATGTCGAGCCTGCCCCCCTCGCGGACCGTGGCCGCGGCGGCCTCGACCGAGGCGCGGTCCGTCACGTCGAGCGGCAGGAAGACCGCCGAGCGGCCCGCGGCGGTCAGTTCGGATGCCGTGGCTTGCCCGGTTTCGGCATTGATGTCGGCCACGAAGACGTGCGCGCCAGCCTCTGCATAGGCCGCGCAGATCGCCTTGCCGATCCCCGATCCCCCGCCCGTGACGAGTGCTGTCTTTCCGTCGAGATTCATCTGTTGCTTCCCTTGCTCAGCTGTGGGCTTTCGCCGATTGGGCGCGGCGGGCGAAGAAGGCGTTCACGCGGGCGCGCGCCTCCTCGGTCCGCATGAGGTCGAGGGGGACGGCAAGCTCCCGCGCGAAACCGTCCGCGGCCGGGTCCAGGGCGGCAGCGATGCAGGACTTGGACGCGCGCAAGGCGCCTGCCGACAGGCCGGAGATGCGGGCCGCGAGCGCGCGCGAGGCGTCATAGATCCCGGCAGCTGGAACGCAGTATTGCGCGATGCCGAGAGCCTTTGCCTCGACCCCGCCGACAAGCTCGGCGGCGAGGATGAGACGCTTGGCCGTCCCCTCCCCGCACAGGCGTGTCAGCCGCTGCGTGCCGCCCGCGCCGGGGATCATGCCGACGTCGGCCTCCGGCAGGCCGATGCGGGCCTCCTCGGCAACGACCCGCAGGTCGCAGGCGAGGGCAAGTTCGAGGCCGCCGCCCATGGCTGCGCCGTTGATCGCGGCGACGGTGACGGCGGGAAACGCCTCCAGCCGGTCGAAGAGCGCGTGAAGGCCGGCGACGTAGTCGTGCATTCGCAAGGGACCGTCGGGAGCGTCGAAGAGCGCGGAAATCATGGCGAGGTCCGCGCCGGCGCAGAAACAGCGCTGGGTGCTGCGGATAACCAGCGCGGCACGGGGGCCGTCGGCCTCTGCCCGGTCGAGGGCGGCATGGAACGTCTCGACGAAATCGGCGCCCATCGCGTTAACGGGGGGGCGTGACAGGACGATCGCGCCGTGGTCCCCCTCGCGCTCGTAGGAAATCATGGCCTGGTGCCTCCCGCGCCGATGCCGTCCGTCAGTTGCTTGCGGATCAGGTATTTCTGGATCTTCCCGCTGGGTGTCATGGGCAGGCGCTCCCACACCTCGACGCGCTCCGGGATCTTGAACTTCGCGGTCCCGGCCTCGATCAGGAAGCGCTGCACGTCGGCGAGCGTGATCGTGGTGCCGGGATCGACGGTGAAGACGGCGCAACCCGTCTCGCCCAGCCGCTCGTGCGGGATGCCGACCACCGCGACCTGGCGGCAGCCGGGGATGCGCAGCAGCTTCTCCTCGACCTCGCGCACGGAGATGTTCTGGCCGCCGCGGATGATCAGCTCCTTGATCCGGCCCGCGATGCGGATCGAACCGTCGGGAAAGCCGCGCGCGAGATCGCCGGAATGCACCCACCCGTCGGCATCCAGCGCCTTCGCCGTCAGGTCGGGCGCGTCGAGATAGCCGAGGAAGGTGTTGGGCCCGCGCGACCACTCCTCCCCCACCTCGCCGGTTGCAACGCCGCCTCCGTCGGCCCCGGCGATACGCACCTCGATCCCGGCGAGCGGGCGGCCGTCGGTGGTCCAGGCGTTCTCGGCCGGATCGTCCGGGTGGACGAGCGTGTGCGGCGGGCTCTCGGTCGAGCCATAGATGCTGAGCACGCGGATATCTGCGTCCGCGGCGCGGCGCACGGCCTCCTCCGGCACCGGGGCGCCGCCGCAAAGGAAATAGCGCAGGTCGGGCAGCGCCTCGGATCGCGCGGCAAGCTCCCGCACCGTATCGGTAAGAAACGGCGTCGCGCCCATCGTCCAGCTGGCCTTGTGGGCGCGCATCTGCGCGATGGCCGCGGGCGCGGTGAACACGTCGAGCAAGCTGAGCGTACCGCCCAGCATCATGGTCATCGCGAACCCGTGCAGGAAACCCGTCGCATGGGAGATCGGCGACGCCATGAAGGCGATGTCGTCTGCGGTCAGGTCAAGCGCGCGGGCCATCGCGCGCTCGCCGAAGAGGATCGTGTTGTGGCTGTGCACGGCCCCCTTGGGCTGGGATTCGGTTCCCGAGGTGAAGAGCACCGCGGCAGGCCCGTCGGCGTCAGGCACCGCAGTGTCCGCCAGCGGGGCCCTGGCCAGCGCCTCCTCCCACGCCGTTCCGACCGCATGCGCGCCCTCGCCCAGCACGAGGACGGCGGGCGCGTGGCCAAGGTCGGGAAGGATGCGGGCCATGTAGGCGGTGTAGTCGGCACTGCGAAACCGGCCCGCGACGATCACGGCCTTGCTGGCGCACTTGCCAATCACATAGGCCATGTCGGCGGGGCCGTAGGTCACGGGCACGGGATTGAGGACCGCCCCCAGCTTCAGAGCTCCCAGGAAGGCAACGATGGCCTCCGCCCGGTTCGGCAGGCAGATGGTGACGATGTCGCCCGAACCAACGCCCTGGTTCTGCAGCCAGCCCGCCAGGCGTGAAGATGCCGCGTCGAGTTCGGCATAGGTGAGCGTGCCCCCTTGCGCATCAAGCACCGCGACGTGATGCGCCCGCGCTGCACAGGATGCCGCGACCGCCTGTCCGATGGAGACGTCGCGCCACCAGCCCTCGGCATGGTAGCGGCGCGCGCGACCGGGATCGGGACGCGGGATCCACATGGGCCTCAGCTCCCGGTCCGGGGACGCCCGGCGAGGTGCGTCTGGATGGAGTCGAGCAGGCCGCCGTCGACCCGCAGTTCCGCCCCCGTGGTGTAGGCCGCGTCGGGACCGAGCAGCATGGCGATGAGGCCCGCAATCTCCCGCTCCGGCTGGCCGATGCGGTGCAGGGGCACCAGCGCCTCGCGCGCCCGGCGCTTCTCGGGATCTGCATAGGTGGAGGCGGTCAATCCCGTCTCGAAAAGGCCCGGCGCGACCACGTTCACCCGTGCGCCGTGCGGCGCCCATTCCTGCGCAAGCTGGCGGGCGAGCATGGAGACCGCGGCCTTCGACGCGCTGTAGGGCCCCATGTTCTGATAGGGCTGCATTCCCGACATCGAGCTGATGATGACCATCGCGCCCTTGGCCGCGATCAGATGGGGCCGCGCCGCCTTCGCGAGCAGCCAGACCGAGCGGACATTGACGTCGAACACCCGCTGCCAGTCGGCGATCTCAAGCTCGTGCAGGGGCGCGGGCGACGTGATCCCGGCATTGGCCACCACGCCGTCGAGACCGCCGAGTTTCTCCACCGCGTCCGCCACCAGACGGGCGGGAACCTCAGCGTCCGCGAGGTCGCCCAGCAAGGCGTGCGCGTCCGCCCCGGCCTTGCGCGCCTCAGCCACCACGTCGGCGAGCTCATCGCCGTGCGCCGAGCCGCAGAGCGCCAGCCCCGCGCCGGGAACCGCCATCTTCAGCGCGGTCGCCCGGCCGATGCCCCGGCTCGCCCCCGTGATCAGTACCTTCATGGCGTTTCTCCCCTCTGGCGGATGGCGTTCAGGCAGCCGCGTTCAGGCAGCCGAGATACCGCCGTTCACGCTGATCCCCTGCCCGGTCATCTTCGCGGCCCCTGGCGAGCACAGGAAAACCGCGAGCGGTGCGATGTCGGCGGGCGTGACCACGCCGAGCTTTGCCTTCGCCTCGGCCTTCTTGAAGAGCTTGCGGCTGAATTCCTTCTCCATCAGGCGGTCGTAGGCCTCGGTGCCTGCGACGATGGAGGGCGTGATGGCATGCACGCGGATGCCGTGGCGCGACTGTTCCAGCGCGAGCGTGCGCGAGAACATCAGCGTGCCCGCCTTGCTCGCCCCGATCACGACCTCGCCCGGTGTTGCGATCTTGGCGGCGTCGGAGGACATGTTGATGATCACGCCCCCCTCGCGCGCGATCATGTGCGGCAGCGCGGCCTGGCAAGTGTAGATCGCGCTCATCATGTGCGCGGCGACGAGGGCGTCGAGCTCCTCCGCATCGAGTTCGTGGAAGGGACGCGGCGTCAGGTTCTTCGGCCCCGGAATGCTGGTGACGAGGATATCGATGGCGCCGAACGCGCCGACGGCCGCGTCGATCACGGCGCGCGCGCCCGCGTGCGTTGCGCTGTCGGCGGTGCAGGCGCGCACGTCGGCATCCGGCGCCCGGGCCTTGAGGCGGTCCACCGCCGCGTCGCAGCGCGCCTGTTCGCGGCCGTTCAGCATCACGCGCGGCACGCCGGCCTCGGCGAGCTGGGCCGCGATCTCGAACCCGATGCTCGCGGTCGAGCCGGTGACCACCGCCGTGCATTCGTGCAGTTGCCGCACCTTCATGTCAGTCCCCTCTCCGCTATGCCCGCGTCCGTACCGCCCGTCTCAGCCGGGGAAGCGGACACCTCCGTCCTCGTCTCTCAGCCGGGCGATTGCGGCGGCGTCGAGCCCTGCCACATCGCGCAAGAGCGCCTCCGTATGCTCCGCCAGCGCCGGCACATGCGCGCGCACCGCCGTCGAGGTGCCCGACATCGTGTAGGGACCGCGCACCACCCGGAAGGGTCCGGCCGCATCCTCCACGACCGAGAAGGCTTCGCGGAAGGCAAGCTGCGGATCCTCCATCGCCTCGCGCACCGTGCGGTAACGCGAGGCCGGCACGCCCCCCGCCATCAGCGTCGTCTCGCAGTCGGCGGCGGTGCGGGTGCGCGTCCACTCCGCGATCCGGGCCATCAGCGCGTCCCAGTTACGGACCCTGTCAGCCGGGGCGGCAAACAGCGGGTCCGTGGCCCACTCCTCATGCCCCAACGCCTTGCAAAGATTGAGAAAATTGCGCGAATTGATCGGCAGGACGATGACGTGGCCGTCGCGCGTCGGCAGCGGCCCGTAGCGCGGGCGGCGCGCGTTCGAGGGCTGCTGCTCGAACTGGATCTCGTAGATCAGCAGGTTCAGCATGCACTCCATCAGGGTCGTGTCGATGGCCTGGCCGCGGCCCGTCCGCTCCCGCTGGAAGAGCGCGGTCTGGATCGCCGAGGCGCTGTAGAGGCCCCCCAGCACATCGGCCACGAACACGCCGGTCACGGCGGGCGGCCCCTCCTCCGGCTGGTAGCCCGCGAGCGTCACGTCGTAGCCGCTGGCGGCGTGGATCATCGGGGCGTAGGCGGGCTTCTCCGCATCCGGACCGTCCTGCCCGTAGCCCGAGATCGAGCAATAGACGATTCGTGGATTGATCGCCGCGCAGGCGTCGTAGCCGAGGCCCAGCCGCGCCATCACGCCCGGCCGGAAGTTCTCGATCACCACGTCGGCGTTCGCGATCATGCGGGCCACAACCTCTTGCGCCGCCTTGGCTTTCAGGTCGAGCGCGATGGACTTCTTGCCTGCGTTGAGGTGGCCGAAATAGCGGCTGCACCCGTTTTTGACAGGCGGCTGATAGCGCATGTAGTCGCCATCCGGCGGCTCGATCTTGATCACCTCCGCGCCGAGGTCGGCGAGCAGCCGCGTGCCGTAGGGCCCGGCCATCATCGTCGTGAAATCGAGCACGCGGACACCGGACAGCGCGTCCTGCATCGCGGCCCCTCCGGTGGCTGTCATCGGCTCCTCCCATCGCTCCCGCGGGCCGGCCCGGCCGGTCTCCGCGCGGGCGGCCGTTGCACCCGGCCGCACCCCTTATTGAACATTCATTCAGTCACACGGCGACAAGCCCGTCAAGGGGCCGGGAGCCCTTACGGACGGTCCTAACCATGCACTGCCCCATGCATCTCCATGGGAAATCTCATGCAGGATCTCATGGGTATGCATGGGGCGGGACGCGGCCACGACCCGGGTCCGGATCGGGCCTTGACAGGCTACCGATTCTGAATGAACCTTCATTTTGCGCGGCTGATTCCAGGGTCGGCTCGACGCTCCCTGTCACCTGCCCCGCCCTGCGAGACCGTCGTGTGGCGGGGCTGTCTTTTGCCGGATCAGCGTCCTCCGAACCGGGCGGGCCGCTTCTCCAGGAAGGCCGCGACCCCTTCCGCGAAGTCCGCGCTGCCGCACAGCACCTGGATCGCCTTGCGTTCGAGCGCGAGCCCCGTCGGCAAGGGTCCGTCGGCGCCGCGCAGGGCGGCCTCCTTCGCCTGCCGCACGGCAAGCGGGGCCATCGCTGCGGCGGCCGCGGCCATCGCGACGGCGGTGTCATCGACCTCGGCGTCGGGAACGCAGCGGCTCACCACGTTGCGTGCTTCCGCCTCCGGCCCGGTGAGCGTCCGGCCTGTCAACAGCACGTCCATCGCGAGATGCTTGCCGCACAGCCGGATCAGGCGCTGCGTCCCGCCCCCGCCGGGGATCAGGCCCAGCTTCACCTCCGGCAGGCCGAAGCGCGCCCCCTCGCCCGCGACGATCATGTCGCAGCACATCGCAAGCTCGAAGCCGCCGCCAAACGCCACCCCGCGCACCGCGGCGATCAGCGGCTTGGAGAAGCCCGCGATCGCGTCCCACATCGCGTCGGTGCCTCGCGCGGCCATGCCGACGGGGGTGAGCCCCTTCAGTTCCGCGATGTCCGCACCCGCGGCGAAGATCTTCTCCCCGCCCGCCAGGATCGCGGCATGGAGCGCCGGGTCGGCGTCGATTCGGGCTAGTTCGTCGACGATACGCCTGCGCACGGCGATGGAGAGTGCGTTGCGCTTCTCCGGCCGGTCGATCCGCAACCGCACGACCCCCGGGGCCGGTTCGTCCACCCTGACCTCGTCCATGACCTGTCCCTCCCTGTTCCGGTCTGCTCCGCGTGAGCGGGCTAGCCCTGCTGCAACAACCCCACCCCGACGATGACCACCAGCGCCGCCAGCATGGCGACGACGCCGAACGTCCGGTTCCATCCGAAGACGAGGGTGCGCGGCGTCACCCCGAACGCACCGGCCGAGATCATCGAGCAGGCCGTGACCGGCGACAATTGCGCCGCCATCCCCCACGCTGCGGTCAGCGTCGTCGCGATGTAGAGCGGGTGCACGCCAAGGTCCCTGGGGTCGCCGATGACCCCCATGATGACGGCAATCGTCACAATCGGATTGACGGCGATGGCGCCTGAGACGAGCACGATCAGGAAACTGCCATAGACGATTGCGATGGCTCCGAAATGGTGCCCAGCAAGCCATTCCGCGATCAACCCGGCTGGGAGAAGGGCGACGATCACCGGCCCGACGAAGGCCGCGACCATCATGACCGTGATCTCCGACGACTGCGCCGGCAGCGTCCGTGCCGCGACATTGGCAAGCGGCCCGCGCACGCACGCCCGCAGCGAGTAGCGGCACTGCACCAGAAGCCAGCCCAGCGTGAAGACCGGCAGCACCAGCGTCACCACGGTGGCGATCCCTGCCCCGGTCAGGCGCACTCCCGCCGCGATCAGCACGAAGATCAGCAGCACCACCCCCAGTACGGCGAACAGCGTGCGCCACGGCGTGGGCGGGCGCGGGGGCGCAGCCGCGGCGGCGGTCATCGTGGCCTGCCGCTTTCGCCGCTCGGTCCAGGTCTCCAGCCGGTTTACCACGAAGGACATGGCCAGGATCGCTGCGGCGAACCCGATGCCCCAGGCGACGAGCTGGCCGATCCGCACCCCCGGCACCAGCGAGGAGACGACGACCGGCGTGAGCGACAGCGGCGACCACATCGCCGTGGGTGCGAACCCGCGCAGCACGGCGAGCGCCGCCTGCCTCTGGTCAAACGGGCTGAGGCCCGTGCCGTCGCGCCTGCTCTTCTGCGTCGCGACCGCGCCCAGCAGCACGATGCCGCCCATGTTCATCATCACGCCGAACAGATGGCTGCCGAGCAGGAGCGAAATGAACCGTCGCCCCGGCGGCTGCGACACAAGATAATCGCTGAGCCGCCGCAGCAGATGGGAACGGAATGTGGCCTCCCGCAGGATCAGGATCGCGGAGAAGAAGGAGACGAACAGCAGCGACCGCCGCACCGCCTCCCCGAACACCGGGCCGGGCGTCTCTACCAGCGTCAGCAATGCCACGACCGCCAGCGCCGCCGCCGCGAGGAAGACCCGCGCGACCCGCGTGCCGTTGAACGCGACCAGCGCGCCGAACGGCAGCATCAGGGCGAAGGCCAGCGGTTCGAGCCCGGTGACACCGCCGAGACCTTTCAGCAGCGCAAGCCCCATGATGCTCAGCAGCACGGCGCCCTGGACCCTCAGCACCAGTGCTTTCAGACGTTCGCTATGCTCTCCCGGTTCACCGGGGCCGGTGGCGTCCACGGTCCTAACCGATCACTCCCGCCTGCCTGAGCGCCTCGCGCTCCTCCGCGCTCACGCCCCAGGCGTCGAGGCCTGCGTCGGTGTCTGCACCCTCCGGCCGCGGCGGGCCCTTGATGTCCGCGGGCGTGACATCGAAGCGCGGCGCGGGCGCGGGGTGGTCGATGCCGTTCACGTCGCGCACCATGCCGCGCGCAACATTGTGCGGGTGGGTCATCGCCTCGGGCAGGCTCAGCACCGGCGCGTAGCAGGCGTCGAGCCCCTCCATCTCGGCGTCCCACTCCTCGCGCGTCTTCGTGGCGAACACCTCGGCGAAGCGGACCTTCATCGCGGGCCAGCTGTCACGGTCGTACTGGTCCGGCAGGTCCGCATCGGCAAGCCCCATGCCCTTCAGCAGATCCTTGTAGAACTTGCCCTCGACTGCGCCGACGCTGACGTATTTCCGGTCCTTCGTTTCATAGACATTGTACCAGGGTGCGCCGCCGTCGATGACGTTGCTCTCCAGCCGGTGCCGCCACGTCCCCGCCGCGTGATAGCCGTAATAGGTCGTGAGCAGCGAGGAGATGCCGTCGACGATGGCCGCGTCGACCACCTGCCCCTTTCCCGTGCTGCGCGCCGAGTGCAGCGCGGCAAGCATCCCCACCACGAGATAGAGCGCACCGCCGCCCAGGTCTGCCACGAGATTCAGCGGGATCGCAGGCGGCTGGCCCTGCCGTCCGATCATCGACAGCGCCCCGCTGATCGCCAGGTAATTGATGTCGTGACCGACCGCGGGCGCGAGCGGACCTGTCTGCCCCCACCCGGTCATTCGTCCGTAGACGAGGCGCGGGTTGACCGCGTGCACGTCGGCGGGGCCGAGCCCCAGCCGCTCCATCACGCCCGGCCGGAACCCCTCGATCAGGCCGTCGGCGTCCTTGAGCAATCGCAGCACGAGTTCGCGCGCGCCCTTCGCCTTGAGATCGACCGCGACCGAAAGCCGCCCCCGCCGCGTGGTATCGTGCTCGATGGCGCGCGGCACGCCGAGGCCGCTAGGCGCCGTCCGGTCAAGGCGCAGCACGTCCGCTCCCATGTCCGACAGCATCATGGCAGCGAACGGTCCGGGGCCGATGCCGCCGAACTCGATGATCTTCATGCCTGCAAGCGGTCCCATGCCTCTCCTCGTCATCCCTCGGGCCGAAGGAACGGCCGGGGAAGGGAGCGCCCCGGCCGCCGCCTCACATGCCCATCATCTTTGCGATGATGTTGCGCTGGATCTCGCTCGTACCCGCGCCGATGGGGCCGATGCGCGAATCGCGGAAGAACATTTCCATGTCGTAGGCTGTGGTGTAGCCCGCGCCACCCAGGATTTGCAGCCCCATGTTCGCACACGTGAAATTATTTTCCGTGGCGATGACCTTCGCCATCGAGGTTTCGAGCACCGCTGGCTGCCCGTTATCCAGCAGTTCCGCGACCCGGTAGACGAACAGGCGCGAGGTTTCCGCCATCATCCGCATGTCGGCGAGCTTGTGCTGGATCGCCTGGAACTTGGTGATCGGCTTGCCGAACTGCTCGCGCTGCTTGGCATAGTCGAGCGCGTAGTCGAGCACCTTGAACGTGTTGCCCGCGCCGACGGCGGCGATGCACATCCGCTCCACGTTCAGGCAGTCCATCAGGTTGTACCAGCCGCAGTTCTCCTCCCCGATCATCCAGGAGGCCGGCGTGCGCACATTGTCGAGGAACACCTCGTTGGCGTGCGTCGTGTGCCGTCCCAGCATGTCGAGCGGCCGGATCGTGACGCCCGGCTGGCGCGCGTCGACGAGGAAGATCGTCATGCCTCGCTGGCCCGCGTCGGGCTTCGTCTTGGTAACCACGACAAGGTAGTCCGCGACGTGGGCGCAGGTCGTGTAGAGCTTCTGCCCGTTGATCACGTACTCGTCGCCGTCGCGCACCGCGCGGGTGCGGATCGAGGCCGCGTCCGAGCCCGCCGACGGCTCCGTCAGGCCGAGCGCGAGTTTCACCTCCCCGCTCATGATCTTCGGCAGGAACTCCTCGCGCACCTCGTCGGAGGCGTGCCGGCAGACATGCATCCCCGCGTAGACGATGGTCGTGAGATAGGCCGTGGCGATCCCGCCATAGTGATAGGCCATGGCCTCGATCAGCACCGCGAGATCCTTGTTCGTGGCGCCCATGCCGCCGAACTTCTCGGGGTAGGCGAGCCCCATCCAGCCCGCGTCGGCGAGCGCCTGGTAGGCCTCGAACGGAAACTCGCCCGCCTTGTCGAGCGCCTTGATCTTCTCCCGCGGCAGCACGCGCTCCAGCAGGTCGAGCACGTTCTTCCGGATCATCAACTGCTCTTCCGACAGCCCGTAAAGATTGACGGTTTCCATCATCGCGCTCACTCCGCCTTGCCGGCCGCCTGTGCGCCCGCCCTCGTCATGACCATGGTCGTGAACAGCCCGCTCTGCACCAGCGTGCCGTCCTGCTTGACCAGTTCCATCTTCCGCTTCAGCACGCCCCGGTCGCCCTTCGACGTCACGCGCGCTTCCAGCACGGTCGTATGGAGCGTCACGGTGTCGCCGAAGAACACCGGCGCGTGGAAGCGCCACTCGTCGATGCCGAGGAAGGCGATCGCCGTGCCGTCGAGGTCACCGATCCGCGCGCTCAACCCCGTGCAGACCGACAGGCACAGCGCGCCGTGCGCGATCCTCTGTCCGAACGGGCTTTTCGCCGAGTGCACGGCGTCGGTGTGCGCCGGGTTCGTGTCTCCGGAGAGACCCGAGAACAGCACAACGTCCGTTTCGGTGATGGTCCGGCCGGGGCTCTGCGCCTTTTCGCCGACCTTGAAGTCCTCGATATATTTCGCCATCAGCCCCTCCCCTCGTGTTTTTTCGTCACGATCAGCGCATCGACCGCGACGGCGCGCGCGCCGCGCACGATGACCGGGTTCACGTCGACCTCCTCGACGAGGTCCGCGGCGTCGGCCACGAACTCCGAAAAGCGCGCGACCTGTTCGGCCAGCGCATCGACGTCCACCGGCTCCGACCCGCGATAGCCCTTCAGCAGCGCCGCGCCCTTGAGACTTTCGAGCATCTCCCGCGCCTCCGCCGCGCTCACCGGCGCGAGCCCGACGGCGGTGTCGCGCAGCAGCTCGACCAGCGTCCCGCCGAGGCCGACCGCCACCAGCGGCCCGAACTGCGCGTCGATCCGCGCGCCCAGTACCAGTTCGAGGCCGCCCGGCACCATCTCCTGCACCACGCACCCTTCGATCCGCGCCGAGGGATTGTAGGCCTTCGCTGCCACAGCGATCTGCGTGAAGGCCGTGCGCACCGCGTCTTCATCGGCGAGGTTCAGGACCACGCCGCCGGCCTCGGTCTTGTGCGCGATGTCGGGCGAGGCGATCTTCAGCGCGACCGGGAAGCCGATCTCCTGCGCCACCCGCGCCGCCTCCTGCGCGTCCTTCGCCAGCCGCTCCTTGAGAATGCCGATGCCATAGCGCGCGAGGATGTCCTTCGCCGTCACCTCGTCCGGGCTGCGCGTGTCCCGGGGCAGCGACGTCAGCGCCGCCCGCGCCGCCTCCCCCGCCTGGCGGCCGCTCAACCGCGCTGGCGTGCCACGCGCCTGCACCTCCGTGCGGCGCCGGTGCCAGCGGAACCAGTGCGCAATGGCCTCAAAACAGTGATCGGAGGACCGGAAGATCGACGCGTGCGTATCCGCATCCAGCACCTCGCTCCCCGGCCCTTGCAGCCAGTCGTTCATCCATATGCCGACGATAGGCAGCCCCGTCCGCCGCGCCATCTCGCTCATCAGCGGCGCACGCGCGCCCGAGCTAACCGGACTCGCAAAGACCAGCGGCACGATCAACGCGTCAAAGGAGGGGTCTGCCGCGAACGCCTCGAAGCAGCCGACGAAGGTTTCCCGCGTCTTCAGCACCTCCGCTGTCAGGTCCGATGGGTTCGCGACGGACCCGAAGCCCGGCACGAACTGCTTCAGCGCCTCGGCGGTTGCATCCGACAGCGGCGGCAGCGGCACGCCATGCTGTTCGGCCTTGTCCGCAGTGATGACCGCTGCTCCCCCCGAGGTCGCCATGACCCCGACGCCCCGGCCCGAACGCGGCGCGCCCGAGCGCGCGAAGAAGTTCGCCGTCTCCAGCAGCCCGTCGAGACGGTCGATGGCGATGGCGCCCGCCCGCTCGAAGGCGGCATGGTAGGCTTCCTGCGCGCCGACCATGGTGCCCGTGTGTGACATGGCGGTTTCCCGCGCCGCTTCGCCTGTCCCCATCTTGTAGAAGATCAGCGGCTTGCCCCGGTCTCGTGCGCGCTCTGCCGCCTCGACGAGGCGATTTCCGTCCTTCACGCCCTCGAACAGGCAGACGATGACCTTCGTGTCCGGGTCGTCGGCGAGGTAGGAGATGTGGTCGCACACGTCCACGTCGGCCGAATTGCCCGCCGCGAGGTAGTGGCCGATGCCGATCCCGCGTTCCATTCCCTGGAACATGGTGTAGCCGAGACCGCCACTCTGCGAGACCAGCGAGACCGGCCCCGTGACCAGCTTCATGTCCTGGAAGCCCGCCATGAAGTTCAGGCCCGCGCGCAGGTGCGTGTTGACCAGCCCGACGCAGTTCGGGCCGACGATGCGCACGCCGCCCTCGCGTCCAATGGATACCAGCCGCTCCTGCGCTGCGATCCCATCCGGCGTTCCGGTCTCCGCGAAGCCGGAAGCATAGACGATCGCGCCCCCGACACCCCTTTCCGCACACTCGGTGATCACGCCTTCCACGAACTTCGCGGCCACGGCGACGATCACGCAATCGGGTGTTTCGGGAAGCGCCGTGACCGAGGCGAAGCACGGGACCCCGTTTGCCTCCTCGTACTTCGGGTTGACGCCATAGACCTTGCCGTCGAATCCGCTGAGATTGGAGAGCGTGCGCTCCCCGAATGACCCCGGAGCGGGAGAAGCACCAACGACTGCCACGACCTTCGGCGCGATCAGCCGATGCAGATCCTTATGGCTGTAGACAGGCCGCAAGACACCCATCGTGCGCATTCCCTCCCGCATGCTCGCCGGCGTCGGATTCTGCCCGCCCGTCTGTTCCGGCGCTTTGGCGTCTGCACGTTTCATCCACTCGCGGTGACGGACGGCGTAGAGACGCAGACCATATCGAATGAACAATCATTCAGCCGCAAAACACTGTCAAGACGGCAAAGCCCGGATGTATGCCACCCATGCACGTTGCTGCCCTCACCCGGGGGTCATGCACGCGCTCGCGGTCTGCCCCGGATTTGAGATCACAGGCAGCAACAGGGAAATCAGAGAGAGAGAGAGCCTGGACTTCAGACGCCTTCGGGTTTGCGGCTCTTGGAGCGATAGCGGCGCAAGCCCTTCGGCGTCAGCAGCGCCGTCAGGAACAAGTCGATGGAGCCGTTTATGTACTCGTCGATGGTCAGCATCTTGGCGAGCCGCCAGGCCTTCAGCGCCCAGCCGTGCGCGACCATGACCACGCGGTAGGTGACGAACTCCACGTTGACCGTGCGAAAATACCCCGCCGCGATGCATTCCCGGATGCAGTCCGAGATGATCTCGTTCGTCTCGATCTCCATGCCCTTGATGCGGTCGCGCATGGCGGGCGGCAGCAGCGCGGTATAGCGATAGGCCAGCAGCGTCGCCTCCGGCATCGCGGCTACCACGCGGCAGTAGGCCTCCAGCGCGGCGGCGAACCGATCGATCGGGTCGGTGTGCTGTGCAACCGCCTTGGGCAGTTCCTCCTTGTACTTGTCGAGCACGCCGACAAGCGCCAGCAAAAGAAGCTCCTCCTTGTCCCGCACATAATTGTAGATCAGGCCCGGGCTGACGCCCGCGTACTGGGCCACTTCCTTGACCGTCGTCTCGTGATAGCCATTACGCGAGAACAGGTGCGTCGCCGCGTCAACGAACTGCTGGCGCCGGTCGATCCCGCCCTCGGAATTCCCTGTACGCTCTTGCTTCAACGTTCCGACACCGGCCATTTTGTCCCGCCCGCTTCCTCGTTTCTCTGCACACACGCCCTTGGCGGCGGCGCACCCTGCGTCATCAGGCGAGCCGGCGCAACCGACTCAAGCCACGATACTGCACCGCACACTGAACACACAGTCAATTCGATCTGCCATCCTGGGCCTCGCGGCGCCTCAGCTGCGACTGTCCCGTCCCGCACTGTTCCGCCGTGTTGACAGGCCCGCGCCGCTGAATGATCATTCATTCTACATGAGTGCGCGCCACTTGGAAAGGTGCGCCGCCGTGAGCACGGGGGGAGACGGTCAGAACATGACGCAATCGGTGGCCATCATCGGCGCTGCGGCGACGCCCGTCGGCAAGTTCCAGTCGAAGCCGGATTCCGACCTTCACGTTCTCGAACACGAGCTTCTCGCGGGGCTCGTGGTCGACGCCATCGCGCAAGCCGGTGTAGCCAAGGACGACGTGAACAGCCTGATTCTCGCCCAGTGCCGCCCCTACACGCTGCAGAAATACTTCTCGACCTTCATGGCGCACTATCTCCGCCTGCCCTGCGACGGCTCGGTCATGGAGGTGCTGGGTAACGGCATGACGGGCGGCATCGCGCTAGAACAGGCGATCCGCGACGTGGAGAGCGGGCGCTCCCGCGTGGCCCTGGCTCTCGGCGTCAATTTCGAGAGCGCGACCCCCTCGGGCGAGCACATGAATTCCTCCATGCGCGCGACCGGGGACGTCGACTTCCACGTGCCCTTCGGTCTCACGCCCATCGCCTGGTACGCCATGGACGCCATGCGCTACATCCATGAGCATGGCTCGTCGCGCGCGGAACTTGCGAGCGTTGCGGTCAAGAACCGCGCCCACGCCGCGCTGAACCCGCTTGCCCAGTACCGTGACCCCATCACGCTGGAGGAGGTTCTGGCGCAGCGCCCCATCGTCGAGCCGCTGGGCCTCTACGAGGTCCCGCCGCGGGGCGACGGGGCGGTTTGCATCGTTGTCGCATCCGAAGACGTCGCGCGCGCCAGCGGTCAGCCCTACGTCCGTGTGCGCGGACGCGGCTTCCATCACGAGGGCGCGCACCAGATCAGCGAGCAGCCGAACGACATGATCGCGCTTGGCGCGCTCAGGGCTGCGAGCCGCACCGCCTACGACATGGCGGGCGTCGGGCCCGCCGATCTCGCCTTCGCCGAGCTTTATGCCCCCTGCACCATCGTCGAGGTGCTGGCGACCGAGGCGATGGGCCTCGTGCCCCGGGGCCAGGGCGGCCGGCAGGCGGCCGAGGGGCAGACCGCGCTCGGCGGCCGCATCCCCGTCTCCACCTCCGGCAGCCTGATGTCGCGCGGCCACCCGGCCTATGTCACGCCACTCTACAATACCGTCGAGGCGTTCGAGCAGCTGATGGGACGCGCCGGGGACCGCCAGGTGAAGGGCGCCGCCATCGGCGCGACCAGCGCCGAGCTGGGCAACTACAACGCCGCCCTTGTCCATATTCTGGAGGCCGTCCGATGACCTGTGAGATCCTGCGCGTCGACCGTCCCCGCGCCTGGCCGCCCCGCCCGACCTCGCTGACCCGCGTGTTCTGGGATGCGCTAGCCGAGGGCCGCTTCCAGACCACGAAATGCCGGGACTGCCGCCGCTTCACCTTCCCGCCCAAGCCCTTCTGCCCGCACTGCTGGTCGAAGGCGCACGCCTGGGAGGCCCTTTCGGGCCGGGGCACGCTCTATTCCCGCACCGTGATCCACGCCGCACCCAAGGTCTTCGCGGAGCAAGCCCCGATCCATGTCGGGATCGTCGATCTGGACGAGAGGTTGCGCATCTGCTGCGCGCTGGTGGAGGACGACGGCCCCATTCCGCTCGACGCCCCCGTGGAAATCGTGGTCCTCGCCCACACCGACGGACCGCTGTTCGCCGCCCGCGCCCGGAGCTGAGCGGGCGGACGCGGCTCAGTCCCCGCCCTCTCCGCCGCCTCTCCCACGCCCCGTCCGGTCCGCGTCGTAGGCGTGGATGAGCCCGCCGATTCCGCTCTCCGCCTGTCCCATCTCCAGCACCCGGGCATAGGTCGCCAGCAGATGGTCGAGCACCGGCAGCTTCAGCCCCCGCTCCGCCGCCAGCGCACGGGCGATCCCCAGGTCCTTGAGGATCGTGCGCGTGTGGCCGAACAGGTCGCCCGACGCCATGCGCGGCATGTAGGCCTGGAGGAGTGGGCTGTCCGCCCACCCGCCCTTCAACGCTTGCGGCAGTTTCTCCACGTCGAGGCCGAACCCGCGCGCCAGCGTCAGCGCCTCCGCCACGCCCGCCAGCGTGCTGGCCGAGATCATCTGGTTGCACGCCTTCGTCGCCTGGCCGCACCCCGCCGGCCCCATGTGCGTGACATGGCCTGCGAACGCGGCGAGCACAGGCCGGACCTTCTCCACGTCCGCCGCCGCCCCGCCCGCCATGACCGCGAGCGTTCCGGCCCGCGCGCCGGCCGGCCCGCCCGAGACGGGCGCGTCCACCCAGCCCATGCCGGTCGTGTCCGTCAACCTTGCGGCCATGACGCGCGTCCGCCCCGGATCGACGGTCGAGAGATCGACAAGAACCCGCCCTGCCCCGGCGCGCCCCACTCCTTCCGCGATGCCGGAGGGGCCAAAGACGACCTCCTCCACCGCGTCGGTGTCGGTCAGGCACAGGAAGACCGTTTCGCAGTCGCGGGCCAGTGCGGCGGCATCGTCCGCAAGAGCGGCGCCCGCCTCTCGCGCACGCTGAAGGCGGGCGGCGCTGCGTCCCCATACGGCGAGTGAAGCGCCGGCTGTCAGAAGCCGCTCAGCCATGGGCCAGCCGATCGCGCCGAGGCCGATGAAACCCGCTTGGCGCATTGGCGACCCTCCCTCTGGCGGGCTCAGTTCATCATCGTGTCGGGCAGGAACAGCACGACCTCCGGGAACAGGACGAGGATCGCGACGATCACCACCTCGCCCACGAGGAAGGGCGCGACGCCGCGGAACACCTGCTCAAGCGGGATGTCCGGCCGGACCCCGTGCACGACATAGCAATTGAGGCCCACCGGCGGCGTGATGAGGCCGATCTCGATCATCTTCACAACCAGCACGCCGAACCAGATCGGATCGTAGCCGAGCGCGATGATCGCCGGATAGATCACCGGCAGCGTCAGGATCAGCATGCCGAGCCCGTCGAGCACCATCCCCATCACGAGATAGAGCAGGATCACCCCCATCAGGATCACCCAAGGCGCGACGTCCAGCTCCAGCACCGCGTCCGTGACCATCGCCGGCATGCCCGTGAAGGCGAGGAAGCGCACGAACACCAGGACGCCCCAGATCACCATGAAGATCATGGCCGTCGTCTTGACGGTTTCGAGCAGGCCCGCCTTCAGATCGACCAGGCGCATGCCCCGCGTGGCGGCGATGGAGAGGATGATCGCGGTGCCGACTGCCGCTGATTCCGTCGGCGTCATCCAGCCGAAATAGACCCCGCCCAGGATCACGCCAACGACCGCGAGGATGCCCCACACCTGCGTCAGCGACTTCAACTTCTCGATCATCCGCACCGGTTCGAGGCTGGGCGCCAGCGACGGGTTGCGCTTCACCACGATGGTGATGACGACCATGTAGATGGCCATCGAGATGATGCCCGGAATGATGCCCGCGAGCAGCAGCCGGCCGATCGATTCCTCCACCAGGATGCCGTAGATCACCAGGATCGCGCTCGGCGGGATCAGCGCAGCCAGCGTGCCCCCTACTGCCACCACGCCCGCGGCCAGCGCCCGGTCGTAGCCGCGCTGTTCCATCTCCGGCACCGCTAGGCGCGTGAACACCGCCGCCGTCGCCGTGCTCGCGCCGGAGACCGCGGAGAAGCCCGCGCTCGCGAAGATGGTCGCCGTGGCGAGCCCGCCCGGGGCGCGGCCGAGCCAGAGCCGCGCCGCCTGGAACGCGCCCCGCGTGATGCCCGCGTGCAGCGCCAGGAAGCCGATAGCGATGAACAGCGGGAGCACGCTCAATTCATAGGATGTCGAGGTCGCGTGCGGCACGATGCCGGAAAGCCCGATGGCCGTGTCGATCCCGCGCATGTACCAGAGGCCGCCGATGCCGATGACGGCGGCGGCGAACGCGACCGGCACGCCGATCACGATCAGCGCGACCAGCAGTCCCACTCCGATGAAGCCCAGCGTCACGGGGTCCATGCGCCATCCTCCTTGGGCTCGTCGGCCGCGCCGTGGCCATGGTCCATCACCGGGATCACCAGCGGGTCCGTGTCCGGGTTCACGGCCACCCGGACCGCGTCGAGGATCTGCAGGACGAGGCGCACCGAGAGCACCGCGAACGACACCGGCACCAGCAGCGTGCTGATCCAGGTCGGAATGTCGATCTCCGCCGTGCTGCCGCCGATCTGCCAGGCCCGCAGGAAATGGTTCCAGCTCCCCTGCATCAGGATGAGTGCGACGAACAGGCACACCAGCAGCGACACCGCTTCCGCGACCCAGCGCGGGCGTCCCGACATCGCGCCGATCAGCAGCGTCATCCGGACGTTTCCGAGGGTCGCCTGGCAGTAGGAAACGCCGAACAGCGCGACCGCGACCATCGTCTGTTCGATGATGTCGAGATAGCCGTGGATCGGGGCGTTGAAGAGGCCCCGCCCGACGATCTCGGCGCAGCCCGCGAGCATGATGACGAGGACGAAGGCCCCCGACACCAGGGCGCCCCCGATCTCGAGGCGCAGGAGACCCTCGTGCAAGGCCTGAAGCGGGTGCCGCATGGGGCGTGGTCCCTTGTGCTCGAGCCGCGGGAACAGGGATGGCGCGCGGTAGCCTTGTACCGGCCGCGGCCCTCGCCGGTAGCGGCGTGGACGCCAGCGGTGGCCAGCGGTGAATTGCGGGCCGGGGCGGACCCTTCAGGACCCGCCCCCGCAGCACTTGTCCTCAGCTTCCCTGCGCGCTCTTGGCCTCGGCGAGGATGAAGTCGAGCAGTTCCTGCCCCGGCAGCCCTTGCTCGGAGCGCGTCTTCACCCAGTTCTCCCAGCTCTGCTTTGCCACCCGGTCGATGATCTGCTGGCGCACCTCTGCCGGATAGCTGACCGGCGTCAGGCCCGCCTCCTTGAAGGCCGCGAGGTTCTTCGCGTCGATCTCGACGTTCTTCTCACGCTGTTCCTTGTAGGCGGTCGGCTTCACCCGCTCGATCAGATCCTTGTATTGCTGCGGCAGCGCGTCCCACGCCTGCTGGCTGACCGCCACCGGGCACGTGGTGGAGCCTAGCGCCAGGTCCGACGTGTACC
The DNA here is from genome assembly GCF_024158125.1 of Futiania mangrovi. Taxonomy (NCBI): domain Bacteria; kingdom Pseudomonadati; phylum Pseudomonadota; class Alphaproteobacteria; order Futianiales; family Futianiaceae; genus Futiania; species Futiania mangrovi. Next base: position 678,796 of record NZ_JAMZFT010000001.1, on the reverse strand, counting down.
AGTCGGAGATCTCGTGCAGGCGGTAGGCGGCGAAGGCATAGGTGAACGGGAACGCCAGTCCGTCGATCACGCCCCGCTCCAGCGACTGGTAGGTTTCCGGCGCCGGCAGCGTGGTCGTCACCGCGCCCAGCGAGCGCAGCACGTCGCCCATTCCGCCCGCGGCATGCAGGCGCAGGCCCTCCCAGTCCTTCATCTCGCGCGGCGGCTCGCCCTTGCCCATGACCTCGTAGCCCGGCATCAGGGCGGAGATCAACGGGCGGGCGTTCCAGTTCGCGAACTCCTGCTGCACGACCGGATGCTGGAAATAGGCCTCGTGCACCTTCGCGCGGGCCTCCATGTCGAAGATCGGCATGAACGCGAGGTCGAGGCCGGTCAACGCCGGCGTCTTGCCCGGATGATAGACCGGGCAGAACATCGCCGCCTCGAACGCTCCGATCTTCAGGCCGTCGAGGTTCTCTGCCGGCTTCGACAGAACGCCGCCGTACTGGATGGAGATCTCGAAATTGCCGTCCGTGGCATCGGAGACGTGCTTGGCCAGGGACTCGATCCCCTCGGTAATGCCGCGGCGCTTGCCCCAGGCGGACAGCAGCCATTTCACCTTCGGCCCCTCGACCTCGGCAGCATGCGCGCCTGCGATGCTGCCGACGCTTGCTGCGAAGCCTCCCAAGGCCATTACGGCAGCCACACTGCATGCGACAGCCAGTCGCGAACGCTTGGTGATCCTCATGTCGGTCCTCCCCTCGTTCGGCGCCTGTTGATGAATGAGCGCTACGCCACCCAGCGCCGATCTTTTGATTGACTGTTCATTCACTCTATAGCAAGCAGCCGACCCTTCCAAGCGTTTTTGGGTTTGGGCGCCGCCTCTCCGCCAGGCAACGCGATCGGCTCGCACAAGGGGTTTGCCTTAGCGCGCTGCTTCGAAGCGGGGATAAAGGGGAGGGAGTCTTAAGCCGTCCGCCGTTTTAACGAAGGGCTTAGCCTGAATCGGTCAGTCGCCTGCTCTGAGCAACCGCGGGAACCGGACGCACATCGCCACCGCGAGGCGGATGACCTTCGGCGAAGTCCTGAAATAGCGGAAGGGGCTGGGCCCCCGCGGAGGCTGGGGACGTCGCTTGTCGGCCTCAACGAATTTCCTTCTGACGTGACCTGCCAGACATTCGTGCCATCAAAGCCCCGTGCGTCCGTTGTTCATGAAGCCGTCAACGAACTGCACGCCGCGGCACCCCTTGCTCTGAACGAAAGTCTGCATATCCGGCAAGCCTCGGAAAAGATGAGGCTCGCCTGCGGCTCGCATGTGCCTGGCGTTGTACTCGTTGATGATTGCGGTCTCGGCCCCGGTTGCAAGCGAGGCGGAGGATTTCGACACGGCCATCTGGGCATAGCGGTTCGCACCGCCATACCGGCTGAGGAGTTTGCTCGATTCCTCCGAAGTGAGGTTCGAGATGCGCACGATGTGGGTGTAGGTCTGAGGGCCATAGGCCTCCGGAAATTTCAGTTCCGGATCGTCATGCTCTCGGCAGATGCGCGCCCGTTGACCCAGACGGAACAGCTTGATCTCGTTCACGATCTGACACCGCTGCTGTGCGACCTCCTGGATGCCGACACCGGTGAACAGCGAGGGCGGGCATTTGCGGATATTCCAGTCGAAGCCGCCCTTCTCCATCGTTCCAGTCGACAGGAAGAGCACGTCGTTGCGTGGAGCCTCGGGTGTCGTGGCGGCCTGCTGCGTCGCGCCCGGCGCGTTCTGCTGACTTCTGTTCGAACTCGTGGAGGAGGCGCCGGTGCCGGAAGCGCCCGATGCCGGTGACCCGCCGGTGGACCCGATCGCCGCGCTCCGCTGGCCCGAGCCTGCGCCGGAGCGGTTGTTCGTGCGACCCTCATTAAGCGAACTGGCGATCATCCGCTGGGTCTGACGCTCAAGCCGGGCGTTCTCGGCACGCATCTGGTTGAGCGTCATGGCATTGGCGATATAGGCCTGCTGGAGCGCGATGCGACGGCGGCGCTCCGCCTCATTCCGCTCCTGGCGCTTCCGCGCCTCGCGGAAGCGGTATGCAGCTGCACTGCGTTCGACTTCCGCAAGTTCCGTTCGCACCTTCGCGCGCGGATCGGAGGCCATGGCGATGCGCTGGTCGAAAGCGTATTCGACATCCTCGGGGGCCGGACTGGCGTAGGAGCGGATAAACCCCGCACTGGGCACGTTCTCGTCAGTCACCAACTCGCCGCCGAGGGACTGCCATTCCTTGATCTTTTCAAGGACCTGCGGATAGATCGCCGCATATGGGCCGACATCGTAGGCTTCCTTGAATTTCTCGACGCAGACGGCGTAGGTGTCGAGCGCACGCGCGCGGTTCCGCGCTCCGCCAAGGCTGTAATCGCCCGAGAGTATGCTTGGCGCGATGCCGTCTTCGCGCCAGCCGGCGGGAAGCGGTCCGCAGGCGCGCTCGAGGGACGTGTAGGGCGCGACAGGATTGAAGTTCTCCTTGAGCCACATGATGATCTTGGCACGACCACCGGCTTCCGGTGCACGCACGGCAAACTGGGTTTCAGCCTCGGTTATGGCAGCGAGCGCCTCGTCTCCGAAGACTTGGCGGTCGTGATGTTCGGCGATCCAGTCCACATCGGCCCAGCCGATCAGGATCCGCGTCTTCCCTGGCGTATAGATCGGGCGCTCCTTCGACATGCTTTGCACAGCGCTCCGCCAGCCTTGGTCCATAGACGCAAGATCTGTTGGGTGTGTGGATTTGCGCATGGCGTATGCTACGGGAGACCAGGTCCAGTCCGAGACCAAGGCCCGTCCAATTGGCGTTTCGACCGCCTGCATTCGTTTGAACTCAACCGCGCCGAGTATTTCGGTGGCGGTGATCGTGCTTTCGGGACGCCAGAGCATGTGCCAGACATAGAGGTAGCCCTCGCCGTCAGGCGCCGCCTGTGCCTCGATCACGCCCGGGCCATAGAGGAAGAGGCGCCACGCGAAGGCATCGCCCGAGCGGACGACCTCGAGCTGAGTTGCGTATTCTGTCTTCCCAGACTGCGTCCATCTGTAACTGTCAGCAGCGTTCCGCAGCGGCGATTTCTCCAAGGCCAAGCGGGCGAAGCCGCTATGTCCCTCTACGTAAGGTTGAAAGATGCTGACGGTGCCTTGTTCGAACGGGCCGTTGTTGAGAAAGACGGTCGGTTCCGCCGGCGTCTTCGGCTGCGGTGTGCCACCGCCACCGCAACCACTCAGAATGAGCACACAGCTTGCGACCACGGAAATCAGCTTCGTCAGAGTCATCCTTATGTCCCGTCGAACGGAAATCCATCGCGTCAAATAGCGATGATCTCTGGAGAAAATCAGCTAGAGCTTGTCTCTAAATTTTGGACAGTCTGGCGGCGAATGTAAGTTATTGTTTGGTTCCTGATCATACTGGAAAACTTACCGCACTAGGCTTCTCCAGCGAATCCCCCGGAGAGGTCAGCTGGTCGTCTTGATGATACCTCTCGTCTGGCGTGTGTCCACCGAAGGGGAGCTGTCATGTGTGGACGGCTCCGCTGATGCAAGGGTCGAAATGAGCGTTGGCTGATCGCGTTGCGGGGTGCGGTCATGGGTCCGGCCTCTTGACGCGGCACGTATGGCGCTGGCCCTGATGAAGTCCGCGTTCAGGGCGCGAACCCCCGACCTCGGTCAATTCTCCTGCAACGTCGATCAGGCCGCCCATCTCTGGCACCTCCCCAGGCTGGTTTCAGGTGGCGCTAGCGTGACCGTCGCGGCCCTCGCGCGGCATCCGTAGGAGCACTCTGGGCGGTTGCCTATAGGGCGGGTGCGGGGGGGGGCGCGGGTTGTGTCTGCTGTTACCCTAGGGCGACAATCGGCCCCCGGGGCTTTAGGCCCCTCGGTTAGTCACCTGATTCTCTTTGGAATTTTTGGTGGGTGTACAAGGACTCGAACCTTGGACCCGCTGATTAAGAGTCAGCTGCTCTACCATCTGAGCTATACACCCGCCGTGGGCCGGGCTTATCGGCAATCCGCGGGCGGTTGTCAACCGATCATGCGCCGGAAAATGGCTGGCGAGGCTCAGGCCGGATAGGCGCGCGCGGGATCGAACGTGCCGTCCGCGATGGCGGTGCGGATCGCGGCCATCATGTCCTGGTAGAAGGTGAGGTTGTGCTGGGTCATCAGCATGGCGCCCAGGATCTCCTTCGACCGGTCGAGGTGATGCAGATAGGCGCGGGAGTAATTCGTGCACGTCGGGCAGGCGCACCCCGGATCCAGCGGCGAGAGATCCTCGGCAAAGCGCGCGTTGCGGATGTTGAGGGTGCCCTCGCGCGTGAAGGCCTGCGCGTTCCGGCCCGACCGCGTCGGCAGCACGCAGTCGAACATGTCGATGCCGCGCGCGACCGCGCCCACGATGTCGGAGGGCTTGCCCACGCCCATGAGATAGCGCGGCCGGTCGGCCGGCAGGTGCGGCACGGTCACGTCGAGGGTGGCGAACATCGCCTCCTGCCCCTCCCCCACCGCGAGGCCGCCGACGGCATAGCCGTCGAAGCCGATGGCTTTCAGCGCATCCGCGGAACGGGCACGCAGGTCCGCGTAGACGCCGCCCTGCACGATCCCGAAGAGCGCATGGCCGGGCCGGTCGCCGAACGCCTCTCTCGAGCGAGCAGCCCAGCGCATCGACAACTCCATCGACGCCTCCGCCACCGCGTGCGTGGCGGGAAAGGGCGTGCACTCGTCGAACGCCATGACGATGTCGGAGCCGAGCATGCGCTGGATCTCCATCGAGCGTTCGGGCGTCAGCATGTGCGCCGACCCGTCGATGTGGGAGCGGAAACGCACCCCCTCCTCCGTGATCTTGCGCAGGTTGGCGAGCGACATCACCTGGAAGCCGCCGGAATCGGTAAGGATCGGGCGCGGCCAGTTCATGAAGCGGTGCAGGCCGCCCAGCCGCTCCATCCGCTCCGCCCCCGGGCGCAGCATCAGATGATAGGTGTTGCCGAGGATGATGTCGGCGCCGGTCGCGCGCACCCCCTCCGGTGTCATGGCCTTCACGGTCGCCGCGGTGCCGACGGGCATGAAGGCGGGCGTGCGGATCTCTCCGCGCGGCGTCTCGATCAGGCCGGTGCGGGCGGGCCCTTGCGTGGCGTGAAGCTGGAAGCGGAAGGTTTCGGTCATCAGGCGCGGCTCAGAAGGCTCGAGTCGCCGTAGGAATAGAAGCGGTAGCCTTGCGCGATGGCGTGGGCGTAGGCCGCCTTCATCCGCGCCGTGCCAGAGAAGGCCGAGACGAGCATGAACAGCGTCGAGCGCGGCAGGTGGAAATTGGTCATCAGCATGTCGACGGCCCGGAAGCGGTAGCCGGGCGTGATGAAGATGTCGGTCTCCCCCCGGAAGGGACGCACGATGCCGTCCTCGCCAGCCGCGCTTTCCAGCAGGCGCAGCGAGGTCGTGCCGATCGAGACGATGCGCCCGCCCGCCGCACGCGCGGCATTGATGCGGTCTGCGGCCTCCGGCGCGATCTCGCCCCACTCGGCATGCATCTTGTGGTCCTCAGTATCCTCCGCCGTCACGGGAAGGAAGGTGCCCGCACCGACGTGCAACGTGACCGTGACACGGCCCACGCCCTTCGCGTCGAGCGCGCCGAGCAGCACCTCGTCGAAATGAAGGGCCGCCGTGGGGGCGGCAACCGCGCCGTCCTTCGCGGCGAGCACGGTCTGGTAGTCGGCGAGATCGGCCTCGTCGGTGGCGCGCCGCCCCTCGATGTAGGGGGGCAGCGGCATCTCCCCCAGGGCTGCGATCGCCTCGTCCAGCGTCGCGCCCGCGAAGTCGAAGGCGAGCGTCACCTCGCCGCGCTCTCCCCGCGCCTCGACGGTGGCTTCGAGCGTGCCGAGCAGGCAGACGCCCCCCTCCCCCCCGAACCGGATACGGTCGCCGGGCTTCAGGCGCTTGGCAGGCCGCGCGAAGGCGAGCCAGCGGCTCTCGTCGAGGCGGCGGTGCAGCATCAGTTCGCAGGAGACCGGAAGGTCCACCCCCGCGCGCCAGCGCCCCCCCCTCAGCCGGGCCGGGATGACGCGCGTGTCGTTGAAGACGAGGAGGTCGCGGGGGGTCAGCAGGTCGGGCAGATCCTCGACGCGCGCGTCGCCGAAGGGCGCGTCCGCGGGGCCCGGCTCGCACACGAGCAGGCGCGCGGCGCGCCGCGGCCGGGCGGGCCGCAGGGCGATCAGGCTTTCGGGCAGGTCGAAGTCGAACTCGTCAACGCGCATGATGGGCGGACATATGCGCAAACGGGGCGCAAAGGGCAAGCGCCCCTGCGCCCCGTCGTGCAGGCAAGCCTCAGCGCAGCGTTTCGGAGAGGAAGGCCGCCGTCCGCTCCCACGCGAGTTTCGCGTCCGCCTCGTCATAGCGCGCGCCGGTCGGGTTGGCGAAGGCGTGGTCGGCCTCGTACCAATGGACGGTGAGGCGCTTTCCGGCCTTCTCCATCGCTTGCGCGAAGGCATCCACCATCTGCTTGTCGATGAACTTGTCCTGCGTCGCGAAATGGCCGAGCACGGGACTTTCGACGGTCGAGACCGCCGCAACCTCTCCCGGCACGCGGCCGTAATAGATGACCGTGCCGTCGACCGGCGTCGCGGCGGAAGCGTTGAACGACCAGCCGCCGCCGAAGCACCAGCCCATGGTCGCGACCTTGCCGGTGGTCTTCTCGTGGCTCCGGAGCCAGCCGATCCAGGAGACGAGCGTGTCGGTCGCCTCCGCCGGCTTCACCGCCTGGGTCAGGGCGCGCGCGCCCTCCGGCGTGGTCGCGACCTCGCCGCCCATCAGGTCCACGGCGAGCGCGACATAGCCCTGGTTCGCAAGCTCCGCCGCCACGGCCTTGATCTGGTCGTTCAGCCCCCACCATTCGTGGATCAGCAGCACGGCCGGCGCGGGTGTCGTCGCGGGCAGCGCGAGAGCCGCACTGACCTGGCGGCCGCCCGCGGTGGTGATCGTCACCTCGGGCAGCGAGCCGGCGACGGCGGCGGCAAGCACGGGGTCGGCAAGCACGGCGGCGAGCGGCAGTGCGCCCGCGCCCTTCAGAACGGTGCGGCGGTCGAGCATGGCAAAACCTCCCTCTCTCGGATGGCGCCCGCGCATGGGTCGCGGGACTGCCGTCGAGATAGCACACGCGCGGCGGCCGGCCAGTCTCACTGCCCCCGCGCCAATTCCCCATCGCCCCGGCACAGACGAGACATGCGCCGCACACCGCGAGACAGAAGGGGGGTGGTTCCGCTTATGATCGGCCAATGCCTTGCGCCGCCGTTCCTTTCGGACGGCGGGTCCGTACAGGAGGGGGAACGCCGATGCCGCATGCCTGGCCGCTCGACCTGCTGCTTCGCGGGCTGGCGCGCTGCGGCCGTCATGGAACCGCGATCTTTGCGGTGGCGATCTTCGTCGGGCTGCTGTTCCCCCCGGCGGCGGAGGCGGTGCGCCCCTTCCTCGCGGTCACGGTGTTCGGGCTGATGACGACCGTGCTGGTGCGCGTCGACATGGTGCGCGCGCTGGAGCACGTGCGCAAGCCCGGCCTCGTCATCGCCTTCATGCTGGCGCTGACTGTCGGCACGCCGCTGGTCGTCGTCGGCCTGCTCGCGGCCTTCGGCGACGTCATCTCGCATGACGTGGCGCTCGCCCTGGTGCTGTTCGCGTGCGCGCCGCCGCTCGTCTCGGCATCGAGCACCTGCTACCTGATGGGCCTCGACGGAGCGCTGTCGCTGGTCCTCACCCTGCTCGGCACGGCGCTGAGCCCGCTGGTGGTCCCAGCCGTCGTGGCGCTCGCGGGATTCGAGGTCGACATCTCCTCGATGGAGCTTGCCATGCGCCTCGCCCTGCTCGTTGGCGCGGCGGCAGTGAGCGCGCGGCTGATCCGCGGCTGGATGGGGGCGGAGCGGCTCGCCGCCTGTCGCCCGCAGATCGACGGCGCGGCCGTCGTCATGATCGTGATCTTCGCGGTAGCAGCGATGGATGGGGTGCTGTGGACCCTGCTCGACCGGCCGGCCTTCACGCTCGCCCTCGTCGCGCTGGCCTTCGGGATGAGCCTAGGCCTGATGGGCGCGATCCGCGCCGCCTTCGCTGCGACGGGCGTGATCACGTCGCGCACGCTGGCGTTCACGGGCGGCATGCGGAACATGGGCCTCGGCATCGCCAGCATGGGCGCGGCCGTGCCGCACGATACCTGGATCTATTTCGCGCTGGTGCAGTTCCCGATCTACCTGCTGCCCATGGCGCTGCAATACGTCTGGCGGGCGAGCGACCGGCGCCGGGCCGCCCCCTGAGGAGACGGCCCGCTTCTCGCAGGATTTGGGGCCGCCCCCTGAGGGGACGGCCCGGACCGCACGCAAATCCGCGTCAGGCCGGCAGGTCGCCCTGCACGCCCTCGACATAGTAGTTCATGGAAAGCAACGCCTCGTCGGAGATGGTTTCACCCGCCTTGGCCACGACCTCGCCCCCCTGCTTGACGACCGGACCGGCGAAGGGATGGATCTTGCCGGACGTGATGCCCTCGACAGCCGCTTCGGCCATCGAGACGACCTCGGCAGGAAGGTTCGGGTTGAACGGAGCCATGTGGACCATGTCGGCGGCGAACCCGCCCCAGGTGTCCTTGCTCTCCCAGGTGCCGTCCATGACGGCCTTCACCCGCTCGATGTAATAGGCGTCCCAATAGTCGATGATCGCGGTCATGTGCGCGTCGGGTCCGAACCGCGCCATGTCGGAGGCCTGCCCAACCGTCTTGATGCCGCGCTCCTGCGCGACCTGCACGGGCGCCGGGCTGTCGGTGTGCTGGAAGAGCACGTCCACGCCCTGGTCGATCAGCGCCTTGGCGGCGTCGGCTTCCTTGCCCGGGTCGTACCATTCGTTCACCCAGACCACCTTCGTCGTGATCTCCGGATCGATGGAACGGGCCGCGAGCGTGATCGCGTTGATGCCGCGCACGACCTCCGGGATGGGGAAGGAGGCGACGTAGCCCAGTGTCTTGGTCTTCGTCATCTTCGCGGCCATGAGGCCGACCACATGGCGACCCTCGTAGAAGCGGCCGGAATAGGTCGACACGTTGCCGGCGCGATTGAAGCCCGTGCAATGCTCGAACTTCACCTTCGGGAACTGGCGGGCGACCTTCAGCGTCGGGTTCATGTAGCCGAAGGAGGTGGTGAAGATGATGTCGTGGCCCGTGGTTGCAAGCTGGCGGATCACCCGCTCGGCATCGGCACCCTCGGACACGCTCTCCACGAAGCTCGTGGCCACGTCCGCGCCCAGCGCCTCCATCAGGCCGAGGCGCCCGGCATTGTGCTGGTAGCTCCAGCCATGATCGCCGATCGGGCCGACGTATATGAAGCCGGCCTTGACCTTCGGCGCGGCAAGCGCGGCGCGCGGGCCCAGCGCGGCAGCGGCGAGCGTGCCCGCCGCAAGCCCGGTGAAGGTGCGTCTCGTGATGGTCATGCGGAACCTCTCCCCTTTCGTGAACCGGCCCCCTCAGGCCGGCGGATGGAACGTCTTGTTGAGCGAGCCCGGCGCGGCGAGCGACAGCCGGGACCGGTTGGACGAGATGATAACGAGAACGGCGACCGTCGCCAGATATGGCAGCATGGAAAGCACCTGGCTCGGCATGCCGAAGCCCGCCCCTTGCGCATGCAACTGGAGGATCGTGATGCCGCCGAATAGATAGGCCCCCGCCATCAGCCGCCAAGGCCGCCACGCGGCGAACACGACGAGGGCGAGCGCGATCCACCCGCGCCCGGCGGTCATGTTCTCCGCCCACATGGGCGTGTAGTCGAGCGAGAGATAGGCCCCGCCCAGTCCCGCCAGCGCGCCGCCCCAGAGGATCGCCAGCGTGCGCGTGCGCACGACGTCGTGGCCGAGGCCGTGGGCGGCGTCGTGGTTCTCCCCCACCGCGCGCAGGATCAGCCCGGCCCGCGTCCGGTAGAGGAACCACACGGTCAGCGGCACCAGCGCGATCGAGAGATAGACGACCGGCCCATGTGCCAGCAGCGCCGGCCCCACGAACGGGATCTCGCGCCAGCTTTCGGGGAAGAGGCGCCAGGCCGCGCCCAGCGACTGGCCGACATAGCCCTGCCCGGCGAGCGACGAGAGCCCCACGCCGAAGAGCACCAGCGCCAGTCCGCTCGCCACCTGGTTGGCGCGCAGACCCAGCACCAGCACCGCGAAGACGAGCGACATCGCCATGCCCGCCAGCACGGCGGCCACCAGCGCGATCAGGAGCGAGCCGGTGAGCGAGGCGGCGATGAAGCCGCCCACCGCGCCCGCGAGCATCATGCCCTCGACGCCGAGGTTGAGGACGCCCGATTTCTCGACGATCAGCTCGCCCAGCGCCGCCAGCAGCAAGGGTGTCGCCGCCGTCACCACGGTCGCGAGAATGGCCGCGGTCATGTCCATCAGGTAGCCCCCCCGCGCACTGCGCGCCGCGCGCCGCCAAGCCGGATCCGGTAGCGGACCAGAACTTCGCACCCCAGGACGAAGAATAGAAGCATCCCCTGGAACACCCCCGTCACCGCGAGCGGGAGCCCAAGCTCGATCTGCACGAACTCGCCGCCCAGGTAACTCAGCGCGATCAGCGTGCCCGCGAAGAACACGCCGACGGGATGCAGGCGGCCGAGGAAGGCCACGATGATCGCGGTAAAGCCGTAGCCGGGAGAAATGGCGGGCTGAAGCTGGCCGATGGGGCCCGCGACCTCCGCCACGCCCGCAAGGCCCGCCAGCGCGCCCGAGCCCAGGAGCGTCGCCCAGACGATCCGCCGCTGAGAGAAGCCCGCATAGGCGCCCGCGCGCGGGGCGAGCCCGATCACGCGGATCTGGTAGCCGAGATGCAGGCGGGCGAGCACGAACCAGCCGCCGAGCACCGCCAGCGGCGCCAACAGAACGCCGAGGTGGGCGCGCGTGCCCTCCACGATGACCGGCAGGAGCGCCAGGTCGCCGAACGGGCGGGATTCGGGAAAGTTGAAGCTGTCCGGGCTCTTCAGCGGCCCATGGACGAGGTAGTTGAGAAGCAGCACTCCCACGTAAGTGAGCATCAGGCTGGTCAGGATCTCGTTGGTGTTGAAGCGCGTGCGGAAGAGCGCCGGCAAGGCCGCCCAGGCCGCGCCGCCCAGCGCGCCGGCGGCGATCATGGCGGGTAGCGTCCACCACCCCTCCACCCCATGCGCGGCAAGCGCGACCGCCCCGCCCGCGACCGCGCCGAGCGCGAACTGCCCCTCCGCCCCAATGTTCCAGACATTGGCCCGGAAACCCAGCGCGAGGCCCACGCCGATGAGGATCAGCGGTGCGGCCTTCACCGCAAGCTCGCCCAGCCCGTAGAGGTCCTGCACGGGGCGCACGAAGAAGACGAAGAGCGCGCGGCCCCCGTCGACGCCCAGAAGCTCGAACAGCAGATAGCCCGCAGCGAGCGTCAGTCCGACCGCGACTACGGGCGCAAGGATCGAGAGCGCGGCGCTGGGTGCAGCCCGTGCCTCAAGCGTCAGCATCGGCTGCCTCCGTCTCGCGCGCGGCCTCGAACGCGCCGCCCATCATCAGGCCCAGCTTCTCGGGCGTCGCCTCCTCCCGCGGGATCGGCGGCGAGAGGCGGCCCGCGCACAGCGCGGCGATGCGGTCCGACAGGATCAGAAGCTCGTCGAGGTCCTGGCTGATCACGACGACGGCGGAGCCCGCATCGGCAAGGTCGATCAGCGTGCGGTGGATGGCCTGCGCCGCGCCCGCGTCGACACCCCATGTCGGCTGGTTGGCGACGAACACGGCCGGCGCCTTGGCCAGTTCCCGGCCGATGATGAATTTCTGCAGGTTGCCGCCCGACAGGCTCGCCGCCGGCGTCTCCGGCCCGCGGGCGACCACGCCGAAGCGCGCGATGACATCGCCCGCCTTGCGCGCGGCCTCGGCATAGCGCACGACGCGCCCGCGCACGAAGCCGCCCTGCCCGCCCGGATCGGTCAGCACCATGTTCTCGCCCAGGGTCAGTTCCGGCACGCTGCCGTGGCCCAGCCGTTCCTCGGGCGCGAAGGCCGCGAGCAGGTGACGGCGGCGGGCAGCCCCCATGCGCCCCACGGCCTCGCCCCTTATGCGCACCATCTCTGCCTCGGGCGCGAGCGCCTCCCCCACCAGCGCGGCCATCAGCGCGCCCTGGCCGTTGCCCGCCACGCCCGCGATGCCGAACACCTCGCCCGCGCGCACGGCGAAGCTGACGTCGTGCAGCGGCGTGCGGTGCGGCCCGATCTCGCCCATGGAGAGATGCGCGATCTCCAGGATCGGCGGCTGCCCGCCGCCAGCGCGCGCGTGGTGCAGCTCGGCGCGCCGTTCGGTCAGGCGCTGCGCCTTCTCAAGCTCCCGCCCGATCATGGCGGCGGCGAGTTCCTCGGGCTCCACCGCGCGGGGGTCGAGCGTCGCGACCACCTTGCCGCCCCGCAGCACGGTGGCGCGGTCGCACAGCGCCTTCAGCTCCGACAGGCGGTGCGAGATGTAGAGGATGCTCACCCCTTCCGCCCTAAGCGCGCGCAGGGTGTCGAACAGACGCTCTGCCTCCTGCGGGGTCAGGACCGACGTCGGCTCGTCCATGATGAGCAGGCGCGGCTCCTGCAGCAGCGCGCGCACGATCTCGACCCTCTGGCGCTCGCCCACCGAGAGGTCCGCCACCGTCGCGTCCGGGTCGAGGTCGAGGCCGTAGCGGCGCCCGAGGTCGCGCACGCGCGCCGCCAACGCCGCGTCCGCGCGCTGGCCGTCGAGCCCCGCGGCGATGTTCTCCAGCACGGTCAGCGCGTCGAACAGCGAGAAATGCTGGAACACCATGGCGATGCCGAGCGCCCGCGCCTCCGCCGGGCTCGCGAGCCGCACCGGTCGCCCCTCCCACCGCATGGTACCCGAATCGGGCTGCAGCAGGCCGTAGACGATCTTCACGAGTGTCGACTTGCCGGCCCCGTTCTCGCCCAGGAGGGCGTGGATCTCCCCCGCCCCCACGTCGAGGTCGACCGCGTCGTTCGCCACCAGCGCGCCGAAACGGCGGGTGATGCCGGTCAGCGACAGGCGTAGGGGCGCGGGCGGATCGGCTTGCGTCATCGGCGCGGTTGTCCGTGGCGGCTCATCATGTTGCATTGCAACTCTATAGCGCGTGAAACATCCGGCGCCAGACCGGGTTTCATGAAAAGACGGAGGGAGCGAGCTTTGACGGTACTTCTTTACGACGGGCGGGACTTCGGCCGCGATGCCTGGGTCGAGGCTGTGCTGCATCACTTCGCGGACTGCGAGGTCCGCGTCGCGCCGCAGACGGGCGACCCGGCGGACATCGATTATGTGCTCGTCGCGGGGCCGCAGTTCACGCCGCTCGGCACCTATCCGAACCTGAGGGGCGTGCTGTCGCAATGGGCGGGCGTCAATCATATCCTCGCCGACGCGACGCTGAAGCCCGGCATCCCCATCGTGCGCATGACAGACCTGTCGCTGAAGACGGGCATGACCGAATACGTGACCTACCACGTGCTGCGCCACCACCTGCGCGCGCCAGACTACGAACGCCAGCAGCGCGAGCGGGTGTGGAAGCCGCTCGACGCGCCGATGGCGCCGAACCGGACGGTCGGCATCCTGGGCCTCGGCACGCTGGGCCGCGACCTCGCAGAACGCCTCGTCCACCTGCGCTTCCAGGTGCGCGGCTGGAGCAGGACGCGCAAGGAGATGGAGGGCGTCACGTGCTTCGCAGGCACCGGGGAACTCCAGGACTTTCTGCGGGTGAGCGAGATCCTCGTCTGCCTGCTGCCGCTGACGCCGGAGACCGAGGACATCCTCGATGCAGACCTGTTCGCCGCCCTGCCGCGCGGCGCCTACCTGGTCCACGCCGGGCGCGGGCCGCACCTCGTCGAGGCGGACCTGCTGCAGGCACTGGCGGACGGGCAGTTGAGCGGGGCGACGCTGGACGTGTTCCGGGAGGAACCGCTGCCCGTCGGCCATCCGTTCTGGACGCACCCGAACATCACGCTCACCCCCCACATGGCGAGCCTGACGCGCCCCGAGACCGGCATCGCCTATCTGCGCGAGGCGTTCGAGGCGCTGGAACGCGGCGAGCGCCCGGCATCTCTCGTCGACCGCGAGGCTGGTTACTGATCTGCGCACCGGCGTTAACCAGAACGCAGTAAATTCCCGTTTAGGTTGCTGCTGCGCGGAACACACGCTCGCCCCAACCCGCCAGGGCGTGACATTCCGCAACCGGTCTGCCTGCCCTTTCCCCGAGGGCTGGCCGGCCCTCCAGGCGACGCGACCCTGTCCCGGCTCAAGCGCATTCCCCGATGCCGCAGCCGGGACAGGGTTGCAGTTGCCCGCGAACTGCGCCATCTCTCCTCTGGTTGTACCCTGGTGCCGGAATGAACCGGTCCCTGACGGTGTGCGTATCTCCACCCGGATGCGACGGACAAGACGTGCTGCCGCGTTCGTGTGATGCCGGCTCCCTGCCGTGCCGGAGTGGCGGAAATCTCATGTGGAAAGCTGCGGCCAGACTGTTCCTGACCTTGGCGCTGCTGGCGGTGGCCGTGGCGGGGTTCGTCTACATGCGCGACACCGCGCCGGAGGCCCGCCCCAAGCCGCCGGAAGAGCGCGTCTGGGCCGTCACGGCGGCACCCGCGGTGTTCCGCGACGCACAGCCGGAGCTTGTCGCCTATGGCAATGTGCAGGCCGCACGCATGGCCGACCTGCGCCCGCTGGTGACAGCGGAGGTTCTGCGGGTCTCGGAGAACCTGCGCAATGGCGCTCTCGTGGAGGAAGGTGAGGAACTCGTCCGCCTCGATCCCTTCGCCTACGAGGTCGCGCTGCGCGACGCCGAGGCGCGTCTTGCCGAGGCCAAGGCGAAACTTGCCGAATTCGAGGCAGAGCAGGCCGGGGTCGGGGCGCTGCTCGCCTCCGGCCGCGACCAGTTGCGCCTCCTCACCCGCGACCTTGAGCGGCGGCGCGACCTCGCGCGCCGGGGTGCGGGTTCCGACAAGTCGGTCGACGACGCCGCGCTGCGCGTCAACGAGGCCGAGCAGTTCGTGGCGATCCAGACCCGCACGCTCGCCCAGATCGAGGCGCGCATCGACCAGCAGGCGGCGACCGTCGACAGCCGCGAGGCCGCGGTGGCGAGTGCCACCCGCGATGTTCTGAACACGACCGTGCGGGCCCCCTTCCGCGCCTGGGTCGGCGACGTCTCCATCGCCACCGGCAGCCGCGCCGCGCCGACCGACCGGATCGCCCGGCTCTATGCCGCCGACGGGATGGAGGTCCGGTTCGAGCTTCCGAACGACGCCTATGGCCGCCTTGTCGGGGATAGCGGCGCCCCCCTGGGGCAGGAGGTCGCGATCGACTGGCAGGTTGGCGCACGCACGCTGACCTTCCCGGGCCGCATCGCCCGGGTCGAGGCCTCGATCGACCCCGCCGCGGGCGGCGTTGCTCTCTACGCCCGGCTCGACGCCGGTGCGGATGCCGCGTCCTCGCCGATCCGGGCGGGCGCCTTCGTCGCTGTACGGGTGTCCGACAAGGTCTATGAAAACGTGCTCGAACTGCCAGCCCGCGCCGTGGGCGAGGACAGCACCGTCTATATCGTCGGCGAGGACGGCCGGCTGGAGCGTGTGCCGGTCGAGATCGTGGGCCGCGACCGTGGCCGTGTCCTTTTGCAGACGGATATCGCGCCCGGGACCCAGGTGCTGACGACACGCTTTCCCGAGCTTGGCCCGGGCGTGAAGGTCGAGGTGCAGGGATGAGCACCGGCCAGGCGCCCGGCGGGGGCCCGGCGGGAGAGAGCGATCCCGCGCAGGGCGGCGGCCTGATCGGCCTGTTCGCCCGGCACGCGACGGCCGCCAACCTGCTGATGGCGATCATGGCGATTGCCGGGCTGTTCGCGCTCGGCCAGCTCAACCGGCAGTTCTTTCCCGATTTCGGTATCGAGATCGTCCGGATCACGGTGGCCTGGCCCGGCGCCTCGGCGGAGGACGTGGACGCCAACATCGTGCAGGCGATCGAGCCGGAGGTGCGCTTCCTCGACGGCGTCGACCAGGTGACGACCCGGGCCGCCGAGGGCGTGGGCGTCGTCACGATCGAATACGTCTCCGGCAGCGACATGCAGAAGGCGCTCTCGGAGGCGGAATCCGCCGTCGCCCAGGTCACCACCCTGCCCGAGGACGCCGAGAGGCCCGAGGTCCGGCGTATCGTGCGCTATGACGAGGTGGCGCGGCTCGTTGTCTCCGGTCCCTATTCGGAAGCCTCGCTCATCCACATCGCCCGGGGCATCCGCGACACGCTGCTGGCGCGCGGCATCGACCGGGTGACGATGACCGGCATACGCGACCCGGAGGTCTGGGTCGAGGTGATGCCGGACACGCTGCGCTGGCTCGGCATGACGCTGGACGACATCGCCGGCACCATCGCGCAGGCGAACCGGGACATCCCGGCAGGCAGCCTGACGGGTGGAGAGCGGCAGGTGCGCTCGCTCGGCCAGGAGACGGATGCCGAGGGGCTGCGCGACCTGACGGTGAAGGCGCTGGCCGACGGCACGCAGATCCGCCTCTCCGACGTGGCGCGCGTACGAAACGCCTTCGAGGACGGCCAGGTGACGCTGATGCGCGGCCCGCACCAGGCCATCGAACTGAGGGTCGAGCGGTCGGTCACGGCGGACGCGCTGACCACGGCGAACATCGTCAACACCTATCTCGAAGAGATCGCGGGCACCCTGCCGCCCAACCTGGAGGTCACGCAGTACGCGGTGTCCGCCGAACTGATCCGGGACCGCATCCGGGTGCTGGTAGAGAACGGCGCGGGCGGGCTCGCGCTCGTGCTGCTGGTGCTGTTCCTCTTCCTGAACGCGCGTATCGCGTTCTGGGTCGCGGTCGGCATCCCGGTCTCGATGCTCGCCACCATGGCGATCATGCTGCTGAGCGGGCAGAGCATCAACATGATCTCCCTGTTCGGCCTGATCATGGCCATCGGCATCGTGGTCGACGACGCCATCGTGGTCAGCGAACATTCCGACGCGCTTGCCGCGCGCGGGATGCGCCCGCTGCACGCCTCGATGCTGGGCGCGCGGCGGATGGCGGCGCCCGTCGTCTCCTCCACGCTTACGACCATCGCGGCCTTCCTGCCGCTGTTCGTGATCGGGGGCATCATCGGCGACATCATCTCCGCCATTCCCTTCGTCGTGGTCGCGGTCCTGATCGCAAGCCTGATCGAGTGCTTCCTGGTGCTGCCGACGCACATGCGCCACGCCCTGCGCGGCAAGAGGGACCACAAGACCAGCCGGTTCCGCGCCGGTTTCGACCGGGGCTTCGCCCGGTTCCGCGACGGGCCGTTCCGGGCCTTGGTGGCGGTTACGATCTCCTGGCGGTACGCGACCGTCGCGGCGGCGTTCGGCAGCCTGCTGCTGGCAGTGGGCCTGCTGGCCGGCGGGCGGCTGACCTTCCAGTTCTTCCCGACGCCGGAAGCGGACGTGATCTATGCGGGCGTCGAGATGGTGGCGGGCACGCCGCGCAGCGCGACCGAGGAGGCGGTGCGCACGATCGAGGCGGCGCTCGAGCGGACCGCGGCGCGGCTGGAGGCCGAGGGCGGCCTGGCGGAAGACGCGGCGGACCGCAGCCTGATCGTCATGAGCCTCGGCGCCGTCGGCAAGACCTTCGGCGAGAATGCCGCGCTGCAATCCTCGACATCGACCGACACGCTGGGTGGGCTTTATGTCGAACTTGCCCCTGCCGACCGGCGCGCGGTGCGCACGCGCGAGGTGATCGAGGCGTGGCGCGCGGAAATCCCGCCGGTCCCGGGCCTGAAGACGCTGACGCTGCGCGCGCCGCGCGGCGGGCCGCCCGGGCGCGATCTCGACGTGCGCCTGATCGGGCAGGACGTGGGCACGCTGAAGCAGGCGGCAGAAGCGCTGCGCAGCGAACTGACGCGCTTCCCCGGCGTGAGCGACATCGAGGACAACCTTCCCTATGGCAAGCCGGAGACGATCCTGGAACTGAGCGACCGGGGCCGGGCTCTCGGGTTCACCACCGCATCGGTCGCGGCACAGGTCCGCGGCGCGCTGGAGGGCGCCATCGCCCAGCGCTTCCCGCGCGGCGACGACGAGGTGACGGTGCGTGTGCTCTATCCGGAGGAGATCACCGACACCGGCATCCTGGAGACGATGCACCTGCGCTCGCCGATGGGCATGGACGTACCGCTCGAGGAGGTCGTGACCCGGCGCGAGACGCTCGGCTTCGCGCAGGTCCAGCGCGTCGACGGGCGCCGCCAGGTCGCGGTGACGGCCGAACTCGATGCCAATACGACGACGACCACGCAGATGATGGAAGCCCTGCTGGCCCCGCGCCCCGGGCTGGAGGACCGCGGGGAGCGCGGGAGCATCCTCGGCCAGATCGCCGATACCTACGGCGTGAGCTACACATTCAAGGGCCGTTCGGAGGAGCAGGCGGAAACCATCGGCGACATGCGCACGGGCGCGCTTCTGGGCCTCGTCTCGATCTACCTGATCCTCGCCTGGGTGTTCGGAAGCTACGCCCGCCCGCTGGCCGTCATGCTGACCATCCCGCTGGGCCTGATCGGGGCGTTTCTCGGCCACTACCTTTTGGGCTTCAGCGTCACCATCCTGTCGATGATCGCGATGATCGGCCTGTCGGGCATCATCATCAACGACTCCATCGTGCTGATCACGACGATCGACGAGCGCAAGCGGACGCAAAACCCATACGAGGCGATCGTGGACGGATCGTGCGACCGCCTGCGCGCGGTTCTGCTGACCTCGCTCACGACCATCGGGGGCCTCGCGCCGCTGATCTTCGAGACGAGCCTTCAGGCGCAGTTCCTGATCCCGATGGCCATCACCATCGTCTTCGGGCTTGCGGTTGGGACGGCGCTGGTGCTCCTGGTCGTGCCGTCGCTCGTCGCGATCCAGGAGGACGTGCGCTACATCGCGGCCTGGGTCCGCGGGCGCCCGGCGGCTCAGCCCGCGGA
The DNA here is from genome assembly GCF_024158125.1 of Futiania mangrovi. NCBI lineage: Bacteria > Pseudomonadati > Pseudomonadota > Alphaproteobacteria > Futianiales > Futianiaceae > Futiania > Futiania mangrovi. Next base: position 659,841 of record NZ_JAMZFT010000001.1, on the reverse strand, counting down.
ATAGCTGGCGAGACGGGCCTGCAACGCGGCCACGAGGGCTGCGCGGTAGCGGCCGAATGCCTTGTAGCGCTGCTCGTCGGCACCCAGCGTCTCCAGCGCCTCCAGCAGCGCGCGCACATCCTCCTGCCCCGCCAGAACCTCGGCGAGCGGGGTCATCACCGTGCGGATCGTGAAGAGGATCGCGCCCGTCCGGGCGAGGCGGCGAAGCGTCTGGCGCTCCACCCGCAGCCAGAGCGCATCGATGGCATCGCCGGCCGTCAGGTGCGCCATGCGCCGGTCGTCGTCGCGCCGCGCCTCGGGCGTGAAGGTCACGGGCGAGGCTGCGAGCCCCCAGTTCAGGCGCTGCACCGGCGCCTCCACCTTCAGATTGGCGAAGATGCGGTCGACCCGCGGGCCGAGCCGGTCGCTCCAGCCGGGCACGGGCGCGTGAATACCCATCATCGGATGGCCGAGCTTTTCGTGCAGCCGCCAGTGGGCAGGCGCGCACAGGCTCGCCGCCGTCAGCCTGTAGCCGCCCTCCCCCGCCTCCAGCAGGCAGAGGTCTTCCGGAACGAGCCGGCCCGCCGCGTCGAGCGGGGCAAGCCCGTCGTGCCCGTCGGTGTGCACGGTCCGCCCCGCGGCCGTCACCGCGTCCGGCGTCACCCGATGGGTCGCGCAGGCACGCTCGCCCAGCCATGCGCGGACGAGGGCGAGCGTTTCGGCCTGCGCCGATTCCGATCCCGGCAACGCGGCGAAGACGTCCCCGTGCCGGCTTGCCAGAAGCCTGTCCTTCTCCTGCAGGACCTCGGCGAGATCCGGCCCGATCTCCAGCCAATCGGCGAGATCGAGCGGCGCAAGTCCGATCTCGAACCGCGCCCGTGCAGGCGCGAACGGCCGCGCGCCGGCCCCGAACGTCATGCCTCGTCCACACCCTCTTCGAGATTGGCGCCGAGCGACAGGCGGACGAGTTCCGCGAGGCTCTGCGCTTCCATCTTTTCCATGACGCGCGCGCGGTAGACCTCGACCGTGCGCGGCGAGATGTCGAGCGTGCGCGCGATCATCTTGTTCGACTGGCCCTCGACGACGAGCGCCATGACCTGCCGTTCCCGATGGGTGAGGGTTGCATGGCGCGCGGCGATCTCCTCGCGCAGCCTCGCGGCCGCGTGCGCCTCGCGCCCGCGTTCCACGGCACGTTCCAGCGCGGCGAGCAGCGCCGCCTCCTCGAACGGCTTCTCGATGAAGTCGACGGCCCCGGCCTTCATCGCCTGGACCGCGATCTCGACATCGCCGTGACCGGTCATGAAGACGAGCGGCAGGTCAGGCCGCTGGCTGGCGAGCGCCGCCTGGAGCTGCAGCCCGGTCATGCCGGGCATCCGCACGTCGACCAGCGCACATTCGAGCTGCGCCGCGGCATCCTGCAGGAAGGCCTCCGCATTCGGATAGCTGACAACCGAATAACCGTGTCCCTCGAGCTGGAAGGTCACCGCGCGCACCACCGCCGCATCGTCGTCGACGATCGCCACGCGGGGCGTCGCCACCGGATGGCTCCCGGACCCGGTCTCCTTGTGCACGCTCATGTTCCGGTATCTCCCTTCGCGAAAGGCAGGGTCAGGCGGAAGGTCGCCCCCCCTTCCCAGTTGGAGGTCGCTGTCAGCCGTCCACCGTGGGCTTCCATGATAGAGCGGCAGATGGCAAGCCCCATGCCCATGCCGTTGGGCTTGGTGGTGAAGAAGGGCTCAAACAGGCGGCCCAGCACCTCCGGCGGCAATCCGGGGCCGGTGTCGCGGACCAGAACCTCCGCGGTATCCGCGCCGGCGGACTGGGTCAGGATCAGGATCTCGCGGCGCGGCGCGCCTCCGGCCTCCATCGCCTCGATGGCATTCCAGACGAGGTTGAGCAGCACCTGCTGGAGTTCCACCTCGTCGGCCATGACGGGGGCCATGCCCTCCTCGAAGTCGATGGCGATGCGCACGCCCGCCTGCTCCGCCTGGTGGTTGGCGAAGTTCACCGCCTCGCGGACCGCCTGGCACAGGCGGACCGACGCCCGCCGCACCTCCTGCCGCCGGACGAAACCGCGCAGGCGGCCGAGGATGTCGGCAGCACGGCGCGCCTCCGCCCGGATTTCCTCGAGTGCGGCAAGCAGCTTGCGGTCCGCGCCCCCCTCGTCGAGGCGGCGCAAGACCGGCGGCAGATAGCTGAGGATGGCAGTCAGCGGCTGGTTCAGCTCGTGCGCCATGCCCGACGCCATCTCGCCCATCAGCGACAGCCGGGCGGCATGCGCAAGCTGCGCCTCCTGCCGGCGCATCCGCTCCTCCGCACTGCGCAGGGAGGTGATCTCCACCGCAACCCCGATGATGCCCAGCATCCGCCCCCCGCCATCGAGGCTGCGGCTGCGGCTGAGGAGATAGCGCCGCGGCACGCCATTCACGGACACCTCGATCTCGCCGCGCACGGGCTGGTCGCTGGTCGTCAGCCACCGGTCGGCACTCGGCGACCCGATTCGGGGGTCGACGCCGAGTGCCGCATCCGTCTCGCCCATGACCTCGACCGCCTCGGCCGTGCGCCCGAGTAGCAGTGTCGCCGCGGCGGCGTTGGCAAACGTGTAGATGCCGGACGGCCGCTTGAAGAAGATCGCGTCGGGCAGCGAATCCACGATGCGCGACAGGATCTCGCGCGGAACCGGATCGTCGGGGCCAGGCTGGTACGTCACGCGACCTCACGAAAATGTGATCCCCGGGCGGGGCGCCGTCTCCCGCCCTCGGAAGCAATCTTACAACTCTGTGCTGTTTTTTTCGGCATCGTGTGAGTATTCTGTCAGACGGCGGCCAGAAAGGCGACGGGTCAGCCACGGTGAAGATCAGGGGGGCCGGATGTCCGAAGCTGCTGTTGCGCGCGCACTCAAGAGCCGGTTTGCCTCTTTCGGACTGACCCATCTCGTCGTGGAAGAAGTGCTCTCCATCGAGGACGGTACTGTCAACGCGGTCCTGCTCAACACGCGCACCCAGGCGCGCGTGCTCCTGAACGTGGATCCGGAGACGGGCGCCATCCAGCAGGGGGACGTGCTGCCTGCCTCAGCCGCGCCCTGCAGCACGGACATGGCTGCGCCCCGGACACCCTGCATCTACTGATCCTTCGGGCCTGCGTGGGCATTCCCGCACACCAACCCGTTTTGAAGGGATGACCTCGACCGCGGTGCGCACTATCTGTAGCGCCGTGCCGGCGGACGTGCGCGAGGGAGGACAGGGAAAGCCATGGCCGAAGTGACAGCCGATCAGGTGAGGGGCGCGCTGGCCCGCGTGGTCGACCCGGAGAGCGGCAAGGACGTCGTGTCCGCGGGCATGATCTCGGGCCTCGTCGTGAAGAGCGGCCATGTGGGCTTCGCCGTCGAGGTTGCGCCGGAGCGCGGACCGAAGGCCGACCCGCTGCGCCAGGCATGCACGAAGGCGGTCGAGGCGCTGCCGGGCGTGCTCTCGGTCTCCGCCGTCCTCACCGCGCACAGCGACAAGGCAGCGCCGCCCGCGGGCGCGCGCAAGGCCGCCCCGCCCCCGCCCGGCGCACGCGCGGCGGAGGCCGGCGCGGGCAACCGCATCCTGGCCCCCGGCGTCAAGGCCATCGTGGCGGTCGCGTCCGGCAAGGGCGGCGTCGGCAAGTCGACGACGGCGGTGAACCTCGCCATGGGGCTCGCACGCCTCGGCAAGAAGGTGGGCATCCTCGACGCCGACATCTACGGCCCCTCGATCCCGCGCATGCTGGGCATCAAGGGCAAGCCGAGCGCGGACGGGCGCACGCTCAACCCGATGGAGGCGTTCGGCGTGAAGGCCATGTCCATGGGCTTCCTCGTCGACGAGGACACGCCGATGATCTGGCGCGGCCCGATGGTCATGTCGGCGCTGGAGCAGATGCTGCGCGACGTGGCGTGGGGCGACCTCGACGTGCTGATCGTCGACATGCCGCCCGGCACGGGCGATGCGCAGCTCACCATGGCGCAGCGGGTGCCGCTCGCAGGCTCCGTCATCGTGTCGACGCCGCAGGACATCGCGCTGCTCGATGCGCGCAAGGGCCTCAACATGTTCCGCAAGGTGGATGTGCCGGTATTCGGGCTGGTGGAGAACATGTCCACCTTCGTCTGCCCGAACTGCGGCCACGAGAGCCACATCTTCGGTCACGGCGGCGCACGGCGCACGGCGGAGAAGATGGGCATGGACTTCCTGGGAGAGGTGCCGCTCGACATCCGCGTGCGCGAAACCTCGGACGAGGGCCTGCCGATCGTGATGACCGATCCGGACGGCCCCCAGGCCGCGGCCTACATGGCGATCGCGGAGAAGGTGGCGGCGAAACTCGACCGCGGACAGGCACGCGCCGCCCCGCGGATCGTGATGGACTGAGGCGGGCGGCGGCGCGGCCGGGATCAGAGCCGGACGTTCTCGCTGCTGGTCGCGGTCGCGCTGTCCCAGGGCATCTGCTCCAGCGCGTACCACGCGCCCACGCCGACGACGATGGCCAGGCCTATGCCGATCAGAAACGCTTTCATTGCTTCGCTCCTTGTCCAGCCGGGGGCGCATCCGCCATTTGCCCGGGCACGGGCACGCCGGGCTTCGGCGCCGTCACTTTCTCGATATAGGCGATGAGGTCGTCCCGCGCCTGCGGGCTCGACAGTTTTTGCAAGGGCATCTTGGAGCCGGGCGTCACCCGGTCCGGCCCGTCCGCGAAAAGGCGCGCGATCATGTCCGGCGTCCAGACGATGCCGGTACCGGTGAGCGCGGGCGAGTAGTCGTAGCCGGGCACGGTCCCCGCCACGCGCCCGACGATGCCATAGAGCGTGGGCCCTGCCCGGTTCTCCCCCTCCGCCGTGATCGAATGGCAGATGCGGCACTTGCGGAACTCCCACTGGCCGCGCTTCTCCGCCTCAGTCATGTCGGCCACCGTCTCGGGCGCCGGGATGTTCGTGGCCCCGGCAGGCGCGATCTCGGTCCCGCCGGCGAGGCTCCAGACGCGCACGCTCTCGTCGCGGCCCGCCGACAGCAGGCGACCTCCGGGCGCGAAGGCCAGCGCGAAGACGGCGCCGGCATGACCCGTCAGCGTGCCCGCGGGACGGCCGTCGGGGATCGACCAGAGCCGGATGGCGCCGTCCGCACCGCTCGAGGCGAGCAGCGTCCCGTCGTCCGATATTGCCAGCGCGAGCACGGCGGCGTCGTGCAGCTCGATGCTGACCAGTTCCTCGCGCGCGGGCCACGACCACAGCCGCATGGTGCGGTCGACGCTGGCCGTGGCGACCGTCGTGGAGGCGGCCGCCGGGTCCGCGACGTCGAGCGCGTTGACCACGAAGTCGTGGACGCGCAGGGGCCGCATCGCCTCGCCCGTCCCGACCGACCAGACGAGAAGCTGGCCTGCCTCGTCGCCTGCCAGCACCTGCGTGCCCCCGCCCGCGAAGGCAACGGTGTTGATGCGGTTCGCGCGCGTCTCGAAGACGTGGCGCGCGGTGCCGGTCTCCAGATCCCAGACCCGCACGGTCCCGTCCCACCCTGCAGACGCGGCAAGGCGGCCGTCCGGGGAGACCGCAAGCTCCACGGCGCGAAGCGCGTGCCCCTTCATCCGGTGCAGAATCCGGCCTGCGTGCAGGTCCCAGAGGATCACGTCGCCGTCGTCGCCCGCGCTGACCCCGCGAAGCGTGCTGCCGGGCACGAAGCGCACCGCGCTCACGCCGCCGTCGTGGCCGGTGAGGATGCGCACGGGCACCTGGCTCTCGAGGTCCCAGAGAATGACGGTGTAGTCGAATCCGCCGGTCAACGCATGGCGCCCGTCGGCGGAAACGTCGACCGCCTGCACCGGCCCTCCATGCCCCAGCAGCGCCGCCGCCGCCGGCAGAGCGCCCGCACAGAGCGCCGCCGCAAGCAGGACACGCGCAAGCGCCGCGCCAAGCCGCGAAAGCGCCCGTCCAGCGGTCATGGACGGCCGGGAATCGGCGTGAAGCTTCGCGTGCGCAGGTTCTCCCCGAACCCTTCCGTCGCCGCGCCTGGACCGGAGAGAGGCTCCCCGACGGGTACGCCGCTCGGCCCCTGGGCATAGATGCGCGTCATGCTGCCCGTCTCGCGGTCGATCAGCACGCGCGTCACCTGGAAGGCGCCGTTGTAGGTGCCGCCCCGGTTCATCACCGTGACGAGGAAGGCCGGGCGGCCTTCGCTCGTCTCGGCGTCCACGACGCGCAGAACCTCCACCTGGGGGAACTGCGCCTCGATCCGGGTGCGCACGTCCTCCGCCGTCAGCGCCAGCGCCGCCCCGGCGCCGAGCGCCGCCGACGCAAGAGCAACCAATGCCAGGGTCCGCAAGCTCTTCATCGGTGTCATTCTCTTTTCCGGCCCTTCTGGCGGCTATTCCGCCGGCTGGGTTCCATGGCCGCCGGTGGGCGCGTCCGCGCGGCCCTTGCGCACCATGTCCTCGACCCAGAGGTTGTGATGCTCCTTCGCCCAGTTGATGTCGACCTGGCCGGAACCCATGGCGTCGAACGCGCCCTCCATGCCGACCGACCCGATGTAGATGTGGGCGATGATGACCACGATCATCACAAGGCCGACGATGGCATGCCAGGCGGCGTTCAGCTGCTGCTCCTGGATCGGGCCGAGCGCGGTCGGCAGCGAGGTGCCGAAAATGCCGTTGATCGCGTCGAAGGTGCCGGCGAAGAAGTGGAACTCGAACGGCCACATCAGGGCGACCCCCGACATGCTGAGCGAGGCGCCGCCCAGCACGACCATCCAGAAGATGAGCTTCTGGCCGCCGTTGAAGCGCCTGGAATCCGGGTGCCCCATGCCGAGGATGCCGCCTCCCTTCAGGAACCATTTCACGTCGGTCCAGCCGGGAATGTTGTCCTTCACCCACAACACGAAGATCATCACGAGCCCCAGCATGAAGCCGAAGGCGAGATAGTTGTGGGCGTACTTGCCCCACATGGAAATCGTGGCGAACGCCTCCTTGCCAATGAGGCCCGGCAGGAAATAGCGCCCGTAGAGCAGGTTCAGCCCGGTGATCGCCAGGATGATGAACGTCGAGGCGAGCAACCAGTGCGCCGCCCGCTCGATCGTGTTGAACCGCTCGATCGTGCGGCCGGACATGCCCTCGTCGATCCTGATGCGTCCGCGAATGAGGAAGAAGACCGCCAGCAGCGCGACGATCCCGAACAGCCCCCACGCGCCGTAATAGGGCAAGGGCCCGTTGCGGAAGTTGCGCCAGACCTCGCCCTCGGACTGGATCATGATGCCCGCGCCCTGGTTCTGCACCTGGGTCTGAAACTGGTTGCCGCGGCGGATTTCCCGCCAGATGTCGGTGTCGCTCGATTGGCCGAGGGGCCCGAGCGAGCCCGCCGGATCGGTCGGGGCAACCGGCGCGGACTGTTGCGCGAGGGCAGGGACCGCGCCCGGCGCGAGCGCGAGCCCCACGGCAAGCATCAGCGTGGCGAACAGGACGCGCACGCGCGCCGCAATACGGTGCTGGTTCATCGTCATGCCTCTTCCAACTCCGATCAGGCCACCCGGAAGCTCCGGCGCGGGCGGCAAGGGGGACCGCATGGGCGGCAGCGGATGCCGCCCCGGTCAACCGGCCTGGATGCTCATCCGGCCCCGCAAATCCTCGAGCGTTTCATTGTCGAGCGGTGTGTCGGGCGCGCCCTGGTAGGTGCCCTTGTTCAGATGCTCGAGATCGAACCGCCCCTGCTCCTCCTGCCGGCACGCGCCCAGCGCCGCGCCTGCGAGAAGAAGCGTGGTGACCGCCGCAATGCGGCGGCGTCTGCGCCTGGTGTTCACAGCCATGACCTGTCGCCACCTCACGGATCAGATGCCTGCACGGAGGCCGCCGCGCATAAACCGGGGACGGTAACGGGGACGGCTCCGCGCCGCCCCCGCCTACCCTGTTACGCGCCAACGGCCGATCTGGACGTCAGCCGCCCGCCTTGAGCTGGTAGGCGGTGCCCCAGCCCCAGGCGCCCGAGCCGAAGCCGCGGGCCACGACCCGCTCCCGGTAGATGTCGGAGAGCACGTCCCCGTCACCGGCGAGCAGCGCCTTGGTCGAGCACATCTCCGCGCACAGCGGCAGCTTGCCCTCGGCCAGGCGGTTGCGGCCGTACTTCTGGAACTCCGCCGAGCTGTTGTCGTCTTCCGGCCCGCCGTTGCAGAAGGTGCACTTGTCCATCTTGCCGCGGCTGCCGAAATTGCCGGCCTGCGGGTACTGCGGCGCCCCGAAGGGGCAGGCGTAGAAGCAGTAGCCGCAGCCGATGCACAGGTCCTTGGAATGAAGGACCACGCCTTCCTCGGTCTGGTAGAAGCAGTCGACCGGGCAGACGGCCATGCACGGGGCGTCCGAGCAGTGCATGCAGGCGACCGAAATCGACCGCTCGCCCGGCTTTCCGTCGTTGATGGTCACCACGCGGCGACGGTTGATGCCCCAGGGCACCTCGTGCTCGTTCTTGCAGGCGGTCACGCAGGCATTGCACTCGATGCACCGCTCCGCGTCGCACAGGAACTTCATGCGCGCCATGTTCGTGTCACTCCCTTTTCTCTAGAGACCCGGCGGTGCGGACCGGCCGGCAGCCCGGCCAGCCCGCGAACCCGCCGTCACGCCCGCTCGATCCGGCAGAGCGTGCACTTGGTCTCCTGCATCTGTGTCACCGAGTCGTAGCCATAGGTCTGGGCGGTGTTGCTCGCCTCGCCCAGCACGTAGGGGTCGGCACCGGCGGGGTATTTTGACCGCAGATCCTCGCCCTGGAAGTGGCCGCCGAAGTGGAAGGGCATGAACGCGACGCCCGTCCCCACCCGCTCGGTCACCATGGCCTTGACGCGCACCTTGCCGCCTTCCGGTCCGTACACCCAGACCATGTTCCCGTCCTGGATGCCGAGGTTGTTGGCATCGCGCGGGTTGATCTCGACGAACATGTCCTGCTGCAGCTCGGCGAGCCAGGGGTTGGAGCGCGTCTCGTCGCCGCCGCCCTCGTACTCGACCAGTCGGCCGGAGGTGAGGATGATCGGGAACTCCTTCGACACGTCCTTCTCCTGGATCGACGCATAGAGCGTCGGCAGGCGGTAGGCCTTGGTATCCTCGTAGGTCGGATAGTCGGCCACGAGGTCGCGCCGCGAGGTGTAGAGCGGCTCGCGGTGCACGGGCACCGGGTCCGGGAAGTTCCAGACCACCGTCCGCGCCTTGGCGTTGCCGTAGGGCGCGCAGCCGTGCTTGATCGCGACGCGCTGGATGCCGCCCGACAGGTCGGTCTTCCAGTTGACGCCGTCCGGCTTGTCCCCGCCGATCTTGAGGATGGTCGCTCGCTCCTCGTCGGTGAGATCGCCTTCCCAGCCCAGCTTCTTCAGCATGCCGTAGGTGAACTCGGGATAGCCGTCCTGGATCTCCGAGCCGACCGGGTAGGAGCCCTCGGCGAGCAGGTTCTCGCCATTGCGCTCGACCCCGAAGCGGGCCCGGAAGCCCATGCCGCCCTCTGCCACCGGGAGATCGGTGTTGTAGAGGACGGCGCTTCCGGGATGTCCCATCTCCGCCGTGCCCCAGCACGGCCAGGGCAGACCGTAGAAGTCGCCGTCGGCCGGCCCGCCGTTCGCCCGCAGCGTCGTGCGGTCGAAGGTGTGCTGGTTGGCCATGTGCAGCTTCAGACGCTCCGGCGACTGGCCGGTGTAGCCGACCGTCCACATGCCGCGGTTGAATTCCCGCGTCACGTCCTCGATCACCGGCTCGGCCCCCTCGACCTTGATGTTCTTGAACATCTCGTCGGCGAAACCGAACTTCTTGGCGAAGAGATAGATGATCTCGTGGTCCACTTTCGATTCGAAGAGCGGATCGATCACCTTCTCGCGCCACTGCAGCGAACGGTTCGACGCGGTCACGGACCCGTAGGTCTCGAACTGCGTCGTCGCCGGCAGCAGGTAGACGCCGTCGGTCCGGTCGTGCATGACCGCGGTCATGGTCGGGAACGGATCGATGACGACCAGCATGTCGAGCTGCTTCATCGCCTTCTGCATGTCCGGAAGGCGGGTCTGCGAGTTCGGCGCGTGACCCCAGAAGACCATGGCCCGCACCTTCTCGGGCTGGTCCATGTTCTCCTTGTCCTCGAGCACGCCGTCGAACCAGCGGCTCACGGGGATGCCCGACGACTCCATCAGTTCCTTCGATCCGAAGCGGCCGAGGAGGTAATCGTAGTCGGTCTCCCAGACGCGCGCCCAGTGCTTCCACGAGCCCGCCGCGAGGCCGTAGTAGCCCGGCAGCGTGTGGCTGAGCACGCCGAGATCGGTCGCACCCTGCACATTGTCATGGCCGCGGAAGATGTTGGCGCCGCCACCCGGCTTGCCGATCGTGCCGAGCGCGAGGCCCAGCGCGCAATAGGCGCGGGTGAAGTTGTTGCCGATCGTGTGCTGGGTCCCGCCCATGCACCAGATGATCGTGAACGGCCGGTTGTTGGCCAGCGTGCGCGCGACGCGCTTCACCTGGCTTTCCGGCACGCCGGTCACCCGCTCGACCTCCTCTGGCGTCCACTTCGCCACCTCGGCCTTCACCTGGTCGAGGCCCCACACCCGCTCCTTGATGTACTGGGTGTCTTCCCAGCCGTTCTGGAAGACGTGCCAGAGGATGCCCCAGATCAGCGCCACGTCCGCGCCCGGGCGGAAGCGCACGTACTCCGACGCGTGCGCGGCCGTGCGCGTGAAGCGCGGGTCGCAGACGATGAGCGGCGCGTTGTTCTGTTCCTTCGCCTTCAGCAGGTGGAGGAGGGAAACCGGGTGCGCCTCGGCCGGGTTGCCGCCGATCAGGAAGATCGCCCGGCTGTTGTGGATGTCGTTGTAGGAGTTGGTCATCGCACCGTAGCCCCAGGTGTTCGCAACACCCGCGACCGTGGTGGAGTGGCAGATCCGCGCCTGGTGATCCACGTTGTTCGTGCCCCAATAGGCCGCGAACTTGCGGAACAGGTAGGCCTGCTCGTTGTTGTGCTTCGCCGATCCGAGCCAGTAGACGGAATCGGGCCCCGACTCCTCCCGGATCTGCATCATCTTGTCGCCGATCTCGTTGACCGCCTCGTCCCACGAGATCTTCTTCCACTTGCCGTCGACAAGCTTCATCGGCGACTTCAGGCGGCGCTCGCCGTGCGCGTGCTCACGCACCGAGGCGCCCTTGGCGCAATGCGCACCGAGGTTGAAGGGCGAGTCGAAGCCGGGCTCCTGCCCGACCCAGACGCCGTTCTGCACCTCGGCAACGACCGTGCAGCCGACCGAGCAGTGCGTGCAGACCGACTTGACCTTCCTGACCTCGCCGGCGGCACCCGCGCTCTGCGCGCCAGCCTTCGTCACCATGCCACCGCCCAGCGTCGCCGCCGCGGTGACACCCATCGCCGTCAGGCCCGAGCGCCGGAGGAACGTCCGCCGGTCGATCGCGCCACCACCGAGCCCTGCCAGGGCCTTCGCCAGCCGGGGGCGTCCCGCAACCCCGCCTGCCGCTTTCCGCTTGAGCATCTTTCCTGTCCTCCCAATCACCGCCGCTGCCCGCTGCACCCGAAGGAGCAGCCCAGCGGCGATCGCCCGTCAGAAGCGGGCGAGGTCGTAGAACGTCTTGACGTGGCCCGTCTCGCGGTAGCCCGCCCCTTTCGCGGGGGCCGTCTCCGCGGCGCCGGCCTGAACGCTGCCCAGCGCGGTGGCGGCACCCGCCGCCACGGCCCCAAGCGTGCCGAGTTTCAGCAGGTCGCGGCGCGCGATGCCGCCGGACGTGCCGTCCTTGTCACTCATGGTCACCCTCCTCCGGTTCGGGCCTGCCCCCCTGTTAAGCCGGGGGTACGGCCCTGCCACATGCAACCGCCCGAAACCGTTCAGGCAGTCATCTCGAAAGCGGCCTCCTCGATCTCCATGAAGATCCGGCCGACCGCGCCGATCCCGCGATAGACCCGTGCGGCCTTCGCCCGCTCCAGGTCGGAAAAGAAACGCCCCGCCCATGGGGCGAGATGTGCATTGAAGAACGCGCTCTGCGGTCCGAGCGTCTCGGGCTCCGGTCCCCTGGCCGTCGCCGCCACACCCGGCGCGCGCGTCGTGCTGACCTCCCCGAACTCGCCCGTGATGAGACCCGCCATGACGTCGCACAGCGCGGAAATGTGATCCTCCGGCGTGCGGTTGCCCTCCGCACGCGCGATGCCGAGGCTCGCCAGGTGCTGCCGGAGCGTCGCCAGCGGCTTCTCGTTCAGGAAGCCCGTGATGTAATAGGAGGCGTGCGGGACGAGTTCGCCCCGCCCGATCCCGACGAAGAGGTCGTGAAATTCGTCGTCGGCCGCCGCAGGGTCGGCCTCCGCCGCGACGGCGGCGAGTTCCGACAGCGCCTGCCCAAGCTCCGATCCGTCGCCGGAAAGCTGCGCCGTCAGGTCGAGCAACGCCCGGTCCGGCGGCGCGGCGAGCCAGCGCGCTAGGAACCGGTACTGCTGGGCGCGCAGGAAATCCTCGTCCTGTGTGTCCGCCGGAATCGCCGCTGCCTGCCCGGTTCCTGCCGTTCCCACCACGCGAAACATCCCTTCCGACGCATTACAGGTCCTTGAATTGGCAAGAATCCTACGCGCGCACGAAAGATCGGTAAAGCGTTTGGATTGCGAATACTTCTCAATAGCGCAAGAGCCTTTGCAGTTTCCTGCAGCCTTTTGCAGCGCAACAGAATTGACTGTGCGCCGAAGCCTTCATCTGCGCGGATTTTCCCGCTGGATTTTGCAGCGCACAATCCAATGCTTGGATTGGCGGCGTTTTCCCTTGTAGGACTAAGACGAAAGTCTGATGCCTGTCCGCGACGCTCAGGCGCGTGCTGACGGCGGGCGGGTATCGTCCGAAGCGTCCCGGCCGTCCACTTCGGCCGCATCTTCCGCGGGAGATTCGGGGGCCCCATGCGTTTGCGGCGATTCCGTAACGCCGTCCGCCGCCGCGACCGCCTCCCGGTCCGGTCCGGCATCCGCGCCGCCCTCGCCGGCGGCCGCCTTCGCCGTCTCCCCGGCGTCCAACGCGGCGAGATACCCCTTGCCCACCTGCCACGCGGTCTTGATCGCCATCTTGGCCTTGCCGACCTGGCTGAAATCGCCGCCATAGTCGAGCAGGCCATCGAGGTTCGCGAGTGTCGGATCGGTCAGCCACAGCTTGCGCAGCGCGCGTTGCTGCAGATCGGGCGGTACGCCCTTCTGCATGAAGACGCTGAAATCGGACTGGGCCGTCAGCGTGTCCGGATCGGGCAGATCCTCAGGCCGGATCTCCGGTTCGGCTGCCTCGGCGCTGCTGCCCTCCCCGCGCGCGCCTGCCCGCGCGGCGTCGGCTTCGTGCGCGGGAAGATCGCCGGGATCGGCCACACCGTCGTCCGCAAGCGCGCCGGCGCGCGCGGCGTCCTTGCGCCGCGACCAGCGGGCGAGAAAGCTGCCCTCCTCCTCACCGGCAAGGCCGAGGCGGCGGCGCGCGGCGCGCGTCATGCGGGATGCGTCCTCGGCGGCCATCGGCTCAGTTCTCCCAGGGATCGCCGCCCGCAGGCGACCAGCCCGGCGGGCGGGCGAAGACTTCGTCCGGCTCCGCGGCCTTGCGGCGCTTGCGCTTGGCGAACGGCTCCTCGACGTGGTGGAAGTCGACGAAGGCGCGCACGCGCTGGGCGACCGCGGCGGGCATCGGCACGGGGTCCACGATGTCCTCGCCCGAATCCATCAGGTTCTGCGCATAGAACGGCGAGGCGCTGACGCAGAACAGGTGGAAGCCGAAGGGCGATGCGTCGTCCTCGTCGTCGCGGCGCAGGACGACGAAGATCTGCGGCCGGTCGTCGAGAAAGTTCTCCAGATAGGCCTCAGTCTCCTTGCGATGCAGTTCGATCTGCGCGGTTCCGGCGTGGTAGCGCTCCACCTCGCCCTCTCGCACGAGAAGCGTCCAGGGCGCGAGGTCCGGCGGCGGATCCTCCGTCACCGCGATCGCGCGCAGCACATGGTCGGCCCACGGGTTCTTCGCGGGGCGGCGCTCGACGATGACGCCGAGAGGAATGGTCAGGACACGGCTCATGGCACCAGACGGTAGCGAGCGCGCGCCCCGCGGCAAGAGGGAAACGGAAATGCTGCAGTGCGGCACAGGCGCTTGCGCGTGCGTGCGTCTTGCCGGACCGGCGGCACAAGGACACATTACCCGTTCCTGGGGGCATCAGACCGGCAGGAATCACGACAGGGACGCAAGGATCAGCATGAAGCGCGGCAACGACACGATACTCGTCTGCAATTGCGAACGGACGATGCAGATCGACGGGGAGATGCTGGCGCGCACGCTGGGCGCGGAGGGAACCGGCATCCACCGGCAGCTCTGCCGGACCGAGCTCGACGTGTTCGAGCAAGCGGCCGCCGCGGGTGGGCGCGTCTGCGTCGCCTGCACGCAGGAAGCGCCGCTGTTCGCCGAGGTGGCGGAGGAACTGGAAACGTCCGCCGAGCTTGCCTTCTTCAACATCCGCGAGGCCGCAGGCTGGGGCGAGGACGCAGCGAATTCCGGGCCGAAGATCGCCGCCCTGATCGCCATGGCGCAGGCCGCCGCCGGCGCCGAGCCCGCGGGCACGATAACGCTGGAGAGCGAGGGGCAGATCCTCGTCCACGGCGCGGGTCAGGCCGCACTCGACGCCGCCGAGCGGCTGTCGGCAAGCATGGCCGTCTCGCTTATCCTGACCGAGGCCGAGGGCCTCGTCCCGCCGGTCCGCAGCCGCGTCGCGATCTTCAGGGGCAAGGTGACGGGCGTGCGCGGGCACCTCGGCGCCTTCACGGCGGACGTGCGCAACCTCGCGCCCATGCGCGTCTCCAGCCGGGAGGCGCTGGCGTTCGACGTGGGACCGGCGCAGACGACCCTCGACTTCGACGTCGTGCTCGACATGACGGGGGGTGCGCCACTGGTGAGCGGGCACGAACGGCGCGACGGCTACCTGCGCGCCGATCCCCGCGACCCGGGCGCGGTGGCGCGCGCGCTGTTTGACGCGAGCGCGCTCACCGGCAGCTTCGAGAAACCGCTCTATGTCCGCTACCAGGGCGACATCTGCGCCCATTCGCGCAGCGGCAAGACGGGCTGCACGCGCTGCCTGGACGTCTGCCCGGCCGCCGCCATCGCGCCCGCGGGCGACACCGTGGCGATCGACCCGGCGATCTGCGGCGGCTGCGGGGCCTGCAATTCGGTCTGCCCCACCGGCGCCGCGACCTATGCCGTGCCGCGCCCCTCCGACCTCATAGACCAGGTGAGGATACTGCTCGACACCTATGCGAAAGCAGGCGGAAAGACGCCGCACCTCCTGTTCCACGACGGCCGCCACGGGGCGGAGATGGTGGCGATGATCGCTCGCTTCGGGCGCGGGCTCCCGGCCCATGTCCTGCCGGTGGAAGTGAACGAGGTTACCCAGATCGGCCTCGACGTGCTGGTCTCGGCGCTGTCCTACGGCGCGGCCGGGATCACGCTGCTGCCGGACCCCAAGCACGCCGACGAGACGGCGGGACTTTCACTGCAGGCAGAGATCGCGGAGGCGGTGCGGGGCGCGATGGGCCTCGACGCCCCGGTGCACATGCTGATCGAAACCGACCCGGAGGCAGTGGAGGCCGCGCTGTGGTCAGCCACGGGCAAAGGCGTCGCGACGCCAGCGAAGCATTTGCCGCGCGGCGACCGGCGGGGGCTGCAGCGCCTCGCCTTGCGCCATCTGCGCACCCATGCGCCGGAAACGCCGGACATGGTGGCGCTGCCCGAGGGCGCGCCCTTCGGCACGATCGAGGTGGACGTGGAGGGCTGCACGCTCTGCCTCTCCTGCGTCGGCGCGTGCCCGACCGCGGCGATCACCGACAATCCGGACCGGCCGCAGCTGCGCTTCACGGAGGAGTTGTGCATCCAGTGCGGCCTCTGCGAGGCGACGTGCCCGGAGAAGGTGATCTCGCTCACCCCGCGCCTCTCCTTCCTGGCGGAGGCCGCCGAGCCGCGCATCCTCAAGGAGGAGGAGCCCTTCGCCTGCGTCCGCTGCGGCAAGGACTTCGGCGTGAAGTCCTCGGTGGAGCGCATCGTCTCCCTGCTCGCGGGCAAGCACCCGATGTTCCAGGACGAGGCGCGCATCCGCATCATGCAGATGTGCGACGACTGCCGGGTGATCGCGCAGATGGAAACCGCCGTCGATCCCTATGCGGCGGGCGCGCGCCCGCGCGTGCGCACGACCGAAGACGATCTGCGCGAACGCGACGAGGCGGCGAAGAAGGGCGGCGGGGGGGAGACCTGACCGCTCAGGCCGCCGCCTGTACGCTGCCCGCCACGCGGGCCAGCGTCACGGTGCGCATGTGCGGCATCACCTGAAGCTTCGCGGCGATCACGTCGGCGGTGTGGGCGTCGCGGGTGTCCACCCAGACCTCGAGCCCCAGGGCGCAATCGCCCGGGCCCTCGAGCGCGACAGGGCGCGTGCCGAGGCGCACGGGCACCATGTCGCGCTTGGAGAACTCCCCCAGCACGCGCTCCAGAGAGCCCGGAACGGCATCGAAGGAAAGTTCGAAACAATAAAGGGTTGAAGTGGAAACTTCAGTCGCGGTGCGCGCGGTCATGACGGTCTTCTCCCGGCAGTGTGTTGGCGAAACGGGTTGCTTCCCGGCTCCCAGAGGAAGCCGGGCCCGTAATTCGCCGCGCCGGGGTCCAGAACGTCGTCATGCCGGCGAGACTAGCGCAGACAGGGTTTCCAGGCAATGAACGTGTGGCCGGGCCGCCTCAGTTCGCCGCGTCCACCTGCGCCTGGCAGACGGGGGCCAGACGCTCCTTCGCATTGGCGGCGCGCGCGGCGTCCATCATGCCGTCGGCGACAAGCTGGTCGATCTGCGCGGTGCGGGCCTCCAAGCAGGCGGCGAAGGCCGCGTCCTGGGGCGAGACCGGAACCTCCACGAGGCCCGGAAAAAGGACCTCGCGGTTGATGTAGACGATGCCGCCGACGGCCGCGAGCAGCACGGCGAACGCCGCCGCCTTGCCGCGCCAGCCGTCGATGCCGGAAGGCTGCGTCATCGCCTCCGCTCCTTCATTTCGTCTCGATCGAACCGTCGATCGTGTGCTTGAGGCCGAGCGCGGGAATTTCCAGCGTCATCGTCGCCTCGAACGGCCCCTCGCCGGAGGCCGCGCGCACCGCCTCCTCGATCTTCGCCTGCGAGGTCACGCCGACCTTCTTCAGGAACTTGCGCACGCTCATGTTCAAGGCTTCGTCGTTCATCGGAAAAGCTCCCTCGTTCTCAAGTCCGGGTCAGGCCGCCCGCGCGAGCGGCAGGTTCACGATCAGGTTCTGCGGCTTCATGCGGAGCACGTTCTGCCTGTCCATCGCAAGCCCGAGATAGATGGGCCGCCCGCGCACGTCGGCCGCCAGCATCGAATCGTCGCGCACCTCCATGCGGAAGAGCGCGAGCAGGCGGGAGAGCCGCGCCTCCTCAACCTCGCGCCCCTCGTAGAGGTCGTTGAGGATCGCGGTCGCGGTCGCGTCGAGGCCGATGTGCCAGCGCCAGCGCTCGTCCCGGATCGACTGCACCGGCTGGATCGAGACGTCGAGACCGGCCATGCGCGCGACCCACCCCTCCAGCACGCGGGCGAACGCATCCTGGCCCGGCCGCGCGAAGGAGAGATCGAGGACCGTGTCGAAGCGGTTCGCGCGCGCCCAGTAGATCTCCGCGCTTTCGGGGTTGAGCACGTCGAGCGTGACCGTGCGCACGGGCGTCTGCGCCTCGCGCAGTAACTCGCCCAGCCCGCCGAAGCCGCCGGTGCGGGCGTGCATCTCCACGATCTCCTCGTCCGCGCACATGATGCCTGCGTCGACGACCGAGATCTTCTGCGTGCGGAACAGAAGCTCGCCCGAGCGCGGCAGCATGGGGTCGTCCGCTTCCGCCAGCATGTCGTGCACGATGGCGTGGACGAGCTGGTCGACGAACATCGGCGGGATCATCGGCATGGAGCCGGCGAAGAGCGTGCGATAGGCCCCCTCGACCGTGCCCGCCTTCAGAAGAATATCGCGGAAACGCAGGAAAACGCGCCAGTTTTCCACTGCGTCCGGGTCGTCCATCGCGCCAACGCGGCCATCGTCGACGGGTGCGGAGGGCGCGTCCAGAAGGGCGGCGTAGAGGCCGCGCTCGATCATGCAGGCCTCCTCCGGCGGCACGAGTTCCGGGCGGCGCAGATAGGCGCGGAGGAAATCGTCAGTGATGACCAGTTCGCCCGCGCCGTGCTCCAGGAGGTGGCGGCCGGACGAGGCCCAGAGCGCATGTCCGCTCATGTCCCGGTATCCTCCTTGTCGAGGTCGATGTCGGGGGATATCTCCCAGATCGCAGCGTGCATCTCGCCGCGGCTGTCCTTCACGGTGCGGAAATGCTCCCGCACGCCGGTGTCGTCCATGGACCGCTCGACCGTGATGAGCGTGCCCGCGGGGTGGCCGTCGCACAGGCTCGCGGCGAACGCCACCTCCTCGCGCGCGACGGGCAGCGCCTGGGCGAGCGTAGGCGCACCGTAGACCTCGACGAAATGGCGGGCGAGACGGGTTACGACCTGCTCGGCCTCCAGCGGATCGATGAGGGCGACGGCGGCAAAAGTCGACCAGCCGAAGCTCTCCGTCCCGAGGAGGCCGTTGCGGAAGGCCTGCGCCCAGGCGCCCACGATCTCCTCCGGGTCCGCGTCGGCGAAGGCAAAGGCGCCGGAAACCGCCCACTCCCCCTCCTCCGCCGCCGACGGGAAGGCGTGCAGGTCGGAGGTATCGAGCCGGATCGTGCGCGGCAGATAGCGCGGTGTCGTCGTCATGGCGACAAACCTAGTCCGCGGCGGGGCGAACGGAAAGACGCATGGGGCGCGCCTCCGGCAGGTCAGCCGGGAAAGGCGGTGACGAGGCGGTCGCGCGCCATCCGCCCGTCCGCCGTGCGGCCCTTCGCATCGAGACGGTCGGCCTCCTCCACGCAGCGGCCGTTCCAGACGGCCCGGACGGAGCCGAAGCCCCCATCCTGCCAGCGCGCGACCCAGACCGCGAAATAGCGGCAGAACGCCTCCAGCACGACGGGCGGAGTCACGTCGACCGCGCCCTCCTCGAACAGGGTGGTCCGCTTGCGCTCGTGCCCGAACTCCATGTCGGGCGGCGACAGCACGTCAATCTCGAAGCCGAGGGCGAGCCATTCGGGGCGGGCGGGATGCTGGGTATCGGCGGCGATGCGCATGCGCCCTACCTCGCCCGAGTTCACCTCGATCACGTCGGGCCAGCGGAAGAGCACCGGGATCGCAGCCGGAAGCAGCGAGCCCAGGGCATCCGCCATCGCCACCATCGCGACCGGCCCCACCTGGAGCGTGCGGGCGAGCGTGTCCTCCGGCGCGAGCATGACGGCGAAGGAGAGCCGGTCCGGCACCTCCGCGGCGATCACGTGGCCGTCCGCGACGCCCGCACGGGCCGCGGCAGCAGCGACCGCGAGGGGATCGCGCCCCTCGGGCAGGAGTTCGAGGCTGAATACCGGGGGAAGCGTCAGTTCCATGGATGCATGTGCCTTGAGACTGGTCATCGGGCGCGGCAGAGCCTAATTGCTGGGAGCCCGATACAAAAGACCCGACAGGCGGGAGAAGCGGCAGATGCGATTCCTCTGGCCATCCGTGGCGTTGATGCTGGTGCTCTGGGCGCTCGTCTCCTGCTGGCCGGAGGGCGCGCGCGCCAATGGTGCATTGCAGGATGGCGCCGTCCCGCCTAGTTTCCTTGGCTGAACGCGGGCGCCAGACCCGCAAGTGGCAGTGGGATGGCGGAGCAGCAGCATGCGCGTTGCCAAGTTCAGGATCGGTCAGGTCGTCAGGCACCGGATCCATCCGTTCCGGGGCGTGATCTTCGACGTCGACCCGGTGTTTGCGAACACCGAGGAATGGTGGCAGGCCATTCCGGAGCACATGCGCCCGAGCAAGGACCAGCCGTTCTATCACCTCTACGCGGTGAACGCGGAGACGCACTACACGGCCTATGTGTCGGAGCAGAACCTGCTGCCCGACACCTCCGGCGATCCCGTGCCGCACCCGGCGGTCGCGCGCGCGTTCGGGGCCTTCCACGGCGACCATTACGACGTGACGCACAACGCAACCCATTGAGACCGCGTCTCGGGATTTCTGCGCAAACACCTGATGTAACGAGAACTTTTACCGATCGCGGAAGGTATCCGTTGCCGTGATCAGTTCGTGCAGGATGCCGGGCTCGTTGAAGGCGTGGCCCGCGTCCGGGACGATGCGCAGATCGGCCTCCGGCCAGGCGCGGTGCAGGTCCCAGGCGTTGCGCGCGGGCGTCACGACGTCGTAGCGGCCGTGCACGATCACGCCCGGAATGTCCTTGAGGCGATAGGCGTCGTCGAGCAATTGCGTCTCGGTCCGGAACCAGCCGCCGTGGACGAAATAGTGGCACTCGATCCGGGCAAACGCGATGGCATAGCGGTCCGCGCCGAAGCGTGCCATGCGCCCCTCGTCAGGCAGCAGCGAGAGGGTCGCGCCCTCCCACATGCTCCAGGCGCGCGCGGCCTCCAGCTGCACCGCCGGGTCCGGATCGGTCAGGCGGCGGTAGAATGCAGCGACGAGATCGCCCCGCTCCACCTCCGGAATGGGCTTGACGTAATCTTCGAAGAGATCGGGATAAAGCCAGCGCGTGCCGTCCTGGTAGAACCACTGGATCTCGGCGCGGCGGAGCAGGAAGATTCCGCGCAGCACAAGCTCGCTCACCCGCTCGGGATGGGTTTCGGCATAGGCGAGCGCCAGCGTGGAGCCCCAGGAACCGCCGAAGACCTGCCAGCGCTCGATCCCCAGCATCTCGCGCAGCCGCTCCATGTCGGCGACGAGGTCCCAGGTGGTGTTCCCGCGCAGTTCCGCATGCGGGGTGGAACGCCCGCAGCCGCGCTGGTCGAACAGCACGATGCGGTAGGCGGCGGGATCGAACAGGCGGCGGTTGACGGGGCTCGTCCCCCCGCCCGGCCCGCCATGGACGAAGACCACGGGCTTGCCGTTCGGATTGCCCGATTCCTCCCAATAGATCGTGTGCAGGTCGGAGACCTTCAGCATTCCCGACCGGTTGGGCGAAATCTCCGGATAGAAGCCCCGGCGCACCGTCATGCGTGTCTCCCTCTCGCGCGTGTCTCGAAGGTCAGTATGGTCCGAGGCGCCCCGCCACGGCCACCCCTTGCGGCGCGACGACGACAAGCTCGCCCGACGCGGGGAAAACGCCCGTGGTGCCGGTGATGTTGACCTGGTGCGTGACGCAGAGCGCATTGCCAGCCCCTCGCCAGCCGCGGATGAAGCCGGTCAGCGCGGCGACGCGCGCATCCCGCTCCCCCGGACGGCGGAAGAAGGAATTGAGCGCCTCGGGAAAGGGCTCCACCGTCCCCATGTCGAGCAGCAGCGCCGTTTCCTCGCACCGCCACCATTGGCTGGTCAGCACGCGGTCGACGGGCACGCCCGCCGCGCGCAAGGCGCGGCCCGTGCGCCGGGCCTGGGCGCGCCCCTCCTCCGACAGGATGCGCTGGGTCGTGCGGTCGTTCACGTCGAAGGTCCCGGGGTCGCCCGTGCCGGGCGCGATCGCGTGGCGCATGAGGATGACGTGCCCGCCCGCCTTCGCGGCGGCGAGCGCATCTGCGCGCGCAGGGCCGGTCAGTCCCGCCAGCGCCAGCCCCCCGAGACCCGCCAGCACCTGCCGGCGCGACGGAATCGCACGTTCTTGCCGCGTGTCTGCCATGATCTGCCTCCCTGCCTCTCGATCCGGCGGCCAAGGCGGGATATAGGCGGATGCCATGCTGATCCAACGCCACCACCAGAGCCTGCGCGAGGACGCCCGCGGCGCGGTCGTCGCCATCGGCAATTTCGACGGCATCCACCGCGGCCACCAGGCGGTGCTGGCACGGGCGCGCGAGATGGCGCAGCGGCGCGGCGCACCGTTCGGCCTGCTGACGTTCGAGCCGCACCCGCGCCGGGTCTTCAGGCCGGACCTGCCGCCCTTTCGCCTGACCTCGCTGAGGACGAAGGCGCGGCTGCTCGCGGCGATGGGCGCCGACGTGCTCTATGCGCAGGCCTTCAACCGCACCTTCGCAAGCCTGTCGGCGGACGATTTCGCCGAGACGGTGCTCGCCCGCAACATGGGGGTGAAGGGCGTCGTGGTCGGCCCGGACTTCCACTACGGCAAGGGCCGCGGCGGCGACCCGGCGCACCTGGAGGCAGCGGCGGAGCGCCTGGGCTTCGCGGTCGAGGTGCTGGACCCGGTGACGAGCGACCTGGGAGAGCCCTTCTCCTCCACGCTCGTCCGGCAATACCTGGGCGAGGGCAAGGTGACGCGGGCCGCGCTTCTGCTCGGCCGCTACTGGGAGATCGGGGGCAAGGTTCTGGGCGGGCGCAGGCTCGGCCGCACCATCGGCTTTCCGACCGCGAACCTGAAGCTGCGCGACATGCTGCGCCCGGCGTATGGCGTCTATGCGGTCCGCGTCGAGATCGAGGGCGAGGACGGCCTCTGGCACCCGGGCGTCGCCAACCTCGGCGTGCGCCCGACGGTCGAGGGGGCGGACGCCGAACCCTTGCTGGAGGTGCACATCTTCGACCGCGCGCCCGACCTCTATGGCCGTCACCTGCGGGTCGCCATGGTGGACTTCGTCCGGGCCGAGCGGAAGTTCGACGGCCTCGACGCGCTCAAGGCGCAAATCGCGCGCGACTGCGACGCGGCGCGCGAGACGCTCGCCTGGGAGACCTGGGACGGCCCGTGGCCCGCGAGCCCCTACCTGAGCGGCGGTCCCCGGCCCTGAAGCCCTCGCCCCGGAGGCGCTGCGGCGCGGCTGTCACACAGCCGTGACGGAATCGTCCTACTCCCCTTCCCCATGCAGGCCGATCCGGCCAGAGCAGGGACCAAGGTCTCGGGAGGGGCGTCATGCGGACACCGATCCGTCATCAGCATCACCGCACCATCTTCCTGTCCGACATCCACCTCGGCACCAAGGGGTGCAATGCCGAGCTGCTGCTCGACTTCCTGAAGTGGAACGACGCGGACACGATCTACCTCGTCGGCGACATCGTGGACGGCTGGCGGCTGAAACGCTGGTGGTACTGGCCGCAGGCGCACAATGACGTGGTGCAGAAGATCCTGCGCAAGGCGCGCAAGGGCACCCGCGTCGTGTTCATTCCCGGCAATCACGACGAGTTCGCGCGCGACTATTGCGGCACGCACTTCGGCGGGATCGAGGTCGCGCTAGACGCGGTCCACACGGGCGCGGACGGGCGGCGCCACCTGGTAATCCACGGCGACGCCTTCGACGGGATCGTGCGGCACGCCCGCTGGCTCGCCCACATCGGCGACTGGGCCTATGCGGGCGCGCTGAACCTCAACACGGCGGTCAACGCGGTGCGGCGGCGGATGGGCTGGAGCTACTGGTCGCTGTCCGCGCGGCTGAAGCTCAAGGTCAAGGAAGCGGTCAAGTACATCGACGATTTCGAGCGCGCGCTGGCGACGGAGGCGAAGCGGCGCGGCCTGGACGGCGTGATCTGCGGGCACATCCACCATGCGGAGATCTGCAAGGTCGACGGCATCGTCTACATGAACGACGGCGACTGGGTGGAAAGCTGCACCGCGCTGGTGGAGGACGAGACGGGCGCGTTCCATATCCTTCCCTGGGCGCAGATGCGGGCGGAGGAAGAGGCCGCCGGGCCGCGGCTGCTCTCCGCCCCGCGCGCGGCCGCCTGACGGCACATGCGCATCCTGCTCGTCACCGATGCATGGGCGCCGCAGGTCAATGGCGTCGTACGCACCTGGCAGCGGGTCACGGCAGAGGTCAGGGCTATGGGCCACGAGGTTCGTGTGGTCGCGCCCGACGGTTTCCGCACCGTCCCGTGCCCGACCTATCCGGAGATCCGGCTCGCGGTCTTTCCGGGCCGTGGGGTCCGGCGCGCGTTCGACGATTTCGCGCCCGACGCGATCCACATCGCGACCGAGGGGCCGCTGGGGCTCGCGGCGCGGCGGCTCTGCCTGAAGCTCGGCCTGCCCTTCACCACGAGCTATCACACCAAGTTCCCGGAATATGTGAGCGCGCGGGCGCCGGTGCCCGTCTCCTGGGGGCAGGCGGCGATGCGCTGGTTCCACGCCCCCTCGGCGGCGGTACTGGCCGCGACGCCGACGGTGAGGCAGGAGCTTGAGGCGATGGGCCTGAAGAACGCCGCCGCCTGGACGCGCGGCGTGGATACCGGGCTGTACCGGCCGGGGCTCGACCCCGCGCTCGACCTGCCGGGGCCGGTGTTCGTCTATGTTGGCCGGGTGGCGGTGGAGAAGAACATCGAGGCGTTCCTGCGGCTCGATCTGCCTGGAAGCAAGCTGATCGTCGGCGACGGGCCGGCGCGCGCGCGGCTGGAGCGGACCTATCCGGGCGTGCACTTCGCGGGCATGCAGTTCGGCGAGGCGCTGGCCCGGCACTATGCCGCGGGCGACGTCTTCGTGTTCCCGAGCCGGACGGACACCTTCGGCCTGGTGATGCTGGAGGCCATGGCCTGCGGCCTGCCGGTCGCGGCCTATCCGGTGGCGGGGCCGCTCGACGTGGTCGGCACGTCCGGGGCGGGCGTACTCGACGAGGATCTGCGGATGGCGGCGCTGGGCGCACTGTCGATCCCGGGGGGGCGCGCGCGGGCACATGCGGAGACGTTCTCGTGGGAGGCCTGCGCGCGGCAATGGCTCGCCGCGCTCGCGCCGGTGCCGGGTGCGGTGCACGGGAACGCGGCGGCTGCGGAAGGGCTTGCCTGACGCGGGCGGAGGTCGGCTAGTCTCTCTCCAAGACCAACAGGGAGGGATGAGGGCGCGCCATGACCGTCCGCTACGAGACCGACGAGACCATCGCCATCGTGACCATCGACCGCCCGGACCGGCGCAACGCCGTCGACCGGGACACGGCGGAGGCGCTGGTCGCCGCCTTCACGCGCTTCGAGGAGGACGAGACGCTGACCGCCGCCGTGTTCACCGGCGCGGGCGGGGTGTTCTGCGCGGGCGCGGACCTGAAGAAGGTGTCGGAGGGCGCGCTCAACCGGGTCGAGGAGGATGGGCCCGCGCCCATGGGCCCATCGCGCATGCTGCTGAGCAAGCCGGTGATCGGCGCGATCGAGGGGTTTGCCGTCGCGGGCGGGCTGGAGCTTGCGCTCTGGTGCGACATGCGGGTCGCGGCGCGCGACGCGGTGTTCGGCGTCTATTGCCGCCGCTTCGGGGTGCCGCTGATCGACCTCGGCACGGTGCGGCTGCCGCGCCTGATCGGGATGAGCCGGGCGATGGACATGATCCTGACGGGACGGCCGGTGTCGGGGGAGGAGGCGCTGTCCTTCGGCCTCGCCAACCGGCTGGTCGAGCGCGGGCAGGCGCTGGCGGAGGCGGTCAATCTCGCCAAGTCGCTCGCCATGTTCCCGCAGACCTGCCTGCGCAGCGACCGGCTGTCGGCCCATGAGCAATGGGCGCTCGGCTGGGAGGAGGCGTGGAAGAACGAGCTTGCGCGCGGGCGCGCGGTGCTCGCCTCCGGCGAGACGGTCGCGGGCGCGACCGCCTTTGCACACGGCAAGGGCCGCGGGGGCCGGTTCGGGGACTGAGCCGCCCCTGCCCCACCCTCGCGGGTACCGGGTCAGACGCGGACGTTGACCACGACGCGGCCTCGGATCTTCCCGGCGATGATCGCCTGGCCCATCTCCTCCGCCTTGGCGAGCGGCACCTCGACGGAGGTAAGAAGTTCGAGCTTGTCGCGCTCCAGATCGCGGTCGAGCCGCTCCCACGCCATGCGGCGGCGCGAAAGGGGCGCCATCACGCTGTCGATGCCCGCGAGCGTCACGCCGCGCAGGATGAAGGGCGCGACCGACCCCGGAAGGTCCATGCCCGCCGCCAGCCCGCAGGCCGCGACCGTACCGCCGTACTTCGTCTGCGAGAGCGCGTTGACGAGCGTTTTCGAGCCGACGCTGTCGACCGCGCCTGCCCACCGCTCCTTCGCGAGCGGCCGGGGGTCGCCCTCCAGCTCCGCCCGGTCGAGGATGGCGCTCGCGCCCAGCGACTTGAAATAGCTCTCCTGGTCGGCGCGGCCGGTGGAGGCGATCACCTCGTAGCCGAGTTTCGAGAGCAGCGCGATGGCCGTGCCGCCGACGCCGCCACCCGACCCAGTGACGAGGACGGGGCCCTTCTCGGGCGTCACGCCGCGCTCCTCCAGCGCCATGACGCAGAGCATCGCCGTGTAGCCCGCCGTGCCGATCGCCATGGTCTGGTAGGCGCTGAAGCCCGTGGGCTTGCGGATCAGCCAGTCGCCGTTGAGCCGCGCCTTCTCGGCAAGGCAGCCCCAGTGCGTCTCGCCCACACCCCACCCGTTCAGGATCACCTCGTCGCCCGGCTTGAAATCCTTGTGGCGGCTCTCGATCACCGTGCCCGCACCGTCGATGCCGGGCACCATCGGCCACTTGCGGATGACCGGGGCCTTGCCGGTGAAGGCCAGGCCATCCTTGTAGTTGATGGTCGAATAGGCGACCTCGACCGTCACGTCGGCTTCGGGCAGGCCCGCCTCGTCGATCTCGGTCAGCGTGTTGGTCTGTCCGGCGTCGGATTTCTCGATCAGCCATCCCCGCATGGTCGCGCTTCCTCTTCTTGTCCGCCGCCCGCCACGGGGCGGCCCGTCTCCCGTTTGGCCAAGGTCTACAGGCGCAGGGCGCGCACGTCCATGCGGCCATGTGCACTTCTGTCGCAGGCCATGCGCGCTTTTTTGCAGGCGCGTGTGTGATCCACCCGGGGACGGGCCCCGTAAGACTACGCAAAACTTAACGAAAACAATCGCCTGCGGCCGCCAGACATGGTTTGCGCGGCAACAGGAGAGGTACGTCCAACAGACCCCAGAGGGAGAATATCCATGATCCGCACGCTTGCCGTTTCGCTCGCCGTCCTGATGTCGGCTGCGACCGCCGTTCCCGCCATGGCCGGGTCCGCCGCCAAGCCGGAGACCATGCAGGTCGCCGCCATGAAGAAGGACATCGTCGACACCGCCGTAGGCGCGGGCTCGTTCACCACGCTCGTCGCCGCCGTGCAGGCCGCGGGCCTCGTCGACACGCTGAAGGGCGACGGTCCGTTCACGGTCTTCGCGCCGACGGACGAGGCGTTCGCCAAGCTGCCGGCCGGCACGGTCGAAAGCCTGCTGAAGCCGGAAAACAAGGACAAGCTGGTCCAGATTTTGACCTATCACGTGGTTCCGGGCGAGGTGACGTCGAGCGCGCTCGCGGGCAAGGAGCTTTCGGTCGCCACCGTCGAGGGCTCCGAGGTTGCCGTGAACGGCACCGGGACCGGCGTGACCGTCGACGGCGCGAACGTCGTCAGCGCCGACATCATGGCGTCGAACGGCGTGATCCACGTGATCGACACCGTGATCCTGCCGGGGAGCTGATCCCGGCGAACGTTTCGGGGGACCGGGCGCGCGGTCGCGTCCGCCCCCACACCGCTTCCTTCCAGACTGGCCGGTCCCTTTGGGGGGCCGGCCTCTTTTTTTGCCCCTCGACCGTGGGCGGGTCGCATCAGCCCGCCGCCGGGTCGGTTCCGGGCCGCGGGGCAGGCCGGGCAGGCTGTAGGCTTGATCTCACCGACCGGCCCGGGGGATGCTGAGACCATGACCGAGACGACCACGATTTTCGACGGCGCCGATCCCGCGGAGGAAAGCGCCGGACGGCGGCTCGCCGCCGCGCGCGGGGCCGCAGGCCTCACCCCCGCCCAGCTTGCCCGCCGCCTCGGCGTGCGCACCCGCACACTGCACGACTGGGAGGCCGGGCGGTCGGAGCCCCGCGCGAACCGGCTCTCGATGCTCGCAGGCATGCTGGGGGTCAGCCCGACATGGCTGCTGACCGGTCGCGGCGAAGGGCCCGCCGCCCCCGTCGCGCGGGAGGAACTGGCGCTGCTGCAAGCCGACCTGCGCGAGGTGGAACACCTGCAGGGCGCGCTCGCCACCGCGATGGCGCGGGTGAAATCGCGTGTCGCCAGGCTCGAACAACAACTGGCGGTAGAAGCGGACTGACGCTAGAACGGCGGACATGTCGCCGATCATCACACTCACGCTGAACCCCGCGGTCGACGTCGCGCTGACGGCCGACCGCCTGGAGCCCGATCAGAAGATCGACTGCCGCAACCCCGTCTACCACCCGGGGGGCGGCGGCATAAATGTCGCCCGCGTCGTGCACCGGCTGGGCGGCGCGACGCTGGCCTGGTTCGCGGGCGGCGGGCCGGTGGCGCGCCTGCTGCACGGCCTGCTCGACGACGAGGGCGTGCCGAGCCGGATGCACGAGATCGCGGCCACGACGCGCCAGAACATCTCCGTCACCGAATCGGAGACGGGCAATCAGTTCCGCCTGGTGCTGCCCGGCGCGCCGGTGGAGGAGATGGAGATGTCCATGCTCCTCGACCGCCTGTGCCGGATGAAGGCCTATGGCGATATCGTCGCGGCGAGCGGAAGCCTGCCGCCGGGCGCGCCTGCCGACACCTATGCCCGCGTCGCGGCCTGCGTGCACGAGCAGGGCTCGCGCTTCGCGCTCGACACGCGCGGGCCGTCGCTGCTGGGGGCGCTGGGCGCGCCGCTTTGGCTGCTCAAGACGAACGAGCGGGAGATGACGGAGGCGGGCCGCGCGCTGCACGGCGAGGACGACTGGCGCAAGACCGCTCGCCGCATCGTCGCCGAGGGCAAGGCGGAGATCGTCATGGTCTCGCTGGGCGCGGGCGGGGCCGCCGGCTTCACGCGCGAGGCGGAATACATCGTGACCGCGCCGAAGGTAGAGCCGGTGAGCACGATCGGCGCGGGCGACAGCTTCATGGGCGCGGCACTGCTGCGCTTCTCGCACGGGCGCGACCTGCGCGACGCGCTGCGCCTGGGCGCGGCGGCGGGCACGGCGGCGGTGCTGACGCCCGCGACCGAACTGTGCCGGCCCCGCGACGTGTGGGAAATCCTGCCGGAGGTCGCGGTCCGCGAGGGGGTGGAGGGCTGAGCCCACCCCCGCCTGCCACAACCGCGGGGCAGAGAGGCCTCAGCGCGCGCTGCGCGGCCCGAAGATCAGCCAGGCGATGAAGCCCAGAAGCGGGAAGATCAAGATCGCCACGATCCACATGACCTTGGCGCCGGTGCTGACGCGCGACTGGATCACGCTGACGATGGCCCAGATGTTCAGGACCAGCAGGATCAGTCCGATTATGCCCGTCCAACCAGACGCAAACCCCATAAGTCTACTCCATTGCGAGGGTTACGAAGGCCCGCCGCGACCGGCGGCACCCATACTCAACGGCCGGGCCCCGGACTGCGTTCCGGGGCCTCCCGCCGCTACTTCTTGACCGGTACGTCCTTGGCGTCGAGAGGAACGGCGTAAAGCTCCAGCCGGTGATCGACGAGGCGGTAGCCCAGCTCCCGCGCGATTCGCTCCTGCAGCCGCTCGATCTCCTCGTTCACGAACTCCACGATCTCGCCCGACTGCAAATCGATGAGGTGGTCGTGATGATCCTCGCCCGCCTCCTCGTAGCGGGAGCGGCCGTCCTTGAAGTCGTGCCGCTCGATGATGCCGGCCTCTTCCAGCAGGCGAACCGTGCGGTAGACGGTGGAGATGGAAATGCGCCGGTCGATGGCGGAGGCGCGGCGGTGCAGCTCCTCCACGTCCGGGTGGTCATCGGATTCCGCAATGACGCGCGCGATCACACGGCGCTGCTCCGTCATGCGGAGGCCCTTCTCGTCGCACAACCGCTCGATTTCCCGCGTC
Organism: Futiania mangrovi; assembly: GCF_024158125.1. Classification (NCBI taxonomy): domain Bacteria; kingdom Pseudomonadati; phylum Pseudomonadota; class Alphaproteobacteria; order Futianiales; family Futianiaceae; genus Futiania; species Futiania mangrovi. Next base: position 630,130 of record NZ_JAMZFT010000001.1, on the reverse strand, counting down.
AGATCGCCCATGCCATACCCCGGAGATCCAGTCTCGTCTCTCCCGCAAACATAACGGTCCGGCAGGTGGTGTAAACCCGCCGGACCGCCGATGTGCGTGGATAAGCCGTTGCAGACGCCGCGCGCGGCGCGATCAGGAGGACGGACCCTCGTCGAACTGCACCTTGTCGACGAGCTTCACGGCTTCCGCCTGGAACTCCGCGATGCGGTCGAGCGCGATGTCGTCCTCCATGAAGTCGCCCCAGGCCTTGACGATCTCGGCCTGCTCGACGCCCGGCTTGACCGGGTATTCGTAGTTCGCCTCGGCGTAGATCTTCTGCGCCTCGTCGGTGACCATGAACTCGAGCAGCTTGAGCGCGGCCCCGGCGTTCGGAGCGGACTTCACCATCACCGCGCCGGACACGTTCATGTGCGCGCCATAGGCGTCCTGCGCCGGGTAGACGAGCTTCACCTGCTCGGCCACCGCGCGCTGATCCTCCGACGCCAGCATGCCGCCATAGTAGTAGGTGTTGCCGACGGCCACGTCGCACTCGCCCGCCGCCACAGCCTTGATCTGGTCGCGGTCGCCGCCTTGCGGCTTGCGCGCGAGATTGGCCTTCAGGCCGCGCAGGAACTCCTCGGTCTTCTCCACGCCATCGCGCGCAATCATCGCGGAGAAGAGCGCGATATTGTAGGGATGCTGGCCCGAACGGATACAGATGCGGCCCTTCCACTGCGGATCGGCCAGATCCTCGTAGGTGTCGAGGGCGCCTGCCTCCACCCGCTCCGGCGCCACGAAGAACACGCGCGAGCGGCTGGTCAGGCCGACCCAGTGCCCCTCGCCGTCGCGGAACTTCGCGGGGATGGCATCTTCGAGCACACCGGACTGCACGGGCTGGGTGACGCCCGCTTCCTTCATGCGGATCAGCAGCCCGACCTCGGGCGCGATCACGAGATCGGCCGGGCTGTTCGCACCTTCCGCCTGGATGCGCTCCAGAAGGCCCTTCTTGGCGAACAGGACGTTGACCTTGATCCCGGTTTCGGCGGTGAAGCGGTCGAAGATCGGCTCGATCAGCTCCGGCTGACGGTAGGTGTAGACATTCACCTCGTCCGCCGCGCTCGCAGCCTGGTGCGCGGCGCCGGCCAGGAACGTTGTGGCCGCGATCATCGCGGCGCCGACTTTCATGCCAAACATGTCATCTCCTCGGGGTTACGTGAGGCGTAGAAAGGGCAACAGCAATTGCCTGTAGTTCTCAATACCAGTCCATATGATCAGTTGCAAGCGGTTTTCAATAGCGATGGGGCGCTTCCGACGGCCATGGACCGCGCCCCCCTGCCCGGCTAGCTTTTCCCCAACCGACAAGAGCAAGCACACGAGACCGGGAAACCGCCATGACCGATCCGATGCCGACCGCGCGCGAGATGGAATTCCTGCTGCACGACTGGCTGCGGGTCGCGGACCTCGCCTCCCGCGAAGCCTACGCCCACGCGGACCGGGAAACCATCGGCCAGACGTTGGACCTGGCCCGCGCGCTGGCAGCGGACCGCTTCTGGCCACACTTTGCGAAGGCCGACGCGGAGGAACCGCGCGTCGGGAACGGCCGCGTGCGCCTCGTGCCGGAGGCCGCCGACGCCATCGCCGCCTTCCGCGATGCAGGCTTCTTCGGCATGAGCTTTGCCGCCGAGGACGGCGGCCTCGCCCTGCCGTGGGTGGTGACGCAGGCGGTCTGCACGCTGTTCTCCGCGGCGAACCAGGCGACCTTCGCCTATCCCTTCCTGACCATTGCAGCGGCGAATCTGCTCAAGGTCTTCGGTACGGACGCGCAGAAGCGCCTGTACATGCAGCCGATGATCGAGGGGCGCTTCTTCGGAACCATGTGCCTGTCGGAACCGCATGCGGGCTCCTCGCTTGCCGACATCCGCACGCGCGCGGTTCCCGCGGGCGACGGCACCTACCGGCTGAAGGGCACCAAGATGTGGATCTCGGGCGGCGAGCACGAGCTTGCGCCCAACATCGTGCATCTGGTCCTTGCCCGGATCGAGGGCGCGCCCGCGGGCGTGAAAGGCATCTCGCTCTTCGCCGTGCCGCGCTACCGCCTCGACGCGGACGGCAATCCGGGCGAGGCGAATGGCGTGACGCTCGCCGGGCTCAACCACAAGATGGGCTATCGCGGGACAGTCAACACGCTGCTGAATTTCGGCGAGGACGCGGACTGCATCGGCACGCTGGTGGGCGAGGAGCATCGCGGCCTCTTCGCCATGTTCCACATGATGAACGAGGCCCGCCTCGGCGTCGGACTGTCGGCGGCGGCACAGGCCTGTGCAGGCTACCGGATCTCGCTCGACTACGCCCGCGAGCGCACGCAGGGCCGCCCGGTCGACGCGAAAGACCCTGCCGCCCCGCCCGTGCCGATCATCGCGCACGCCGATGTACGGCGGATGCTGCTCGCCCAGAAGGCCTATGCGGAGGGCGGGCTTGCACTCGGCCTCTGGCTCGCGCGGCTGATCGACGAGCAGAAGACAGCGGAGGATCGGGCGGAACGGGCCCGGCTTACCGGCCTTCTCGACCTCCTGACGCCGGTCATGAAGGCCTGGACCTCGCATTACGGGCTTGAGGCGAACTTCTGGGCGATCCAGATCCTCGGCGGCGCGGGCTACACGCGCGATTTCCCCGTCGAGCAGCTTTACCGCGATAACCGGCTGAACCCGATCCACGAGGGGACGAACGGCATCCAGGCCATCGACCTTCTGGGCCGGAAACTGGGCCTGCGCGATGGCGCGGACTGGCGGGAGCTTGGGAAACTGGTGCGCGCGACGGCGAAACGCGCGGAGGGCGGCGGCCTCGCGGACCTCGGCGCAGCGCTGGCCGCGGCGATGGACACCGCCGACCGGGTGGCCGTGACGCTGGCAAAGCGCGGCGCGGCGCAGGGGGCGGGCGCGATGCTCGCCAATGCATGGGACTTCCTGCGCCTCGCGGGCCACACCGTCATCGCGTGGGTGTGGCTGGAGCAGGCGCTCGTAGCGCGCGCGAGTATGGACGAGAGCGCGGGCGGAGCCACCTACCTTCAAGGCAAGATCGCCGCCGCTCGCTGGTTCTTCGCGCACGAACTGCCGTTCGTGGAGGCGTGGGCGGCCATGCTCGCCGCCGGGGACGCCCCGCACCTGGACATCCCCGACGACGGGTTCTGAGGCCCGCTCAGGGCGCGAGCAGCAGCAGCCGCTCCGCCAGGCGCAGGTGCGGGCGGTCGATCATCTGGCCGTCGAGGTTCAGCACGCCCGCGTCCGGCTCGGCATCGAAGGCCGCCTTGATCCTGCGCGCCCAGGCAAGCTGCTCCTCCGTCGGCGTATAGACGCGGTTGATCACCTCGATCTGCGCCGGATGGATCGCGCATTTCGAACCGAAGCCGATATCGCGGCCGGCGATCGTCTCCGCCTCGAGCCCGGCAAGGTCACGCGTGTCGGGGTAGACGGAGTCGACCGGCAGGACACCCGATGCGCGCGACGCGAACAGGCACATGTTGCGGGCATGGAGGAAGGGCGCGAGATACTGCCCGTCCGCCCCGTGCTTGACCTGCGCCGAAAGCGAGGCCGAGAGATCCTCCGCTCCCCAGGTCATGGCGGCAAGGCGCGGGTGGACGATCTTCTGGCCCAGCGACAGGACCGCCTCCGCCGTCTCGGTCGCGACGGTGAAGATGCGGGTCGCACCATCCTCGATCCCGTCCCGCGCCTCCAGCGCCGATAGCGCAATGGCGAGCCGGTCGACGTCCCCCTGCCCCACGGCCTTCGGCAGCATGATGCCGTCGGGCTTCGCGGACATGACGGCGGCGAGGTCGCCGAAAGTCATGCCCGTATCGAAGGCGTTGACGCGCACGAACAGCGCGACGCCCTTGCCCCGGTTCTCCGCCACGAAGGCGGGCGTGATCTCGCGCGCGGCGTCCTTGCGGCTCAGCGCGACGCTGTCTTCCATGTCGACGATGAGGGCATCGGCGCCCGTGCCCATGGCCTTGCCGAGTTTCTTCTCGCTGTCGCCCGGAACGAAGAGAAAGCTGCGCATCACACGGCCTCCTGCGGCTTGCGCTTCATCAGGCCGGTGCGGACGCAGCTTGCGACCAGCTTGCCGTCCTGGTTGAAGCCCTCGTGCAGGAACTCCACGAGCCCGTTGTGCGGGCGCGACTTCGACGCGCGCACCGACTTCACCGTCGTGCGGACCCGCAGCGTGTCGCCGTGGAAGACCGGGTTCGGGAACTTCACCTCCGTCATGCCGAGGTTGCCGACGGTCGTGCCGAGCGTCGTGTCCGCGACCGTCATCCCGATCAGCAGCCCCAGCGTGAAAAGCGAGTTGACGAGCGGCTTGCCGAACTCCTCCCCCGCCGCGAAATGCGCGTCGATGTGCAGCGGCTGCGGGTTCAGCGTCATGCACGAGAACCACATGTTGTCGGCCTCGGTGATCGTGCGCGTCAGCGCATGCTCGAACACCTGGCCCGGCTCGAACTCCTCGAAATAGAGACCGCGCATCCCGTTCCTCCCCATGTTTCGTCCCATGTCGCGTGCATGCAGTTTCCCATGCGTGCGCTCATGTCGCGCGTGGGCAAAGCGCTTGTCAAACGCGATGGGCCGCAGACGCGCGCAAGGGCCCTATGCGCCCGGGCGGGTCGCATCGCCCTCCTCGTCCGAGGGATGCTCGCGCGGTTCGAACGGCGGGGGGAGCACCTCGTCGACATCGAAGTCGGGCGGGGTGTCGGGGGCTTGCTGCTCCGGCTCGACCGCGACCATCACGGCCGCGGCGTTGGCGAGGCTGAAATCGGTCTTCTCTTCCTGCGCCGGTGCCGCGCGCACCCGCATCCGCGCCGCCACGAACACAGCGAGCATCACCTGCATCGCCGCGGTGAAGGCGAACAGCCCGAAGGCGCCCGCCCCCTCCATCACCAGCGAGGCGCCGATGGGTCCCACGACCGAGCCCGCACCGTTCGCCAGAAGCAGCCCGGCCGAGGTCTCCACCGCCTCGCCCGGAGCGGCATGGTCGAAGGCGTGCGCCGCCGCGATCGCGTAGCCCGGCAGCGAAGCCGCACCGAACAGCGCGCCCGCCACCATCAGCGGCAGTCCGAACCCGCCGAGGAACAGCACGCCCGACACGACCGCCGCCGCGAGGCATATCCCCATCAGCACGAGCCGCCGGTCGATCCGGTCGGAGACACGCCCCAGCGGATATTGCATCAGCGCCCCGCCGGCGACCGCCGCGCTCATGAACACCGCGGCGGTGTTCGCATCGAAGCCCGAACCCGTCACCGCCGTCGGCCCCAGCGACCAGAAAGCGCCGTTGAACAGCCCGACGACGAAGCAGCCGACCACCCCCACCGGCGAGGAGCGGTAGAGCTTCACCGGCCGGATCCTCACCACCTCGATCGGCGCGGGCGCGGCCGCCCGGCTCAGCGTGATCGGGACCGAGGCGACCGATACGAGGATCGAGGCGATGGAGAACAGCGGGAAGAGCGCCGGGTCGTAGGTCACGATCAGCAGTTGCCCGACCGCGATCGCCGCGAAATTGACCATGATGTAGACCGACATCACGAGGCCGCGCGTCTCGTTCGTCGACCGCTCGTTGAGCCAGCTTTCGATCACCAGATAGAGGATCGCGAAGCAAAACCCCGTCGCGGCCCTCAGGGCCCACCAGGCCACCGGGTCGACCCACAGCGGATGGATGATCGCCACCGCCGAGGCGAGCGCGACGAAAGCCGCGAACGCGCGGATGTGCCCGGCCCGGCGCACCAGCCGCGGCCCCAGCACGCAGCCAGACACGAAGCCGACGAAATAGGCCGAGCCCATGATGCCAATGGCGACGCCGGAGAAGTTCTCGATCGCCGCACGGATCGGCAGCAGCGTCGTCTGCAGGCCGTTGCCCATCAGCAGCAACCCGACGCTGACCAGCAGGGCGACGACGGACCCCAACGCACTCATGACCTGGTACTCATCCCTTGCCGCTCCCGCTTGCCGGGCGCCGGGTGCGGGCGGCCCTCAGGCCACCGCGCCCGCGCGCGCCCGCCGGTCCTGCCGGATCATGTCCGCCGCCTTCTCCGCGATCATGATCGTGGGCGCGTTTGTGTTGCCGCTGGTGATCGCCGGCATGATCGAGGCGTCGGCGACGCGCAGGCCCTCGATCCCGTTCACGCGCAGGCGCGGGTCGACCACCGCCTCCGCGTCCGGCCCCATGCGGCAGGTCCCGACCGGGTGGAAGATCGTCGTCGAGATGTCGCCTGCCGCGCGCGCAAGGTCGGCGTCGCTCTCGATCTCCGGGCCGGGCTTGAACTCGACCGGATTGAAGCGGCGCAGCGGCTCGGCCGCCGCGATCCGCCGGGTCAGCCGGATCGAGTCCGCCGCCACCTGCCGGTCGGCGGCCGTGGCCAGGTAGTTCGGCTGGATCGCGGGCGGCGTGCGCGGGTCGGCGCTGCGGATGCGGACGTGGCCGCGGCTTTCCGGGCGCAGGTTGCACACGCTGGCCGTGAACGCCGGGAAGGGATGCAGCGGCTCCCCGAACTTCTCCAGCGACAACGGCTGGACGTGGTATTCGAGGTTCGCCGTCTCGTAGGCCTCGGAGGACTTCGCGAACGCGCCCAGTTGCGAGGGCGCCATGCTCATCGGGCCGGACCGCGTCAGGATGTATTCGAGCCCGATCCCGATCTTGCCCAGCAGGCTGTTCGCCCGCTCGTTCAGGGTTTTCGTGCCGCTGACCTTGAAGGCCAGCCGGATCTGCAGATGGTCCTGCAGGTTCTCGCCCACTCCCTCGCGCACCAGCACTGGCGCGATGCCGTGTTCGGCCAGCAGGTCCCCCGGTCCGACGCCCGAGGATTGCAGGAGCTGTGGCGACCCGATGGCGCCCGCCGCCAGCACCACTTCCCCGTCGGCGTGCGCCACCGCGGGCTCGCCGTCGCGCCACAGTTCGACGCCCGTGCAGCGCTGTCCCTCGAAGACAAGGCGGCTTGCCTGCGCCTGCGTGACGACGCGCAGGTTCGCGCGCCCCTCCGCGGGCTTGAGGAACGCCTTGGCGGTGTTCTGCCGGATGCCCTTGTTCTGGTTCACCTGGAAATAGGCCGAGCCCGCGTTGTCGCCGCGGTTGAAGTCCCGGATCTTCTCGATCCCGACCGTCTCGGCGGCGTCGCGGAAGGCATCCAGGATCTCCCACCGCAGGCGCATCTCCTCCACCCGCAGTTCGCCGCCCGCCCCGTGCAGGTCGTCGGCGCCCAGGACATTGTCCTCCGACCGCTTGAAATAGGGCAGAACGTCGTCCCAGCCCCAGCCCGTGTTGCCAAGCTGGCGCCACCCGTCGTAGTCGCGCGCCTGGCCGCGCATGTAGATCATGCCGTTGATCGAGGAGCAGCCGCCCAGCACCCGCCCGCGCGGATAGCCGAGGCTGCGCCCGTTGAGGCCCGGCACCGGCTCCGTCTCGAAGCACCAGTCGGTGCGCGGGTTGCCCATGCAGTAGAGGTAGCCGACGGGGATGTGGATCCAGACGTAATTGTCCCGCCCGCCCGCTTCCAGCAGCAGGACCTTCACCTCCGGATCGGCGGACAGGCGGTTGGCGAGCACGCACCCCGCGCTGCCTGCCCCCACGATCACATAGTCGTAGTGTCCGAGGTCCTGCACGTGCCCGCCGTCCCTTTCGCCCGCGCGGCGGGCCTAGCGCGTGAAGTCGATGCCCGCCCGCGACGTCGTGGCAATGCGCGCGATGCAGCCGTCGGCGTCCTTGCCGCCGATCTGGCATTGGGTGACGTCGTTCAGGTGCACCCGCCCGATCGCCGTGCACTGCACCGCGGGGATGACGAAGCGCTTGATGACCGTGCTAGACGCGCGGATCGGGGCGACGTCCACCGTCAGCGGCTGCACGATGATGCCGTCTGCATCGAACAGGTAGGTCTCGAGCCGCAGCCCCGTCACCGGCTGCTCCAGCCCGTTCTTCAGCACCATGTATGCGAGGCAGCCGTTTTCCTGCGGCTCCAGCTTGTTCAGTTCGATGTCGATGTCCGCGGCGGCAGCCCCGGCGGCGGACCCCGCGACGATGGCGAGTGCAGTCAGCGTGCGCGCCAGCACGTGCTTGATCATGGGCAACTCCTTCCCCCTTTGAGGAACGCATCCTGAAATGCCGCGTGGCGTCCCGGCCGCACGGCGTGGTCGTCCGGTAGCTTGGGAGAGACCGCCGCGCCGATCAAGCCCCAAGGCCCTGCGCAGGCGGGGGCGGCCGCGGGGGCCGGCGCACGCTGCCCGCGGGGCTCACGTACCCGTCATGTCCTCCAGGCGGGTCCGGTCCAGCAGGCGGATCATGTGCGCCCGCTCCAGCGAGATCAGCCCGTCGCGCTGGAAGGCAGACAGGGTCCGGCTGACCGTCTCCAGCGTCAGGCCGAGATAGTCCGCGATGTCCGCGCGGGTCATGGCGACGGGGAACGTCTCCGCGCCGTCGAAGCGTTCCGACAGGCTCATCAGGAACGAGGCGACCTTCTCCGCCGCGGTCTTGCGGCCCAGCAGCAGCATCCGCTCCTGCGCCAGGTCGACCTCCTTCTCCATCAGGGCCAGAAGCTGGTCCTCGATCTCCCGGTGTTCGCGCATCAGCTTGTCGAGGCGCGGCTTCTCGAACCGGCAGAGGCAGGCCGCCGTCATCGCCTCGGCCGTGTAGCCATAGGCCATCCGCGCGCCCAGGCCGACAAAATCTCCCGGGAACAGGAAGCCCGTGATCTGGCGGCGTCCGTCGGGCAGCATCTTGGACAGGCGCACGATCCCGCGGGTGATGTTGTAGACCGCCGTCACCGGGTCGCCCTCGACGAACAGGGTCTCGCCCTGCTCCACGCCGATCGTGCGCGAGATCGATTCGACCGCCTTCAGCACGGTGTCGTCGACCACGCCGCAGATCGTGACGTGCCGGACGCCGCACGAATGGCAGCGAGAGGACGGCCCGCCCTTGACCGCTGTCACCACACCGTCCGGCGCAGCCACCGAAACTTCCGATCTGTCACTCATGTCGTCCCAGCCTTCCAGCCGTGTCCAGCCACGCCAGCGATGCGGCGCACAAATCATTCAACACGACATATGCAATTTTGCCAACAGAACGCCGGCAGCGCGTTGGCGGTGTGCGCCTACGCAGAGAAACTTATCCCCGCACGCTTGTTTTACGGTAGCATGACTTGTGCAGAACAACACAATGCAGGGAGGTTACGGATGAGTGCCATAGATACCGGCGCATCGGGCCGCATGGCAACGGTTGCAACGCTTCCCAACGAGGCGCCCTGGGCCTGGCTTGCTGCCGGGTGGCGCGACCTGTGGACGCACCCCGGTCTCAGCATCGGTTACGGGCTCGTCTTCACGGCTGCGTCCTTCGTCATCCTCTACGGCCTCGTGTGGAGCGGCATCGCCGCCCTCTTCCTTGCACTGGCGGGTGGCCTCCTGCTGCTCGGGCCGATGCTCGCCGTCGGCCTTTACGAGAAGAGCCGGCGTCTTGCGGGCGGGGAGCACGTGTCAGCCGGCTCCATCGCCCTCGTGAAGACGCGCTCACCCGTGTCGCTTGCCTTTTTCGGCGTCGTTCTGCTGCTCGCCTATTTCTTCTGGATGCGGGTGGCCTATCTGCTCTTCGCGCTGTTCTTCAGCGGCACCGGCTTTCCCCCGATGTCGGAGTTCGTGCCGACGCTGCTCTTCACGACGCACGGCCTCGGCCTGCTCGTGGTCGGGACCGGGGTCGGCGCCTTCTTCGCCGCGGTCGTGTTCGCCATCAGCGTCGTCTCCGTCCCGATGATGGTCTCGCGCGAGGTGGACACGCTCACCGCGGTCGTCACCAGCATCCAGGCGGTGGTGCGCAACCCTGCTCCGATGCTGCTGTGGGCGGTGCTGATCGCCGGAATCATGGCTCTCGGCGTGGTGACATTCTTCGTCGGGCTGGCCGTCGCCTTCCCGCTGATCGGGCACGCGACCTGGCACGCCTACAAGGCGACCGTTCACTGAGGCGATCAGCGATCCTGCCGGGGCGGGCGCTGCTCCTCCGGCAGGTCGTCGTCCTGCAGGATGCGGCGTGCCGCGCCGTCGAGGTCGTCGAACTGGCCGCTCTTCAGCGACCACAGGAACGCCGCGAGACCCAGGAGCCCCAGGAACAGCGCGATCGGCACGAGGATCAGAAGGATGCTCATGCCCGTCCCGCCCTCCGCTCAGCGCCGCGGCCGAGGCGCAGCGCGTTGAGCGTTACGCACACCGACGACGACGACATTGCCACCGCCGCGATCAGCGGCGTCACGTATCCGGCCATCGCCAGTGGGATCGCCACGGCGTTGTAGCCGAAGCTCAGCGCGATGTTCTGCCAGACGAGACGGCGCGACCGCCGCGCGACCTCCATCGCCTCCGGCACCGCCGCCAGCTTGTCGCCCATGAAGATGATGTCGGCGGCCGTCTGGGCGAGGTCGGACGCACTCGACGGGCTCATGGAAACGTCCGCGCTGGCGAGCGCGGGGGCATCGTTCAGCCCGTCGCCTACCATCAGCACCTTGCGGCCCTCCGCCTTGAGGGCCGCGATCCGGGCGATCTTCTCCGCCGGGCTCAGGCCCGCCCCGGCGTCCGCGATGCCCAGCATGTCGGCAACCGGGCCGACGGCTTCCCGGCGGTCGCCGGAGAGCAGCAGCACGTGAACGCCCTCGTGCATCAGCCCCTGCACCACGCCGCGCACATCGTCGCGCAGCCGGTCGGCAAAGCGGAACCGCACCGCCCGCCCGTCGCCGAGGCCGAGCCAGATCTCGCTCTCGGCGCCGCCGGTCTCCTCCGCCGCCACCAGCCGCGGCCCGGCGAAGTCGCGCCGGCCGAGCCGCAGCGTGCGTCCGCAGCGCGTCTCCGCGACCAGTCCCTTGCCGGGCACCTCCTCGACACGCGCGAGTGCGTAGGGTGCGAGCGCCTCCACGCCCCGTCCCGCCGCGGCCAGTGCGCGCGACAGCGGGTGCGTGCTCGCCACCGCCATGCGCGCCGCCAGTGCCAGGTCGGCCGGCGAGATCGCATCGGCGCCCACAAGTTCCAGTTCGCCCGTGGTCAGCGTGCCCGTCTTGTCGAACACGACCGTGTCGACCTCGGCCAGCCGCTCCAGTGCGTCGCCGGAGGTGAGCAGCACCCCGCGCCGGAACAACCGGCCACCCGCCGCCACCTGTACCGCGGGCACCGCGAGCGCCAGCGCACACGGGCAGGTGACGATCAGCACCGCCACCGCGGTCATCAGCGCGTCCTCGATCCCCGCCCCGGCAATCAGCCAGCCCGCCAGCGTGACCGCCCCCAGGACATGCACCACCGGCGCATAGGCGCGCGCCACCCGGTCCGCGAGGCGGACATAGGCCGCCCGCCCCTGCTCGGCGTTCTCCATCAGGCGCGCGATCTCGGCCAGCAGCGAGCGGTCGTCGCGCGCCGTGACCGTCAGCATGAGAGCCGCGCCCAGGTTGATCGTTCCGGCGTGCACGGCCTCGCCCGCGGCAACGCGCCGGGGCACCGCTTCGCCCGTGATCAGGCTCGTGTCGATCAGCGCCTCGCCCGCAGCAAGCGTGCCGTCCGCCGGGATCCGCTCCCCATTGGCGACCATCACCCGGTCGCCGGGCACCAGGTCTTCCACGGCGACGTGGCGCGCGCTTCCGTCTTCCGCGATCCGCGTCGCCGCGCGCGAACGCAGGGCCAGCAGGTTCTGCGCCGCGGTCCGTGCCCGCGCCCGCACCCGCGTGTCGAGCACCCGGCCCAGCAGCAGGAAGAACAGCAGCGTCACGCTCGCATCGAAATAGACGTGCTCGCGCTCGAGGGCCGTCTGAACCAGGCTCATGCCCCCCGCCACCACGACCGCGAGCGAGATCGGCACGTCCATGTTCAGCCGGCGGCCCCGGATCGCGGCCCATGCGCTGCGATAGAACGGAAGGCCCGCATAGGCGATGGCCGGCAGCGCGATCAGCGCGGACATCCAGTGGAAGAACGCCTGCGTCGCAGGGTCCATGTCGCTTGCCTGGCCTGACCAGACCGCGACCGACAGCAGCATCACGTTCGCCGCCGCGAACCCCGCGACGCCGAGGGCGCGCAGCAGCGTGCGCATCTCGCCCGCATCCGCCGAGGCGAGCGCATCCGCATCGAACGGCCGCACGCGGTAGCCGCGCCCGGCAAGAGCCGAAACCGCCGCCTCCGCCGCCTCCCCGGCCGGTGCGGCCGCGCCGTCGAAGCTCAGGACCACCCGCCGGTTCGTGTAGTTGACGCGCGCCTGCGCCACTCCCGGTACGGACCGCGCCGTCGCCTCGATGTCGTGGATGCAGGCAGCGCAAGTCATGTTCTCGACCGCGAGGTTCAGCGTCGCCGCCCCCTCCGCCCCCTGGCGCAGGAACGCCTCCGCGCCCGCAACCGCGGCCACGGGTCTGTCCGGCAGGCGGCCCGCGTCGCCCGTGGGGCAGCAGTCGCCCAGTCCCGTCTCGACGCCGTCGATCAGTCCAGCCATATCCGGCGCCTCAGCGTGACGGGCGCGCCATCCGCCGTCTCGGCGGCCAGCGTGAAGTCCCATTGCCCGCGCAACGGCACGTCGGCGGCGGCCGAGAACCTGCCCGCGCCGCCCGCGGGCGTCAGAGTCAGCGCGACGTCGTGCGAGGTGTCGGCCGGGCGCATCAGCCGCGCCTCGACCTTGCGCAAGGCGACGCCCGTACCGGCATGGTCCTGCGCCGCGACCACGAACTGGTAGCGCCCGGGCCCAAGCTCCGCCGTCTCCAGGCCCAGGTTCAGGTCCAGCGCGGCCTGCCGCTCCGCCTCGGCGATGCGCTCGTTGAACTTCAGCCCGTACTTGTAGCCGGCCTGCGTCTCCAGCCCCGGAAACGTCTGGATCGCCTTGGTCAGGAAGATGCCGTTGACGATGAAGATGACGCTGAACGCGCCGATCATGCCGAACAGCACGTGCCTGCCCGTGATGCGGAAGCCGCCGGTCCCATTTTCAGCCATGCTCATCGTTCCGGCCCCCGGAAGGTGGTTTCATAGGTCGCACTGCGCTCGCCGCCGATCTCCTCCAGCCGCACCTCCAGGTCGCTCACCTCGCGTCCCGGGTTCGGCGCCGCGACGAACAGCCGCGCGTCCAGCAGGTCGTCGGCCGGCACGGTCAGCGTGTCGCCCTCGTGCCCGCCCAGCGCGATCGTCGCGCCCTCGACGCCGCTGACGCTCACGCGGAACTCCGCGGGGCGGTGCAGCTTGTTGATGATCTTCAGCGTGTAGGTGTTGCGGATCGACCCGTCTGACAGCGTGACGAACAGCGGGTTGCGCTCCCGCAGGACATTGAGGCTCATCGTGTCGCGGGTCGCCAGCGTGAACGCCATGATCACCGCGACGACGGCGATCGCCGCCGCATAGACGACGGTGCGCGCCCGCACGTACGGCACCTGCGACAGGCGCGTCGCCTTGCCCGTCGCGAGGCCGGCGTGCGTGTCGTAGGCGATCAGGTTCCGCGGGCGGCCGATCCTGTCCATGATCTCGTTGCACGCATCGATGCACAGCGCGCACTGGATGCATTCGAGCTGCGCCCCGTCGCGGATGTCGATGCCCGCCGGGCAGACGACGACGCACTGCTTGCAGTCGATGCAGTCGCCGCGCCCTTCCCACGGCTCGCCCTTGCGATGGGGGCCACGCGGCTCGCCCCGCCATGCCCGATAGCTCACCAGAAGCGAATGTTCGTCGAACATCGCGCCCTGGATGCGCGGCCAGGGGCACATGTAGGTGCAGACCTGCTCGCGCGCGAGGCCGCCCAGAAGATAGGTCGTGGCGGCGAAGATGCCGACGAACAGCCAGGCGATGAACGGCGCGTCGAGGGTCAGGAACTCCATGGCAAGCGTGGGCGCGTCGCGGAAATAGAAGACGAACGCACCGCCGGTCACCACGCCGACCATCAGCCACAGGAAATGCTTCAGGCTGCGCTTGAGGATCTTCTCCCCGTTCCACCGCTGCTTGTCGAGGCGGATGCGCGCGTTGCGGTCGCCCTCCACGAAGCGCTCGATGGCGATCATGAGGTCGGTCCAGACCGTCTGCGGGCAGGTGTAGCCGCACCATACACGGCCCGCGATGGACGTGACCAGGAAGAGAGCGAGCGCCGCAAGGATCAGCAGGCCCGTGATGTAATAGACTTCCTGCGGCCAGATCTCGATGAAGAAGAAGTAGAATTTCCGGTTGGGGAAATCGAGCAGGACCGCCTGGTCGGGCGCGTTGGGGCCGCGGTCCCATCGCACCCAGGGCAACAGATAGTAGATGCCGAGCGTGACCGCCATCACCACCCATTTCACGTTCCGGAAGATGCCGGTGGCGCGCTTGGGGTGGATGCTCGGACGGCTCGCATAGAGCGGGCGGGCCTCCGCCTTGTTGACCGCTTCGACCTCGTGACGCCCGACGCCGGGGGCGGCTTCCGCCGCGCCCCGGTCTGCCGGTTTCGCGCCGGCGGCTTCCGCCGCCGCCTTGTCGGCCAGGTCCTGAAGCCCTTCGGCTGCCATGCCTCTTGCCCTTCCCTACGCGACCCAGGCGCTTGCGCTACTGGCCGCCGCCAAGCTCGTGCACATAGACGGTCAGCTGCTTGATCGTCTCAGGCGACAGGCGCCCGCTCCACGCCGGCATGACGCCCGCGCGCGAGTGCGTGACCGTGTGGACGATGTCCGCCTTCTGCCCGCCGTAGAGCCAGATGGCGTCCGACAGGTTGGGCGCGCCCAGCGCCGTCATGCCCTCGCCATTCTCACCATGGCAGGCGGCGCAATTGTCGGCGAAAATTGTCGCACCCGCCTCCGCGGCCTGCTGGTTCGTGGCGTTGCCGCTCAGCGACAGGACGTATTCCGCCACCTGGTCGATCTCCTCGCGGCTGAGGATCTGGTCGACGCCGAACGCTGGCATCTCGCTCACCCGCGCGTCCGGGTGTCCGGACCGGATCCCCACCTCCAGGGTGGTGTGGATGTCGTCGAGCGTGCCGCCCCACAGCCATGCGTCGTCGGCGAGGTTGGGATAGCCCGGCGCCCCTTCCGCACCGGCGCCGTGGCAACCTGCGCAATTGTCGCCGAAGGACGCGCGCCCGCCGGCCATGGCGAAGCGGCGCAGGTCTTCGTCGCCGACGATCTCCTGCAGGGAGGCCTCGCGGATACGCTCCACGAAGCCCGCCTGCGCGGCCTTCGCCTGCTCGACCTGCTCCATCACCCGCTCGCGCTGGGAATAGCCCCAGATGCCCCGGGTGTAGTCGGCCGCCAGCGGCCACGCCGGGTACACGATCCAGTAGCCGATCGACCACACGATCGTCGCGTAGAAGACATAGAGCCACCACTTCGGAAGCGGGGTGTTCAGTTCCTTGAGGCCGTCCCACTCGTGACCCGTGGTCTCGGTGCCCGTGACGTGATCTCTTTCGCGCTCGTGCGCCATGTCTCAGTTCTCCGGATGATCGTCGTGGCGCAGGGGCGCATGGGCGGCGCGTTCGAACCGCTCGCGGTTCTTCGGCCACAGCGCATAGGCCAGCACGACGAGGAACATGAGGAAGAAGAAGCCAAGCCCCCAAGTCTGGGCGAAGCCGGCAACGGTCTGGTAGGTCATCTCTGCACCTCCCCTACCGCGCGTTTTCGCCGCTCGGGTCGTAGACGTCGAAGTCCACGAGCGTCCCGAGCATCTGGAGGTAGGCCACGAGCGCGTCCATCTCCGTCAACCGCGACGGATCGCCGTCGAAGTCGCGGACCTGGACCTTGTCGCCATAGCGCGCGACCAGGCCTTCGGCCCACTCGCTGTCGGGCCGCACCTGTCCCAGCACGTCGGCCTCGACATTGGCGACCATCTCTTCCGTGTAGGGCACGCCCACCACGGAGAGCGCCTTGACCTCGGCCTGCAGGTTTGCCGTGTCGAGCGGCCGTTCCGCCAGGAACGGATAGCCCGGCATGATCGATTCCGGCACCAGGGTACGCGGCGCCTTCAGATGGTCCACGTGCCAGGCGTCCGAATACTTGCCGCCGACGCGGGCGAGATCCGGACCCGTCCGCTTCGAGCCCCACTGGAAGGGATGGTCGTACATGCTTTCCGCGGCCAGCGAGTAGTGGCCGTAGCGTTCCACCTCGTCGCGCAGCGTGCGGATCATCTGCGAGTGGCAGTTGTAGCAGCCCTCGCGGACGTAGATGTTGCGCCCCGCAAGTTCGAGCGGGGTGTAGGGACGCATGCCCTGCACCTTCTCGATCGTGCTCTTCAGGTAGAAGAGCGGTGCGATTTCCACCAGGCCGCCGATTGCGACGACGACGAGGATGCCGACGAGAAGGACGATCGAGTTCTTCTCGAAGATGGCGTGCTTCGACCAGAGCGACATCGCGCGTCTCCTCACTCAGCAGGCTGGTTGGCGGGAATGGGCTCGGCAACGAAGCCCTCTTCCTCGGCGAGGTCGCCCCGCGCGGTGCGCCACAGGTTGTAGGCCATGATCAGGGAGCCGGCGACGAACATGAGCCCGCCGATCGCCCGGATGACGTAGAAGGGATGCATGGCCTCGACCGTCTCGACGAAGGAGTACTGGAGGAAGCCCAGCGCATCGTACGCCCGCCACATCAGGCCCTGCAGGATCCCCGACACCCACATCGCGGTGATGTAGAGAAGGATCCCCAGCGTCGCGATCCAGAAGTGCCACTCGACCAGCCGGTGCGAGTAGAGGCGCGGGCGCTTCCACAGCCACGGCACGAGGCAGTAGAGCGCCCCGAAGCTGACGAAGCCGACCCAGCCCAGCGCGCCCGAATGGACGTGGCCGACGGTCCAGTCGGTGTAGTGCGACAGCGAGTTCACCGCCTTCACCGACATCAGCGGGCCCTCGAAGGTCGACATGCCGTAGAAGGCGACCGACACGACCAGCATCCGGATCACGGGGTCCGTGCGCAGTTTGTCCCACGCGCCCGACAGCGTCATCAGGCCGTTGATCATGCCGCCCCAGGACGGCATCCACAGCATGATCGAGAAGGTCATGCCCAGCGTCTGCGCCCAGTCGGGCAGCGCCGTGTAGTGCAGATGGTGCGGACCCGCCCAGATGTAGAGGAAGATCAGCGACCAGAAGTGCACGATGGACAGCCGGTAGGAATAGACCGGCCGCTCGGCCCGCTTCGGGATGAAGTAGTACATGATCCCCAGGAAGCCCGCGGTCAGGAAGAAGCCCACCGCGTTGTGGCCGTACCACCACTGGGTCATCGCGTCCTGCACGCCCGACCACAGGATGACGCTCTTGGACGAGGCCCAGTGCACGGGCAGCGTGGCGTTGTTCACCAGGTGCAGCATCGCGATGGTCACGATGAACGCCAGGTAGAACCAGTTCGCCACGTAGATGTGCGGCTCCTTGCGCTTGGCGAGCGTGCCGAGGAACACCAGCAGGTAGACCACCCAGACGACCGTCAGCCACAGGTCCACGTACCATTCCGGCTCGGCGTATTCCTTGCCCTGGGTCGTCCCGAGCACATAGCCGGTCGCCGCCAGAACGATGAACATCTGGTAGCCCCAGAACACGAACCAGGGCGCCATTTCCCCTGCGAGCCGCGCCCGGCAGGTCCGCTGCACGACGTAGAAACTCGTCGCCAGCAGGACGTTGCCGCCGAACGCGAAGATCACCGCGGAGGTATGAAGGGGGCGAAGACGTCCGAAATTCGTCCAGGGCAGGTCGAAGTTCAGCACCGGGTAGGCAAGCTGCCAGGCGATCACGTCCCCGGCCAGGAAGCCCACGATGCCCCAGAACATGGCGGCGATCACGCCGGCCCGGACAACGGACTCGTTATAGCCCTTGTCCACCACGCCGTCGCGGCCTTCAAGCCGGCGCTTCACCAGCACGAACGTGGCGAACGCGGCCCCCGCCGTGAAGATGAAGGCGTGGATCTGCATCTCGAGGTCGCGCGCCGCGATCATCAGCGCGAAACCCACAACCAGCATGATGCCCAACCCCGCGAGCATCAGCATCTCCGACCGGCTGGCCGGTTCGGAGCGGATAGTTTCGAACGTCATTACTGCCATCCCCCTGAGGACGTAAACCGCGCCACTTAGTCCCCAACGTGCGCGCGAGGGCTTTGATGCACGTCAAGTTGTCGGTACGGCGCCCCTTTTCCGGCCATAGGAAAAAAGCATGTGACATTCGGGACACGCCGCGTTTGTCTGTTGGAAACACAAGGCTTCGGCGCCATCCGCCAGGGTGCGCGCCGTATGAGGGAGACGCACCATGCCCGACGCCCGCGCCAGCCGGGTCTTCCCCCGTCACACGAAGGCCAGCGTTCCCGTCGCCGTACGCGGCGAGGGCTGCTTCATCGTCGATTCGGACGGAAAGAAGTACCTCGACGCCTCCGGCGGTGCGGCCGTCTCCTGCCTCGGCCATTCCGATCCTGAGGTCACCCAGGCGATCAAGGACCAGCTGGATCGCATCGCCTTCGCGCACACCGGCTTCTTTACCTCGGAACCGGCGGAGGCACTGGCCGACCGCCTGATCGACCGTGCGCCGGGCGATCTTTCGCGCGTCTATTTCGTCTCCGGCGGGTCGGAGGCGGTGGAGGCCGCGCTGAAGCTCGCGCGCCAGTATTTCCTCGAGATCGGCCAGCCGCAGCGCCGCCACATCGTCGCCCGCTGGCAGAGCTATCACGGCAATACGCTTGGCGCGCTTTCGGCTGGCGGCAACCGCTGGCGGCGGGAGCCGTTCGAGCCGCTGCTCGTCTCCATGTCGCACGTCGATCCCTGCTACGCCTACCGCTACCGGGAGCCGGGAGAATCGGAGGAAGCCTACGGCATCCGTGCCGCCGACGCGCTGGAGGCCGAACTTCAGCGCCTGGGGCCGGAGACGGTCGCCGCCTTCGTGGCCGAACCGGTGGTCGGCGCCACGCTCGGCGCCGTCACGCCCGCACCCGGCTATTTCAGGCGCATCCGGGAGATCTGCGACCGCCACGGCGTCCTCCTCATCCTCGACGAGGTCATGTGCGGCATGGGCCGGACGGGCAGCCTCTTCGCCTGCGAGCAGGAGGGCATCGCCCCCGACATCGCCTGCATCGCCAAGGGCCTCGGCGCGGGCTACCAGCCGATCGGCGCGATGCTGGCGAGCCAGCGCATCTACGACGCCATCGCCGCGGGCTCGGGCTTCTTCCAGCACGGTCACACCTATCTGGGGCACCCGGCGGCCTGCGCGGCGGGCGTCGCCGTGTTCGACAAGATCTCCGGCCCCGCCATGCTCGCCCGCGTGCGCGAGATGGGGGGCAAGCTCGACGCCGCCCTGCGCGACCGCTTCGGCCAGCACCCGAACGTCGGCGACATCCGCGGGCGCGGCCTCTTCCTGGGGCTGGAGCTTGTCGAGGACCGGGAGACGAAGGCCCCCTTCGACCCCGCGCACGGGCTTGCCGCGCGCATCAAGAAGGCCGCCATGGCGCGCGGGCTCATGTGCTACCCGATGAGCGGTACGCTCGACGGCCGCCGCGGCGACCATGTGCTGCTCGCGCCGCCCTTCATCATCGACGACACCCATGTGGAGCTGATCGTGGACCGGCTTGCCGATGCGATCGGCCTCGCCCTCGACAGCCTGGAGATTGCCGCCTGACATGACCGACGCGACGCCCGCCATCCTCTCCGTCGCGCCCAACGGCGCACGGCGCACCAAGGCCGACCACCCTGCGATCCCGATGACGCCGGCTGACCTCGCCGCTGCCGCGGTCTCCGCGCAAGCCGCGGGTGCGAGCCTCATCCACCTGCACGTGCGCGACGCAGACGGGCGGCACACGCTCGACCCCGGCATCTACCGGGAGGCGACGGCGGAGGTGCGCGCCGCCGTGGGCGACGGCATGATCGTCCAGATCACGACGGAGGCGGTCGGCCTCTACACGCCGGAGCAGCAGATCGCGACCGTCCGCACCGTCCGGCCCGAGGCCGCGAGCGTCGCGCTGCGCGAGATCGTGCCCGACGACGCGGGCGAGGCGCTGGCCCGCGACTTCTACCATTGGGCCACGGACGAGGGCATCCACCTGCAGCACATCCTCTTCACGCCGGAGGAGGTGGCCCGCTTCGCCGACCTGTGCGCGCGCGGCGTGATCCCGGGCGACGACCTGACCGTCCTCTACGTCCTCGGCCGCTACACCGTGGGCCAGAAGTCCGATCCCGCCGACCTCGACCCCTTCCTCGCGGCGGCGAAGGACGTGCCCGCAGGCCTGATCGGTCCCTGGTTCGTCTGCGCGTTCGGCGCGAAGGAGGGTGCCTGCGTCGGCCATGCCATCGCGCACGGCGGCCATGCCCGCGTCGGGTTCGAGAACAACATGCTGCTGCCCGACGGCACGACCGCGCCCGACAATGCCGCTCTGGTGACGGAGGCCGCGAAGGCTGCCGCCGCCGCGCGCCGCACCGTCGCCACGGGGGCACAGGCCCGCGCCATCCTCGGCATGAGCCGCACCCCGGTCAGCGGCTGAGGTCCCGCGCGTCTGCCAGGGCGGTGAGCTCGCGTTCGAGGCCGCCCAGCACCGTCTCCCGGTCCCACCGGGCGCAGGCGCGCGCGCGTGCCGCCGCGCCCAGCGTCCGGCGGCGCTCCGCATCGCCTGCAAGGTCCGCGACCGCGCGGGCGAGCGCCTCCCCATCCTCCGGCGCGACGCACAGGCCCGCCCCCTCGACCTCTGCGGCAAGGCTCGTCCCCGGCGCGGCCCCGGCGACCACGGGCCTGCCCGAGGCCAGCATGCCGGCGAGCTTCGACGGCAGCAGCAGGTCCGCCGCTCCCGCCCGTTGCGGCAGCAGGTGCAGGTCGGCCGCGGCAAGCAGCGCGGGGAGGTCCGCCTCCGCCACCGGCCCCGTCATCCGCACGTTCTGCAGGCCCTCCACCGCGTCTTCCAGCGCCGCCCGCCCCGCCCCCGCGCCCGCCAGCACGAACAGCACCTCGCCACGGTCCTTCAGCACCCGCGCGGCCTCCGCGAGCACGCCGAGGCCCTGCTTTTCCCCCATGCTCCCGGCATAGAGCGCGACAACCGTCCCCGCCCGCGCGCCCCAAGCCGCGCGGAACGCGCCGCCGTCCACATCCGGGCGGATCGTGGCCGTGTCGACCCAGTTGCCGAACAGCGAGAGCCTGTCCCGCGCCACGCCCTTCGCCGCCAGCCGGTCCGCCATGGGGGGTGTGATCGCGCTCACCCGGTCGAAGCCCGTGAGCAGCCACCGCTCCCCCGCCCTCGCAGCGCGCCCGAGCCAGAGCGGCAGCATCCCCAGCCCCAACGCCGCGTCGGCCTCCAGATCCTGCACATGCAGCCAGCTTGCCGCCCCGCTTGTCCGTGCGGCGAGGCGCACCAGCGGTACGGGTAACGTGGCGGGCGCGATGCCCATGACCGCGTCCGGCCTCATGCACCGCGCAGCACGCAGCAGGGGCCGCGCGCTCGCGCCTGCGAAACTCGCCTGGTGCAGCAGCCTGCCCGCCGCCCCCGGCCGCCCCGGGACATGGACCGGGCAGCGGATCGTGCGCACGCCGTCCCGCCACTCCTCGTGCCACCCTTTCGGCCAGCCGTCGGGCACCTTCCATGCCGGGTAGTGCGGCGGCGCGGTCACGACCGCCACCTCGTGCCCCCGCGCCGCGAGCCAGGCGCACATCTCGCCTGTATATTTCGCGATTCCAAGCATGTCCGGGGGATAGTTCACCCCGTGGACCAGCAGCTTCAGCCGCCTCATCGCGCGCGCGCCACCGCCAGCAGCGATTTCGCCAGCGGCGGGATGCGGCCCAGCCTGCGCGTCTCCACGACCGCCAGCCCGCCCGCCTCCAGCACCGCGGCCAGCGTCGGGCGGGAGAAGAACTTGATATGCCCGTGCAGCGTGCCCGGATGGTGGTGCCGGTCCCATGCACCGGCGAGCGACAGCGCCAGGTTCTTGCAGTACCCGTGATAGGGCGTCGTCAGGATCGCGACGCCGCCGGGCTTCAGCATGGCGCGCAAGGCTTCCGCGAAACCCTGCGGATCGTAGACATGCTCGATCACCTCGACCGCGAGCACCGCGTCGAACGCCCCTTCCCGCGCCGCGAGGGCCGCGCCCGCGCAGCCCACCTCGAACCGCGCCGCCGTCGCCCGCGTCCGCGCCATGGCGACCGCATCGTCCGCCGGGTCGACGCCCAGAACGTCCGCGCCCCCCTCCGCCAGCAGCGCCGCCAGCGCCCCGTTCCCGCAGCCCGCGTCGAGCAGCCGCCTGCCCCGCCGCCAGCCCGGCGCGTGGGCATCGAGTGCGCGCAGCACTGCCGGCGCGAGATAGGCATGCGCGGCGGGCGTCTCCGCATCCGTCCAGCCGAAGCGCATGGGGGCCTCCCCGCTCACCCGCCCGCCACCCAGCCGCGGACATAGGCCGCGAAGCCCATCGTCTGCTCGCGCCGCTTGAGCCCTGCCGTGAAGACCGCCCAGGGGATAGCCGCCGCGAGAGAGGCGGCAACCTCCCGCACGCCTGCACCCGATGCCCGCCGCCGCACCCCGTACCAGCGTGCCGACGGCAGCGCGATCAGGTTCAGCCAGAAGATGTCGGCAGGCGCGAGGCCGGGCCGCGCCCCTTCCGGAAAGCTCGAATTGACCGGCGCATGAGTCAGGGCGCGCACCTCCGCGCCCAGGAAGTGCTGCACGCGCGCCAGCACCTCCCCCGGCGCCTCCGCAATCTCCCGGTCGCGCACCAGCAGCACCCGGTCGCCCCGCTCCGCCAGCAGGGTCCGCGCGGCCTTGAAACTCGCCCGCGCGACCAGCGCGAAGCCGATGGGGTGATAGCTCCGCGCCGCCGCACGTCCCTCCCGGCCCCGCCGGTCGCCCTGGTGCTTGTAGGACAGCATCGCCGCGTAGGGGTCGCGCAGACAGACCACGAAGCGGGCGTCGGGAAAGGTCCGCGCGATGCGCCGGTGCCAGATCAGGTGATGCGGTGTCTTCTCGACGGCACGCGCCTTGCCCTGCGCCTGCGCCACGGCGGCGAGTGCCCGCGGAAACAGCGCCGCCGCCGTGCGATCTTCCGGCGCCAGCGGCACGGGCGGGGTCAGCCGCGCCGCGCGCCCCGCGCGCGCCGTCTCCTGCGCAGCGAACGCCATCTCGGCTTCGTAGAGCGCGCGCGACCGCGCCGCGATTCCCTCCATGTAGGCGCGCGCCCGGTGCGGCGGCAGCGGTCCCTCGGTACCCGGGTGCAGGCGTCCCATCGCCGCCGTTTCGCCCAGAACCGCGATGTCCGGGTGACTGTCCAGCGCATGGGCAAGCCATGTCGTCCCCGACCGCGCGAGGCCGACGATAAAGGCGGGCGGTGCGTCCGCGCTCATGCGCCCCCCTCGCGGCGAAAGCACAGATCAGCCTGCACCACCCCGCCGCTCACCGTGACCGGGTTGCGCACCGCCGTCAGCCGGAAGCCGCGCGCGCCCAGCCACCCGGCCACCTCGCCCGCAAGCGCCTGCCCATCGTAAAGCGCCTCGAAGGAGGCTTCGACCCATACGTCCCGGATCGCGGAAAGAAGATCGCCAGCGCCTTCCAGCACCTCGCGTTCGGCACCCTGCACGTCGATCTTGAGGAGCACGGGGGGCACGAGGTCCGCCATCGCCAGCACCCCGTCGAGACGCGCGGCCTGCACGTGGCGGCAGCCTGCCGCACCCGTTCCCGGAAACCGCCGCACCTGTCCCTCCCCGATCGGCAGCAGGGAGGAGCAATCGGGCGACCGCGACAGGAAGAACCGCGCCTCTCCCGCCTCTGCCGCCGCCGCCACGGGGATCAGCGTCGCGGCGGCGTCCTCTGCGAAAAGTCCGCGCCAGACCGCCTGCGCCTCCTCCATCGGTTCGAGCGAGAAGATCCGCGCCCCCGGCAGTACCGCGCGGGCGGCCAGCGCGAACTGGCCGCGGTTGGCGCCCACGTCGACCACCGTGCGCCAGGCGCCTTCGCGCAGCATCGGCGCATGTTCGACCGCCGCCGCCACCCCAGCGCGCAGGGCCCGCCGCCATGACGGCACGCCGAGCAGCCAGACCAGTTTGACAGCGCGGGCGGCCGTGCGCCTCATTCGGCACCTCCGCGCGCCCAGGCGCGCCATTCGCGCTGCTTCAGCCCGACTTGCCAGTAATAGACACCGCGGGCGACCGCGTAGTGGAATCCGGCCCGCCCGTCGAGCATGCCGAAGTTCAACACGTAGGAGTCCAGGAACGCGGCGAACCCGCGGAACGGTATCCGCGAGAATACCCGCTTCAGCAGGGCGCGGGCGGGCTCCTGCGTTTCGATCTCGCCGGTCACCGCATGCTTTTCCCGCACGACCGCCTCCCAGTCGGAGTAGCGGTTGTGCCGCTCGAAATAGTGGAACAGCAGGTCGTGGTCGCGGTGCAGCATCGTCGCGCGCAGCCGCCCGACGCTGCCGTCGATCCGCGGCTGATAGTGCCCCTCGACCTCCCACATGTTCTGCGCCTCGAGGTCGTCGACCTCCGCGAACCGGCCTTTGCCACGGCGGAACAGGACCAGCTTGTGTACCCGGCGCCCGTGCCGCAGGACGCGCCCCATGAACACATAGTCGAAGGCCGCGAAATACCCCACGTGCGGTCCGCCCTGCGCGACGATCCCGCCGATCTCATGCGCCAGCCGCGGTGTCACCTGCTCGTCCGCATCGACGAACAGCACCCAGTCGTGCGCCGCCGGGCAGTTCTCCAGCGCCCATTGCTTCTTCTTCGGATAGCGCCCGTTCCAAACAAAGGGCACGACGGTTGCGCCCTTCGCCTCTGCAATCGCGACGGTATCGTCGGTACTTGCGGAATCGACCACGAAGACCTCGGCGAACGCGCCGAGGCTGTCGAGGCAGAAGGCGATGTTCTTCTCCTCGTTCCGTGTCAGGACGATCACGGAAACGGGAATGCGCGGCGCGCGTTGGACTGGCTCGCTTTCAGGCTGCATTGCGCACCCTCCGGTCCGCAATCACGCGGGCATAAAGCGTCTCGAGTTCTGCGCCCACGGCGTCCCGCCCATGGTGCGCCAGCACGTGTCGCCGGCCTGCCTGACCCATCTCCCCACGCCTCCCTGCATCGGAAAGCAGGTGGGCGAGCGCCTCCCCTGCGTCTCCGTGCCCTGCGACCAGCCCCGCGCCGGCTGCCTCCGCCACCGCGGCGAGCGGCACCTGCGGGCTCAGCAGTACGGGCACGCCCGCCGCCATCGCCTCGAGCGCCGCAATTCCGAAGCTCTCCCCCTCCGACAGCAGCGCGAAGACATCCGCATCCGCCAGCGCCTCCGCACAAGTCCGCCGGTCGAGCGCGCCGGTCAGGATGACCCGGCTACCGAGGCCCGCCACCTCCGCCGCAGCCTGCGCCCCTGCCGCAGCACCGAAGTCGGGCCCGGCGAGTACAAGCACCGCGTCCCCCTGGCCCTGCGCCGCTTGCGCGAACGCCTGCACCAGCGCCTCCACACCCTTGCCCGGTGCCAACCGGCCGAGGAACAGCACCAGCGGCACCGCCTCCGCAATACCGAAACGCTCCCGGAAGCGGCCCCGGGGCACCGCCTCCTCAGCCGCATCGACGAGCGGCGGCACCACTGCCACCCGGCCCCCGAATCCCAGGGCTGCGAGGTCCGCCGCCTCCGCTGGGCCGAGGCAATGCAGCGCCGCGGCGCCCGCCAGCATCTCCCGCTGGAACAGCGCCCCGGCGAGCGCCTTGCGCGCCCGGCCCCGCCTCCGGACATGCGCAGACAGGCCGCCATGCGGCGTCAGCACCAGCGGCACGCCCATGCGCCGCGCAGCCCGCCATGCGGCAAGGTCGTGATGCAGGTGCAAGGCATGGCAGTGCAGGACGTCGGCGCTTTCCGCCGCGCGCGCGACCGCCGCCGCCAGCCCGGGAGAGCGCGCCCAACGCTGCGGCCACGCGGGCGCATGGCAGCCCACGGCGATCCCCTCCGCCCGCAATGCGGCGCACATGGCGCGATCGCCGGGCGTCATCGCGATGGAGGTGGTCTCGATGGACACCGTATGACCGCGCGCAACGAGTGCCCGCGCCATGCCGATACATGCACGCGGAGGCCCGCCGTGCGCTGCCGCCAGCGTCGCGATCACGTGAACGATCCGCATCCCCCCCTCCAGGCACTTCGCTATGCTTGAAATTTCACATTACATTATACATTGGTATGCTTTCGTCAGCGAGACTGACATATATTTATTCTTTTTCAATAGGGGATTTTGCTTGCATCGCCTTGACATGCCAGCCGAACCGGGAAGGCGCGTTGCATCGCTTGTGCGTCTGAACGCGGTGCTTCTCGGACTGCGCTCGGCGGAACAGCTCGTGCTTCTGCCGGTCTTCCTCTGGGCGTGGGGGACGGCTGCATATGGCGATTGGCTGCGTCTTCTTGCCGCGGCGAGCTTTGCCGCGCTGCTCGATGCGGGTCTTTCGGGTTACGGGGCGAGCGCGCTGCATTTCGCCCGCGCGCGCGGGCGGCAGGCACGCCATGCCCGGCTGTTCTCCCTCGTGCTGACCGGCGCGATTGCCTGTCTCGCGCTCACCCTTCTCGTCGCGGCCGGCGTGGGCGCGCTCATTGCGGCCGGTGGCGCCCCGGCATGGCTTGCGCCGGGCACGCTCGCCCTGGGCGAGGCGGGCCTCGCCTTCGCACTTCTGGCCGCGGCGATGCCGATGCCGGGACTCCTTGCCGCGCTCGCAGGCCCCTTGCGCGCCAACGGGCGGCACGGCGCCTTCCTGCGCGGGCAGGTACTCGTGCGGCTCGCGTCCATGTGTGGCACCGCGGCGGTTCTCGGCGCAGGCGGGGGCCCTGCGGCCGCAGCGGCGGCGATGATGCTCGCCCACGCGGCGCTCGGTGCCCTTCTGCTCGCAGCAACTCTTCGCCGCCATGCCCCGGACGTGCGCTGGCGGCCCGGCTGGCCGGAGGGCCGCGAGGCCGCGCGTCACCTCCGCCGCCTTCCGCCCTTCGCGATGATCGCCGCAGCCGGCGTGGGTACACGTCACGTCCCGGTCGTCCTGCTCGCCATGCTGGGCGCTGGCCCGGCCGTTCTCGTCACCTTCGCCGCGGCGCGGACGCTCACAGGACTGCTGCGCCAGGGGGTGCAGCTCGTGGCGGGCTCCGTCGCGGTGGAGACGGCGCAAGCCCGCGCCGCGCAAGGATCGAACGCATCTGCGGCCCTCGCCAGCCAGACCCTCTCCCGCCTATGGCCGCTGACCGGGATCGGCGCCGGGCTGCTGATGGGTGCGGGCGGGCTCTTGCTGACGGTGTGGACGGGCGGGCACGCCGCGCCCGACCCATGGCTGCTCGCCGTACTCGTCCTGCCCGTCGTGCTCACCGTGCCCTTCCAGATCAGGTCGCAAGGGCTCGCTGCTGCGAACCGGGCCCGCGCGATTGCCAACGCCGGGATCGCGCATATCGGCATTGGCTGCATCTTCGCACTGAAGCTTGCCGGCGCGCTGCCGCCAGCGCATCTCGCCGCTGCCGTCATGGCCGGTTTCGCAGCCGCGGAGGTCCTGGTCTACGCGCTCTCCCTGCCGCGCAAGCCGCCCCTCGCGGGCGCCGGGGGGGTGGCGGCGCTGGCGGCGGTGCTCTTTCTCGCGGCGTGGGCCGCTGCCTACCTCGCCGCCGGGGCCGCCAGCGCCCTCATCTCCTGAACGGCGCGCGCATGGAGCCGTGCATGAACTGCGCGGCAGCGGGCGAGCAGATCCGCGCAGTCCGTCAGGTCCACCCCAGCCTTCGCCCTCTCCTTCTCCGCATCCGGCAGGCTTACGCGCAGCCGGTCGGCCTCCAGCGCCGCCACGTCCGCCGCCATCGCCGCCCGCCAGGCCGCCCCGTCCTCCGGTACCGCGAGGCCCAGTCCGAAGCGCCGGTTGAGCGCCGCGCAGCCCGCCGCCGGATCGCCGACCGCGGTCTCGAAGGGGATCAGCAGCACTCCATGCCCGACCGTTTCGACGCCTGCATGAAAGCTCAGCCAGTCGCGCGCGATCTCCCTGACGGGCGCGCCGTGACGGACGGCGAGGGAGCGGATGGCCCCCTCCGGCTCCCGCAGCAGGACGCAGACCGGCAGCCCCCGGCGCACGCCCGCGATCGCCTGCGCCGCTGCATGGGTGTGGTGCGCGATGGCGTTGGGCGAAACCCCCGCATGGACGAGCGCCGTCACGAACACACTGTTGCCACTGCGCGGGAACCCCTCCACGACGAGTTTCGTCTCCCGCCCCACCGCCAGGTGCGGCGCACGCGCCAGCGCCCGGTAGAGCGGCTGGAAGAGCACCGGATGGCGCCACACGGCCCGCCGCGCCCGCATCCGCAAGACCGCGCCCGCGCTCAAGCCCCGTCCCCTGCCAGGTCCAGAAGACGGCGCGCGTAGTGCATGGGATCGCGCGCCCATTTCACCGCGCGCCCGGCCTTCAGCAGCGCCGTATCGCGCCAGTCCCAGGGCCGCCCCCATTCCCGCGCGAAGGCCGCGCGCACCCAGGCGTCGTGCGCGGCGCGGAACCTGCCCGACCCTGTAATCCCCTCCCCGTGCAGGCGGAACGCCGCCCACTCCCCGCCCACCATGTCGAAGCGCGCGTCCTCCGCCAGCATCGCCAGGATCAGTTCGGCATCCCACGCAATCCGGTTCTGCGCGTTGAAGCCGCCCGCCCCGCGCACCGCCTGCGTCCGGAAGACCATGGCGGGCTGCACGATGGTCGCCCATCCCCGGAAGTAGCCGCGCACCGAGAGGGGCGTCGCCCGCGCGGTCCCGATCCGCTTGCCCGCCCCGTCGATCAGCCGGGCATGGCCGTGGACGCACGCCGCGCCCGGGCGCGCCTGCAACGCCGTCACCGCCGCGGCGAGCGCGCCGGGCAGCAGCATGTCGTCGGCATTGAGGAAGGCGACCGCCTCCCCGCTTGCCCGCGCCAGCCCCTTGTTGAGCCCGTCGGCCGGGCCCGAATCCGGCTCCAGCACCGCGACCGCGCCGCGCGCCGCCGCCTCGGCCACGACCTCCCGGCTGCCGTCGGTGGAGCCCGGATCGACGAGGATATGCTCGACCTCCACGCCCTTCTGTGCCCTGACGCTCGCCAGCGCGTGCCGCAGGAACCGGCCCTGGTTGAACGAGATCGTGACCACGCTCACCCTCACGCCCGCGCCCCCTCCCGAACGCTCACCAGCACGGCCAGCGCGAACGCCGCCTTGATCCGCGCTTCCGCCCCGAAGGGCGAGAACAGCACGTCCCAGCCCAGCGTCAGCGCCGCGACGATCGCGAGCGGGGCCAGCACGCCCGCCCGTCCCCCCGCCACGCGCGCCAGCCCCCGTACGCAGAGCCACAGCGCCGCGATCCAGAACGGCGCAGCCAATATCCCGCCTTCCAGCCAGCTTCCGACGAGGTGGGAGTGTGCGACCACGCGCCCCTCCGCCACCGGCCTTTCCAGGTCGACCGGCACGCCCGCTTCGGCCAGCAGGCGCAGGTGCGCGATCTGGCTCTCGCGGTCGCGCGCCCACGACCCGCGCCCGAGCCAGGGGTTCTCTGCCAGCGCCTCGAGCCCCGCCAGCACCGTGCCCCGCCCGGCCAGCAGGCCGAGGTCGGAGCCCGCCTGGCGGGCATGTTTCGCCTGCTGCTCCGGCCCCAGCGCGCCCGCCCCCGCGAGCGCACCGTATCCTGCCGCGAACGTCCCGCCGGCGAGCGCGAGAAGAACCGCACCCAGCACAAGGCGCCGCCACTCCGCACCGGCCGCGCGCGGCCGCACCGCCTCCGCCACGCCTGCGAGCACGGCGATGAGCGCGAGGCTGCGCGCGCCCTCCCCCAGCGCCAGCGCCGCAACGCCCGCGAACGCCGCTGCCCGCAGCCACCGCGGCACCCGGCAGAGCGCGCACGCACCCCCCACAGCCAGCAACAGCGCCGGGCCATAGCCGAACTTGACCGGCAGCGCCCGTTGCAGCGCGTCCGGATCGGCGAGCGTCTGGAGCGCCAGCCCCGCGCCGAGCCCCAGCGCCGCCCACCCCGCCATCCGCGCCCGCCCCCGGATCAGCGCCAGGAACACCGCCAGCAGCACCGCGAGCATCACGACCCGGGCAGCGCCCTTCGCCATGTTGGCGGATGGCGCCCCCACCGCGAGGTCGGTCGCCACCTGCCCCGCGAGCCACACCCCCGCCAGCGCCAGCAGCAGCCCGCCGCCGCCCCCGAGCGTCCGCCGCCCGTCCGTCAGCAGCAGCACCGGCAGCACCACGAGCGCGGCGATCTCCGCCCCGAACAGCTCTCCCCCCGCCTGCACCTTCGCCGCCATGCCGAGCGGCAGCACGAACGCCAGCGCCGCGCGCCAGCAGAAGCTCCCTCGCGCACGTACCGCCGCGCCTGCCCCTGCCGCGCTCACGCGATGCGGAACCTGTCGCCGTCGCGCCAGTCGCCGTCGAGGAAGGCGCGGTATGTCGCCTCGATCCCCTCTATCAGAGAGACCCGCGCACGCCAGCCCAGCCCGTCCATGACCGCGGTGTCGAGCCGTTTGCGCGGCGCACCGTCCGGCTTGGCGGGATCGGTCGCGATCTCGCCCGCAAAGCCCACGACAGCCGCGACGGTACGGGCAAGATCAAGGATCGCGACCTCCTGCCCGCTGCCCACATTGACCGGGGCGGCGTCGGAATAGTGCGTCATCAGGTGCACGCAGGCATCCGCCGCGTCGTCCACGAACAGGAATTCGCGCAACGGCTTGCCGGTGCCCCAGATCGTCAGCCGCCGCGCGCCCGCCAGCTTCGCCTCGTGCGCCTTGCGGATCAGCGCCGGCAACACGTGCGCCGTCCTGAGCCCGAAATTGTCGCCGGGCCCATAGAGGTTCGTCGGCATCGCGCTGACGAAATCCGCCCCGTACTGCTCCCGATAGGCCTGGCCCAGCCACACGCCCGCGATCTTGGCCAGCGCGTACCAGCGGTTCGTGGGTTCGAGAGGCCCGGTCATCAGCGCCTCTTCCGGGATCGGCTGGGGAGCGGCGCGCGGATAGATGCAGGAGGAGCCGAGGAACAGCAGCTTTCCCACCCCCTCCGCCCACGCGGCCCGCATGACGCTCGCCGCGATCGTCAGGTTGTCGTGCAGGAAGTCGACGGGCGCAGCCGTGTTGGCGAGGATGCCGCCCACGCGCGCCGCCGCCAGGAAGACGGTGTCTGGCCGCTCCGCCCGCATCCAGGCAGACACCGCGTCCGGATCGCGCAGGTCCAGCCTGGCCCGCGCGACGGTCAGAACCTCGCAATGCTCCGCCTCCAGCCTGCGGACAAGCGCGCGCCCCACCATGCCGGCGTGGCCCGCGACCCAGATCCGGCGGCCCTTCAGCGGGAAGATGACCTCACTCATCGGCAAAGGCAGGCGCGTCCTGCATCGTTGCGCCACCGGCGAGTGCGGCCATGTCGGCATCGACCATCTCGTGCACCAGGTCGCGGAACCGCGTCTTCGGCCGCCAGCCGAGCACCTCGCGCGCACGCACCGCATCGCCCTGCAGGGCATTGACCTCGGCGGGCCGGAAATAGCGCGGGTCGACGCGCACGAGCGTACGCCCCGTCGCCCGGCAGACGCCCCGCTCCTCCACGCCGCGCCCCCGCCAGTCGAGCGCCAGCCCCGCCCGCGCGAAGGCCACCTCCGCGAACGCGCGCACGCTGTGCGTCTCGCCCGTCGCCAGCACATAGTCGCCGGGCGCGTCCTGCTGCAGGATGCGCCACATCCCCTCGACATAGTCGCGCGCATGGCCCCAGTCGCGCCGCGCATCGAGGTTGCCGAGGTAGAGGCACCCCTGCCGCCCCGCCGCGATGGCCGCCGCGGCGCGCGTGATCTTGCGGGTGACGAAGGTCTCCCCCCGCGTCGGCCCCTCGTGGTTGAAGAGGATGCCGTTCGAGGCATGGAGCCCGTAGGCCTCGCGGTAGTTCACCGTGATCCAGTAGGCATAGAGCTTGGCCACCGCATAGGGCGAACGCGGCGCGAACGCCGTCGCTTCCGTCTGCGGCGTCTCGCCGGCATTGCCGTAAAGCTCCGAGGTGGAGGCCTGGTAGAAGCGCACCCTTTCCTCCATCTTCAGGATCCGGATCGCTTCCAGCAGGCGCAAGGGCCCCAGCGCGTCCGCGTTGGCGGTATATTCCGGCGTCTCGAAGCTCACCATCACGTGGCTTTGCGCCGCGAGATTGTAGATCTCGTCGGGCTGCGTCTCCTGCACCAGCCGGATCAGGTTCGTCGCGTCCGTCATGTCGCCATAGTGCAGGCGGAACCGAGTCTCACCCTCGTGCGGATCGACGTAGAGATCGTCGATACGGCCCGTGTTGAAGGACGAGGCCCGCCGCTTGACCCCGTGTACCGTGTACCCCTTGTCGAGCAGCAGCCGCGCGAGCCACGCCCCGTCCTGTCCCGTCACGCCCGTGATCAGGGCGGTCTTCCGGCCCGCGCCGCTCATCGCGCGCCCTCCTGTCGCCAGGCGACGAGAACCGTCAGGAACAGGACGCGCAGGTCGAGCAGCAGCGACCAGTTCTCGATGTAATGAAGGTCGCAAGCGATCCGCGCCTGCATGGCCGCCACGTCGCGCGTCTCGCCGCGGAAGCCCTGGACCTGCGCCCACCCGGTGATGCCGGGCTTGACCCGGTGGCGTCCGGCATAGCGCGCGATCATGCGGCCATAGGCGGAATTGTGCGCGATGGCGTGGGGCCGCGGGCCGACCAGCGACATCTCGCCCTTCAGCACGTTCCAGAGTTGCGGCAACTCGTCGAGGCTGCGCCGCCGCAGCACCCTGCCCACACCGGTGATCCGCGGGTCGCCCACGCGCGCCTGCGCAATCACGGGCCCATCCTCGACCACGGTCATCGTTCGGAACTTCCAGACGCGGATGACATTCTCGTTGAAGCCGTGGCGCGCTTGCGAGAACAGCACCGGCCCCCGCCCCTCGATCCGGATGGCGAGCGCGATCGCCGCCAGGACGGGCGCGAGCAGCACCAGCAGAACTGCCGCCAGCACCCGGTCGCCCAGCGACTTGACCAGATAGCCGAGCCGCCCGCGCGGCCCCTGCGCCAGCGACAGTTCGACCGCACCTCCGTCCAGCAGCCGCGCACCGCGCGCGCGCAAGCCCGTTCCCGTGACGCAGACCCGCACCTGGACGGGAAGGTCGCCGAGCGCCTCGGCCAACGCGCGCGCCGCCTTCATCCGGTCCGGGGTGGCCGCCACCACGACCTCGTCCAGCATGTGGGCCGCCACCCCCGCACGCACCCGCGCGACGAGCGCCGCCACGCCACCCGCCGCGCACGGGGTCAGCGCCTCGGCCACCGCAACGTCGCGGGAAATGCCGAGCGCGCCCGCCGCCTGCTGCGCCAGGCCTTGCGTCTCCGCAACGACAAGCGCGCGCTGCGCCAGCAGACGCCGCCGCCCGTCCGGCCCGTGCAGCAGGGAGAACACGCCGAACCGCACTGCCGGCACGCCTGCGACCGCCAGCGCCGCCCATCCCGCGATCCAGCCGCGCGACACGCCATCCGTCAGCTTTGCGAGAAACAGTACCGCGACTGCGATCAGCATGGCCACGAACACGCTGCCCGCGACCCGCCCATAGGCGAAGCGGTAGGGGTTGTAGTCGCGTACGTCGAACACACCGCGCGCCCGCGCCACGGCCAGGTAGGCGAGCACGACCACCGCACCTGCGACCGCGGTCTGGCCTGCCCCGAACGCCTCGCCCAGCACCGCCACATTGTAGAGCCCGCGCGCCGCCGCTCCTGCCGCGAGGATCGCCACCGCATCCGTCAGCCCCAGAAGAACCGCCGGATAGGCACGCAGCCCTGCCCTGATCCGCGCGGGCCACCGAACGGCGCACGCGCAGACCGCCCCCGGGGCACCCTCCGCCGCGCTACGGCCCGGGGTGTCCCTCTCCTGCCCATACGCCGCCCCCCCGGCACCGCCGGTTCCGGCGGCCCCTCCGACGGCGGCAGCCATGTGCCTGCCCGCCACGATGCTCCTTTCCGCCCCACCCCTAGGGAGGGACCTCAGCGGCAACCGTCGGGCCGCTGGTCTGAAGGCGCATCCCCATGTCTTTTGGTTGCATACGATGCTATTCATTCGCGCATGGCGTGCAAGCGGAAATCCCTGCAAGCTCTCTTCGGCGCGGCCGGCCTTGCCCTGTTGTGCGCGTGCCTGCTGCTCGCCCCCCTGCCGCTCGGCAGCGCGCCGCCGCTACCCGCCCTGCTGCTCGCCGTCATGCAGGGTCTGGCGGCGCTGCTCATCGCGCTTGGTCCCCCCGCGGCTGCGCATCGGCCGCGCGCCCTGCCGCGGTGGCCGTTCGCCGGGCTCGCGCTCGTTCTCCTCTGGCCGGTCGTTCAGCATCTCCCGCTCCCGCCCGGACCCTGGACGCATCCCGCCCATCTCGACGCCTCCGCCGTGCTCGGCACGAAGCCGCTGGGCCGGATCGCGCTCACGGGGGAGGGCGCGTCCGGTGCCCTCCTCACCTGGCTCGGCCATGCCGCGGCGTTCGCGGCGACGCTGCTCGCCGCGCGCGACCTGGCAAGCGCTCGCCTGCTGCTTGCCGCCTTGATCGTCTCCGGCGTCACGGTCGCGCTTTACGGCCTTGCAGTGTTCGCCACGGGAAACGCCACGGTCCTGCACATGGCAAAATGGGCCTATCCTGGCGCGCTGACCGCGACCTTCGTCAATCGCAACGATTTCGCGGCCTTTGCCGGGCTCACCGTGCTGGCCGGCATCGCGTACCTGCACGTGTCGTCCGCGCGCGGGCAGGTACGCGCGCCGCTCCTCGCCGCGGGCCTGCTCGCGCTCACCGCGGCACTGCTGCTGACCGGCTCGCGCGCGGGGATCGCCGCGGCGGGCATAGCCCTTGCATTTCAGGCGGGCGTGATCGCCTGGCAGGTCCCACGCCTGCGCCGTCCCCTGCTGATGGGCTGCGGCCTTTTCGCCGCGCTCCTTCTCGCCCTGTCGAACCCTCTCCTCGACCGCCTTCCCGGTGCGGCCGATGCGCTCGCGACGCGCCTCGCGCTGACGAGCGCAAGCCTTGCCGCGCTCGCCGAAGCGCCATGGACCGGCATCGGCCTTGCCAGCTTCGCGGACGCGGCCGCACCCTACCTGCCGCCGGCCCTGATGCCGCACGTCCTGTGGGACCGGGCCCATTCGGCATGGATCGGGGCGGCGCTCGCCCTCGGACTTCCGGTTTTCGCGCTGCTGCTGGCGTCGCTGGCGCGGCTTGCACTCTCTTGCGCGGGTGCCCTCTCCCGCCAGCACGGTCATCCGCTCCCGCTGCTGGCCTGCGCGGCGGCGCTGCAGATGGCGCTGCACGGGCTCGCTGACGAGCCCCTGACCCTTCCCGCTGTCGGCGGCCTTTTCGCCGTGCTCTTCGGCCTCGGCCTCGCTCAGGCGGGGCAGGCAGGTTCGACGGCACGCCGCACCGAGAGCGCGCGCGACAGCGCCATGACCCGCGCCCGGTCCGGGTCCGGCAGCGCGCAGACGTGAGGCCAGACCGCGGGGTCGTGCAGGAACCCGCGCGTGACGCCCGCCGCCTCCGGCCAGGCCGCGAGCGCTTCGAGTTCTGCAAGCGCGGCGGCACGCACGTCTGTCCCCATGAGCGGCCAGAACGGCAGGATCAGCGCCAGCCTCCGAAACCCTGCGCGGGCATCCCGCGGGCCGGCCCGGTAGCTTTCGCGCAAGCCCGCCCCGGCCCGGCTGTCCCACCCGGCCTCCGCCATCCGCGCCTGCGCCAACGCAACCCACCCGCGCGCATCGCGCGGCGCGTCGCGCACACGCTCGACCGCCGCGGCTTCGGTCCCCGCCGCCGGCCGCACCGCCGGAGCCACGCTCAGCGCCGCCGCCAGCGCCACCGCCGCGAGGCCGGCAACACCGGCAAGGACCCGTTCAACCATCGTAATAGCGGGTATAGGGCGGATAGCCGTAGCCCGTGTCAGTCTCCCCGTGGAGAGCCTGCGCACGCACGTCGACCCGCGTCAGGGCAAGCCCCGCGACCGGCGCCTCCGGTCCCAGCCGGGCGAGCGCCTGGCGCACCGTCGCGCGCGGCGTGGCGAGTGCCCGGACCGCGAAGACCATGGCGTCCGCGTGCGCGGCGACGAGGCGCGCGTCGACGACCGGCAGGATCGGCGGCGTGTCGATGATGACGAGGTCGAAGGTCTGCCGGCACGCCGCCATCAGGCGCGTCATCGCCTCGGTCCCCAGCACGTCGGGCGTGGTCTCCATGCCGCCCGCGACAGGAAGCACGCGCAGCCCGGTCGCCGTGTCCGTGAACAGCGCATCGAGCAAGGCCGTCCGTCCCGAAAGATAGTCGCCGAGACCCGCCTGCGGCTCCGCACCCAGCGCGGCGGCCACGCGCGGGTGCCGCAGGTCGGCGTCGATCAGCAGCGTGCCCAGACCTGCCAGTGCCGCGGACCGCGCCAGCGAGACCGAGAGCGTCGTCTTGCCCTCCTCCGGCAGCGATGAGGTGACCGCGATCACCTTCACCCCGCCCGCGCCGCCGCGCGCCGAGAAGGCGACCGCCGTCCTCAGCCCGCGCACCGCCTCCGCATACCCCGACAAGGGCCGCGCCACGAGGTAGTCCGCAGGCGAGAGCGCCTTGCCGCCGACCCGGCGGTCGCGCGCCCGAAGCTCCGGAATACCGCCCAGGCAGGGCATCCCCAGCACCCGTTCCGCCTCCACCGCGGTGCGGAAACCCGCCACCAGCCGGTCGGCCGCTGCGCCCGCTCCGGTGCCCGCCAGGAGGCCGAACAGCCCGCCAAGCGCCAGCACCAGCGGCACCGGCGGCCCGGTCGGCCGTGTGGGCACCGCGGCGGGCGAGAGGATGCGGGCATCCGCGCGTTCGGTCCCGGCGGCCTCGCGCGTCTCGAGGAAGCGGGCCAGCACCGCCCCGTACATCTGCCGCGCGGCTTCCGCCTTGCGCTCCAGTTCCCGCAGGCCGACGGCGGCGGCGTCGTTTTCCCCCTCGCGCACGCTCAGCGCCTCCAGGCTGCGGGCGAGCGAGGCTTCCCGGCTCTGGGCAACTGCCAGTTCGTTCCGCAGGTTAGCAACGATCCGGCCTGCCTCGTCCCGGATGCGTTCGGCCAGATCGGCGCGCTCGGCCCGCACCTTCAGAAGGCGCGGATGCCGGTCGCCATAGCGCGTGGCAAGCTCCGCCTCCTCGCGCGCGATCGCCGCCTCCTGCTGGCGCAACTGCGCGATCACGGGCGAGGCCAGCACGTCCGCCACCGTGTCCGCTGCCCCGCCGGTGTCGAGAAGGCGCGCGACCTGCCGGTATTTCGCCGCCTGTTCCGCCGTTTCGGCCCGCGCCAGGACCAGCCGCGCGTTCAGCTCGCTGATCTGCTGCTCCGTGATCGCCTCGCCCGCCGTGCCGGAAAGCCCGTTCTCCGTCCGAAAGCGGGTGATCGCACGCTCCGCCGCTTCGACGTCGGCGCGCAGCGCGGCGACCCGCTCGGCCAGCACCGCGTTGGCGGCCTGTGTCGCAGCGGTCTTCGCCTCCTCCTGCGCGGCGACATAGGTTCCGGCCACCGTGTTCGCGATGTCTGCCGCCGCGACCGGATCGGAATGGGTGAAGGCGACCCTGATCACGCGGGTCAGCCCCTCGCGGCGGACGTCGAGTCCGGCCTGCACCACCTCGGCGGCGTCTGCGCCCGTCGCCGCAGGCGCTGAAGGCAGCGGTCCGAATCCGAGCAGGCGGTCCAGCACCGCCGCCGCACGCGCACGCGCCCCCGGGCCCGCGGGCGGGACATCCACCCGCGCCGCCACCGCCTCCGCCAGCATGCGGGAACGCAGCACCTCCACCTCACCGTCGATGGTCGCCTGGTCGCCGCTCAGGCCCGGCAACACCGCGTCCGCAGGCACCACCTGCGGCGCACGCGGATCGAGCATCAGCGTCGCAGACGCCGTATACCGGACGGGCAGCAGCGCCAGGACCGCCGCCGCGGCGCCAAGGCCCAGCGCCGTGCCCGCAGCGATCCATCCCGCGCGCCGCCGCAGGAAGCGCACGCCCGCGCGCAGGTCGGCCGTTCCGCCGGCAGCGGTTGCGGTATCCGCCTCGGCCTCAGAACCGGACACGGCCCTGCACCTCCGCCACCGTGCGGTCGTGATCGCGGCCCGGCGCGGTCGATTCCCGGCGCCCGTGCGAAACGCTGAGACCCGCGGCGAGACTGCGGTTCACCAGGTAGTCGAGCTTCACGCCCGCAGCATAGACCTCGTCGGTACGCGCCAGGCCCGCATGGGCATCGCGCCTGTAGGCCACGGCGGGCCGCACCATCAGCGTGCGCAGCAATTCGTGATCGAGGCCGAGACGCGCGCGCGTGCGCACGATGGCCGCCCCGCCCGGAAGGCCCGACTCCAGCACGTCCCGGTCGATCTCGACCGCGAGCGCGGTCAGCGGCGTCGCCCGCCAGCGCACCGCGAGTCCCGCGTCGAGGCCGGACACGTCGTCGAGCGCCGTGTCTTCGAATTGCCGGGTCAGCCAGCCGCCCCGCACCTCCGCGGCGAGGATCTCCGCAACCTCCACCCGCATGCCGGCGACCATGCCCAGCGCACGCGAATCGTGCTGCACGCCGCCCGGATCGGCCGCGCCATGCTCCCGGCGGTCCCCCTCCACCTCCGCAAAGGCGGTCATGTCCGGCGACACGTCGTAGCTTGCGAACACATTGACCCGCCATTCGGTCCGGTCGCGGAAGTCCTGTTCCGTCAGGCCGCCGCCGATACGCGCAACGTCGCGGTGCTCCACGACCTCGACGCCGCCCCCTGCGCCGGCCTGCACCCGCCCCATTCGCCGCGCCACCGCGACGCCGGCCGCAACCCAGCCGACCGGCGCGGCCTCGGCCGCGGCATCGGCTGCGTCCGGCGCCCCCGGCAGCAGGTGCCGCCGCCCGGCCTCCCCCATCACCGTCAGTGCCGTCGCCGCATCGGCGGCCAGCGTCGCGGTGCCTGCA
Source organism: Futiania mangrovi (assembly GCF_024158125.1). Lineage (NCBI taxonomy): Bacteria > Pseudomonadati > Pseudomonadota > Alphaproteobacteria > Futianiales > Futianiaceae > Futiania > Futiania mangrovi. The sequence continues at coordinate 591,375 of NZ_JAMZFT010000001.1, read as the reverse complement.
AACACCCCATCGGTGTGATCGAGGCGCCCCTCGCGCCGATGCCGCACGTCGCGCAGCCGCACCGCAAACTCCAGCGCATGTGGGCCGGTCTGCAGGGCGAGCCGCACCTGCGGCTCGACGGTGGTGCGCCAGTCGGACCGCGCGCCCGCGCCTTGCGCATAGACGTTGCTGTCGTGCGCGAGCCCCACGCGCAGGTCGGGCGCCACGTCGACCGGGCCGAGCCGCATGGGGGCAGGCGTCTCGGCCCCGCGCGGGCGCACCTCCGTCTGCCACAGGCCGAAGGGATCGGCTGCGCATGCTGGACCGGCCAGCGTTGCCGCCGCCAGCAGACCTGCTGCCATGACCCTGCCCGCACACCGCATCGCCGGTCTCAGCGCGGGCTTGCCGCGCACCGGTCGCGGTCGTGCCATGAGTTGCCGGGGCGGCAGGGGGCGTTGCCGGTCCCCCCGCCGGGCGTCGGATTGGGGTGTCCGGCGGGCAGCGGCCGCCACGGGTCCGGCCCCTTGCCCGCAAGCACGCCCACGACTGCGAAGAAGGCGCCGGAGAAGACGCCCGCCGGCATGTCCTGAACGATGCCGGCGACGGTCGCTGCCGCCTCCCGGTCGGCGGTCCACAGTGCAGCGGCCGCACGCGCCAGGCCCGCGCCCGCGGCGGCCTGCACGGCCGGCCCCGCGCGCGAGGCAGTCGCCGTGATCTCCACCGCCGCGGCCGGGCACGCCCGCACAAGCTCGTCAAGCCGGGCGACAAGCTGCGGCCCACCGGCCGAATGGGCGCGGAAGACATCTTCCGCCATGCCGGGCGCGCAGGACGCCGCCGCAGCAAACCCCGCGGCCGGCAGCCCCCCGATTGCCAGTGCAACGGCGACCGCTGCGACCTTCCTGCGCGCCCGCATGGCCTTCTGCCCCCCAGGCTTGTCCCCACACGTGCGTATTAGGTGCGAAGTGTCAGCATCTTGCAACCTTCGGATGATTTTCGGTGGCAGATGTCTCCTAGAAGTAGCGTTCCGGCACCACGATCTGGTCGCCCGGATAGACCGGCAGGTCCGGGGCGGCCTTGTAGGTTCGGGCCACGCGCTCCCCCTCTGCCACGATGTGCACGACGCCCGTCCGCGCCCGGTAGCTGTAGCCGCCTGCCGCCGCGACCGCATCGAGCAGGCCGAGCCCCACGGCATAGGGATAGCTTCCCGGCCGCGCGACCTCGCCCAGAATGGTGTAGGGACGATAGACAGCGATCTGCGCACTGACCTTCGGATCGAGCAGGTAGCCATCCGCGAGGCGCCGCGCCACGGCCTCCTCCAGCTCCCGCACGCTCAGCCCAGCGGCCTGCACCGCGCCGATCAGGGGCATGGCGAGCGTGCCCTCGGCATCGACGGCAAACGTGCCCGACAGATTGTCCTCGCCGAAGACGATCAGCCGCACCTCGTCCCCGGGTCCGAGCCGGTAGAGCAGCGGCGCGCGCGCCTCCAGCGCCGGCCCGTCCGCGATCTCGACGCCTGCGGGCGTGCCAGTGCAGGCCGCCAGCGTCAGCAGCAGCAAGGCGGCGGCATGGCGCAAGGCGGTCTGCCACATGATGAGGGTCTCCCCGGAAGCCTGTGCGCGACGGGTTTCCTTATACCCGCTCTGCGCGTTTCGGCAATTCCGGGATCAACCCTCAGGTGCTGAGCGTGGTGCGCCGGTCGGCGTGCAGCACCGCGGCCGTAAGGCGTCCCGTCAGATAGGCGCCAGTGTCGACGCCCATGCGGTTCGGCTTGATCTGGGGGCGTTCGCTCGGAGTGTGGCCGTGCACGACGAACCGCTCGAACGGCTCTTCGTGCGCCAGGAACGCGTCGCGGATCCACGTGAGGTCGCGTTCGGTCTGGGCGTCGAGCGGCACGCCCGGCCGCACGCCCGCATGGACGAACAGGTAGTCGCCCTCCTCGTGCCGCACGGGCAGGGTCTCCAGGAACTCGCGGTGCGTCTGCGGCAGCGCGGCGGAGAGCGCGAGGCGCACCGCCTCGAACTCCGCCGCCGTGCGCGGCGCGGGCGCATCCGGCGCCAGCACGCCATAGGACATCAGCGTCTCCAGCCCGCCGAAGCGGCACCAGGCCGGGCCGCCCGAGGAATCCGCGAGGAAGGCGAGGAACGCTTCCTCATGATTGCCGCGCAGGCACACCCGCTCGAACCCGTCCGGCGGGTCGTCGGTCAGCCGGTCGATCACGCCCCGGCTATCCTCGCCCCGGTCGATGTAGTCGCCGAGGAAGACCAGCAGCCGCCGCTCCGCCTCGCGCCGCTCGGCGTCCCGCCGGATGCGGTCGGTCAGCGCGTCCATCAGGTCGGCGCGCCCGTGCACGTCGCCCACGGCATAGATCACCGTGTCGCCGGGCGCGCGCGGCCAGCCGCTTCCGGCATCGAGATAGGACTTCAGACGGGTCAGCACCATGTCGCCCATGTGGGGTTGCGCGGGGCCGCCGCCAAGACGGCCCCTCTCGCTCCCCCTATAGGCCGCCGTGGGCAAACGCCCAGTAAAGTTCCCGAGCCTTTGCCGCGACCGGTCCCGGTTCCAGCTCCCGGCCCTCGATCTGCGTGACCGGCACGACCTTGGAATAATTGCCGGTGGAGAAGATCTCGTCCGCCGCCAGGAACTCGTCATAGAGGATCGGCCGCTCGTGCACCGTCACGCCTGCCGCCTTCAGCAGCGCGATGACCCGCTGCCGCGTCACGCCGTTGAGGAAGGTGCCGTTCGGATAGGGCGTGTGCACCTCGCCGTCCTTGACCATGAAGACATTGGCGGTCGCCAGTTCCGCCACATAGCCCATGGCGTCGAGCAGGATGGCGTTGTCGAAGCCCTTTTCCTTCGCCTCCATCAGGGCGCGCGCCCCGTTCGGATAGAGGCAGGCGGCCTTTGCGTTCACCGGCGCGGTTTCGATCGTCGGGCGGCGGTAGCGCGACAGCGTCAGCGCCAGCTTGCGCCCCGGCTGCGGCATCGGCACCTCGTAGAGGCAGAGGCAGAAGCGCGTGGTCTCAGGATCCGGCGGCACGGAGAAGAAACCACCCTCCTCGGCCCAGTACATCGGGCGGATGTAGACCGCCTCGTCGGGAGAGAACTTCGCCATCCCCTCCTGCGCCAGCTCCAGCATCTCTCCGACGGCCATGAAGGGCTTGAGTTTCAGCGCCGCCGCCGACCGGTTCACCCGCTCGAGGTGCAGGTCGAGGTCGGGCGCCACCCCCTCGAACGCGCGCGCCCCGTCGAAGACGACCGAGCCCAGCCACATCCCGTGCGTGCGCGGCCCCATGATCTGGACGTTGCCCTCGTGCCAGCCGCCCTCGATCCACGTCCAGGTACGCGACCATTCCACCATGATAAGCCTCGTTGTCTGACTGTCTGCGGGCAGGTCCGGCCGGTCCCGAGCGGCCTGCCCCGTGTGCCGCCTATCGTCGCGATCCGGGCGCGAAAGGCAACCTTTCCGGGCCATAGCGTTAATGGCCTCTTAGCAAAGTCCATGCGACCTATAGGTGCAGAATTTCCCAGGCACGCGCAGGAAGGGAAACAAGGTCAGGGCATGTCTTCCACGGGAACCACGGCAGCGACATTGCGCCGCAAGCTCGGCATGGTCTCCGACCAGCTTGGCGAATATCCGCTTCTTCCGGTCGTGCTCGACTGCATGGGCCGCAGGCTGGCCGCGCGCGCGGGCGCGCTCTTCGGCACCGAGGCCGAGGTCAAGCCCGCCGCGATCCGCGTGCGCCGCTATGGCGAGGCTGCCACCGCGTTCGAGGGGCCTGCGCTCGCCTGCATCCTGTCGGTGGACGGCTGGGCCGTCTCCGCGCTGATCCGCCTGCCCGCCCCACTGGTGGAGCGCGTCGTGGAACGTCTCCTCGGCCATGCGGGAGATGCCGCCGCCGAGATACCGGAGGACTGGTCGCCCACCCCGCTCGACCGCCGTCTGGCCATGCGTTTTGCGGGCCTCGCGGCCGATGCCTTCTCGCTCGGCCTTACCGATGCGGCCCCCGATGCGGAGGCGCCCGCCGCGCACATTTCCGGCGCCGAGCTCGACATCGCGCGGGCTGCCGTGGCGCGACCGCAGACGCCCGCCATTCTCGCGGGCTTCGACCTGACGCTGGGAACCTCCGAGACGACCGACCGGATCGAGCTTCTGATCCCCATGCCGATGCTGGAGCCCGTCAAGCAGGTGCTCCGCCAGCCCTGGCGCGGCGACACGCGGCCCGATCCGGGCTGGTCGGAAACGCTGACCCGCCAGGTCGCCCGCGCGCCCCTGCCGATCGAGGCGGTGCTGCACCGGGTCACGCTGCCCGTTGCCGCGCTCGCCAAGCTCGAGGTGGGGTCCCTCGTGCCGCTGGAGATCGACCGAAGCCTGCCCGTCTCGCTGGAAATCGACGTGGGCGACGGCTCGGGCTACATGCCGCTTGCGCGCGGCCGTCTCGGCGCGCTGAAGGGGCAGAAGGGCATCCGCCTCGCAGACGACGGGCTCAGCGCCTTCGCCCAGCCATTCGCGGAACTGCACGACACCGTCGAAGGCGTCGCCGCCGCGGAAGCGGCCTGACCTTCAGCGCCTCACGATCAGGGCGTCGAGCGCCAGCACCCCCTCGCCGCGGGCCATCACGCGCACCGGGTTGAGGTCGACGCTCTCCACCGTATCGGCATGTGCAGCCCCAAAGAGCGACAGCCGGTGCGCGGCCTCCGCCAGCGCCTCCACGTCCGCGGGCGGCGCGCCCCGCACGCCGTCGAAGATGGCGCGCGCCCTGAGGTCGGCGATCATCGCGCGCGCTTCCTCCATGTCGAAGGGCGCGGCGCGGAACGTCACGTCCTTCAGCACCTCCACGTGGATGCCGCCGAGACCCAGCATCACCACCGGCCCGAACACCGGATCGCGCTGCACGCCCAGGATGGTTTCCACCCCCTCGCCCGCCATGGGCGAGACCAGCACGCCGTCGAGGCGGGCGCTTGCGTCATAAGCCTTCGCCGCCGCCATGATCGCGTCGAAGGCGTCTGCCGCCCCCTCCGCCGCCACATTGAGGCGCACACCGCCCGCGTCCGTTTTGTGCAGGATGTCGGGCGAGGCGATCTTCAGGGCGCAGGGCCGCCCGAAGGCGCGCACCGCGGCTTCCGCTTCCGCCGCTGTCGTGGCGAGCCGGTCCTCGACCACCGGAAGCCCGGCTTTCGCGAGGATCTCCTTTGCCTCCTTCTCGCCGAGCGGGCCGCTAGGCAGCGGCGCCATCTGCGGCACCGCGACGGCCATGCGGCCCTCCTGCCCTGCGAAGGAGCGGCCGAAGCCCATCAGCGCCGCGAAGGCGCGGATCGCGCGGACCGGATCCTCGTAGTTCAGAAGCCCGGCATCGGTGTAGCGCTTCAGCGCCTCCGGCCCGCCGACGATGGAGAGCGCCGTCAGGCGGTCCTCATAGCCCTCCAGCCCCTTCAGGATGCGGTCGCGCATCGTGTCGGCGATCATCGGCGAGGAGGCCGTCATCGTGAAGAAGGCGACCATCGCGTCGTAGCCGCCCTCGCGGTACATCGCCTGCAGGAACTGCGGCACGAGGTCTAGGTTGTTCAGCACTTGCGCCGTGATGTCGACCGGGTTGCGCACGGCGGCAAAGGGCAGAAGCTCCTTCAGCGTCGTTTGCGCCTCCTCCGGCATGGGCGCGACGTCGAGGCCCGCATCCTCCGCCGCGTCCGCCATCATCACGCCCGCGCCGCCCGAGATGGTGACCAGGCCGATGCGCTTGCCCGTGGGGTAGACGCCCGTCTGCGCTGCGTAGGCGACGTCGAGCAATTCCTCCACGGTCGAACCGCGATAGGCCCCGTACTGGCGCAACACGCCGTCATAGACCGCGTCCGCGCCGGCGAGCGCCGCCGTGTGCGACCGTGCTGCCTCCGCCCCGACCTCCGACCGGCCGACCTTGAAGAACAGCACCGGCTTCCTCGCCGCGCGCGCCTTCTCCAGGCTTGCGATCAGGCGGCGGCCGTCCTTAGCGCCCTCGACATAGGCGAGGATCACCTTCGTGCCCGGATCCTCCGCCAGGTGCCCGATCAGTTCCGACACGTCCACGTCGGATTCGTTGCCGGTGCTGATCCAGGTGCGGATGCCGATGCCCTTCTGGTTCGCGGTATAGAAGAGGTGGCTGCCGAACGCGCCCGACTGGGTCACGATGGCAAGCCCGCCCGGCGTCGGGAAGTTCCCGTCCACGGAGGACGAGAACGTCGGGTAGAAGCCCGCCGACGGGTTGAAGAGGCCGAGGCAGTTTGGCCCGATCACCCGCACGCCCGTTTCCCGCGAGATGGCCGTCAGTTCGGCCTGCAGCCTCTCGCCCTCCTCACCCACCTCGGCAAAGCCGGAGGAGAAGATCAGGCACGCCTTCGCCCCCTTTGCGGCGGACGCGCGCACGGCCTCGGCAACCCCGGCCGCCGGCAGCGCGACCAGCGCGAAGTCGATCTCGCCCGGCACGTCGCTGACCGTGGGATAGGCCGTGAGGCCCTGCACCGTCTCCCGGTTCGGGTTCACCGGTAGGATGTCGCCCTCGAAGCCCGCTTCCTTCATGTAGTGGATCGGCCGCCCGCCGATCCGCGAGGGGCCGTCCGACGCCCCGAGGATCGCCACCCGGCGCGGCGCGAGGATGTGTTGCAGGCTTGCAGGAAGATCGCTCACAGCGCTACCGATCCGAGCGACAGCCCACCGCAGACATAGATCGTCTGCCCGGTGGTGTAGCCCGCCTTGTCCTCGAGGAAATAGCGGATCGCATGCGCGACCTCGTCCGGCCGGCCCATGCGGCCAAGCGGCACCTTCGATTCGACCGCGTGCCGGGCCGCCGATCCGGGCGGCGCGTTCTCGGCGAAAAGTTCGGTGTCGATCGGACCGGGCGAGACCGTGTTGATCGTGATCCGGTGCGGCGCGAGGTCGAGGGCCGCCGTCCGCATCAGCCCCGTGAGCGCCGCCTTGGACGCCGAATAGACCGCGCGCCCCTCCTTGCCCAGCGCTGCCCGGCTGCCGAGCAGGACGATCCGCCCGAAGCGCGCAGCCTTCATCGCCGGGATCACCGCCTGCATGGATTGCAGCACGGCCCGCACGTTGAGCGCCATCGTCGCCTCGTAGTCCTCAAGCGACGCGCTCTCGACCGGCGCGATGCGCGCAAGCCCGGCATTGGCGACGAGGCGCGTGATGCGCCAGCGCTTCGCGACCGCTTCCAGCGCCGCGGCGGCGGCGCGCGCGTCCGTGAGGTCCGCCTCGACGAAGTCCTCGCCCTCGAAATCGTCGCCCGGCGCCCGGCGCGCCATGCCGATGACGGTTGCGCCCGCCGCGGCCAGGTCGCGCGCCACCGCGCGCCCGATGCCCCGGCTCGCGCCGGTGACCAGAACGGCCCCTTCCATCCCTTACCTCCCTGAACCGGAGGGCGCGGCCGTTGGTCCGGCCGCCGCCCGCATCCTCTTGCGTGTCGTTCCGGCCGTCAGCCGGCGTCGTGAACCGGCAGGCCCAGCAGCGCGCGGCGGCGCAGCCACAGGCTCGGCCGGTAGCGGTCGTCGCCGGTGATCGCCTGCAGATGCTCCATGATCGCGAGCGTCGTCCTTGCGCCCATGTCCTCCGCAATCTGCAGCGGGCCCAGCGGGTAGTTGAGCCCCAGTTGCAGCGCCGTGTCGATGTCGGCGGGCGTGGCGAGCCCGATCTGCGCGATCTCGCAGCCGAGGTTGGCGATCATCGCCCGCATCCGCTGCAGCACGAAGCCCGGCGAGTCCTTGATCGCCGTGACCTTGCGACCCGTGCCCGCGATGGCCGCTGCGACCGCGTCGCGGTGGGAAAGGTCTGCCCCCGGCGCGGTCATGACCGTCACGCGGCGGCTCGTGTCGCCGGTCACGTCGACGGCGACGAGGCGTTTCGGATCGGCCCCTGTCCGCACCGCGAAGGTCGTGGCGTCCTCGCCCATCGGGGCCGCGACCAGCGCCACCTTGCCGTCGTCCGCGCCGACCGCGATGCCTGCCTCCTCCAGCAGGCTCGCGAGCCGGTCGTTCCCCTCCACGACCGCGCATGCCGTGGCGGGCGTCGCGTCCGTCACATGGTCTGCGCCGGTCGCGTCGGTCGCCTTGCCGTCCGCGTCATAGGTGAAGTGCCCGGCCTTCGTCTTCCGGCCGTGGCGTCCCGCCTCGTAGAGCAGCTTGTGCTGCGGCGTGGTCCGGAGGCGCGCGTCGTATCCGAATTCGGAGAAGACGATCATGCTGACCGGATAGTTCACGTCGATGCCCGTCAGGTCCATCAGCTCGAACGGACCCATGCGGAAGTGCCCGCAGTCGCGCATGATGGCGTCGATCTGCGCCGGGGTGGCCACGCACTCCTGCTGGATGCGCAGGCCCTCCGTCGTGAAGGCCCGACCGCCCATGTTGACCAGGAAGCCCGGGCTGTCCGCCACCAGCACCGGCACCCGCCCCTGCCGCTTGCCGAGCGCCATGAGCGCCTGCGCGGTCGCATCCGACGTCTCCGGCCCGCGGATGATCTCGACGAGCTTCATCAAGGGCACGGGATTGAAGAAGTGCATCCCCGCGATCCGGCCCTTGTGCCTGCACACCCGCGCGATGGACGCGATCGGCAGCGAGGAGGTGTTGGACGCGATGATGCAGTCCTCGCGCACCACGCCCTCGATCTCCTGGAAGAGCGCGCGCTTGACCTCCAGGTCCTCGAACACGGCCTCGATGACCGCGTCGCAGGGCTTGAGGTCGTCGAGCCCCCTGGCGACCGTCAGCCGCCCGCGCATGGCGGCCGCATCCTCGGCCTTCAGCGTGCCCTTCTCGACCAGGCGGTCGATCCGCTTCAGCACCTGTTCGGCGCCCGCCGCGGCGCCACCCTCGCGCGCGTCGTGGACGACGACATTGAGCCCGCCCTGAAGGGAAACCTGGACGATGCCCTGCCCCATCGCGCCCGCGCCGACGACGCCAACGGTCGCGGTGGCCTTCTCGAAATCCACCATGTCAGACGCGCTCCACGACCGTTGCGATGCCCTGGCCGATGCCGATGCACATGGTGCAGAGCGCGCGGTTGCCGCCCGTCTCCTGCAGTTCCTGCACCGCCGTCATGATGAGGCGTGCCCCGCTCATGCCGAGGGGGTGGCCCAACGCGATGGCCCCGCCGTTGCGGTTCACGCGGGGATCGTCGTCGGCGATGCCGAGCATGCGGGCCGAGGCGAGCACCTGCGCCGCGAACGCCTCGTTCATCTCGATCACGTCGAGGTCGTCGGTCTTGAGCCCCAGCCGCTTCAGCAGCTTGTCGGACGCAGGCGCCGGGCCGATGCCCATGATGCGCGGTTCCACACCCGCGACCGCGCCCGCGACGAGGCGCGCCCGCGGCGTGAGCCCATATTTCTTCACCGCCGCTTCCGAGGCGACGATCATCGCGACCGCACCGTCGTTGACGCCGCTCGCATTGCCCGCCGTGACCGTGCCGCCCTCCTTGCGGAAGGGGGTGCCGAGCTTGGCGAGCTTGTCGACGGTCGTGCCCGCGCGCGGATGCTCGTCCTTGTCGACGACGATGGGATCGCCCTTGCGCTGCGGGATCAGGACGGGGACGATCTCCTTCGCGAGCCGCCCGTTTTCCTGCGCCGCCACGGCCTTCGCCTGGCTCCATGCGGCGAACCTGTCCTGGTCCTCGCGGCTGATCTGGAATTGCTCGGCCACGTTCTCCGCCGTCTCCGGCATGGCGTCGAGGCCGAATTTCTTGGCCATCACCGGATTTGGGAAGCGCCAGCCGATGGTCGTATCGAACATCTGGACGTTGCGCGAGAAGGGCTCGGTCGCCTTGCCCATAACATAGGGCGCGCGCGACATGCTCTCGACGCCGCCGACGACGACCAGCTCGGCGTCGCCCGTCCTGATCGCGCGTGCGGCCTGCACCGCCGCCTCCATGGACGACCCGCACAACCGGTTGACCGTCACCCCCGGAATGTCGGTCGAAAGCCCTGCGAGCAGGGCCACGTTGCGCGCTACGTTGCGGCTGTCCTCGCCCGCCTGCGTCACGCATCCGTAGATCACGTCGTCCACAGCGCCCCAGTCGACGTCGGGATTGCGGTCGATCAGCGCCTTCAGCGGCACGACGCCCAGGTCGTCCGTGCGCACCTGCGCCAGGCTGCCGCCATGACGCCCGATAGGCGTGCGCGCGGCATCACAGATAAAGGCTTCGGCCATGTCCATCCCTCCGACGGTGGTTCTGCGGGTTCTCCATGCGCGACGCGCATTGCCCGCGGTGTTTATCGCTCCGGCCCGGTCTGCCATAGTCGCCGCCGAGCCTGCGAAACGACGTTTCGGCGTGCAGAATAACGGGAGGAATGGCGATGGCAACCGACAAGCAACTGGTTCTCGTGGAGCGGCCGGAGGAGGGTGTGGCCCTCGTCCGCATCAACCGGCCGGAGGCGCGCAACGCGCTCAACATGGCTACGCGCAAGGCGCTGGCCGCCGCCTTCCTCGACCTGCACGACGACGAGAGCGTGCGCGCCATCGTGCTGACCGGCGACGATCAGGCGTTTGCCGCCGGCGCCGACCTCAAGGAGTTCATCGACGCCACCGCGATCGAGGTCCTGAAGCGCCGCTCCGAACGCTACTTCCAGGCGGTCTCCCGCGCGCCGCAACCCGTGATCGCGGCGATCAGCGGCTATGCGCTGGGCGGGGGGCTGGAGCTTGCCATGTGCTGCGACATCCTGATCGCGGGCGAAGGTGCGCAGCTCGGCCAGCCGGAGATTCGCGTGGGCATCATTCCGGGTGCGGGCGGCACGCAGCGCCTCACCCGCGCCATCGGCAAGTTCCAGGCGATGCGTCTCTGCCTCACCGGGCGGCCCATCGGTGCGGCGGAAGCGTTGCAGATGGGGCTCGTCAGCCAGGTCGTGCCGGACGCCGAGGTGCTGGAGACCGCGCTCAAGACCGCGCGCGACATCGCCCGCATGCCCCCGCTCGCCGCACAGGCCATCAAGGAGGCCATCGTGCTCGGCCAGGACGCGAGCCTCGAGGCCGCGCTCACGCTGGAGCGCAAGTCCTTCCAGGTCGTCTTCTCCTCCCAGGACAAGCGCGAGGGGATGCAGGCCTTCTTCGACAAGCGCCGGCCGGAGTTCAAGGGGGAGTAGCGCCCCCTCCCGTCATCGGCGGGCCTGCCTCTTCTCCCGTCATCCCCGGCACTACCCCGCCCTTATATTCAATCGTCATCCCCGGCCCCCGTGCCGGGGATCCATTATCGCCGACGCTCGCATGTGACGCGAAACCGGCAGCAAACGCCTCCCTCACTCAGCCACCGCCCCGGGCATGGGTCCCCAGCACGGGGCCGGGGACGACGGACATGTCGGTTAAATCCGCGCTTTACGCCCCCGCAGCCGCGCGCAGCCCGCTGACGGTGGCGAAGGCCGACAGCAGTTCCGCATCCGACCTCACGTCCACGACGACCGGCCCCTTGGCGGCCAGCGCCTGCGCGACGACGCCCTCCACATCCGAGGGCGCCGCGACGGTCAGCCCGTCCGCCCCGAAGGCGCGCGCCCATGCCGCGAAATCGGGATTGACGAGGTCCGTGCCCACGACCCGTCCCGGATAGGCCTTTTCCTGGTGCAGGCGGATCGTGCCGTAGGTCCCGTTATTGAGGATGAAGACCTTGACCGGCAGGTTGCGCGCGCACGCGGTCGCAAGCTCGTTCCCGGTCATCAGCGCGCCGCCGTCGCCGATGAAAGTCAGCGCCTGCCGGCCCGGATCGCGCAGCGCCGCCGCGACCGCGCCGGGCATGGCGAGGCCCATCGCGCCCCCGACCGAGCCGATGGCCCGCGTCGTTCCGTCCCAGCCCCACAGCTTGTGCACCCAGCTGGAGAAATTCCCCGAATCCGTGATGATCGTCGCATCCCGGTCGGCCCTGGCGCGCAGTGCCTGCACGACGCGGCCGAAGTCGACGCCACGGGGCAGATCGCGCGGCGCGAAGGCCGCACCCAGCGCGGCGGCGTGGGTCTTTTCCGCCCATGCCGTGCGGTCGCCCGCCCGCGTCGCGTTGAGGCTCGCCAGCGCCTCCAGCAGCGCCGCCGGGTCCGCCGCCAGCCCCACGTCGGTGCGGAAGACGCGCCCGATCTGGCCCGCGTCCGGGTAGACGTGGACGAGCGGCTGCCGCGGAACCGGCGCGGTGGGCAGCGTGTAGCCCTGCGTCGCCGTGTCGGTCAGCCGCGTGCCGATGGCGAGGATCAGGTCCGCCTGCGACAGCGTTTCGACGAGCGGCTTCGGGATCTTGAAGCCGAGGTACCCGGCATAGAGCGGCGAGGCATTGTCGAAGATATCCTGCCGCTTGAAGCTCAGCGCGACCGGGATCCCATGGTGCGCCGCGGCACGCGCAAGTGCGGCGCGCCCCCGTTCGCTGTCGAGCGCGCCGCCCGCGACGATCAGCGGGCGCTCTGCCTTTTCGAGCAGCGCCGCGACGCGCGCCACGTCCTCCTGCGACGGGCCACCCGCGGCCACCGGCAGGGGCGGTACGACGTCTGCTGCGCAGGCGTCCTCCAGCATGTCCTCGGGCAGCACGATCAGCACCGGGCCAGGCGTGCCGGACATGGCGACGTGGAAGGCGCGCGCGACCACCTCCGGCAGGCGTTCTGCGTCGTGCACCTCCCACACGCCCTTGGCCATGTCGGAGAAGGTCTTGCCGTAGTCGACCTCCTGGAACGCGCCCCGCCCGCGCTCGTGCCGGGCGACCTGCCCGACCAGCAGGACGAGCGGCGCTGCATCCTGCTCGGCCAGGTGCACCGCGATGGAGGCATTCGTCGCCCCCGGTCCCCTGCTCACCGCCGCGACGCCCGGCCGCCCCGTCAGCTTGGCGTCGGCGAGCGCCATGAAGCCCGCTCCCGATTCGTGGCGCGTGACCACCACGTCGATGTCGTCGGCATCATGCAGCGCGTCGAGCAGCGCGAGATAGCTCTCGCCGGGAACGCAGAACACACGGTCGACGCCATGGGCGCGGAGCGCTTCGACGAGCCGCGCGGCAGCGGTGGAGGCCATGGGCGAAAACTCCTCGGTTCGATTCTTTGTCACGGTGCGGCGACCGCGCCCTTGTCGTGGCCGCCGGTTTCGGCTTAGCCTGATCTGCGAAACAGCGTTCCGCAAGACGGACCGTTCAAGAAGCTGTTCTGCATGACAGGGAGGTCTGAACACATGCGTCTTCACGTATATGCGGCGTCCATCGCGGCCGCCTGCGCAATGGCTCTCGGGTCCGCTTCGGCCCAGGACATCAAGCTTCCGGGCCAGATCGCCTGGACCGCCTACGACACGGGCTCTGCGGGCTACAACCAGGCCGTGGCGATCGGCGGTGCGTTGAAGAACGAACTGGGGGTCGACCTGCGCGTCCTGCCCGGCAAGAACGACGTCTCGCGCAACGAGCCGCTGCGCCAGGGACGGGTCCAGTTCTCCGCGACCGGTGTCGGCGCGAGCTTCATGGCGCAGGAGGGCGTGTTCGAGTTCGGCGAGAAGCGTTGGGGACCGCAGGCGATCCGCGTCCTGCTGGCCAACAACGGCAACATCAACCTCGCGGTGGGTGTCGCGGGCGACATCGGCGTCAAGACCTATGCCGATCTGAAGGGCAAGCGCGTCGCATGGGTGCGCGGCGCGCCGGCGCTCAACGTGAACGTGACCGCCTATCTCGCCTTTGCGGGCCTGACCTGGGACGACGTGATCAAGGTCGAGTTCGGCGGCTTCGGCGATTCCTGGAACGCCATCATCAACGGCCAGGCGGACGCGGCGTTCGCCGCCACGAACTCCGGCAAGGTCTACGAACTCGAGGCGAGCCCGCGCGGCATCGTCTGGCCGCCGCTGCCGCACGAAGATACCGAGGGCTGGGCGCGCATGCGGGCCATCGCCCCGTTCTTCCAGCCGAACATGGCGACCGTCGGCGCGGGCATGTCCAAAGAGAATCCATATGAGGGCGGCGCCTATCCCTATCCGGTGCTGACCGCTTACGAGAGCCAGGACGGCGACCTCGCCTACAACATGACGAAGGCGATGGTGGAGCTGTTCCCGCAGTACGACGGAAAGGCGCCGGGCATCGGCGGCTGGGCGCTGGAGCGGCAGAACTTCAAGTGGGCCGTGCCCTATCACGACGGCGCGATCCGCTACTTCAAGGAGAAGGGCGTCTGGAACGACGAGGCGCAGGCCCACAACGACCGCCTGCTCGAGCGTCAGCGCGTGCTGGCACAGGCATGGCAGGAGGCGCTCACTCTCGATGTCGCCGACGACAAGTGGGAAGAAACTTGGGTCCAGAAGCGCCGCATGGCGCTCGAGGCCGCGGGCTTCGACCCGGTCTTCTGATCGCGCTCACGAACCAGACGTCCTGAGACGGCGTCCTTCGGTGAACCCATGAGGGGCGGTTGCAAGGCCGCCCCTCTTTCGATCCGGACCCTTGCGTGCGACCGGCCGCCCCGTTCGCTGCCCCCGTGCGCTTCAGCCTGCCGAGTTTGCCATGCCGAACGCCAACGACCAGACAGCCGGTCCGTCCTCGCAGGAGGGCAGCGTGCCGCCCAAACAGATCGCCGACGGCGTGCGCACGCGCGCACTGTCCGGCCCGTTCAAGGCCGTGGTGGTCGTCCTGACGCTGGCGGCGCTTCTGATCTCGGTCAACCAGCTCTTCAACCTGCAGCTGTTCGGCCTGGTCGTGCTCGAGGGGGCCTATCTCTACCTCCTGGCGGGTGCGTTTCTCGCAATCACCTTCCTCGTTTTCCCACCCTTCGCGACGGAGAGCGACCGGGTCCCCTGGTACGACGTGCTGTTGTCGGCGGTCTCGCTTGCCGTGGCCTTCTGGTTCGCGTGGACCTCGGACCAGAGCCTGACCGAGGGGTGGGAGTATGCAGCCCCCGACGATGCGCGCTATCTCTCGGTTGCTCTCTGGGTCCTGGTTCTGGAGGCGGCACGGCGCGCGGGCGGCACGGTCATCTTCCTCGTCGTGCTGTTCTTCGGCCTTTACCCGACGTTTGCCGACATGGTGCCGGGACCGGTCTCGGGCTATCCGCTGCCCTTCTGGGACGCGATTCCCTTCCACATGATCTCGAGCGAAAGCTCCTTCGGCATCCCGATGCGCGCCTTCGGCACGCTGGTCATCGGCTTCATCGTCTTCGGCGCCGCGCTACAGATGACGGGCGGCGGCGCCTTCTTCAACAATCTGGCGCTCGCCATGGTCGGCCATCTGCGCGGCGGCGCGGCAAAGGTCGCGATCTTCGCCAGCGGCTTCATGGGATCGATGTCGGGCAGCGTGATCTCCAACGTTCTGACCACGGGCGCGGTCTCCATCCCGGCCATGAAGAAGTCGGGTTTCCCGGCGCGCTACGCCGCGGGGACGGAGGCGTGCGCGTCGACCGGCGGCGTGCTGATGCCGCCTGTCATGGGCACGACGGCCTTCATCATGGCGTCGTTCCTGGGCATCCCCTACATCCACATCGCGCTCGCTGCGGCGATCCCGTCGGTCCTTTATTATTTCGGCCTGTTCGTGCAGATCGACGCCTATGCCGCCCGGCGCGGGCTCAAGGGCATGCCGCGCGAGGAGCTGCCCTCGATGCGCGAGACGATGCGCTCGGGCTGGTTCTATCTTTTCGTCTTCGGCCTGCTGATCGTGTTCCTGATGGTGCTGAGGCAGGAGACGTGGGCCCCTTTCTACGCGACCGCGCTGCTGCTGGTGATCAACCAGTTCTCGAAGACGCACCGGCTGTCGCTTTCGGGCTTTTTCAACCTCGCATTCGCCATCGGCAAGGCGCTGGCGGAGCTTGTGGCCGTGCTCCTTGGCATCGGTCTCGTGGTGGGCGCGTTCTCCGCGACGGGCCTTGCCGGCACGCTCGTCAACGACCTCGTGTTCCTCGCCGGCGGCTCCGTCTTCATGCTGCTGCTGATGGGGGCGATCACCAGCTTCATCTTCGGCATGGGGATGACGGTGACGGCCTGCTACATCTTCCTTGCCGTGGTGCTCGCGCCCGCGCTCGTGCAGGCGGGCTTGAACGAGCTGGCCGTGCACCTCTTCATCCTCTACTGGGGCATGGTGTCCTTCATCACGCCGCCGGTGGCGCTGGGGGCGTTCGCGGCCGCGACGCTCGCCCGGACGAGCGCGATGGGCGCCGGGTTCGAGGCGATGCGCCTCGGCTCCGTCATCTACATCGTGCCCTTCTTCTTCGTGCTGAACCCGGCCCTGATCGGCGAGGGCGGCGCAATCAACGTGACCCTCAACATCGCCACGGCGCTCGTCGGCGTGTGGTTCCTGGGCTCGTCGCTGCAGGGCTATCTCGCGGGCTTCGGCTCGATTGGCGGCAGCCCGCTCGCGCTCGCGCTGCGCCTTCTGCTGTTCGTCGCGGGCATCGCCTTCATCGTGCCGAACGGGGTGGTGTTCGGGCTCGGCCACTTCACCATGTCGGGGATCGGCGTGCTGCTCGCGGCGCCCGCCGCGTTGTTCGCCCGGGCGCGGCGGCAGGCGAGCCTCGCTGCCGCCTGAGACCGCAACGGCGGGGGGCCGCTCAGGCGATCTCCCGCAGCCGCGCCTTCAGAAGCTTGCCCGTCGACGTCGCGGGCAATTCCTCCATGACGACATAGCGCGAGGGCCGCTTGTAGGGCGCGAGCCGCGACTCCACGAAGGCGCGAAGTTCCGCCTCGTCGAGCGTGCGTCCCGGCACCGGCTGGAGGAAGGCCACCACCTCCTCGTTGCCGTCGATTTCCTTGCCCACGACCGCCGAGATGGCGACGTCCGGGTGGCCGGTCAGCACCGCTTCGACCTCCGGCGGATAGACGTTGAAGCCCGACCGGATGATGAGTTCCTTGAGCCGTCCGACGACGTAAAGCTCCCCCTCCTCCGTCATGCGGCCGAGGTCGCCGGAGCGGAAGAAACCGTCCGCCGTCATCACCGCCTCGGTCTGCGCCGGATCGCGGTAATAGCCCTTCATCACCAGGCGCCCGCGCACCTGGATCTCGCCGACCGCACCGGGGGCCAGCGCCGCGCCCGTTTCCGGATCGGCGATGCGCACCTCGACGTCCGGCATCAGCTTGCCGGAGCTTGCGTCGCGCGCCGGCGCATCCGTCGGCGTCGTCGTGACCGTGGGCGAGGTCTCGGTCAGACCGTAGCCGTTGTGCAGCGGCTGGCCCCACATCGCCTCCATCGCGATCTTCAGCCCGATGTCGAGCGGCGCACCGCCCGAGGACATGTAGCGCAGCCGCGGCGCGGGCAGCGGCGCGCCCCGGACCTTGGCGAGCGAGACGAGGCGCGCGTGCATCTGCGGTACGCCCTGGTAGATCGTCACGCCGTCCTCCGCCAGCGCGCGGGCGCACTCCTCCGCCTGGAAGCGCGCCACGGCGTCGAGCCGCGCGCCCTGGTAGAGCGTGCCGCACAGCACCGAGGCGAGGCCGAACACATGGCTCATCGGCAGCACGCCATAGACCCGGTCCTCGCGGTTGAGGAAGCGTGTGACCGACGACCGCCCGGCGACGAAGACGAGATTGTCGTGGGTCAGCATCACCCCCTTCGGCGCACCCGTCGTGCCGGAGGTGTAGATCAGCGCCGCGACCTGCTCTACAGGATCGGCGGAGACGGGCTCGGGCCAAGAGGGCTCCAGCACCCGGACGCGCGCGCCGAGCTGGCCGAACGCCGCGTCCTCGGCCGCGCCCAGCCGGTCGGCCTGGTGGCGCGCATCGTGCGAGGCTGCATCCGTGAAGACCATGACGCGCGGTCCGCAGTGGTCTGCAATGGCATCGATCTCCCGGTCCGACAGGCGCGCGTTGAGCGGCACCGCCCACGCCCGCATCCGCGCGCAGGCCAGAAGCGTCACCGCACCCGCGACCGAGTTCTCGAGCACGATCGTCACCCGGTCGCCAGCCTGGACGCCCAGTTCGGCCAGCCGCTCCGCCATCCGGTCGACGGCGGCGTCGAGCGCGCTATATGAGAGGCTCAGGCGGCCGTCGCCGACCGCCACCCGCTCCGGCGTCACCCCCGCCCAGTGCCGGACCGGCTCGTCGAGCCAGCGGAACCGGCCGATGGGCAGTTCGGGCGCCCCATGCGGCGCCGGCGGAACGGGCGGCGCGAGCGTCGGCGCCACCTCCCCGGCCTCTGTCATCCGCGCAACTCCCTCAGCATCTCGCGGGCGATGATGATCTGCTGGATCTGCGAGGTGCCCTCGTAGATCCGGAAAAGGCGCACGTCGCGGTAGAACCGCTCGATCCCGTAGTCGGCGACATAGCCCGCGCCGCCGTGGACCTGCACGGCCCGGTCGGCCACGCGCCCCACCATCTCGGAAGCGTAATACTTGCACATGGCGGCGAGCTTCGTCATCGGCTCGCCCGCGTCCTTGCGCCGCGCCGCGTCGTGCAGCAGGGCTTCCGCAGCCGCGCACTCGGTCTCGCTGTCCGCCAGCATCGCCTGGATCAGCTGGAAGTCGGCGATGGGCTTGCCGAACTGCTTGCGTTCCGCGGCATAGGCGAGCGAATCCGCGATCAGCCGCTTGGCCACGCCCACGCAGACGCCGGAGATGTGGAGCCGCCCGCGGTCGAGCACCTTCATCGCGGTCTTGAAGCCTTGGCCCTCCTTGCCGCCGATCAGCGCGTCGGCGGGCACCTTCACGTCCTCGAAGATCACGTCGGAGACATAGGTGCCGCGCTGGCCCATCTTCTTTTCGGGCTTGCCCATGCGGATGCCGTCGGTGTGGGCGTCCACGATGAAGGCGGAGACGCCGCGCGCCCCCGGCTCGCCCTGGTCCGTGCGCGCCATGACGGTCAGCACGTCCGCCCTCAGCGCATTGGTGATGTAGCGCTTCGTGCCGTTGAGCACGTAGCCGTTGCCGTCCCGGTCGGCGCGGGTCTTGAGCGCACCGGCGTCCGATCCCGAATCGGGCTCTGTCAGGCAGAAGGAGCCGATGATATCCCCCGATGCCATTCCGGGCAGATACTTCTGCTTCTGCTCCTCGGTGCCGTCCATGACGATGCCCTGCGCGCCGATCCCGACATTGGTGCCGAAGATCGACCGGAACGCGGGGGAGGTATGCCCCAGCGCGACGGCGACGCGGGCCTCTTCCGAGCAATTGAGGCCGAGCCCCCCGAACTCCTCCGGGATGGTCAGGCCGAAGAGCCCCAGCTCCTTCATCTCCTCGACGATGGCGTCGGGGACCTTGTCCTCGGCATCGACCTGGGCTTCCGCGGGCCGCAGGCGTTCGGCGACGAAGCGCTCGATCGTGTCGAGCAGACTGTTGAAGGTCTCCGCATCCAGCGCCATCGGTCGTTCTCCTGATTTCCTTTTCTCCCGCCCGCGGAGTATAAAAACGGAACTGGGTTTCGCAATGCGGTTCCCTTGCGTGTCGGGTCTGCGCGGGCTGCCATCCCGCGCCTGGCCCGTTCAAAACGCGCGAGAGGTTGTTTTGAAACGGCGGCCGCATCTGTAAGATGACCGCCAAAAGTTCGCCCGCCCCCCTGGAGTGTCTCTCATGAAACGTCCGCCCAAGCCGATAGCCGAAGACGCGGGCTGGATTCCGGACGAGTTCGAGGGCGAGCGCCATTTCGTGACGGCGCTCGCACGCGGGCTCGAGATCCTGCGGTGCTTCCGCAAGGGGGAGCTTGGGCTCACGAACGCCGATTTCGCAGAACGGACGGGCCTTCCGAAAGCGACCGTCTCGCGGCTGACATTCACGCTGACCAAGCTCGGCTATCTGACGCTGTCGCCGGACAGCGGGCGCTACCGGCTGGGGGCTGGGGTTCTCTCGCTCGGCTACTCCATGCTGTCGGGTCTCGACATCCGCACCCGTGCGCGCCCCCTGCTGCAGGAACTGGCGACTGCGGCGGACGCATCCGTCGCGCTCGGCGCGCGCGACCGCCTCGCCATGGTCTACCTCGAATGTGCGCGCGGGCCGGGCACGGTGACGCTCAGCCTCGACGTGGGTTCGCGGGTGACGCTGGGCACGTCGGCCATGGGCCGCGCCCTGCTCGCCGCCCTGCCGGACGGGGAGCGCGACTACCTGCTGCGCGCCATGAAAGACCGGATGCCCGACGCCTATCCCCGGATCGTGGAGGGGGTGGAGCGCGCACGCGAGGAGATCGCCGCCCAGGGCTTCTGCACCTCCTTCGGCGACTGGCAGGCCGACGTGAACGCCGTCGGCGTCGCCATCCTCAATGACGAGGGCGCGCCGATCTTCGGCCTCAACTGCGGCGCACCGGCCTTCAAGCTCTCGCAGGAGCGGCTGATGCAGGAGTTCGGCCCCCGCCTCGTGGAGATCGCAGCGATCCTCGGCCGCGGCACCGTCTGACCGGTTGTCCCATTCCCCTTTTGGCCCGGTGCCGCAGCGCGACCTCGCTGCGGCGCAAAAAATCGTGTCCGGCGCCCTGTTGGGCTATTGCGTTTTAGAATAGTTCCATTATATGCCTGTTCGTGACGGCGGCGACGGCCTGTCGCGCGCTACCAAGGTTTTGAAAACGCAACGGAAACGAGAGAGGTTTCAATCATGCTCGGTGTTGGCGATCGTCTCCCCGAATTCAAGGTCCTGGCTGCGAAGCCCGGCTTCATGAACCCCGAAGAGAACGGCGAGAGCGCGTTCGAGGAGATCACGGAAGCGAGCTTCCAGGGCAAGTGGAAGCTCATCTATTTCTATCCGAAGGACTTCACCTTCGTCTGCCCGACGGAGATCGTCGAGTTCGCGAACATCAAGGACGACCTCGAGGATCGCGACTGCGTGCTCCTTGGCGGCTCGACGGACAACGAGTTCGTGAAGCTCGCATGGCGCCGGGCGCACCCGGACCTCGCGAACCTCAACCACTACTCGTTCGGCGACACGACGGGCGCGCTGGTCGACGGGCTTGGCGTCCGCTCCGAGGAAGGCGTGGCCCTGCGCGCGACCTTCCTGGTCGACCCGCATGGCGTCATCCAGCACGTTTCGGTCAACAACCTCAACGTCGGCCGCAACCCGAAGGAGACGCTGCGCATCCTCGACGCGCTGCAGACGGATGAGCTTTGCCCCTGCAACCGCTCGGTGGGCGGCGACGTCCTGCGCCCCGCGGCCTGATCTCTCTCCCCCGCGAGACGGGGCCGGCGGACCGCCGCCGGCCCCACCCTTCCCCGAACGCTGGAGACCCGCACCCATGTCGATCGAGACGCTGAAGTCGGCACTGCCCGACTACGCCAAGGACATCAAGCTCAACCTGTCCTCCATCGCCAATGACGAAAGCCTGGGCGCGCAGCGCCTGTGGGGCACCCTCGTCGCCTCCGCGCACGCCACGCGCCAGCGCGACGTGATCGCCGCCATCGAGGCGGAGGCTGCGGACAAGCTTGCGCCCGAGGCACTGAAGGCCGCGCGTGCAGCCGCCGCGATCATGGCGATGAACAACATCTACTACCGCTTCGTGCACCTCGCGTCCGCGCCGGACTACAAGACGCTGCCCGCCAAACTGCGGATGAACGTCATCGGCAATCCGGGTGTCGAGAAGGCGGATTTCGAGCTTTGGTCGCTCGCCGTCTCCGCGATCAACGGCTGCGGCGCATGCATCGACGCGCACGAGGCCGAACTGCGCAAGCATGGCCTGAAGCCCGCCGAGATCCAGACCGCCGTGCGCATCGCCTCCGTCGTGAACGCGGTGGCTGCCGTCCTCGACGGCGAGGCCGCGCTGCAGTCCTCCCTGGCGCAGGCGGCCTGACCCCCAAAAGGTACGCCTGACACGCCTGACGGCCGCCCGCTCCCCCCGGGCGGCCGTTTCCTTTTTCGCGCGCGGATCAGCCCGTGGCGAGCCGGTAGGCGAGTTCCGCCGCCGCCAGATCCTCGAGCGACGCCCCCACCGACTTGAAGAGCGTGATCTCGTCCGCCGACGTCCGTCCCTTGTGCCGCCCGCTGCAAAGATCGAAGAGGTCGGCGGCGATGTCCCCCTCCCCCAGCGCGCCCTCGGCGATGGCCTGCACCACGTCGCCCGCTTCCTTCAGCGCACCGGCGCGGGTGTCCACGAAGACCCGCGCGCGGGCCAGCGCGTCCGCATCGCTCTCCCGCATCTGCGGCGTGAACGCGCCCACGAGATCGACGTGCATGCCGGGCGTGAGCCACGCCCCGCGCACCAGCGGCACCCGCGACAGTGTCGCCGCGCTTACCGTGTCCGCCCCCCTCACGGCTTTCTCGAGATCGGGCTCGGCGGCCGCCTCTATGCCCAGCCGCGCCGAGAGATCGGCGGCCAGCGCCGCCGCCTTCTCCGCAGAGCGTCCCCAGACCGTGACATGGGCATAATCGCGCACGGCCCGGTGCGCCTCCACAAGGTTGGGCGCGAGCCGCCCGGTCCCGATCACCGTCAGGCGGCGTGCATCCTTGCGCGCGAGATAGCTCGCCGCCAGCGCGCTCGCCGCTGCCGTCCGCCGCGCGGTCAGTTCGCCGCCGTCGAGCAGGGCGACCGGCGCGCCCGTGTCGCCCGAAAAGAGCACGTAGAGGCCCGCGACGGCGGGCAGCCCCCGCGCGCTGTTGCCGGGCGTGACCTTGACGATCTTCACCCCCAGCTCGCCCCCGTCGCGCCAGCAGGGCATCAGCAGCAGGGTCTTGTCCGGCTCGCCATGGCCCGCGACCGTGTGATGGTGCCGCACCGGCGAGACGATGGTGCCGTCGAAGCCCTTGCGCAGTGCCTCGACAAGCTCGGGCCAGGGCAGAAGCTCCCGCATCCGCGCCCGGCCGATGACCGGCACGTCCGCGAGGTCGCCGAAGCCTTCCGCCTCCCGCCCGTCTCCCGTCATGGTCAGTTGCAGATCTCGAAGAGGCCCGCCGCGCCCATGCCGCCGCCGACGCACATGGTCACGACCGCGTATTTCGCCTTGCGCCGCCTGCCTTCGAGGATCGCGTGGCCCGCGAGCCGTGCGCCCGACATGCCATAGGGATGGCCGACCGCGATGGCCCCGCCGTTGACGTTCAGCTTCGCCGGGTCGATGCCCAGCTTGTCGCGGCAATAGAGGACCTGCACGGCGAACGCCTCGTTCAGTTCCCACAGGTCGATGTCGTCGACGCTGAGCCCGTGGCGCTTCAGCAGCCGCGGCACGGCGAACACGGGGCCGATGCCCATCTCGTCGGGCTCGCACCCCGCCGCCACGAAACCGCGGAAGATGGCGAGCGGCTCGATCCCCCGCTTCTCCGCCACCTTGGCGTTCATCACCACGCTGGCCGAGGCGCCGTCGGAAAGCTGGCTCGCATTGCCCGCCGTGATGCACTTGCCCTCGCCGCGCACCGCCTTGAGGGCCGAAATACCCTCGAACGTCGTGCCGGGGCGCATCCCCTCGTCATGGTCGAGCGTCACCTCGTGCTGGCTCGCCTCGCCCGTCTCCTTGTTGACGAGCGTCATCACCGTCGTGATCGGCACGATCTCGTCCCGGAAGATGCCCGCCTTGTGGGCGGCTTCGGTACGCTGCTGGCTTTCCGCGCCGTAGCGGTCCTGCGCCTCGCGCCCGATGCCATAGCGTTCGGCGACGATTTCGGCGGTGTCGATCATCGGCATGTAGACCTCGGGCTTCATGTCGAGCAGGCCCTGGTCCTTCGCCATGAAGGCGTTGCGATGCTCGTTCTGCACAAGGCTGATCGATTCCATGCCGCCGCCGACCGCGACATCGAGACCGTCGAACATCACCGCGCGCGCCGCGACCGCGATGGCGTTGAGGCCGGAGGCGCACTGCCGGTCGATGGTCGTGCCGGAGACGCCGACGGGAAGCCCTGCGCGCACCGCGCACTGGCGCGCGACATTGTAGCCGGTCGTCCCCTCCTGCATGGCGCAGCCCATGACGATGTCCTCGACCTCCGCCGGGTCGATCCCGGCCCGCGCGATGGCGTGGCTGATCGCGTGGGCGCCGAGCGTCGCCCCTTGCGTGGAGTTGAGCGAGCCACGGTACGCCTTGCCGATGGGCGTGCGGGCGGTGGAGACGATGACGGCGTCGGTCATGGAAGGCACCCTTCGATCCTTGTGTTGCTGGCCACCCTTCTGGCGGGCGGCCTTCTCGCGGTTCTTGGCCGGGCCCGAGTGTGGGGCGGCGCGGCGCCGAGGGCAAGCCGCGCGGCGCACGCGCGGAACCCAGTCATGCCGAAAATTTCAGGTGCAGTTGCGTCCGCGTTGATTATGGTGCGCATCAGGGTCGAAAATCGACAAATTCGACCGGAAAACAAGGTGCAGGGGTGAACACGTCACATGGGCAGGGATGAATTGCGTCAGTTCGATTTCCTGGGCGCGGGCGATCCCGGCGCGCTCGACGCGCTGTTCGGCCGCGGCGGGGGGAACGGCCCCGGACCGGCGCCTTGGTACCGCTTCGGCTGGATGGCGGCCGACCTCGACCCGCTGAAGCTGTCAGCCCCCCTCGTCCACCCCGACCTCGCCACCGCGCGGGAGGCGATGGACGCGGACGAAGCCGCCCGTCTCGACGCGGACTGGTGCGGGTCCATCGGCTGGGAGATCGGCCATCTGCAGGACGCCGAACGCGCCGCCTGGCTCGTCGGAGAGATCGAGGCGGGCTGGACCCCGCCCGACGATCTGCGCGCCGCCGCCCTCGACCTGATCGCACGGGGCGAGGCGTTCGAGGCGATCTTCGCCAAGCGCCTGCCGACCGTGAAGATCTTCGGCCTTTCCGGCTCGGAAACCTATCTCGTCGCCATCGAGGCCGCGATCCGCGAGGCGGGTGCGAAGTCCGTCGCGGTGGGCGGCATGCACCGCGGGCGCCTGACGCAGATGGCACTCTCCTTCGAGAAGCCGCTGGTGCGCTGCATCGCGGAGTGCATGGGAACCCCCGACCTGCCGGAGGGGCTGGGCGCGTCCTCCGACGTGCCCTATCACCTGGGCTGGGAGGGCACGCGCGCCGACGGCGTCCACATGTGGGTCGCACCGCACCCCTCGCACCTCTCCATCGTGCCCGCGCTGACGCTCGGGCGCGCCTGCGCCATGGCGCGGGAGACCGGCGAGGCGCCGCTCCCCCTCCTCCTCCACACCGACGCGGCCTTCGCAGGGCAAGGCGTCAACATGGAGCTTCTGCAGCTGTCCGGCCTGCCGCAATACTCGGTCGGCGGCACGATCCATCTCGTCCTCAACAACCAGCTCGGCTTCACCACCGACCCGGAGGAGGCGCGCACCGCGCGCGCCTGCACCGACATCGCCAAGCTGATCGAGGCCCCGGTCATCCACGTGAACGGCGACGACCCGGACGCGGTGCTCGCCGCCGTGCGCATCGCCGCGCGCTACCGCAACCGGTTCGGCGCGGACGTCGTCGTGGACCTCGTCACCTTCCGGCGGCGCGGCCACAACGAGATCGAGGAAGCCCGCTTCACCCAGCCGCTGCAATACAAGGTCATCGACGCGCTGCCGCCGATCTCCACACGCTACGCGCAGACGCTGGGGAGCGATGCGCCCGATCTTTCAGCCTTCCGCACGGAGATGGACGAGGCGTTCGCCGCCGCGAAGTCCTGGGCGCCCAACGGACCCGACATGACGCCCGGCCTTGCGAAGGACATCGAGACGCGGCTCTGCGATCCGGTCGAGACGGGCGTGGACGTCGAGCGGCTGCGCGCGCTCGGCATCGCCATGGCGACCGCGCCCGAGGGCATGACGCTGCACCCGAAGGTGCTGCAGTTCCTCGAGAAGCGCCGCGCCGCCTTCGAGAAGGGCGAGGGCATCGATTGGGCGAGCGCGGAGGCGCTTGCCATGGCGGTCGCCGCAGACGACGGCTTGCCCGTGCGCTTCTCCGGCCAGGACAGCGTGCGCGGCGCCTTCACCCAGCGCCATCTCGCGCTGCACGACCAGGAAACGGGCGCGGTCCACTCCGTCCTCGGCGCGTTCGGCAGCGATGTCGAGGTCTTCAACACGCCGCTGATCGAGAACGCCGTGCTCGGCATCGAATACGGCATCAGCGTGGGAGAGCGGCGCATCCAGCAGATCTGGGAGGCGCAGTTCGGCGACTTCCTCAGCGTCTGCCAGCCCATGTTCGACCAGTTCGTCACGGGCGGGGAGGACCGCTGGCTGCTCACCTCGCGCCTGACGATGCTGCTGCCGCACGGGATGGACGGCGGTGGCCCGGACCATTCGACGGGGCACCCGGAGCGCGTGCTCGCCCGCTGCGCGCGCGGCAACATCTGCGTGGTGAACGCTTCGACGCCCGCCAATTATTTCCACGCCCTGCGCCGCCAGGTCGTGCGCGACGTGGCCAAGCCCCTCGTCGTCTTCACACCGAAATTCCTGCTGCGCCATGGCGCGTGCCAGTCGGCGCTTGCCGATTTCGGACCCAGCACGGGCTTCGAGACGGTCATCGGCGAGACGGTCGCGCGGGCAAAGCGCGTCGTGCTCTGCTCCGGCAAGATGTTCTATTTGCTGGATGCGGCGCGGAAGGAGCGCGGGCTCGAGAAGAAGGTGGCGCTCGTGCGCATCGAGCAACTCTACCCCTTCCCGGCCGAGGCCGTGGCCGCCGCGCTCAAGCCCTATGCCAAGGCGGATCTCGTCTGGGCGCAGGAGGAGCCGGAAAACCTCGGCCCCTTCACCTGGCTCGACCGCCGGCTAGAGGCCGCCGCGGGCCGCCGCGTGCGGCTCGTCACCCGCCCCGCCGCCCCCTCGCCCGCCGTGGGCTGGAAGGGCTGGCACGAGAAGGAACAACAGGCCGTGATCGACGGCGCCCTTGCACTGGAGGACTGAGACGTGATCCGCGTTTCCGACGAGACCCTGGCGAAGCTCAAGGACATCGCCACGCCGACCATCGCCAACGCGCTCGACGACATCGGCTTCGACGGCGTGATGCTGGGCCTGCACGCCGCTGGCACCGGCCTGCGCTGCGTCGGGCGCGCCGTGACCGTGCGCGAGGTGACGGGGCCAAAGGGCTCCTTCCCGACCGAGGATTTCAAGGTCGGCCACATGATCGACGCGGCCGGCCCCGGCGACGTGATCGTCGTGGCGAACGGCGGCGTGCCGGTTTCGACCTGGGGCGGCATGGCCTCCTACGCCGCGAAGCTCAAGGGGATCGAGGGCCTGGTGGTCGATGGCGGCATCCGCGACCGGGAGGAGATCGTGGAGTTCGGCTTCGCAGCCTTCTCCACCCACATGGTCCCCACCCCCGGCAAGACGCGCCTGAAGGTCGAAGCGATCGGCGAGCCCATCGTCTGCGCCGGCGTGCGCGTGCGCCCGGGCGACGTGATCGTGGCCGACGGCACCGGCGTCGTCTGCATCCCAGCGGAGAAGGCCGACGAGGTCGCCGACATGGTGACCCGCTTCGCCGACGACGACGCGAAGGCGATGAAGGAAATGGAAAAGGGCCTCACCTTCCGGGAGGCGCTGGCCAAGTTCGCGAAGATCTGACGCGGAGGGCGCGCCCCGCGCCCCTCACATGCGCTGCGGCCCGCCCCTCAGGCGGGCCGTTTGCGTATCAGGTACCGGTGCTCGCCTTCGAGCACCAGTTCGCCCCGCTGGTTGTGGATCGTTGCGCGCATGGCGATCACGCCCGTCGTCCGCTGGGGCGTCAGTTCCACGATCTCCAGCGCGGGATAGAGCGTGTCGCCGCGCACGACGGGTTTCAGGAACTTCGAGGATTGCTCGAGGAAGGCCACGAGCGACTCCGATACCTCGTGCGGGAACTGCCCTGCGCCCGCCGCCGTGAAGCAATTGACCTGCAGCCCGTGCGCCAGCAGGTCGGCGTGCCCATGCTCCCGGCAATATTCGATATCGTAGTGGCTTTCGTGATTGTCGCCGGAGACGACCTGGAAGGCCGCGAAGTTCGCGCCGGTCACCGTGCGGCTCGGCTGGGCGTAGCGTTCGCCCACGCTGAAATCCTCGAACCAGCGCTGCGGCACGCCCCGGTGGGCGGCCCTCGTCCAGCCCTCGCTCATGCGGCGTCCCCCGTGCCGATGCGGCCCGACGTCGCCAGCGCGGCAATCGCCTCATCGTCGTAGCCCAGCTCGCGCAACACCTCCTCCGTATGCTGGCCGAGCAGCGGCGGCGTTCGCTCGGCCGCCCGCGCCTCCCCTTCGAAACGAACGGGATAACCGACGTTCTTGATGTGCCCCAGCACCGGATGCTCGGTCTCCACCAGGAGCTTGCGCGCCGCGACCTGCGGATGCTCCAGCGCCTGCGCGACCGTGTGGATGGGCGCGCACGGCAGCTTCGCCTCCGCCAGCACCTCCAGCCAGTGCGCGACCGGCTTCTCGGCGATCTTCTCCGCGACTGCGGCGACCGTGCGGTCGAAATTGCGCACGCGGGCCTCATTGGTCGCGAAATCGGGGTCGGTCGCAAGCTCGGGCCGTCCCATCAGCACGCACATCCGCCGCCATTGCGCATCGTTGCCGCAGCCGATCAGCAGCGCGCCGTCGGACGCATCGAACGTCTGATAGGGCGCGAGCGCCGGGTGTGCCGTGCCCATCCGCTTCGGCAGCTTGCCCGACCGCCAGTAGTTCTGCGCGAGATAGCTCATGAGCATCATGGAGCTGTCGAGCAGCGACACCTCAAGGTAGGTCCCCTTGCCGGTGCGCCCCCGCTCGATCACGGCGGCGAGGATGCCGGAAAGCGCGTGCGACCCCGTGGCGAGGTCTACGGGAGAAAAGCTTGCCCGCATGTAGGGCTCGCCTTCCTCGCCCATGGTGCTGATGAGGCCGCTGAACGCCTGCAGCATGGCGTCGTAGCCCGGCCGCGTGCCCAGGGGGCCGTCGCGCCCGTAGCCGGAGATCTCGCAATAGATGATCGTGGGGTTCAGCGCCTTCAGCGTCTCGTAGTCGACGCCCAGCTTCTTCGCCGTGCCGCTGCCGAAGCCCTGCAGCACGATGTCGGCCTTGCGGGCGATGTCGTGGACAATCTTGCGGCCTTCTTCCGATTTCAGATCAACGGCGACCGAGCGCTTGTTGTGATTGAAACTGAGGAACAGCGCGGAGACACCCTTCTCCTGCGGCGCCCAGGTGCGCGTGTCGTCGCCCACGCCGACCGGTTCCACCTTGATGACGTCGGCGCCGAGGTCGCCCAGGTACTGCCCGCACAGCGGTCCCGCGATGACCTTGCTGAGGTCGAGCACCGTCATGCCCTTGAGGGGTTTCATCCCTTGTCCTTCCTTGGCTCTTGCTTTCCCGGCAGAAAACGCCGGTGTGCGCGCCCGATCAAGCCTCCGCGAGGCGTTCCGCCGCCATCTCCCGCAGCTTGGCGCGCTGTATCTTGGTGCCGTTCGCGCTCTGCGTGACGGGGAAAGCGTCGACGATGAAGATGCGCGCCGGCTGCTTGAAGCTCGCGAGCCCCGCCTTGCAGTGGGCCTTCAGCGCAGCCTCGTCCGTCTCCGCCCCCGGCTTCAGCATCACGAAGCCGACCGCGACCGTGCCCGGATGCCTTTCCGCGCCCACGACCTGCGCGCCGTCGACCGCCGGATGATGGACGAGGTGATCCTCGATCTCCGCCGGATTGACGAGGAATCCGCCGAGCCGCAGAACGTCGCCCATGCGCGAGAGGTAGACGAAGCCTTCCCGCTCCGTCGTGTAGCCAAGGTCGCCGGTACGGAAGTACCCGTCCTCGGTCATCGCCTCGGCGCTCGCTTCCGGATTGCCGTCGTAGCCGATCATCAGGCTCGGCGCGCGCATCTCCAGTTCGCCCGGCTCCCCGTGCGGCAGGATGCGGCCTGTCTCCCGGTCCCGCGCCCGGATTTCCGCATCCGGGGAGACGGGGATCCCGCCGCCGATCTTTCGCTGCTCCGCCGGGGCGTCGGCGCGCTGGACCGAGAAGAGCGCCTGCACCTCGCTGCTGCCATAGACCGCGCACATGGTGAAGCCGTGCGCGTCAGCACGTTCCACGATGTCGGTGAGCGCTGCGTTGAACCGGGCATAGCCGAAATGACGCAGCGTGCTCATGGGCTTGCCGCTCGCGTCCGCCGCCGCGATCATCCGGTCGGCCATGTCGTCGCCGCCGACCGTGTGGGTGACGCCATGTTCGCGGATCAGGTCGACCGCGCCCTCGGCGTCGAACACCGACATCAGCACGTTGGGCCGGCCGGCGGCGAGGCCTGCGAGGAACTGGCAGAAGCCGAAGACCCCGCACATCGGCACGGTCTGCAGCATGACCGCGTCCCGCGCGCCATAGCCGAAGCCGCGGACCACCTCGCGCGCGTGGTGCACGACGACCGACTGCTTGTGCATGACGAACTTGGGCTTCTTCGTGGTGCCCGAGGTCGTGAACATGTTGCACGGGCTCTCCGGCGTGCCGTGGCAATCGGCGTAAGGATCGGCCGACATCACGTCCGCGTAGCGCACGGTCGCGATGC
Source organism: Futiania mangrovi (assembly GCF_024158125.1). Classification (NCBI taxonomy): domain Bacteria; kingdom Pseudomonadati; phylum Pseudomonadota; class Alphaproteobacteria; order Futianiales; family Futianiaceae; genus Futiania; species Futiania mangrovi. Next base: position 561,206 of record NZ_JAMZFT010000001.1, on the reverse strand, counting down.
CCGGAAGGCCCACGTCGTCGGGCGCGTCGCCCCCCTCGTCATAGACCACGAGCGTTTCGAGCGTGGTCAGAGCCTTCGGGTCCACCGCCTTGAGAATCCCTGCGAAATCTATGCTCTTGAACCCCGGCCAGAAGATCAGCGCCTTGCAGCGCCCGCGGCCCACGATGTCCTCGACCTCGACCGACCGGAATCGCGTGTTGACCGCGACCGCCACCGCGCCCAATTGCGCGCAACCGAGCATCGTCGCGGCATAGGCGACGCAATTGGGCAGCCAGATCGCCACCCGGTCGCCCGGCCCGATGCCGAGGCGGGCAAGCCCGCCGGCGGCCTTCCGGCTCAGCTCCAGAAGCGCGCCGAAGGTCCAGCGCTCTCCCTCGTAGACGATCGCCGTCGCGTCCGCCGGCTGCGCCGCCAGCATGGCGGTCAGCGTCCTTTCCGGCGCCGCGATCATTTTCGCGTTTGCGCTGTCCGCCTGCATCGGTTCCGTATCCCGTTTCCTGGCTCAGCCCTTCGGCTTCAGCTTCAGCATGATGCCCATGCGGCCTTCCTGCACGACGGTCCCGTCGTGGCGCTTCAGCCGGATGATGCGGTCCATGATGCCAGCGTCGCCCTTGCTCGTCAGGCGCTTCTCGCCGATTTCCATTTCCATGTGCAGCGTGTCACCGATCAGGATCGGGGCCTTGAACTGCCAGTCCTGGATGCCGAGCAGCGCGAGCGCGGAGTCCTCGAACACCCCGATCCGGTCGTAGAAGCCGGTGATGATCGCGATGCCCAGCGCGCCGTGGACGAGGCGCTGCCCGAAGCGCGTCGTCTTGGCGTATTCGGCGTCCACGTGGATCGGGTTCCAGTCGCCCGATACCATGGAGAATATCGTCAGGTCTGCCTCTGTGATGGTCCGGGCGGGGCTTTTGAAGATCTGCCCCGTCTCGAAATCCTCGTAATAGAGCGAATTGCTCATGCGCCATCCTCCCCGAGCATGTTGACCGGCACGCCGAGGTGCGCGCCGCCGTCGATCTGGATGAGCTGGCCGGTCATCAGCGCGCCCGCCGGGCTGATGAGGAACGCGGTCAGCTCCGCCACTTCCTCCGGAGAGGTTGCACGCCCCAGAGGCACCCCTGCCACCAATTTCGCGACATGGGGGGCATGCGCCTCGTCGGCGAGCGCCGGTGTCAGCACCGTGCCCGGCCCCAGGCAGTTCACGCGGATGCCCTGCCCCCCCCATTCGAGCGCCAGCGCCCGCGTCATCGCCAGCACGCCCGCCCGCGCGGCCAGCGAGTGCGACATGCCGATGGCGCCCCGCTCGACCGGGCTCAGCGACATGTTGACGACCGCCCCGCGGGAGGCCTCCAGATAGGGCCGCGCCGCCCGGGTGATCGCGAAAACCGCGTTGAGGTTGAGGTTCACGACCGCCTGCCAGCCACGCGGCGAGATGTCCTCGGCCCGCGCGAAGAACTGCCCGCCCGCATTGTTGACGAGGCCGGTGAGGCCGTGCGCCTCGCCCACGCGCGCGACCAGCGCCTCGACCGCGTCCGCCTCGCGCACGTCGCAGACCTCGGCCGCATAGGCCGCGTCCGCACCGGCCATGCGGCCCGTCTCCTCCAGCGTCTCCGCCCGGCGCCCCACACCCGTGACGCGGGCACCGAGCGCCAGCAGCCGCAGCGCTATGGCCCGGCCAATGCCGGAGCCTGCGCCGGTGACGATCACGCTGTGCCCGGAAAGCGCGTCCTGCGCCAGCACGGGGCGGAAGTCGGCAGCGGTCATCGGCTCACTCCTCGCGCAGGATGCGCTTGGCCTTGTGGGTGGAGCGGGGAAGCTCTCCCTCCGCCATCACCTCGACGATGGCGCGGACCTGCAGACGCGTGCGCACGGCGGCGGCCATCCGCTCCTTGAGGTCGGCTGGTGCACCCTTCGCCGCCTCGATGCGCAGCTTGAAGCCCGTGAGGAAGCCCGTCTTCGCATCGCGCGTGTCCTTGTCGAGCACGATCAGGTACTCGCCCGTCGTGCCGGGGGTGGAGCGCACCACCTCCTCGACCGCGGAGGGGAAGACGTTGACGCCGCGAATGACCATCATGTCGTCGGCACGGCCCTGCACGCCGCCGACCAGGCGGGCATGCGTGCGCCCGCACGAACAGGGCGCCCGGTCGCGCACCACCATGTCGCCGGTCCACCAGCGCACCAGCGGCGTCGCCTGCTTGTCGAGATGGGTGAGCACCAGCACGCCCGGCGTGCCGTCGGCCACGGGCTCGTGGGTGTCGGGGTCCAGCACCTCGGCGAACGCGAAATCCTCTACAAGGTGCGGCCCGTTCTGCGCGGCGCAATCCCAGGCGATCGGCTGGAACTCCAGGCTGCCGTAGCCGTCGTAGCACCTGGCGTCCCAAAGCTCCTCGATCATCTGGCGCGTGGCGGGGATGTTCGCGCCGGGCTCGCCCCCCAGCATGATCTTGGAAACCTTGGTCTGGCGCGGATCGCGGCCCATCTTGCGCGCGACCTCCGCCAGGTGCGCCATGAAGGAGGGCGTCGAGGTCGTGCAGGTCGTGCCATACTCGAACATGGTGTCGATCTGGCGCTCGCTGTCGCCGCTGCCGCCCGGGATGCAGATCGCACCGATCCGCTGATAGGCCATGAAGGCGCCGAGCCCGCCCACGAACCAGGAGAAGTTGAACAGGCATTGGTAGACGTCGCCCTTGCGCACGCCGTGGCTGTAGGCGAGCCGGGCATAGAGGTCGGCCCAGCGCTCGATGTCGGCGCCGGTCCAGCAGTCGGGCGAGGGCTTGGACGTCGTGCCGGAGGAGAAGTGCACCCGGATCACGTCCTCAGGTGCGACCGCCAGCATCGACCCGAAGGGCGGCGCGGCCTCCACGCTTTTCAGGTAGTCCGACTTGCGCGTCAGCGGCAGCGCGCGCAGGTCGTCGAAGGACGTGAGATCACCCGCCTCGAACCCTGCGTCCTTGAACACCTGCGCATAGTGCGCGCTGTCGCGGGCGACGCGGGCAAGCTGCGTCTTCAGGGCGGACAGCTGGTGTGCCTCGATCCGGTCGCGCGACCAGAGTTCCCGCTCGTCCCAGACATCGGCCGAATACGGCTCCGCTACGATCACGCCTCATCCCTCCGCAAACCGTTTATCAGGTATGTTGTCAGTTCGTCGGCCATGCGCGCCCGGTCGGCGTCCGTCTCGCCCTCGCGGGGCCGGTACCAGACCGTGATCCAGTTGAGCGCGCCCAGCAGCCCGCGCACCACCATCTTCACGTCGAGCGGACGGATCGCGCCCTCCGCGATGCCCTGCGAGATCACGTCCACGAAGCGCTGCTCATAGGCGTCGCGCAACTCCACGATCTCGTTCAGCGTCTTGCGCTGGCGGGGCGTGGTGCTGCCTGCGAGGTGCATCTCCACCCCCAGCACCGAGACCCGCTGGAACGGCAGGTGCGTCATCATCAGCAGCGCGTGCGCGCGCACCATGCGCTCCAGCCGATCGAGCGCGGGCGCGTCCTCCAGCGCGATCCGGCCCGCCCCTTCCATGTTCTGCCGCATGGATTCGCGGTGAACGTCGAAGAACAGGTCCGCCTTGCTGCGGTAGTAGTAATAGACCCGCCCCTTCGTCGCGCCCAGCAACCCGGCCACGTCGTCGATCGAGGTCGCGGCATAGCCGTCCTGCATGAACGCCCGCGCCGCCGCCTCCAGGACCGCCGCGCGGCCGTCCGCCTTGTCGTCCTCGCCCGCTTCCGCCCGCGCACTCCTGTCCATGGCCGCTCACGCTCCCCGCAAACGGACGCCTACCCGTTCGACCGGTCGGCATCCTTGCGGATTGCGCGCGAAAGCACGAGTCTCTGAATTTCCGAGGTGCCCTCGTAGATCTCGGTGATGCGCTGATCGCGGTAGTAGCGCTCGACCGGGTTCGGCTTCACATAGCCCGCCCCGCCGTGGATTTGCACCGCCGCGTCGACCGCGCGGTGCGATACCTCGCTGGTGTAGAGCTTGGCCATTGCGCCGATGGTCGCTACGTCGCGGCCCTGGTCGTAGGCCCTGGCCGCCTCGTAGAGCATCATGCGCGCCGCCGAAAGCTCCGTCGCCATGTCCGCGAGCTTGAAGCCGATGCCCTGGTGCTCGATAATCGGGGTCGCAAAGGTCTTGCGCTCGCACGCATAGCGGGCTGCCGCGTGATAGGCCGCAAGGCCGATGCCCATCGCCTGCGCCGCGACCGTGATGCGCCCGACATTGAGCGTCTGCAGGGCGAGACGCAGGCCGCGCCCCTCCTCCCCCAGCATGGCCGAATGATCGACCGCCGTGTCGACCTTGAGGTTGCTGGTGAGCGTCCCGCGGATGCCCATCTTGTCCTCGAAGAAGTCGATCACGACACCATCCTGCGCCTTGTCGACCATGAAGGCGCTGATGCCGCGGCTGCCCGCCTTGGGATCGCTGCGCGCGAAGACGATGTAGTGCTGCGAGACCCCGCCGTTGCCGAGCCAGCACTTGTCCGCCTTGATGTGCCATTTGTCCCCGTCGCGCGTCGCGGTCGCCTGGATCGCCGCGGCGTCGGAGCCCGCGCCCCGCTCGCTCAGCGCGAAACAGACGGAGATGCCCTGCGCCATGCCGCCCAGGTATTTCTGCTTCTGCTCCTCCGTACCCGCGAGCAGCACCGGGAAGGCGCCAAGCTGGTAGGCCGCGAGGATCGCCGACGTCGACGCGCAGCCCATCGCCACCCGCTCGACGATGGAGACGACGGACGTGAGCGAGGCGCCCTGCCCGCCATAGGCCTTGGGCAGGAACAGGCCGCACAGGCCTTCCTTCTTCATCACCTCGATGTGCTCGTAAGGGTAGCGCTGCTCGCGGTCCAGTTCCTCCGCCAGCGGCTCGAACTGCTCCCGCGACAGCCGGTCCGCCACGCCCTGCCAATGGCGCGCGTCCGCATCCAGTTCAGGTTCCCAGATCACGCCCATGGTGGCCTTCCCTCCCTTGTCTTGCTTGGGAAAAACATACTGAGTAGTATGTTGGCCGTCAACACGAGCCGCCGGGCCGCCGCCGCGCGCATGTCTGCCATCGCCTGTCCGGACAGATCGCCGCTTGCTCCGTCCGAACCGCGCTGCAAGCCTTGGCCGCCATAACGAAGAAGAGACGAGGAGACCGCACCCATGACCGCAACCGACCCCATCCATGGCGAGGGCAAGGGCCCCGACCGGATCTTCCGGGACGCACTTGCGGAGGGCAGGTTCCTGATCCAGCGCAGCCGGTCGAGCGGGCGCTGCTATTTTTTCCCGCGCCTCGTCGAGCCCGGAACCGGCGCGACCGACCTGGAGTGGATCGAGGCGTCGGGCGAAGGCACCGTCTACGCGACGACGGTCGTGCGCAACCGGCCCGAGAAGGGCGGCGACCACAATGTCTGCATGGTCGACCTCAAGGAAGGCTGCCGGATGATGAGCACGGTCGTCGACATCGCGCCCGCGGACGTGAAGATCGGCATGGCGGTGCGCGCGCGCATCGACACGCTGAACGGCGAACCCGCCGTCGTCTTCGTCCCCGCTGGCCAATAAGAAGAAGGAGCAACCCCATGGCACATTCCCTGCGCGGCAAGGCAGCGGTCGTCGGCGTCGGCCTCGCGAACCGTCCGGAGGCACCGGGCCGCAACGCCATCGAGCTTCTGGCCGAGGCAAGCATCAATGCACTCGACGACGCGGGCCTGACGCTGTCGGATGTCGACGGCCTCTTCACGGGTTCCGCCTTCCACTACATGCCGACGCTGTCGGCGGCGGAATACCTGGGCATCCGCCCCACCTATTCCGACGGCAGCATGGTCGGCGGCTCTTCCTTCGTGATGCACCTGCTGAACGCGGCCATGGCGCTGGAGGCCGGGCTCTGCAATGTCGCGCTGATCTGCTACGGCTCGAACCAGCGCACCATCGGCGGCCGCCTCGTCTCCATGTCGGAGCCGCAGGTGTACGAGGCCCCCTACCGCCCCCGCTATCCCGTCAGCGCCTATGCGCTCGCCGCCTCCCGCCACATGTACGAGTACGGCACCACGCGCGAGCAGCTGGCCGAGGTCGCAGTCGCCGCGCGCAAATGGGCGCAACTGAACCCGGAAGCCTTCGCCCGCGATCCCCTGACCATCGAGGACGTGCTGAACGCGCGCCCCATCTCGGACCCCTTCACCAAGTACGACTGCTGCCTCGTCACCGACGGCGGCGCGGCGGTCGTCATGGTCCGCTCCGACCGCGCGAAGGACATGAAGCAGAAGCCCGCCTACCTGCTGGGCGCGGCGGGCGCGCACTGGCACCGGCAGATCTCCATGATGCCGGACATGACGGTCACGGCGGCTTCGGAGTCGGGTCCGCGCGCGTTCGAGATGGCGGGCCTCAAGCCCTCCGACATGGACGTGCTGGAGCTATACGACGCCTTCACGATCAACACGATCCTGTTCCTGGAGGACCTCGGCTTCTGCAAGAAGGGTGAAGGCGGCGCCTTCGTCTCCGGCGGGCGGATCGCGCCGGGGGGCGAGTTGCCGGTCAACACCAACGGCGGGGGGCTCTCCTGCGTCCATCCCGGCATGTACGGCCTCTATACGGTGATCGAGGCGGTCCGGCAGCTCCGCGGCACCTGCGGCGAGCGGCAGATCGCGGGCGCGAAGACCGCGCTCGCCCACGGGAACGGCGGCACGCTGTCGAGCCAGGTGACCAGCATCCTCGGCACCGAAGAGACGCTCTGAAACGAGAGACACCAAGAGGGAACGCCATGAGCGAGACGAAAATGATGGACGGCAAGGTCGCCGTCGTGACGGGCGCGGGCCGCGGCATCGGGCGCGAGATCGCGATCCTGATGGCCAGGCACGGCGCGCGGGTGGTAGTGAACGACCTCGGCGCGTCGGTCAGCGGCGAGGGCGAGGACGCAGGCCCCGCGGAGGAGGTGCGCGACATCATCCGCGGCTTCGGCGGCGAGGCGGTGATCGACGGGCACTCCGTCGCCGAACCGCAGGGCGGCGAGGCCATCGTGAAGACCGCGCTCGACGCCTTCGGCCAGCTCGACGCGGTGGTCAACAACGCGGGCATCCTGCGCGACCGCATCTTCCACCGCATGTCCGTGCTCGACTGGGAGCAGGTGGTGGGCGTGCACCTGATGGGCTCCTTCTACGTCTCGAAGGCGGCTGCCCTGCACTACCGCGACCGGGGGGCGGGCACCTTCGTGCACTTCACCTCGACCACGGGCCTCATCGGCAACGTCGGCCAGGCGAACTATGGTGCTGCCAAGCTCGGCATCGTCGGGTTGTCGAAGGCCATCGCGCTGGACATGCAGCGCTTCGGCGTGCGCTCGAACTGCATCTCGCCCTTCGCGTGGAGCCGGATGATCGGCTCGATCCCGACCGACACGCCGGACCAGAAGGCGCGCGTGGAGAAACTGCAGCGCATGACGCCCGACAAGATCGCGCCGATGGCGGTCTATCTGTCGTCGGACGCGGCGGCGGACGTGAACGGCCAGATTTTCGGCGTTCGCAACAACGAGATCTTCCTGTTCAGCCAGCCGCGCCCCGTCCGCTCGGTCCATCGCGGCGAGGGCTGGACGCCGGAGACCATCGCCGAGCACGGGATGCCCGCGCTGAAGGGCAGCTTCGTGCCGCTCCAGGTCTCGGCGGACGTGTTCTCCTGGGATCCGGTGTAAGGACCCGTCCCGCTTGAGCGCGCACGCAGCGAAGGACCCGGACTTCCGGTCGCGCGTCCTGCAGAGCTTCGGCAAGCAGGGCCTGATGACCACGCTCGGCGCGTCCATCGTGCGGCTCGACCCGGGCAAGGTGGAGATCGCCCTCCCGGTCGCGCCCGCGGTGTCGCAGCAGTATGGCTTTGTACATGGCGGCGCCGTCGCCGCCATCGCCGACAGCGCCGCGGGCTATGCGGCGTTGAGCCTGATGCCGGCAGGCGTGGGCGTGCTCACGACCGAGTTCAAGGTCAACTTCCTCGCGCCGGCCGCGGGGGAGCGGATCGTGGCCCGGGGGCGCGTGCTGAAGGCCGGGCGCACGCTCACGCTCGCCCAGACCGACGTCGTGGCCATCGCGGACGGGCGGGAGAAGCTCGCCGCCCACCTGACCGCGACGCTCATGACCATTGAGGGACGCGACGGCATCGTCGACTGACTGCCTCGTCCCCTGGGAAGCATCAAGGCCCGGAGCGAAGTACGCGCCGGGCCTTTTCCATCTCAGACGGTTGCGACCGGCGTCGCGGGCGAACCCACCGCGCCCGGCAGGCGCAGGGGCGGCGCGGTCAGCAGGAAGCGCGACCGGCCGTTGGCCCGCAGGTAATCGGCGAGATCGGACAGGTACCAAAGCTCGCCCAGGTGCACGCCCAGCTTGAACAGGCAATGCTCGTGCAGCGGCAGGGCCGCGTGCTTGCCCTCGCCCGGCTCGGACGGATAGGCCTCGACCGCGTAATTGTCAGCAATGAGCACCGCGATCCCGGTGTCGGTGATCCAGTTCTGCAGCCGCTTGTCGCGCCCGTTCAGCACCGGGCAGGCACCGTGCAGCTTCTTCGGGTCGGGCGTCCTGTTCATGCGCAGCACCATGCGCGCAAAGCCCGTGTGCAGGCAGAGCATGTCGCCCTCCTCCACCTCAACCTTGTCCGCCTCCATGACGGCCATCAGCTCGTCGTAACCGACGAGCTTGCGCTCCTCGCCGAAGTGGGCGTTGAGGTTGACCATCACGCCGCGGCCCTGCACGCACCGCTGCGCCATCTTCTCGATGCCGAGGCGGTCGGCGTGCGCGCCCTCGTATTCGCTGCAGCCGTCGCCGTGCGCGTGACCCGACGGGCCGACGATGTCCTCACCGCCCCGCCAGCCGTTGTAATAGACCACCTCCGGCACGCCGTCGCCGTCGGCGTCGAACAGGCTGCCGACGTGTGAGAGCCCGTCCCACTGCGTCGAATACTGCAAATGGATCAGGGCGGCGTCGTCGCTGATGACGTCGGTCAGCGCCCCGTCGTGCTGGTCGAGCCGGTAGTTGTAATTCGCCTTGCCGTCCCGGATCGTGGAAAAGGTGCGCGGCGGATGGCGCCGATCGTTCAGCAGGTTGCCGCCGGGATAGTCAAGCGGCAGGCTGAGGCAGAACGTCCGCCCTTCCTTCACCTCGGCGACCGCGCGCCTTACCCGCTCCGGCGTCAGCAGGTTCAGCCGCCCGTTCTCGTCGTCGGGGCCGAAATCGCCCCAGGTAGAGCCCTCTGGGCGTTTCTTCCAGCGTTGGGTCATGGCTCTCGTCGTCTCCGTTGTCTCGGAAATCAGAACAGCGTCATCAGCTTCACATGGTCGCCCAGTGGCGCGGGATCGCCGTTGTAGACGACCTCGCCGGTCTTGATGACCGTCGCCCGGTGCGCGATGGGCAGGCTGTACTGCACGTTCTGCTCCACCATGAGGATCGAGGTGCCGAACCGCTCGTTGATCTGGCGGATCGACTGCATGACGCGCTCGACGAGGTTCGGAGCGAGGCCGATGGACGGCTCGTCCAGGATGAGCACGCGGGGGGCATGCATCAGTGCCATGCCGATGGCGAGCATCTGCTGCTGGCCGCCCGACATGGTGCCGCCGATCTGGTTCTGCCGCTCCTTCAGGACCGGGAACAGCTCATAGACCGTCTGGATGCGCTCGGGCAGCTTGTCCTTCTCCTCCTCGACGAAACCGCCGAGTTCGAGGTTGTCGCGCACCGACAGCGTACGGAAGATGCCGTGGCCCTGCGGCACGAAGGCGACGCCGTCGTGCACGTTGGCGGCCGGCGTGCGCCCCGTGATGTCGCGCCCGTCGAGCAGGACCTGGCCGTCCATCGGCTTGAGGAGGCCGAAGATCGCCTGCATCAGCGTGGTCTTGCCCGCACCGTTGTGGCCGAGGACCAGCAGCACCTCGCCCTTCTTCAGCGCGAGGTCGATGCCGAAGATCACACGCTTCTTGCCATACCCCGCGGCCAGCCCGCGCGTTTCGAGGATCGCGTCGCTCATTTGAAGTACCTCGTCGCCAGCTCGGGATCGTTCATGACCTCGTCGGGGGTGCCGATGGCCATGGCGTGCCCCTCGTCGAGGAAGTAGACGACGTCGCAGAGTTCCTTGATGACGTCGAGGTTGTGCTCGATGATGCAGATCGTCTTGCCGTTCTCCGCGAGCTTGCGGATGACGGGGAAGATTTCCTGCAGCGTCGTGCGGTCGAGGCCCGATAGCGGCTCGTCGAACAGCAGCACCTCCGCCCCCGTCGCCAGCAGGCGGGCAACCACCAGCAGCTTCTCCTCCGCGTAGGACAGGTTCTCCGCCGTCTCGTGCGCCTTGCCGTCGAGATCCACGAACCGCAGGATCTCCATTGCGCGGGCGGCGTTCTCATGCTCCTCCGCGCGCACCGCCCAGGGCCGGAAATAGACGTTCGCCAGGTTGTCGCCCGACTGGCCGGGAAGCGCGACGATCACGTTCTCGATCACCGTCATCTTGGTGAAGAGCCGCAGGTCCTGGAAGGACCGCGCGACCCCGCTTCCGACGACCTGGTGAGGCTTCAGGTTCTCCACCTTGCGCCCGCGCAGCTCGATCTCGCCACCGGTGGGTTTGAGGAAGCCCGTGAGCAGGTTGAACGCCGTTGTCTTGCCCGCCCCGTTCGGACCGATCAGGCCGGTGATCCAGCCGCTCTTCAGCTCGATGGAGAGATGCGAGACCGCGGTGATGCCGCCAAAGGTCTTCTTCAGGTCGGTGCCGCGCATCACGACCTCGCCCTTCTGCGCGCTGCCGCCGCGGAAGGTCTCGCCCTCGCGCGCGGGCTTCAGGTCCTCGCCGGAGAGGTCGACCGTCATGGCCGCGAGACCGCGCGGTTCGGGCAGCATGCCCTCCGGCCGGAAGCGCAGGATGAGGACCAGCACCACGCCGTACATGACGAGCCGCATCTTGTCGGCGATGTCGACCGGCATGTCGATGAACTTCAGAAGCTCCGGCAGGATGACCAGGATCGCCGCGCCCAGCACCGAGCCCCAGAGGTTACCCGTGCCGCCGAGGATCACCATGGCGAGGATGTAGATGGTCTCGTCGATGGTGAAGCTGTCGGCGCCCACATAGGAGAAGTAGCGCGCGAACATCCAGCCCGCGATGGCCGCGAGGCTCGCCGACACGGCGAAGACCGAGACCTTCATGTAAAGGATGTTCTTGCCCACGGCCTGGGCCGCGCTCTCGTTCTCGCGCATCGCCCTCAGCGCGCGCCCGAACGGAGAGCGGGCAAGCCGCGTCGCCACCCAGAAGCAGAAGACCGCCATGACCACCGCGAGGATCAGGAACTTGCCGGGCGAGTCGAAGCCGAAGCCGAAGAGTTCGAGCTTCGGCACGCCGCTGATCCCGTCGGTGCCGCCGGTCACTTCCTTCCAGTTGATGAAGACCTCGATGGCGATGATCTGCAGGGCCAGCGAGACGACCACGAGATACTCGCCCGCGACCCTCAGCGCCGGCAGCGCGATCAGCACGCCGATGAAGCCCGCGACCACGATCGACAGCAGCAGCGGCAGCGGGAACGGCAGGCCGAGCGTCGTCGTCGCGATGGCCGTCGCATAGGCGCCGAAGGCGTAGAACGCCGCGTGCGACAGCGCGAACAGACCCGCGAAGCCGATCAGCAGATTGAACGATGTGGCGAGGATTGCGTAGAAGCAGACCATCACCAGGATGTGCAGAAGATAGTCCATGGTCCGCCCCTCAGGTCCGGTTGGTGCCGAACAGCCCCTGCGGGCGCAGCATGATCATCAGGAACAGCACGACGAAGGCGATGGAGTTCTGCCATTCGGTCGGGATCTGCCAGAGGCCGAGGCTCTCCACGAGGCCGAGGACGAAGCCGCCCACAGCCGCCCCCTTCAGCGAGCCGATGCCGCCGATGAAGACCGCGACGAAGCCCATGAACACGGCCGCGAAACCCATGTGCGTGCTGCCGCCGTCCTTCAGCAGGATCAGCATGGCCGGCACCGCCGAGATGGCCGAGCCTATGACGAACACGAGAATGGTGATGCGGAACGTGTCGATGCCGATGACGCGCGCCATCTCCGCATTGTCGGTCATGGCGAGGATCGCCTTGCCGTAGCGGGTGTGGCGCAGGAACGCGAACAGCGCGAGGCCGAGGATGACGAAGCTCGCCACCTGCCAGACATGGATCTCCGTGAAGAACAGCGGGCCCACGAGGAAGATCTCGTAGCTGAGGTCGTCCACCACCCGGACACCCGACCCGAAGACGATCCCCACCATGTTCTCGATCACGATGTAGAGGCCGAGCGAGGCGATCAGCGGCACGAGGTGCGGCGCGTTGTTAAGCTCGAGCGGGCGGTAGACCACGAGATAGCTGAGCACGCCGAGCACCACCGCCGCGCCGATTGCGGCCGCGAAGCCCAGAACGACGGGCAGGCCCATCGCGCCGGACACGAACCACCCGCAATAGGCGGCGACCGTGAACACCGGGCCATAGGCGAAGTGCACGATGCGTGTCGTGGCGAAGATCAGTCCGAAGCTCACCCCCAGAAGCGCGTAATGGCTTCCGTTGATGAACCCGTTGACGAGTAGCTGGAGCAGAAGATCCATCGGAATACGGCCTCGGTTGCGGGCAGGCCGGAGGGCGGCGCCATGCCGCCCTCCGGGTCTTCAGGCCCGTGCCCCAGGTGTCACTGGGCTTTGACGTACTTCTGGAAGACGGGCTTGCCGTCCTCCACCTTGAACAGCGCGACCGGCTTCGTTGCGACGCCGTTGTCCTGGTAGGTCATGGTGTCGCCGTAGACGCTGTCGAAGACCGGGTTCGCCCGGATCTCGGCAGCCAGCTTGTCGCCCTTGTAGTAGTCGCCGCCCTTGGCGCGCGCCCGGCGGATCGCCTCCGCCGCGACATAGACCGCCTCGTAGTAGTTGGCGGCATAGAACTCCGGTGCGGCGCCATAACGCTGCTGGTAGCCGTCGGAGAACGACTTCGACCAGCCTGCCGACGGGGTGAAGTAGTCGGAGGTGTACTCATACCCCTCGATGAACTTGCCCGCCCCCTTGGCGATGTCGTCGGTGTACTCGATGCCAATGATCGGCACCTTCATGCCGAACTCGCGCACGCGCTTGATGGCGAGGCCCGGATCCGGGCTGAACAGCCAGAGCGCCACCCAGTCCGGGTTGGACGCCCGGATCTTGGCCGCCTGCGTGTCGATGTTCGGCGCGCCGACGTCCATGAACTCGGTCGCCACGATGGTGCCGCCCAGGTTCTTCCAATAGGGCTCGACGCCCGCGATCACGCTCTCGCCCGCGTCGGTCTTCCACGCGAGTTGCGCCATCTTCTTAAGGCCCTGGTCGTTCGCGCGCGCCGCCGCCGCACGGCCGAGGTCGGACGCCAGCGAGCGGTTGTGGAACAGGTACTTCGACGCGCCCACGAGTGCCGTGCTCACGCCGCCGCCATTGAGCAGCAGGATGCCCTTCTCGTCGGCGATCGGCGCGATGGCCAGCGTCGGCGGCGAGAACGACGTCAGCACCACCTGGACGTTGTAGAGGTTCATCAGGCGGTTCATGGCCGCGACGCCTTCCTTGGCGACGCCGCTCTTGTGGTCCTCGATCACGGCTTCCAGCTTGATGCCGTCGATACCGCCCTTGGCGTTGATCTCCTCGACGGCCTGCAGGATGCCCTGGCTCATGACCTTGCCGTACCAGTCGGCCTTGCCGCTCATGGCCAGGATCGCGCCGATCCGGAACACCTCGGGATCCTTCGGCGCGTCTGCGGCGTGCGCCGCGCCCCCGACGGCCATGAGGCCGGCGGCGAGCCATGTCATCAACTTGCGCTTCATGCGTCTCCTCCTCCTTCTTGCGTGTGCGGGCGCGGGCTGTTCAGACCGCGGCCGTCCGGTCCGGGGCGTTCAGCCGCCCCTTGTCTGTCGTGTCCGCCTGGCGGCTGGCCGCCGGTGCGGAAGGCTGTAGTGCGCCGCGCGCGGGCCAGGTCCATGGCCGGGACGCCGTCCCGCCCTTCCCGGACGCACGCGACGTGAGAAAGCTCGCGACCGCCTCGTAGGCGTCGTCGACCGCGTCGCCGATCCGGCGCACGTCGCGGCAGTCGCCGATCTCGGCGACGGCGAGACCGCGCGCGGCAAGCGTTTCGGCGAAATCCGCCTGCGCGCCCCGCCCCTGCGCGACCAGCACCTGCACTGCGGGGATGTGCCCCACCGCGCCGTCCTCCCCCGCGACGCGGACGCCATCGGGCAGGATTTCCAGCATCCGGCAACCCGCGCGCACCTCGATCGACGGGTTCTCGGCAATCCTTTTGAGAAGCTGACGCCGGTAGATCAGTTGCGCGCGGCGCGCGAGCCGCTTCTCCGGCCCCGCCGTCACAAGCGTCACGCGGCGCCCTTGCGCGGCGGCGTGTTCGGCGGCCTCGCAGCCCGTCTCGCCCCCGCCCCAGACGACGAGCGGCCCGTCGGCCAGCGCCACCTCGCCCGCGAGGACCTCGTAGGCCGGAACGACGTTCGGCAGGCCGAGCCCCGGCACGGACGGGCGGCGGTCCGTTCCGCCGATCGCCACCACCGCAAGGTCGGGGTGCATCTGTGCGACCATGTCCGGCGTCGCCTCCACACCGCAGCGCAGGGCAACCCGGCTTCGGGCCAGCTCTCCCGCGAGATGGTCACGGTACCACAGAAACTTGTCCTTGCCCGGCGGCATGCCCGAGACCGTCACGCCGGACCCGGGCGCGGTGCGCCTTTCGAGCAGCGTCACGTCCATCCCCGCCGCGTCCAGCATCAGCGCCGCCTGGATACCGCCCGGCCCCGCGCCGACGACAATTGCACGCAGTCCCTCCGCCCGCGCTGACAACGGATCGGGCTCACCCTCGCGGCCCGCCCGCGGGTTCTCCGCGCAGCCCACGGGCACGTCCGCCATCAGCCGGTCGATGCACCAGTTGCAGGAGGTGCAGGGGCGGATCTCGCCCGCCCGTCCGTCCCGCGCCTTCTCCGGCCACTGCGGATCGACCAGCAGCGCGCGGCCCAGCGCGACGAGATCGCAGTCGCCGCCCGCCACCGCCTTGTCGGCGACCTCCGGATGGCGAATGACGCCGACGCCGATCACCGGCACGCCAGCGGCCTCCCGGATCGCGCGGGCGAGCGGCAGCCGCCATCCCTCCGCGTGGTTCACCGGATCGACGTTGCAGTCGAGCCGCTCCCCGGTCCCCGTCGAGACATGCAGCGCGTCCGCCCCGGCCGCCGTCAGGTATGGGGCGAGGCGCACCGTGTCCTCGATGGTGAGGCCGCCCTCCACATATTCTGCCGCGGAAAGGCGATAGATCACCGGCCGGCCGCCCGCCGCGGCCTTCACCGCCGCGATCACCTCGCAAGGGAAGCGCAGGCGGCGTGCCTCGTCCCCGCCGTAGATGTCGGTGCGCCGGTTGCTGTGCGGCGACAGGAACTGGCCGAGCAGGTAGCCATGCGCGCCGTGCAGTTCGATGGCGTCGTAGCCCGCCTCGACCGCGCGCGCGGCGGCGGCGGCGAACCTGTCGACCAGGCCTGCGATCTCCGGCACGGTAAGCTCGCGCGGCTGCACCCGGAACGACCGGCAGGCGATGGCCGAGGGTGCGACCGGCTGCACGCCGCCCGTGTGCCTCAGGAGCGTCTGCCGCCCGGCGTGATGGATCTGCAGGCAGGCCTTCGAACCCGCGGCATGGATCGCGTCCACGAGACGCCGATGCCCCGCGATCAGATCGTCGCTGTCGAGGCTCAGTTGCGGGCTTGCGCCGAGACCCGCCGGGCGGTCGACGCAGGTGAACTCGACCGTGACGAGGCCCGCCCCGCCCGCGGCCCGCGCCGCGTAATAGGCGATCATCCGGTCGGTGACGCTTCCGTCCGGACCCGACATGTTGGTTTCCATCGGGGCCATGACGATGCGATTGGCGAGCGCAAGGCTGCCAAGACGAAACGGAGAGAAGAGCGCCGGAAACGCGCTCATCCCTTCCTCGCCCTCTCGGCCGGAAAGCCTGCGACACGCATCGCCATCCGCCACCTTGCCTCCCCTGTCGCCGTCCTGCGGCCAGCCCTCGCCGGTTGCCCCGGCGTTAAGCCAATCGTCTAACATACTACTCGGTATGTCAAACCCTCTCGGTCGTTCCCGCTCCCTCGCGCCGTCCCCGGAGGAGGCGTGGTCAGCGGCTGACGACGGGCGGCGGGGCGAAGGCCTCCACGGGCGGAAGTGGCCCCTCGAAACGCTCCAACTCGACGAGCGCCGTATGTGCGGACGACCCCTGCCCCAGCTTCGACGTGCCGGTGTCGAGCGACAGCGCATTGGGGTTCCCGTGCCGCTCGAGAGAGCTGCCCTCGCGGGCCGGATCGAACCAGGCGCCCGTGGGCAGTGCCACCACGCCCGGCCGGATCGCATCGCTGAGGCGCGCGATCGACAGGCAGGCGCCCCGCGCGTTGAAGATGCGCACCGCGTCGCCGTTCGCGATGCCGCGCGCTGCTGCGTCGTCGGGGTGCATCGTCACGACCTCGCGGCCCTGCACCTTGGCGTTCGCGCTCGTCCGTCCGAAGTCGAGCTGGCTGTGCAGCTTTGTCGCCGGCTGCGGCGAGACGAGGTGCAGCGGCCAGGTCTTCGCCAGCGGCGCACCCAGCCATTCCGCGGGCTCCATCCACGCCGGATGGCCGGGGCAATCGTCATAGCCGAAGCCCGCGATGGTCTGCGAGAAGATCTCGACCTTGCCCGACGGCGTCTTCAGCGGATGGGCCGCCGGATCCTTGCGGAAGTCGCCGAAGGGCACGTCGACATGCTCGTCGCCCTCCACGGGAAGTTCGACGATGCCCTGCTCCCAGAAGCTCTCGAACGGCGGGAGTGTCAGCCCCTCGGCCGCGATTCCCTGCCGGAAGCGGTCGTAGAGGTGTTCCAGCCAGTCTTGCGCGTCGCGCCCCTCGGTGAACGCCGCACGCACGCCCAGCTTTTCCGAGATGTCCGCGAAGATCGTGTAGTCGTCGCGCGCCTGCCCGAACGGCTGGACCGCCTGCTTCATCGCGATCACGAAGGCGTCGGAGCCGGCGCGGCCGATGTCGTTGCGCTCGTAGGGCGTAGTTGCGGGCAGCACGATGTCGGCGCGCTTCGCGGTGGGCGTCCACCAGGGTTCGTTGACAATCACCGTCTCCGGGCGCTGCCAGGCCTGTTCCAGCCGGTTCAGGTCCTGGTGATGGTGGAACGGGTTGCCGCCGCACCAGTAGACGAGCCTGATGTCGGGATAGGTGAGCCGCTTGCCGTCGTAATCGAAGGGTTCGCCCGGATTGAGCAGCATGTCCGCGATCCGCGCCACGGGAATGAAGGTTCCGACGGGGTTCTGCCCCTGCGGCAGCGTCATGCCGTCGAGCCGCTTGATCGGCGTGCCGATGCCGCCGATCGCCCCATAGCCATAGCCGACGCCGCCGCCCGGAAGCCCGATCTGGCCCAGCATCGCGGCCAGCGTTGCCGCCATCCAGTAAGGCTGCTCGCCATGGTGCGCGCGCTGCAGCGACCAGCTGACCGAGATCAGCGTGCACCCCTGCGCCATGCGCCGGGCGAGGGCGCGGATCGTCTCCGCATCGATACCGCAGATCGGCGCGGCCCACTCCGGCGTCTTCGGCGTTCCGTCCGTCTCTCCAAGGAGATAGGGCCGGAACTTCTCATAGCCCGTCGCCCGCGTCGCCAGAAACTCCCGGTCCGTCAGCCCTTCCGTTTCGAGCACATGGGCAAGCCCGAGCATCAGCGCCACGTCGGTGTTCGGAACGACGGGCAGCCATTGCGCGTCGACCTCGGCCAGCGTGTCGCTCGCCAGTGGGCTCACGTTCACGAAATCGACGCCGCGGCGGCGGCATTCCTTCAGCCACGGCCCCGTGCTGTGCCGCGTCACGCCGCCCATGCTGACCTGCGCGTTCTTCGAGCCGATGCCGCCGAACATGACGAACAGGTCCGTGTGTTCCGCGATCAGCGGCCAGCGCGGCGTGTGGTGCCACATCATGTCGAGGAAGTTGAGGCCCAGCACATGCGGCACGATCACCTGCGCTGCCGCCGTGCTGTAGCTCTTCACCGAGTAGGTGTAGCCGCCGATGCAGTTGAGGAAGCGGTGCACCTGGCTCTGGCCATGGTGAAAGCGGCCCGCGCTCGCCCAGCCGTAGGAGCCGCCGTAGATCGCCTGGTTGCCGTGCGCCTCGCGCACCCGGGCGATCTCGCCCGCGACGAGGTCGGTGGCGGTCTCCCAGCTGACCGGCACGAAGGGCTCGCGCCCGCGCGCACCGCCCGCGGGGCCCGGCCCGTTCTCAAGCCAGCCCTTGCGCACCATCGGCTGCGTCACCCGCGCCTCGCTGTCGACGGCGTCCGCTATGGACTGGCCGATGGCCGAGGGCTCCGGATCGCCTGCGAAGGGGTCGACGCCGACGATGCGGCCGTCCTCGACGGTCAGCGTGTAGGCGCCCCAATGGCTCGACGTCGTGAAGGTCTGCCGCGTGGTCATGGCCACTGCCTCTCCCTCTCCGATGAGTGCGATGTGCCGCCGCTCATTCCTCTGCCCCTTCGAGCGCACGGCGCATGCGGCGCAGGATCACCTTGCGCGCCCGCTCGTCCGCGGCCTGTTCAAGTTCAGCGCGAAGATCGAGCGAGAACTGCGCGAGATCATTGTGCCAATCGAGCGCCGAGACCGCCTCCGGTTCGAGCCGCCGCGGCCCCTTCCGCTCTGCCCGCACCGGCCCCTTGCCCAGCAGGTCGACCTCGTCGTCGATGCGCGGAATGACGACGCGGTCGGCCTCGCAGCCCGCGGCGACCAGCCCGTCGCGCAGCGCGGCGAGCGCGCTTTCCTCGCCGTGCGTGAGAAACACCGTGCGGGAGATGGGCAGCCGCTCCTTCACCCATTCCACCAGTTCGTCGCCGTCGGCGTGGCCGGAATAGAGGTCGATCTGGCGGATCTCTGCGCGGACCTTCACGTCCTCGCCCATGATGCGCACGTCCTTGCGGCCCTCGAGCAGCAGCGCGCCGAGCGTGCCCGGCGCCTGGTAGCCGACGATCAGCACCGTCGCATTGTCGCGCCAGAGATAGTTCTTCAGGTGATGGCGGATACGGCCGGCCTCGCACATGCCGCTCGCCGCCATGATGATCGCGCCGGAGGTAAACCGCGCGATGGCCTTGCTCTCATCCACCGTCTCGGAGAAATGCAGGTTCGGCAGGTGGAAGAGATCGCGCGGACCAGCCGTGTCCTCCAGGTCGCCCGCGTGGCGGTCGAACACCTCCGTCGCGCGGATCGCCAGCGGGCTGTCGAGAAAGACGGGAACGCGCGCCACCTGCCCCTGCGCCATCAGGATCGCGAGGTCGGCCAGAAGCTCCTGCGTGCGCTCGACCGCGAAGGACGGGATGAGCAGGATCCCGCCGTCTGCGAGTGCGCGGTTGACCTCGTCGGCGAACTGGCGCCGCCGGTCACGCGGCGTGACCGTTGGCCGCGAGCGCCCGCCATAGGTCGACTCGCAGATCACATGGTCGAGGTTCTCCGGTCCCTCCGGGTCGGGATGGAAGATCTTGTGCTCGGGCCCCAGGTCTCCGGAAAACAGCATCCGCAGCTTTTCAGGGTCGGCCTCTCCGGTCGCGATCTCGATCTCGATGGAGGCCGAACCGAGGATGTGCCCCGCGTTCCAGAAGCGCGCCCGCACCCCCTCACCGACATGCGTCCAGCGGTCGTAGTCGACCGTGCGGAAGGCTTCGAGCGCGCGCACCCCGTCGGCGCGGGTGTAGATGGGCTCGACCGGCGGGCGGCCTCTCTGCCGGTTGCGGCGGTTCAGGTGCTCGACCTCGCTCTCCTGGATGTAGCCGCTGTCGGGAAGCATGTAGGAGAGAAGGTCGCGCGTACCCTCGGTCGCGTAGATCGGGCCGGAAAAGCCGTGGCGGATCAGCTTCGGCACGAGGCCCGAATGGTCGACATGCGCATGGGTCAGCAGCACGAAGTCGATCTTGCGCGCATCAAAGGGAAAGGCGCCGTAATTCAACTCCTTCAGCGTTTTCGGCCCCTGGAACATGCCGCAATCGACGAGGAACGCCCCGCCCGGGTGTCGCAGCAGGTAGCACGAGCCGGTGACGGTCCCCGCCGCCCCGCAAAAGGTCATTGTCAGCGCCATGCAAGCCTCCCCTTCCGGCGCGCGGCCCATGCGGGCGCGCGGGCCTGCCGTCTCAGCGGCCTCGGAACACAGGCTTGCGCTTCTCAAGGAAGGCGTCCACCCCTTCCTTGTGGTCCTCGGTACGGAAGAGCGTCGACTGGAAGTCCACTTCCGTGCGCAGCGCCTCGTCGAGGGAGGACGGCGCGCGCGCGAACGCCGCCTTGGTCAGCGCGACGGCAAGCGGCGGCCGGCCGACATAGCCCTTCGCCTCCGCCAGCGCGCGGGCCAGCGTCTCACCCTTCGGACAGACCTCGTCGACCATGCCGATGGCGAGCGCTTCGGCGCCCCTCATCTCGATGGCGCGCAGGCACATGCGTTTGGCCCGTGCAGCACCCACGCGCATCGCCAGCGAATAGCTGAGGCCATAGTCCGGCGCGAGACCCACATTGACGAAGGAGGCGCAGAGCCGCGCATCCTCCGCCGCGATCACGTAGTCGCACGCGAGCGCGAGCGAGAGACCCCCGCCATAGGCCACACCCTCCACCGCGGCGATCACCGGCTTGGCGCCATTGGCGATGGCGCGCACCACCTCCGCCGTCTTCTCCATGCGCATCCGGCCCTGGACGATGGGCGGCTGCACCATCTGCGAGATGTCGCCGCCCGCGCAGAAGCGCCCCTCCGCGCCCGTGATGATCACGGCGGCCACGTCCTCGCGCGCCATGACGTCGATCACGGCCACGTGCAGCGCGTCGCGCAGGTCGGGCGCCAGCGCGTTGAGCCGGCGCGGGCGGTTGAGCGTCAGGACCGCGATGCCGTCGGCATCGACGTCCGTGAGAACGAGGTCGGACATGGGCGGGCGCACTCCCTTTCAAGCTCGTTGGCCGTGTTTCGACGGAGTTAGCCGGGCAGCAGGCAGATGCGTCAAGCGCGCTGCGGCGCACGACAGCCCTGCCGCCATCACCCGGCACTGGAAATCGCGCAAGGTGAGGGTCTAGTCTCTGGGCAACGTCATCGAAGGGCCGGCGCACCTGTCCGGTGCGCATCGGCCCCGCACACGCGAAAGGACCAGGGATGCAAACGCTTTACCGTGCCGCACGGATCTTCCTTCCCGGCGGCGAGATGCGCATGGGCCATGCCCTGATGGTCGAGGGAGACCGCATCGCCCGCATCGCATCGGTGGCCGAGTTCGAGGGCTTCGCGGGCAAGACCGTCGACCTTGGCGACGCCACGATCCTGCCCGGGCTGATGGACGCGCACGTCCACCTAGTCTACGGGGCGGAGGGCAATCCATCCATGACCATCCAGTCGCTCACTCCCGGCCAGATCGCCATGAAGGCCTACCAGAACGCGCGCACCTCGCTCGCGGGCGGCATCACGGCGCTGCGCGACTGCGGCGGCAAGGACTATATCGAGTTCGCGGTGC
The DNA here is from genome assembly GCF_024158125.1 of Futiania mangrovi. Classification (NCBI taxonomy): domain Bacteria; kingdom Pseudomonadati; phylum Pseudomonadota; class Alphaproteobacteria; order Futianiales; family Futianiaceae; genus Futiania; species Futiania mangrovi. Next base: position 539,739 of record NZ_JAMZFT010000001.1, on the reverse strand, counting down.
GCGACGCCTGCAACCGGCGGGAACTTCTGGGCCCGACCATCCTCGCCGCGGGCCGCATGATCTGCATGACCGGCGGCCACGGCAACCGGCACGGGCGCGTCGCCGACGGCTGCGACGAGGTGGTGAAGGCCGTGCGCGAGCAGATCCACGCGGGCTGCGACCTCATCAAGATCATGGCGACGGGCGGCGTGATGACCCCGGGCGTCAACCCGGAGGACGCGCATTACACCGAGGAGGAGTTGCGCGCCGGCATCTCCGAAGGGCATCGCTTCCGCAAACACGCGGCAAGCCATGCGCAAGGCGCCGCGGGCATCCTCAACGCCGTGCGCGCGGGCGTCGATTCCATCGAGCACGGCATCTTCCTCGACGACGAGGGGCTGGAGGCGATGCTGGAACGCGGCACCCGGCTCGTCCCGACGCTCGCCGCCGTCAACAACATCCTGCGCCACGCCAACGAGGGCATCCCGGCCTATGCGGTGGAGAAGTCGCGCCGCGTTGCGGAGCGCCACAAGCAGTCGATCGCCAATTTCTACAAGGCGGGCGGCAAGCTGGTGATGGGCACGGATGCGGGCACCCCCTTCAACCGGCACGGCGAGAACGCGCTGGAGCTTGCCTACATGACGGAGGTGGGCGTCGCGCCGAAGGACGCCATCGTCGCCGCGACGGAGAACGCGGCCGACCTCTTCGGCCTCGACGACCGCGGGCGGCTGGTGGAGGGTTCGGCGGCCGACCTGCTCGCCGTGAAGGGCGATCCCGTCGCCGACATCGCCATGGCGGCGGAGAAGGCGAACCATCTGCTCGTCGTGAAGAACGGCGTGACCGCGCACGTCGGCGCGGCGGCGGAGGGCATGGCCGCACCGGCGCTCGCGGCGCTCTGACACACGGGACGCCAGGGGAGCGTCTGCACGCCCCCTTGGCCGCCCCCGCCTTTGCCCCATCTTCTGACCCGGTCCGGCTTGTTGCGCACGCGGACCGGGGACAGGGGAAGCCGTGCATGCGCCGCCGACGCGCACATCCGGTGCGGCACCCCGCGCAACGGGGAGACGACACATGAAACTTGCGCATCTGACCGGCATGCTTGCCGCCTGCGGACTGATCGCCGCTACGGCGGGGATCGCGGGCGCGGCGACCGTCAAGGTCACGCCGCTCGGCAGCCACGAGGGGGAGTTCTGCGCCTTCGACCGCGCCATGGTCTTCGAGGATCCGGACGGCACGCGCATCCTCTACGACGCGGGCCGCACGGTCGCAGGCGCGGGCGACGCCCGCCTCGGCAAGATCGACGCGATCCTCGTCAGCCACATGCACGGCGACCATGTGGGCGACCGCCACATCGCGGGCGCAAGCACCGGCGAATGCGGTCGGCCCGACGTCTCGACCGTCGTCGTGCCCAACACCAACACGGTCAACATCGCGCTCGCCAAGGGGGCGAAGATCGTGACCGGCAGCGAGATGCCCTCCTTCTTCGCCGCCAAGCTGACGGAGCTGGGCGGCGATCCGAAGAACTCGCAACTCGTGCGCTTCGGCGCCTCGCGCAAGGTGGGCGGCGTGACGATCACGACCGTGCCCGCTGTGCATTCGAACGGCATCAATGGCGCGATGATCGGCGGCATGCTGGGCGAGATGCTGAGCAAGGCGGGCCTCACGGCCTATGCCGGGCCGCCGACGGGCTATGTGCTGACCTTCAGCAACGGCCTCGTGGTTTATCTGTCGGGCGACACGGGCGTCACCGCCGAGCAGCGCACCGTCGTGTCGGAGCAGTACGGCGCGAAGCTGGTGGTGATGAACATCGGCGACACCTTCACCACGGGCCCGCGCGAGGCGGCCTTCGTCATCAACGACCTCATCAAGCCCGCAGCCGTGATCCCCTCGCACGCCAACGAACCGGCGACCAAGGGCGGCGAGGTGGTGGCCGGGACCCGCACCGCGACCTTCCTCGCCGCGGTCGACGTGCCCGCCCATGTGCCGATCAGCGGCCGGACGATGGAGTTCGGGGCCGACGGCCTCTGCGCCGCGGGTTGCTGAGCCTTCAGCGTGCGGCGGGGCTTCCGGCCCGCTGCGCCGCGCGCACCTCGCGCTCCAGCGCATCGAGGAAGCGGGAGCGGTCGGCCTTCGTGAACGGCCGGCCGCCACCCCCCGCCCCCAGCGGGTTGGCCGCCCGCAGGTCCGCCATCAGGTCGCGCATGGCAAGCTGGTGGCCGATGTTGGCCGCGGTGAACGCCTCCCCATTGTGGCGCAGGACGCGCGCGCCCGCCTCGATGCAGCGCGCCGCGAGCGGGATGTCGCCCGTCACGCACACGTCGCCGGGACCGATGCGCTCGGCAATCCACATGTCGGCGGCGTCGGGACCGTCGGGCACGACGACTGTGTGGACCTTCGGATCGGGGTTCGGGCGGATGCCGCCGTTCGAGACGACGAAAACCTCCAGCCCGTGCCGCTCGGCCACGCGGAAGGTCTCCTCCTTCACGGGGCAGGCGTCGGCGTCGATGTAGATGCGTGTCATGGGGGCCGGTCTATCCCCGCGCGCGGATCGCGTCCAGCACCGGCAGCAGGTATCTGCGGAAGGCGTCCGGGTTCTCGCTCATCGGGAAATGGCCCATGTCCTTCATGGTGACGGGTTCGACCCCACCGCCGATGCCGCGCGCGACCTCGGCCGTATCCTCGGGTGCGCAGGAATAGTCGTACTCGCCCGTCAGCAGATGGATGGGGCAGCGGGCCGGGTCGATCCGGTGCAGCCGGTCGCGGATGTCGCCGTCGATCTTGTAGAAGTGCAGGTCGCCCTTGAAGATCCCCGGCCCGCCCTGGCAATAGTGCCACAGCGTCTCCCAGCGGTCGGCCTCCGGGCTTGCGGGCGCGACGAGGCCCGAGACGACCGCCGCGCACACCTCCCCATGCACGTCCGGGCGATGGAGCCAATCGAGATCGTAATAGGGATCGACGTGCGCCGACGATTGCAGCCCGATCAGCGCGCGGAAGCGGTCTGCGTATTCTTCCGCCAGGTGCAACACGATCCTCCCGCCGATGGAGCAGCCCATGACCACGGGCCTGTCGAGATCCAGCGCCTCGCAGACGGCGAGCACCTGGTTCACATAGGCGCGGGAGGTGAGCGCATAGTCCTCCTCCTGCCAGCCCGCGGGCGGCGAGGACTTGCCGTGCCAGGGCATGTCGTAGGCGATGACGCGGAAATGCCGCGTGATCTCCGGATCGTTGAGGATCGCGCGGTACTGCCGCCCGTCCGCGCCCGCCGTGTGCAGGCAGACGAGCGGGATGCCTTCGCCTGCCTCCTCGAAATAGACGCGGTGCGGGCGCCCCTCGATCTCGAGATGCATGTAGTGCCCGCTGACGGGTTCGATGCGCGCGGCCATCTCAAGCGCCCTCCGGCCGCAGCGCCGCGAAGACGGCCTTGAAGTAGAAGAGGTTCGCCATGAACGGGTGCAGATTGCCCTCGATCCGCAGCCTGCGCCGCTTCAGCAGCGCGAAGAGATCGTGGTAGCCCGGCGCGGGGCGGGCCTCGGCGAAGCGGTCCCAATCCTCGGCGTCGGCATGGAGTGCGAAGGTGCAGCCCGGCATGACGAAGGGTCCCTTCTCCACCGCTTCGATGCGGCCCGCGCGAAAGGTCAGCCGGTAGCGCGTCTCGCCCGCCCCGACGAGGACGACCGCATCGACCAGCCTGCCCCGGCGCACCAGACGGGTGTCGGCGTTCACGCGGTCCTGCAGACGCTCGAACATGGGAGGGCCTCCGTGTCCACCGCTCAGGCCGCGCCGACGTCGAAGACGCTGCCACCGAAGCCCGCTTCCTCCGGGATCTCGATGTAGCGGCGACCGTCGCGGGCATAGACGCGCGGGTTGATGGTCATGGGCGGGTCGTTGCGGGCGTTGGAGAGGGCCTCCTCCACCGAGTGCGCGCGGGCCAGTTTCTCCAGGTTGCGGCGCGTGGCGAACACCATCGTCACCTCGCCCGCGTCGGCCTTGGCGATGGCGTCGGCGGGTGCGATCCAGACGCTGTCCACCGCCTCGCGCCCGTCGTGTCCCGCGCCCTCGACCTGCGCGTGCGGTGCTTCCGCGATGAAGAACGGCGTGTCGAAGCGCTTGGCCATGATCGCGGGCGTGATCCAGTGCGCGAAGGGAACGAGGCGGTCGAGCCGGAGGCACAGCCCCTCGCGCGTCGCCATCTCGGCCATGGTCGTCTCGCCCCGCTCCATGGCGGCGGCGTAGGCATCCTTCAGGGCCGTCGCCCGCTCCGCCCCGATCTCCTCCCCGTTCTCGGTCGCGAGCAGCACGCCCGTCTCCTCGAACGCCTCGCGCACGGCGGAGACGCGGAAACCGAGGTCGGCATCGCTCAGACCCTCGGCGCCCGCGCAGAGGTCGCGCAGCCGTGGGTCGGCGTCGGCGGCATCCACCTTGCCGCCCGGGAACACCATCGCGCCGGACGCGAAGTCGATCTGGTGGTGCCGGCGCACCATGAACACCTCGAACCCGTTGTCTCCGTCGCGGACGAGCAGGATGCTGCTCGCAGGCTTGGGCACCACGTCGGCATATTTTCCTTCCAGGTCGAACCCGGACATCGCGAGGTTTCCGTTCATCTTCCCATCCCGTTCCAGCGGCCCACGGCCGGCGCGTGTCCGCCCGGCTCCCTTTCCTAGCAGTTTGACAAAGGAACCGGGCCCGCGTCTCCCCCCAAGCGCGGGCGCACGAACATGGCGGGCATGTGCGCCTTGCTGCCGGCTGACCCAGATCAACGCCGGCGCGGCCCGAACCGCTAGACTGCACCCGGCAAGCCGCCCGGCCAGTGGGTCCGGGCGAGAACCGCTTCCGTGAACGGAAGCCTGCTGGGGATGGACCATGCCGGAGCGCGCCGGAGACGGGCGGATCGTCGCCATTCATGGCAGCGTGGCTGACGTGCGCTTCGGGCGCGAGGCCCCGCAGTCGGGCACCCGCCTCGACGCGGCCGACGGCGCCATCGTCATGGAAACCGAAAGCCTCGTTGCCCCGCACACGGTCCGCGCGCTGGTGCTGACGGGGGCCGACGCGCTTACGCTCGGCATGGCGGTGGAGGATACTGGAGAGCCGCTGACCGTGCCGGTCGGCCCGGGCCTTCTCGGACGCGCGATGAACGCGCTGGGGGAACCCGTGGACCTCCTGGGGCCGCTCGATGCCGCCGAGCGCCGCCCGATCGGCGGAAGCGGCGTCCCGCTGTCGCGCCGCCGCGTGGAGAGCGGCATCTTCGAGACGGGCATCAAGGCCATCGACCTGCTCTGCCCGTTGGAGAAGGGCGGCAAGGCGGGCCTCTTCGGCGGCGCAGGCGTCGGCAAGACCGTGCTCATCGCCGAGATGATCCATAACATGGTCGAGGGCTACGAGGGCGTCAGCCTCTTCTGCGGGATCGGGGAACGCTGCCGGGAGGCGGAGGAGCTTTACCGCGAGATGGGCGAAGCGGGCGTGCGCGACCGCACGGTCATGGTGTTCGGGCAGATGAACGAGAGCCCGGGCATCCGCTTCCGCGTGGGCCACGCCGCGATGACGGTGGCGGAGTATTTCCGCGACGAGCTGCACCAGAACGTGCTCGTGCTCATCGACAACATCTATCGCTTCGTGCAGGCGGGCGCGGAGGTGTCGGCGCTGCTGGGACGGCTGCCGTCGCGCGTGGGCTACCAGCCGACGCTGGGGACCGAGCTTGCGGCGCTGGAGGAGCGCATCTGCTCGACCGCGTCGGGCGCGATCTCTTCCATCCAGGCGGTCTACGTGCCCGCCGACGACTTCACCGACCCCGCCGCGACGCACACCTTCGCGCACCTGTCCGCCACGATCGTCCTGTCGCGCAAGCGCGCCGCGCAAGGGCTCTACCCCGCCATCGACCCGCTGAAGTCGCTCTCCAAGATGCTGACGCCCGCGACCGTGGGCGAGCGGCACGACCGTATCGCGCGCGCGGTGCGCGAGACGCTGGCGGAATACGAGGATCTCAAGGACATCATCGCCATGCTGGGCATCGACGAACTGTCGGAGCGCGACCGCGCGCTCGTCGCCCGCGCACGGCGCCTGGAACGATTTCTCACCCAGCCCTTCCACACGACCGGGCAGTTCACGGGTCACGCCGGGCGATACGTGACCATCGCGCAGACGCTCGACGCCTGCGAGGCCATCCTGTCAGACGCCTTCGCCGGCCGGTCCGAGAGCGACTTCTACATGATCGGCGGCCTCGACGACCTGGCGCCCGGGGAGACAGATGCGCCTGACGCGGACAGGCGGTTGCAGGGGGCGGACGCATGACGATGCACCTCACCCTCGTCACCCCGAAGGCCACGGTTCTCGACATCGAAACGACGCGGATCGTCGGCGAGGCGCAGGACGGGGCCTTCGGGCTGTTGCCGCGGCACGCGGGCTTCGCGACGGCGCTGAGGCCCGGCATCCTCGCCTACACCCTGCCCGACGGGACGGAGAGGTTCGCGGGCACCGACACGGGCACTCTGGTCAAGGCCGGCCGCGAGGTTCGCGTCGCTGTGCGCGCGGCGATCGTGGGCGACGATCTGGAGACACTGCACCACCAGGTCACCGCGGCCTTCGTGGACCTCGACGAGCACGAGCGCACCGCGCGCGCCGCGCTTGCCCGCCTGGAAGCAAGCATGATCCGCCGTTTCATCGACCTGGAAAGGCCGCCGGCATGACGACCCCCGCCGACACCGGGCCTCGGCGCGACCCCGATCCGGACCGGGTCGCCGACCGGATCGGAGAGAGCGCCGCGCGCAAGGCCCGCGCCCGTGCCCGCGGCGAGCGCAGCGTTTGGTTCGGCCTCGGCATGTTCGGGCTCGTCGGCTGGGCGGTCGCGATTCCGACACTGGCGGGCGTCGCGCTGGGCGTCTGGCTCGACGCACATGTGGGCGGCCGCATCTCCTGGACACTTGCGCTGCTTCTGGCGGGCGTCGCGCTGGGCTGCCTCAACGCCTGGTTCTGGGTCAGCCGGGAGAGCCGCCATGACTGACCCGCGCACCGCCGGACAGGTTCGCACGCCATGAACATCAGCACGGACCAATGGGTGATCTGGCAGGGCTGGGGCCTGACGCTCAACGCCACGATCGCGTTCACCTGGGCGGTGATGGCGCTGCTCGCCGTGGGGGCACGGGCGATCACGCTGCGGCTGGACGACAGCGAGACGATCTCGCCCTGGCAGAACATGCTGGAAGTGATCGTCACCGCCATCCGCGGCCAGATCGCCGACGTCGGCGCCGACCGGCCGGACACCTACCTGCCGTTCGTGGGCACCCTCTTCCTGTTCATCGCGGCGGCGAACCTGCTGGCCATCGTCCCGGGCTATGCGCCGCCGACGGCGTCGCTGTCCACGACCGCGGCGCTGGCACTTTGCGTCCTGATCGCGGTGCCGGTCTACGGCATCCGGCGAAGGGGGCTGGCACGCTATCTCCTGGGCTATGCGCGCCCGACACTGCTGATGCTGCCGTTCAACATCCTCGGCGAGATCTCGCGCACCATCGCGCTTGCCATCCGTCTCTACGGCAACGTGATGAGCGGGACCGTGATCGCGGGCGTGCTGATCGGCATCGCGCCCTTCTTCTTTCCTGTGGTCATGCAGCTTCTGGGGCTGATCACGGGCTTCGTGCAGGCCTACATCTTCGCCATTCTCGCCATGGTCTACATCGCCTCCGCAACGCGCGCCCACGTCGGCGCGGGCGACGAGAACGGCCGCACGCCCCCTTCCTCCCCCGAGCCAATGGAGAACGAGCCATGGACTCCTTCGACCTGATCGCGGCCGTCTCGATCCTGACCGCGGGCCTGACGATCGCCGTCGGCTCCATCGCGCCAGCACTGGGCGAGGCGCGGGCCGCCGCGCAGGCGCTCGCATCCATCGCCCAGCAGCCGGACGAGGCGAACACGATCACCCGGACCCTGTTCGTGAGCCTCGCCATGATCGAATCCACCGCGATCTACTGCTTCGTGGTCTCGATGATCCTGCTTTTCGCCAATCCCTTCGTGGAGACGGCGGCGACGGTACCGGGCGGCTGAGGCGATGCAGATCGACTGGATCACGGTCGCCGCCCAGGCCGTCAACTTCCTTGTACTGGTCTGGCTTCTGAAACGGGTGCTTTATGCGCCGATCACGCGCGCGATGGCGCGCCGGGAGGAGCGGATCGCCGCACGCCTTGCCGATGCGCGCGACGCCCGCCAAACCGCCGAGACCGAGGCCGAAGCGCTCAAGACCGCGCGCAAGGCGCTCGACGACGACCGCCAGCGCATCCTCGCCGAGGCCAGGGAGGAAGCCCGCGCGCTCGAGGCGCAGCTCGAGGAGGAGGCGCGCGCCGCCGCCGCGGAGGAGCGCGAGGCCTGGCGTGCCGAGGTGGAGAAGGACCGGATGGAGTTCCTGCGGGACCTGCGCCATGCCGCGGCTCATCACATCCATGCGCTCGGCCGCGACGTGCTGCGCGACCTCGCCGACGCCGATCTCGACGCCCGCGTGGCACAGCGCTTTCTCGACGCGCTTTCGGCCCTCGACGCAGCGGCAGCCCGGAGGCTTGCGCAAGGAGCCGAAGAGGACGGCGGCCGCGTGCAGGTGGCGAGCGCATTCGATCTGCCGCAGGCGGTCAAGGCCAGCATCACGCGCGCCGTCCACCGGCTGACCGGCACCGCGACCGAGGTGCTTTATGCGCGTGCGCCGGACCTGGTCCTGGGCGTGCGGCTGCAGGCGGGCGGGCAGACGGTGGAATGGACGCTGGCGGCTCATCTCGACCGGCTGGAAGCCGCGATGGACCGCGCGCTCGGCACGCCACGGGCAGGCGACCTGTGAGGACACGCGCAATGGGCGGACTGAAGGGCCTCGCCGAGGAGATTGCCACCGGCCTCGACCGGGCGGCGAAGGAGACGCGCCTGCGCCTCGAGATGGGAGAGACAGCCCGCGTCCTGCGCGTCGGCAAGGGCGTCGCGGCGATCGCCGGCTTCAGCGAGCTTCGTGCAGGCGAACTCGTCGCGTTTCCCGGAGGACTGCACGGCATGGCGACCGACCTGGACGGACGCGAGGCCGGGGTCGTCCTGCTCGGCCCGTCCGACGAGATCCGGGAGGGCGCAGCCGTCCGGCGCACCGGACGTGTCGCGGATACGCCCGTCGGCCCCGCCCTGCTCGGCCGCGTCGTCGATCCGCTGGGCCGCCCGCTCGACGACCTGGGCCGGATCGACGCCGCCGCGCGCCGCCCGGTCGACCGCCCGGCGCCGCCGATCATGCACCGCGCGCCCGTCTCGGTTCCTCTGCAGACCGGGATCAAGGCAATCGACGCGACAATCCCCATCGGGCGCGGCCAGCGGGAACTGATCCTGGGGGACCGCCAGACCGGCAAGACCTCGGTCGCGCTCGATACCATACTCAACCAGAAGGACACGGGCGTCGTATCGGTCTATTGCGCCATCGGCCAGCGGGCGGCATCGGTGGTGCGGGTGATCGCCACCTTGCGGGACGCAGGCGCCCTGAAGCGCACCGTCGTCGTGGTGGCGGGCGGCGAGGACGCGCCGGGCCTGCAATACCTCGCCCCCTATGCCGCGACCGCGATGGCGGAAGCGTTCATGGAGCATGGCACCGACGTGCTGATCGTCTACGACGATCTCACGCGCCACGCCCGCGCCTATCGGGAGCTGTCGCTGCTGCTGCGCCGCCCGCCGGGACGCGAGGCCTATCCGGGAGACATCTTCCACATCCATGCCCGCCTGCTGGAGCGCGCAACCCGCCTGCGGCCCGAGCACGGCGGCGGCTCGCTGACCGCTCTGCCTGTGATCGAGACGCAGGCGCAGAACATCTCCGCCTACATCCCGACCAACCTGATCTCCATCACGGACGGACAGGTGTTCCTCTCGCCCGCGCTGTTCGCGCGCGGACAGCTGCCGGCCGTGGACATCGGCCGCTCTGTCTCCCGCGTCGGCGGCAAGGCACAGCACCCCGCCTACCGCGCCGTCGCGGGCGACCTGCGGCTTGCCTACGCGCAGTTCGAGGAGCTGGAAACCTTTGCCCGCTTCGGAACGCAGCTCGACGCCGAAACCCGCCGCACGCTGGAGCGCGGCCGCCGCGTGCGCGCGATCCTGCGCCAACCGGAGCGGGACCACCTGAGCGTGGCCGAGCAGATCGCCGTCCTGCTCGCCACCACGGAGGGCCTGCTCGACGAGGTCGCGCTCGAACGCTGTGCAGAGGCGGAACGCGCGATACGCCAGCGCGTCCGGCGTGATCCGGACGGCCTCGCCGCACGACTGGCGACCGAGGCGCCGCTGGCCCGGGCCGACCGGGAGGCTCTCCTCGACGGCCTGCGCGATGCGCTCGCCTCGGCCGGCCTCGTCGACCGCGCGGGAGGCGATCATGGACACCCTTGAGACGCTTGCCGGCCGCATCGAGACGACGGGCGACATCCGCGGCGTTGTCCGCACGATGAAGGCCCTGTCCGCCGTCAGCATCCGGCAGTACGAGCGCGCATCCGCTGCCATGCACGACTATCATCGCACTGTGGAGCTTGGGCTGCAGGCCGTCCTCGCTGGCCATGCGGGCGCCATGCGCACGACCCCCGCACCCGCCGGGCGCCGGGTCGCGGTCGTCCTCGGGTCCGACCGGGGCTTGTGCGGGCGGTTCAACGAGGCCGTGGCCCGCTTTGCCGACCACGACCTGCGCGCGCGCGCCCATGCCGGCGAGCCCCCGCCCCTGATCCTCGCCGCGGGGGTGCGTGCCGCGGACCGGCTGGTAGCGCTGGGCCGCACACCCTCCATCGTCGAGACGATGCCGGGGGGCGTCGACGGCCTCGTCCGCATGTCGCAGGCGATCCTCATCCAGCTCGAAAGCTGGCGCACGGCGGAGGGTGCGGGCACGATCCGCGTCTACTTCAACCGGCGGATGGCGGAGGGCGCCAGGTCGAGGCCGGCCTCCCGATCCCTTGCCCCCCTCAGCGAGGCCTATCTCTCCCAACTCGCGGGGCGCGCCTGGCCCGCCCGCGGCCCGCCAATGTTCACAATGGACCGGAAGGCGCTTTTCGCCGAGCTGGCACGGGAACTGATGTTTGCAAACCTCTACCGCGCCGGAGCGGACTCCCTGGCGAGCGAGCATGCGACCCGGCTCGCCGCCATGCAGGCCGCCGACCGCAACATCGAGGAGCGGCTGGCCGACCTGGAGGCTGCGTTCAGCCGGATGCGCCAGGAGGCGATCACGTCCGAACTCCTCGACCTTGCCGCGGGCTACGAGGCGGCGCAGGGGTGACCTCCGCCGAGGATACTGGACAAGCGACGCGCGGGGCGCATGTCATGGCATCGACGAACACGCGCGCGAAGGGAGATGCGGGGATGCTGAAAACGACAATCGCCGGGAGCCTGCCGAAACCGTTCTGGCTGGCGGAACCGGAAAAGCTTTGGGCCCCCTGGAAGTTCGAGGGCCAGAACCTCGTCGAGGCGCAGCGCGATGCGGCCCTGCTCTGGATCAAGGAGCAGGAGGACGCGGGCATCGACGTCGTGACGGAGGGGGAGCAGTTCCGCGTCCATTTCGTCCATGGCTTCCTGGAGAAGGTCGAGGGCATCGACTGGCAGAAGAGGACGAAGATGGGCATCCGCGACAACCGCTATGTCGTGGACGTGCCGACCGTGACGGGACCGGTCCGGCGCAAGGGACCGGTGCACAGCGCGGAGGTGGCCTACATCCGCCCGCACACGCAGCGCGGGCTGAAAGTCACCCTGCCCGGCCCCATGACGATCTGCGACACCATCGCCAACGGCCATTACCGTGACCGGCCGGAGATGGCGATGGCGTTTGCGGAGATCCTCAACGAGGAAGCCCGCGAGCTGGAGGCGCTCGGCGCCGACGTGATCCAGTTCGACGAGCCCGCGTTCAACGTGTTCATGAAGGACGTGAAGGACTGGGGCGTCGCCGCGCTGGAACGCGCGGCCGAGGGCCTCAGATGCAAGACGGCCGTCCACATCTGCTACGGCTACGGCATCCAGGCCAACATCGACTGGAAGAAGACCCTCGGCGACGAATGGCGCCAGTACGAGGAGATCTTCCCCGCGCTGAACGCCAGCCGCATCGACCAGGTCTCGCTCGAATGTGCCAACAGCCACGTGCCCGTCTCGCTGATCGGCCTGCTGCCGGACAAGGAGTTGCTGGTGGGTGCGATCGACGTCGCCAGCCGCGAGGTCGAGACGCCGGAGCAGGTCGCCGCCACCCTGCGCGAGGCCCTGAAGCACGCCGACCCGCACCGCGTCCAGGCGTGCACCAATTGCGGCATGGCGCCCCTGCCCCGCGAGGTGGCCCGAGGCAAGCTGCGCGCCCTTGCGGCGGGGGCGGCCCTGTTGCGCAAGGACCTCGGCGGCTGACGGAGGGTCAGCCTACCCCCACCCGTCAACGCAGGAGTGCCCACGGATGTCCAGCCGCATTGCAGACCTGATGGAGCGCATCCACGACCTCGAGGACGAACTGGAGAACGAACTCGCCGCCCGCCAAACTGACCTCGAATACCGGATCGAGCGGGGGCGGATCGTCTTCGAGGAAGAAATCCTCGCGCGCCACAAGGCGCTGCGCACGCGCGTGCTGAGCTACATCGCGGGTGCGCAGCCGCTGGTGATCCTCACCGCGCCGTTCATCTATGCGGTCGTCGTCCCGCTGGCGCTGCTCGACCTGTTCGTCACCGTGTACCAGGCAGTCTGCTTCCCGGTCTACCGGATCGCTAAGGTGAGGCGGCGCGACTACATCGTCTTCGACCGGCACAAGCTCGGCTATCTGAACGCGGTCGAGAAGCTGAACTGCGTCTATTGCGCCTATGCCAACGGTCTGATCGCCTATGTCCGCGAGATCGCATCGCGCACCGAGCAGTACTGGTGCCCGATCAAGCACGCGCAGCGGCTGGCCGGCGCCCACGCACGCTATCCGCGTTTCGCGGACTTCGGGGATGCGGAGGCGTACCGCGAGGACCTCGACAGGCTTCGCGCAGACCTGCACGACCGCCGCGAGTGACAGGAGGTCAGAGCGGCAGCGGCCGGTCCTCGGAAATCGCCTCCATCGCGAAATAGGAGGTCACGGCATCGAGGTCGAGCTTGTCGATCAGGCGCTGGTAGACCCGGTCGAAGCTCTTCATGTCCCGCGTCACGATCCGCAGCATGTAGTCGTAGTCGCCGCCGATCCGGTAGAAGTCGACGATATCCGGAATGGTGGCGACGTGCTGACGGAACTGCGCCAGCCAGTCCGCCGAATGCCGCCGGGTGCGTATCATCGTGAAGACGACGAGCGACAGCCCCAGCGCGTCGCGGTCGAGCAGCAGCTTGCGCCCGCGGATCACGCCTGCCTCCTCCAGCAGCTTCAGCCGCCGCCAGCAGGCGTTCTGCGAAAGACCGACGCGCTCCGCCAGCTCGCGCTGCGACTGGCCGGCGTCGCGCTGAAGGGCGTTCAGGATGTCACGGTCTTTCTGATCCAGTTTGATCGGCATTTATCGATCATATGACACATCAATCTGGCGTCAAGCCGATGATATTGGGAAAAATATCCACACAAATCGTCATACTCTCCCGATATTGATCACCGGATCGGGAGTCGTCAGATGCAGCCCTGCCCATTCGATGCGTTTCGTGCCGCGCTCGCCGGTCCCGATCCGCTCGAGACGGTGCGGAGAGGCTTGATCGGCGCGGATGCCGTGTTCGACGGGCCGTTCGGTCCACGCCCCCTGCTCTATGCCGACTACGTGGCCTCGGGCCGCGCACTGAGGCAGGTCGAGTCCTTCGTGATGGAAGAGGTCCTGCCCTGGTACGCGAACAGCCATACGGAGGCCTCGCACTGCGGCATGACCATGACCCGCATGCGTGAGGCGGCGCGGCGCGTCGTCGCCCGCGCAGTGAACGCGGGACCCGATTGCCACGTGGTCTTCGCGGGTTCCGGCGCGACCGCGGGCATCAACAGGATCGTGCGGCTGCTCGACGTCGAGGGGCTGGTGCGCACGGGCCGCCATGTCCGGGTTCTGACAGGCCCTTACGAGCATCATTCCAACATCCTCCCCTGGCGGGAAAGCGGGGCCGAGGTGGTCGAGATACCGGAAGCCGCGGGTGGCGGCGTGGACCTGGAGGCGTTGGAGGCGGCGCTCAAGGACGCTTCCGGCGCGGACCTGGTCGTCGGGGCGTTCTCGGCGGCGTCGAACGTGACCGGCGTGCTGGCGGACGTCGATGCTGTGACGCGCACGATCAAGGCACACGGCGCGCTCGCGATCTGGGATTATGCCGGCGGCGGCCCCTACCTGCCGATGGACATGGGCGACGGCGCGGCGGCGAAGGACGCCATCGTCCTGTCCCCACACAAGTTTCCGGGCGGCCCCGGTGCCTCGGGCCTGCTCATCGTGCGGGACACAGTCGCGCGGCGCGAAACACCGACCGCGCCGGGCGGCGGCACGGTCAGCTTCGTTTCGCCCTGGCGCCATGCCTACAGCGCGTCGCTTTCGGCGCGGGAGGAGGCGGGCACGCCAAATGTCGTGGGCGACATCCGCGCGGCGCTGGTGCTTCTGGTCAAGGAGGCGATCGGGACAGAGACGATCGGCGTCCGCGACGCCGCGCTGCGCGCGCTTGCCCATGCGGCGTGGCGAGACGTCCCCGGCCTCGACCTGCTGGGGCCGGGAGAGTCCCCGAAGGCGCTGCCGATCTTCGCCTTCCGGGTGCGCGGCACGGATGGCGCCCCCGTCCACCATCAACTCGTCACGCGGATACTGAGCGACGTGCACGGCATCCAGGCGCGCGGCGGGTGTGCGTGCGCGGGGCCCTATGCGCACCGCCTGCTCGGCATCGACCGGGAGGCGTCGGACGCGCTGTTCGACCGGCTCTCCGCGGGTCACGAGTTGGAAAAGCCCGGCTGGGTGCGGCTCAACCTCAGCTATCTGCACACCGACGCAGAAGCCGACCGCATCCTCGCGGGCGTTGCCGACATCGCACGCACCGCAAGCCGATGGGCCGCCCACTACGACGCCGACCCGGCGACCGCCCGTTTTCGCGCGCGCACGCCTGCCCCGGCGCTGGCCGCAGAGGCCTGAGCGCGCTATCACGGGCGGCAAGACCCGGAAAACAGGCAGGGATGGGACAAGAGATGGGGCAACTTCCCGAGGGCGACGGCATTTTCCTCGATCACGTCGCGTTCTTCGTCGCCGACATGGGCGCGGCGGAAACGCTGCTGCAGGCGATGGGCTTCGTCCTCACGCCCTTCACACACCAGCGGAACCAGGGTCCGGACGGTCCCGTCCCGGCGGGCACGGCCAACCGCTGCATCATGCTGCGGGCGGGCTATGTGGAAATCCTCACGGCCGTGACGCCCACCCCGCTCTCCGACCGCCTGAAGGCCGCCGTCGCGCGGTATCCTGGCCTGCACCTGATCGCCTATGTGGCGGGAAACCTCGACGCCGCGGTGGCGCGGCTGGCCGAGGGCGGGTTCGAACCCGATCCGCCCGTGGCGCTGCGCCGCCCGGTCGACCTGCCCGGCGGCGGCACGGCGGAGGCCGCCTTCTCCGTCGTTCGCGTGCCCCCGGAGAAGATGCCCGAGGGGCGCATCCAGGTGCTTGCCCACCATACGCCCGACATCGTCTGGCAGGAGCGCTGGACGGACCAGCCGAACGCGATCTTGGGCCTGGAGGGGACGCTGCTCGTCATGCCCGATCCGGCGGAGGCCGTCGCGCGGTTCGCGGCGTTCGCGGGCGGCACGCGCAGCATGCCCCGGCCGGCCGTGAACGTTCTGACCCACGACCGCGGCTGGCTCGCCTTCACCGAGACGGCGCGCGTGGGCGAGGTGCTGCCCGCAGCCCCCTGCGACTGCCCCGCGCCCTGGATCGCGGCACTCACACTGCGTAGCGCCGACCTCGCGCGCACGAGGGCGCATTTCGAGGAGGCAGGCCTCGCCCCCGCGGAGGACGACGGCGGAAGGATGCTCTACCGGCTGCCCGAGGCGCTGGGCGGGTTCCTCGAAATCCTCGGCCCCGGGTCACGCAGCCGCTTCACGGGTTGAACGGGTCCAGCTCACGCCCGCCACCACGGCAAAGAGCGCAAGTCCGATCACCGACGCCCAGATGCTGGGATGCAGCAGGCCGGCCGCCGCCGGCAGCAGCAGCGCGCGCTCCAGCCAGCCTAGCGGCGCGAACATGTAGCCTTCGAGCATCAGGTTGAGCGCGACCACGCCCGCCAGCGCCATCACCGCCCACAGCGCTGCCATGGCGAGCGTCGTGTCGAGGCCCAGAAGTTCCGGATGCACCGCGAAGATGAAAGGCAGGATGAAGCCCGGCAGGCCGAGCCTGACCGCGATGAAGCTCGTCCGGAAGAAGCCCGCGTCCGCAATCTTCGCCGCGACGAGGCAGGAGACGGCGACAGGCGGCGTGATCGCGGACACGTTCGCGAAGAAGAACACGAACATGTGCGCGGCCAGCAGCGGGATGCCGAGGTCGACGAGCGCGGGCGCGCCCAGCAGCGCCACCAGGATATAGGAGGCCGACGTCGGCAGCCCGAGCCCGAACGCGAGGCACGCAAGCGCCGCGACCGCCAGCAGCAGGGCGAGGTTGCCGCCCGCAAGCTCCAGCATCCAGAACGACAGCTTCTGTGCAAAGCCCGTCACGGCCAGGATGTCGACCATCACGCCGATCACCGCCACCACGATCGCGACCTGCGCGCCGACCAGCGCGCCCTTGGTCGCCATCTCGACGATCAGGTGGCCGAGCCCGCGCGCAATCTCACCCGCACCCCGCCAGGCAAAGACCAACTCCCGCAGGACGAACAGGGCGAGCAGGATCCCCGTCGCCTCGATCGCGGTGCGGCCCGGCAGGTTCGTCGCGATCAGCACCACGACGAGATAGGTCATGGCCACGAAGAAATGCAGATGCCGGGCGCAGGCCCGCAGCACCGGCTCACCGGTCTCGAGTTCGGCCGCGACCGTCGGGTCGCCCGCCGCGTTGACGCCCATCTTCACCGCGCGCAGGTGCACCGCGACCATCAAGTAGAGGTAGTAGATCGCCGCCGGGAACACCGCCGCGACGATCACCTCGGAAAACGGGATTCCGGTCAGGCCGACGATCAGGAACGCCGCGAGCCCCATGACGGGCGGCGTGATCTGGCCGCCGGTGGATGCAACCGCCTCCACCGCGCCCGCGAAGGGGCCGGAGAAGCCCACCCGCTTCATCAGCGGAATGGTCAGCGCCCCGGTGGACGCGACGTTCGCCACCGACGACCCTGAGACCATGCCCATGAAGCCGGACGAGATGACAGCCATCTGCGCGGGCCCCGCGCGCGTCTTGCCGCCGATGCGGTAGGCGATCTGCATGATGAAGTCGACGCAGCCCGTCGCCGTCAGCCCCGCCGCCAGCAGCATGAAGGGGAAGATGGTGCCCGCCGAGAGCTCCGTCAGGTTGCCGAGCAGGCCGCTGAAATAGGGAATGGACGTATAGCCGACGAGCCGGTTGATGCTCATGCCGCCGTGGTAGAGCAGCCCTTGCGGCATCGACTGCCCGAAATAGCCGTAGAGCAGGCCCGCGATGGCGATGGCGCTGACGACCCAGCCCCACTCGCGCACGCAGGCCCAGAGCGCGAGGCCCAGCAGCAGCACCGCGATCCAGAAATCGGTCCGGTTCGGCAGGAAGGAGCGCATGGAGGTCAGCGCCTCGTGCTCCGTCCACACGTAGAGCAGCGCGACCGTCGCCGCGACCGCGAGCACCGCGTTGAACAGCCGGCCTGCAAGGCCCGGCGCCTTGCCTGCCATCGCCAGGAACACGATGACCAGCGCGCCGCCCAGGTGTGCGATCTTGAACTGTCCTGCGGGCAGCACGTACTCAAGCACCTGGACCATGTGCACGCTGACGAACGCCAGCGAGGCGAGGATCAGCGGCAAGCCCACCCACACCGGGGCTCCCCCCGCATATTTTCCGACAGCGCGCGACAGGCTCATGCCCGGCTCCCCCGAAAGCGCCACGGGCGGCGCCGCAACGCCGCCCATGACCAGCCTAGAACGATGTCCTCAGGACGTCACGCGGACGTCAGCCCTGGACCATGTCGTCGCGCCAGACGCCCTTCTCCTTGAAGTACCGCGCGGCGCCCTTGTGGATCGGGAAGCCTGCAACGAGGTACTCCGCGGCGAAGTCGATGGCGATGTCCTTGAACTGGACGCCGAGGTTGCGGACCTCCTCGGCATTGTCGAAGACCGCCTTGATGACCTGGTAGGCGTGTTCCTCCGACACGTTCGGAGAGGCGCCAAGCACGCCGGAGAACGAAGCCGCGCCCGTCTCTTCCTTGAGGCCGGCCGCGCCCGCCGGGATGATGCCGCGCGAGATGCCGGGGTTCAGCGCACGCGCCTTCTTCATCACCTCGTCCGGGATCGGCAGGATGCGCACGGGCACCGTCGTCGCCAGCTCCGACATGATCGGCGAGGGGCGTCCGTTGGTCAGCAGCGACGGGATGCAGTCGACCGCGCCGCCCCGCAGCGCGTCATAGCTCTCGCGCCAGGAGCCGTAGGTCCACTCGACCTCATCCTTGATGCCCGCCGCCTCGAACAGCACGCGCCACATGGTCGCCGTCGAGGAGCCCGCGGGCGAGGGCATGCAGCGCCGGCCCTTCAGGTCGTCGAGGGTCTGGATGTCGCTGTCGGCGCGCACCATCGGGGTGCAGTTGAACAGCGTGTAGGCGAACATCTGGTGCACGGTGATCGGCTGCGGATAGGGCGCCTCGCCCCTGGACGCCGGGAGCCAGTCGGTCGAGGTCGTCTGGCCGAACTGGATCACGCCCTCGTGGAAGAGCTGCATGTTCTCAGTTCCGCCCGAGGTCGCCATGGAGGCGTTCTGCAGGTCGGTGTGACGGTTCACGGTGGAGGCGAGGCCTTCCATGATCACGTAGCCCGTCGACCCGATGGAAGACGAGCCCCACTGGAAGCTCTGCTGCGCGAGCGAGGTCGTCGCCCGCAGAAGGCCCGTGGACGCCACCGCGGTCCCGAGGCCGAGAAGCAGCGCATCGCGCCGCGACGGCTTGAAGATCTGACTGGTCATCGAACTCTCCTTGTCATGCGGGGGGTTGTCGTTCGTCCCGGACACCAGCGCCCCACTCCTCGTGCGCCCGGGGTTTTCCGCAACAGGGTCAGGCAATCCACTCGGTCACCGGTGCCGCCGCCTCGTGCAGCGGCTGGCTGTGGATGTCGACGAGGCTGGGACCGCCGTGCTCGAACGCGGCCTTCAGCGCGGGCCGAAGCTCGGACGCCTCGCGCACGGTCCAGGCCTTGACACCGAAGGCTTCCGCCACGCGGGCATGGTCGGTACGGTTGAAATCGACGGAGTAGAAGCGCTGGCCGAAGCCCGAGTTCTGACCGGCCTTGATCCAGCCGAACACCGAATTGGACATGACGATCAGCGTGACCGGCGCGTCCTCGCGCACCAGCGTCTCGAGCTCGCCCGCGTTGAAGCCGAAGGAACCGTCGCCCATCATCGCCACGCATTTCTGGTCGGGCCGCGCCTTGTGCGCACCCAGCACCGCCGGCAGCGAGTAGCCGAGCGCGCCGTGCGCACGGTTGGAGATAAGCCGGCCGCGGGCGTCGGAAAGCTCGTAATAGGCCGAGAGATATGGGCATGGCGTGCCCGGATCGGCGATCACGATGGCGTCGGCGGGCAAGAGGTCCTGCATCTCGCGCACCACCCGCTCGGGCCGGATCGGCGTTTGCGTGCTCTCTGCGATCTCGCGGAATCGGGCGAACTTCGTGGCCTTGGCCTCCGCCACCGCGTCGCGCGCGCGGGCGTCCGACCGGCTCGTGCCGTCGAGGATCGCGGCGACCGCGGCGTCGAGCGCGGCAAGCGTCAGCTTCGCGTCGCCCAGCATGGCGACCTCGGTCGGGTAGTTCGCGCCGATCACGCCCGCGTCGGCGTCGAGATGGAGGATGCGCGCCTTGCCCGGCGCCGGATGCCGCCAGCGTTCGGTCGTCACCGACCCCGCCCGGCACCCGACCATCAGGATCAGGTCGGCGTCGTCCACGACCGCGCGCGTCTCCGCGCAGCCGCCGTTGGACCCCACCACGCCCAGCGCCAGCGGGTGCGTGTCGAGGATCGCGCCCTGCCCGCTGATCGTCGTGGCGACCACCGCGCCGAGGCGCTCCGCCAGGCTTTCAAGCTCCGTCTGTGCGCGCGCGATCACCGGCCCGCCGCCGCAGATGATGAGCGGACGCTCCGCCTCGACCAGCGCCTTGGCCGCGGCCGCCACGCTGTCGGAGGCCGCACCCGACCGGTAGGACGGGAAGACCCCCAGCGCCGGGTCGCCGTAAAGCTCCTTCTCGTCAACCTCGCCCTTTTGCACGTCGAACGGCAGGCCGAGATGAACGGCACCGGGCTTGCCCGTCGTCATTTCGCGGAAGGCGCGGCGCAGCATACGCGGCACGTCGCCGCTCGCCCCGATCACCTCGTTCCACTTGGTCAGCGGCGCAAAGAGCGCCTTCTGGTCAAGCTCGGTCAGCGCATAGCGCCCGCGCGAGCCCGTTCCGATGTCGGTCGTGATCGAGAGCAGGGCGATGGAGCTTTCGTTCGCTTCCACGACGCCAGGCAGGATGTAGGTGGCGCCGCCGCCCGAGGGCCCCTCGCACACGCCGACCTTGCCGGAGACGCGCGCATAAACGTCCGCCATGTAGGAGGCCGAGCGTTCGTCCCGCGTCAGCACGTGCTTGATGTTGCCGCCGATCCGGTAGAGCGCGTCGTAGAACGGCAGCGAGGTGTCCCCGCACAGGCCGAAGATGATCTCCACCCCGTGCAGCTCCAGCATCCGGACGAAGGCCTCGGCCCCGGTCAGGCGGTTGGCGGGCGGGGATGCGGTCATGCGGCAGTCCTCTTCTTCTTGAGCAATTGGGCGATGTCGCCGGTTTCCTCCAGCGTGCGGCGATAAAGCCGCGCGTGGCCTTCCGTGATGATCTCGACCACCTGGTCGAGGCGCTTGCCGATGTGGGCGCGCATAACATCCGCCGCGCGCGACCGGTTGCCGTCGCGGATCGCCTGGACGAGGGCGCGGTGTTCGGCATCGGTCGGGGCCGCGCCCTGTGTCGAGATCCAGCGCGTGAAATGCAGCCGTGCGTTCACGTTCCTGAGCAGCCAGACAAGCTCCTCATTGCCGGTCGAGGCAGCGATCAGTTCGTGGAACTGTTCGTCGAAGGCCACGATCTCGTCGATGCTGGCGCCGGCGATGCGGGCCGCCACGTCGTCGAGGTGGCGGTCGAAGCCCGCGATGTCGTCGGGCGTGGCGCGCTGGCAGGCGAGGTCGACGATGGCAAGTTCGACCTGCAGGCGGGTCTCGTAGAGGTCGAACACCTCCTTCGTGTCGAGGGTGCGCGCGCGGAACCCCTGCCCCGGCGAAAAGAGCACCAGCCGCTCCGACGCGAGCCGGTGCAACGCCTCGCGCAGCGGCGTGCGGCTGACGTTCAGTTGCTCGGCAAGTTCGGCCTCGTTGATCTTGGCGCCCGGACCGAAGCGGAAGTCCATCGCCATGACGCGCAAGACGGCATAGGCGCGGCCAGCCGCGTTGGCCGCCGACGGCGCGCCCGCTTCCTTCGCTTCCGATGCCACCCCAGTCGCTCCCTTGACGCTTGCGCGTTTTCAAAATTGTATACAGAGGATTATACAAAAACAAACACGCCGCAAGAGGGGTGCGCAACATGGTCTGGGATGCCGGGTTCACCACGCGGCCGGAGCTGCGGGGCAGTTTCGGCATGGTCGCATCGACGCACTGGCTGGCGACCGCCGCCGCCATGGGCGTGCTGGAACGCGGCGGCAACGCCTTCGACGCCGCCGTCGCGGGCGGCTTCGTCCTGCAGATCGTGGAGCCGCACCTGAACGGTCCCGGCGGCGAGGTTCCGATCCTTCTCGCGCCCGCGGGCTCAACGGAGGTCACCGTCATCTGCGGGCAAGGCCCGGTGCCCGCCGCTGCGACGCTCGCGCATTTCCAGGGGCTCGGCCTCGACATTATCCCGGGCACCGGATTGTTGCCTGCGACCGTGCCGGGCGCGTTCGGCGCGTGGTGCCGCCTGCTGGCCGAGCATGGCACGATGGAGCTTGCAGACGTGCTTGCCCCCGCCTTGCACTATGCGGAGACGGGCTTTCCCGTGATGCCGCAGGTGGCGCAGGCGCTCGCCAATGTCGCGCCCATGTTCGAGGCGGAGTGGCCGTCGTCGGCGGAAATCCATTGCTCAGGCGGGCTGCCGCAGGCGGGCGACGTGATCCGCAATCCGGGCGTGGCGGCGGTCTACCAGCGTGTCCTCGCCGAGGCCGCGTCCGCCGGGGGACGCGAGGCGCGGATCGAGGCGGCGCGCAAGGCCTGGTACACGGGCTTCGTGGCTGACGCCATCCACGATTTCTACACGACCGCGCGGCTCCGCGACACGTCGGGCGAGGTGCACGGCGGCCTGCTGACCGGCGACGACATGGCCCGGTACGAGGCAAGGGTCGAGCGCCCCGTGACCTATGACCATGGCGATGTGCGTGTCGCCAAGTGCGGGCCGTGGAGCCAGGGGCCGGTGCTGCTGCAGACGCTGTCGCTGCTCTCGGGGCTGCCGCTCGACGAAATGCCCGTGGACGGGCCGGATTTCATCCATGCGGTGGTGGAGGCGTCCAAGCTCGCCTACGCCGACCGGGAGGCATGGTACGGCGACCCGGACGTGACCGACGTGCCGATGGAAACGCTGCTGTCGGACGGCTATGCGGCGGCGCGGCGCACCCTCATCGCGGACACCGCCTCCACCGAACTGCGGGCCGGATCGCCGGACGGACGCGCCCCCACCCTGCCCCGCCAGCGGATCGCCGCGCCGGGCAGCCCGGGCGTGGCGGAGATGCTGGGACAGGCGAAGAAGCCAAGCGGCGAGGAACCGACGACGCGCAAGGGCGCGATGCTGGGCGACACCTGCCACATCGACGTGGTCGACCGCTGGGGTAACATGGTCGCGGCGACGCCGAGCGGCGGCTGGTTCCAGTCGAGCCCCGCAGTGCCGGGGCTGGGCTTCTCGATCTCGACGCGCGGGCAGATGTTCTGGCTCGAACCGGGGCTCGCCACGACGCTGACCCCTGGTGCGCGGCCGCGCACGACGCTGACCCCCTCCATGGCGCTGCGCGACGGCAAGCCGTGGCTCGCCTGGGGCACGCCGGGCGGCGACCAGCAGGACCAGTGGTCGCTGCAGTTCCTGCTGCGCGTGCTGCATGGGGGGATGAACCTGCAGCAGGCCATCGACTGTCCCGCCTTCCATTCCGAGCATTGGCAAAGCTCCTTCTGGCCGCGGGAGGCGCGTCCCAACCGCCTCGTGCTCGAAGGCCGCATGCCCGCAGCGACGGTCGCGGAACTGAAGCGGCGCGGCCACGACGTGCAGGTCGGACCCGACTGGTCGGAGGGCCGTTTGCAGGCCGTCTCGCAGGAGGATCGCGGGGGCCTGCGCTGGCTCCGGGCCGCGTCCAACCCCCGCTTCATGCAGAATTACGCCGCCGGGCGATAAGGAGTTTACGTTCCATGCAGTTTCCGGCCACCGGCCCCTATCCGTCCCGCCGCTCCGCCGTCATGGCGGACAACATGGTTGCCACCTCCCACCCGCTGGCGGCCCAGGCGGGGCTTGCCATGCTGGCAAAGGGCGGCAACGCGGTCGACGCGGCACTCGCCACGGCCATCGCGCTGACCGTGCTGGAGCCGACGGGCAACGGTCTCGGCTCCGACGCCTTCGCGATCCTGTGGGACGGCAAGGCTTTACACGGTCTCAATGCGTCGGGCCGTTCGCCCGCCGCATGGACGCCCGCGCGCTTCGCCGGGCACAAGGCGATGCCGCAGCGCGGCTGGGAGTCGGTCACGGTTCCCGGCGCGGTCGGCGCATGGATGGCGCTGTCGGACCGCTTCGGAAAGCTGCCCTTCGCCGACCTCTTCGCGCCCGCCATCCGCTATGCCGAGCACGGCTTCCACGTGAGCCCGATCATCGCGACACTGTGGCAGCGCGGCGCGGCGATCCTGAAGGACCAGCCAGGCTTCGCCGCGCATTTCATGGCCGGGGGCCGCGCGCCCGAGGCGGGAGAGCGCGTGCGCTTTCCCGACACCGCCGCCACGCTCGCCCGCATTGCCGAGACGAAGGGCGAAGCGTTCTACCGCGGCGACATCGCCGAGAAGATCGCCGCCGACGCGAAGGCCCATGGCGCGGCCCTGACCGCGGAGGACATGGCCGCCAACGCGCCTGACTGGTGCGGCACGGTCAGCCAGTCCTTCGACGGCTGGGATCTGCACGAGATCCCGCCGAACGGCCAGGGGATCGCCGCGTGCATGGCGCTCGGCCTCCTCTCCCACACTCCAATCCGCGAGCTTGACCCGGACGAGCCGCGCGCCCTGCACCTGCTGTGGGAGGCGCTGAAACTTGCGCTGCGCGATGTCGAGGAACATGTCGCCGACCCCGCGCACATGGGGCTCACGGCGGCGGACCTGCTGGACCCCGGCTACCTGGCGGCACGCGCGCGCCTGATCGACGAGACCCGCGCACAGGATTTCGGCGCGGGCGCACCGCGGGCGGGCGGGACGGTCTATCTGTCGGCTGCCGACGCCGACGGCATGATGGTCTCCTTCATCCAGTCGAACTACGCGGGCTTCGGCTCTGGCGTCGTCGTGCCCGGCACCGGCATCCACCTGCAGAACCGCGGCTTCGGCTTCAACCTGCGGAAAGGCCACGCGAACGAGGTCGGCCCCGCCAAGCGCCCCTTCCACACGATCATTCCGGGCTTCCTGATGGCCGGCGGCGCGCCGCGCATGTCCTTCGGCGTCATGGGCGGGCCGATGCAGGCGCAGGGCCACGTCCAGATGGCGCTCAGGACACAGCTCTGGGGCCAGGACGTGCAGACGGCGGCGGACGCGCCGCGCTGGCGCGTGACGCGAGGGCTTGGCGTCGCCTGCGAGACGACGATCGCGCCTGCGACCGTCGAGGCGCTGGCAGCTCTCGGCCACGACATCGCGCTGGAGGCCCCGGACGCCGCCTTCGGCTTCGGCGGCGCGCAACTGATCCACCGGCTCGACGGCGGCGGCTACGCGGGCGGTTCCGACCCGCGCAAGGACGGTTGCGCGGCGGGGTTCTAGCTGGCACCCGCCGCTTCGGGCTCGCTTGGCGGCGCGGGCGTCCTATAGTCTCGCACCGAACCCAACCTCAGCGCGCGGCGCAGCGCGACATCCGCAACTCATGGTTCGAGGCATGCACATGACCGACACATCCGGCTACACGCCCCCGAAGGTCTGGACGTGGCAGAAGGAGAGCGGCGGCGCCTTCGCCAATATCAACCGCCCCATCGCCGGACCGACGCACGAGAAGGACCTGCCCGTGGGCAAGCACCCGCTGCAGCTCTACTCGCTCGCCACGCCCAACGGGGTCAAGGTGACGGTGATGCTGGAGGAGTTGCTGGCCGCGGGCCATGACGGCGCGGAGTACGACGCCTGGCTCATCAACATCCGCGAGGGGGAGCAGTTCGGCAGCGGCTTCGTCGGGGTGAACCCCAACTCCAAGATCCCGGCGATGGTCGACCGCAGCACGGCGACGCCGACGCGCGTGTTCGAGTCCGGCTCGATCCTGCTCTATCTCGCGGAGAAGTTCGGCGCTTTCGTGCCGAAGGAGCACGCGGCACGGACCGAGTGCATGAACTGGCTGTTCTGGCAGATGGGCAGCGCCCCCTACCTCGGCGGCGGCTTCGGACACTTCTACGCCTACGCGCCGATGAAGATCGAATACTGCATCGACCGCTTCACGATGGAGGTGAAGCGCCAGCTGGACGTACTCGACAGGCAACTCGCGAACCATGCCCATGTGGGCGGCGAGGACTACACCATCGCCGACATGGCGATATGGGCGTGGTACGGGCAGCTGGTGCTCGGCCGGCTCTACAGCGCGGCGGAGTTCCTCGACGTCGCGAGCTACACCCACGTCATGCGCTGGGCGAAGGAGATCGACGCGCGCCCGGCGGTGAAACGCGGCCGCATGGTCAACCGCACGTTCGGCGAGCCGGAAACGCAGCTTCACGAGCGCCACGACGCCAGCGACTTCGAGACGAAGACGCAGGACAGGATCGGCGGCCGCTGAGAGGCGGCGTCGGGGCGGCGCCGCCCGGTCAGATGTGCAGCGCGCGGCCGAGACCGCCGAGCGCCGCTTCCTGGAACGCCTCGCCCAGTGTCGGGTGGGCCTGGATGGTCGCGGCCACGTCCTCCAGCCGCGACGCCATCTCGACTGCCAGCGAGAACTGGCCGGCGAACTCGGCCACGCCGGTGCCGACCGCCTGGATGCCGAGGATCTCGTGGCTGTCGGAGCGTGCGACGATCCGCACGAAGCCCTCGCCGCCGCCGAGGGTCAGCGCGCGCGGGTTCGCCGTGAAGGGGAAGCGCGCGACGATGCGCCCCTCGCCCGCACCAGACGGGCCCGGCGCCTCGCCGACCGTCACGATCTCCGGATCGGTGAAGCAGACGGCGGGCACGGCGCGATGGTCCCAGGCGCGGCGGCGTCCGGCGACAAGCTCCGCCACCATCTCGCCCTGCGCCATGGCGCGGTGGGCGAGCATCGGTTCGCCGGTGACGTCGCCGATGGCGTAGACCCCGCGCATCGCCGTGCGGCATTGCGCGTCGACCTTGATGAACGGGCCGTCCATGGGCAGCGCGAGCGTGGAAACATTGGCGGGGTCGCCCTGCGGCCTGCGCCCGACCGCGACGAGGATCTTGTCGGCTTTCAGCACCGTCTCCGCGCCGTCCGCGTCCTGGAGGCGAAGCTCTCCCGCCCCCTCACCCTGCCCCAGCACCTTCGTGCCAAGCAGGAGCGTGACGCCATGCGCCTTCAGGCTCGCCGCGACGGGGCGCGTCAGTTCGGCGTCGTATTGCGGCAGGATGCGGTCCGCGGCCTCGACCACCGTCACGTCCGCGCCGAGCTTGGCGTAGGCCGTGCCGATCTCGAGCCCGATATAGCCCGCGCCGACGACCGCAAGCCGCTTCGGTACCTCGCGCAGCGACAAGGCGCCCGCGGACGAGATGACGTCGCCGCCAAAGGGAAGGTCCGGCAGCGCGACGGGTGCGGCGCCCGTCGCGATCACGACGGCCTCCGCCCGGATCGTGGTGGTGCCGTCGGGCCCCTGCACCTCGACGGTCTTGCCGTCGCGGAACGCGGCCTCGCCCCGGATGCGGCGGACCCCCGCGCGCTTCAGGAGACCGCCCACGCCCGTGCGCAGCCGTTCGACGATGCCGTCCTTCCAGTCCATCGCGGCGGCGAGGTCGATCTTCGGATCGCGCGCCGACAGGCCGAAGGGGTGGTCCCCGGCGGCATGGGTGAGCCGGGCATAATCCTCCGCGGCGTGGATCAGCGCCTTGGACGGGATGCAGCCGACATTGAGGCAGGTGCCGCCGTCCTCGCCCGCGTCCACGATGACCGTGTCGAGGCCGAGCTGACCCGCCCGGATCGCGCAGACATAGCCGCCGGGACCCGCCCCGATGACCAGCAGCGTGCAGGAAATGGCGGTCATGGCTCAGCCCTCCACGAACAGAAGCGCGGGCGTCTCGATCAGCTCCTTGAGGCGCGCGACGAAGACCGCCGCGTCCCAGCCGTCGACGACGCGGTGATCGAAACTGCAGGAGAGGTTCATCATGCGCCGCGGACGGAACGCCGAACCGTCCCAGAGCGGGCGCGTCTCCATGCGGTTGACGCCGACGATGGCTACTTCCGGGTGGTTGATGATCGGCGTGGTGGCGAGCGCGCCGAGCTTCCCCAGCGAGGTGATGGTGATGGTGGAGCCGGTCAGCTCCTCGCGCGTGGCGGACCCGGCGCGCGCGGCGTCGGCGAGGCGCGCGATCTCGTCGGCGGCCTGCCAGGGGTCGAGCGCCTCGGCATGGCGCAGCACCGGCACGACGAGGCCCTGCGGCGTCTGCGTCGCGATGCCGACGTGCACGGGCGCGTGCTGGTGGACGACGCCTGCCTCGTCGTCGAAATGGGCGTTTAGCGCGGGCTGCTCCGTCACGGCGGCGACGACCGCGCGCGCAAGGAACGGCAGGAAGGTCAGGCGCGGCCGGTCGGCGTGCCGGGCGTTCAATGTCTCTCGCAGGGCTTCGAGCTCGGTCATGTCCACCTCCTCCACGATGGAGAAGTGCGGGATTCGGGTCGCCGACAGGCTGACGCGCTCGGCGATGCGGCGGCGCAGGCCCGTGACGCGCACCTCCGTCACGCCGGTGCGCGGCGCACGCACCGTCGGACCGGCGACGCCGCCACCCTCGGCGAAGGCCGCGAGATCGTCGTGGGTGATGCGACCGCCGGGCCCCGACCCCGGCACGAGGCGCAGGTCGATGCCCAGCTCCCGCGCCTTCAGCCGCACCGAAGGCGCAGCGAGCGGACGCGCACCCGGGGCCCGGTGCGCAGGCGCGCGCGCCGGGCTGGGTGCGGGTGCGGCGGCGGACCGGCGCGGTGCTTCGGCGGGCGGTTTGGGGGAGGGCTTGGGCGCCTCCTCTCGCTCCGCAACCTTCCCGGCCCCGGACGCGGGCGCATTGGGCGCAGTCTCTTCGGGCGCACCGTCCTCCGGCGCAGTGTTGCCCTCGCCCTCCACCTCGATGCGGACGATGGGCGCGCCAATCGCGACCGTGTCGCCAACCTCCGCGCCCAGCCAGACCACGCGGCCCGTGGCCGTGGAGGGGATCTCGACCGCGGCCTTGTCGGTCATCACTGCGCCGAGGATGTCGTCCTCGCGCACCATGTCGCCGACCTTGACCGCCCATTCGGTCAGTTCGGCCTCTGCAACGCCCTCGCCGATGTCCGTCAGCTTGATCGTGAAGATGCCCATGTCAGGCCTCCATCAGCGCGCGCATCTGGCGCGCGACGCGGGCGGGTCCGGGGAAATAGTCCCACTCCTGCGCGTGCGGATAGGGCGTGTCCCAACCCGCCACGCGCGCAACCGGCGCCTCGAGGTGGTAGAAGCAGTCCGTCTGCACCTGGGCTGCAAGCTCTGCCCCGTAGCCCGAGGTCAGCGTCGCCTCGTGCAGCACGAGGCAGCGGCCCGTCTTGCGCACCGACTCCATCACCGTCTCGCGGTCGAGCGGCAGCAGCGTGCGCAGGTCGATCACCTCCGCGGCGATGCCCGTTTCCTGCACCGCCGCGAGCGCCACGTGCACCATCGTGCCATAGGTGAGGATCGTAAGCGCGTCGCCCGCCTGCACGACGGAAGCCACGCCCAGCGGCGTCTCGAAATAGCCGTCCGGCACTTCGCCCAGCGCATGGGTGCGCCAGCTCGTCACCGGGCGATCGTGATGGCCGTCGAAGGGGCCGTTGTAGAGGCGCTTGGGCTCCAGGAAGATCACCGGGTCCGGGTCGGCGATGGAGGCAAGGAGCAGACCCTTCGCATCCGCCGGCGTCGACGGCACGACGGTCTTGAGGCCGGTGACGTGTGTGAACAGCGCCTCCGGGCTCTGGCTGTGGGTCTGCGCGCCGAAGATGCCGCCGCCCATCGGCATGCGGATGACGATGGGGCAGGTGAACTCGCCCGCCGAGCGGTAGCGCAGGCGCGCCGCCTCCGACACGATCTGGTCGTAGGCCGGGTACATGTAGTCGGCGAACTGGATCTCGACGCAGGGGCGCAGGCCATAGGCCGCCATGCCGATCGCTGCGCCCACGATGCCAAGCTCGCTGATCGGCGTGTCGAAGCAGCGACTCTTGCCGTACTTCTTCTGCAGGCCCGCGGTGCAGCGGAACACTCCGCCGAAGAAGCCCACGTCCTCGCCGAAGACGACGACCCGGTCGTCGCGCGCCATGGCGAGGTCATGGGCGTTCTGGATTGCCTCGATCATGGTCATGCGCGCCATGGCCTAGTACCCCGCTTCGTGGCGTTGGCGGACGAGATGCGGCGGCATCTCGGCATAGACGTCCTCGAACATGTCGCGGGGGCCGGCGCGCCGACCGGTCTGCATCGTGCCGATCGCTTCGGCCTCGCGTTGCGCGGTGCGGACGGTGTCGGTCGCCTCGGCCTCCGCCTGCGCGTGGCGTTCCTCCGACCAGGCACCGAGCCCGATGAGATGCGCCTTGAGCCGCAGGATCGGATCGCCGAGCGGCCAGGCCGTGCTCTCTTCCTTCGGGCGGTAGGCGGAGGGGTCGTCCGAGGTCGAGTGACCGCCGACGCGGTAGGTCACGTATTCGACGACCGTGGGCCCTAGATTGCGCCGCGCGCGCTCCACCGCCCACTTCGCCGCCGCGTGGACCGCGAGATAGTCGTTGCCGTCGACCCTGAGCGCGGGAATGCCGAAGCCGTGGCCGCGCGCCGCGAACGTGCCCGCCCCGCCGCGCGCGATCCCCTGGAAAGTCGAGATGGCCCACTGGTTGTTGACGATATTGAGGACGACCGGAGCCTTGTAGGTCGAGGCGAACACGAGGGCCGCGTGAAAGTCGTTCTCCGCCGTCGAGCCATCGCCGATCCATGCCGCCGAGATCGCCGTGTCCCCGCGGATCGCGGAGCCCATCGCCCAGCCGACCGCCTGAATGTACTGCGTCGCGAGATTGCCGGAGATCGAGAAGAAGCCATGCTCCTTGGACGAGTAGAACACGGGAAGCTGCCGGCCGCGCACCGGGTCTTCCTCGTTCGAATAGACCTGGCACATCATCTTCAGCAGCGGATAGCCGGACGCGATCAGCAACCCCGCCTGCCGGTAGGTCGGGAAGTTCATGTCGCGCGGGCCCAGCGCCTTGCGGAAGGCCGTCGAGATCGCCTCCTCGCCAAGGTGCTGCATGTAGAAGGACGTCTTGCCCTGCCGCTGCGCCATCAGCATGCGCGCGTCATAGGCCCTGAGCAGCAGCATGTGGCGCAGGCCGTCGAGGAGTTCCTCCTCGCTCAGTTCGCCCGCCCAGGGGCCGACCGCCTCCCCCTTCCGGTTCAGGACCCGGATGATGGTGAAGGCGAGGTCGCGCATCGCCTCCGGGTCCTCGTCGACCGGCGGACGGCGCACGCTGCCGGCGCGCGGGATCTCGACACGCGAGAAGTCGGGCGTGTCGCCCGGCCGCCATTCCGGTTCCGGCACATGAAGCGCAAGCGGCGGATGGTCATCCATGGTCGGTTTCCCTCTCCCCGGCTGCGCCCTCGCCGCCGCCCGGGCGGCTGCACAGCCTCACGCCGCTGATCGCGGCAAGCCGGTCGGCCAAATTGTCCAGCGGCTGGCCCGTCGCCACGACCGCCAGGGTGACGATGTATCCGCGCTCGCCCGCCCCTTCCACGGCGAGCGCCGCCAGTCCGAACCCCATCTTCCGCAGGCAATCGAGAACACGCGGCACGCTGCAATAGGGGTCGGACGTCGCAAAACCGAAGCGATGTTCCATGCGTGTCCTCCCGACAGAAAGACTTGCACGGCCGGCAGAAAATTTCCTGCTCTTGTTCCGGCAAATCGGTATATTCGCAAAAGGAAATTTTGCCCTTTATTGGATTTGCAGTCCGGGATTTCACCTACCATGAGCCGCCCCCTCGACCGGATCGACCTCGCCATCCTGCGCACGCTCCAGACGGACGGGCGCATCCCGAACGCCGAACTTGCAGAGCGCGTGGGCCTGTCGGCCAGCCCCTGCTGGCAGCGAGTGCGCCGGCTGGAGCAGGAAGGCTACATCACCGGCTATGGCGCCCGCTTCGACCAGGCCCGGCTCGGCGCGTCGGAGATCGTCATCATCGAGGTCACGCTCGACCGGCACGACGACGACATCCTGGAATCCTTCGGCAACGCGATGGCCCGGATCCCGGAGGTACTGGAAGTCTACCTCACCACCGGCGAGTACGACTACCTCGTCAAGGTCGCAGTCAACGGAACGGCGGGCTACGAGGAGTTCCTGCGCAAAAAGCTCTACAAGGTGCCGGGCATCCGCCACTCCCGGTCGAGCTTCACCCTGCGCTGCCTGAAGCAGGTTCCGGCCTACATCCCCCCCGCCGCCCCGGGTGGCTGAACGCCGCCTACCGGCGTGCCGGCGGCATCACCGTCAGCATCTCGCCATGACTCCATACGACGGCCTCGAAGCAAAGCTGCGATCCGGCGCCCCCGCACCAGCCGCCATCGCGGGCGACGAGCAATATGGGGCGCTCGCCCCAGGCGATCGTCCGCCAGCCCTCCGCCTGGAAGGACCATGACCGCTCCCCGATGACCGCGTGCAGCGTGCAGCCGCCGGACCCGCAATAGAGGCTGCGTGCCGAGGTGCAGGTGAACCGGCTGCTGTCGACGAGCCGGTCCGCCGGCGCCGCGCCGTCCAGGTCGGCTTCGACAACCGCATCGTTCGCGTGGAACACGCCGTTCTCGAAGGCCGCGCAGTCGCTTCGGGCGGCGGCAAGGATCGCGTCGACAGGATCCGCATGTGCCGGCATGGCCGCGCCAGCGGCGGCAAGTCCCGCCAGCATCGCGGAGACGATGAACCCGTGCTGTCCCATTGGGCTTCCCCGGGAAATTCCTGCTACCCGCGCCGGTATTCGCATGTCTCGAAACCCGGCAGAACTAGCGTTCTACGCCGCTGAACGGGTGCGCAAGCGAAATCAGTGGCCAACGCCCCGGAACGGGTGAGAACCAGGACGCATCTCCTCGGCTCCGCAGGTGCCAGGAGACCCGAGATGCCTGGCAGGCAGACATGCCCCTCGGCCGCGTCTGAGCCGAAGGGCGGACACCCCACCCCACAAGTGCCGATACGCATTGGCATCGACATGAGAGATTTCCCACGCATTACATTCCAAATAATGCAAACAAATATAACACTTCATCAATATAAATGCCCGTTAGTAATTTGACCATTCATAGTTAAACCCACTTTACCAATTATGTTTACGTGTATTTATAACCCAACACCTAGGACGTATAGCCCTCGCGTACTGTTGCGTACTCCCAACTTGTTTCCATGACGGTGACATTCGGACGGGATCGTCCGTTGCCCCGCCGATGAGGAGAAGTGGAGATGATCAGCGCAACAGCCGCATCCCGTTGCGGGGCCAAGGAAGCTCGTGAATTGCCTAACCGCCGAGGCCTTCCGGGCTTCATTCGGTGCGAGGCGGGTGCGCTCGCCTTGATCATGGGGATCACCTTCATCCCGATCGTGGCGGCCGTCGGCATCACGTTCGACTACGCGCGGGTCGCGATCAGCAAGTCCGACCTCAATTCCGCGCTCGACGCGGCGGGCCTCGCGGCAGCGGGGCGGCTTTACGAGCCGAAGGAGACGCTTGAAGTCCTTGCCCAGGGCTTCCTCGATCAGAACCTCGACGACGCCCCCTTCATGGTCGGGGACAAACCGCTCCAGATCCTCTCGAAAACCGATGAGACCCTGCGCGTCGCAGCGCGCGCCAAGGTCCGGACCACGGTCATGGGACTGTTCGGCGTTCAGGAGGTCGATCTCTATTCGGAGGCCGAGTTCACGCGCAAGGTGATGGGACTGGAGCTGGCGATGGTGCTCGACACCACCGGCTCCATGGCCGGCAGCAAGCTCTCGACCATGAAGACCGCGGCGAAGGACATGCTGGCTACGCTGTTCGGCGCGCAGCAGTCCTCGGAGCATCTTCGGGTCGCGCTCGTTCCATTCTCCGACATGGTCAACGTCAACGCAACGCGGCCCGACTGGCGCGGCGACCGTCTCGACTTCTCGGTCGATGCGAGCGTGCCGCCGGACTCCGGCGACCCGTTCGACCGGGCGGACCAGGATGCGAGGATCCGTCAGCACCATTACGGCACGGATTGGGCGTGGATCGATGTCACCGGCGAGGCGCTCTACAACGGCTGGAACATCGACGACCACCGCTACGTCGAACGCAATGGCAATGGCGGCGTCAATTACCGCACGGCCCGGATCTATGACAGCGCCTACACGGACGAACCGTTCGAGTTCGGCACCAACAAGAAGGGCGACCGCATCGTGCAGGGCGGAAAATTCGTCCCATGCAGTCACAGGAACGCGAAGGGATGCAGCTATGAACCGCTGCGCAACGATCACCTGTGGCTTTATGCGAAACTCGACGCCGAATGGCTGGGGTGCGTGGAATCGCGGCCGATCGTCGATGCGCTCGGCGTGACCCGGGATCTCGACATCTCCGTGGAGCCGCCGAACGCGAGCGACCCGGACACGCTGTTCGTTCCATCCTTCCATGCCGATGGCGGCGGCGGCGGCTTCCACAGCTACATGACCGACCGGAACGAGTTCGGCACCGGCAACGGCCCGAAAGTACCCGAGGACGACATGGACCGGCTGTCCTTCCTCAACAAGTATTACCAGGCCGACGCGAAGATCGACGATGACGGCGGGGACGGCGGGCCGAACAGGAACTGCGGCCGCCCGGTCACACCGCTGACGGACGACCGGCAGGGCCTCGAGAACGATATCGACGCGCTGCAGGCGAACTACTCGACCAATATCCCCGAGGGACTTGCATGGGGATGGCGCATGCTCGACCCTCAGCCGCCGTTCACGGCCGCCCTGCCCTATGGCACGCGCGACAGCCAGGGCGTGAAGTGGGAAAAGGCCATCGTTCTGCTGACGGACGGAGAGAACTGGACGGACAGGCGCCGCTACAACAGCTACGGCTTCCACCACGAAGACCGCCTGACCGGGCCGGAAGGCGAGAACGACCCGGCGGCGGCCATGGACAAGCGTCTTGCGAAGCTTTGCGAACGGGTGAAGCAGGCCGGAAAGGATCAGGGCGGCGACGGCATCCGCCTTTATGTGATCGCCTTCCGCATGTCCGGCACCGCGGCACAGGATCTCTTCAAGCCCTGCGCATCTGAACCGTCCTACTTCTTCGATGCCGACAGCAACGAGGATCTGAAGCTCGCCTTCCAGCGCATTGCCTCGGATCTTGCCCGGCTCTGGATCAGCGAGTAGCCGGCATCTCGCCATGCCAGCCGCCATCGCGGCGAGCGGAACCACCGCCGTCAGCGCGCCCATCGCATCCGCCTCCGGGCGGACCGCGGCGCTGACGCCGATCCAGACCCATGGCCGGACGAACCCCGGCGCCTGCTGCGCGCCGGATGCACGATGAGGTTCCGGCCGGCACCTGCGCGTAACCGGTGAGTAACCTCGGGGCAATAGGCTCTCCCGGGCTTCCGGATAGACAGCGGACGAGGCACAGGTGGCAGGTTCCGGACAGGCACAGGCACAACGGGCGACCGTCGGGTGGCTCGGTTTCGCCACCGGCGCAGCCGCGCTCATCGCGACGCTTGTCATTTTCTGGGCCGGACCTTTCGCCCCGCAGCAGCCGGCGGGCGTGACCATCGGCGAACTCGCCGCCGAGATTGCCAGGTCGGCGGCCCGCTCGATGGCCGGGCAACCGCAACCCGAACCCGTGGCCCACCCCCGGACCGTCGACGACTATCTGGAGATCGGCGCAGGCGTTCTTGCGGGCCTTGCAATCGTGCTCGGCGTCGCCGCGCTGATCCGGCACGAGCGCAGGGCCGCTACGGTCTCCGGCATCGCGCTCGGAGGTCTCGCCATCGGCATCCAGCTCTTCACCTACACGGTCATGCTGATCGTCGGTGCACTGGTGATCTCGGCCCTGATCTACACGCTGCGCGACGTTTTCAGCGACATTTTCGGCGGACTTTTCGACGGCTGACGCGCATCCCGCTCCGGCGGCCTGCAGAAAGCCCTGAACCTTCCGCAACGCAAAAATCCGGCCGCAGCCGGGATGGTAGAACGCTTTCGCGGGGGCATATGGCGGAGAGGATGGGATTCGAACCCACGATACGCTTTTGGCGTATACTCCCTTAGCAGGGGAGCGCCTTCGACCACTCGGCCACCTCTCCGTGGGCGGGGATAGCCGCTTGGATCGCACAAGTCAACGCCGCGCCAGTCCTCGGGTCGAAATCGCTGCCAGGCGAGCGGCAGCCTGCCCTTTTCCAGCGCTCCATGTGTGCCGCGCGTGGCGGCGCGCGACCTTCCGCGCGCAGCGCCTATGGCGCGAGAGGCCGGGCCGCGCGCCTTGCATCGTAGCTGTCAGTGGCGGGAGAGCCACTCGCGGGCGCGGCGCTGGGCTTCGGCCACTTCCGCCGCCGACATCTCGCGGGCAAGTTCCGCGCGCCAGTCGCGGGCCGCGGCCACACCGCGCATCGCGGCGATGTTGAACCACACGTGGGCCGTCACATAGTCGATGTCGACGCCCTCGCCGGTGGAGTATTTCAGGCCAAGCTCGTAGATGCTGTTCGGATCGTTGAGCAGTGCCTGCGCATGCAGTCCGTCGTGCGCGGTGTCTTCATGTTTCTGCATCGTCCTGTCCCCCCGAAAGTCCCGGCATGCTTCCCTGTCGCCGGGGCAGTCTTTCCGTAGGCGGCGCCCGGATCGCGACGCCGCCATGAGGGGATGGTCAGGCGGAAAGGGTGAAAGTGAAGTTAACGATGATTGCTCACGCCCTACGTGTGTTCCCGTAAGGGTCGGCCCGGAAACCGCCCCTCACTGCGTACGCGCGCGCTGACCGAAGAGGATGGCGTTGACAGTCTTGTCGCGGGCCACCGAAGCCTGCTGGCGGCGCTCGAACGCAAGCTCCTTGCCGCGCTGAACGCCGGGGCGCGCGCCGACCTCGGCAATCCAGCGCTTGACGTGCGGAAACTCCTCGATGTCCTGCTGCTGGCGGGAATTGAGGATCGCCCAGGGCCACGCCGCCATGTCGGCGATGGTGAAATCCTCGCCGCCAAGGAACCGGTTGTCGCGCAGGCGGATGTTCATCACGCCGTAGAGCCGGTTGCACTCGTTGACATAGCGATTGCGCGCATAGGGCACGTCCTCGGGCGCGTAGTGCAGGAAATGGTGCGCCTGCCCGGCCATCGGTCCGAGGCCGCCCACCTGCCAGAAGAGCCACTCGTTGACAGCCACGCGGGTGCGTGGATCTGCGGGATAGAACTGCCCCGTCTTCTCGCCGAGGTACTGCAGGATCGCGCCGGATTCGAAGACGGAGATGGGCTGCCCGCCCGGCCCGTCCGGATCGACGATGGCCGGCATCCGGTTGTTAGGCGAGATCTTCAGGAAATCGGGCTTGAATTGTTCGCCCTTCGTGATGTCCACGAGGTTGAGATTATAAGGGAGGCCTGTCTCTTCGAGCATGATCGAGACCTTCCACCCGTTCGGCGTGGGCCAATAGTAAAGCTCGATGGGAGATTGATCGCTCATTAACCCCTCCTGAAGCACGGTTTTCAGTACGACCATAGGCAACGGCGCCCAGTACGCCAATCGCAATGCCTGTAACGCTCGCTTGGTCGGGTTGAGCGCATGTACCGGGCCCGTCGAAACCCTGCCGCAATTGCCCGCGTTGATGGGCAACAGGACCACCGCAGAAAGGGATGGTGACATGAAACCCCTGCCGATCCTCGCATGCACCCTGGCGGTGCTTGCCACCGCCGCGATCCACGCGCCCGCACCGGCCATTGCGAAGCAGGGCATGCCGCCGGGCCTCGCCAAGCAGGGCGGAATTCCGCCGGGACTGCGCGGCAAGTGCCTGCCGCCCGGCCACGCCAAGCGCTGGGCGTTGGGCCAGCATCTGCCGCGCGACTGCTGGAACCGGGCAGACGCCTGGCACCTGAAGCGCCTGCCCTATGCAGGCGAGGGCCGCGAGTGGGTCCGGGTGGCGCAGGACTTCTACCTGATCGCGGTCGCGACCGGGATCATCATCGACGTGGTCGACGGCTGGGACCGCTGACAGCCAAAGGGCCGGACGCTAGCGCCCGGCCCTTGCCGTCCGTGAACCGGTCGCTCCGCCCTCAGGCGTCGAGCTTGGCCTTCAGCAGGTCGTTGACCGCCTGCGGGTTCGCCTTGCCTTGCGTCTTCTTCATCACCTGGCCGACGAACCAGCCGATCAGCTTGTCCTTGCCGCCCTTGTAGGCGGCGACATTGTCGGGGCTCTCGGCGATCACGGCGTCGATGGCCGCCTCGATCGCGCCGGTGTCGGTCACCTGCCGCAGCCCGCGCTTCTCCACGATCTCCGCCGGGTCGCCGCCCTCGGTCCACAGGATCTCGAACACGTCCTTGCCGATCTTGCCCGAGATGGTGCCGTCCTTGATAAGGGCGCACATCCGCCCCAGCGCGTCGGCCGGGATCGGCGCGTCCTCGATCTCGAGGCCTTCCTTGTTCAGGCGGCCGAACAGCTCGTTCGAGACCCAGGTGACGGCAAGGCGGGCGTCGCCGCCCACCTCCACGACGCGCTCGAAATAGGCCGCCGACGCCTGGTCCGCGACGAGCACGCCCGCGTCATAGGCGCTGAGGCCGTAATCCTTCTCGAACCGCGCCTTCTTGACGTCCGGCAGTTCCGGCAGCCCGGTGCGGACGGCGGCCACCCAGTCCTCGTCCAGTTCCAGCGGCAGCAGGTCGGGATCGGGGAAGTAGCGGTAGTCGTGTGCCTCCTCCTTCGACCGCATCGAGCGCGTCTCGCCCTTGTTCGGATCGAACAGCCGCGTCTCCTGCACGATGGTGCCGCCGTCCTCGATGATGTCGATCTGGCGGCGCGCCTCGTACTCGATGGCCTGCTGGATGAAGCGCATGGAGTTGACGTTCTTGATCTCGCAGCGCGTGCCATAGTCGGCGCCCGGCTTGCGGACGGAGACATTGACGTCCGCCCGCATCTGGCCCTTCTCCATGTCGCCGCCGCAGGTGCCGAGATAGCGCAGGATCGTGCGCAGCTTCCGCATGAAGGCGGCCGCCTCCTCCGAAGAGCGCAGGTCGGGCTTGCTCACGATCTCCATCAGCGCAACGCCTGCGCGGTTAAGGTCCACGAAGGAGTAGTCCGGGTGCTGGTCGTGCAGGCTTTTCCCTGCGTCCTGCTCCAAGTGCAGACGCTCGATCCCCACAACCCGCGCCGTGCCGTCGGGCAGGTCGACCACGACCTCCCCCTCGCCCACGATCGGGTACTGGTACTGGCTGATCTGGTAGCCCGCCGGAAGGTCCGGATAGAAGTAGTTCTTCCGGTCGAAGCGCGACCAGAGATTGATCTGCGCCTTGAGGCCGAGGCCGGTCTTGACCGCCTGCTCCACGCAATACTCGTTGATCACCGGAAGCATGCCCGGGAAAGCCGCGTCGACCAGCGACACGTTCTCGTTGGGCGCCGCGCCGAACTCGGTCGAGGCGCCGGAGAAGAGCTTCGACTTCGACGCGACCTGGGCATGCACCTCCATGCCGATCACGATTTCCCAGTCGCCGGTCGCGCCCCGGATGAGCTTCGGCTCGGGGGCCTTCAGTTCCGCGGTCGTCATGTGCGTACCCTCCTGCCCCGTCACCACCACTTGTCCGGCCGCGGCATGACGCCGGCCGCATCCTCGACCGCCTGGCCGGCGGCGAACAGCGTCTCCTCGTCGAACGGCCGCCCGATCAGCTGCAGGCCGAGCGGCAGCCCCTGCCCGTCGCGGCCCGCAGGCACCGCGATGCCAGGCAGGCCCGCGAGGTTCACCGTCACCGTGAACACGTCGTTGAGGTACATGGTGACCGGGTCCGTGATCTCGCCCGAAGCAAAGGCCGCCGACGGCGTCGCGGGCGTCAGCAGCACGTCGCAGACGTCGAACGCCTGCTCGAAGTCGCGCTTGATGAGCGTGCGAATCTTCTGCGCCTTGAGGTAATAGGCGTCGTAATAGCCCGCCGACAGCACATAGGTGCCGATCATGATGCGCCGCTTCACCTCGCGGCCGAAGCCCGCCGCGCGCGTCCTTTCGTACATCTCGACGATGCCGTCGCCCTGTTCCGCGGCCCGCAGGCCGTAGCGCACGCCATCGTAGCGCGCGAGGTTCGAAGAGGCCTCCGCCGGCGCGACGATGTAATAGGCCGGCAGCGCGTATTTCGTGTGCGGTAGCGAGACCTCGACGACCTTCGCGCCCGCGTCCTTCAGCCAGTCGATGCCCTGCTGCCAGAGCGCCTCGATCTCCGGCGCCATGCCGTCGACGCGGTACTCCTTCGGGATGCCGACGGTCAGGCCCTTCACGCCGCGCCCGACGGCCGCGGCAAAATCCGGCACCGGCCGGTCGGCGGAGGTCGAATCCTTCGGATCGTGACCGGCCATCGAGCCCAGCATGATCGCCGCGTCGCGCACCGTGCGCGTCATCGGCCCCGCCTGGTCGAGCGAGCTTGCGAACGCCACGATGCCCCAGCGCGAGCAGCGCCCGTAGGTCGGCTTGATGCCCACGGTGCCCGTGAAGGCCGCGGGCTGGCGGATCGAGCCGCCGGTGTCGGTGCCCGTCGCCGCCACGCAAAGGCCGCCCGCGACCGCCGCCGCCGAGCCGCCGGAAGAGCCGCCCGGCACCAGCGGCTTGCCGTCGGCGCGCCGCCACGGGTTGACCGCGTTGCCGAAGTGGGACGTCTCGTTCGACGACCCCATGGCGAACTCGTCGAGGTTGGTCTTGCCGAGCAGGACCGCCCCGTCGCGCCAGAGGTTCTCCGTCACGGTCGACTCGTAGGTCGGCGCGAACGCGCCGAGGATGTGGCTACCTGCCGTGGAGCGCACGCCCTTCGTGCAGAACAGGTCCTTCACGCCGAGCGGGATGCCGGTCAGCGGACGGATGTCGTCGGCGGCGATGGCGGCGTCGGCGGCGTTCGCCATCTCGCGCGCGGCGTCCGCCGTCACCGTGATGTAGGCGTTGAGCGCGCCGTTGCCTGCCTCGATCGCGCCGAGATAGGCCTCGGTCAGCTCCCGCGCCGTGAACTCCCGCCGGTCGAGGCCGGTGCGCGCCTCGGCGAGGCTGAGGGTCGTCAGATCGGTCATGTCTGTCCCTTTACTCGACCACGGTCGGCACCATGAAGAAGCCGTCTTCCTTCATGGGCGCGTTCTTCACGATGTCGTCCGGATAGCCGCCGTCGGTCACAAAGTCGGCGCGCCGTGTCAGCGCCATCGGCGTGACCGAGGTCATGGGCGGCACGTCGTCGGTCGGCACCTCGCCCAGTTGCTCGACCCAGGCGAGAATCCCGTTCAGCTCTTCCTTGAGCGGCTGGACCTCCTCCTCCTTCAGCGCAATGCGCGACAGGTGGGCGATCCGGCGGACGGTGGCGTCATCGACCGACATGGGGCTCTGTCCCTCGTTGGCGTCTCGTGGCGGGTGGCAAGATGGCGTCGCGAGGACGCGGGCCTTGTCTTAGCCCCGGGAGCGGGCGCGCGGCAAGCCTCGCAACGCATCCATGCCGCGGTGCCGCTTGACAGCCCCCTGCCCGCCCCGTACCGCCGTCGCCCATGAACGCAAGCGCCGATCCCCTGTCACCCGACGCCGAAAGCTTTGCCGCCCTGCTGAGGCCGGGCGGGCGGCTGATGGGCATCGACCTCGGCACCAAGACCATCGGCGTCGCGCTCTCCGACGTGGGCCGGCAGGTGGCAAGCCCGTTCGAGACGCTGAAGCGCACGAAGTTCGGGCCGGACTCGCAGCGCCTTGGCGCCATCGCGCAAGACCACGGCGTCTGCGGCATCGTCATCGGCTTTCCGCTGAACATGGACGGCACGGTTGGCCCGCGCGCGCAGGCGAGCCGGGCGTTCGCGCGCAACATCGCCGCCGCGCTGTCGCTTCCCGTGCTTCTGTGGGACGAGCGCATGTCGACCATGGCTGTGGAGCGCACGCTGATCGAGGCGGATCTGAGCCGCGCAAAGCGGGCCGAGGTCGTGGACCGCGCGGCGGCCGCCTACATCCTGCAGGGCGTGCTCGACCGGCTCGGCAGACTGGCACGGCCGTGAGCGCCATCGTCCTTGCGCTCCTGCCGGTCGTCGCGATCCTCGTGCTCGGGCAGGCGCTGGTGCGCACCCGACTCTTCGGGCCGGAGACATGGGGCCCC
Source organism: Futiania mangrovi (assembly GCF_024158125.1). Classification (NCBI taxonomy): domain Bacteria; kingdom Pseudomonadati; phylum Pseudomonadota; class Alphaproteobacteria; order Futianiales; family Futianiaceae; genus Futiania; species Futiania mangrovi. Next base: position 498,044 of record NZ_JAMZFT010000001.1, on the reverse strand, counting down.
ATCGAGCGGATCGTCTATTTCGTGCTCTTTCCCTGCCTGATCGTGCGGGCCATCGCGACGGCGGAGTTCGAAGGCGCCCCGGTCGGCCAGATGGCGGCGACGCTGGTCGCGGCACAGGTTCTGCTCGCGGCCGCCGCCTATCTCTCGCGCCTGTCGCAGACCGTCGACAGCCCGGCCTTCGCCAGCATCTTCCAGTCGAACGTGCGCTGGAACACCTATGTGGCGCTTGCGGTCGCGGCGGGGCTTTACGGGCCCGACGGGCTGGCGCTCACCGCCATTGCGGCGGGCGCGCTGATCCCGGTCGCCAACATCCTCGCGGTCTGGGGCTTCGTGACCTACGGGCGGCGGCGCGAGGACGGGAAGCGCCCGCCGATCCTGAAGAGCCTCGCCACCAATCCCCTGCTGATGGCCTGCGTGGTCGGCCTCGCGATCCGGGAATCGGGGTGGAAACTTCCGGAACTTCTCTCCGACACGCTGCAGATCATGGGCGGCGGCACGCTGGCGCTGGGACTTCTGGCGGCAGGTGCGGGCCTCGATCTGAAACGGCTCGCGACCGCGGGCGGCACAGTGCTCACCTGGTCGCTGGTGCGCGTCCTGGGGATGCCGCTGATCGTCTGGGCGCTCGGCCCGCTCTTCGGGGTGGAGGGGCTGGCGCTCTCGGTCGCGATCATCGCCACCTCCACGCCGACCGCGGTCAATGGCTACATTCTCGCCAAGCAACTGGGCGGCGACGCGCAGCTTTCGGCCAGCCTGATCGCCGCGCAGACCGTGATCGCGCTCGCCACCATGCCCGTCATGCTGGCCCTGCTGCTTCCGTAAGGGACCGGAGGGGCGCACGTCGCCGCTTGTCCAAGGGGATGGCGTTCGCTATTCCTGCGGCTCATGACCGCAACGCCGCGCCCCAGCTTTCCCTTCACCCACCGCCACCTGCTCGGCATCCGGGCTCTGTCGGAATGGGACGTCGGAACCATCCTCGACCTCGCCGACACATATGTCGACCTGAACCGGCAAGCGACGAAGAAGCGTGACACGCTGCGCGGGCGCACCCAGATCAATCTGTTCTTCGAGCCGTCGACGCGCACGCAAAGCTCGTTCGAGCTGGCGGGCAAGCGGCTCGGCGCGGACGTGATGAACATGTCGGTCGCCTCCTCGGCGGTGAAGAAGGGCGAGACGCTGGTCGACACGGCGACGACGCTCAACGCCATGCGGCCAGACCTGCTGGTCGTGCGCCACGCCCAGTCCGGCGCGGTGGAGCTTCTGTCGCAGAAGGTGCGCTGCGCGGTCGTGAACGCTGGCGACGGCGCGCACGAGCATCCGACCCAGGCGCTGCTCGACGCGCTGACCATGCGCCGCCGCTTCGGCAAGATCGCGCGCCTGACGGTCGCGATCTGCGGCGACATCCTGCACAGCCGGGTGGCGCGCTCGAACATCCTCCTGCTCAACACCATGGGCGCGCGGGTCCGGCTGATCGCGCCGCCGACCCTGCTGCCGCCTGCCGCGGACCGGCTGGGCGCGGAGATCTTCCATTCGATGGAAGAGGGGCTGAAGGGCGTCGACGCGGTGATGATGCTGCGTCTGCAGCTCGAGCGGATGCAGGGTGCCTTCGTGCCGTCGGTCCGGGAGTATTTCCACTTCTACGGGCTCGACTACCGCAAGCTGGCGCTGGCCGAGCCGCACGCCATCGTCATGCACCCCGGGCCGATGAACCGGGGCGTGGAGATCGATTCCGAGCTTGCCGACGACCTGTCGCGCAGCGTCATCCGCGACCAGGTGGAGATGGGGGTGGCGGTGCGCATGGCCGTGCTGGACCTCCTGTCGCAGAACCTCTCGGATGGTGGGGAGGCAGGGCGATGACCGGCACGCGCACCCTCTTTCACAATGCACGCCTCGTCGACCCGGCGACGGGGCGCGACGAGGCGGGCGGCCTTCTTGTCGAGGATGGGCGGATCGCGGACCTCGGGCCGCATCTCTCGGCCGGAACGGTCACGGACGCCGAGGCCGTCGACTGCCGCGGGCACGTGCTCGCGCCCGGCCTGATCGACATGCGCGTCTTCATCGGGGAGCCGGGCGCCGACCACCGCGAGACGCTGGAAACCGCGGGCGACGCGGCGGCGGCGGGCGGCATCACGACCATGGTGCTGCAACCCAACACCGACCCGGTGATCGAGGATCCGGCACTCGTGGAGTTCGTGCGCCGGCGCGGCAAGATCCGCTCGGCGGTGAACGTGGAGTGCATGGCGGCGCTGACCAAGGGCACCGCGGGTCAGGAGATGACCGAGATCGGCCTGCTGAAGGACGCGGGCGCGCTGGCCTTCACGGATGGCGACCGGACGGTGCCGAGCGCGCTGGTGATGCGCCGCGCCCTGACCTATGCGAGCGCGTTCGACGCCCTCGTCGTCGCGCACGCGGAAGACCCGACCCTCTCGGGCGGCGTGATGAACGAAGGGGAAGTTTCCGGCCGCCTCGGCCTGTCGGGGAGCCCGGCGGTGGCGGAAACGATCACCGTCGACCGCGACATGCGGCTCGTCGCGCTGACGGGTGCGCGCTATCACCTGGGCCAGGTGAGCACATCTGCCAGCCTCGACGTGATCCGGGCCGCGAAGGCGCAAGGCCTGCCCGTTACCGCGGGCGTCTCGGCGCAGCACCTGGCGCTCAACGAGATCGACATCGCGAGCTACCGCACATTCTTCAAGATGCGCCCGCCGCTGAGGCGGGAGGAGGACCGCGCGGCCTGCGTTGCGGCGCTGGCCGACGGCACCATCGACGTGGTCGTCTCCGCGCACGATCCGCAGGACGAGGAATCGAAGCGCCTGCCCTTCGGCGAGGCGGCCTATGGCGCGGCAGGGCTGGAGACGCTCTTGCCCGTGCTGCTCTGGCTGCATCATCTGGGCGAGGTGCCGCTCGCGACCGCGCTGAAGGCCGCAACCGCCCGCCCGGCGGAGTTGCTGGGGCTGGAGGCGGGCCGCCTCGCGCCCGGTGCGCCCGCGGATCTCGTGCTGATCGACCTCGACCGCCCGTGGATCCTGAAGCGGGAGGCGCTGCGCTCGCGCTCCAAGAACACGCCCTACGAGGACCGGCGTTTCATGGGCCGGGCGATCCGTACCGTCGTGGGCGGACGCACCGTGTTCGACCTCGCCGCGGGTGCGGCGGAAGGAGGCGGCGGTGCCTGATCCCATCGACTGGGGAACGGCCCTGCCCTTCTATCTCGCCGCGCTGATCGGCGGCTACCTGCTTGGGTCCATCCCCTTCGGCCTGCTGATCGCGCGGGCGATGGGGCTGGGCGATGTGCGCAGCATGGGGTCGGGCAACATCGGCGCGACCAACGTCCTGCGCACGGGCTCGAAACTTGCCGCACTCGCCACGCTCGCGGGCGACATGGGCAAGGGCGCCGCCGCCGTGCTGATCGCGCGGATGTGGGGCCCGGACATCATGACGATCGCGGCCTTCGGCGCCTTTATCGGCCACCTCTACCCGGTCTGGCTGGGCTTCAAGGGCGGCAAGGGCGTCGCGACCTTCCTCGGCATCGCGCTCGCGGTTTCCTTCTGGCCGGCGGGCGTGCTGACCGCCCTCGCCTGGCTCATCGCGGCCGCCGTCTTCCGCTTTTCCTCGCTGGCGTCGCTCGCCTCCGCCACGGCGGCGCCCGTTGCGTTCAATCTGTACGGTTCGGCGCAGATGATGGAGCTGTTCCTTGCTCTCGCCGTCCTGATCTTCTGGCGCCACCGGTCGAACATCGGGCGCCTTCTCAAGGGGACAGAACCCCGGATCGGCGAGAAGAAGGACAAGACTGCATGACCCCATTGCCCGTGTCTCCGCCGCGTACCGAGGCGGAACGCATCGACTGGCTCCGCCTGATCCGCAGCGAGAACGTCGGCCCGGTTACCTTCGTCCAGCTTCTGCGCCACTACGGCAGCGCGGGCGCAGCGCTCGCGGCGCTTCCCAAGCTCGCCGAACGCGGCGGCATGGCACGCCGGATCCGCATCGCGGAGGCGGGCGAGGCGCGGCGCGAACTGGACGCGGCGGCAGAGGCGGGTGCGGAGATGCTGTGTCTCGGCGCCGCCACCTATCCGCGCCTGCTCGCACTGATCGACGCGCCGCCGCCCGTACTCTGGGCCCGGGGCCATGTCCATCTGCTCTCTGACCCCGCCGTCGCCATCGTGGGCGCGCGCAACGCGTCCGCCGCGGGTCAGCGGATGGCACAGCAGATCGCCGCGGGCCTCGGCGAAAGCCGGGTCGTCGTCGCCTCCGGTCTTGCGCGCGGCATCGACACTGCGGCGCATCGGGCGAGCCTCGCGACCGGCACCGTGGCCGTGCTCGCGGGCGGCGTCGACGACATCTATCCGCCGGAAAACGCCGGACTTTACGCGGAGCTTGCGGAGACCGGCTGCATCCTCTCCGAAATGCCAATGGGCATGAAGCCGCAGGGCCGACATTTCCCGCGCCGAAACCGGATCATCTCGGGCCTCTCCTACGGCACGGTGGTGATCGAGGCGGCGCGGCAATCGGGCTCGCTGACTACCGCGCGCTTCGCTGCCGACCAGGGGCGCGAGGTGATGGCCGTGCCGGGCTCCCCGCTCGACCCGCGCTGCCAGGGCTCGAACCGGCTGCTGCGCGAGGGCGCAACGCTCGTCCAGTCGGCGGACGACGTGCTCGACACGCTGCGGCCCGTGATGGGCGGCTCGATGACGGAGCCCGACAGCCGCGAGCCTCTGCTGCCCTTCCCCGCCCCACCGGCGGAGGAAACGCTGAGCGACGCCCGCGCCGCGGTGACCTCGCTGCTGGGCCCGACGCCTGTCGACATCGACACCCTCGTCCGGATGAGCGGTTTGACACCCCCGGTCGTTTCGATGATCTTGCTCGAACTCGAGCTGGCAGGGCGCCTGGAGCGGCACGCTGGCCATCAGGTATCTCTGATCTAGTGTTCGCGAGGGGAGAACCTCCCGCGAACCGGACACGCACGCAAGGCATCTCATGACCGTCGTCATCGTCGAATCGCCGGCCAAGGCCAAGACGATCAACAAGTACCTGGGCACCGGCTACACGGTGCTTGCCTCCTATGGCCATGTCCGCGACCTGCCCGCGAAGGACGGCTCCGTCCGCCCGGACGAGGACTTCGCCATGGAGTGGGAGGCCGACCCCAAGTCGGCCAAGCGGCTTAAGGACATCACGGACGCGGTGAAGGCCGACGACCGGCTTGTGCTCGCGACGGACCCCGACCGCGAGGGCGAGGCGATCTCGTGGCACGTGCTCGAGGTGCTGAGGAAGCGCGGCGCGCTCAAGGGCAAGGAGGTCCAGCGCGTCGTCTTCAACCAGATCACAAAGTCCGCGGTCACGGAGGCGATGCGCCATCCGCGCCAGGTCGACCAGGAACTGGTGGACGCCTATCTCGCACGGCGCGCGCTCGACTATCTCGTGGGCTTCACGCTCTCTCCCGTGCTGTGGCGCAAGCTGCCGGGTGCGCGGTCTGCCGGCCGCGTGCAGTCGGTCGCCCTGCGCCTCGTCGTCGACCGCGAGATGGAGATCGAGCGGTTCGTTGCGCGCGAATACTGGTCGGTGACGGTTGATGCCAAGGCGCCCGACGGCAGCCCCTTCCAGGCACGGCTGCACAGCCTCGACGGCAAGACGCTGAAGAAGTTCGACCTCGAGAACGAAACCGCCGCCGCCCGCGCGGTCAAGGCGATCGAGGCCGGGCGCTTCTCGGTGTCGGAGGTCGAGAGCAAGCCCGTGCGGCGCAATCCCTCGCCGCCCTTCACCACCTCGACGCTGCAGCAGGAGGCTTCGCGCAAGCTCGGCTTCAACGCCAAGCGGACGATGCAGGTCGCCCAGCAGCTTTACGAGGGCGTCGAGATCGGCGGCGAGACCGTGGGCCTCATCACCTACATGCGGACCGACGGCATGGACCTCGCGCCGGAAGCGTTGCACGATATCCGCGCGGCGGTGGGCAAGCGCTTCGGCGACCGCTACCTGCCGGACAGCCCCCGCGTCTACAAGTCCAAGGCGAAGAACGCGCAGGAAGCTCACGAGGCGATCCGCCCGACCGACCCGGCCCGCGCGCCGGAGACGCTGCGCCTGTCCGGCGACCTTGCCCGGCTCTACGAACTTATCTGGAAGCGCACCATAGCCTGCCAGATGGAAGCCGCCGTCATGGAGCGCACCACCGTGGATATCGCGGCGGACGGCGTGGGCCTGCGCGCGACCGGCAGCGTCGTGACCTTCGACGGCTTCCTGAAGCTCTACGAGGAGGGGCGCGACGACACCGCCGACGACGAGGACGGGAGGCTTCTGCCCAAGCTCGTCCAGGGCGATGCGGTCGCGGTGGAGAAGGTCACGCCGAACCAGCATTTCACCGAGCCGCCGCCCCGCTTCACCGAGGCGACGCTGGTCAAGCGCATGGAGGAGCTGGGCATCGGGCGCCCGTCGACCTATGCGTCGGTGCTCTCGGTCCTGCGCGACCGCAACTATGTCCGCATGGAGAAGAACCGCTTCGTGCCGGAGGACAAGGGGCGGATCGTCACCCATTTCCTCGAGCATTTCTTCAACCGCTACGTGGAGTACGACTTCACCGCCGACCTCGAGGAGAAGCTCGACCTCGTCTCCGACGGCAAGGTCAGCTGGAAGGAGCTTCTGCGCGACTTCTGGCGCGATTTCATCGCCGCCATCGACGACATCAAGGACCTGCGCGTGGGCGAGGTCCTGGAAAAACTCAACGAGGTGCTGGAACCGCACTTCTTCCCCCAGAAGGAGGGCGAGGACGGCGACCCGCGCGCCTGCCCGGCGTGCGCCGACGGGCGGCTCAGCCTGAAGCTCGGCAAGTTCGGTGCCTTCATCGGCTGCTCCAATTATCCCGAGTGCCGCTACACCCGCCAGCTTGCCGCGAACGGCAATGGCGAGGACGGGGCCGACGAGGGGCCGAAACTGCTGGGCGAGGACGAGGACGGCACGCCGATCACGCTGCGCAGCGGCCGCTTCGGGCCTTACGTCCAGCGCGGCGAGGGCGAGAAGCCTCCCCGCGCCAGCGTCCCGAAGGATGTCCCGCTGGAGCGCGTGGATCTGGAGTTTGCGCTGCGGCTCCTGTCGCTGCCGCGCGCCGTCGGCCTTCATCCGGAAACGGGCGAACCGATCAACGCGGGAATCGGGCGCTACGGCCCCTATGTGCAGCACGGGCGGACCTACGCCAATCTGCCCTCGACCGACGACGTGTTCACGATCGGTCTCAACCACGCGGTCTCCCTGATCGCGGAGAAGCAGAACAAGGGCGGGCGCGGCACACCGGCCGCACTGAAGACGCTGGGGGCGCACCCCGACGGCGGCCCGGTCGAACTGCGCGACGGGCGCTACGGCCCCTATGTGAGCCACGGCAAGGTCAACGCGACCCTGCCGCGCGGGCTCGACAAGGACGAGATCACGCTGGAGCGTGCGCTCGAACTTCTCGCGGCCAAGGCGGCGGCCAAGGGCGGAAAGGCCAAGCCGGCTGCGACGAAGGCCGCCCCGAAGAAGGCTGCGCCCAAGAAAGCCGGAACGAAGAAGACCGCCAAGTCCACGGCGGCAGGCTGAGGCGCCGGTGGCCCGCACGAAACACGAAGCGACCCTCCCCTCGCGCGAGGAGATCCTGCGCTACATCGCCGACAGCCCGGTCAAGGTCGGCAAGCGCGAGATCGCGCGCGCGTTCGGCATCAAGGGCGGTGCGGCAAAGGTCGAACTGAAGCGCCTGCTTGCCGAAATGTCGCAGGAGGGCCTGATCGAGGGCCGGGCACGGCGGTCGATCACGCGGGCGGGCGAACTTCCGCCGGTCGCCGTGCTCGACATCGTCGACGCAGACCCGGACGGCGAACTGATCGCGGTGCCCGTGGCCAAGGGGCGGGAAACGGGCGACGGCGAGCCTCCGCGTATCCTTCTCGCGCCCGCCTCGCGCCGCGATGCGCATGTGCCCGGCATCGGCGACCGGGTGCTTGCCCGCCTCACCCGGACGGAGGAGGACGGCGCCGTCCTCTACGAAGCGCGCGTCATCCGCAAGCTGGGCCAGGGCCGCAAACAGGTGCTCGGCGTCTTCCGCAAGGTCGACCGGCACGCCCGGATCATTCCGACCGACAAGCGCGACCGGACCGAGTACCAGGTCGCGCCCGAGGACTGGGGCGGCGCGCGGAACGGCGATCTCGTGATGGCGGAGGTGGCGCCCGCCGGGCGGCGTGGCGGCGGACGCGCGGCCCGCGTGCGCGAGGTGCTGGGCCCGCGTCTCGACGACCCGCGTGCGATCAGCCTGATCGCAGTGCACGAACATGGCATCCCGGTCGACTTCCCCGACGACGCGCTGGAGCAGGCGAAGGCGGCGCGCGCGGTGCGAACCCTGGGTGACCGGACCGACCTGCGGGACATGCCCCTCGTCACCATCGACCCGGAGGACGCGCGCGACCACGACGACGCCGTGCACGCCATGCCGGACGACGACCCGAAGAACCCGGGCGGCCACATCGTCACCGTCGCCATCGCCGACGTCGCGCATTATGTGACGCCGGGCTCCGCCCTCGACCGCGCGGCGTGGGAGCGCGGCAACTCGTGCTATTTCCCCGACCGCGTGGTCCCGATGCTGCCGGAGCGGCTGTCGAACGAACTGTGCTCGCTGAACGAGGGCGTGGACCGGCCCTGCCTCGCGGTGCGGATGACCTTCGACGCGCATGGCCGCAAGCTGCGCCATGAGTTCATGCGCGGCCTGATGCGCTCTGCGGCGAGCCTTTCCTATGCGCAGGTGCAGCAGGCGTGGGACGGCGCGCCGGGGCCGGAGACGACGGCCCTGCACGACGGCGTGCTCGCCCCCCTCTTCGCCGCCTACGAGGCCGCGAAGATCGCACGGGAGGCGCGCGCGCCCCTCGACCTCGACCTGCCGGAGCACAAGATCGTGCTGAACGAGGCAGGGGAGGTGGAAAGCATCCGCCCGCGCGAGCGGCTGGAGGCGCACCGGCTTATCGAGGAATTCATGATCCTCGCGAACGTGGCGGCGGCGGAAACGCTGGAGCGGCGGCGCACCCCGCTGATCTACCGGGTGCACGACACTCCGGACCGGGAAAAGCTGCTGTCGCTCAGGGATTTCCTCCAGACGATCGGCCTCAAGCTCTCGCTGGGACAGGTCATGGAGCCGCGCATCTTCAACCGGATCCTCACGCTCGCCCGCAACACCGGCAACGAGGAGCTGGTGAGCACCGTGGTGCTGCGCAGCCAGTCCCAGGCGGTCTACAGCCCGGAGAACATCGGCCATTTCGGCCTCAACCTCGGCAAGTACGCGCATTTCACCTCGCCGATCCGGCGCTACGCCGACCTCGTGGTCCATCGGGCGCTGATCCGTGCGCTCGACCTCGGCAAGGGCAAACTGACGGACGAGGAGATCGGCCGCCTCGACGAGACGGCGGAGCATATCTCCCAGACCGAACGCCGCGCCATGGCGGCGGAGCGCGAGTCGACCGACCGCTATCTCGCGGCCTTCATGGCCGACCGCGTGGGGCTGGAGTTCGAGGGGCGCATCGCCTCCGCCACGCGCTTCGGCCTGTTCGTCCGCCTGCCCGAGATGGGGGCCGACGGCCTCATCCCCATCGCGACGCTGCCCGGCGACTACTACCGGCATGACGAGAGCGCGCATGCCCTCGTGGGCGAGAACACGGGTCTCACCTTCCGGCTGGGCGACAGTCTGACCGTTCGGCTGGCTGAGGCGACGCCGGTGACGGGCGGCCTGCGGTTCGAACTGATCGAGGGCGGCAAGCCCGGCAAGCCTGCGCGGGGACGAAAGACCGGCAGGCGGCCGGGCAGCGGGGCCCCGGGCAAGACGAAGCCGGGCCGAACGCGCCGCTGAGCCCCCTGCGGAGCGTTGTCGCATCAGGGCACCCATGACGCGCCGGGGCTTGCGCCGGCACGGTGCTTGCGGCCATATCCTTGAGCCATGACCCAGACCTATCTCAGCGAGCCTGCGCTCGACGCCGATCCGCGCCCGGTATCCGCATCCATGTGGCGCGGCGCGAAGTCGCGCTGCCCCTCCTGCGGGAAGGGCAGCCTGTTCCGGCGCTTTCTGAAAGTGACGGACCATTGCCCGGCCTGCGGGGCGGAGATGTACCATCACCGCGCGGACGACCTTCCGGCCTATCTCGTCATCTTCGTTGTCGGGCACATCGTGATCCCCGCGCTGCTGGTGGTCGAGATCGCATATGCCCCGCCGATGTGGATGCACATGACCGGGTGGTCGGCGCTGGTGATCGCGCTGTCGCTGGGACTGATCCAGCCGATCAAGGGCGCGGTCGTGGGCTTGCAATGGGCGCTGAGGATGCACGGCTTCGGCGGCGACGAGACATGACCGTCATCCGGCCGCGCCACGCATCGACCCTGATCATCCTGCGCCGCGAGGGAGAGACGACGCGCGTGCTGATGGGCGAGCGGCACGGCCGCCATGCCTTCATGCCCAATGTGACGGTCTTTCCGGGTGGCGCCGTCGACCCGGTGGACCACCGGCTGTCCTGCGCCTTCGACCTGCCGGGGGACAGCGTGGAGCGCCTGCTCGACCGGCCGCGCGGCTGCACCGCACGCGGACTGGCGCTCGCCGCCATCCGCGAGACGTTCGAGGAAACCGGCCTGCGCATCGCCCATCGCACGGGGCGATCCCTGCGCAGCCGTAACCGCGACTGGGCGGAGTTCAACGAGGGCGGATTCGAGCCCGCGGTCGACCGCCTCGCCTTCGTCGCGCGCGCCATCACGCCTCCCGGACCCAAGCGGCGCTACGACACGCGCTTTTTCGCCACGACCATCGATGCCATCGCCGGCGACCCGGACGATTTCTCGCGCGCGAGCGGGGAGCTGGGCGACCTGAGCTGGATCGACGTCGACGACGTGCTCTCCCGCGACATCCGTCCGGTGACCCAGCGCGGCCTGCGCTTCGCGCTCAAATGGCTGAACATGCCGGACCCTGAACGCCCGGAACGTCCCATCCCCTTCACCTACATGCGCAACGGGAAGCGCGTCCTGGACAAGGTCTGAGGGCATGCCGGCGGCGGCGGGAGAAGGGCGCGTGCGCTCCATCGCAGCCGTCGTGGCAGGTGCCAGCATCGTCGGCCTGGTGCTGAGCCTCACCCTGCCGCTGCTTGCCATCCGCATGGAGGAGGCGGGCGCCTCCGCCACCTTCATCGGCGCGAACAGCGCCATGCCGGCGCTGGCCATCCTGCTGGTGACGCCGTTCCTGCCGCGCCTGCTCGGCCGCTTCGGCACGGCGCCCGTCCTCATGTGGTGCCTGCTGCTGACCGCGGGCACGCTTGCCCTTTTCCATCCTGTCGAAAACCTCTGGTGGTGGTTCCCGCTGCGGTTCCTGAACGGGATCGGCATCGTCAGCATCTTCGTCATCAGCGAATCCTGGATCCAGGCGGTCGCGACCCGGGAGACACGCGGACGCCTGGTGGCGCTCTATACCACCTGCTTCTCCGTCGGCTGGGCGGGCGGACCCGCCATCCTCGCCACACTTGGCACGCAAGGCGCTGCCCCTTTCGCCGCAGGCGTCGTCCTGATCCTTTCGGCAGCCGGAGTGATCGCCTGGGGCCGCGACGTGGCGCCGCGCCTCGGCGGACGCTCGCCGCGGGCGGCCTGGTCCTTCCTGGCCGAACGTCCGGCGGTGTTCGGCGCGATCATCTGCTTCTCGGCCATCGAGGCGGGCATCTTCACGCTGCTGCCGGTCTATGGATTGCGCGTCGGCCTGGCAGAGGGCCCGGCGGCGCTGACGCTGACCGCCGTGGGCCTCGGCAGCGCGGCCCTGCAATACCCGATCGGGATGCTGTCGGACCGCATCGGGCGCCATCCTGTGCTGGTCCTGTGCGCGCTGACGGGCGTTGCGGGCGCGGTCAGCCTGCCGGCCTTCGCGGGGAACCCGCCCCTTCTCTACGCCAGCATGTTCCTGTGGGCGGGCGTCGTCGCCGGCCTCTACACGACCGCGATGGCGGCGCTGGGCGACACCTACGAGGGCGCCGATCTCGTTGCCGCAACCGCGACCTTCACGGTCATGTACGGCATCGGTGCGCTGGCCGGACCGCCGCTTGCGGGCCTGTCGATGGATGCCCTCGACCCGCACGGACTGGCCGTGATGCTGGGGGCCATCTGCGCGGTTTACGCGGTTCTCGCAGGCGTGCGCGGGATGCGGTCGCGGCGCTTGACTTCCGGCGCGGGCGAAGGCATGTAAGCGCCTCACGCGGGGCCGGACCTGACCGGCGCCGGGTCAAGATCGTTTTCGGAGTGCACGCCATGGCCAAGCCGACCACCATCAAGATTCGCCTGAATTCCACGGCGGGCACCGGCTTCTTCTATGTCACCAAGAAGAACACCCGCACGATGACCGAGAAGATGACCGTGCGGAAGTACGATCCGGTCGCGCGCAAGCACGTCGAGTTCAAGGAAGGCAAGATCAAGTAAGATCTCTGCCAGCCGCGCAGGCATCGCGCCGCGCAGACAGAAAAAGCCCCGGACCGCATCCGGGGCTTTCGTCGTTCGGGGAGATCGCCTGGGTTCGGGGAGATCGCCTTGACGGCCGCGGCGGCGTATCAGGCTGCGGCGCGGCGGTTCAGCACCACGCGGTTACGGCCCGTGTGCTTGGCGTGATAGAGCGCATCGTCGGCCCGCTTCAGCAGCCGGTCCGCGGTGTCGCCCACGCCCGACGTCGCCGCGACGCCGATGGAGACCGTCACCGTCAGCGAGCCTGGCCCCGTCTCGAGCCGGAACGGACGCCCCGCCACTTCGGCACGCAAGCGCTCCGCCACCATGGAGGCGAACGCCGGCTCGGTATCCGGCATCACGACCACGAATTCCTCCCCGCCATAGCGCGCGGCCATGTCGACGCCGCGGATGTTGGCGGAGATGCGGCGCGAGAATTCCTGCAGCACCACGTCGCCGACCTGGTGGCCATGGGTGTCGTTGATCGGCTTGAAATGGTCGATATCCATGATCAGCAGCGACACCGGCTTGCCTGTCCCCTGCGCGCGCTGGATCAGGGTCGACAGGTGGCCCGTCATGTAGCGGCGGTTGTAGAGACCGGTAAGCGCATCCGTCACCGCCATCTCGATGCTGAGCTTGACGTTGGAGCGCAGCCGTTCGGCATAGCGGCGACGGCGCAACTGGGTGCGCACGCGGGCCAGCAGTTCGTTCGGATCGATCGGACGGACCAGGTAGTCGTTCACGCCGATGTCGAGGCCGCGCACCAGCCGTTCCGTGTCGCCATCCTCCACGATGATGAGAATCGGCGTCTGGCGCGTCTGTTCCTGCGAGCGGATATGCGAGCACAGCCGCATCCCGTCATAGGCCTCCAGCGACATCGACACGACGATGATGTCGAATTCCTCTTCCTTGAGGCGGGCGAGCGCGGCCTGGCTTTCCGCCTCGATCACGCATTCGAGCGTGGAGGGCAGCGCCTCGACCATGCGGTCGGCGGATCGCGACCGGTCCTCGACGATCAGCAGGCGCCCCGAATCGGTGTCGACATCGGTCAGCTTGGCGCCGGCGACGACACCCATCTGCTGGCTCGTCGCCTCGCGCATGCGCAGCTCGTCCGTCATCACCTTGAGGCGGACGAGGCTGCGGACACGGGCGAAGAGCGCCACGTCCTCCACCGGCTTCGTCAGGAAGTCGTCGGCCCCCGCCTCCAGCCCGCGGACGCGGTCCGACGGCTGGTCGAGCGCCGTGACCATGACGACCGGAATGTGGGACAGCTCGGGATTTGCCTTCAGGCGGGCACACACCTCGAACCCGTCCATGCCCGGCATCATCACGTCGAGCAGAATGATGTCGGGATGCTCCCGCTCGGCCGCCTCCAGCGCCTCCAGGCCGTTCGAGGCGGTGAGAACATCGAAATATTCCGCCTGAAGCTTGGCTTCGAGCAGCTTCACATTGGCAGGAATGTCGTCGACGACAAGAACACGCGCGGTCATGACTTCACCGGCTCCCGCAGGCTCAACCCAGGAAGTGCTTGATCGTGTCGAGGAACTGTGTGACCGAGATCGGCTTGGAGATATACGCCTCGCAGCCGCCGTCCCGGATCTTTTCCTCGTCACCCTTCATCGCGAAGGCGGTCACGGCAATGACCGGAATCGCCTTGAGGTCGTCATCCTCCTTCAGCCACTTTGTGACCTCGAGGCCCGATACCTCCGGCAGCTGGATGTCCATGAGGATGAGGTCGGGGTGATGTACGCGCGCCAGCTCCAGCGCCTCCATCCCGTCCTTCGTCTGGAGCGTGTCATAGCCGTGCGCATCCAGGAGATCATGGAACAGCTTCATATTCAGATCGTTGTCTTCCACGATCAGAACCTTTTTCGCCATAATCACCCTCGCGATCCGCTGCCTTCGGCTTATCCTTAATCCGCCAGACGTTAAGACTGCATTACACAGGCCCCGCGAGCGCGGCGAGCGGACGACGGAATTCCGGGATTGACCCCATGCATGTTAAACCAGTGCGCGAAGCCTGACGACTACGCAAATGCCCCGATTGAACGACAACTCGCGTTTATCCCGCGGCCCGGCACCCGATGCGGAGGCCGTGGCCATCGCGGCCCTCGGCCACCTGGCCGCCCGGCCCGACCTGCTGGAGCGGCTGTTCAGCCTGTCCGGGATGGCGCCGGGCGACCTCGCCGCCGGTGCGGGCGATCCCGACACGCTGGGTGCGATTCTCGACTTCGTGCTTGCCGACGAGCCGGTGTTGCTGGCGTTCTGCGAGGATGCGGGCCTTTCGCCGGAGACGGTCATGCGCGCGCGGGCGAGGCTGCCCGGCGCACCGGTCTGGGAGTGACGACGTGACAAAGAGCACGAACGACCTGTTCGCGCAGATGGGCCCGAAGAAGCCGCGGCCCGGCCTGCACCCGAAGACGGCGGCACAGATCGACAGCCTGCACCTCGCGCCGGACCGGCCGCTGCTCATCTGCGACGCCGACGAGGTGCTGCTGATCTTCCTGCAGACGCTGGAGCGGTTTCTCGAACGCGAAGGCTTCTTCCTGCAACTCGACGACTACCGGCTCACCGGCAACATCCGGCACCGCAGGACGCGCGAGGCGGTCGAGGCAGCGGGCGTCGCCGATCTCATCACCCGCTTCTTCGATCTCGAGACACCGAACATCCCCGCGGTCGAGGGGGCGGCGCGCGCGCTGGAGGAGGCCGCCCGCGAGATGCAGGTGGTGGTGCTGACCAACCTGCCGCATGCCCACCGGGACGCGCGCACGGCGGCCCTCTCCGCGCTTGGCATGCCCTATCCGGTTCTGACGAACTCCGGCCCGAAGGGCGCTGCGGTGGCGGCACTGGCGGAGCGCGCGGGCACCGCGCCCAGCGTTTTCGTCGACGACACGCCGGCCCACCTCGCCGCCGCGCGGGAACATGCGCCGCACGTCCACAGGCTCCATTTCGTGGCGGACGATCGGCTGAAGAGGTTCCTCGGCGATCCGGAGGAGGCGCACAGCCATGCGACCCGCTGGGACCATGCGGGCGGCCTGATCCGGCGCGCGCTGGACGAAGCCCACGAGGCGCGGGAACGCAGATGAGCCCCTCACGCATCGGCATCGACCTCGGCGGCACCAAGATCGAGGGCGTGCTGATGCAGGCCGACGGCAGCATCGTTCGGCGCACGCGCGTGGCGACCCCGCGCCACGACTATGACGGCACGCTCGCCGCCATGGCGGGCCTCGTCGCGGCGCTGGAGGAGGGGGTGGACGGCCCGCCCTGCCGCGTCGGCGTGGGCATGCCGGGCTCCCTCTCGCCCACTACGGGGCTCGTACGCAACGCCAACTCCACCTGGCTGATCGGCCGCCCCTTCCGCGAGGATCTGGCGGCGGCTCTCGGAAGGCCTGTGCGGATCGCCAACGACGCCGACTGCTTTGCCTTGTCGGAGGCGCGCGACGGCGCAGGCCAGGGCGCGGAGATCGTGTTCGGCGCGATCCTCGGAACGGGCGTCGGCGGCGGGATCGTGATCGGCGGCAGCCTCTTGCAAGGCGCGTGCGGCATCGCGGGCGAATGGGGCCACAACCCCCTGCCCGCCCCGCAGGCGGACGAACTTCCCGGTCCCGCCTGCTATTGCGGGCGGCGGGGCTGCATCGAGACATGGCTTTCCGGCCCGGCGCTCGAATGCGACCACGGGATGGCGACAGGCACCCGCCTCCCCGCCGCAGAGATCGCGGCACGGGCCGCGGCAGGCGACGCGGCGGCCTCCGCGACCCTCGACCGCTACGCCGACCGGGCGGCGCGGGCGCTGGCGGGCGTCGTCAACATCCTCGACCCGCAGGTCATCGTGCTGGGCGGCGGCGTTTCCAACGTCGACGGGCTCTACCCGCGCATAGAGGATCGGCTCGGCGCGCACATGTTCTCCGATATGGTCGCCGTGAAGCTGAGACAGGCCCGGCACGGCGCATCCGGCGGGGTACGCGGGGCGGCCTGGCTCTGGCCTGCGAAGGAATAAGGCCGTGCCGGGTCTTTGCCGCGACTGCCTGCATTGGGAGGATGGCGACGCGCCTGTCCGCCGCTGCCCGGCCTGCGGCAGCCCGCGCTGGCGCACGCACCCGGAGCTTGGCCGGCTGTCCATCGCGCACATCGACTGCGACGCCTTCTACGCGGCGGTCGAGAAGCGCGACAATCCCGCGCTGGAGGACAAGCCCCTGATCGTCGGCGGCGGCGGACGGCGCGGCGTGGTCAGCACGGCCTGCTACATCGCGCGCACCTATGGCGTACGCTCCGCCATGCCGATGTTCAAGGCACGCGCGGCCTGCCCGCACGCGGTCGTCCTGCCGCCCGACATGGGCAAGTACCGCGAGGCCGGCCGCACGATCCGCGCGATGATGCTGGAGGCGACACCGCTTGTCGAACCCCTCTCGCTCGACGAGGCCTTCCTCGACCTCACCGGCACCGAACGCCTGCACAAGGGACCTCCGGCACTGACGCTCGCGCGCCTGCTGCGGCGGATAGAGCGCGAGGTGCGCGTTACCACCTCGGCCGGCCTCGCGCCGAACAAGTTCCTCGCCAAGGTCGCTTCCGACCTCGACAAGCCACGCGGCTTCTCCGTGATCGGCCGGGCGGAAGCGATGGACTTCCTGCGCGACCGCCCCGTTTCGACCATCTGGGGCGTTGGGCGGAGCCTCGGGAGCCAGCTGGAGGCCCACGGCATCCGCCGGATCGGGGACCTGTTGCGGTTCGAGGAGAACGACCTCCTCGCCCGCTACGGCCAGATCGGGCGCCGCCTCTACCGCTTCGCGCGGGGGCAGGACGACCGCAAGGTCACGCCCGACAGCCCGGCCAAGAGCGTCTCGGCGGAGACGACGTTCGAGACGGACCTTGCGACGCTCGACGCGCTCGACCCGGTGCTCTGGCGCATGGCGGAGAAGCTGGCGCGGAGACTGCGGGAGCAGAAGCTCGCGGGGCTCTCGCTCGTCCTGAAACTTAAGACCGACAGCTTCCGCACCGTCACGCGAACACGTGCGCTGCCGCGCCCGGAGTGGACCGCAGACGGGCTTTACCGCGCGGCGCGCCCGATGCTGGAGGGCGAGATCGGGCAGGCGCGCTACCGGCTGCTCGGCATCGGGGTTCAGCGCGTGACGCCACGGCCCGACGCGCTGGCGGACGACCTGTTCGACACGGACGCGGAGGGACGGCGCAAGCGGACCGCCGCGGAAGACGCCATGGACGCGCTGCGCCGGAAATTCGGCACCGAGGCTGTCTTCAAGGGCCGGGGGTTGCCGCGGAACTAGGCGGCCTCAGCAGCCTCCGGTGACGCCGGAAACCAGTTCGACAAGTTCTCCGTCCACGACGAAATCGCCATAGTCCATGATCAGCCCCTCCGCGACCCCGTTGTCGTAGAGGGTCAGCGTCACCTCGTATTCCGGCGTACCGTCCTGCCGGGCAGGGTCGTAGTAGGCGACCTTCACGCGCCAGGATCGCTGCCCGTCGCGGGGATCGCCCTGGCGCGCCGCGGGCGCACGCTCGCCCAGCAGCAGGGTGTCGGACAGCAGCACGAAGCCCTCCGTGCTCTCGTCGAAGACGGTTACCGCATGGGTGCGCGCGCCATCCCGAAGCGCGGCGAGCAGCGCGCGCGTGTGTGCGATCGGGAACGTCACGCCTTCGGGCAGGGCGAGATCGCGCGGCTCCGGCACGTCGATGCGCACCCGCGCACGCTCGCCCGGCCTGGCAGATGCCACGCCTTCCTGCCGCTCCACCACGATACCATTGAAGCGGTTGGTGTGATTGAAGCGGTAGAGCGAGCCGTCCTTCGCCTCGAAGCTGGAGACGAGGAAGTCGGTGACGCGCACCTGCCCGTCGGGATCCGTCACCTCGCTGACGATGCGCTGTTCGTAGGCATAGCCCTCGCAGATGTTGTCAAAGGTGATCGCCATGCGTCCCTGCATGGTGGCGATCCCTGCGTCGGGTGACGCCGCGCGCAGCGAGAGCGCATAAAACGCCTTGTGCGACACCAGTTCGGCGGCAGCGGCCGGGAGGGCGGCGGCGAACCCCGCGAGGAGGCCGGCGGCGAGCAGGGTCATGCGGATCATCGGGCATCCTTCTTCGTCACGGGCCTTGCGGGCATTGGTCTTACGGACACTACTCTTGAGGACATTGGCCGTACTGGCACTGGCCAATCCGTGTGTGGCCATTTCATGTCCGGCCTAGGCAGCAGGTGCAGACGGAGTGCGCACCCCCTCTTCTGATACCACCTCCGCACGGCCCGCGTTAAGCCATGGTAACTGCGGCGACGCATGGAACGGTCCTTGTGCATGGACGCGGCGCTCCCGCCTCCTCTAGACTGCGCGCCGCCATGGAGACGACAGCAGGAGGGATGCACATGAGTTCCAGCACCGAAGCGCGCCTGAAGGCCCTCGGGATCACGCTCGGCGAACCGGCCAAGCCCGTCGCCCGCTACGTGCCGTTCGTCACGACGGGCAAGCTGGTCTTCGTCTCGGGCCAGGTGCCGACGGATGCGAACGGCGTCGCCTTCCGCGGCAAGCTGGGCGCCGACTACACGACCGAGCAGGGGATCGAGGCGGCGCGCGCGGCGGGCATCAACATGCTGTCGGTGCTCAAGGCGGCCTGCGCCGGCGACCTCGACCGGGTGGCGCGCGTCGTGCGCCTGTGCGGCTACATCAATGCCGTGCCGGAGTTCGAGCAGCAGCCGCACGTGATGAACGGCTGCTCCAACCTGATGGTCGACGTGTTCGGCGAGGAGAAGGGTCTGCACGCCCGCACCGCGATCGGTGTGGGCTCGCTGCCCTTCAATACGGCGGTCGAGGTCGACGGAATCTTCGAGCTGGTCTGACATCTCCGGCCGGAGAGGAGCTTGCCCCGATGAGCGAACGCGACTGGTTGCGCGCGGTACCGTTCGCGCATCGCGGGCTGCATGGGTCCGTCGGCGACGGGCTGGAGAACAGCCTCGCCGCGGTCCGGGCGGCCGTGCGCGGCGGCTACGGGGTCGAGGTCGACGTGCAACCCTCCGCCGACGGGATGCCAATGGTGTTTCACGATGCCTCACTCACCCGCATGACGGGCAGGCGGGGACGCACCTGGCAGCGCCCGGCCGAGGTGCTGGGCACCTTGCGTCTGGGTGGGACGGACGACACGATCCCCACGCTCGATGCCGTGCTGGCGGAGGTTGGGGGCAAGGTGCCCCTGCTGGTGGAGATCAAGCAGGACGCGCCCGACCCCATTGCGCTCTCCGACGCTGTGACCGCGCGGCTTGGAGCCTATGCCGGGCCGGCGGCGGCCATGTCCTTCTCGCCCGCTGTCGTGACCCACCTCGCCCGCGCGGCACGGGACATCGCGCGCGGCTTCGTCTCCTACGACTACAGGAAAGTGCGGCTGCTGACCCTGAAGGAGAAACAGGCGCGCGCCCGTCTCGACCTGCTCGACACGGTGCCGGTCGATTTCGTGAGCTATGGCGTGTGGTGCCTGCCCTCCCCCCACGTGGCCCGGCGGCGGGAACAGGGTGTCGTCATCAATGCCTGGACGGTGCGCACACCCGAAGACAGGGCCCGCGCCGCGGCACATGCCGACACCATGACGTTCGAGGGCTTCCTGCCCTGAACCCCCTTGCCGGCAGCGGCATCCGGCCCAATCTCGGCAAGGCGCAAGGGAGCACGCTTCAGGCATGAGCGAAGAGTTCGTCGCACGCATCGTCCACGGGATCGCGGACTTCCCGGCCGAGACCTGGGACCGTTGCGCGGGCGCGGGCAATCCCTTCGTGGCGCACGCCTTCCTCGGCGCGCTGGAGGCCTCCGGCTCCGCGACGGAGGAGACCGGATGGGCGCCGCATCATGTGATGGTGGAGGACGAAAGCGGCACCGTTCAGGGCGTCATGCCCATGTACCTGAAGCCGCACTCCTACGGCGAATATGTCTTCGACTGGGGCTGGGCCGATGCGTTCGAGCGGGCGGGCGGGCGCTACTACCCGAAGCTCCAGGTCTCCGTCCCCTTCACGCCCGCGACCGGCCCCCGGCTGCTGGCGGCACCCGACGCGGACGGCGCGCGCGAGGCGCTGGCCCATGCGGCCATCGCGGCGGCGGAGCAGAACGCCATCTCCTCCGTCCACTGGACCTTCCTGCCGCAGGCGGAACAGGCGTTGCTCGCCCGGCTCGGCGCGCTGACGCGGCAGGACCGGCAATATCACTGGTTCAACCGGGGCTACCGGGACTTCGACGACTTTCTCGACGCGCTGCGCAGTTCCAAGCGCAAGCAGATCCGCAAGGAACGCGCCCGCGCGCTCCAGGGCGGGGTGGAGGTCGTGGCGCTGACCGGCGCCGATATCCGGGAAGAGCACTGGGAGGCCTTCTTCGCGGGTTACCTGGAGACGGGGGCGCGGAAGTGGGGCCGTCCCTATCTCACCCGCGCCTTCTTCAGCCTCGTGGGCGAAGCGATGGCCGACCGCATCCTGTTGGTGATGTGCCGGCGTGCAGGGCGCTGGATCGGCGGCGCGCTCAACTTCATCGGCGCGGACGCGCTATACGGGCGCAATTGGGGCGCGGTGGAGGACCACGAGTTCCTGCACTTCGAGGCCTGTTACTACCAGGCAATCGAGGCGGCCATCGCGCGCGGGCTGGCGCGCGTGGAGGCAGGCGCGCAGGGCGAGCACAAGATCGCGCGCGGCTACGAGCCTGTGCTGACCCGCTCGGCCCACGTCATCACGCATACCGGCCTGCGCGACGCGGTTGCCCGCTATCTTGCGCGCGAACGCCCCGCCGTCGCGGCGGAAGCGGAGATGCTCGCCCGCCTCACTCCCTACCGGCGCGGCGGAGACCCGCGTGCGTGACCCACGCAAAGGCTCCGTTCACGATTTGCAGGGTCTAATCGATGCACGACGAGACGGCTCTCCGGGAATGTGCGAAATGAAGGCCTCACGCAGCTGGATACGCAACGGTCTGATTGCCCTGCCCGTCGCCTGCCTGCTGGGTGCAGGCGGGCCCGCGCGCGCAATCGAGTGGGAAACCCTGTTCGAGAAGGGCGCCTGGCGCACCGATATCAACATCCATGACGACGGCGCGCTGTCCTGCGAATCTCTGACCCGCAACGACGACGGCGTGACCTTCACCTATTTCACGCACCAGGACGGCGAGCTCGTCATGCTGCTGCACAGCGACGACTGGCAATTCCCGGCGGCTGGCGAGGACGACGAATACGTCATCCAGATCGACCGCAACACGCCCTGGAACGTGGAAGGCACCAAGCGCGACCAGTCGATCCGCACCGTGTTCGACGCGGACAGCGAGGCCGTGCCTCGGTTCTTCCGCGAGATCTACCAGGGATCGCTCCTCGTCGTGAAGAACAGCCGTGGCCGCGAAATCACCCGGTTTTCGCTGAGCGGCTCGGCAGCGGCCATGCACGCGCATGCCGAATGCCGTGAGCGCATCCTCGATGCGAGCATCGGGACGCCGCGCCTGCCCGCCCGCAGCCGCGACCCGTTCTGAGGGCGGCCGCACCACCCGTCCTCCCCGCGCATGGCGGCCCCGATTTGGGTTTTCCCTCCCGATGCCCTATATAAGGTCCATCGCGGCCGGCGCCTGACGCCGGCCATCGTTTTTTCATTCAAGCGAAGGGAGACCTATGAGCCAGCAAACCGTCGACGTCCTGAACCAGCTGATCCACTTCTGCTACGACGCCATGAAGGGCTATGAGGATGCCGCCCATGCCGTGCGCACCGACGCCCTCAACATCTGGCTGGCCGAGCGCGTAAAGACCCGCCGCTCCGCAGCCGAAGATCTCGTCCGGGAGGTCGAGCGCCTGGGCGGTACGCCGCTGAGCGAAGCCGCCGTCAACGCGGGCTTCTTCGCGTCGCTGAAGACTGTGGTGACGGACGGCTGGGACGCCGCGCTGGCCGAGGTCGAGCGGTGCGAGGCCCAGCTGATCGAGGAATTCACCAAGGCGCTGCAACTCGACATCGATGGTGGGTCCAAGGACGTGGTCCGCACACTGCTCGACCACTTCACGGCCGATCAGGCGCGCGTGTCGCGCTTCTCAAGTGCGGCCTGAGCCGCCGGGCGTTAAAGCCTGAACGGAAACGAGAAAGGCCGCCCCTTCCAGGGCGGCCTTTTTCATGCCTGGGGCCGTGTCGGCCGGCGTCATTCCACCGCGGCGGGCACCTTGGGAACTCCACTGGTCCCACGTCCGGCATCGCCCTTCGGACCGCCGCTGCGCCTGCCGCCGCCGCCCCCCCCGCCCTTCGGACCCGAGCGCTTCGGCGGCGCCTTCGGCCGCGCGATCTCTTCGGCTTCGGAGAAGCGGAAGACGAGCGCGTCCGCGGGCGCGTCGAGGTCGACCGTCACCTGCCCGCCCTTGGCCAGCTTGCCGAACAGCAACTCCTCGGCCAGCGGCTTCTTGATGTTCTCCTGGATGACGCGGCCCAGCGGACGGGCGCCCATCTGCGGGTCGTAGCCCTTGACGCCCAGCCAGTCGCGCGCGGCGTCCGTCAGCTCGATGGTGACGTTGCGGTCCATGAGCTGCGCCTCAAGCTGCATCACGAACTTCTCGACCACCTTGGAGATGACCTCCGGCGAGAGGTTGTCGAAGGCCACCACCGCGTCGAGACGGTTGCGGAACTCCGGCGTGAAGGTGCGCCGGATCGCCTCCCCGTCGTCGCCCGAGCGCACGCCCGAGCCGAACCCGATCGCCGGCTTTGCAAGGTCGGAGGCGCCCGCGTTCGTCGTCATGATGATGATGACGTTGCGGAAATCGACCGTCTTGCCGTTGTGGTCGGTCAGCTTCCCGTGGTCCATCACCTGCAGCAGGATGTTGAACAGATCCGGGTGCGCCTTCTCGATCTCGTCGAGCAGCAGGACGCAGTGCGGATGCTGGTCGATCCCGTCGGTCAGCAGGCCGCCCTGGTCGAAGCCGACATAGCCCGGAGGCGCGCCGATCAGGCGGCTGACAGAGTGCCGCTCCATGTACTCCGACATGTCGAAGCGCAGAAGCTCCACGCCGAGCAGCGAGGCGAGCTGGCGCGCCACCTCGGTCTTGCCGACGCCCGTCGGGCCGGAGAAGAGATAGTTGCCGATGGGCTTTTCCGCATCCCGCAGGCCCGCCCGCGACAGCTTGATGGCGCTGGACAGCGCCTCGATCGCAGCATCCTGTCCGAACACGACGCGCTTGAGGCCGCTCTCGAGATCCCGCAGCACCTCGGAATCCGACTTGGACACGGTCTTCGGCGGGATGCGGGCCATGGTGGCGATCACCGCCTCGACATCCTTGACGCCGACGGTCTTCTTGCGCCGCGATTCCGGCTGGAGCATCTGCGAGGCGCCCACCTCGTCGATCACGTCGATCGCCTTGTCCGGCAGCTTGCGGTCGTGCATGTACTTCGCCGACAGCTCCACCGCCGCCTTGATCGCATCGGCCGTGTAGCGGACCTTGTGATGCTCCTCGAAATAGGGCTTGAGCCCGCGCAGGATCTTGATCGTGTCGTCGACGGAAGGCTCGTTGACGTCGATCTTCTGGAACCGGCGGGTGAGCGCGCGGTCCTTCTCGAAGAACTGCCGGTATTCCTTGTAGGTCGTGGACCCGATGCAGCGGATCGTCCCCGACTGCAGCGCCGGCTTCAGCAGATTGGAGGCATCCATCGCCCCGCCGCTGGTCGCGCCTGCGCCGATCACCGTGTGGATCTCGTCGATGAACAGGATCGCGCCGGGATACCCCTCAAGCTCCTTCACAACCGCCTTCAGCCGCTCCTCGAAGTCGCCGCGGTAGCGGGTACCCGCCAGCAGCGAGCCCATGTCGAGCGAGAAGATGGTGGCGCTCTTCAGCACCTCCGGCACCTCGCCGTTGACGATGCGGCGCGCGAGCCCCTCGGCGATCGCTGTCTTGCCCACCCCCGGATCGCCCACGTAGAGCGGGTTGTTCTTGCGCCGGCGGCAGAGGATCTGGATCGTCCGGTTGACTTCCGGCTCCCGGCCGATCAGGGGGTCGATGCCACCCTTGCGCGCCTTCTCGTTGAGGTTCACGCAATAGGCATCCAACGCTTCGTTCGTCGGCTTGGACACGGCTTCCCCCTCGTCCACCGGATCGTCAGCGCCCCGCACCGGACGCGCCTCGGACATGCCGGGGACCTTCGCGATGCCATGGCTGATGTAATTGACCGCGTCGTAGCGGGTCATGTCCTGCTCCTGCAGGAAATAGGCGGCATGGCTCTCGCGCTCGGCGAAGATCGCGACGAGCACGTTCGCGCCCGTCACCTCCTCGCGGCCCGAGGACTGCACGTGGATCGCCGCGCGCTGGATGACGCGCTGGAAGCTGGTCGTGGGCTTGGCGTCCTCGTCGTCATGCACGACGAGGTTCGACAGTTCCTCGTCGACATAGGTGGTGAGCGTCCCCCGCAGATCCTCGACCTCGACACCGCACGCACGCATGACGGCCAGCGCATCCTGGTCGTCCAGCAGCGCGAGCAGCAGATGCTCGAGCGTCGCGTATTCGTGCTCCCGCTCGTTGGCGTAGGCCAGCGCGCGGTGCAATGCCTGTTCGAGGCTTCGGGAGAATGAGGGCACGTCGCTCGTCCTATTCCTTTTCCATGGTGCACTGTAGAGGATGCTGGTGCTGGCGCGCGAAGTCGAGTACCTGCGCGACCTTTGTTTCGGCCACCTCATAGGTGAACACGCCGCAAACGCCCACGCCGCGCGTATGAACCAGCAGCATGATGGCGGTCGCCTCCTCCCGGTTCTTCTGGAAGAACCGCTCGAGCACGTGAATCACGAACTCCATCGGCGTGTAGTCGTCGTTCAGCAGCAGCACCTTGTACAGCGAGGGCCGCTTGGTCTTTTCGCGCGTGCGGGTGAGAATACCGGTCCCGGGACCGCCGGACCCGCCCGTGCCGCCATTCTCTCCGTTCTGGTTCGCCATGATGCGCACGACGTCCGTCCCGATCACTCCGAAGCCTGCCACGTCTCTCCACATAGTGTGCGTCTCGATCATTAAAATGGTGCAAGCAAGGCAGTGCATCCGCAAGCCCCCGTTGGGAAGCACATAGCCGGGCCGCGCGCACAAGACAAAGGGCCCGGCCCCGCCTGCGCGGAACCGGGCCCCCGAACCCTTCAGACGCTGACGCGAAGGCGCGTCAGGCGGCCTTGGTCGCGGCGTTGATCATGTCGCCGGCCGCAGCCACGCGGGCGTTGATCGGCTCGAACGCCTTCTTGGAGGTGTCGACCATCATGTCGCTGAGCTTGGTCATTTCGGCGATGAACGACTCCATCGACGTCTTCGTGAAGTCCGCCTGGACGGCCACGAAGTCTTCGACCGACTTCACGCCGGTGAGGTTCTTCGAGATCGCGGCGCTGTCTTCCATGGACTTCTTCGCAAACGCGAACATCTCGCTCACGATCTCTTCCGAGCCCTTCGCAGTCACGTTCGCGCTCGCCATCAGCGCATCGACATTGTCCTTCGCAAAGGCAGACATGTCCTCGAAATTCTTGGAGGCGTTCTCGAAGCCCTTCTTGAAGAAGGCATCGAAGGAGGCGGCGGTGTAGGTGTCCTTGGCCATTGGTGTAGCTCCCTAAGCTGGCTTTTGGGGGCGCCCGTAACGGAACGCTCGGCGCCGGATCGGCACTGCTCTGACCATGCGCCCCCGGCATCCTACCGGAATTTTGCAGTGCAGCATCCTTGCCGCCATATGTACGGATTTGCTGCACTGCGTCAAGACCCGGCATGGGAATTCCCATCCCGGGGAGGTATCGGACCGGCCACGGAAAGCGATCGTTAACCAATAGGTCGCACCCTGACATCGCAGAGGTTTTCTTGACGCGAATCGCTTTGAAGGGGAACCTCTGGCCTGATTCGCAAGAATTTCTTCGGCGAAAACAGGACGCGAAAGCGACGAAAGGCGGCAGCCGATGCGAAGTGTTTGGGGGGGGCTGGTGGTGCTCTGCGCAATCCTCGGCGGGATTGCCGCACTGCCACAGGCGGCGCACGCGGACAAATACGCCAGCATCGTCATGGACGCCGACACAGGCCGCGTACTGCATGCCCGCAACGCGGATGCCAGGCGCTACCCCGCCTCGCTCACCAAGATGATGACGCTCTACCTGCTGTTCGAGGCACTGGACGAGCGGCGCGTCAGGCTGTCGACGCCCATCGAGGTGTCGCGCTTCGCCGCGGCAGAACCGCCCTCGAAGCTTGGCCTCAAGCCGGGGGAGACGATCGAGGTCGAGGATGCCATCGTCGCCCTGATCGTGAAGTCGGCAAACGACGTGGCCACCGCCGTGGGCGAGCATCTGGGCGGGTCAGAACGCAGCTTCGCAAAGATGATGACGCGCAAGGCGCACGAGCTCGGCATGGCGCGGACGACATTTCGGAACGCCCATGGCCTCCCGGACCGGGCCCAGCAGACGACCGCCCGCGACATGGCGACCCTGGCGCAGCGCCTGATGACCGACTTTCCGCAGTACTATCGCTATTTTGCTTCCGAGACGTTCCGTTTCCGGGGCGTGACGCACCGCACGCACAACCGGTTCCTGACCGGGTTCGAGGGCGCCGACGGTCTGAAGACCGGATATATCAACGCGTCGGGCTTCAACCTCGCGTCGTCCGCCAAGCGCAAGGGCCGGCACCTGGTCGGCGTCGTGTTCGGCGGCCGCACGTCGCGCAGCCGGGATGCGCACATGGTCGACCTGATGAGCGAGGCGTTCGCCCGGATTCCCAAGGCGCCGACCCATCAGCGACTGGCCGCCGACGAACGCCCGCTGCCGCGGATGCGCCCCGAACTGCCGGTCGCGGTCGCCGCGGCAGCAGCGGTGCCCGAGCCGAACCCGTTGCGCGAGGTGCCCCTGCCACGCGCCAAGGACCGTGAGGCCCTGTCCGACCTGATCGGCGCGCTTGCAGCGAACGGCGAGATGGGCAGCCGCGACAGCCCCGACGTGCCCGAGGACGGCTGGGTCATCCAGATCGGCGCCTTCCGCACGGCCGAGGCCGCCCAGAAGCACGCGGAGACGGTGCGTGCAGCCTATCCCCACCTCGTCGGGTTGGCGCTCGCCGATGTCGTGCCGTTGCAGGAACGCGGCAAGACGCTGTTCCGCTCCCGGCTTGCCGGTTTCACCGAGACGGCCGCGGCGCAGACCTGCGCGACGCTTGCCCGCCGGGCGATCGACTGCGCCCTGATCGGCCCGGACGGCACCCTGAACGTCGCCGAATACTGAAACGGCCGGGTTGCCCCGGCCGCTTCCACGTTCTCAAGGACATCCCCGAGAGGCGTCAGGCCGCGGGCGCCTTGCCGCGGCCGATGCCCGTATAGCTGAGGCCGGCGGCCTCGGCCTCGCTCGGCTTGTAGATGTTGCGCAGGTCGACGAACACGGTACCCCGCATCATGCGCGCGATCCGCGGCAGGTCGAGGGCGCGGTAGGCATTCCACTCGGTGATGATGACCGTCGCGTCGGCGTTCTCCATCGCGTGATAGGGGCCGTCGCACCACGACACGCCCTCCAGAAGCTTGCCCGCCTCCTCCATGCCTTCCGGATCGTGGGCGCGGATCGTGGCACCCGCGGCCTGAAGCGCGGGAATGATGTCGAGCGAGGGCGCCTCGCGCATGTCGTCGGTGTTGGGCTTGAAGGTCACGCCCAGGACGGCGATGGACTTGCCCTCGACGCTACCGCCGCACGCGGCGATCACCTTCTCGGCCATCTCCTTCTTGCGCGCGTCGTTCACGGAGACCACGGTTTCCACGATCCGCAGCGGGCTGCCCACATCCTGCGCCGTGCGCACCAGCGCCAGCGTGTCCTTCGGGAAGCACGAGCCGCCGTACCCCGGACCGGCGTGCAGGAACTTCGAGCCAATGCGCCCATCGAGACCGATACCGCGCGCAACCTCCTGCACGTTCGCGCCCACCTTCTCACAAAGGTTCGCCACCTCGTTGATGAAGGTGATCTTCGTCGCAAGGAAGGCGTTGGCCGCGTACTTGATCACCTCCGCCGTCTCGGGCGAGGTCATGACCATCGGCGTCTCGTTGAGATAGAGCGGCCGGTAGAGCGCGCGCATGAGTTCGCGCGCACGGTCGCTGTCGGCGCCGACCACGATGCGGTCGGGGCGCTTGAAGTCCTCGATCGCCGCACCTTCGCGCAGGAATTCCGGGTTCGACGCGACGTCGAAATCGGCGTCCGGCGACGCCGCCCGGATACGGCGCATCACCTCGCGGTTGGTGCCGACCGGAACAGTCGACTTGGTGACGACGACGGTATAGCCGCGCAGTGCATGCGCGATCTCTTCGGCCGCCGCGAACACGTAGGAAAGATCCGCATAGCCGTCGCCGCGCCGCGAAGGCGTGCCGACCGCGATGAATACCGCGTCGGCGTCGGGCACCGCGTCGGCGAGGCTCGTCGTGAAGGACAGCCGGCCCGCCTTGACGTTCTCCGCGACGAGGCTGTCGAGGCCCGGTTCGTAGATCGGGATTTCGCCCCGCTTCAGCCGGTCGATCTTGGCTGCGTCCTTGTCGACGCACACGACCTCGTGGCCGAAATCCGAAAAGCAGGCACCCGAAACCAGGCCGACATAGCCCGTTCCGATCATCGCGACACGCATCCGCCGCCCCTTCCTCTTACAATCCGTTCAACATGGAGACAGGCCCCGCAAGCGCGGAGCCGTCAGGCCGCCCCTTCAGCAAGCAGCGTGCCGAGATAGCTGCGCACCGCCGGCGCAATGTCCGGGCGCTGCAGCGCAAACGCGATCTGCGCCTGCACGAAGCCCGCCTTGTCGCCGCAGTCGAAGCGCGTGCCTTCGAACCTCAGCCCGTGGAATGGCTGACGCCCAAGCAGCGTCGCCATGGCGTCGGTCAGCTGGATTTCGCCCCCCGCGCCGGTCTGCTGGCGGTCCAGCTGCTCGAACACCTCCGGCATCAGGATGTAGCGCCCGATGATCGACAGGGTCGAGGGAGCCTCCTCCGGCGCCGGCTTCTCCACCAGTCCGCGCACGGAGGCGAGCCGCCCGTCGTCATGCGCCACGTCGAGGATGCCGTAGCGGCGAGTATGCTCGCGCGGGACATCCATCACCGCGACCACGTTGCCGCCGGTTTCCTCGTAGACCTCGACCATCTGCGCAAGACAGGGCCGGTCGGCCAGCACGAGATCGTCCGGCAGGAGAATCGCGAACGGCTCGTCGCCGACGATATTGCGCGCGCACCAGACCGCATGGCCGAGGCCCAGCGGATCGAGCTGGCGGGTATAGGCGACCTGGCCGGACCCGAGCTGCGTCTTCAGGAGCGCGTCCAGTTCCGCCTTCTTGCCGCGCTTGCCCAGCAGGTCTTCAAGCTCCGCCGAGCGGTCGAAATGATCCTCCAGCGCCGTCTTGCCCTTGCCGGTGACGAAGATGAACTCCTCGATCCCGGCAGCGCGCGCCTCCTCCACCGCGTACTGGATCAGCGGCTTGTCGACGACGGGGAGCATTTCCTTCGGCATGGCCTTCGTCGCCGGAAGGAAGCGGGTTCCCAGGCCGGCCACGGGAAACACGGCCTTGCGCAGACGCTTGCGTTGGGTCATCGGCTACGGACACCTCTGGGTTGTTGCTCGGCCCGCCAGCACGATCATTAGGCCGAACCGCGCGGGACGGTCCAGTCCTAGCACGCATCCCGTGACTTAACCCTTACCGCCGAGGAGGAAGTCCTTGGCGGCGTTGATCCGCGCGGCCAGCCAGTCGCTGCCGCCCTGGTCGGGGTGCAGCTTCTTCATCAGCGCCTTGTGCGAGGCCTTGATGTCGGCGGCGGACGCATCGGGTCCGAGGCCGAGGATGGAAAGCGCCACCTCGCGCGTCATGCCCTCCTCAGGCGGGCGCCGCGCACCGGAGCCGTGATTGCCCTTCTCCTGCCCGCGGTGCCCTTCGGCCCCGTCGCCCGCGTGCTCACCGGTCCCGCGCCAGTCCGGCCCGAAACGGCGGTCGATATAGGCCTCGAGCAGCGCCACGGTCTGGCTGTCGTCCGCGACCTCGGCCAGCAGGTCCTCGAGATCCGCGAGGCCCAGGTCGGTGAGCCGCGCGCCCGCGAGGCTGCCGCGCATCACCTCGCCATCCATCTCGCCCGAATCGTGATCGAGTTCCATCGAGAGCCATGCCGTGCGGACCTGGGAGGTCTGCCCGCCCGTCGGCCGTCCACCCATCCGGCCGAAGCGGCCCGCGAACGGCAGCCGCCCGGTCCACAGCGCCATCGCGCCCGCGCCCAGCAGGAACGCGAGCCCGAACCGGCCCGTCGCCGCCGCCGCCAGCGCCGCGACCGACGCGACCGTGCCGCCCGCCACCTTCACGATGCGCGACAAGGTCGAGGGCTGCGCGTTCGCGATCAGGTGCGCAAGCCCGATGAGCAGGAGCAGGAGGACGATCCCTGCGAGGAAATAGTGCATGTGCGCCGCTTCCCTAACGCAACTGGTGCGCGATGCGCAGGACGTCGCCGCCCGCGCGCTTGCCATAGTCCGCGAGCGCGCGCCGCCCGCCCGCGGCATAGACCGCCACCGCCGTGAGCAACTGGCGCAACTGGTCGGCCGCGCCGAGGTCGAAGGGCGCATAGGCCCCGCCCGTCAGGCGCGCGATTTCCCGGAAGGTCTGGGCGGCCGCCGGGTTCCCGCCCTCGTGGAACATGAACGCCTTGACGCCGCGCAGGCCCAGCTGGGCCGCAGTCGCGCACAGGGGATCGGGATCCTCCTCGCACATGTCGCCGATGTAGACGAGCGCGCTTACCCGCTCCTTCTGCGTCTCGCGCAGGGTGTGGTTCAGCACCTTGCCGATCTGGGTCAGCCCGCCGCGCACCTGGACCGCCGTCATCAGCCCGAGCAGGTCGGCCGACCGCCTCACCCATTTGCTGGACCGGCATTCGCCGTGCCCACGGAAGAAGACGAGCTGGATGTCGAGGCCGCCGACGCGCCCCGCCTCCTGGAACATGTCGGCCTGGATCGCCATGGCCCGGTCCCAGGTGGGCGCGCGGCTCATGGTTGCGTCCATGGCGAAGACGAGGCGCCCGCGTTGCCCGTCCGGAACGGGAGCCGGTGCCGAGCGCACCTTTGCGAGGAAGGAAGCGACCTCGTCGGCCGCACGCGGAGCGCGCGTCCCTTCGGCCTGAGGCGTAACCGGTCCGCCCTGTCGTTTCTTGCGATCCACCATCGCCCTAATATGTGGCGCGGCAGTAAAGACTTTCCAAGCCGGGAGGGTCCTTATTCCGCCGCCTCGGCGGGAACCTCGCGCGCGGGAAGCTGCAGCGCCGCGATGAGGTTGCGCACCTCCTGCCGTGCCGCGACGTGAGACATGTTGAGGCCGCCGCCGCTCTCGTTCAGATCCAGAAGCGTCAGGCCGTTGAGGAACAGTTCCCGGTAGATCACGCGCTCCGAGAAGCCCGGCGCGGTGCGGAACCCAATGCGCTTGGCGAGCTTCTTCAGCAGCGCGCCCACCCGCTCCTTGTTCTTGGCGTTCACGTGCGCCATGCGGTTGCGCATGACGATCCAGTCGATGGAGCCGCCATCCTCGATCGCGCGGACCTTGCGCGCGTCCCATACCATTTCGGCATAGAGGCTGGGCCCGACGATCTGCAGCGTGTCGGGGTCGACATGGGCCAGCAGGTCGAAGTCCACGAAGCTGTCGTTGATCGGCGTGACGATCGTGTCGGCAAGCGCATGGGCGGCGCGCGAGGCCGCGGTGTAGCTGCCAGGCGAATCGATCACGACATAGTCGCAGTCGGACAGGCGGCCGATGGCGGCGCGCACGGCCTCCGTCTCCTCGGCCTCCGCCGCCGCGCGCTCGGGCAGGTCGCTCGCCTTCACCTTGGCGTAACGGGGCATGGCGAGCTTGAGGCCGCGGCGCTCCGCGAACGCCAGCCGGTTCTCCATGTAGCGGGTGAAGGAGCGCTGGCGCAGGTCGAGATCCATGGCGCCCACAGTGCGTCCCTGCGCCATCAGCGCGGTCGCGACATGCATCGCCGTCGTGGTCTTGCCCGAGCCGCCCTTCTCGTTGCCGAGCACGATGACGTGCGCCCCGGTGTGGCGCTGCCTGCCCTGGATGGCACCATTCACGAAAACTGACATGTAGACACTGCCCCTTTCACAGCCACCAAATCTTGGGGACGGAATCGGGCGGGCGTCAACAGGAGTCGCCGGATACCGGGTTCCCCCGACCCCGCGCCGCGTCAGATCAGGGCCAGTTCGGCGAGTTCCTGCCGCAGGTCCGCCGGGAAATCCTCGAACGCCGCCTGCCCCTCGGCAAGCCCTGTCAGGTCGGCGGGCGCATCCTCCGCCCGCAGGTAGCGCCACCCCTGGAAGGGCCGCACCCGGCGCGGCACGACGGGGATGAGGTCGGCAGCCAGCACGAGGTCGCACGCGCTCTGCCCCTCCCGCGTCACGGGACAGATGTCGAGCAGGGGCTGGCGCACGCGCATCTGCCCCTTGATGATCCAGTAGAGCGCGCCGCCGTCGAGCAGTTCCGCCACGCGCTTGGGCGACATGCGGGTCGTGTGCACCGGCGTGTCGTAGCCCTTCGCCTGCGCGATGGCGCGCCCGCCGCCCGCCTGCCAGGCGGCCAGGTCCTCGATGCTCTCGGCACCGACGCACAGCTTTTGCAGATGCAGGGTCATGGAGGCAAAGGCTAGTCCGATTCCGGCCGGCGTTCCAGACTGCGGGGCTCAGGCCGCGCCCCGCTCCGCGAAATGTCCCCAGATCGTCCACAGGCCGATGACGACGAAACCGACCCCGGCGATGAGCTTGAGCGGCAGGGCCGCCAGGTGCTTCTCCGCCAGAACGCCCGCGCCCACACCCAGCGCCGTCGTCGCGACCAGCGCAAGAGAGGCGGCCAGGAAGACGCCCAGCGGGCTCAGGCGCCCCTCGGCGGCGAACAGCACGGTCGCAAGCTGCGTCTTGTCGCCCAGTTCGGCCAGGAAGACCGTGATGAAAACACCCAGAAGATCAATCACCTGCGCTTAACTCCCGAGACAGGTTCTAGGCGTCCTCAGCCGGGGTGACGACCGCGAGGACCGCCCCCTCGTCCACCTGGTCGCCCTCCGCCGCCGACAGCGCGGTCACTGTGCCATCGGCCGCCGCGCGCAGCGTATGCTCCATCTTCATGGCCTCGAGCACGAGGATCGTGTCGCCCGCCTTGACCTCCGCCCCTTCTGCGACGGCGACGCGGACGATGCGGCCCGACATCGGCGCGGTCAGCGCGCCGCTCTCGCCCGCATGCGCCTCCTCTGCCGCCAGCGCGTCGAACAGCGGCAGCCGCCAGGTGGCCCCGTCGGACATCACGATCAGCGCGTCCGGCTCGACCCGGATGCGCGCAGCATGAACCCGCCCGTCGAGCGATAGCCGCAGCGTGCCGTCGGCGAACGCCTTGCCCTCCGCCTCGACCGGCGCGGCGCCGGCGAACGCGATCGTCAGACCCCGCGCGTCTGCTCCCGATGCGGGATGGGGCGTCACGGCCGCCGTGCGCGGGACATGAGAGCCCGCCTCCGGCGCGAAGTCCACGCGGTCGCTGGCCTGCGCATTGACCCGGAAGCCGTCCGCGGCCTCCCACGGATCGCGGGCGGCCTGCTGCTGGCGGGCCAGCACGACATAGGCCGCGGCCATCAGCCAGGCCGTCTCCGGCGGGATCTCGCCTTCCGGGCGCACGACCTCGGCGGCGTAATGGTCGAGGAAGCGCGTCTCCACCCCTCCTTCCCGAAATGCCCGGTGCTCCAGCACGTCGATCAGGAAGCGCTGGTTGGTGGTCAGGCCGCAAAGGCGCGTGTCGCGCAAGGCGTGCGCCAGCCGGCTCAGCGCCTGCTCGCGCGTCGCGCCGTGGGCGATCAGCTTGGCGATCATCGGGTCGTAGTGCTGCGAGATCGTGTCGCCCTCGACGACGCCGGAATCGATCCGCACGCCCGCCCCGAAGGTCAGCGCGTCGAGCCGCCCCGTGGCGGGCAGGAAGCCGCGCGGCACGTCCTCGGCATAGAGGCGTGCCTCGATCGCATGGCCGTCGAGCGGCACCTCGCCCTGGCCGATCGGCAGCGCCTCGCCGCTAGCCACGCGCAATTGCCACTCGACGAGGTCCAGGCCGGTGATCGCCTCGGTCACCGGATGCTCGACCTGGAGACGGGTGTTCATCTCCATGAAGAAGAAGGTTTCCGGCGACAGGCCGCGGCCCGCGTCCACGATGAACTCGACCGTGCCCGCGCCGACATAGCCGATGGCGCGCGCGGCCTCGACGGCGGCGGCCCCCATCGCGGCGCGTGTCGCCGCGTCCATGCCGGGGGCGGGCGCCTCCTCCAGCACCTTCTGGTGGCGGCGCTGGACGGAGCAGTCGCGCTCGTTCAGGTGAAGCACGTTGCCGTGGGTGTCGGCGAACACCTGCACCTCGATATGGCGCGCGGCCTCCACATAGCGTTCGAGCAGCAGGGTCGCGTCGCCGAAGGACGCCTCTGCCTCGCGCGCAGCACCTGCTACCGCGTCGTCGAACTCCGCCATCGTGCGGATGAGGCGCATGCCCTTGCCGCCGCCGCCCGCAACCGCCTTGGCGAGCAGAGGGAAGCCGATCCGCTCGGCCTCCGCGCGAAGACGGTCGGGCGCCTGGTCCTCGCCGTGGTAGCCGGGCACGACAGGCACGCCCGCCTTCTCCATCAGCGCCTTGGCCGCGTCCTTGCCGCCCATCGCCCGGATCGCGGACGCGGGCGGGCCGACGAAGATCACGCCGGCCTTGGCGCAGGCTTCCGCGAAGCCCGCGTTCTCCGACAGGAAGCCGTAGCCCGGATGGATCGCGTCGGCGCCCGCCCGGCGCGCGATGTCGAGGATGAGGTCGGCCTTGAGATAGCTCTCGCGCGCGGGCGCAGGACCCAGCCGCCACGCCTCGTCGGCCAGCCGGACATGCTGGGCCGCCGCGTCGGCGTCCGAATAGACGGCGACGGTGCGCACGCCCATGGCGCGGGCGGTCCGGATGATGCGGCAGGCGATCTCGCCGCGGTTCGCAATCAGCAGAGAACGGATCATGTCAGCCCCATCACATCCGGAAGACGCCGAAGCGCGGATCGGGGATCGGCGCGTTGAGCGTGGCCGACAGCGCGAGGCCCACCACCCGGCGCGTGTCGGAGGGCGCGATCACGCCGTCGTCCCAGAGCCGGGCCGAACCGAAATAGGGATGCCCCTCGTCCTCGAACCGCGCGCGGATCGGGGCCTTGAAGGCCTCCTCCTCGTCCGCGCTCCACTGTCCGCCCTCGCGCTCGATCCCGTCGCGCCGGACGGTAGCGAGCACGCTCGCCGCCTGCTCCGCGCCCATGACGGAGATGCGCGCATTCGGCCAGGTGAACATGAAGCGCGGCGCGTAAGCCCTTCCGTTCATGGCGTAATTGCCCGCCCCGTAAGAGCCGCCGACGACCACGGTGATCTTGGGCACCTGGGCGCAGGCGACCGCCATCACCA
Source organism: Futiania mangrovi (assembly GCF_024158125.1). NCBI lineage: Bacteria > Pseudomonadati > Pseudomonadota > Alphaproteobacteria > Futianiales > Futianiaceae > Futiania > Futiania mangrovi. The sequence goes on along the minus strand of NZ_JAMZFT010000001.1, from coordinate 462,216 downwards.
TCTTGGCGCCGTCGCGCGCGATGCCGCCCGATTCGTACTTCCGGCCCACCATGAAGCCCGTGATGTTCTGCAGGAACAGCAGCGGGATCTTGCGCTGGCAGCACAGCTCGACGAAGTGCGCGCCCTTCAGCGCCGATTCCGAATAGAGGATGCCATTGTTCGCGATAATGCCGACCGGCATGCCCCAGATGTGCGCGAAGCCGCAGACGAGCGTGGTGCCGTAGAGCTTCTTGAACTCGTCGAACTCCGACCCGTCGACGATGCGGGCGATGATCTCGCGCGCGTCGTACTGGCGCTTGAGATCCACGGGCACCACGGCCTCAAGCTCCGCCGGGTCGTAGACAGGCGGCACGGGATCGCGCAGCGCGAGCCCGTGCGCCTTGGTCCGGTTCAGCCCCGCCACGATGGCGCGGGCGCGGGCCAGCGCGTGGAAATCGTCAACCGCGAGATGATCGGTCACGCCCGACTCGCGCGTATGAACGTCGGCACCGCCGAGGTCGGTCGCGCTCACCACCTCCCCCGTCGCGGCGCGCACCAGCGGCGGCCCGCCGAGGAAGATCGTACCCTGGCTCTCCTCGCCGCGGCCCTTCACGATGATGGATTCGTCCGACATGGCGGGGACGTAGGCGCCGCCCGCCGTGCAGCTTCCCATCACCACCGCGATCTGCGGGATGCCCAGTGCCGAAAGGTTCGCCTGATTGTAGAAGATGCGGCCGAAATGGTCGCGGTCGGGGAACACCTCGGTCTGGTTCGGCAGGTTCGCGCCGCCGGAATCGACCAGGTAGACGCACGGCAGATTGTTCTCGCGCGCGATGTCCTGCGCGCGGACATGCTTCTTGACCGTCATGGGGTAGTAGGTGCCGCCCTTGATGGTCGCGTCGTTGCACACGATCATGCATTCCGTGCCCGCGACGCGGCCCACGCCGGTGATGACGCCCGCGCCCGCGATGTCGCCGCCGTACATGTCGTGGGCGGCAAGCTGCGACAACTCAAGGAACGGGGTGCCGGGGTCGAGCAGGCGCTCCACCCGCTCCCGCGGCAGAAGCTTGCCGCGCTGGACGTGCCGGGTGCGCGCCTTTTCCGGCCCGCCCAGGGCTGCCGCTGCCACCTTCTCCCGCAGGTCCGCGACGATCGCTGCCATCGCGTCCGCATTTTCGCGCGTCGCGGGATCGCGGGGGTTGAATGTCGTGCGCAGAACGGCCATCCCTCACACCTCTTGCCACCGGGGTATGTCTAGCTCCTTCTGGATAGGCCGGAACGGGACCCTTGGCAATCGCGCGGGAACGGGCACATGGCAGACACGCCGGGAGAGGACATCGAGGCCGCGATCCTGCGCCTCGCGGGCGAACGCGGGGCCGGCAAGTCGATCTGCCCGTCGGAGGCGGCCCGCGCGCTGGCAGGTTCCGACGAGAAGGCGTGGAGCCGGCTGATGCCCGCCGTGCGCGCCGCCGCCGTCGCGCTGGCGAAGGACGGGCGCATCGTCATCCTGCGCAAGGGCAAGCCCGCAGACCCCGACGCCTTCAAGGGCGTCTACCGGCTCGCCCTGCCGCCGGAGGCATGACGCCTCACGCCGTCTCCTGGAACAGTTCCCGGCCGATCAGCCAGCGGCGGATCTCGCTCGTGCCCGCGCCGATCTCGTAGAGCTTCGCGTCGCGCAGCAGGCGGCCCGTCGGATACTCGTTTATGTAGCCGTTGCCGCCCAGCGCCTGGATCGCCTCCAACGCCATCCACGTCGCCTTCTCCGCGGCGAAGAGGATAGCGCCCGCGGCGTCCTTGCGCGTCGTCTGGCCCGCGTCGCACGCCTTCGCCACGGCGTACACATAGGCGCGCGCGGCGTTCATGGTGACGTACATGTCGGCGATCTTGCCCTGCATCAGCTGGAACTCGCCGATCGCCTGGCCGAATTGCTTGCGCTCGTGCACGTAAGGCATGACCACGTCCATGCACGCCTGCATGATGCCGAGGGGGCCGGCAGCCAGCACCGCGCGCTCATAGTCGAGGCCGGACATGAGGACGTTCACGCCCTTGCCGACGGCGCCCATCACGTTCTCCTCGGGCACCTCGCAATCCTCGAACACCAGCTCGCCCGTGTTCGACCCGCGCATGCCGAGCTTGTCGAGCTTCTGCGCGACCGAGAAGCCCTTGAACCCCTTCTCGATCAGGAACGCGGTGATGCCGCGCGGACCTGCCTGCGGATCGGTCTTGGCATAGACGATCAGCAGGTCGCCGCCGGGACCGTTGGTGATCCAGAACTTCGAGCCGTTGAGGATGTAGCGGTCGCCCTTCTTCTCCGCCTTCAGGCGCATGGAGACGACGTCGGAGCCTGCCCCCGGCTCCGACATGGCGAGGCCGCCCACATGCTCGCCCGAGACGAGCTTGGGCAGATAGCGGCGCTTCTGCTCGTCCGTGCCCCAGCGGCGCAGCTGGTTGACGCACAGGTTCGAATGCGCGCCGTAGGACAGGCCGACCGAGGCCGAACCGCGGCTGATCTCCTCCATGGCGATGCAATGCTCCAGATAGCCGAGGCCGGACCCGCCCCACTCCTCCTCCACCGTGATGCCGAGGAGCCCCATCTCCCCCAGCTTCGGCCAGAGCTGGCGCGGAAACTCGTCCGTGCGGTCGATCTCGGCAGCGAGCGGAGCCACATGGTCGGCGGTGAAGGAGCGCACCGTGTCGCGGATCATCTCGGCCGTCTCGCCGAGGTTGAAGTTCATCGACGGGAAATCGTTCGGAATCATCGCTACCCCTTTCGGCTCGCAAGGGGCCGGCGGCGGACACCTCACGCCCCGGCCGAAGATCGTTCGGGCGCCGAGTGTCAGACTTTCGACACTCCGGTCAAGGCCGCCTAGAGCAGCACCAGCGCCGCAAGCCCCAGAAAGGCGAAGAAGCCCACGACATCCGTCACCGTCGTCACGAACACGCTGGACGCCACCGCCGGGTCGATCTTCAGCCTGTCGAGTGCGACCGGGATCAGCACCCCCGCAAGGCCCGCCGCCAGCATGTTGATGACCATGGCCGCCGCCATGACGAGGCCGAGGGGCACGCTGTCGAACCAGAAGCCCGCGACCGCGCCCATGAGGACCGCGAACAGCACGCCGTTCAGCAGCCCCACCGCCGTCTCGCGCCAGATGACGCGGGCGGAGTTGAGCGAGGTCAGCTCCTTGGTCGCGATGGCGCGCACGGCGACTGTCAGCGACTGGGTTCCCGCGTTTCCGCCCATGGAGGCGACGATGGGCATGAGGACCGCGAGCGCCACGATCTGCGCGATCGACCCCTCGAACCAGGAGATGACCCAGGAGGCGAGCAGCGCGGTCGCGAGGTTCACCACCAGCCAGGGAAAGCGGTAGCGCGTGGTTGCGACCACGGTGTCGGAGAGATCCTCGTCGCCGACGCCGCCGAGGCGCTTAATGTCCTCGTCCGCCTCCTCGGCGATGATGTCGACCACGTCGTCGACCATGATGACGCCGACCAGGCGGCCGCTCTCGTCTACGACCGGGGCGGACACGAGGCCGTACTGCTCGAACCGGTAAGCGACGTCCTCCTGGTCGGTTTCGACCGCGATGGTCTCGACGTCAGTGTCGGCGATGTCCTCGATGATGACGGCGCGGCGGGAGCGCAGGAGGTCCGACAGCGCGACCGTGCCCACGGGCTTGTAGGCCGGGTCGACCACGATCAGCTCGTAGAAGTCGTCCGGCAGGTCCGGCGTCTCGCGCATGTAGTCGATGACCTGGCCGACCGTCCAGTAGGACGGGACCGCGATCAGTTCCCGCTGCATGAGGCGCCCGGCAGAGCCTTCGGGATATTGCAGGCCCTGCTCGACCGCGGTGCGGTCCTCGGGCGCGACCTCCTTCAGGATCTCCTGCTGCACCTCGGGGTCGAGGTCTTCGAGAAGGTAGACCGCGTCGTCGGTGTCGAGTTCGGAGATCGCCGCCGCGACCGCCTTCGGGTCGAGCTGATCCAGGACGTCGTCGCGGATGCCCTCGTCCAGTTCCGAGAGCACGTCGGCGGTCAGCAGCGATCCCAGCAGCGCGACCAGATCGCGCCGCTCGTCCCGGTTCAGAAGGCCGATGAGATCCGCGAGGTCGGCAGGGTGCAGTTCGGCGCACAGGTCGCGGATCTGCGTCCCGTCGGCGGCATCCAGGGCCGCGACGACCGACGCGACGAAGCGCGGACCGAGCGTCGCGCCGCCTTCGTCCTCCTGCTCGAACGCCGGCCGGTTGCCGTCCGCCATGTCCCCTCCGAAGGTATCGTCCGATCGCGTGCCCTTGGTTCAGCCCGGCGCCGTCGCGCCCCGCCGGCAGACTACACCGGGAAGCGCCGCTTGGCGCGGGAAACGAAAAAGGCCGGCGATCCGAAGAGCGCCGGCCTGAATTCTGGTGCGGCCGAGAAGACTCGAACTTCCACGGGTGTTACCCCACAAGCACCTCAAGCTTGCGCGTCTACCAGTTCCGCCACGGCCGCGAGGTGGCGGGGGTGTAGCAAATGCCCCGCCCCTTGTGAAGCCCTCTTGCGCGGGAAAATCTGCGGGCGCGCACGCGCGCTCAGGCGGCGTCGCGGGCGTCCGGCGTTTCGCCCGCCGCACCGCCCTTGCGGGGCACCCCGGTCACCTGGATCGCAAGACGGTCGCCCTGGATCACAAGCTCCCCATGTGCGATGAGCACATCGTTCGCATAGAGCCGGACAGGCGCGCTCACATGGGCATCCAGCTCGATCAGCGCGCCGCGGCCCATGCGCAGCAGGCGGCCGATCGGCATGGTCGTACGGCCGAGGACCGCCACCACCTCGATTGACACGGCGTCGACTGGAAGCATCTCATCTCATCCCATGAGCACGCAGTCACCCAATCACACTGGCGCGTCAGGGTTTACGGACCGTGAACACGCACGCCCGCCCGAATGGCGCATCAGCGACGCGCCCGTCCCCTATGTGCAGGCGGTCGCCGACATGGAGGCGCGCGTCGCCGCCATCGCCGCGGGCACGGCGGGCGAGCAGGTGTGGCTGCTGGAGCACCCGCCCCTCTACACTGCCGGCACAAGTACCAAGCCCGCCGACCTGCTGGCGGCGGACCGGTTCCCGGTGTTCGAGAGCGGGCGCGGCGGGCAATTGACCTATCACGGGCCGGGCCAGCGCATCGCCTATGTGATGCTCGACCTGCGTACGCGCGGGCAGGACGTGCGCGCCTTCGTCACGCTGCTGGAACGCTGGGTGATCGCCACGCTCGACCGCTTCAACGTGGCGGGCGAAGTGCGCGAGGGACGCGTCGGCGTCTGGGTCAAGCGCCCGGACAAGGGGCCGGGGCACGAGGACAAGATCGCCGCCATCGGCATCCGCCTGCGCCGCTGGGTGAGCTTTCACGGTATCTCGCTGAATGTGGAGCCGGAGCTTGAGCACTTCTCCGGCATCGTGCCGTGCGGCATCGCCGATTCGCGCTATGGGGTGACGAGCCTTGCCGACCTTGGCCTGCCCGTGACCATGCCGGAGGTCGACATGGCTTTGCGGTCTGCATTCGAGGAGGTGTTCGGCAGCTGAGCGCCGGGGCCTCAGGCGCCCCGTCAGAGCGTCGGGTCAAAGCGTCGGGTCAAAGCGTCGGGCGCACTGCGAAATCGCGGGTCTGCGGCGCGTCTGCCTCGGCCAGCACCTCGACGGCGCTGACGCGGGCGGCGCGCGGCCCCTCGCGGCAGGCCGCCACGAGGTCGTCGAGGCTCTCCTGCGGGCCCGCCGCCACCGCCTCAACGCTGCCGTCGGCGCGGTTGCGCACCCAGCCCGAGAGGCCCAGCATCTGCGCCCGCCGCTCCACGAAGGCGCGGAAGCCCACGCCCTGCACGCGGCCGCGCACATGGATGCGGATGGCGGGATGAGCGCCGCTCATAGCCACGCCTCCAGCATGGCGAGATAGGGCGCGGGCAGGCCCCACTCCCGCGCGCCCGGCAGCACGCGGGTGTCGAGATAGCCCGGATAGGGCTTGCCGTGCGTCCGGCGCAAATCGACGTAGGTCAGCGCATCGTGCCGCGTGCCGCTGTCCGCGATCACGGGGACGATGCGCTTCTCGTACTTGCCGTCGGCGACGCCTTCGAACCGGTCGAGCGCGGCCTCGCACGCCCCGGTCAATTCCCACAGCGCGCCGATCACCGTCTGCCCATCGGCGGGCGCGATGGTCGCCACCCCGCGCTCGTTGATGAGGAAGCGCCAGCCCTCAAGCCGCGCGACCGTCAGGCCGCGCGCCGCCGGGCAACGCTCCGCCATCTGGCGGCGAAGCAGGTTGGACCCATAGGCGAAATAGAGACCCATCGCCCCTCCCGCACCGTTGCGGATCAGGAGAACTCCATGATGACCGCGTCGACCGCGAGGCTATCGCCCGGCGCGGCCTTGATGGCGGCGACGGTCGCCTTGCGCTCGGCCCGCAGCACGTTCTCCATCTTCATGGCCTCGACCACCGCGAGCGCCTCGCCCTCCTGCACCTCTGCGCCCTCCTCGACGAGGATGGAGACGACGAGGCCCGGCATCGGGCAGAGCAGCATCTTCGAGGTGTCCGGCGGCTCCTTGTAGGGCATGAGGCGGACGAGCGCGGCCTCGCGCGCGCTGCGTGCCTGCAGCCGGATGGACGCGCCGCGATGCGCGACAAGATAGCCGTCCTTCAGGGGCGCGATCTGCGCCACCATGCGCTCCCCGTTGACCTGGCCGTGGAACACCGGGTCACCCGGCCGCCAGTTGGAGCGGACCTCGAAGCGCTGCTCGCCGCCCTGCTTGTGCAGCGTGACCGCGAAGCCTTCCGCCAGCGGCTCGACATGCACCGGATACTCGGCCTCGATCCGTCCCGGCTGCCCGCGCATGACGACCCAGTCGCGCGGCACGGGCGGGACATGGCCTTCGAGCTGGCCGCTGACGTGGCGGGCACGCCCCAGCGCGCGCACATGCAGCGAGGCGACGATGGCGGCGAGCGCCTCCACCCGCTCGGGCGCAAGCTCGACGCCGGAGAAGCCCTCGGGAAACTCCTCGGCGATGTAGTTCGTGGTGAGCGTGCCCTTGCGGAACCGCTCCTGCCCCATCACGGCGGAGAGGAAGGGCACATTGTGGCCGAGGCCGTCGATGAAGAACTCGTCGAGCGCGTCCGCCATGTGGTCGATGGCGGCGAGCCGCGTCGGCCCGTGCGTCACAAGCTTGGCGATCATCGGGTCGTAGAACATCGACACCTCGCCGCCCTCGAAGACGCCGGTGTCGTTGCGCACGGTCAGGCCGCCTTCCGACGATTCCGCGGGCGGCCGGTAGCGCACGAGGCGACCCGTCGACGGCAGGAAGTTGCGGTAGGGATCCTCGGCATAGATGCGGCTCTCGATCGCCCAGCCGTCGAGGCAGACGTCCTCCTGCCCGAACGGCAGCTTCTCGCCCGCCGCGACCCGGATCATCAGTTCCACGAGGTCGAGGCCGGTGATCATCTCGGTCACCGGATGCTCGACCTGAAGGCGGGTGTTCATCTCGAGGAAGTAGAAGTTGCGGTCCTTGTCGACGATGAACTCGACCGTGCCCGCGGAGTGGTAGCCGACCGCGGCGGAGAGCGCGACCGCCTGCTCCCCCATCGCCTTGCGCGTCTCCGCGTCGAGGAAGGGCGACGGCGCCTCCTCGATCACCTTCTGGTTCCGCCGCTGGATGGAGCATTCCCGCTCCCCCAGGAAGAGGATGTTGCCCGCCTTGTCGCCGATCACCTGGATCTCGATGTGGCGCGGCTCGGTCACGAACTTCTCGATGAAGACGCGGTCGTCGCCGAAGGAGGAGCGCGCCTCGTTCATCGCGCTCTCGAAGCCCTCGCGCACGTCCTTCTCGTTCCAGGCGACGCGCATGCCCTTGCCGCCGCCGCCCGCGGACGCCTTCATCATCACGGGGAAGCCGATGTCGGTGGCGATCTTCACCGCCTCGTCAGTGTCCTTGATGACGCCGAGGACGCCCGGAACCGTGTTCACGCCCGCAGCCGCCGCGAGCTTCTTCGATTCGATCTTGTCGCCCATCGCCTCGACCGCGCGGACCGGCGGGCCGATGAAGACGATGCCCGCGGCGTCCAGCGCCTCGACGAAGGCCGCCCGCTCCGACAGGAAGCCGTAGCCGGGGTGCACCGCCTCCGCCCCCGTCGCCTTGCAGGCCTCCACGATCTTGTCGATCAGGAGATAGGACTGCGCCGCCGCCGGCGGGCCGATGTGCACCGCCTCGTCCGCCATCTGCACGTGCAGCGCATCCCGGTCGGCGTCGGAGAAGACGGCCACCGTCTTGATACCCATGCGGCGGGCGGTCTTGATGACGCGGCAGGCGATCTCGCCGCGGTTGGCGATCAGGATCTTTGAGAACATCCGGTGGACTGGCCTCTCATTGGTGAGGGTGGCAGGGCCTTTGCCGCCTTTTTAAGGGCAAGCGCCCCCTTGCGTCCACACAGTCAAACGGCTAGCCCCCATGCAGCGGCATAGGCCCCCGTGCCCGCCGCCAGCGCCAACGCCCATGCGCCTGCCACGCGCCAGAAGATCTCGGGCGTACCGGCACCGCGCACCAGGACTGCCTTTGCGACCGTGTTCGCGACAGCGGCGATCAGGATCGCCAGCCCCACCTCGTGCGCGTCCAGCTCCGTCGAACGTGCGGCAGACAGGCTGACCGCGTCGACGTCCGCGAGCCCCGAGACGAGCGCGAGCACGTAGAGACCGGCCGCCCCGATCTCCGCCTCCGCGGCACGCGCCAGCAGGGAGACGAGCGCCAGCAGGCCACCGAACTTCAAGGCGAAGCCCAGTTCGAACGGGCTTTTCAGGTCGAGAGCCCCCACCTCTGCCTCGCGGTGTGCGTGCACCATGAACGCCCCGATCCCGACCGAGACCAGCGTCGCGGCAATGAGCGGCGCGGCGAGCACGGGCGCGAGATCGGCGCGAACCAGCGAGACGACGATCCACAGCCGCACGAACATCACCCCGCCCGAAAGCACGACCGCGCCGGCGAAGAGCGGCGCCGGCCCGCCCGCCTCGCGTCCCATGCGTGCGAAGCTGAGGCTCGCGGCCGTCGAGGAGACGAGCCCGCCTGCCAGCCCGCCAAGAGGAACGCCCGCGCGCGTCCCCGCGACGCGCACGGCGACATAGCCCGCGCTCGACACCAGTGCGATCAGGATGGTCAGCAGCCAGACCTCGCGCGGGTTGATCGCGCCATAGGGACCCATGCCGCGGTCGGGCAGGATCGGCAGCAGGATGAGCGACATCGCCGCGAGAAGAAGAGCCGCGCGCAACTCGGGCCAGGTCACCCGGCTGAGGAACCCGTGCAGCGACTGCTTCATCGCGAGGAGCCCCGCCGCCATGACGCCCGCCGCGGCCGCCGCCTGCATGTTGCCGACCGCCGCATAGACGCCGAGCCCGTAGGTGAGCATCGCCGCCACCACCGTGGTCACGCCGAAGGTGCCCTCGCGGGCGGTTTCCCGGTAGCGGTAGACGGCCACCACCGCCGTGACCGCCAGGAACCCGGCCGCCGCAAGCATCATGTCCGACCAGCGCGCCGCCGCGCCCAGGGCACCTCCGAGAAGCCCGATGAGGGCGAAGGTCCTGAGGCCCGCCGTCCGGTCGCCGGAGGCCTCGCTGCGCGACTGCCAGCCCCGCTCGATTCCGATGAGCAGGCCGATGGCGAGCGCAAGCCCCAGCCGTTCGAAGATCTGGATCACATCCATGACACCCGGCGCCTCCCAGCGCGTGGGGTCAGCTTAACCGCATCGGGCCCGTGGGCGACAGGTGCTGCGGCTCAGGCCCGGCCTGCGACAGCGAAACGCCGGTTTTCGGGCGTGTCCTCGCCAAGGCGCGTTTCCTCGAACAGGCAGGTGGCCTCCACGATGTGCTCGTAAAGGGCGCGGCCGAGTCCCGGAGGCAGGCCGCGGTCCTGCGCCAGACGCTCCGCCCGGTCGATCACCTCGTCGATCCGGGCCGGGATGCGCACGGGGATCCCCGCCCCGTCCTTGACCACGATGACCTCACGGACGGTCGCGAACCGCTCCTGCAACAGATCCATGATGCGGGTGTCGATCGAATCGATCCGCGCGCGCAGATCCTTCAACTCCTCCATCGGTGGCTCCCCTCGCCCTGTCTCACCGTCCGCTTCGATCCCTGGCAGCCCTACCCCCGCAGAGGGTGCCGCACCGATACACCTGCGAATCCAGGCGCTTCCCCCTAGTGCCCGACCGCCAGCGCGACCGGTTCATCGTCCAGATCGTCCGGGACGCCAACGGTCTGCGCCGTCGCATCCACCACCTGTCCCAGGAGCGCACGTACAAGCCCCTGGGGGATGCCCCGTTCGATCGCGCGGTACTCCGCCCGCGTTACCTCATGTCCACGGCGCTCCGGCGATACGGCGGGCAGGCCATAGACGGCCTTTGTTTCCCCCAGCCAGCGCGCCACCGCGAACCGCTCTGCCAGCAAATCGACCAACTGATCGTCGATTCTGTCCAGCTTCTGCTGCAACAGTTGGATTTCTCTCACGAGATATGCCCCATTGAAATCACTACGAGAACAGGCAGCGAGCCATGCCACCCGTACCATGCAGAGACAATACAACCAACACGACAAGCCCTCAAGTTTCGGACAACACTTAGTTTTACGGTAAATTCGCGTTGTTTTCCGCCAGCGAGCCGTAAGCTAAAGAAAATTCATGCGATCCATAAGGCTATCCGGCCCATCGCGACTGTCCCGATTTGCTTCATGTGCGGATGGCAGCAGATCTGTCAGCGGCCGCTCGGCCGGCGCACAGGGCGTTCCCTGGACAGGCGGCAGCGTCGCTGCGCCGGCCTGCGGCACGGCCTCGTCTTCCACGGGCGGCGGCTGCGGCGGAGCGCCGTCGTCCAGATGCCCGCCCCCAATGGGGGAGAGGAGCGCGTCATATACCGAGCGCAGGATCAGCGGGTCCAACCCATGTTCGCGGGCGCGTTCCGCGAGGAGAACCGAGATCGTCGAGGGATCCAGGCTTTCGCGATGCTCGCCACTGCTTTCGGCCTCAAGCAGCCATCGCGCAGCCGCCAGACGCTCCGCCAGCAACTCGACGATCTTCTCGTCGAGGCGCAACAGGCGTAACTTCAGCAGCTCAGGATCGTGCATGGATCCGCATCCGTCTGGTTCACGGATGCGAAGTGTAACAAAGATTTAATGGCAGCACTACTGCCATATTTCCTGACGCGGCTTCAGGCCACCCGGCGCAGGAGCGGTTGGAGCACGGGCGGCAGGTTCACCGCCTCTTCCCGGAGGAATGCGAGCAGCGCCTGCTCGTTCGGGTGCAACCTCCCGTCGCGGCCGATCCGGTCTGCGAGCCAGGCGGCCTCGTCGGCGGTGATCTTCTCGGCCTCGGCGGTCTGGGCGGCGACCTCCCGGTTCTTTTCCTCCCAGCGCTTCTGGAGATCGCTCGAGCCGAAGAAATCGCCCACGCCCATGAGCCCGCGCAACTCGCGCAGTACGCCGCCGACACTCCAGGAGCTCCAGTCGATTCCCTCGCCATCGGTCAGCCAGCGGTCGCGGCGCAGGGCGTCCGCGCGGCTCACGGGCTCATAGTGCGAGACGAACATCAGGTAGTTGGCGATCGCCTTGACGAAGAGGTCGGACCATGACGGATGGTTCTCTGCGTGCGCGGTCGCGTCGTTGAGGTTGAAGAGCACCTCCGCCTCCGGCTTCGTGATCGCGATGTTTCCGTCGCCGCCCGCGGCGTAGAGTACGCGGCGCAAGAGCTTCACTTCAGGTTCGCCGATCACGCCGGGGGTCAGGGCCTCGCCCGCGCGGGTCAGCCCGGTGCCGTGGAGCACGGCATGCTCCACCTCGCCCAGCGCGAACATGGCGAGCGGACGCGGCGCCGCGCGGGAGGCTTCGAGGCAGCGCACCAGCACCTCCAGCTCCGTCGCGGTCTTGACGTGACCGTCCTGCTCGATCCGCTCCATCAGCCAGCGGGCGTTCTCCTCGCCAAGGTAGCCGCGCGGCGGAAGCTGGTTCACCAGAAGCTCGACGACGGCCTCGACGAACATGGGCGCCCAGGTCTCGTGCCGCTCCGGGCAGGCCTCGTCGACGGCGAACAGCCCCTCCGCCTCGTCGATGGAGACCGCGCCGTCCTTCCAGACGGCACGGCGCATGTCGAGCACGTCCTGCTCGTCCACGAAGCCCTTGTTGAGGATGCTGGCGAACGGCTCGCCTGCGAAGCTGGTCACGCTCATGGGTTTGCCCTCTGCCCGGACGCACGAAAGATTCCGGCTGAGATCATGCCCGAGCGGGCGTTAGCCCCGCGTTAATGCTGCCCGCTCCGGCGCTCAGCGGGCAAGGCGCACCGCCGTGCCGTTGCACGAGACCATGAGCATGGATCCGTTGGCGCCGATCGCCTCGTAATCGATGTCGACGCCGACGACCGCGTCGGCACCCAGCGCACGCGCCTCCTCCACCATCTCGGCGATGGCAATCTCGCGCGCGTCGCGCAAGGCCTTCTGGTAGCCGCCCGCGCGCCCGCCCACGATGTCGCGGATCGAGGCGAAGAGATCGCGAAACATGTTCACGCCCAGCACGGTCTCCCCTGCCACGATGCCCATCACGGCGGCAACCTCGCGCCCCTCCACCCTGCCGGTCGTCGTCACGATCATGTGCCCGTTCTCCTTCTCGCATGTCAGGCCCGCCCGGCGCCCGCGCGCCTTGCCTGTGCTGGCCCGGTCTGCCACGATTCTCGGGAAAACAGGTTAAGGAACGGGGGACGACGGGAATGAAGACGCGCGCGGCCGTGGCGTTCGAAGCGGGCAAGCCGCTGGAGATCGTGGAACTGGACCTCGAGGGCCCGAAGGCCGGAGAGGTCCTGGTCGAGGTCAAGGCGACCGGCATCTGCCACACGGACGCCTTCACGCTCTCGGGCGAGGATCCGGAGGGCCTCTTCCCCGCCGTGCTCGGCCACGAGGGCGCGGGCATCGTGCTGGAGGTCGGCGAAGGCGTGACCTCGGTGAAGCCCGGCGACCACGTGATCCCGCTCTACACACCAGAATGCCGGGAGTGCGAATATTGCCTGCATCCCAAGACCAACCTCTGCCAGAAGATCCGCACGACGCAGGGCAAGGGGCTGATGCCGGACGGCACCTCGCGCTTCTCCTACAAGGGCCAGCCGATCTTCCACTACATGGGCACGTCGACCTTCGCCAACCACACGGTCCTGCCGGAGATCGCGCTGGCGAAGATCGACACGAACGCGCCCTTCGACAAGGTCTGCTACGTCGGCTGCGGCGTCACCACGGGCGTGGGCGCGGTGATCAACACGGCCAAGGTCGAGCCGGGATCGAACTGCGTCGTGTTCGGGCTGGGCGGCATCGGCCTCAACGTCATCCAGGGCCTGCGCATGGTCGGCGCGAACATGATCGTGGGCGTCGACCTCAACGACGACAAGGAGGACTGGGGCCGCCGCTTCGGCATGACGCACTTCGTCAACCCGAAGAAGGTCGAGGGCGACCTCGTCGCGCATCTCGTGGAACTGACGGGCGGCGGCGCGGACTATTCCTTCGAGTGCATCGGCAATGTGAACGTGATGCGCCAGGCGCTGGAATGTGCGCACAAGGGCTGGGGCGAGAGCATCATCATCGGCGTTGCGGGCGCGGGCCAGGAAATCTCCACCCGCCCCTTCCAGCTCGTCACCGGGCGGTCGTGGCGCGGGTCTGCCTTCGGCGGCGCGCGCGGGCGCACCGATGTGCCGAAGATCGTGGACTGGTACATGAACGGCAAGATCGAGATCGACCCGATGATCACGCACGTTCTGCCGCTCGACCGCATCAACGAGGCGTTCGACCTGATGCACGAGGGCAAGAGCATCCGCTCGGTCGTGGTCTACTGATGGCGGGCAAGCTTCAGAAAGTCTCGGAGAGCGCCTGTTTCGGCGGCGTGCAAGGGGTCTATACATTCGCCTCGGACACGTGCGCCTGCGACATGACGTTCGGGCTCTACCTGCCGCCGCAGGCCAAGGACGGTTCCGTGCCGGTGCTCTGGTACCTGTCGGGCCTGACCTGCACACACGAGAACGCGATGGTGAAGGCCGGCGCGCAGGGCTGGGCGGCGCGGCACGGGCTGGCCCTGGTCTTTCCCGACACCTCCCCGCGCGGGCAGGAGGTGGCCGACGACGCGGCCTACGATTTGGGCCAGGGCGCGGGCTTCTACGTGGACGCCACGCAAGACCCGTGGGCCGCGCATTACCGGATGGAGACCCATGTCGCGCGGGAGTTGCCGGACGTCGTCGCGGCGCATTTCCCGCTCGACATGGACCGGCAGGGGATCACCGGGCATTCCATGGGCGGACACGGGGCACTGACGCTCGCGCTGCGCAATCCGGGCCGCTACCGCTCCGTCTCGGCGTTCGCGCCGATCACCGCGCCAGGGCGCGTCGCCTGGGGGCAGAAGGCGCTGCGGGCCTATCTCGGCGGCGACGAGACCGCGTGGCGCGCGCACGACACGGTCGCCCTGATCGAGGACGGCCACCGCCTCGACGAAATCCTCGTGGACCAGGGGACGGCGGACCAGTTCCTCGACAGCGGGCTGAAGCCGGAACTGCTGGCGGAGGCGTGCCGGAAGGCAGGCATCCCGCTGACACTCACCCTGCGGGAGGGTTACGACCACTCCTATTTCTTCGTCGCGACCTTCATGGAAGCGCATGTCGCCTGGGCGGCCGGCCGGCTTAAGGCCTGATCCCGCCCACGCCGGACTGCCCCCGGACCGCCCCGCCCCGCGCGTCAGAGCGGTATGTTGTCGTGCTTCTTCGGCGGGTTGGTCAGCTCCTTCGTCCGCAGCATGGCGAGTGCGCGGGCAAGCCGGCGCCGCGTCGAGTGCGGCATGATGACCTCATCCACGAAGCCGCGGGCAGCCGCCACGAAGGGATTGGCGAAGCGGTCCTCGTATTCCTTCGTTTTCTCGGCGATCTTCTCCGCGTCGCCGAGGTCGGAGCGGTAGAGGATCTCGACCGCGCCCTTCGCGCCCATCACCGCGATCTGCGCCGTCGGCCAGGCGTAGTTCACGTCGCCGCGCAGGTGCTTGGAACTCATGACGTCATAGGCGCCGCCATAGGCCTTGCGGGTGATGACCGTCACCTTGGGCACCGTTGCCTCGGCATAGGCGAACAAGAGCTTCGCCCCGTGCTTGATGATGCCGCCGTACTCCTGCGTCGTGCCCGGCAGGAAGCCCGGAACGTCGACAAAGGTCACGACGGGGATGTTGAAGGCGTCGCAGAAGCGCACGAAACGCGCCGCCTTGCGGGAGGAATCGATGTCGAGGCAGCCCGCAAGCACCATCGGCTGGTTGGCGACGAAGCCCACCGTCGCCCCCTCGATCCGGCCGAAACCGGTGATGATGTTCCTGGCGAAGGCTTCCTGCACCTCGAAGAAATCGTACTCGTCCACGACCTTCAGGATCAGCTCCTTCATGTCGTAGGGCTTGTTGGGATTGTCGGGGATGAGCGTGTCGAGGCTCATTTCCACGCGGTCGGCCGGATCGTCGGTCGGACGCACCGGCGGCTTCTCGCGGTTCGACAGCGGCAGAAGGTCGATCATCCGGCGCGTCTGGATCAGCGCCTCGACGTCGTTCTCGTAGGCGCCGTCTGCGACGGAGGATTTCGCGGTGTGCGTGCTGGCGCCGCCCAGCTCCTCCGCGGTCACGACCTCGTTCGTCACGGTCTTCACCACGTCGGGACCGGTCACGAACATGTAGCTGGAATCCTTCACCATGAAGATGAAGTCGGTCATGGCGGGCGAATAGACCGCGCCGCCCGCGCACGGCCCCATGATGACGGAGATTTGCGGAATGACGCCGGAGGCGAGCACGTTCCTCAGGAACACGTCGGCATAGCCCGCAAGGCTCATCACGCCTTCCTGGATACGCGCGCCGCCGCTGTCGTTCAGGCCGATCACGGGCGCGCCAACCTTCACGGCCATGTCCATGATCTTGCAGATCTTCTGGGCATGCACCTCGGACAGCGAACCGCCGAAGACCGTGAAGTCCTGGCTGAAGACGAAGACCTTGCGCCCGTTCACCGTGCCCCAGCCGGTCACGACGCTGTCGCCGGAGAAGCGCTGGTCGGCCATGCCGAAGTTCGTCTCCCGGTGTTCGACGAACATGTCGTATTCCTCGAACGAACCCTCGTCGAGCAGCACCTCGATCCGCTCCCGCGCGGTCAGCTTGCCCTTGGCGTGCTGCGCGTCGATCCGCTTCTGGCCACCGCCGAGCCGGGCCTGCGCGCGCTTGCGCTCCAGTTCGTCGAGAATGTGCTGCATGGTCCTCGTCACCCCATTCTTGTTGATCGGCCCGGGAGGCGCTCCCCTCGCGCCCTTATACCGAGCCGCCGGGACGCGACCAAGGCCAACCTTCGGGCAAGGGCCATGCATGAAGCACCCGAGCGCCCCGGACTTCCCGGCGTCAAACTTTCATGGTATCGTCCAAAGTGGGAGCACGATCTTGTCGATGTATATGCAATATCAACCACAATAATACAAAGTGGACACGACAGGAGAACCGGCAGACACACGGCCCTCCACATGGGCCCCGCCGATGAAACGGGACGAGGACTGGCATGGCGCCGCCGGTGAGCGAGGATGGAAGCGGAGGACTGGGCCCGGGTGCACCGGCGCTCGGCCCGCTCGACTCCGACCTGCGCGCCCGTGCCGACCGCGATTTCGCGCTCGCACTCACCGCCGCGCCAGGCGGCATCTGGCCGGGTGCCGGGTTGACCCCGCCTGCCAGCGCACGCTCGGTCCATGCCATTGGCGCGGGGACGGTCCAGCCCCTGAACCCGTTGGACGTGAACCCGCCCGCGCTGGTCGCGGAGGTGGACGACCAGGTGCGCGCGGCGGTCGGTCAGCGGATCGCCGCGCTGCCGGAGGAGACGCAAGCTGCGCTCAATGTCGGCACCGGCGTACCGGCGCGGATCGATGCCTCGGGCCGCATCGATCTTTCCGGTGCCGACTGGTCGGAGGTCGACTGGCCCAACCTGCCACTCGGCTCCGTCGACCGGGAGGCGCTCGGCCCCGAGCAGGCGGAAGAGTTCGACGCATTCGCCGGCATCCGCATGGCGAGCGACATCGTGCGCACGGTCGAGTTGCGCGGCGCGGACCTCAGCATCTCGCCGGACGGCGCGCAACTGTCGCTCAATCCCCGCGCCGACGACCGGCAGGGACGGATCGTCGACCTTGAGCCGGAGGGACGCAGCAGCGGCGACTGGATCGCGGCACAGCGGCGGCTGTGGGGCGGCGCGCCCGACGCCTGGAACGCAGCCGTCCTCGCGGCTCTCCCGGAGGATGCGACCCCACAGGCAGGACCCGGCGGCCTGTTCCTGCCGCCCGACGGCTTCCCGGGCTTTCCGCAGGGCTTGAGCGCGCCGGAACGCGAGGACGCGCTGCGCCGGATCTTCGACCTCTAGGACGGCGGCAGGATCAGTCCGCGTCGAGCAGGTCGAGCAGGTGGCCTGCGTTCTCCATCTCCGCGCGGCGGCGGGCGGCGCGCGCTTCGGCCTCTGCGTCGCGGCCCCAGAGCCCGCCCTGCCAATCCTCGTCGAGCGTGGAGAGCGTCCACGCCTCCTCCCACCCGATCCGCCGATGCACCACCGCAAGCCCGAGGACGAAGGAGCCGGTGATCGTCACGAAGGCATGGAGCGCGGCGATGCGCGCGGCGTCGAGCGGGTCGATCAGCGCGCGGGCGCAGGCACCCGTGCCTTCGGGCTGGGCCACGGGCATCACGCCCTCGGTCAGCGTCAGGCGCAGGCCGTGCGCCTCCCGCGCCCAATCGAGCAGGGGGTCCCAGGCGGCGCGCTGACGGGCCGCCAGTTCCTCCGGGCTTTCGGCGCGGTAGCAGAGCAGGTCGCTCTCGGCATAGCCCGCGAGGTCGGCGAGCACCGCGTCCCGCTCCGGCGCCACGCGGTCGAGCGCGCTGTTGAGCGCGCGGGTGAGCGGCATGGTGGCGGGCTGCACCTCCTCGCCCTGCCCCTCCCACTCGGCCGCGACGGCGTCTGCCAGGGCGCGCGCGGGCGCAACCAACGTGCGGCGCGCTGGTGTCTTTACCTCGCGCCCGTCGAGCAGGATCCGCCAGCCGCCGCCCTCGGCGGGTTCGGCGCTGGCGGTCTTGTAGAAGCGTTTCATGGCGCGGCCTTCTCCCCGTCGAACAGGGCGGCGACATAGGGTGCAAGTGCGTCGAACCGGTCGAGCACCACATGCGCGCCCGCATCGCGCAACTCGTCTGCCGGGTGATAGCCCCAGGCAACACCGATGGCGTGTGCGCCCGCGGCCCGCGCCATCTCGATGTCATAGGTCGTGTCGCCGATCATCACGGTCGTCTCCGGCGCGGCGCCCGCTTCCGCCATCGCGGTGACGATCATCGAGGGATGCGGCTTCGAGGGATGCGTATCCGCGGTTTGCAGCGTTACGAACCGCTCCCTCAACCCGTGGAGCGCGAGCACCGCGTCGAGACCGCGGCGCGACTTGCCCGTGGCGACGCCCAGCAGGTGCCCGGCGGCATCCAGCGCCTCGACTGCCGCGCGCGCGCCGGGGAAGAGCGGCTC
The DNA here is from genome assembly GCF_024158125.1 of Futiania mangrovi. Classification (NCBI taxonomy): domain Bacteria; kingdom Pseudomonadati; phylum Pseudomonadota; class Alphaproteobacteria; order Futianiales; family Futianiaceae; genus Futiania; species Futiania mangrovi. Next base: position 443,685 of record NZ_JAMZFT010000001.1, on the reverse strand, counting down.
CTGCAGCTCGCCGGACAGGCGCAGGGTGCGGAAGCCGTCGCGGTAAGCGGTGGCGACGGGGCCGATGTGGTGCGGGTCCGCGCCCGGCATCAGGGCCGTCACCGCCTCCTCGATGGAGAGGCCGACGATGCGGCGCACCGCTTCCGCCCCCGGCGAGGGGTGGCCGTGGCGGGCAAAGGCGTTCTCCATGCACGCGACGATCACGTGCTGGCTGTCGATCAGGGTGCCGTCACAGTCGAACAGCACGAGGGGGTTGGGCCGGGTCATGCGCTGTCGATGTCTCCTGCGCCGGGCTCGTCCTCGTCGAAGCCCAAGAGGTTCCAGGATTGCCGCATATGGGGCGGCAGCGGCGCGGTGACATCCAGCATGCCCCCCGCCGGGTGCGGCAGGACAATCCGCCGGGCGTGCAGGTGCAGCCGGTTCTGGATGCCCCCTGGAAGCTCCCAGTTCTCCACGTCGAAATATTTGGGATCGCCGACGATCGGGTGGCCTATGTGGGCGGCGTGGGCGCGAAGCTGGTGGGTGCGGCCCGTCACCGGCTCCATGGCGAGCCAGGCGAGACGCTGGCCCGCCTGGTCCACGACGCGGTAGTGGGTGAGCGCGTGGTCGGCGCTTTCGTCGCCGTGGCGCGCGACCTTCATGCGGTCGCCCTGCGGCCCCTGCACCTTGGCGAGCCAGGTGGAGATGCGGCCCTCCCGCTCGCGCGGTACGCCCTTCACCAGCGCCCAGTAGACCTTGTGCGCGTCGCGGCCGCGGAAGGACTTGGCGAGCGCGGCGGCCGCGGTGCGCGTGCGCGCGACGACGAGCACGCCGCTCGTATCCCGGTCGAGCCGGTGGACGAGGCGCGGCTGGTTGCCGTTGCGCTTGGCAAGCGACGGCAGCATCCCGTCGACATGGCGCGCGACGCCGGAGCCGCCTTGCACCGCGAGGCCCGCGGGCTTGTTGAAGACGAAGACCTGCGGATCCTCGTGCAGCAGGATCGAGCGCAGGAAATCGGCATCCCCCAGCCCGCCCGCGCCCGGCTTCTGCGGCCGGGGGGCATCGTCGGCGGAGATCGGCGGCACGCGCACGGCCTGTCCCGCGGCGAGCCGGGTCGCCGTCTTAACGCGCCCGCCGTCAACGCGCACCTGGCCGGTGCGCACGAGTTTCTGCAGGTGCCCGAAGCCGAGGCCCGGGTAATGCGCCTTGAACCAGCGGTCGAGGCGCATGCCGTCCTCGTCGCGGGTCACGGTACGGGTTTCGACCCCTGTCATGGCGCTGGGCAACCTCGCGGGCGGAAGGGATGGGCGGGAGCCCGGAACATAGGCGCGGGCGGGCCTGCGCGCAATCGCGGGAGCGGGCCTAGCGGACGCCGCGCTCGCGCCGCAGTTTCGTCCACCATTGCAGGCGCTTGGCGATCTCACGCTCGAACCCGCGCTCGACGGGCTCGTAATAGACCGGGCGGTCCATCTCGTCGGGGAAATAGTCCTGGCCGGAGAATGCGTCGGGCTCGTCATGGTCGTAGCGGTAGCCCGCGCCATAGCCCTGCTCCTGCATCAGCTTCGTGGGCGCGTTGAGGATGTGGGCGGGCGGCATCAGGCTGCCGTGCTGGCGGGCGGATTTGTGCGCACGCTTGTCGGCCATGTAGAGCGCGTTCGACTTCGGCGCCGTCGCCACATAGACGGTGGCCTGTGCCAGCGCCAGTTCGCCCTCCGGACTGCCGAGCGCCTCGTAGGCGTCGCGCGCGGCCAGCGTCTGCGTCAGCGCGGCAGGGTCGGCCATGCCGATGTCCTCAACCGCCATGCGTATGAGGCGGCGGGCGAGAAACAGCGGATCCTCCCCCGCCTGCAGCATCCGCGCGAGCCAATAGAGCGCCGCGTCGGGGTCGGAGCCGCGCACCGACTTGTGCAGCGCGCTGATGAGGTTGTAGTGCCCCTCCTGCCCCTTGTCGTAGACCGGCGCGCGGGCCCGCACGGCCTCGACCAGGCGCGCGGGGTCGAGGGGGACGGCGCCCGCCGGGAGCGTCAGCACCTCCTCCACGAGATTGAGCAGGAAGCGCCCGTCGCCGTCGGCCAGCGCCCGCAGCGTGGCGCGCGCGTCGGGGGTCAGAGGTAGCGCGCGCCCCTCAGCCTCCTCCGCACGCACCAGCAGGGCTTCGAGCGCATCGTCGTCGAGCCGCGCAAGCGTGATGACCTGGCAGCGCGACAGGAGCGCGGCATTGAGTTCGAACGACGGGTTCTCGGTCGTCGCACCGACGAGCGTGATCGTGCCGTCCTCGACGAAAGGAAGGAATCCGTCCTGCTGGGCGCGATTGAAGCGGTGGATCTCGTCGACGAAGAGCAGCGTCGCCTGCCCCAGCTTGCGGCGCTCCGATGCCTCGGCAAACGCCTTCTTGAGATCGGCCACGCCCGAGAAGATCGCCGAGATCTGCACGAATCGCATTCCCACCCGCTCGGCCAGGAGGCGCGCGATGGTGGTCTTTCCCGTTCCCGGAGGCCCCCAGAGGATCAGCGAGGCGATCCGGCCATGCGCCAACATGCGGCCGAGCGGCGCCTCGGGGCCCAGCGCATCCTGCTGGCCCACCACGTCTTCAAGCCGGCGCGGCCGCAGCCGTTCGGCAAGCGGCGCATCGGCTGCCGGCGCGGCCTTGCGGGCGGACGCATCGTCCGGCACAGGCTTTTCGAACAGGTCAGACATGTGCTCCCTCCGGCGGGCGGCGTCCGGCCGGGTCTTTCCGCCCACCCTTGCACTCTAGCAGCGCCCGGCGCAGGGCGCATGGGGCAGACAAGGCCCTGAACGGAAAAGGGCCGCCCCGAAGGCGGCCCCGATCCGATCAGCAATGAGAGGCGAGGCCTCAGGCCGCAGCCTCCTCCGCCTCCCGCTCCGCCTCGACGCGCGCCTTGTCGGCAGCGCCCTTGGCCGCCGGGTCGCGGTCCACGAACTCGATGATCGCCATCGGCGCGGCATCGCCCGCGCGGATGCCCGCCTTCAGAACGCGGACGTAGCCGCCCGGCCGCTCCGCATAACGGGTGGCGAGCACATCGAACAGCTTCTTCACCGCCGCATCGTCGCGCAGGCGGGAGACCGCCAGACGGCGGGCGTGCAGGTTGCCCCGCTTGCCGAGCGTCACGAGACGCTCAACGATGGGGCGGAGTTCCTTCGCCTTCGGCAGCGTGGTCTTGATCTGCTCGTGCGTGATGAGCGACGCCGCCATGTTGGCGAACATCGCCTGACGGTGGGTGCTGGTGCGGTTCAGTTTGCGGTGCGCGATGCCGTGACGCATGGCTCTTTACTCCCGGAGGCCGGCCCTGGCCGGATCAGTATTGGTCCTCGAGCTTCTTCGCAAGCTCCTCGATGTTCTCCGGCGGCCAGTTCGGCACTTCCATGCCGAGATGCAGGCCCATGCCGGAGAGCACCTCCTTGATCTCGTTCAGCGACTTGCGGCCGAAGTTCGGGGTGCGGAGCATTTCCGCCTCCGTCTTCTGGATCAGGTCGCCGATGTAGACGATGTTGTCGTTCTTCAGGCAGTTCGCCGAGCGGACCGACAGTTCCAGCTCGTCCACCTTCTTCAGAAGCGCCGGGTTGAACTCGAGATCGGGCTTCTCGCCCTCCTCGCGCCGCTCGCTCGGCTCCTCGAAATTGATGAAGGTTTGCAGCTGGTCCTGCAGGATGCGCGCGGCATAGGCCAGCGCATCCTCCGGCGTCAGCGCGCCATTGGTCTCGATCTCCAGCGTCAGCTTGTCATAGTCGAGGATCTGGCCTTCGCGCGTGTTTTCCACGCGGTAGGAGACCTTCTTGACCGGGCTGTAGAGCGCATCGACCGGGATGAGGCCGATGGGCGCATCCTCGGGCCGGTTGCGGTCGGCCGGGACATAGCCCTTGCCGGAGCCGACGGTGAATTCCATGTGCAGGCTCACGCCGTCGTCGAGCGTGCAGATCACGTGATCCGGGTTGAGGATCTCGATGTCCGCGCTCGGCGTGATCTGGCCGGCGGTCACCTCGCCGGGCCCCGTGGCACGCAGCGTCAGGCGCTTGGGCCCCTCCGCGTGCATGAGCAGCGCGATTTCCTTGATGTTGAGGACGATGTCCGTCACGTCCTCGCGCACCCCGGCGATCGAGGAGAACTCGTGCAGCACGCCGTCGATCTGCACGGCGGTAACCGCCGCGCCCTGGATCGAGGACAGCAGGACACGCCGCAGCGAGTTGCCCAGCGTCGTGCCGAACCCACGCTCCAGCGGCTCTGCGACGATGGTCGCAGTGCGCTTGGGATCGGGGCCGGCCTTCACATTGAGGCCGGTCGGCTTGATCAGGTCGAGCCAGTTCTTCTGAATCACGGGTCACCCCTGTTCTCTGCGTGCGGCGCCGGAAGCGGCGGCCGCACCATTCGACGCCGCCCCGCGGGCGGCGTCAGAAGCCTGACCGCACCGGTGCGAGAGGCACCCGCGCGGACATGCGAAACGCGCGTCAGACGCGCCGGCGCTTGGGCGGCCGGCACCCGTTGTGCGGGATCGGCGTCACGTCCCGGATCGACGTGATCGTGAACCCGGCAGCCGACAGCGCGCGCAGCGCCGACTCGCGGCCCGAACCGGGACCGCTCACTTCGACCTCCAGCGTGCGCATCCCATGCTCCTGCGCCTTGCGGGCTGCCTCTTCAGCGGCAACCTGCGCGGCGTAGGGGGTGGACTTGCGCGACCCCTTGAAGCCCATGGACCCTGCGGACGACCAGGAGATCGCGTTTCCCTGCGCGTCGGCGATGGTAATCATGGTGTTGTTGAACGTCGCAAGGACGTGCGCCACACCGGCGGAAATGTTCTTGCGCTCCTTGCGGCGGACGCGCGTCTTGTCAGGCTGCTTCGCCATGGATCCTACTCCTCGAAACCCGTCCGCTTACTTCTTCTTGCCGGCAATCGGCTTGGCCGGCCCCTTGCGGGTACGGGCGTTCGTGTGCGTGCGCTGTCCACGGACCGGCAGGCCGCGGCGGTGGCGCAGACCGCGGTAGCACCCGAGGTCCATCAGGCGCTTGATGTTCATCGCGACATCGCGGCGCAGGTCGCCTTCCACCAGGTGCTCGCGATCGATCGTCTCGCGGATCTGGATCACCTCGGCCTCCGTCAACTCGTTGACCCGGCGCTCGGCGGGAATGCCCAGCTGGCCGCAGATCTGCCGAGCCTTGTGATCGCCGATGCCGTGAATGTACGTCAGCGCGATGACCACGCGCTTGTTCGTCGGAATGTTTACGCCTGCAATGCGCGCCACGTCTTGTCTCCTGATCCGTCGCCAGTGGTTTTCAAACTCGCTTGTTTCGCGAAAGCCCGACTGCGCGACGAACCGTAATCTGCCTCGTCACGAAGCCGCGCATTATATGAACCGCCGCCCTGCCGTCAACCGCAGCGATCCATCAATCTTTCGCGCCGGCAAGCACCCCTTCGATCTGACCTGTCACCTCGTCGATGTCGGCCATGCCGTCCACCCGCTTCAGGATCCCCCGCGCCTCGTAATAAGGCAGCAGCGGCGCCGTCTGCGCATGGTAGGCCTCGAGCCGGCTTTTCACCGTTTCGGCATTGTCGTCGGCCCGGCGCTTGAACTCCGTCCCGCCGCAGCGGTCGCACACGCCCTCGATCTTCGGCCTCTGAAACGTATCGTGATAGCCCGCACCGCACTTGGCGCAAGTGTAGCGGCCAGTGATCCGCTCGGTCAGGGCGGCATCGTCGACCTGCATCTCGATGACGGCATCAAGGTCTTCGCCGGTCTTCGCCAGCAGGGCGTCGAGCGCCACGGCCTGCGCAACCGTGCGCGGGAAACCGTCGAGGATGAATCCGTTCTTCACGTCCGGCTCCGCGATGCGGTCGGCGATGATACCCACGACCACGTCGTCGGGAACGAGTTCGCCGCGGTCCATGATCGCCTTGGCCTTAAGGCCGGTCTCGGTCCCGGCGGCAACGGCCGCGCGCAACATGTCGCCGGTCGAAAGCTGGACGAGGCCGTGCGCGGCCTCGAGGCGCTTGGCCTGGGTTCCCTTCCCCGCCCCCGGAGGGCCGAGCAGGATGATGTTCAACCCCTTGGACATGTCAGCGACGCGCCCCCCTCAACTTCGACTTCTTGATGAGACCCTCGTACTGGTGCGCGAGCAGATGGCTCTGAATCTGCGAAACCGTGTCCATGGTCACGCTGACAACGATCAGGAGGGACGTGCCGCCGAAATAATAGGGCACCCGGAAGCTCGCCGTCAGAAACTCCGGAATGAGGCAGACGAACGCGAGGTACGCAGCGCCAACAACCGTGATCCGTGTCAGGACGTAGTCGATGTACTCCGCCGTCTGCTTGCCCGGCCGGATGCCGGGGATGAAGCCGCCATACCGCTTCAGATTGTCCGCGGTGTCCTGCGGGTTGAAGACGATGGCGGTGTAGAAGAAGCAGAAGAACACGATCAGCGTCACGTACAGCAGCAGATAGAGCGGCTGCCCATGCCCCAGGGCCGCCGTGATCGTGGTCAGCCAGCCACCGGTGTCCTGCGTGCCCGCGAAGCCTGCAACCGTCAGCGGAAGCAGCAGAAGCGACGACGCGAAGATCGGCGGAATGACGCCTGCCGTGTTGAGCTTCAGCGGCAGGTGCGAGCTGTCGCCCTGGTAGAGCTTGTTGCCCACCTGGCGCTTCGGATACTGGATCAGCAACCGGCGCTGCGCCCGCTCCATGAACACGATGAAGGCGATAACGGCCACGGCCATGATCAGGAGGCCGATGATGACCCACGGCGCAAGTGCGCCCTGGCGGCCAAGTTCGAGCGTCGAGACGAGCGCACTCGGCAATTCGGCGACGATGCCCGCGAAGATGATGAGCGAGATGCCGTTACCGACGCCCCGCGCCGTTATCTGCTCGCCCAGCCACATCAGGAAGACGGTGCCGCCCGTGAGCGTGATGACGGTCGAGATGCGGAAACCCCAGCCCGGGTCCGCCACCACGCCCGTCGACCCCTCGAGGCCGACCGCGATGCCATAGGCCTGCAACGCCGCCAGGACGACGGTGAAGTACCGCGTGTACTGGTTGATCTTCTTGCGGCCCTGCTCCCCCTCCTTCTTCATCTGCTCCAGCGTCGGAACGACGGCGGTGAGGAGCTGGATGATGATCGAGGCCGAGATGTAGGGCATGATGTTCAGCGCGAAGATCGCCATGCGCGACACCGCACCCCCGGCGAACACGTTGAACATGCCGAGGATGCCGCCCGCCTGGCTGCTGAATGCCTGCGAGAACGCCGCCGGGTCGATGCCCGGAAGCGGAATATAGGTGCCCAGCCGATACACAATCAGCGCACCCAGCGTGAACCAGATGCGCTTCTTGAGTTCCGTCGCCTTGGCCAGCGCCCCGAAATTGAGGTTGGCCGCGAGTTGTTCGGCTGCCGACGCCATTCACGTGTTCCCGAACCGGATCAACAGGAGGAGCGGCCGGTCGCGCGCCGCGCGTCCGGCCAGACGTTCATTCAGGCCGACGCCTCTTGAGCGGGCGCCGCCGTCTTGATCGAGCCGCCCGCCTTCTCGACGGCGGCGACGGCGTTCCGGGTTGCCCCGGTCACCTCGATGGAGAGCCTGGTGTTCAGCTCGCCCTTCGCCAGCAGGCGGATACCGTCCAGCTTGCGCCGCACGACGCCACGCTCGACCAGCAGGTCTTCGGTCAGCGTCTCGCCGGCCTTGACCTTGCCAGCGGCAACCGCCGCCTCGAGCTTGCCGAGCGTGAGTTCGGCGAATTCCTTCGCATTCGGCTTGTTGAAGCCGCGCTTCGGCAGGCGCCGATGGATCGGCATCTGGCCGCCCTCGAAGCCCTTGATCGCGACGCCCGACCGCGAGGTCTGGCCCTTCACGCCGCGCCCGGCGGTCTTGCCCTTGCCCGAGCCGATGCCCCGGCCGACGCGCATCCGCGCCTTGCGGGCGCCCGGATTGTCGCTGAGCTCGTTCAGTTTCATTCTACCGGCACTCCCAATCGCCCCGATCCGGGCGTTCAGCGGTTCAGGCCTCGTCCACGACACGGACGAGGTGGCTTACCTTGGCGATCATGCCGCGCACGGAAGGCGTGTCTTCCAGCGTGCGCGTCCGATGCATCTTGTTGAGGCCCAGCCCGATCAGGGTCTGGCGCTGGTCGTTGCGGCGGCGCAGCGGGCTGCCGATCTGCTCGACCGTGACGGTCTTCTTCGTCGCCATCGGGCTTCTCCTCACTCGCTCACGGCGGCGTCGCCGCTCACGCCGTCCTGACGGCGCGAAACGAGATCGCCGACCTTCAGGCCGCGGCGTGCAGCAACCGAACGCGGGCTCTGCTGCTTCTTCAGCGCATCGAACACGGCGCGAACCATGTTGTAGGGGTTCGAGGACCCCAGCGACTTCGCAACTACGTCCTGGACGCCCAGCGTCTCGAACACCGCGCGGATCGGGCCGCCGGCGATGATCCCGGTACCCGGAGGGGCTGCACGAAGCACAACGTGGCCCGCGCCCCAATGCCCGTCGATATCGTGGTGCAGGGTACGGCCCTCGCGCAGCGGAACGCGGACGAGATCGCGCTTGGCGGCTTCCGTCGCCTTGCGGATCGCCTCCGGCACCTCGCGCGCCTTGCCGTGGCCGAAGCCAACCCGGCCCTTCTGGTCGCCGACGACGACCAGCGCCGCGAAACCGAAGTTCTTGCCGCCCTTCACCGTCTTGGCGACGCGATTGATGTGGACCAGCTTGTCGACGAATTCCGACTCGCGGCTGTCCATTGCTTCCGGTCGTGCCATCGCTCGTCCCGCCTTCAGAAGTTAAGACCGTTTTCGCGCGCCGCATCGGCGAGCGACTTCACACGGCCGTGATAGATGTACGCACCGCGGTCGAACACGACCTCGGTCACGCCCGCGGCCTTCGCCCGCTCCGCCACCAGGCGGCCGACCTCGGCCGCACCGGCGCTGTCGTTCTTCGCCTTGCCGCGCAGCTCCGCCTCGATCGTCGATGCCGACGCCAGCGTTCGTCCGGCCACGTCGTCGATCACCTGCGCATAGATATGCTTCGACGAGCGAAAGACGCTGAGCCGGGGACGCGCACCCGCGACCGACTTGAGCTTGTTGCGCACGCGGGTGCGACGCTGTGCAAGCACTTTATTCCGGTTTGCCATGGCTCCGCCCTTACTTCTTCTTGCCTTCCTTGCGGAAGATGTACTCGCCCGCGTACTTCACGCCCTTGCCCTTGTAGGGCTCCGGCGGACGGAAGGCGCGGATCTCGGCGGCCACCTGGCCGACACGGTCCTTGTCCACACCGCTGATCGAGATCGAGGTCGGCTTCTCGCACTTGATCTCGATCCCCTCGGGGATCGGGTAGACCACGTCGTGGCTGAACCCGAGCTGGATCTGAAGGTTCCGGCCCTGCACCGCCGCGCGATAGCCGACGCCGGTGATTTCCAGATCCCTCGTGTAGCCCGCCGACACGCCGACCGCGAGGTTGTTCACGAGCGTCCGGCTCATGCCCCACATCGACCGCGCACGCTTCGTTTCGTCGCGCGGCATCACCGTGACGACATTGCCCTCAACCGTGCCCTTCACCTCGTCGACCAGGGTCAGCGAGCGGGTGCCCTTGGGCCCCTTCACTTCCAGGTACTGGCCGTCGAGCGTCGCGGTTACACCGCTCGGCAGCTCGATGGGCTTCTTTCCAATACGAGACATTTGCCCGTCTCCGTCCCTACTTCCAGGCCCCCGTCAGAAGACGGTGCACAGAACCTCGCCGCCAACATTCGCCTCGCGCGCCTTCGCATCGGACATCACGCCACGCGATGTGGAGAGAATCGAGATGCCGAGGCCATTGCGCACCCGCGGGATTTCCTTGACCTGCGAGTACACGCGGCGCCCCGGCGTCGACACCCGCGAAATCTCGCGGATCACCGGCTGCCCGTCGAAGTACTTGAGCTCGATCTCGAATTCAACCTTGCCATTGTCGTGCTCGACCCGCGCATAACCGCGGATGAAGCCCTCTTCCTGAAGCACGTCCAGCACCCGGGCCCGCAGGGTGGATGCCGGGGACGCCACTGTGGGACGCCCACGCTCCTGCGCATTGCGGATGCGCGTGATCATGTCGCCGATCGGATCGGTGATCGCCATCTCCGCTTTCTCCTTACCAGCTGGACTTCACCAGACCGGGCACCTGGCCGGTCGAGCCCAGATCACGCAGCGCGATCCGCGACATGCGGAACTTGCGGTAGTAGGCACGCGGACGGCCCGACACCTCGCAGCGGTTGCGCACGCGCGTCGGCGATGCGTTCCGCGGCAGTTCCGCCAGCTTCATGCTCGCCGCGAACCGCTCCTCGGCCGTCGCAGACTTGTCCATCGCGATCGCCTTCAGCCGCGCACGCTTGGACGCATAGCTCTTCGCCAGCTTCTCGCGCTGCTTGTTCTTCTCGATTGCGCTTTTCTTAGCCATCTCGTTCTCCCGTTCCCCGTGCCGTCACTTGTTGAACGGCATCTGGAAACCGCGCAGAAGCTCGCGCGCTTCGTCGTCCGTCTTCGCGGTGGTGCAGATGATGATGTCCATGCCCCACACCTGCTCGACCTTGTCGTAGTCGATCTCGGGGAACACGATGTGCTCCTTCAGGCCCATGGCGAAGTTGCCGCGGCCGTCGAAGCTCTTCGGGTTGGCGCCGCGGAAATCGCGGACACGCGGAAGAGCCATGTTCACCAGGCGGTCCATGAACTCGTACATCCGGGCCCGGCGCAGCGTCACCTTGCAGCCGATTGCCATGCCCTCGCGCAGCTTGAAGCCGGCGATGGACTTGCGTGCCGACGTCACGACCGGCTTCTGACCAGCAATGAGCGTCATGTCGCGCACGGCCCAATCGACCTTCTTGCGGTCCTGGGTCGCCTCGCCGATACCCATGTTCAGCACGATCTTGTCGAGCTTGGGCACCTGCATCGGGTTCGTGTAGCCGAAGCGGTCGACCATCGACTGCCGGATGGTTTCCGCATACTCGCGCTGAAGGCGCGGAACATACGCCTCAGACATCGATCACCTCTCCCGACTTCTTGGCGACGCGCACCTTGCGGCCGTCATCCAGAACCTTGAACCCCACCCGGCTCGCCTCGCCCGACTTCGGGTCGGCGATGGCGAGGTTCGACAGATGGATCGACGCCTCCTTGGAGACGATGCCGCCCTCGGCAGCAGCCGTCTGCCGCTGATGGCGGCGCACCATGTTGATGCCGGACACGATGGCGCGGTTCTCAGCAGGCATCACCCGCAGAACCTCGCCCTTCCGGCCCTTGTCGCGGCCCGTGAGGACCACGACCGTATCGCCCTTCTTGATTTTCGCAGCCATGACGTCCTCACAGCACCTCAGGCGCGAGCGAGATGATCTTCATGTGGTTCTTCGCGCGCAGTTCCCGCGGCACCGGGCCGAAGATGCGCGTGCCCACAGGCTCGCCCTGGTTGTTGATGATGACGGCAGCGTTGCGATCGAAACGGATCGCGCTGCCGTCGGCACGGCGCACTTCCTTGGCCGTGCGGACGACGACGGCCTTGCGCACGTCGCCCTTCTTCACACGGCCGCGCGGAATGGCCTCCTTCACGCTGACGACGATGATGTCGCCGACGTGCGCGTACTTGCGCTTCGACCCGCCCAGCACCTTGATGCACTGGACCCGGCGCGCGCCGGAGTTGTCGGCAACGTCCAGGTTGGTCTGCATCTGAATCATGGTCTGCTCCTCAAAGTCGGACGATATCGGACCGTTGGTCTCAGGCGTTGCTGCCGGCCTCTGGCTCGATCACTTCCCACCGCTTCAGTTTGGATACCGGACGGCACTCGCGAATCCACACGGTGTCGCCCGCCTTCTTCGTATTGCCCTCGTCGTGCGCATGGAAGCGCTTCGAGCGGCGAATGATCTTCTTCAGGAGAGGGTGCCTGAAGCGACGCTCGACATTGACCACGACGGTCTTGTCGCCCTTGTCGCTCACCACAGTCCCCATAAGGATCCGCTTCGGCATGTCGTTCGTCCCTCTCTCAGGCCTGCGCCGCCTTCTGGCGCAGCACCGTCTTCACCCGCGCGATGTCGCGGCGAACGGCCTGCACGCGCGCAACGTTCTCAAGCTGACCCGTCGCCTTCTGGAAGCGCAGGTTGAACTGCTCCTTCTTGAGCTTTGCAAGCTCGTCCTGGAGCTGGTCGGGCGTCATGTCCCGGAATTCGGAAACGGCGGTCATCACACTTCCCTCCGGATCATTCGCCAAGGCGCGTCACGATGCGCCAGCGCACCGGCAGCTTCTCACCGCCCAGGCGCAGGGCCTCGCGGGCGACTGCCTCGGGCACGCCATCGATCTCGAACATGATGCGGCCGGGCTTTACGCGGCACACCCAGTATTCCGGGCTGCCCTTGCCCTTGCCCATCCGCACCTCGGTCGGCTTCTTCGACACCGGCACGTCCGGGAAGAGGCGGATCCACACACGACCCGCACGCTTCATGTGGCGCGTGATGGCACGGCGAGCAGCCTCGATCTGGCGCGCCGTCACCCGCTCCGGCTCGACCGACTTCAGCCCGAACGAGCCGAAGTTCAGGTCGGTGCCGCGGGTCGCAACGCCCTTGATGCGCCCCTTGTGCTGCTTGCGGAATTTGGTCTTCTTCGGTTGCAACATCGCGTCAGTTCCTCAAGGCCTGGCCGCACCGCATCCATTACGGACGCGGGCGCCCCCCCTCCTGCATCTCGGTGACACGGCGCTCGTGGGCCATCGGGTCATGCTCCATGACCTCGCCCTTGAACACCCAGACCTTCACGCCGCACGTGCCGTAAGCCGTGAACGCAGTCGCGGTCCCGAAGTCCATGTCCGCGCGCAGCGTGTGCAGCGGCACCCGCCCTTCGCGGTACTGCTCCATCCGTGCAATCTCGGCACCCCCGAGACGGCCCGAACACTGAATCCGGATGCCCAGCGCACCCAGCCGCATCGCGTTCTGCATCGCCCGCTTCATCGCGCGGCGGAATGCGACCCGGCGCTCCAGCTGCTGCGCGATCGACTCGGCGATCAGCGTCGCGTCGATCTCCGGCTTGCGGATCTCGACGATGTTGAGGTGCAGTTCGGAGTTTGTGAACTTCGACAGGTCGCGGCGCAGACGCTCGATATCGGCGCCCTTCTTGCCGATCACAACCCCCGGACGCGCGCAATAGATCGTCACGCGGCACTTCTTGTGCGGACGCTCGATAACGATGCTGGACACACCCGCCTGCTTCAGCCGCTTCTTGAGGAAGGACTTGATGGCGAGGTCCTCGTGCAGAAGGGAGCCATACTCCTTCTTGCCGGCGAACCAGCGCGAGTCCCAGGTGCGGTTGATGCCAAGACGCAGCCCGATCGGATTAACCTTCTGTCCCATTAGGCTTGCTCCTCCTGGGCACGCACGACGATGCGGATCTGGCTGAACGGCTTCTCGATGCGCGAGGCGCGGCCACGCGCCCGGGCATGAAACCGCTTCATCACCAGGTTCTTGCCGACCGTCGCCTCGGCGACCACCAGGTCGTCGACGTCGAGGTCGTGGTTGTTCTCGGCATTGGCAATCGCCGACTGCAGCACCTTGCGGACGTCGGCGGCCGCCTTCTTGGTCGAGAAGGCGAGCAGGTTGAGCGCCTGGTCGACCTTCTTGCCGCGGATCATGCCCGCCACCAGGTTCAGCTTCTGCGGGCTGACCCGGATCATGCGGCCCAGAGCCAGCGCCTCGTTGTCGCCGAGGCTGCGCGATCTCGCTTGCTTGCCCATGGCGTTACTTCCTCTTCGCCTTCTTGTCGGCCGCGTGACCGTAGTAGGTCCGGCTCGGCGCGAACTCGCCGAACTTGTGGCCGATCATCTCTTCCGAGACGGAAACGGGGATGTGCTTCTGGCCGTTGTAGACCCCGAAGGTCAAGCCAACGAACTGCGGCAGGATCGTCGACCGCCGCGACCAGATCTTGATCACATCCTTGCGTCCGGACTCCGCTGACGCCTCCGCCTTCTTCAGAAGATACGGATCGACAAACGGGCCCTTCCAGACAGAACGCGCCATGGTGCTCTTCCCCTACCGCTTCTTGCGCGCGTGGCGGCTGCGCGAAATGTACTTGTCCGTCGCCTTGTTGCGGCGGGTCTTCTTGCCCTTGGTCGGCTTGCCCCAAGGCGTGACCGGATGACGGCCACCCGAGGTGCGGCCCTCACCACCACCGTGCGGGTGGTCGATCGGGTTCATGGCCACGCCGCGAACCGCCGGGCGCTTGCCCGCCCAACGGGTCCGGCCGGCCTTGCCGAGGTTCTGGTTCGAGTGGTCCGGGTTCGACACCGCACCCACCGTCGCCATGCACTCCTGCCGGACCATCCGGGTCTCGCCGGAGGAAAGCCTCAGCAGCGCATAGCCCTGGTCGCGGCCGACGAACTGCACGTAGGCACCCGCAGAACGCGCGATCTGACCGCCCTTTCCGGGCTTCAGCTCGACATTGTGAACGATCGTGCCGACCGGCATTCCCGTGAAGGGCATCGCGTTGCCGGGCTTCACATCGACCCGCTCACCGGCCACCACCGTATCGCCTTCCTTCAGGCGCTGCGGAGCAAGGATGTAGGCCTGCTCGCCGTCCTGGTAGGTGATCAGCGCGATGAACGCCGTCCGGTTCGGGTCGTATTCGATCCGCTCGACCGTCGCGGGCACATCGAACTTGCGCCGCTTGAAATCGACGATGCGATAGAGCCGCTTCGCACCGCCGCCGCGGCGCCGCGCCGTGATCCGGCCGTAGTTGTTGCGCCCGCCCTTCTTGGTCAGGCCCTCGGTCAGACGCTTGAGGGGCTCACCCTTCCAGAGCGCCGAACGATCGACGAGAACGAGGCCACGCTGGCCCGGCGTCGTCGGCTTGTATTGCTTCAATGCCATCGCGCTTCACCCACTGGCCGTCTCAGAGACCCGTCGTGACGTCGATCATCTGCCCTTCGGCAAGCGTCACGACCGCCTTCTTGTAATCGCTCCGACGGCCACGAATGCCGCGGAACACCTTGGTCTTGCCCTTCACGCGGAGCGTGTTGACCGCCTTGACCTTGACCTCGAACAGCGCCTCGACGGCGGCCTTGATCTCCGGCTTGGTCGCAGTCAGCGGGACGCGGAAGGTTACCTGCCCGTGCTCGGACCCGAGCGTCGACTTCTCCGTGATTACCGGAGCCAGCAGGATGTCGTAGTGCTTCACGTCGGTCATTTCAGACGCGCCTCCAGTTGCTCGACCGCAGCCTTGGTCAGGCAAAGCGTGTCGCGGCGAAGGATGTCGTAGACGTTGGCGCCCACCGACGGCAGCACGTCGACGCCGACGATGTTGCGCGCCGCACGGCCGAAGTTCGTATCCACCGCCCCACCGTCGATGATGAGAGCAGAGTTGATCCCGAGCTTGCCGAGCGCCTCGAGCACCGTCTTCGTCTTCGCCGCATCGACCGCGAGCGAGTCGATCACGATGAGCTGGCCGGCCTTCGCCTTCGCAGAAAGCGCGAGCTTGAGGCCCAGCTGACGCACCTTCTTGGGCAGGTCGATGGCGTGGCTGCGGACCTGGGGCCCATGCGCCTTGCCGCCGCCGCGGAACTGCGGTGCGTACCGGTCACCGTGACGGGCGCCGCCGGTGCCCTTCTGGCGATAGATCTTCTTGCGCGACCCACGCACTTCGCTGCGGGTCTTGGTCTTGTGCGTACCCGCCTGCCGCTTCGCAAGCTGCCACGTCACCACGCGCTGCAGGATGTCGGCGCGCGGCTCGAGCCCGAACACATCGTCGGACAGCTCGATCGAACCCGCGCTCCCGGCGCTGAGCGTCTTTACCTCGGCCTTCATTCCTCGCCGCCCTTCTCGTTCTGAGCCGCGCCCTCGTCCGCCGCCGGGATGGCTACGCCATCGGACTTGCGGAATGCACCGGGAAGCGGAACGCCCTCCGGCAGAGACCGCTTGACGGCGTCACGGATCGTCACCCAACCGCCCTTGGAGCCAGGGACCGCGCCCTTGACCATGATCAGGCCACGCTCAGGGTCCGTGCGGACAACCTCCAGGTTCTGGGTGGTGACCTTCACGGCCCCCATGTGACCCGCCATCTTCTTGCCCTTGAAGACACGGCCCGGATCCTGGTTCTGACCCGTCGAACCGTGGCTGCGGTGCGAGATGGACACACCGTGCGAGGCGCGCAGGCCGCCGAAGTTGTGCCGCTTCATGGCACCGGCGAAGCCCTTGCCGATCGACACGCCAGAGACGTCCACGTACTGACCCGTCACGAAGTGGTCGGCAGTAATCTCCGCCCCAACGTCGATCAGATTGTCCTCGCTCACGCGGAACTCCGCGAGACGGCGCTTCGGCTCAACCTGGGCGACGGCGAAGTGGCCGCGCATCGCCTTGGTGACATTCTTCACCTTGGCAAGACCGGCGCCAAGCTGGACGGCAGCATAGCCGTCCCGCTCCACCGTGCGCTGACCGACGACCTGGCAGCCGTCGAGCTTGAGCACGGTGACCGGAACCTGACGACCGTCGTCCGAATAGAGACGGGTCATCCCGACTTTCTGTGCGATTACACCAGAGCGCATCTCGGTGCCGCTCCCCTTAAAGCTTGATCTCGACGTCAACCCCTGCCGCGAGGTCGAGCTTCATAAGCGCATCGACCGTCTGCGGCGTGGGCTCGACGATGTCGAGCAGACGCTTGTGCGTGCGGACCTCGAACTGCTCACGGCTCTTCTTGTCGATGTGCGGCGAGCGCAGCACCGTGAACTTCTCGATCCTCGTCGGCAGAGGGATCGGGCCGCGCACCTGCGCACCCGTCCGGCGTGCCGTATTTACGATCTCAAGAGTCGATGCATCGAGAACCCGATGATCGAAGGCCTTGAGCCGAATGCGAATGTTCTGTCCTTGCATCGCACTTCCCCGTGAGCTGCCCCGGCCGGTTTGTTTTGGCCGGGGGCGCTCTCGTTCCTTCGTGTTACTCGATGATCGCGGCGACGACGCCGGCGCCGACCGTGCGGCCGCCTTCGCGGATCGCAAAGCGCAGCTTCTCTTCCATCGCGATCGGCGCGATCAGCTCGACCTCCATCGCGATGTTGTCGCCCGGCATCACCATCTCCACACCCTCGGGAAGGTGAACCACGCCCGTCACGTCCGTCGTCCGGAAGTAGAACTGCGGACGGTAGTTCGTGAAGAACGGCGTGTGACGCCCGCCCTCTTCCTTCGTCAGGATGTACGCTTCCGCCTTGAACTTCGTGTGCGGCTTCACAGAGCCCGGCTTGCACAGCACCTGGCCGCGCTCCACACCCTCGCGGTCCACACCCCGCAGCAGCGCGCCGATGTTGTCGCCAGCCTCGCCCTGGTCAAGCAGCTTGCGGAACATCTCAACGCCCGTGACCGTCGTCTTCGTCGTCGGGCGGATGCCCACGATCTCGACTTCCTCGCCCACCTTCACCACGCCGCGCTCAACCCGGCCCGTGACGACCGTGCCGCGGCCCGAAATCGAGAACACGTCCTCGATCGGCATCAGGAACGGCTGGTCCTTCGGACGCTCCGGCTGCGGAATGTAGGCGTCAACCGCACGCATCAGCTCCAGGATCGCGTCGTGGCCGATCTCCGGGCTCCGGTCCTCCAGCGCGCACAGCGCAGAGCCCTTCACGATCGGAATGTCGTCCCCGGGGAAGTCGTACGAGCTCAGAAGCTCCCGAACTTCCATCTCCACAAGCTCCAGAAGCTCCTCGTCGTCGACCATGTCGACCTTGTTCAGGAACACAACCAGAGCCGGAACGCCAACCTGGCGCGCCAGCAGAATGTGCTCGCGCGTCTGGGGCATCGGGCCGTCAGCAGCAGAAACAACCAGGATCGCGCCGTCCATCTGCGCCGCGCCCGTGATCATGTTCTTCACATAGTCCGCGTGGCCCGGGCAGTCGACGTGCGCGTAGTGACGGTTCTCCGTCTCATACTCCACGTGCGCCGTCGAAATCGTGATCCCCCGCGCCTTCTCCTCAGGTGCCTTGTCGATCTGGTCGTACGCCGAATAGGTCGCCCCACCCGTCTCCGCAAGAACCTTCGTGATCGCTGCCGTCAACGAGGTCTTCCCATGGTCAACGTGACCAATCGTCCCAATGTTGCAGTGCGGCTTCGTCCGCTCAAACTTGCTCTTCGCCATGGTGGCCTCTCCGTGCCTTCTACTCTGTCAGTCCAGCGTCAGACGGGCGAACCCGCCGCTCAGGATGCGTACTTGGCGCGCACTTCGTCGGAGACGTTCTGCGGCACCTGCTCATAATGGTCGAACTGCATCGTGTACTGCGCCCGCCCCTGGGTCATGGACCGCAGCGTGTTCACGTAGCCGAACATGTTGGCCAGCGGGACGAACGCCTGGATGATCTGGGCGTTGCCCCGGGCTTCCGTGCCGCGGATCAGGCCGCGGCGGGAGTTCAGATCGCCGATCACGTCGCCCATGAAGTCTTCCGGCGTCAGGACCTCGACCTTCATCACGGGCTCGAGCAGCACCGGCCCCGCCTTCTGCAGACCTTCGCGGAAGGCCGCGCGCGAGGCGATTTCGAACGCCAGAACGCTCGAGTCGACGTCATGGAACGCGCCGTCGATCAGGCGAACCTTGTAGTCGATAACCGGGAACCCGGCGATCACACCGGAATCCGACACCGACGCGACGCCCTTCTCGACACCCGGGATGTATTCCCGCGGAATCGAACCGCCGACGATCTCGGACACGAACTCGCGGCCCGCGCCGACCTCGTTCGGCTCCAGAACGATCTTCACGCGGGCAAACTGGCCCGAACCGCCGGTTTGCTTCTTGTGGGTGTAGTCGATCTCGGCCGACTTCGAGATCGTCTCCCGGTAGGCGACCTGCGGCTGGCCAACGTTCGCCTCGACCTTGAACTCGCGCCGCATGCGGTCGACGATGATGTCGAGGTGAAGCTCACCCATGCCCTTGATGATCGTCTGGCCCGACTCCTGGTCGGTCGAGACGCGGAAGGACGGATCCTCCTGCGCCAGACGCTGCAGGGCGTTGGCCATCTTCTCCTGGTCGGCCTTCGTCTTCGGCTCCACCGCGATCTCGATGACCGGATCGGGGAACTCCATCGACTCCAGCACGACCGGCTTCAACGGATCGCACAGCGTTTCGCCCGTCGTGGTCAGCTTGAGACCGGCAAGCGCGACGATATCGCCGGCGAAGGCTTCCTTGAGCTCCTCGCGGTGGTTCGCGTGCATCTGCAGCATCCGGCCGATGCGCTCACGCTTGTCCTTCACCGAGTTGAGCACCGAGTCGCCCGAGCGCAGCACGCCCGAATAGATGCGCACGAAGGTCAGCGACCCCACGAACGGATCATTCATGATCTTGAACGCAAGCGCGGCAAACGGCTCCTCGTCGGAGGTCTTGCGAACGACCTCTTCCTCGGCATTGTCCGGCTTGAAGCCCCGCACGGACGCAACGTCGGTCGGCGCGGGCAGAAAGTCGACAACCGCATCGAGAAGCGGCTGCACGCCCTTGTTCTTGAACGCAGAACCGCACATCACGGGCACGAACTTGAAGGTGTTTGTGCCCTTGCGGATGAGACGGCGGATCGTCGCGTGATCCGGCTCGTTCCCCTCGAGGTAAGCTTCCATCACGTCGTCGTCGAGATCGACGATTGTCTCGAGCATCTTGCCGCGCCACTCCTCAGCCTGCGCCAGCAGGTCCTCGGGGATGTCGACGGTGTTGAACTTCGCGCCCAGCGTCTCGTCTTCCCAGATGATCGCCTTCATCTCGATGAGGTCGATCACGCCGCGGAAATCGCTCTCCGCGCCGATCGGGAGTTGCAGCGCAACCGGGTTGGCCGCGACGCGCGACTGCAGCATCTCGACGCAGTTGAAGAAGTCGGCGCCGATCTTGTCCATCTTGTTGACGAACGCGATGCGGGGAACCTTGTACTTGTCGGCCTGGCGCCACACCGTCTCGGTCTGCGGCTCCACACCCTGGTTGCCGTCGAGCACGCAAATCGCACCGTCGAGCACGCGCAGCGAACGCTCGACCTCGATCGTGAAGTCGACGTGGCCCGGAGTGTCGATGATGTTCACGCGGTAGCGGATGCCATCACGGCCCGGCCAGAAGGCGGTCGTCGCGGCGGACGTGATGGTGATGCCGCGCTCCTGCTCCTGCTCCATCCAGTCCATCGTCGCGGCGCCCTCGTGCACCTCGCCGATCTTGTGGCTGCGGCCGGTATAGAAGAGAACGCGCTCCGTCGTCGTCGTCTTGCCGGCATCGATGTGCGCCATGATGCCGATGTTGCGATAGAGCGAGAGGTCTGTCTCGCGAGCCATGGTGTCCTGCCTTTCGCCTCGTCCCGTACCGGGTAGGGCCGTCCAGATATCCGTCGATTACCAGCGGTAGTGGGAGAAGGCGCGGTTCGCCTCTGCCATCTTGTGGGTGTCTTCGCGCTTCTTCACCGCGTTGCCGCGGTTGTTGGCAGCGTCGACCAGCTCACCCGAAAGCCGGTCAACCATGGTCGGCTCGGACCGCGCCCGCGCCGCCGTGATCAGCCAGCGGATCGCCAGCGCCTGGCGGCGCTCGGTGCGCACCTCGACCGGAACCTGGTAGGTCGCACCGCCGACACGGCGGGACCGCACCTCGATCGCCGGGCTTACGTTGCCCATCGCTTCGTGGAACACGTCGATCGGGTTCTTGCTCGTCCGCTCGGAGATCCGGTCGAACGCGCCGTAGACGATGCCTTCCGCCGCCGACTTCTTGCCGTCGCGCATCAGGTTGTTCATGAACTTCGCAACCACGATGTCGCCGAACTTGGCGTCGGGAAGGATTTCCCGCTTCTCTGCACGATGCCGCCGTGACATGCGCGCCCCTCCTTACTTCGGCCGCTTGGCGCCGTACTTCGACCGGCGCTGCTTGCGATCCTTGACGCCTTGCGTGTCGAGCACGCCGCGAACGATGTGATAGCGCACGCCCGGAAGGTCCTTCACGCGGCCACCGCGGATCAGCACCACCGAGTGCTCCTGAAGGTTGTGACCTTCGCCCGGGATATAGCCGATCACCTCGTAGCCGCTCGTCAGGCGGACCTTGGCCACCTTGCGCAGCGCCGAGTTCGGCTTCTTGGGCGTCGTCGTGTAAACGCGGGTGCACACGCCGCGGCGCTGAGGGCACGCCTCCAGCGCCGGAACCTTGTTCCGGTCGACCGGAGCCTTCCTCGGCTTGCGGATCAACTGATTGATCGTCGGCATCCTGCTCGCTCTGCTCTCCAGGGCTTGCGCCCAACAAAAAAACATCAGCGCACGTCGGGATGATCCCGCGGCGCTTGCCATTCAGAGGACGAAGCCCAAAAGCCCCGTCATGTTCCGACCTTTTGCAGCTTTCTGTCGGGGCCGTTTGGTGGCAGCCACGTACCCCGCCGTAAAAGGTGCGCGGATACTATGGGTGGCCCCCTGCCCCGTCAAGCCCTGTTTGCGAAATCTTCAGAAGCTGAAAATTCCCCGGAAATCCTGGGGCCTGAAAGGCGACAGGGGGCAGCGCGGGCCGCCCCCTGTCCCTGTTCTTCAAGCCTTCCGGCCGCCAGTCAGGCCGCGCTCGATTCCGAGTCGCCCTCGGCTGCACCGGCATCGCCGAGGGCGCGCGCCTGCGCCTCCTCGCGCGCCGCGAGGATGTCGCGGTCGCGCTGCCCTGCAACGCGGCGGAGCGTATTCATCATCGCACCCGTCCCCGCGGGGATCAGACGGCCGACGATGACGTTCTCCTTGAGGCCGTCGAGCGTGTCGACCTTGCCGATCACCGACGCCTCGGTCAGCACGCGCGTGGTCTCCTGGAACGAGGCCGCTGAGATGAACGAGCGGGTCTGCAGGCTGGCCTTGGTGATGCCGAGCAGAACCGGCGTCCCGGTGGCCGGACGGTAGCCCTCGCGCTCGGCACGGGCGTTCACCTCCTCCAGCTCCTGCACGTCGACCTGCTCTCCCGCCAGCAGCGTGGTCTCGCCGCCGTCGGTGATCTCGACCTTCTGCAGCATCTGGCGAACGATCACCTCGATGTGCTTGTCGTTGATCTTCACGCCCTGCAGCCGGTAGACGTCCTGGATCTCGTTGGTGAGGTAGCGGGCTAGCTCCTCCACCCCGAGCACGGCCAGGATGTCGTGCGGCGCCGGATTGCCGTCGAGCAGATAGTCGCCACGGGAGATGAAGTCCCCCTCCTGCACGGCGATGTGCTTGCCCTTCGGCACCAGGTATTCGATCGGCTCGCGACTCTCGTCCGCCGGCTCGATGATGATGCGGCGCTTGTTCTTGTAGTCCTTACCGAACCGCACGGTGCCGTCGACATCGGCGATGACCGCGTGATCCTTGGGACGGCGTGCCTCGAACAGCTCAGCCACGCGCGGCAGACCGCCCGTGATGTCGCGCGTCTTGGCGCTTTCCCGCGGAATCCGCGCAAGGACGTCGCCCGCGTGGACCTGCTGGCCGTCCTCGACCGAGAGGATCGCGTCCACCGAGAGGAGATAGAGCAGCGGATTGCCGTTCTCGTGCCGGACCGGCTCCCCCTTGTCATCCACCAGCGCGATGGCTGGACGCAGGTCGCCGCCGCGCGCGTTGGAGCGCCAGTCGACCACGACGCGGCTGGAGATGCCCGTCGCCTCGTCCGTCACTTCACGGACCGACACGTTCTCGACGAGGTCGATGAACTTCACCTTGCCCGAAAGCTCGGTGATGATCGGCAGCGTGTAGGGATCCCACTCGGCCACGCGCTGGCCGCGCTTGACCTTGTCGCCCTCGGCCACGATGAGGCGGGAACCGTAGGCGAGCTTGTAGCTCGCCCGCTCCTTGCCATGCGTGTCGCGCACGACGAGCAGCGTGTTGCGGTTCATCACGACCGCGCGGCCCTGGCTGTCCGAAACGATGGACTTGTTCTGCAGCTCGACCGTGCCCTCCTGCGAGGTTTCCACGAACGACTGCTCCGCCACCTGGGCGGTGCCGCCGATGTGGAAGGTGCGCATGGTCAGCTGCGTGCCCGGCTCGCCGATCGACTGGGCGGCGATGACGCCCACCGCCTCGCCGATGTTGACCGGCGTGCCGCGCGCGAGGTCGCGGCCATAGCACTTGGCGCAGACACCGTTCTTGGTGTCGCAGGTCAGCACCGAGCGGATGAGGACGGACTGGACGCCCAGCTCGTCGATGGTCTCCGCCATCGTCTCGCCGATCTCGTCGCCCGCCTTCACCAGGACCTCGTCGGTCGCGGGGTGCACGACGTCCTCCGCCGCCGTCCGGCCGAGCACACGCTCACCGAGGGATTCGACGACTTCGCCGCTCTCGATGATCGCCTGCACCGTCAGGCCGCGCGAGGTGCCGCAGTCGACCTCGCGGATGATGCAGTCCTGCGCCACGTCGACCAGGCGGCGGGTCAGGTAGCCCGAGTTCGCCGTCTTGAGCGCCGTGTCCGCGAGGCCCTTGCGCGCGCCGTGCGTGGAGTTGAAGTACTCCAGCACCGAGAGGCCTTCCTTGAAGTTCGAGATGATCGGCGTCTCGATGATCTCGCCCGACGGCTTGGCCATCAGGCCGCGCATGCCGGCAAGCTGCTTCATCTGGGCTGGCGAACCGCGCGCCCCGGAGTGCGACATCATGTAGATCGAGTTGGTGTCCTTGACGCGCCCGCTCTCCGGGTCCGTCTCCACCGCCTGGATCTTCTGCATCATGGCCGCCGCAACCGCGTCGGTGCACTTCGCCCAGGCGTCGACCACCTTGTTGTACTTCTCGCCCTGCGTGATGAGGCCGTCGAGGTACTGCTGCTCGAACTCCTTCACCAGCGCGCGCGTCTTCTCGACGAGGTCGTGCTTCTCCTCGGGGATGACCATGTCGTCCTTGCCGAAGGAGATGCCCGCCCGGCAGGCGTGCGCGAAGCCCAGCTTCATCAGACGGTCGCAGAAGATGACCGTCTCCTTCTGGCCCGTGTGCCGATAGACGGTGTCGATGACCGCGCCGATGTCCTTCTTGGTGAGAAGGCGGTTGACGATCTCGAACTTGACCTTCGGGTCGCGCGGCAGCAGTTCGGCGATGAACATGCGCCCCGGCGTCGTCTCGACCCGGCGGACGATCGGGTTGCCGTCGTCGTCGACGGTCTTGTAGCGGGTCTGGATCTTCGAGTGCAGCGTGATCGCACCCGTCTCCAGCGCCTGCTCGATCTCCGCCATGCTGGAGAACGCCATCCCCTCGCCCGGCTCGTTCGGCCGGTCGAGCGTCAGATAATAGATGCCGAGGACGATGTCCTGGCTCGGCACGATGATCGGCTTGCCGTTCGCCGGGCTGAGAATGTTGTTCGTCGACATCATCAGCACGCGGGCTTCGAGCTGAGCCTCGAGCGACAGCGGCACGTGGACCGCCATCTGGTCACCGTCGAAGTCGGCGTTGAACGCCGCGCAGACGAGCGGGTGCAGCTGGATCGCCTTGCCCTCGATCAGCGTCGGCTCGAACGCCTGAATGCCGAGGCGGTGCAGCGTCGGCGCGCGGTTGAGCAGGACCGGATGCTCGCGGATCACCTCCTCGAGCACGTCCCACACCTCCGGACGCTCCTTCTCGACGAGCTTCTTCGCCTGCTTCACGGTCGCGCTGAGGCCCTTGGCGTCGAGGCGCGAGTAGATGAAGGGCTTGAACAGTTCGAGCGCCATCTTCTTCGGCAGGCCGCACTGGTGCAGCTTCAGCTCCGGGCCGACCACGATGACCGAACGGCCCGAATAGTCGACGCGCTTGCCGAGCAGGTTCTGGCGGAAGCGGCCCTGCTTGCCCTTGAGCATCTCCGCGAGCGACTTCAGCGGACGCTTGTTGGCGCCGGTGATGACGCGGCCGCGCCGGCCGTTGTCGAACAGCGCGTCCACGGCCTCCTGCAGCATCCGCTTCTCGTTGCGGATGATGATGTCGGGCGCGCGCAGTTCCATCAGCCGCTTCAGGCGGTTGTTGCGGTTGATGACGCGGCGGTAGAGATCGTTGAGGTCCGACGTCGCGAACCGGCCGCCGTCGAGCGGCACCAGCGGGCGCAGCTCCGGCGGGATGACCGGCACGACGGTCAGGATCATCCATTCCGGCCGGTTGCCGGATTCGATGAACGCCTCGACCAGCTTGAGCCGCTTGATGATCTTCTTCGGCTTCAGCTCGCCCGTCGCCTCGGCCAGGTCGACGCGCAGCGTGTCGCGTTCCTGCTCGAGGTCCATGTTGACAAGGATCTCGCGGATCGCCTCGGCGCCGATGCCGGCGGTGAAGCTGTCCTCGCCATATTCATCCTGGGCGGAGATGTAATCTTCCTCCGACAGAAGCTGCTTGGGCTTCAGCGGGGTCAGGCCCGGCTCGATCACGATGTAGTTCTCGAAATAGAGAACCCGCTCGAGATCCTTGAGGGGCATGTCGATCAGCAGGCCGATCCGGCTCGGCAGCGACTTCAGGAACCAGATGTGCGCGACGGGCGAGGCCAGCTCGATGTGGCCCATGCGCTCGCGCCGGACCTTCGACAGCGTGACCTCGACGCCGCACTTCTCGCAGATGATGCCGCGGTATTTCATGCGCTTGTACTTGCCGCACAAGCACTCGTAGTCCTTCACCGGACCGAAGATCCGGGCGCAGAACAGGCCGTCCCGCTCCGGCTTGAAGGTGCGGTAGTTGATCGTCTCCGGCTTCTTGATCTCGCCGTACGACCAGCTCAGGATCTTCTCGGGACTCGCGATCGAGATCTTGATCTGGTCGAAGGTCTGCGGGGTCGCCGCAGGATTGAAGACGTTCATCAGGTCCTGGTTCATGAGGACTCCTCTCTGGCGTCGCTCTGGGCAGCCAATCAGTATTCAGCCGAATCGATCAGCTCGACATTGAGGCCGAGCGAGCGCATTTCCTTGACGAGAACGTTGAAGCTTTCGGGGATACCGGCTTCGAAATTGTCCTCTCCGCGGACGATCGACTCGTAGACCTTCGTGCGGCCGGCAACGTCGTCCGACTTCACGGTCAGCATTTCCTGCAGCGTGTAGGCCGCACCGTAGGCCTGCAGCGCCCACACCTCCATCTCGCCGAAGCGCTGACCGCCGAACTGCGCCTTGCCGCCCAGCGGCTGCTGGGTCACGAGGCTGTAGGGGCCGATGGAGCGCGCGTGGATCTTGTCGTCCACGAGGTGGTGCAGCTTCAGCATGTAGATGTAGCCGACGGTCACCTTGCGCTTGAACGCCTCGCCCGTGCGCCCGTCGTAGAGCGTCACCTGGCCCGAGGAATCGAGCCCGGCCTCGCTCAGCGCGTTAACGATGTCCTCCTCGCGCGCGCCGTCGAACACCGGCGTCGCGATCGGCACACCCGTCTGGACGTTGCGTGCGGCCTCGATGACCTCGTCCTCGCCGCGGCCATCGAACGCGTCCTTGTAGACGTCCTCGCCATAGACCTTCTGCAGCGCCTCGTGCACGGCCCCGGTGTCACCGGTGCGCTGCCACGCCTCGACCGCCACGCGGACCTGCCGGCCGAGACCGGCCGACGCCCAGCCCATGTGCGTCTCGAGGATCTGGCCGACGTTCATGCGCGAGGGCACGCCCAGCGGGTTCAGCACGATGTCGACGGGCGTGCCATCCTCGAGATAGGGCATGTCCTCGACCGGGATGATCTTGGAGACGACACCCTTGTTCCCGTGGCGGCCAGCCATCTTGTCGCCCGGCTGCATCTTGCGCTTCACGGCGATGAAGACCTTGATCATCTTCATCACGCCCGGCGGCAGTTCGTCGCCGCGCCGCACCTTCTCGACCTTGTCCTCGAAGCGGCGGTTCAGCCGGTCGGTCGACTGGTCGAACTGGGCCTTGAGCGCCTCGATCTCGGCCATGACCTGGTCGTCGGCGATGGCGATCTGCCACCATTGCCCGCGCGAAAGCTCGCCCAGCATCTCCTCGGTGACCGGCGCCTTGGACTTCACGCCCTTCGGCCCCTTCGCCACTTCCTTGCCGAGCAGGATCTCCTTCAGGCGACCGTAGATCGACCGCTCGAGGATGGCGCGCTCGTCATCGCGGTCCTTTGCCAGCCGCTCGATCTCGTCACGCTCGATCTGCTGGGCGCGCTCGTCCTTGTCGACGCCGTGGCGGTTGAACACGCGCACCTCGACCACCGTGCCGGAGACGCCCGGGGGCAGCCGCAACGAGGTGTCGCGCACGTCCGACGCCTTCTCGCCGAAGATCGCGCGGAGCAGTTTCTCCTCCGGCGTCATCGGGCTTTCGCCCTTCGGCGTGACCTTGCCGACCAGGATGTCGCCCGCCTCGACCTCGGCACCGACATAGGTGATGCCGGCCTCGTCGAGATTGCGCAGCGCTTCCTCGCCCACGTTCGGGATGTCGCGGGTGATCTCCTCCGGCCCGAGCTTGGTGTCGCGGGCCATCACCTCGAACTCCTCGATGTGGATCGAGGTGAGGACGTCGTCGCGCACCACGCGCTCCGACAGCAGGATGGAGTCCTCGAAGTTGTAGCCGTTCCACGGCATGAAGGCGACGAGCATGTTGCGGCCGAGCGCAAGCTCGCCCAGGTCCGTCGACGGGCCGTCGGCGATAATGTCGCCCGCCTGCACCTTGTCGCCCACCTTCACCAGCGGACGCTGGTTGATGCAGGTGTTCTGGTTGGAGCGCTGGAACTTCAGCAGACGGTAGATGTCGACGCCTGGCCTTGCCGGATCCTTCTCCTCGGTCGCGCGGACCACGATCCGGGTCGCGTCCACCTGCTCGATCACGCCCGTGCGGCGCGCGGCGATGGCGGCGCCGGAATCGCGGGCCACGACAGCCTCCATCCCGGTGCCGACGAGCGGCGCCTCGGCGCGCACCAGCGGCACGGCCTGGCGTTGCATGTTCGAGCCCATGAGCGCGCGGTTGGCGTCGTCGTTCTCGAGGAACGGGATGAGCGCCGCGGCCACCGAAACGAGCTGCTTCGGCGAGACGTCCATGTACTCGATCTGGTCCGGCGTCGTCATGGTGAAGTCGCCGCCGGTCCGGCACGACACGAGATCGCGGACGAAGCGGCCGTTCTCGTCGAGGTCGGCGTTCGCCTGGGCGATCGTGTAGCGGCCTTCCTCCATGGCGGAGAGATAGACCACGTCATTCGAGACCTGGCCGTCCTTCACCTTGCGGTACGGCGTCTCGATGAAGCCGTACTTGTTTACGCGCGCATAGGTCGCGAGCGAGTTGATGAGGCCGATGTTCGGACCTTCCGGCGTCTCGATCGGGCAGATCCGGCCGTAGTGCGTCGGGTGCACGTCCCGCACCTCGAAGCCCGCCCGCTCCCGCGTGAGGCCGCCCGGCCCGAGCGCGGATAGGCGCCGCTTGTGCGTCACTTCCGACAGCGGGTTCGTCTGGTCCATGAACTGCGACAGCTGCGAGGAACCGAAGAATTCCCGCACCGCGGCCGCCGCCGGCTTGGCGTTGATCAGGTCCTGCGGCATGACCGTGTCGATCTCGACGGAGCTCATGCGCTCCTTGATCGCGCGCTCCATGCGCAGCAGGCCGATACGGTACTGGTTCTCCATCAGCTCGCCGACCGAGCGCACCCGGCGGTTGCCGAGGTGGTCGATATCGTCGATCTCGCCGCGCCCGTCGCGCAGGTCGTGCAGCGCCCTCACGACGGCCAGGATGTCTTCCTTGCGCAGCGTGCGGACCGTGTCCGCGGCGTCGAGTTCGAGGCGCATGTTCATCTTCACGCGGCCGACCGCGGAAAGGTCGTAGCGCTCGGAATCGAAGAACAGACCGTGAAACAGCGCCTCCGCCGTCTCGAGCGTCGGCGGCTCGCCCGGGCGCATCACCCGGTAGATGTCGATCAGCGCCTGCTCGCGCCCGTCGTTCTTGTCGATGGCCAGCGTGTTGCGCAGGTGTGCGCCCTTCGACACGTGGTCGATGTCGAGCACCGCCAGCTCGTCGTAGCCCGCCTCGACCAGGGCAGCGATCTTGTTGACGTCCAGCTCGTCGCCGGCCTCGACATAGACCTCGCCCGTCTCCGGGTTGATCAGGTCCTCGGCAACGTAGCGGCCCGCCAGTTCCTCGTCGGTTACGAGGACATCGTCGAGTCCCTCTTCCTTCAGCTTGCGGGCCAGGCGCGGTGTGATCTTCTTGCCCGCTTCCGCCGCGACCGAGCCGTCCTTGGCGTTGATAAGGTCGTGGGCGAGCTTCACGCCGCGCATCCGGTCGGGGTGGAAGGGCGTCGCCCAGCCGTTCTTCACCTTCCGGTAAACGGCGGCGTCGTAGAAGTTCTTGAGGATCTCCTCGCGGTCCATGCCGAGCGCATAGAACAGCGTCGTCACCGGCAGCTTGCGGCGCCGGTCGATGCGGACGTGCAGGATGTCCTTGGCGTCGAATTCGAAGTCGAGCCAGGAGCCGCGATACGGGATCACGCGCGCGGCGAACAGCAGCTTGCCCGAGGAGTGCGTCTTGCCCTTGTCGTGGTCGAAGAACACGCCCGGCGAGCGGTGCATCTGCGAGACGATCACGCGCTCGGTCCCGTTCACGATGAACGTGCCGTGCTGCGTCATGAGCGGCATGTCGCCCATGTAGACGTCCTGCTCCTTGATGTCCTTCACGGACTTCGCGCCGGTGTCCTCGTCGACATCGAACACGATGAGGCGAAGCGTCACCTTGAGCGGCGCGGCATAGGTCATGCCGCGCTGCATGCACTCGTCCATGTCGAACTTCGGCGCCTCAAACTCGTAGCGCACGAACTCCAGGATCGCAGTCTCGGAGAAGTCCTTGATCGGGAACACCGACTTGAAGACCCCGTTCAGACCGTCGTCGCCGCGCTCCTCATGGGTGGTGTCCATGAGCAGGAATTGATCGTACGAGCTTTTCTGGACCTCGATCAGGTTCGGCATGCGCGCGACCTCGGGGATGTGCCCGAAATGCTTGCGAACCCGCTTCACGCCGGAAAAGGTTTCAACCTTCGTCATGTCCTGCCTCGCTCAGCGTCTGCCGGCCCAAAATCTGCCGGCGGAAACAATCGAATATGTAAAAACGCAAATGCCTGTTCCAAAACGCAGGCGGACGGCCCCGGGAGAACCCTCCCGGAGCCGCCGCCGCATTGGGTCGGGGGCCAGTGACAAGATGCGGCCCACCGATCTCTTTACTTCAGCTCGACCTTCGCGCCGGCTTCTTCGAGCTGCTTCTTGATCTTCTCGGCCTCGTCCTTGGAGGCGCCTTCCTTCACAGGCTTCGGCGCGCCCTCGACCAGGTCCTTGGCTTCCTTGAGGCCGAGGCCCGTGATCGCACGGACTTCCTTGATGACGTTGATCTTCTTGTCGCCGGCATCGGCGAGGATCACGTCGAACTCGGTCTTCTCCTCGGCGGCTTCCGCAGCCGCGCCCGGAGCGGCCGCAGCCGCAACCGCGACCGGAGCCGCGGCAGAGACGCCCCACTTCTCCTCGAGCATCTTGGAAAGCTCGGCGGCTTCCATGACGGTCAGCGAGGAGAGTTCTTCAACGAGTTGTTCCAGCTTAGACATTTCTCAGTTTCCTTAGACGCTTGAACCCTGACGCAAAGACCGCCTCTCAGGCGGCGTCCTTCGTGGCGTAGGCGTTGAGCACGCGCGCCACCTGGCCGCCCGGCGCCTGAAGCACCGCGGCAACCCGGCTTGCGGGCGTCTGCAACAGGCCGACGAGCTTGGCCCGCAGTTCGTCGATCGACGGCAGCGAGGCAAGTGCCTTCACCCCATCCGCATCGAGCGCCTGCTGACCGAGCGCGCCACCGATGATCACGAGCTTCTCCTTCTTCTTGGAGAACTCACTGACGACCTTCGGTGCGGCCACGGGATCCGCGGACCAGGCAATCGCCGTGGGGCCCGTCAGGAGCCCGCCGATCGATGCCACGTCCGTGCCTTCGAGAGCGATCTTGGCGAGGCGGTTCTTGATGACCTTGAAGTTCGCCCCCGCATCACGGATCTGCACGCGCAGGTCCGTCATTTCGGCGACGGAGAGCCCGGAGTAGTGCGTAACCACTACCACGCCGGCCTCGGAAAACACCCGACCGAGCTCCTCGACCTGTGCTTTCTTCTCGGCTCTATCCACCTCTCGCTCCACACTTCAGGACGGCGGGGCTCATTCCCCGTCCGCCCGCTTCGGGACCGCCGCAAACCCGCCGAAACGGATGTGCGGCGCGCTAGCCTGTCCCAGGGCTCAAGCCGTCCGGGCCGTTCCCAGCCCCAAAAACTTGCAACCCTGTCTATTGCAGGCAGACATTAAGTCCCTCGGGCAAACCCTTGAGACACCTGCAGTCTCGGACAGGAGGCGAGGCGCATCCGGCGAACCGGCCGCGCCCCTCCACCGGCGTCTCAGGCGCTTGCCACGCTCGAGACGTCGATCCGCACGCCGGGCCCCATCGTGGAGCTCAGCGCAACCTTCTTCACATAGGTGCCCTTGGCACCCGTGGGCTTCGCCTTCACGACCGCGTCGACGAAGGCCCGGATGTTCTCTTCCAGCTTGTCCGCGTCGAACGAAGCCTTGCCGACGCCGGCGTGCACGATCCCCGCCTTCTCGACGCGGAACTGCACCTGGCCGGCCTTGGCGCTGTCGATGGCGCCCTTGACGTCCGGCGTCACGGTACCGACACGCGGGTTCGGCATCAGGCCGCGCGGGCCCAGCACCTTGCCGAGGCGGCCGACGAGGCCCATCATGTCCGGCGTCGCGATGCAGAGATCGAAGTCGATCTTGCCGCCCTGGATCTGCTCGACCAGCTCCTCGGCCCCGACGATGTCGGCGCCCGCCGCCTTCGCCTCGTCCGCCTTGTCGCCGCGCGCGAAGACCGCGATGCGCACCGTCTTGCCCGTGCCATGCGGCAGGGCGCAGACGCCGCGAACCATCTGGTCGGCGTGGCGCGGATCGACGCCGAGGTTCACGGCGACCTCGACCGTCTCGTCGAATTTCGCGTTCGCGTTCGCCTTCACGAGGCTGATCGCCTCACCCAGCGGGTAAAGCTGACGGGCATCTACGCCCGACTTCAGTGCATTGAGGCGCTTTCCGATCTTGGCCATGGTCAGTCCCTCACCTCGAGGCCCATCGAACGCGCGGAGCCGATGACCATCTGCATGGCGGCCTCGACGTCGTTTGCGTTCAGATCCTTCATCTTGGCTTCGGCGATCTCGCGCACCTGCGCCATCGTCACCGAGCCGGCGCCTTCGCGGCCCGGGGCCTTGGAGCCCTTGCCGACGCTGGCTGCCCGCTTCAGGAAGAAGCTCGCCGGCGGCGTCTTCATCGCGAAGGTGAAGGACTTGTCCTGGTAGACGGTGATCACGACCGGAATCGGCATGCCCGGCTCCATGCCCTGGGTCTGGGCATTGAACGCCTTGCAGAATTCCATGATGTTCAGGCCGCGCTGACCCAGCGCCGGACCGATCGGCGGGGACGGGTTGGCCTTGCCGGCAGGCACCTGCAGCTTCAGGCTGCCGACGATCTTCTTCGCCATAGCTCACAACTCCCTTCAAATCCGGCCCGGAAGCGCCCGGGCCCGTTCAGTTCCCCGAAGGGTGCGTGGTCCGGCCACCCCCGCCCCTGGCGACAAGGACGGATGCGCCTCCCACGCGGACGACGGTCAGGTCTTCTCGACCTGGCCGTACTCCAACTCGACCGGGGTAGCCCGGCCGAAAATCGAAACGGCGACCTTGACCCGCGACCGCTCCTCGTCGACCTCCTCGATGAGGCCGGAGAAGGACTGGAACGGGCCATCGATCACGCGCACCTGCTCGCCCACCTCGAAGGACACGGACGGCTTCGGCCGCTCCACGCCTTCCTGGACCTGGTGCATGATGTTGGCGACCTCGCGCTCCGAGATCGGCATGGGCTTCTTGCCGGAGCCCAGGAAGCCGGTCACGCGCGGCGTGTCCTTCACCAGGTGATAGGTGTCGTCGGTCATCTGCATCTTGACGATGACGTAACCGGGGAAGAAGCGCCGCTCGGCCTTCACCTTCTGGCCGCGGCGCACCTCCACCACGTCCTCGGTCGGCACGAGGATCTCCTCGAACTTGTCGTCGAGGCCCTTGCGGTGCGCCTCCTCGCGGATCGATTCCGCCACCTTTTTCTCGAAGTTCGAGTAGGTGTGGACGATATACCACTGATGCGTCATCGACTTCCCTGCGCCTCAGCCGCCAAGACCAAGAATCGTGCGGACCGCAAAGCTGACCACCTGATCCGTGAGCAGGAAGAAGACGGCCATCACCGCGACCATGATAAACACCATCACCGTGGTGATCGCGGTCTCCTTCCGCGTCGGCCAGGTGACCTTGTTCGCTTCCTGCCGGACCTGCTGGGCAAACTGTCCGGGGCTTGGTTTGGCCATCGTCTACCCTCAATGCGCAATGGCGCGACACGCCAGCTTTCCCGCGGCGCCGCGCCGTCACTCGAAAGTCCGGTCCCGCCACACTCCGGTCGGAGGTGGCAGGGGCGGAGGGACTCGAACCCCCGACCTGCGGTTTTGGAGACCGCTGCTCTACCAACTGAGCTACACCCCTGCAAGCGAATTCTCACTTCAGGCCGGCGCTTCTTACCGAACCGGGGCGGCCACGGCAAGGCCGAATCGTGCCCTTTCGGAGGCCTGCAGCCGCCCCCTGCCCGGTCCCGCCGAAGACGCGAGGGCGCCCCCGCCCGGTATTCCGGGTGGAGGCGCCCAAGGTGTCGCGGCGTGAGCTGCCCCGGCCGGTTTGTTTTGGCCGGGGGCGCTCTCGTTCCTTCGTGTTACTCGATGATCGCGGCGACGACGCCGGCGCCGACCGTGCGGCCGCCTTCGCGGATCGCAAAGCGCAGCTTCTCTTCCATCGCGATCGGCGCGATCAGCTCGACCTCCATCGCGATGTTGTCGCCCGGCATCACCATCTCCACACCCTCGGGAAGGTGAACCACGCCCGTCACGTCCGTCGTCCGGAAGTAGAACTGCGGACGGTAGTTCGTGAAGAACGGCGTGTGACGCCCGCCCTCTTCCTTCGTCAGGATGTACGCTTCCGCCTTGAACTTCGTGTGCGGCTTCACAGAGCCCGGCTTGCACAGCACCTGGCCGCGCTCCACACCCTCGCGGTCCACACCCCGCAGCAGCGCGCCGATGTTGTCGCCAGCCTCGCCCTGGTCAAGCAGCTTGCGGAACATCTCAACGCCCGTGACCGTCGTCTTCGTCGTCGGGCGGATGCCCACGATCTCGACTTCCTCGCCCACCTTCACCACGCCGCGCTCAACCCGGCCCGTGACGACCGTGCCGCGGCCCGAAATCGAGAACACGTCCTCGATCGGCATCAGGAACGGCTGGTCCTTCGGAC
The DNA here is from genome assembly GCF_024158125.1 of Futiania mangrovi. Taxonomy (NCBI): domain Bacteria; kingdom Pseudomonadati; phylum Pseudomonadota; class Alphaproteobacteria; order Futianiales; family Futianiaceae; genus Futiania; species Futiania mangrovi. The sequence goes on along the minus strand of NZ_JAMZFT010000001.1, from coordinate 409,507 downwards.
GCTCCGGCTGCGGAATGTAGGCGTCAACCGCACGCATCAGCTCCAGGATCGCGTCGTGGCCGATCTCCGGGCTCCGGTCCTCCAGCGCGCACAGCGCAGAGCCCTTCACGATCGGAATGTCGTCCCCGGGGAAGTCGTACGAGCTCAGAAGCTCCCGAACTTCCATCTCCACAAGCTCCAGAAGCTCCTCGTCGTCGACCATGTCGACCTTGTTCAGGAACACAACCAGAGCCGGAACGCCAACCTGGCGCGCCAGCAGAATGTGCTCGCGCGTCTGGGGCATCGGGCCGTCAGCAGCAGAAACAACCAGGATCGCGCCGTCCATCTGCGCCGCGCCCGTGATCATGTTCTTCACATAGTCCGCGTGGCCCGGGCAGTCGACGTGCGCGTAGTGACGGTTCTCCGTCTCATACTCCACGTGCGCCGTCGAAATCGTGATCCCCCGCGCCTTCTCCTCAGGTGCCTTGTCGATCTGGTCGTACGCCGAATAGGTCGCCCCACCCGTCTCCGCAAGAACCTTCGTGATCGCTGCCGTCAACGAGGTCTTCCCATGGTCAACGTGACCAATCGTCCCAATGTTGCAGTGCGGCTTCGTCCGCTCAAACTTGCTCTTCGCCATGGTACTTCCCTGATTTGACCGGCATTGCACAAGGGTGGCCGCAGCGGGCCCATCCCCCAGCGGCTGACTAGGGGCGGCGTTTAGGTCGAAATTCCGCAAAATTCAAGTGCCGATGGGCGAGGACGCGCGCGATTGCCCGCATCGGGGCCGCACGCGCGGCGGATGGAGCGGGTGAAGGGAATCGAACCCTCGTCGTCAGCTTGGAAGGCTGCTGCTCTACCATTGAGCTACACCCGCGCCTTGGCGCGCCCGCGGCGGCACCGGCCGGGATGCATGGCCCTAGTGCGCGGATGGTGGAGGGGGTTGGATTCGAACCAACGTAGGCAAAGCCAACGGATTTACAGTCCGTCCCCTTTAACCACTCGGGCACCCCTCCGCCCGCGCAACCGAAGCCAGAACTCCGGCTGAGGCCGGGGAACTATCCTTCCTGACGAAGGTGTGTCAAGCCCCGCCCGGCCGAATTCCGCACCGGGCGGCGGGGCACCCCGTCAGAAGGGCCTGATCCGCCGTTCGAGCATGCCAAGCTCGAGCTTCGCCTCGTGCGCGATGGAACGGGCGTGGGCAAGGCTCGCCAGCCGCATCGCAGGCTTCATCAGGAAGAAGGCGCTGCCCACGATGAAGCACCAGACGGCGAAATCTGCCCATGACGGCCAGAGGAATGCGACGCTTCCGGCGAGGAACAGGATGGCGGCGAGAAAGTCCGCCGTCAGGCGCAACAGGGCGTAGGCGCTCTCGACGTCCCGTACCCTGCGGCCCACGTCTTTTCGGCGTACGTCGCTCTGCATCATCTCTTCCGTCATCTCCGCCCCTTCCCTGTCGAGTGCCGGTCAGGCCGCCGCAAGAGAGCCTCGCGCACCCGCTGGCACGCAGCCCCGGGATCGGCTATCCCTTTCGCCCATGCGACCGAAGAAAGTCTCCCGCCGCGATATCCGTTCCCATGCCGCCCGCCACGGTCCGAAAGGCCCGCAGCGTCCCGCCGGCCATGGCGGCTGGATCTGGGGCACCCATGCAGTGCTGGCCGCGCTCGCCAATCCGGCGCGGCGGGTGCGCCGCATCGCCGGCACGCCCGCCATGCTCGATCAGGCAGCCCCGCACCTCGCCGCCGACCATCCCAAACCCGAATCGATGGAGGCACGCGACCTCGACCGCCTCCTCGGGCCGGGCACGGTGCACCAGGGACTCGCGATCGAGGCGGCGGACCTGCCCTCCGTCGCGCTGTCGGACATTGCCCGGCGCGAAGGGCCCGTCCTCGTCCTCGACCAGGTTACCGACCCGCACAATGTGGGCGCGATCCTGCGCAGCGCGGCCGCCTTCGGCGTCGCGGGCGTGGTGATGCAGGAGCGGCACTCCCCCCCGCTCTTCGGCGCGCTTGCGAAGGCCGCGTCCGGTGCGGCGGAAACCGTCGCGATCGCGCGGGAAACCAACCTCGCCCGCGCGCTGGAGGAGCTTGCCGACCTCGGCTACTGGCGAATCGGGCTGGCGGGCGGCTCTTCTGCCAGGCTCGACACCGTGGAGATGGGCGCACGCGTGGCCTTGGTACTGGGCGCGGAGGGCACGGGTCTTCGGCGCCTCACGGCGGAAACCTGCGACCTGCTCGCCCGCATTCCGATGAGCGAGGCGATGGAAAGCCTCAACGTCTCCAATGCCGCCGCCATCGCACTCTACGACCTGTTCCGGCGCAGCCACCCCGCCGCCGGAACAGGACCCTGAGCGTCAGAACATCGGAACGCCGACCCAGCGCCCGAACAGCGCGGGCTCGGACCGGGCAAGACGGATGCGCGCGAACTGGGGCCCCTGCCCCTTCCGGTAGTCGCGGAACTCGCAGAACGCGAAGGCGCGGCGTCCATCGTCATTGTCGAGCGTGGCGACCACGCCGGTCGCGAGATAGGTGCCCCTGGGCTCCCGCTCCTCGATCCGGCCAAGCTCGCCCCTTTGTACCTTGCGGTTGAGAGCCTGCGACAGCGCCTCGATCCAGTTGGCATCGTCGAGCGAGGGGTCGAGCAGGTAATCGACCATCAGGGCCACGTGACCGTCGCTGAAGCCGTGCCGGATGGAGGGCGCGGGCGCCCGGCGCGCGGCGATCTCGGTCACCGCGCCGGTACAGGCGGCGGCCAGACGCTCCAGGTCCTCGGCGGAGAGGTCGATTTCCTTGCGCTGCGGCTCGGGCTGGCCACCCTGCTGCTGCGCGCCGCCCTGGGACTGCTGCGCCAGCGCCGGCGCGCCCGCGGGCAGAGCGAGCGCAAGGCAGAGGGCGAGCGGGATCAGGCGGGCACGGGGCATCGTCAGGTCACGCATGGGTTCAGGCATCCTCTCCTCCGAAGCGGGCTTTCCAGCTGGCGATCTGTTCGTCGTCGAGCTTGGCGAACAGCACCTCCGGCACGCTGATGGCCGCACCGGGCGAAAGTTGGGCAGCCGCGTCCGCAACGCTCTCCGGCCAGCCGGACGCGGTCCCGCCGGGTGCAAGCGCGCCGGCGACGCGGTCCGCGGTCTCCGGCACGAAGGGCCGCGCCAGCGTTGCGAACAGCACGCCAAGGTTCAGGGCGAAACGTATCGACGCCCCTGCCGCCACGGAATCGGCCTTGAAGACCGTCCAGGGTGCCGCCTTCTGGAGGTATTCGTTGCCCGTGACCCAGATCGCGCGCAGCTCCTGCGCGGACTTGCGGAACTCCATCGCCTCCATGTGGCCGGTCAGCGCGCCGAGTCGGGTCTCCAGCGCAGCGATCGTCTCAAGCTCCAGCGGGCCGTAGTCGCCGCCCTCGGGCACTTTCGCATCGAACCGGGCGGCACAGAACTTCGCCACGCGGTTGACGAAATTGCCGAACACGTCGGCGAGGTCGCGATTGATGGCGGACTGGAACTGCTCCCAGGTGAAGTTCGAATCGTCCGATTCCGGCGCGTTCGCAAGCAGGTACCAGCGCCAGTAGTCGGCTGGCAGAAGCTCTAGCGCGTGGTCCATGAACACGCCGCGCTTGCCGGAGGTCGAGAACTTGCCCCCGTAATAGTTCATCCAGTTGAGGCCCTTGATGTAGTCCACGACCTTCCACGGCTCGCCGGAGCCGAACAGCGTCACGGGAAAGCCGACCGTGTGGAAGGGCACGTTGTCCTTGCCCATGAACTGGATGTAGCGCACGTCGCCGGCGCCCTGGTCCTCGCGCCACCAGCGCCGCCAGTCGCCGCCCGTGGCGTCCGCCCACTCCATCGTCGCGCCGATATATTCGATGGGCGCGTCGAACCAGACGTAGAACACCTTGCCCTCGAAGCCGGGACGCACCTCGCCCTTGTAGGCGACCGGGATGCCCCAGTTGAGGTCGCGGGTGATGCCGCGGTCGTTCAGCCCCTCGTCCAGCCACTTCTTCGCGATGGAGGTGACGAGCAGCGGCCAGTCGGTCTTGCTGTCGATCCACGTGCGCAGCCGGTCGACCATCAGCGACTGGCGCAGGAAGAGGTGCTTCGATTCGCGGATCTCGATGCGGGTGGAGCCGGAAACCGCCGAGCGCGGCCCGATCAGGTCGGTCGGGTCGAGCACGCGCGTGCAGCTTTCGCACTGGTCGCCGCGCGCCCGCTCGTAGCCGCAATGCGGGCAGGTGCCGATGACGTAGCGGTCGGGCAGGAAGCGCCCGTCGTCGATGGAATAGACCTGGCGCGTGGTCACCTCCTCCAGCAGCCCGTTCTCGTCGAGCTTCTTGTAGAGGTGCTGCGTGATATCGTGGTTCTGTGAGGAGTGCGAGCGGCCGAACCAGTCGAAGGAAAGGCCGAACCGGAGTCCCAGACCCTTCTGTACCTCGTGCATCTGCGCGCAATAGTCCTCGACGGGAAGGCCCGCCTCGTGCGCGGCAAGTTCCGCCGGCGTACCATGCTCGTCGGTCGCGCAGATCAGCATGACTTCGTGGCCGCGCGAGCGGGCAAAGCGGGCATAGGCATCGGCCGGCAGCATGGAGCCGACGAGATTGCCCAGGTGCTTGATGCCGTTGATGTAAGGGAGCGCGCTGGTGATCAGGATGCGGGCCATGCGTGGGACTCTCTCTTCGAAGGGGCGGCGCCGGGCGCGAGATATAGAGGATTGCACGCCCGAACGCATCCCCTGAGCGCGCGAGGACCGAAGGCGGCGCGCATGGCCGTCACGCGAGGGGACGCGCACGCGCACAGGCGGAGCAAACCGCGCCCGCAGAGGAAGGCATCTGGCCAGCTGCGCCGCGATCGGCTAAAACGCGCGGCATCGCCCGGGAGGCAATGGTGCGCGTCAAATTACGGACGCCCCGACCCGGCCCCGGCGCCGGCTTAGCTCAGTTGGTAGAGCACCTGATTTGTAATCAGGGGGTCGGGGGTTCAAGTCCCTCAGCCGGCACCAATATTATTGATACATAATAATGATTTATTGGAATTCCTCAAAGGCCACAAAAGGTGATTTTGACGATGGGGTAACATGTGGGGTAACAGCAAACATAACTCGCAGCCCCTCACCCGCAGAATTGGCAGCTGCCCTTAGCCCGACTACGGATGCCGCGCGAGGGTTTCGCCGCACAGCCTTGGGCACCGATACAAGCTTGGGGAGACGCCAAAATGAGCCGGATACAATTAAGCTTGGGGGCAGCGGGTACTCATTGCTGATCCGCAACCAAGCGCTCAAAACAAAGCCGGAACATCGATTCGCTGCTGACAGCAGAGCAGGAGTCGATTAGAGCAGGGATGGGGGCCTACAAGAAGGAGCCATCTACATGTTGTCGTCGGTGGAACTCTGCGCAGGCGCAGGTGGCCAAGCGCTAGGACTAGAACAGGCTGGCTTCGGCCATGAGGCACTGGTCGAGATTGACGCCCACTGCTGCGCGACACTGACGGCAAACCGGCCAAGCTGGAACGTTATCGAGGATGATCTCCGCCGCTTCAAAGAGGATGCCCACAAGTTTCGTGGCATCGATCTCGTCGCCGGAGGTCTGCCGTGCCCACCCTTCTCAGTTGCGGGGAAGCAACTCGGTGAAAAAGACGAGCGCAACCTGTTTCCCGACGCGTTGGACATCGTCGATGCTATCCGACCCCGCGCCGTGATGATCGAGAATGTCCGGGGCTTCTTGGACGCCGTGTTCTTCGATTACCGGGAGGGGCTCAAGCGGCAATTGAGTCAGCTCGGATACGTGACCGACTGGCGGCTCCTGAATGCCTCTCACTTCGGCGTTCCGCAACTGCGCCCAAGGGTCGTGATTGTCGCGGTCCAGAGAGACCATGCTGACGGGTTTGAGTGGCCGGAGGAACGGCACCAAAACCCGCCGACGGTAGGAAAGGTTCTTCGCGACCTAATGGCTGAGGGTGGCTGGCCGGGTGCCAAGGCTTGGGCCGAGCGCGCGGACGAGATTGCGCCCACCATTGTGGGTGGATCGAAGAAGCATGGTGGACCTGATCTCGGTCCGACCCGGGCACGTCGAGCTTGGCAGATGCTGGGCGTGAACGGCAAGACGATTGCGGAAACGGCGCCTGGTCCTGACTTTGTTGGAATGCCTCGATTAACCGTTCAAATGGTCGCCCGAATCCAAGGGTTCCCTGATGACTGGAAATTTGTTGGCCGAAAGACGAACGCGTATCGGCAAGTAGGCAACGCGTTCCCTCCTCCGGTCGCGCGTGCTGTCTCGGCCCAGATCAAGGAAGCCCTATCCGGACGGACGGCACGGCTCACTGCTTGAGCTAGTGGACTCGTCGCGAACCGCGTGAGAAGACTCCGGCCCGAAAGGGTTGGAGTTCATGAAGAAAAAGATCCCAGCGAGCATCGTCGCCCCCGGTCACCCTGATTTCGTGGTTCTCGACAAGATTCTCAAAGACATTCAGGAGCGAGCGGGTGGACCTGACGGTTTGGAGTCCCGGATTCCAGCGATGCTTCGCCGGGAAATTGATTGGGTAATCAAGACCGCCACAACGCGACGCCGGAGCTATGCGCAACTTGAGAAGGTCGAGCGCACTTACATCGGCACGCTTGTTGAGATTATGTTGCGGGCAGAGTTGAACCTGCCGCGCGGCCGGTTGGATACCGTTCTTTGCGGTCATGACGTGGACATCAAGCACACTATGAGCAGTGGATGGATGATCCCAACTGAGGCAATCGGCCATCCCTGTATCCTAAGTGCAGCAGATGAAAAGACCGCCCTTTGCTACCTCGGCCTCGTCATCGCCCGCCCCGAATACCTGCGCCAAGGACAGAACAAGGACAAGAAGACCAGCCTTAGGGCCGAAGCTTGGGAAAACATACTATGGATATTCAAACAGTTACCGTATCCCCCCAACTTCTGGCGCAGCCTTAGCGATGATGAGGTAGATCATATCTTCGCTGGAAAGCATGGAAATGAACGCATGAAGCGTCTCTTTCGGGCAACACTGAATATGCCGGTCACTCGTGAGGCGGTCCAGGGCGTCGGGCAGCAGAAGGACTTCATGCGACGGGTCAGAGCGGATGGTGGCAGGGGAACTCGCGACATTTTAAGAAATGAAGGCATTCTGATTCTGTCGAAGGAATATGATCGCAAGCTCATGACTGCGCTCGGGTTACCTATTGCTGACTTTGTTCCCTTCAGGCCCTCGACACAGGCCGAAAAGGACCTAGCGGAAAAGTACGGGCGACCGATTTAGAATGGACAAGCTATCGCCGCAGCGGCGAAGCGAGAATATGCGCCGCATCCGCAGCAAAGACATGAAACCCGAGATGGTGGTTCGCCGTCTTGTTCACCGTCTTGGCTACCGGTATCGCCTCCATCGAAAGGACCTCCCCGGCAAACCCGACCTCGTGTTCGGTCCACGGCGTGCCGCGATCTTCGTCCACGGGTGCTTCTGGCACCAGCACGATAAGGCTGCCTGCCTCGACGGTCGAGTACCGAAGTCGAACACTGCCTACTGGGGACCGAAACTCAAGCGGAACGTCGAGCGCGACGCCGCCGCACAAAAGGCGTTGGCTGAAGCCGGATGGCGGGTTTTGGTCGTTTGGGAGTGCGAGACACGAGACCAGTGCTTACTTGAAAGCTGCCTGCAAAGCTTTCTCGCACCCGAATGAGCTCCATACCTGACACACTTGCAAGGGTGTTGTCATGTGTGGCCGGCCCCGGTGGTGCAAGGGACGAATTGAGCGTTGCCCGACACGCGCTCGCGTCTGACGGTATTCGGATCGACGCCGAGGAGCCCGCGGGCCCGGCGCTTGGAAATGTCGTGCGCTGACATCGCCCGCAGAGCTGCCGTCCCTCGTTCCAGGGGCGTCGTCAGGACTTCCCTAGCAGATTTGTCAAGACAACATCGTCCAGCATCTGGTCGGCCGGTAGCGTCTTCAGCCGGGTGTTCTCAGCTTCCAGCATTTTAGTTGCCGCGCGTGCGACACATCCATCTCGCCGAACTTCCTCTTCCACTTGAAAAACCCCGTCTGGTGGATCCCGTGCCGGCGTCAAACCTCTGCTGCCGCCAGGCCACACTCCTGATCCGCAGAGATCACGATTATATGCTCCTCGGTGAACCTGCTCTTGCGCATCGTCCGTCTCCTCTGGGTTGACGGACTCCCCATTCAGATGAGGGACCAAACGGCGCTCAGATCAGGCCATTAAGAGAAATCTTAGCAACCGAGGCGCTGCGCGGCTACGAGGGCCATGCTAAGTGCGCTCCCCTGAGAAAAGCCGCCGGATTAGTGAGGGGACGCTTAATAGCCGGAAGGGGAAGCATGGTGTAATGGGCATCTCCGGCGCACGGCGCACTAGCCCACCGGGAGCCCACCCCACACACACCCCCCTTATGACTGCAGGCGCTTCAGTTTTGCGACCAACTGATGTTGCCCACCAGATTCAATGATGGATAGCTGATCGCCACACCTCGGAAACCTTTGGCGCTATGGGTAGAATTCTAGCGACAGTATCTTCGTAGCGCGGAATCATATTCACCAAGCCCTGCCTTCAGATCAGAATATCGACCAATCGTTATCGAAGGCGCATCATAATGATTGGTCACGCCTCTTGTATAGGTATGCGCCAACGAATCTCTTTTACGCTTCAAATTTTTTAACTCTTCGACAAATTTTACGCGCACAGGCGTTGAAACCATCTTTGAAAGCTTCTCATAACCAATTATTCCAACGATCTGCACTATCATTGATTTAAAATGATTTTCATAATCGAATCCATATATTTTATTTAGTTTATTCACCAAATATTTCCTATTATTATAATCATTAAGAGATCTAACGCTCGCCCTTAATATACAATCATCCATCGACTCTTCAATCCACCCGCAGAGTTCTAAGATTGCTAATTTACTTGCAAAATTTGCATCCTGTATACTCCTGCTATTACGATAACGGAGGTCCAAGGACTTTAAATTCCGCTCTATATAGGAATAGGAAATCATGGCGCGAAAATATCAACCGCCTTTTCGATGCGCCGGGTGACCTTGTCCCTTTTCGAAAGCCCCTCAGATAGATCCTCTTCACTGAAAGGCTTAGAGGCCCTTAGCTCGGCGAAGCGTGCCGCCAACTCATCGCCTGACAGGGCCGCCACGTGATCAATGTTTTTCATCACACCGACAAATAGGGCCTCCGTTACAGCAGTCGGGAAGCGGTCACCGGGGCCGTCGGGATAGATCCTATCGATGGCATCGCAGGTTTGTGTAAAGAGCTGGCGCTTTGTTTCGATTTCTTCAGCCCTCAGGTGTCGCCGAGGGTGCATATAGTCGTTTAAAAACTTGCCAATCTGGCCCGAGTAACTGCTCAGCTCCTCTGCAAACGCAAATATCCTTAGTATTACCTCTTGCTTTACAAAGCGGTAATTTTTACCCGGTTGCATTTGATTAAACCTTCGCCAACTCTCAAGTTGATCAAGGTCTCGCAAGAGATTGTTGAACGGTCCACTAAAGATACAATTCCGTATTTCCTGGTTGTTCAGCTTTGCACCACCCGAATTCAGCCTGTGAAAAACCGTAAACAGGTACTCCATGTGAGATCGCTTCGAAAATTCGCATCGAAGCACCGTAATGGGCAGCGTCTTATTTTGGACCCGATCGTAAATTCGCTTCTCTTCGCCTTTACCCGTCTTGAATGAAGCAGCGAGCTTGCCGGAAAGGCGGGCGTCAATGTCATCTAGGCGCGATAGTCGCCAGTCTCCACCCGTGAGGAAATTAACGATCGAAGTCATTCTCTGAAGACCGTCAATTACGATCCATGTATCTTTAGTGTGATCCAGAGCAAAACACATACTTGGAATCGGAAGCTGCTTTACCAAGGAATCGATAAATCGCGATTGCTCGGCGGAATTCCAAACAACGTCTCTTTGAAAGTCCGGCTGCAGCTCAATGGTCCCGTCTTCTGTCATTCGCGCCAAGTCAGCACACGAGCGAAGTTCATTGTACGCTACAATATCGCTCGGGGGTGTCTCCGACGTATCGTCCTCGGTAAATTCTGGATCGTTTAGCTCTTCTAATTCGTCTGCTTCCTGAGACATCACGGGTTATCCTATTTTCTCGCCATATGACCATTTTCGCTCCCAGGCAGCAACAAGGCTAGCCCTCATCGAGGAGGTGGTCCATCCAAACAGTATCTACCGAGTCACAAGTACCACCCCATAGAGCCGGCCTTTAAGCCGGAATGGCGCACCCCAAGCCCCTTCACGCTACCGGCCAGAAGATCCGCTTGAGTGGGACGAGCCGCTGGGTTTCGGTGTCCATTGCGTCGTAGTTGTCGAGGATCGCCTTCACGAGCTCGTCCAGGTCCATGAGCGTGATCGGGATGTTTGCCCGCTCGGCCTCGTATTGGGCGTCCTTGGAGAAGCCGCCGGTGCTGACGTAAAGGCCCTTGTCGCCGGGATGCCGGCCGCCCAGGAAGCCGCGGATTTGCGGGGCCCCCATCTGGGTGCCAGGCCGGTGCTTCACTTCGACGACGATACGCGGGTCCTCGAAGCCGAAACCATCGGGCGAGGCAACGATGTCCTTGCCTCGATCCGGGCCGTTGGGCGACACGCGGGTCTTGTAGCCCATCGCGCGTAGCAAGCCCGCCACAAGCTCCTGCATCTCGTTCCAGTCCAGCCGGACGATTCGGTCCTTGATGAACTCGACGCTGCGCTCTTCGATGTCGTGAAGCAGGAACTGCTCTTCGACTTCCTCCGTCTCCGCGACGTTGGCTGCTGCCTCCGGCTCGTTCCGCAGCGCGCGAAGGACGTCTGCCGCGGCATCGTCGGGCACGCGAAACACCGCCAGCGTCGAGCCCAGTGAGTTCTTTGTACTGGTCGATAGCGTGTCGCGTGGGATTTCCTGGCTCTCCCAGCGCACCGGGCGGACGGCCGGGTGCTCCCCGTCGAAGTTCATGTCGTGGCGGTAGGGGCCGGCGATGATACCGATCCGGTAGACCCGGCGCTGTGGGTCGTAGGTGACGACGCGGTCGCCTTCCTCGATCTGGCGCAGCATGCGGAACAGCACACCCGCCGAAACGATCTGGGTTTGGGGCTTCCACTCCGGCCGGTGGGCCTTCACGCGGGCAAGCACTTGCTCGCGCGTCGTGAGCGTACTCAAGTCCCCGAATTCCGCACCGCCAACGGCAACGAGGCTGCGCTCGACAAAGGCCTGAAAGAGCCTGCCGCCCACTTCCGCGCGGACCATCCACATCGTCATTCGGCGCACTCCTTGGCCACGGTTGAGTTCTGCATCATTCCCGCCCGTCAGGCTGTCTGTCGCAGCATATCCCGGACGAAGGGGGAGGGGTCGGATGGGGCAGCGGTCCAGTCCGCGCGGCCTGGATGAGTGAGCGAGAACACCAGCAAACCACTTGGAGCTTTATAGGCATGGCTGCTCCATTCACGGCCGTTGCGCTCGGTAAAGGTGTCGAGTTTCTGGGTCGCACCGACGCGGCGGCGTACTTGGTCTCCGGCTTCATGGCCGAGGCAGATGATTGCCGAAGGGGCCAGCAGGCGCAGGACTGCATCGTGCACAGGCCAGCAGGCCTCCGCCAATTCCTTCTTCTCAGCCGTTGTGAAGGCCGAACTGTTTGACGACCGCTTGAAGATCAGATTGCTGCTGGGTGTCTCTCGCGGGTCGAGGCCCAGCGCATTCAGCAAATGCCGCACTCGCCTCTGGAGGGGCTTTTGCCCGGGCGCCTTCCCCATCCAGCTATCGTTGCAATAGGCGGACCAGCACGCAGGCGTTTCATCCAGCACGTAGCGTGTGTGAGCGGAAATCGTCTCTCCTTCGTGTTCGTCCGGGGCGCCGCCGGGGTTGTACCCCAGCACATAGACCCGGCCCTGGCCTTCGAAGGCCGCGCGGCCCGAATAGAAAACGCGGCCATTCACGTTGTTGAGCCTCGGGTCGATGTTGCGTGCGATCTCGTCGATCATCTGCGCCTCCATTCCTCACGCGGCGTAGCGGCCGTCCTCCTGCACCTCGGCCTGCCCGAGTGCCGCGAGGCTTTCGAGCAGCGACTGCACGGCGGTCGTGCGGGCGCGGAGGAAACGGCGGGCGATCTGCTCCGGCGTAGCCGTTCCCATGTCGGTGAGTGTGTGGCGCACCGCGGCGATCTGCTCGGGCAGGGTTTTCGGTCAGGGCGTGTTTTCGGTAGCTTGAACAGTATGCTCTCGAAGAATCATTAATACGCTTGTGCGCACTTGGCACGTTCTTCCCAGATGACGCCACTAGCATAAAAACCACTCGATCGCCGCAATGAACATTAAGCAAAATTCAGACAGGTTAACTTCAAAAATATTCAAGTTTTTGGGAAAGAAAGCCAACCAGTCTGAAATGCAGCAAGAATCCGATCCTGGAGCATGAATGAAGTCGACTGCGCACCTCCTCAGACCCCCTCCCTAATTTCGCGGTCAGAAAAAAACACGGGGGGGGGCGCGGTTCCGCCTTCTGCCCCTCCAGACTTTTTCGCCGCCCTCCCCCCCATGGGGGCGCGGCGCGTGCAGTTTGCCCTAGGAGCATCGAACACGGAAGGGGGCTGGGTCCCTCCCCCCAGTCCGGCCTTGCATCTGCCTGCTAAGGGATACGGATGTACGGTACGGATACGATACGGATACGCCCTGTGAGGGATACGGATGTACGGTACGGGGTCCTTTAGGACCCGTACCTCCGTACACTTCCCGGCGGACGTCAGTCCCGACGCACATGCCAGAGATCTCCCGAGCAGTAGACGAGGCTCTTGTCCTTCAGGGCATTGCGCAGGTCCCACAGATCGGCCGCGCGCTTTGCCGCCAGTCCGGCGATGCGGGCGCGTCCATTCCATTCCTCGGTGCTCAAGCCGCCCGGCCCCGCGCCGTCGAGGATCATCAGCATGGTGTCCTGGTTGCGGGTGAGCTTCGGGCCGGTGAAGGTTTCGGCCTGCGTCTCGACGTGTTCGACGACACATGAGCTGATCGGGTCGCCTTCGTCGTCTTCGCCCAGGTCGACCTCATCGAGGCGGAAGTGCATCGCCTCGCCAATCGGGCCGTCCTTCTGCTTCTCTGCAGTGAGCGCCTTCACCTTGCCGTGATCCTTGACGGCGAAGATGGCGTCGGCAGCTGCGCTGAGGCTCGTGTGTCCGCGCGGCCTGTCACCATCAACGCCGCAGTGATGCACAATCGAGACGAGGCATCCGAAGGTGTCGCGGATTGCATCCGACGCCGCGATGTAGGCGGCCATGTCCTCGGGCTTGTTCTCCGAGCCGCGCAGGGTCCGGTTGAGGGTGTCGAGCACCACCACCGCGGGCGTGACGCCCTGGGCGCGGATGTCGGCGATCAGCTGGCCGTGCGCATCGATCAGGTCGAGCGGTTCGGGCATCAGGTAGAAGGGCGGGGCGGTCTCATCGTGCGCCATCCGCATGCGGCGGTAGGCTTCGATCCGCCGCCGGAAGCCGTGCTGCCCTTCTCCGGCGATGTAGACGACAGCGCCCTGCCGGACACGATGTCCGCGCCACTCGGCGCCCCGTGCGATACTCATCGCCATGTCGAGCTGAAGGAACGACTTGCCCGTCGAGTGATGCCCCCAGAAAACCGCCATGCCCTCGCGCGGCAGCATGCCTTTCATGGTGTAGTCGGGCGCGGTGCTGAGGCCGAGGCGGTCGATGGTCAGCAGTTGGAACCGCACGCGGGGCCCCTCTGCCTCTGCCTCTGCCTCGGCCAGCCGGTCCAGTTCTTCGGCCGTCCCGCCCGCCGCGATCCAGTCGGCGGCATCGCCCTTCTCCTGCAGCCCCGGCAGATGCACGATGCGGACGCGGGCAGCCTTGCCCCGGAGCGATGCGGCCACCTTCTCCGCGTGATCGCGCCCGGCCTCGTCATTGTCCGGCAGGATGACGACGTCGGCGCCGGCCAGGTATTGCGAGAATCCTTCCCGCCATTTGCCCGCACCGCCCGGATTGCATGTCGCCAGCAGGCCGAGCCCTTCGAGCGCGTGAACGTCCTTCTCGCCCTCGGCGATGTAGATGGTCCGGTCGCCGCCCTCGAGGATCTGGGGAAGGCGGTACGGCACAAGGTCGATGCCTTTCAAGTTCCAGATCCAGCCGCCCCCGCCGGCCGGCCTGCGCTGAAGGAAGGCCTTCGGCTCGAACCGTACCACCTGAAACAGGAGGTCGCCGTCGGCGGCGCGGTAGTCGTACTCGGCAACGATGCGGCTCTGTTGCTCCGTCTCGCCGATCTCGATGCCCAGTTCGTTGCGCAGCCAATCGAAGGCCGCGCCGTTGCGATGGCCGGTCTCGCGGCCGATGAGGTGCAGCACGCCGCCGCCTTTGCCCGCCTCGTTGTCGTAGTAGGTGCCCTTCTTCAGGTCGACGCTCAGGCTCCCGTGGGTGCCGTAGCGCAGCTCGGTCTTGCTCGACAGGCGCGCATTCGGCTCCCCGAGGAGATGGCGGGCGACGGCTTCCATGTGGCGCGCAAGGTCCCTCATGCGTCACCCCCGCCCGTGGTTACGGCGGCGCGGACCTTCTCGAGCGCCGTCCAGACGTAAAACTCCTGCCGCTCGGTGATGGTCCGGCGTTTCCAGACGGAGCGACAGAACTCGTCTTCCCAATCGTTAAGCCACTCCGAGTACCTCAGGCACAAGGCCAATGCCTCGCGCCAGTCGCGCGGATCACGCCAGACGGGGTCGGCCGCCCTGGTCGTCTCCTGTGGCTTGAGGATGTCGTACCAACTCGCGCCGATCTTCTTGACGAGACGGTCGGCCTTGAGCCCCGCGGCGGCCCGTTCGCCGTCGTGGTCGCTGCCCAGCATGCCGAGCAGCTTCGCCAGCCGGTCGCGCGTCTGATCGTCGAGGGCAGCCATCACCGGCCCTCCCCGAAACAGATGCGCGCGATGGGGCGGGCGATGGGCCAGGACAGCGGGCGCGTGCGGACCAGCCTGCGCGCTTGCCGCTCGGTAAGGCGTTGGATATTATCGGGCTCTGGAAGCGCCGCCGCTGCTTTCCTATCCCGCCCCGTTCCGCGCGCCATCGCGGGCGGGGCGTTTTGGTTCCAGCTCATTGGCCTATGCGGCGTTGCCGCAACTGCAGCCAAGCGGCTACATCCCGCACACGGTAGTAGGTCCGACCTTCAATCCGTACGGCAGGCGGGAAGTCCGGGACAGACTGACGCCACCGGAAGAGCGTTGCCCGCGAGATCCCGCCCAACAACTCACGTACGCGGTGGGCGCTGACCAAAGCGTGGTCCGAAAGACTATCGGTCATCTCTTTCTCCGCATCTCAAGCCGCTCTGAAGCGTTTCTATGCGGAGCGTAGGGTTCCCCCCAGGACCTGTTTAGGTATCAGAAGTCTCCTGCTTTCGGAGGTGTTCTAGTGCCCATTTTGCGGGCGCGCGCAGATCCGCCTGGACGTCCAAGTGGTGGAAGAGTTGATGAAGCGTCTTGCCATACTGGCCATACGCCACTCCCTTTTCCGCATTCCACGTGAACCCAGGCATTTTGCCAGTTTCATCCTTAAGGTATTGAGCCAGCTCAAACGCGATGAATCGGGCCCTCAAGTTTGGAGGGCGATTGCGTCCAGAAAATTGAATATCTACTTGTGCATCAACTCGCTCCGAAATTTCCTTAAGAATTGTCTCCATTCGAATAAGCATTATCGATGTTGTTCCAGTTAATCCAGCCCAATGTTGACCCTTAAATGGATCCCTTGCGTCACACGAAATAATAACCTCTGAATCCATCGCACTGAGCATCTTAATTGTGCTCTGCATGCCATCAATTAATTCTCTTATTTGAGATTGCGTTTCCTTAGGGTTTGGAAATTTTCCGTATCTAGATGAAGCAATATCAATTCGAGCTACGGCAATTCTTAATCTTTCAAATTTATCACCCGAATTCGTAGATTCCGGAAGACCGACAGCTTTCCGAAGGATTCGCTCGATTCCACCACCCTTCATATTTAAATCTTTGGATCGGTCCGGTCGTTTCTTTGTAGAGTTCATCGCCCGCCCTCCGCAAAGAGATCGATCACTTTGCCTGGCTCATCGCCGATCAGCCGCCCCACTTCGCGAGACCACTTTTCGAGGGCCCCGGCCACTTCCTCGCGATAGTCGTGGTGATCGTATCCCGCACCCGCCCCGCGTGCCGGAACATGGTCCAGAGCCGCGTCGCGGACGTGTGGCGGTATCTTCAAGACGGCAAGCCGTGTCTCGACAGTGTGGCGAAGGGCGTGGAAATAGAAGTCCGGCACCCCTGATGCTTCCTGCACCGCCTCTTGAAGGTCGGAACCGGGGTAGAGCGGCCGCCCCTTGTGCCTGCCCACGAATACGAAGGGGTTTTCGGGATCGCGCGGCAGGCTCGCCAGTATCTCGCGCGTCCGCTGCGGCAGGGTAATGGGGTGCTGTCGCTTAGTCCGCGCCCGTCGCCTCGGATCGGTCGGCGGGGTCCATATTCCCGCCTCGTCAACGTCCGCCCAACGCATGCCCGCGAGCGCACGCTTGCGTTTGCCGGTCAGCATGAGAAGGCGGACGAATGCGCCCCGGTGCGCGGGCAGCTTGTCGCAGCTTTGCCAAAGCGCCTTCAGTTCGTCGTCATTGAAGACGCGCGAGCGGCTTTCCTCGCCGTCCCAGGGCTTCTTGAGCCCGATCATGGGCGATAGAGGCACCTTCTCGATTCCCGGCTCGGCCGCCCATGCAAAGAACCGGGACCAGTACGCGAACGCGCGGTTCGCCATGTAGGGGCGCGGCTCTTCCCCTTCCCTGCCGTCGCGGATTTCTTCCAGCCGCTTGCGGATCGCCCGCGCGTCTATGTCCGCAACGGGTCGGTTGATCCATTTGGGGTGCACGATCCTTTCGTGGCCGTCCTTGGATACGCGCAGGCCGCCTTCCTTGAGCAACGCGCGCAGAACCTCGCCCGCGGTGGCGTTACCCCGCTGCCCCACCTGATAGCGCGTGTGGTAGTCTTCGACGGCCTCGCGGTAAGTTTCCGGGGCCGTGCGCCGGGCAATGCCTGCCGCCTCGCGCTTCAGCTTCGGGTCTTCGCCCCTGTCCACGTCGCGCAGCGCCGCCCGCGCCTCTTCGCGCGCTTCGGCTAGTTCGATCGCCGGATAAGGCCCCACCGTCAGCTTGTGCGTGCGCCCGTGCCGGCGGTAGCGCAAGGCGCGTATCTCGCGCGACGATCCCCGCCCGCAGCCGGGTCAGGTCGAGACGTTCGCGCAGACGTGGCACGAGTACCGTCACTTCGGCTCCAAGGCAAAGTCCTCGACCTTGACTGAGTATGAGCGCACCTTGAAGGTCCATGTCCCCGACTGGTTCGAGCGCGCGACCGTCGAGATCACCCCGCAGGACGTGCTGACAACGTGGAGGCGGCTGTCTCGTTCGAGCGTGGTGACAGCGAAGGCGCTGATGCGCGTCGTCTCGGCTGTGATGCACGATGCCCAGCGGCGTGAGGTGATCACGCGAGTTCCGACGACCTCGCTCCCGAAGGGTTGGTCGACGGTGATCCGCAACCCGAAGCGGATCAAGGACGTGTTCCATTGGTGGCGCGAGGTTGATCGGATCGACGACCTCTATTCCAAGAGCGCGCTCAAGGTTCTGCTGCTGACGGGCCTGCGCAAAGGCGAGGTGCTCTCGCTCCGGTGGCAGGACGTTGACCTCGACGGCGCGAAGATTCACGTCCGCGACCCGAAGCGCGGCCTGCCGCGTGATGTGGCGATCTCGACCTGGACAGTGCGCCAGTTGAAGCGCCTGCGCGAGATCAAGTCGGGTGGGTTCTGGGTCTTCCCGTCGCACTCGTCGAAGGGCTACCTCCAGTCTCTGCCGACCCTGACTTACAAGACGCAGACATGGCGTCCGAAGGACACGCGCAACGAATGGGATTCCATCGCGACCGAGATCGGTATCCCCCATGCGCAGCGCGCGGCGCAGATGGGTCACGCTGCGGGCAACATGACCGACTCCTACGTCGTGACCCCTGACGTGCGGAACGCCGTTCAGGCGGTCGCAGACGAGATCATGCAGCGGGTGAAAGGAGCCGCCGTCTGACAAAGACCTTGGTATCGGCATCAACGATGCCATCGACCTCATGCCCATCGTGACGGTAGATCAGTTCCAGGTCGAGGCGGCGGCACAACTCGACCGCGACCTGTTCCCACTTCGCGTAGGCCTTGCGGAGGCTGTTGAGGGTGCCGCCCCGTTGCATCGTCAGGGCTTTCAGGACGCGCCCTTGCTGGGAGTTTTCGCGCGGCAAGGACGGGCCGGTCAGCGGGCGAGAGTTCGGGCAGACGAGCGTGCCGTCGTCTCGCACGTCGAAGACGCCAAAGGTATCGACGATGGAGGGGAGCGGAATCGCCCCTGCGTCGGGTGCAGGAGCGATCTCGGCCTTCGCGGTTGGCTGCGGCTTCTCGCGCGGCGCGTTCATGGCGGTCCAAAGGTCGCGCGATGCCTGCACTTCCTTAGGGGTGCCAAAAACCACCTTTCCGGCCATGACTTCGAGCGCCCAGGTGTGCAGACGGTCGGGTTCTGCACCTGCACATGAGCAGACATGTTCCCGCGACTTGGCCCAGGCCCCATGAGGCGCGAGCAAGAAGCGCAGGGCCTCTGCCCGGTCGAGTTCTGTCCGGTCCCGCATGACAGTGAAAGCGTCGTTGACGGCCATCAACACCACGGCAGCCCACATATGCTGCTGCGCGTGGTCGCTCTTGTTGGTCGTGAAGCGGTTCACCGACACAGTGTCAGGCCGTCAGTGCCGCGCGAATGTCTTCGGGCGCATCGTCCCAGGTGCTGACAGGCACGATCCGCTTCATCTCGGCGCGTGCCTGCGTCGTCAGGCGCTGGTAGGTGCGCGGATCGACAGCACCCGCCCGGATATAGAGCGCGTCGTCGGTCAGGTGGTGCGTCGCCTGGATCACCTGCTTCTGCGTGCCGTCGTCGGTCGGGTTGTCAACGACCTGCACCGTCTGGCCGATGGCTTCGGCCATCTTGCGGGCCTTCATGTAGGTGTCGCGGTCGCGCGCCTGATCACGGGTCAGGATCGTGTCTTCCGGCTTGACGTGCACCACGTCAACGCCGAGTTCGTTTGCCTTCGCGACCGTCCGCTTGAACAAGTCGGAGTCTCGGTCGGCTTCGGATTTGGCAATGTAAAGCGGTTCCGGCATTCTTCATTCCTCTGGTTGGGCGGACAGGCCCGGCTCGTCGCAGGAAGGAGCAACCGCAACCCAAGCCCAGACCTGTCCTTGAGCGGTGCTTGGGCTGGCGCGACGATGCGGCGAGACAGCCCGAGACGACCATCCGGTGTTTGAGGTCCACGACTGGCAACGGGCGGGAAAATGAGGTGTTACGGTCAAGACGCCATCAATCTCGTGGCGCTCGTGGTGCCAACCATCGGCAATCGCAGGCGAACCGTCTTGATGGATGATCACTTGCGACCACGATCACGGGCCTACCTTCGCAGAGCGCGTCAGCCAGTGAGGTTTGGGGTGTTCGGGGGCGACGGTAGGGGCGAACCCAGAGACGCCCGGCGCTCGCCTAGCTGGCTGGGGCGCTTACCGCAGAGCGATGCAGACGAGTGCGACCATCATCGCGAGCGCGAGGGCTGCGTCCAGGTCCGCGTTCATCATTCGACCGTCAGGGAGGGGATGGCGATGTTGTCAACTGCTGCCCACGCCTCGGCCAGGGTCATGCCGCGTTCTTTGGCAAGCTGCTGGATCATCCCATCAACGGGAACGCCCATGCGGCGTGCCATCTCGATTGTCTTGATGCGGGAGTCGACCGCTTCAATTTCGACCTTGCCCTCGAAGTTCACGGACGACAGCTTGGGTCGGACATACTGGGCGACTTCCTTCATCGCGGCCAGTGCCACGACGGTTTCGCCCTTGTCGTAGGCCTCCGCGCCGATGATCGCCATAAGCACCACGGGGTCGAATTCTTCGTTGCCCGCGTGCAGGCGCAGTTCGCGCAGCTTGGCGTCCATGCGTTCGGACAACTCGTCCTTCGACTTGCGGGGCTTGCCCGTCTTGCGGCCAGAAGCATACGGCATCAGACGGGCCTCCGTTTCCAGAGACCCGCCTGACTGACTGCAACCAAGGAGGAGAGAGCAAAACCGCTCGCCCTGATCATCGCAAGCATCGACGCGGAACGCGACCGAGATCGAAGTTCCAGGTGATTGTTCATCATGGCGGTTTGCTCCTTGTATAACTCGGTTATTCCGTCAGGCCGCTTCGTCTGATTGCTGCTTGACCGGGAACGTGAACGGCGCGCGGTTGGCCGATGCAGCGGGCGGCAGATCGTCGAGCAGGATGCGCCACGGCCAGCCAGGCAGATCGCAGGCGCGCAGGGCATCCGCACCGCCCACGGAGGCGTTGTGCAGGGCGACGAGTTCGTTCCGGGTCGATGTGTAGACGAGGAGCAGCGTGCCGTCGTCAGTCGCCCAAGGGGTCAGCGCGTCCTCGCCTGAGGAAAAGACCTGAGCCTCCTCGCCAGGTTCGACCGTCCAGGCGTGGGTATTGGCAAGCCAGAAGTCGGCATATGGGTTCGGGTGTTTCATCTTCGGTCCTTTCAGCGTGCGGGCGGCACGCGCTTGATGGCGTCGAGCAGGCGGGTGAAGCCTTCGGTGTGGGCATCACGGGACAGGGTGCGCTGCTCCTTCCCGATGATCACGGTGACGATGGCCGGGTCTTCGTGGCCGAACACCGAGAAGGCGAAGGAGCGGTTGTCATAGTCCACCGTCTCGCTCTCGATGATGTGGTCGAGGGGGCGTTCCTCGAAGGTCTTGACCGTGCGCTTTGTCAAAACGGCCTGCCTCCGGTAATCCGGTATACGCCGGGAGCGCCTTCGTCACGCGGTCCCGGCCAGGAATGGCCGACGCGCAGGCCGTTCGATGGGTTCGCGTCCTCGGCCACCTTGCGCTGGTAGCCGGTGGGTTGGTCAGACCAGAAGAAAGTGATGGCGCAGTCAGTGCGCCGAACGTCCACGAGAGTTGCGGCGTCAAGCATCGTGCAGCGCTCCCGGCAGGATCAGGTTGGCTTGCGCGCGCTCGGCTTCGGTCGGCGGCTTGCGCCACTGAACCAGAGGCGTGCCGTCGCGGTCGGCAATGCCTGTCACGTCGAGGCCTTGGGCGTGGAGCGCGGCGAGGCGGTCGTCTGCCTTTGGAGCAGGTTTGGGCTTCTTCAAGGGACTTCTCCTAGCGTTGTCAGTCCCTTGCACGATACAACCTCACTTTGGGCGATCCGACCGAGATCGAAGGTGGAGCGCCGCGAACTGATGATCAATCAAGGTGGAACGTCTGCACCATCAAGCCGTTGACCGCGCGCAGCCATCAGTTTGACCGATGCTTGACCGCGACCGACGGGGCGCGATGCAGGACGACGGCGACGACATGCGCGGCGCATGGTGCAGAGCGCGGCAGAGCTGAGGCGTGAGGCGGCGTCTTGCGCGTTTGGGCGTCGATGTAGGGCAGAGGCACGAACCGCCTTCGCTGACGCGCTGAACGCGGTTTTCGTCGATGGGCGCAGAATACGTCACCAAGGCTGACATACCGCGCTCGCGAGATACGTCACCAAGGCTGACATTTTGGGTGGTCACGCCCTCTCCTGAAGGATCGGTCGCGGCAGAACGCGCTGCCCTGTATCGTCGGTTCGACGATGGAGGATGCAATGGACGAGCAAATGACAATCAGCCTGCCGCTGCGGAAGCTGGCCGAGCAGATCGGCGACGAGGTGACAGAGGACATGGGAAAGGTCGCCTTCTACTTCCATGTTTGCACGGCGCTTGCAGAAGCTGGCCATGCACGCATCAGCAAGGACGATCTCGCGCAGGTGACGCTCATCGCCTTTCAGCGACGGCAGGACCGCTTTCCAAAAGTGCCGATCCTGAACGCCGTGGGCGTTTATGCTCAGGAATGACGGCTATCTGCACGCGCGCATGTGTATGCGAAAAAAAATGATGATGATCCCGAGGCGTCGAAACCAGAATGCTGCACCAGAACGCGCGCACACGCATATGAACAAAAAAATGATGATGATGAGTTTCGCCGCAATCATCATCATTTTTTTTCGCATATGCACGCGCGCGCTATTGAGCGCAGCAGCGATAGCACTGGATAAGCCAGTTATCCTGAACGCCCGCCCTGCATAACCGAGTTATTCCAGGAGTAACCTTCATCCTTGGTCGAGCCATGCCGCACCTGGGCGATATGATGCAAAGCATCAACCGCGCCCGACGCGCATCAGAACGGAGACCCGACCATGAACCCCGGACTTGCCGAAGACCTTCGCCATATCGACCAGGTGATCGAAGACGTGATGGCGCGCGAACGTGACCCGCAGAATGCCCGCGAACTGATCCGCTGGTCCTTCCGCCGCGCCGCGATGGGCACCCTTGCCGTGCTGCGCTACAATGCCCGTCTTGCGCAGGGCACGGCGGCAAGCACCTCCTTCGCCTGATTGCCTAACCCATGAAACGAAAAAGGCCGGCGACAAGCCGGCCTTCTTTCATTC
The DNA here is from genome assembly GCF_024158125.1 of Futiania mangrovi. Taxonomy (NCBI): domain Bacteria; kingdom Pseudomonadati; phylum Pseudomonadota; class Alphaproteobacteria; order Futianiales; family Futianiaceae; genus Futiania; species Futiania mangrovi. The sequence goes on along the minus strand of NZ_JAMZFT010000001.1, from coordinate 387,039 downwards.
GACGGTGTAAACCCGCCCAGGTTCGATTTTCTCGATAGGCGGGATGCAGTCCAGAAGGTAGCCGTCAATAACAGGCTCACGCCCCTCAGCATCCAGGCCCGCGCGCCTCATTGCCTCGTCCCGTGCATCGGCCCCGCCGGGAATGTCGTGCTCATCAACGTCCCGCCACCGCCAGACGTAGGGCGAGAACTCGTAGTACCATTCCGCCTTGCGTTCGATCCAGACGCGGCGGCGGTCCTGTTCAATGGTCTCGCCTTCGACGGCCAGGGACGACGGCACTTTGACGCGAACCTTGAGCAACCTGTCCGTGCGCGCCATGCCGCGCGTCCATGCGTCCCAACGCAGCGTCCGCTCAACGATCACCTGCGAGGACCATTCCCAGCGGAAATCGTCCGAGACAAAGTTCTGGAACGTCCTGACGACTTCGCAGGTTTCCGGTTTCGGGTCGTCAGCGCGGTAGCGCGGAAAACCTGCATCGGCCAGCTTCTTGAGCGCCGCCGCGTCCTCGCTCTCGTCCTTGCGGTGACGGAACTCGAACTGAGGCCGTTCAGGGTTCGCCGGATCGAAGCACATGTGATAGGAGATTGTCTCGTAGTCCCGCAGGCGCTTGAACTCCTGCAAGGCCGCGACTTCGCCCCTGGCGTCGAGAACGTCCTTAACCCAGGTATCGAGCATCTCGAAACGGTCGAACTGCTCGCGGGCGCACCGTTCCCAGCGATCGAGTGCGGACATGACGCGCAAACGCCATGCAACGGCACGCTCCCTGACCGCAGGCCATTCTTTCGGCTCACCGCGCGACATCCAGGTCTGGAACGAACTCGGCTTGCAGAGGTCATCCAGAGCAAGGGCACGATACCACCAGGTGTTTGGCGCATATTCGAGCGCCACCTTGCGGAATGCGTCGATGGTTTCCGGGATCTCTGGCGGTTCGCAAGCCGGACGCGGATCGCGTGCCACCTCACGCCGCAACTCAGCCAGAAGCTGCGCGATAGGTTCCCAGACGTGATCGCCGCTGATCGCCTTCCGCAGTGTCGATTCCGAGATTTCCTTCTGGAGGCGCGGATGCTTGCGAGCCATGTGCTGCGCGCGAGGCACGATCTTTTTCACGACCCCGCGATAGGTCCGAAGCAATTCGTCCTGTTCCCAGAAGAAGTCGGTCTCATCCTGTCTTTCGCGGAACGTGGTCATCCCTGCGCCTCCATAAAGGCGTCGAGTTCCGCCTTCTGATAGCGCACCATTCTCTGCCCGATGCGTTTAAACGCAGGGCCTTTCCCGTGCGCCCGCCAGTAGTTGAGGGTGTTCTGGGACGTGTCCATGTAGCGGGCGGCGGTTTCCTCGCTCATCCACTCCGGCCATTCAGGTAACACGCGCGACTGCACTGCCATGGCGATCTCCTTGAGGTTGCATCATGACATGACGTTACATGGTGAGGAAGGGCGTCGCAGCGGGCAATCGAAGGTGGAGGTCGGCTTTCTGAGGTGGAGGAGTGATTTACTTCGCGTGACGTTCGAGGTAGCCATGTCTTGCAACAACTAATGGACGAGTGCCCATGGCGAGACTGCCCAAGTTACCGAGCCTCTTGGACCGCAAGATTTACAAGACAGGGCAGACGCGTGGAGCCGACGACGATCAGATTTTCCAGAACCGAGTTGGTCGCAATTCAACTGTTCTGATTCCATTCGCGGTCTGGGTGCAAATCCCAGCCATTCGCGCGCTCCCATATGAGAACGGTTTTATCGTTCTGGTGCCACCTCGCGACTATTTCGAGACAGAGGGGCAAGACCTTACCCGGCATGAATTAGAGATTGGGGTCAATGCCCTCGTCTATTTCGAGCGCCGCGATGAGTGGCTGCAATTCAATCCAGATCAATATGGGTTCACGCCTCCCACGTCGCGCACGGCCCCTTTGGGTGGTCACTTCGCGGCGCGAATTGCGAATACCACTTCCGAGAACGATGCGCGGATCAATATCGGCTTCACGAGCACTGGATTGAAGGGCGCAGGCATTCGCCTTTACGAGTATGCCGACACTGCAACACTTGGCACAACGAGAATTCAACTTGAGGCGGCTTTCTGGCACGCAGTCGATGCGGAAGAAAAGATGCTCACCGCAGGTATGTCAGAGGATGAGATTCGTCGCCGCAGAACGGCGGTGCTAGAGAATGCGACCCAATTGGGCCTCCTCGATTATGGGCGGCTCGAGGAAACTCGCATTCTGAACAGTGCGCGGGAACTAGTTTGCCCACTTTGCCTAGAACCGATCAGTGCCGCAGGCTTCTTGAGCCGCTTGCCGCAGGCGTCAGGTCGTGAGCGGCACGACTTGACCGTGACCGAGATCAACCTGTTCCATATTCAGGAACTGGCCTACGGAGTATTCAATCACCGCCCCTACAACCTCGGCTGGGGACACCATCACTGCAATGTCGTCTGCAAAGATGCGGGCATCCATCCAACGCTTGAGTGGATGGCCAATGTCCTCCGGCACAACCGGATGCTAAACTGAGAATAGAGGCAATTCAGCAGGGGCCTTGCCGTTCGGCGCGATCTGGGCGCGCGGCGCAGCAGATTGCGTCCTGCCCTCCTTGATCCGCGCAGAAAGGCTTGCCGCCGCATACTCAACCCACTTGTCTTCGATCTCGATCCCGATGGAACGGCGGTTGAGGTCATGGGCCGCGAGCATGGTCGCGCCTGAGCCATTGAAGCAGTCGAGAACCACGTCGCCTTCATAACTGCTGGTCGATATGATCAACTTGAGCAAGTCCTGCGGCTTCTCGGCTGGGTGCTTGCCCTTGTACTGGCGCACGTTCATGTGCTCCCAGACGTCGGTGAATGGCTGGCTCGGATCGACGTTGAAGGCGCGGATCACGTCCTCATAGGCAGGCATCAGAGCAATCTTACCTGTGCCGATGAAGGCGGCGCACATCTTGGCATACTGTTCGCGGCTCGGAATGTTACGGCCTGTTTCCCAGTTCGAGACAGCACCGCCGTTGTTGACCTTGCCGTAGGCCCCGATAATCTCCGTGAGTTCGTTCGAGGACAATTCGCATTGCTTCCTGCAATCGCGCAGGAAAAGGCCGAACGGGGATTTGTGAAGGTTCCCCTCGCGCGCGGGCGAGCAGACGATAATCCGCTCGCTGTGCGGATACCACTGGCGCAATGCCGTTTTCTTCATCTTCTGTTTCCAGCCGTCATAACCTGGCTCGTTCGGCTTGGTCCAGGTGATCGTGCTGTGCATGTTCATCGTCTTGGACGCCTGAACATAAAGGAAGGGCATCATTTCCGACGAGCAGAAAAGATAGATTGAACCATTGGGCCTAAGGACGCGGTGCCATTCTGCAAAATACTGATCCATCCAGGTCAGATATTCCTCATCGTCGCCAAAACTCGCGTCGCCGTAGATGTTCGCCTTCTTCGTCGAGTGATATGGAGGATCAGTCAGCACGAGGTCGATTGAATTGCTCGGAATCATCTTGAGCAATTCGAGCGAGTCCCCTTTGCACAGGTTGTGCTCGGGACTGCTAAAGGCCGAATGACCAGCAAGTTTTGCGCTTGCCCTGCGGAAAGCATCTTGTCGGTTCATTGGGTAGATTTGGGTTTCAGAACGGGGAATCTCGAAGGCCATGTGTCGCTTGCTCACTTTTGCTTAGGATTACGCGATATGTAGGGGCCGCGCAATCACACATGCACCACGCCTAGCGCGTAGGTCAGGACGTTCGAGCAAGCGCCCCCAGATTGGGCAACGCCAGCCAAGGTGTCTCAAACAAACAACATCTTTGCCCCGCGAACCCCGGTTGAGCGAGAACAAAGATGGAACTTATGAACGTGTCACCGGGCGCGCTGTGTGCCCCATCAACGGAGACACGATCATGCCGAAGTTCAACACCACCCAACTCGTCGCCTTCATCCGCGAACATGCGAACGCCCACTATGATCAAGGTTGGGACGTTGTGGTCGAGACCTATGAGGACGGGCGGATTGCCGAGGTCCTGGGCAGCGCGACGACCAAGAAGGCCGCCCTCGCGGCGTTCGCAGGTATCGTTGAAGTGTTCAACGAGCAGCGCGATGCGCACCGCAACGAGGCATTGTTGAGCGGGGCCGAACCCACCCGGGACGAGATCGCGTCCGGCAAGCTGGAAACTCTCCTTGGGAAACCGACCGAACCGACGCTGAGCGAAGTGGTCCAGAACCTGACCGACCTTGAAAAGCGCGTCGTCGTCGCGCACCTGGAAGCCGGGATCGACTGCAACGGGGCCGAGACCCTGGACGCGATGCGCGCGGACAACATGACCTGGGCCGACGTGGCCGAGATTGCGCAGCGCACGGGCCTGACCAAGAATCAGGTCAAGGGCGTGATCTCGTCGCTGTCCTCGAAGGGCCTGCTCGATGCCAACTGCGAGAAGCCGAACGGAGCGGTAGGTGTTGACCAGGTGTTGACCGACTGGGGCGTTGTCGTCGCGTTCGAGTTGCTGGCCGAAGGCATCATCGCGAACCAAGGCCCGACGCACGCGCCCAAGGCTGACACGGCGAAAGCGGACAAGCCCGCCCGCAAGGCACGCACCCTTGAGGATCGGGTGATCCAGAAGCCCGCGACGGACCTCGCCAAGGTGCGCCCGATGACTGACGGCTCGAAACGTCACCTGCTCGCCCAAGCCATGCAGCGCGGCGCGACCTTGGAACACCTTATCGAAGTGACGGGGTGGAGCCGTTCGACCGTCACGTCGGCCCTGCGCTGGGACATGGGACAGGTCGGCCTCGGCGTCGAGCGCAAAGGCGACAAGTATTTCCTGATCATGCCTGAAGGCCTCAAGCGCCTGCCTGTGCGCGAAGCGACGATCTCGCGCGCGGACGCCTTGGTCGCGGCTTGCAAGTGATGGCCCTGAACGTGATCGAACCGGGTTGGCTTTACGTCATTGCCAACCCGGCCATGCCTCGCGTCTGCAAGGTCGGGTTTACGACGCGGGAACCGGAGGAGCGGGCCGCAGAACTGCACGATACGGGGTCGCCCCAGCCTTACCACGTCGTCGCGAAGTGGCACGTTGACGACGTGCGGGCGGCAGAGCGCCGCGCTCACGCGGCTCTCGACCGTTTCCGCACAGATGCAGGGCGCGAGTGGTTTGCCCTGCCTGCTGACCGCGCTGTGCGGGCGCTTGACCGCCTGCACGGATCGACAACCCGCCCGACCATTGCGCGCCGCGCCTGGCGCATCCTGCGTGGCGTTGTCGAAGGTCTCGGCTGGCTAACCCTCGTGCTCCTGATCGCGGGAATCTGACCTCAAAAGATCGGTTGTTTCGAGACCCCAAGCGCCACCGATGAACGAAAGCGGCCCGCCCCACGGGCCGCTTTTTTTTCATCAACGGAGCAACCATGAGCAAGCCCGAACTGACCGAACGCGACGCGACGCGCATCGCCATTTTCTTCCTCAACGGCAACCAAAAGGACGTTGCGCGCATCCTGCGCGACGACGGCGCTTTTGCGCTGGACGTTGCCCTTGCCCTGATCGCCCTCAAGCACCAGAGCGAGATTTCTCGCCTCCGCAGCGTGGTGCGCGCGGCATGACGTGGTTCGTCAACATGCAGGACACGTTCCTGTCCGGTTGGGGCGAGGCGAGGAATGGCCGTGCCCTCTACTGCATCAAGTGTTCCTCCTACACCCAGGCACTGAACATCGCGGCGCGAGCAAGGGCCCGTCCAGAGATGAAGCACGTCGCCGTGTCGTCACGCCCCCGCAAGATGCGCCCTGGCGATCAGCGCACCATCCGCGATGCCTCCGAACTCGGGGAGGTGTGGACAGGATGAGACACGAAACCTTCTCCCACGTCACCGAAGCCGCCCAGCGGGCGGCTTCTTCCGTTCCAGAGCACCTGTCTGCTCGTTCGATCAGGGAGCCTTGGCTTGGGGCGGTCGTCGTCCTGGTCGCGCTGCTGCCGCTGATCTGGCCGCCGTTGGCATGGCTGCTCGTGCCTTGCTTCCTCGCCGTCCTCGTGCTGCGTGCTGCCGCCCTCATCAGGTGGCAGGACGCAACCGACCCGGAGCCTGCACGATGGCCGCGCCTGACCGTCCTCTTACCCGTCTATCGCGAGCCGTCAGTGATCCCGGACCTTGCGGCCGCGATGCGCGCCCTCGACTACCCGTCGCTTGAGATCGTCTTGCTGGTCGAGCAGGACGACGACGAGACACGCGCAGCACTCGACTTCTGGCCGTTTCAGGTCTTGGTTGTGCCTGACGGCAGGCCGCGGACAAAGCCGAGGGCGGTCAACTACGGCCTGTTGCACACTACTGGAAGCGTCGTCGTGGTCTATGACGCCGAAGACCGCCCCGCACCAGATCAGCCGAGACGCGCAGTCGCACGGCTCCTGTCTGATCCCAGGTGCGCCGCTGTTCAGGGTGTTCTCGCCTGTGACCATGACGGGCCGCTCGTCACGAGGCTGTGGGCACTTGAATATCTCGTTTTGTTTCAGGGAGTGCTCCCGTTCCTGTCATGGCTAGGTGTTCCGTTCCTCCTTGGCGGGACCACTCAATTCTTAAGGCGCGATGCCTTGATGGCGGTCGGGGCCTTCGACGCGCACTCGGTTACTGAGGATGCAGACCTTGCAGTCAGGCTGGCGCGCGCTGGCTACACGTCGTCAGTCGTCCTGTCCGTCACAGGGGAGGAAGCGCCCGGAGAGATCAGCGCGTGGGTGAAACAGCGTTCTCGCTGGATTAAAGGTTGGCTTCAAGCCGTGCTTGTCCACGGCCTGTTGCCGAAGGCTATCGACCGCTGGACCCCGCCGATGCGGCTGCGTGATCGTGTCGCCCTTGCTGTTCAACTCCCGGTCCAGCTTTTGTGCCTCGCATCCCATCCTGTCGGGATGGCCGTCGCCTTCAACGATCCTCACGGCCCGCTGGCCGTTCTGCTGTTCACCGGCTACGCCCTGACCATCATCGTCTTCATGGTCGCGGCGATCAGGGCCGAACGGTCGCCCTGGGATGCGTTCGCCTTGCCGCTCTATGCCTTCCTGCACACCGTCGCGATGGCGATTGCCGTGGTGGAATTGGTGGTTTGCCCCTCTCTGTGGAGAAAAACGGATCACGGCTTGGTCAAGAACCGCCCGAGATTGTCGGGTCCATCCTGAATGACTGCTCGCGTTCTGCGCCCAGGCTCGTCCACGATCAGCGCGACGAAACAACGGAGTCGGCCCGAAGTGGGATGCGTCTATCTGATCACCAGCCCCAGCGGGAAGCAGTATGTCGGGCAGACAACCGACAGACTCAGCGCAAGGTGGCGGAGCCATGTCTGGGATGCACTCAACAGACCGGCAGGTTGCCGTGCCGTCGCGCACGCCATCAGAAAGTATGGCGCGGACGCGTTCAGCGTCGAAATGCTGCACGAGAGCGACGACCTAGACGAGTTGAACCGCCTTGAGGCGTTCGAGATTGCGCAGCGAGGCACATTGGCACCGGGCGGCTACAACCTGCGAACGGGTGGCGATAACAGCCTGCCCAGTGACGAGACGCGAGCAAGGCAGACCGCAGGATTAAAGAAATACTGGTCCAATAATGCCAGGGCACGCAAAAGGCATTCGGATATCTTCAAAGCGCGCCTGGCCTGTGCCGAAGAGCGCAACCGTTCAATCAGTGCACTGAAACGCTGCATAGCCGATCCAGAATGGGTGAGGCGTCGTGCTGACAGTTTGAAAGCCCGCCTTGCCGAGCCAGAGGTTCGCCAGCGGCGTGTTGAACAAATTTCCGAGCGCTGGGCTGACCCGGCGTTCCATCAGCGGGTGACTGCGCGGATGAACGCGAAGCACCCCAACGTGTTCATCGAAGGCCGCATCTACTCATCTGCCTGCGAAGCCGCACGCGCCTTGAAGACGGCTAGCCAGATCATTGACTATCGGCTTGGCTCCACAACCGAGCGCTTTCGGTTCTGGCACCGCATCCCGAACCACAATGACCTGGAATGCGACGCGGTCGAGGAGTGCTGGGCCATCATGCAGTGGGCAGAAGCCAATCCCGACCATGAGAACGTGCCAACCTGGATGCGTTGCCGCGCGTGACCGCGTGGCTTGGGCGTATAACTCGGTTATAGCCGCTGCCCTGCCGCCATAGGGGCAACCCCACGCTCCCCCACTGGCTGACGCGCTCTGCCGCATCTCTCGCGGTGCTGATGGTGCATTGACCCAATCGACGATCACGAGCACGACGACAGACGCGGGTTTAGACCCGGATGCCCGCCCGTTTAAACAACGCCTCGGGGAAATCGGACGGCGGGACACCCGCCTTCATCGCATCGGTAAGGGCTTTTGCGATCTTCTTCCGATGCTTCGCCTCGGTCTTTGCCGTGCCGACAGAGGCGGTCGGGAACAGCTTGTTTTCCGGCAGGTCGCGAATATACGGCTCTAGGGTCTTCATCGCCTTGCTGCGTGCCAGGATGATGCGGTACTCGATGCTATCGGGCGTGTCTTGATCGGGCATCGGAAGATGGTCAGGCCCTTTGGGCAGGTCGCGTCCGCGATTGGTGTCGTTCTCGCTCATGGGTTGAGCATCGCACGACCAAGTTTTACTGGCAAGATGGGTTGCGAGTCAGAGCGTTAGCGTGATAGTGGGAACGGGCGTAGCCCTTATAGCTCAGCTGGTAGAGCACCTGACTTGTAATCAGGGGGTCCGGCGTTCGAATCGTCGTGGGGGCACGCAAAATCAGCAATCAAATACCGGTCAAACCGTGGTGTCAGGCCCGCTAACCACTTGATTGAAGGCGTGATCTGGCGTCATTTGTAATCAGGGGGTCGGGGGTTCAAGTCCCTCAGCCGGCACCAATAATTTGAATATGTTATATACAAAGACCCTCCATCCAAAAGAACCGGGTAAGCAAGAGGTAAGCATCCGGGAAGCGTCTCTCCGTGCCCGCCCTTGAGGGACTCACGGAGTTGGCAAGCTGGCGAAGCGGGCGCGGCCGATGGTCTGATTGTCGTCCGGGTTCGCGGTCTGCTGCACGACCGATACTGTCCTGTGCGGCTCCCCATGCGCGATCGCGACGGCCGTTCGGGCCGACGCAGGAAAAGTCGCGCTTCGGTCTGTTCAATCCGGACGGCAAAGCCTCTATATCCCGCACAAGCGAGGACGACCTCCCCCATGCCGGTGAAAGCGCCGGGACGACCCGTGCATCGAGACCACGCGGGAGCGTTCCCTTGCGCAGCACCGGCGATCGGATCCGTCATGCGGTGAGCTTCGAGCTCATCGCCCTCTTCATCGTCACGCCCGCGGGCGCGCTGGCCTTCGACGAGCCCTTGCAGGACATGGGCGCGGTCGTGGTGATCAGCGCGACGATCGCGACATGCTGGAACTATGTCTACAACCTGATCTTCGACCACGCCCTGCTCCGCCTGAAGGGCAGCGTGCGCAAGACGCTTGCAACGCGCATCGTGCACGCGCTGCTGTTCGAGGGGGGATTGCTGCTCGTGCTCCTGCCGGTGATCGCCTGGTACCTCGGGATCGGGCTTGTGAAGGCGTTCCTGATGGACGTCACCTTCGCGGCCTCCTACCTGGTCTACGCGTTCGTCTTCAACTGGGCGTACGACATCGTCTTCCCGGTCCCGGCCGCCGAACGCGGCGGGCGGAGGACAAGATCGCGCCAACCCCTTCCATCTCTTGCTGATTTTCCTGCGGCCGTTGGGCAAACGGCGCCAACTGCCGAAACCGCGCTACACCCATCAGGAGAACGGGGCTGCAAGACGGGCGCGTCCGTACAAAACCCCTTCCGACACCAGATTATCGAGCGGACTGAAGTCGATCGACGAAATCTCTCAGGCGATAACTCAAGCCGATGACGGGCAGGAACCAGGGCCGCCCGTTGTAGAGAGGGATCGCGGGAAATGCCTGATTGGCGCTGCCCGTGCCGTCGAAGGCGCAAACGGGCGCATTGGGCCGGTCCAGGATCCGTTGGGCGATCTTCGCGCCGAGGTACGTCATCATCACGACCCCGGACCCATTGCAGCACAGCGCCCAATGCAACCCGTCCGCCTCGCCCATGTGCGGCAGCCGGTCCCGGGCGAAGGCGACGTTTCCCTTCCAGCCATGGGTGACGCGCACATCGCGCAGGTGCGGAAAGCGCTCCGTCATCATGCGGTGCAGCCCGGTCGCGCCCTCCTCCGGGCTGACCGAGGCAAAGCTCGCCCGCCCGCCGAACACCATGCGACGGTGGTCCGGCGACAGCCTGAAATAGGTGAGAACGCGCGCCGTATCGGACACCGCGCGGCGCCTGGGGATGAGTGCATCAACGACCTCGTCCGCAAGCGGCTCGGTGGCGATGATGTAGCTAGCAACCGGCACCACGCGGCGTTGCAGGTCCGGTGTTGCGGACCCTGTGTACCCGTTGGTCGTCACGACGAGATTGTTGCATCTGATGTCGCCCGCCGTCGTCTCGACCGAGTAGCCGCCCGGAACCCGGCGGAAACCGTCGATCCGGACAGGACTGGCAACGGTGGCACCCGCAGCCGCGACCCGCGCCAGCAGACCGGCATGAAGCCGCGCAGGCTGGACAAGGCCACCCCGGCTGAACCGGACACCGCCGTGATAGAATTCGGTGCCGACTTCCTCGTGCACGTTCTCTGGGGCGACCTCCTCGGCGTCGAGATAGCCGTTCGCGCTCGCCCACTCTGCCTTGCGCCGCAGCGTGTCGTAGTGCCGGGGCACATAGGCTGCGACGAACTTTCCGACCGGTTCGTAGCAGTCGTAGAGGCCTTCGCGCGCCAGAAGCTCCTCAAAGTGGCCTTGCGACTCCAGTCCGCTTTCGACGCGGGCGCGCATCGCCCCCTGATCGGGGGCAGCAAGGTCGATCATGTTCCAGCCGCCGTTCGCCTGGCCGCCGTTGCGGCTCGACCCGCCAAAGCCTGCCATCTCGGAATCGGCGACGATGACGCTCGCTCCCCCGCGAGCGAGGGCGAGAGCACAGGACAGTCCGGCATATCCGCCACCAATCACCAGAACGTCGCAGGACGCCGGAAGGTCTTCGCACCGGTCGGGAGAAGGCCGCGCGTCCTCCCACCAGAACGGCTCGCCCGAGAAGTCGGGCGAGAGGACGGGCGCGCCCGACGAGGCGGGTGTCATGCAAGCCTTCCGCCGTCGACCGGAAGCGCCACGCCGGTGGTGAACGATGCCCGGTCGCTCGCCAGGTAAAGGACGGCTTCAGTGACCTCCTCCGGCCTGCCGAACCGCAGCAAAGGATGCCGCGCGCGAAACTGTCGGCGACGCTCTTCCTGCGCTTCCGCGCCCCCCGCGCTGGCGAACGTCGCATCCAGCATGGGCGTCTCGATGGAGCCGGGACAGACGCAATTGACCCTGATCTTCTCGCCGGCATGAGCCAGCGCCAGACTGCGCGTCATCATCACGACCGCGCCCTTGCTCGCACTGTAGGGCCCGAGTGTCGCAGACCCCGCCAGACCGGCCGTCGAGGCATAGTTGACGATGGCGCCGCCGCCGGCCTTGCGCATCAGCGGCAGGATATAGCGCACCATCAGGTAGCTGCCCTTCACATTGACCGCGAACACGCGGTCCCAGTCCGCCTCCCCGCAGTCGGCAACGGACACCGCAGGGCCGAGGATGCCCGCGGCGTTGATCAGCACGTCGACCGCTTCGCAGCTTTCCTGCACCTCTGCCGCGAAGGCCGCGACGTCTTCGTCGCGCGACACGTCGAGCGTTCGGGCCACCTCGACGCCCGCGAGATCGCGCGCCGTCCGGTCCAGTGCATCGCCATCCCGGTCGGCAAGGCACAGACGCGCTCCGGACCTCGCAAGGGCGCCGGCCACGTCCCGTCCTAGACCCGAGGCCGCGCCGGTGACCACACATCGCTTGCCGCTGAAGTCAGCCATAGTCCTGTCCCAGATAGAACGCCTTCAGATCGTCGGTCCCCTCGTCCTCAGCGGTGATCGGCCGGTCGAAGGCGATCCGGCCGTCGCGCATGATGTAGAGATGCTCGGCCACCGCCATGGCCATGGCGACGTTCTGCTCGACGAGAAGCACCGTGAGGCCGCTGTCGTTCAGGTCGAGCACGATCTGCGCGATCTGCTCGACCACCTTGGGCGCAAGAGCGGCGGATGGCTCGTCCAGCATCAGCAGCCTGGGCCGTCCCATCAGCGCACGCGCGATCGAGAGCATCTGGCGCTCGCCGCCGGAGAGATAGCCGGCCGCGCGGCTGCGAAGGTCGCGCAAGGCAGGAAACTGCGCGTAACGCGCCTCGAGGTCGGCGCGGATCCCCGCCTTGTCCGAACGCCGGTGATAGGCGCCCATGACGAGGTTCTCCTCCACCGACATGGCGGCGAAAACCTCCTTTCCCTGCGGGACGAGGCACAGCCCCCGCTCGATCACCTTGCTCGCCTTGACGCCGTCGAGCCGCTCGCCCGCGAAGCGCACCTCGCCGCCCGTCGGCTGCAGCAGGCCCGCGGCCACCTTGAGCGTCGTGGACTTGCCCGTGCCGTTGCCGCCGAGCAGCGCGATGATCTTCCCCTCCGGCACCGTGAGAGAGATGCCGTTCAGGATTTGCGCCTTGCCGTACCCGGCGGTGACACTGTCAAGCTCGAGCACGCCGCGACACCTTTCCACCGCCGATATAGGCCTCGACGACCTTGGGATCTTCGGAAACCTCCCGCGGCGGCCCGTCGGCGATCTTTGTCCCGTAGTCCAGCACGATGACGCGGTCGCACAACTCCTGCACCACGCGCATCACGTGCTCCACCAGGAGAATGGTGATCCCGCGCTCGTCCCGAAGCCGGCGGATCAGCGCGATGAGCTTGTCGACGTTGGGAGGCGACAGCCCAGCCGCCGGCTCGTCGAGGACGAACAGCTTCGGGTTGACGATGATGCCGCGCGCCAGTTCGACCATGCGCTGCTGGCCGATGGACAGGTCGGACGCCGGGCGGTCGGCGAATGCACGAAGCTCGAAAAGGTCGAGCAACTCGCATGCCTGCGCATAGCTCGCCTCGTCCTCGGCGGTTGCCTCGGATCGGCCAAGGATCGACGCGAGCAACCCCGCCCTGTGCCGCGGATGCAGCGGCATGGAGATGTTGTCGGCAACGCTCAGCGACTTGAAGAGGCGCAACAACTGGAAGGTCCGGGAAATGCCGCGCCGGTTGATCTTCCACGAGGGCAGACCGGTGATGTCACGTCCGTCGAACATGATACGGCCCGAGGTCGGCGGCAGCACGCCGGTGATCAGGTTGACCATCGTCGACTTGCCCGAGCCGTTCGGCCCGATCAGCCCGACGATCTCGCCTTCGTTCACGTGCAGATCCACTTCGTTGACGGCCACCATGCCGCCGAACGTCCGTGTCACGCCTTCGCACGTCAGCAGTGCCATCAATCGGCCCTCCTCGTGACGAGCCGCCGCCCAAGGCCGATCAGGCCGGCCGGCAGGAAGGTCATCGCAAGGATCATGAGCAAACCGTAGATGATCAGCTTGTAGTCCTCGGTGAAGCGCAGGAACTCGGGCATGGCCGTGAAGAGGACCGCACCGAGGATCGGCCCGATGATCGTCGCGCGCCCGCCGACCACCACCATGGCGATGATGGTGGCCGACGTGATGATCGCGAAGTCCTGCGGGTACGCGCCCTCGAGATAATAGACGATCAGAACGCCCGCCCCGCCCGCGAACGCGGCGCTGAGAACGAAGGCGATGAGCTTGGAGCGCGTTGTGTTGAGGCCGACGGCCTTGGCCAGCATCTCGTCGTCGCGGATGGAAACCCACTCCTTGCCGATCCGCGAGGCGGCAAGCCGCCAGCCGATCAGGACGGCCAGGGCCATCGCCAGCAACGCCAGGTAATAGAAGCCCTCATGGCGCGGCAGACCGGCCCATGCGAAGGGCTCGATCCGCGGCATCCCGATCCCGTACTGCCCGCCGGTAAAGCCCGTCCAGGAGCCGAGCAGCAGATAGACGATCGTCTGGAACGCGATGGTCACGATCGCCAGAAAGTGACCCGCCAGGCGCAGCGATGGAACGCCAAGCAGCAGACCGAACAGCCCGGCGACAACGATCCCGGACGGCAATGTCGCCCAGAACCCCCATTCCAGGTCCCGGAAAAGGATTGCTGCCGTGTACCCGCCGATCCCGTAAAACGCGCCTTGCGCAAAGGAATACTGACCGCAATAGCCGAACACGAGGTCCAGGCCGACAGCCAGGATCACGTAGATGAAGACAATGATGAAGATGTGGAGGAAATAGCTGTTCGGCGCGGTCAGCGGAAACAGTGCAAGCGCACCGAGGGCGGCGGCTGCCAGCCCGAATCCCCAGGGGTTCGTCACGATCCTGCTCATGCCCGGTCGACCGCCTTGCCAAAGCTGAAGAGGCCGGACGGCTGCACCATCAGCACGAGGATCACGAGGGCGAAGCCCACGATCTCGCGTGCCTCGTTCGAGATGTAGCCGGAGACGAAACTCTCCACGATGCCCAGCAGCAGACCGGCTGCGACCGCGCCGTAGATGTTGCCCATGCCACCCAGGATGACGACCGTGAACGCCTTCAGCGCGATGGTGTTGCCGACAGCAGGCTGCACCATGAAGACGCTGGACATCATTACCCCGGCGCCCGCCGCCAGCGCGGCCCCGATGGCGAAGGTCGCCAGCGCCACGCGGTTCACGTCCACGCCCGACAGGGTCGCTACCGTCGGATGCTGGGCGACCGCCCGCAGCGCCCTCCCGGTCCAGGTGTAACGGAGCACGAGGTGGAAGACGATCACGAGAACTGCCGCGATGATCGGAATGATGGCGCGCTGAAGCGTCATGAAGACGCCGAAGATGCTGAACGTGACGCGCGCCATTTCCGTGCGGATGATCTGCGGTTGCGGCCCAAATACGAGCAGCGCTGCGTTCTGCATCGCAACCGCGAGGCCGAAGGAAGAGATGATCGAATCCGTCGGATCCCTCCCCCGGATCGGCCGGAAGACGAGGCGTTCCGCCAGCATGCCGATCAGTGCGATCAGCACCATGCACACGAGAAGGGCGGCAAGCAGCGGCATCCCGGAATACATGACCGCGACAATGCCGAAATAGCCCCCCAGCATGTAGAACTCGCCATGAGCGAAGTTCACCACATGCAGGATGCCGAAGATCAGGGTCAAACCCATCGCGACCAGCACGTAGACGCTGCCCGTGATCACACCGTTCACGAAAAGCGTCATGGCAAAATCGATGGTGTACATGCGTGCCGGGCCCGCGTTTGCGTGAGGAACCAGGACCGGCGACAGCGGGACAGGCGCCCTGCTGTCGCCGGATCTTTGGGGTCGAGACCGATCAGAAGGGCTGCAGCTGCCGCTTACCGTCCTTCACGATCGCCATGCCGATGTTGAAGTTGACGCTACCTTTCTCGTCATAGGCGGCGGTGGTCCCCGGAGGTCCCTGAACCAGCGGAACGTCGCCGGATTTCATCATCGCATCGCGGATCGCGGTCCCGTCCGTGGAGCCGGCGCGGTCGATGGCCTTCGCAAGAACCGCCATGGAGTCGTAGCCGAGCGCGGAATGGACGTTGGCGTTAACGCCCCAACGCTCCTTGAAGCGCTTCGCGAAAGCAGCCCCATGCTCGTTCGGCGTGTCAGGCTCGAACATCGACGAAACGGCGAAACCCTCCGACGCCGGGCCCGTCAGTTCGATGAACTTGTCCGTCATCATGCTGCCCGAGCCCACGAACTGCGTCTGGATGCCCATTTCCGAGGCCTGCCGGACGATGTTCGCGCCATCGCCGACGAGACCGGCGAGATACACCGCCTCCGGCTTCAGCGCGCCGAGCTTGGTCAGCATCGCGTAGAAGTCCTGCTCGCCCGCATTGTAGGACTCGCGCGCGATGATCTCCGCACCGTTCGCCTTCGTGACCTCGGCAAACATGTCGGCCAGAGAGTTGCCGTAGGACGAGTTGTCGTGAACGATCGCGAGCCGCTTGGCGCCCAGCACGTTCACAGTGTCGAGACCAGACTCCGACCCTTGCTGGTCGGATCCCGGGAAGGCCCGGAAGAACCAGGGATTGCCGGGCTCGTTCATGTTGGTGACGCCAACGGACGTGGAACCGCCGGAGGTCATCGGGATCTTCGCCTCTGCCGCGACCTTCAGCGCCGACATCGCCACGGCGCTGTTGTAGGTGCCGACAATGGCCACGACGCCGTCCTGCTCGATCAGCTTGCGGGCCGCGGTCGCGCCCTTCGTCGGCGAGCTTTCATCATCCTCGACAACGAGCTCGATCTGACGGCCACCCAGAACGCCGCCCGCAGCGTTTGCTTCCTCGGCCGCGAGGCGCACTCCCTGAATGACTTCCGATCCGGCGAGACTGCTCGGACCGCTCAGCGGAAGGATCACGCCAACCTTGACGGGGTCGGCCGCCATGGCCGTCCCGGCGAGGCCGACAGCAACGGCCGCCGCCCCCAGTACTCGAGACCAGTGTTTCATGTTGCACTCCCTTCCTTTAGCATCCTGGACGCCTTATGCCCCCAGGCCTCTCCTGTTCCGGCGCCGTCCGTTCAGGCAGCGCTCTTCTTGCTCGGCGCGAAGCCATAGACCTCGCGCGCATGTCTTTCCGAAATCCGGCCATCCTCGAGATCGCGTTCGACATCCGCACGCGACCGCTCGCGCGGATCCCCGTAGCCGCCGCCGCCACCTGTCGCGAGCCGCACGGTATCGCCGGGCTGCAAGTCGAAGGCGGCGGTCGGCGACAAGCTGATTTCCTCGCCGGCACGCAAGACGGAAAGCCCGCCGCACGCCCCTGGCAACCCGCCGCACGATCCCTGCGCGGGTACGTTGTAGCGGTCGGAGTAGAGATTGAGAAAAACACCCTCTTCGAGCACCTTGAGCACGCGCGTGAAGCCCAGGCCACCCCGCCAGCGCCCGGCGCCACCCGAATCCGGGACCAGTTCGTAGGCCTCCATGCGCAGATGCGGATTGGCTTGCTCGAAGGCTTCAATGGGCGTGTTCCGGCAGTTGCTCAGGATATTGTCGCAGGCATCCGCCCCGTCGTAGTCGCGCCCGGCACCGAACCCGCCTCCCAGGACATCGACGAAGACGCGGTAGCCCTCTGGCCGCTGCTGCGCGATATAGAAGCCAGTCGTGGTGTTGAACCCCTGGGCGGGCACGCGGTCGGGAACCGCCCCGGACAGCGCCGCATGCACCGCGTCGAAGGCACGGTAGGCCGATGCCATGCGCGCCCGCACCGGCGCGAGACCAGCGGGATTGAGCAGGCTGCCCTTCGGAAACACCAATGTCAGCGGCCTGTTGCACCCGTCGTTTGCCGGCATGTCCTTGTCGCCCATGATGCAGCGCACGGCGGCGAAGACCGCGGCGTGCGCCGAGGACAGCGGGCAGTTGAACATGCTCTTCACCTGCGGGTCCGTGCCGGTGAAGTCGATCGTCATCTCGCTGCCCTCGATGCTCACGGTCGCGCGGACATGGACCGGCCGGTCCTCGAACACATCGCGGTCGATCGACGCGCTGCCGGTATAGGAGCCGTCGGGAAGCTCAGCGATTGCGGCGCGCATCCGCCGTTCGCTGTAGTCCAGCACCTCGACCATCGCCTTGCGCAGCGTGTCCACGCCATAGCGATCGGCAAGTTCGCGCATGCGCACAGCCCCGGTATGGTTGGCTGCGAACTGCGCGTTCATGTCCCCGAGACCGATTTCGCGGGTGCGGATATTGGCGAAGATCAAGCGTTCTATCGCCCCGCCGTGCCAGTCGCGCGCCACGTCGAACAGGATCGGCGGGATGACGAGACCCTCCTGGATCAGATCGGTGGCGCGGGTGTTCACGCCGGCGCTGCCGCCGCCGATATCGAGGTGGTGCGCCGTGCTGCCCGACCAACCGAGCAGATCGCCCTGATGAAAGATCGGCTGGAACAGGATGATGTCGTTGAGGTGCTGACCGCCCGAGTAGGGATCGTTCATGATGATCGCCTGCCCGTCCGTCACCGTGGACAGGTCGAGTTGGGACTTCGCGGCCTTGAAGGAGAGCGCCAAGGCGGCGGTCTGCATCGGAATGGTCTCGGCCTGAGCGATGACATTGCCATCGGCGTCGAGCAGCGCGGTGGAACAGTCGCGCGCCTCGCGCACGACCGTCGAGAACGCAGACCGGATGAGGTTCGCGTTCATCTCGTCGGCCGCCGATTGCAGCGCCCGGGCGATGATCGCCACCTTCGTCAGATCCAGATTGGCTTGCCTGCCCCTTGCGGTCATGTTGCGCTCCGCTCCATCAGCAGATCGCCGCAATGCGTCACGCACACACGCCACCCCGGTGGCACCACGGTCGTCGACGTATCTTCTTCGATGATTGCAGGGCCGTCCACGGCGTAACCGCGCGGCAGTTTCGCCCGCTCGAGATAAAGTGCCTCGTGCACCTCGCCGTTAAGGAAAACCTCGCCACGCTCGGGAGCGGGCTCGCCCGCTTGCGGCGGCTCCGGCGTCGCGACGGCGGCGTCAACCGGCTCGACCAAGCGCGCGCGATAGTTCACCAGTTCGACGTCGAGTTGGGCACGCGCGTAACCGTAACGCTGTCTGTGCAATTCCTCGAACGCCGCGCGCAACTCCGCCGCGGACCGCGGACTGGCGTCCCCCCAGACCGTCAACTCGAATGCCTGCCCGCGATACCTGAGATCGAGACCGATCTCCACGCTGTAGCTGCTGGGATCGAGCCCGTGCTCGGCCGCCGCGCGCGTACAGAGGTCGGAAAGCTGCGCCACGCGCGCGGTGTCCAGGGCGGCATCGCCCAGTGGCTGCAGGTCGGTCTGCACAAGGTCGATGGTCGTATCGGCGACCATCAGGCCGAACGCCGATGCAAGGCCCGGCGACCAGGGAACGAGCACCCTCCGGATCCCGATTTCGTCGGCGACGGTCGCCGCATGCAGCGGCCCGCCTCCGCCATAGGCCACGAGCGTGAATTCGGTGGGGTCGATGCCGCGCGCAGTGGAAACCAGCCGGACCGCCTGCGCCATGTTGTTGTTGACCATTCGCAGGACGGCATCGGCAATCTCGCGGGGAGTACCGCCGACCCCAGTGCTACGCAGCGCCTCGGCCGCCAGATCCGTACGCAAGCTCATCCGGCCGCCGAAGAAGCGATCGGGCCTGAGCAGGCCGGCAACGACCTGCGCATCGGTGACCGTCGCCGCCGTCCCGCCGCGGCCATAACACGCGGGGCCGGGCCGGGCGCCCGCGCTCGCCGGCCCCACGGCAAGAAAGCCACCCGGGTCGAGATGCGCGATGCTGCCCCCGCCCGCGCCGACCGTCACCATGTCAATTGCCGGGGTACGGACGGGCAGACCGTCCACGACGAGTTCCGGGACGAGCCCTGGCACAAGACCCGGAGCCAGTGCGACATCTGTGCTGGTGCCGCCCATGTCGAGCGTCAGAATGTCCGAAATGCCATTGCGGCGGGCAAACCAGACGGCGCCGCGCACGCCGGCTGCAGGGCCGGAAAGCAGCATGCGGACGGCGTTCCGGCCCGCGGCGGCCCCGGGCATGATGCCGCCGTTCGATTGCATGATCTGCAAGATGCCGCCATAGCCGCGCGCCTGCAGATCCTCGCCGAGCCGGTCCACGTATCGTGTGACGACGGGGCTCACGAACGCATTCACGACGGTTGTCATGCTGCGTTCATACTCCCGGAACTCCGGAGAAATTTCATGGCTGCAACTGATGAGCGCGTCGGGCGCGAGGCTGCGGATCAACTGCGCCAGCGCCTGCTCGTGGGCCGGGTTCGCGTAGGCGTGCAGAAGGCAGATCGCAAAGGACGAAGCGCCCCTGGCCAGCAGGTCCTCGACCGCGGCGCGCGCACCCGCCTCGTCCAGCGGCTGAATGACGGCGCCGGCAAAGCCCATCCGTTCGTCGACTTCGCCGATCAGGTGACGGGGGACCGGAGACGGCGTCTTCCGGTAAAAGACCTCGTAGACGCTCCCCTGCCGGTCGTGTGTCCCGATCTCGATGACATCCCGGAAGCCGCGCGTGGTGAGGAGCGCCGTGCGCGCGCCGGAACGGGTTAGGAGTGCATTGGTCGCGACGGTCGATCCGTGAACCAGATGGTCGATCGACCGGAGGTCCGCGCCGCTGCCCTCGACGGCTTCGATCACCGCACGTTGTATCTCCTCCGGCGTGGACAGCACCTTGTGGGTCCGGAGCTGCCCTCCCGGCACCTGCCAAACCAGATCGGTGAACGTACCCCCGATCTCAACGCCCACCCGCTGCAACATGCGGATCCCCTCGCCTCATCCCCGGTCCCGGAAGCGTTTGATGCGCAACATGCCTTCGGACCTTGCAAGGGTGAATTTGACAGATGTACACTGTCAACAGTTGATTAGCGACGGTTCGTCGTTTAATCGCGTCAAGCTGTTGGGGCCGTGGTCCTGCGCGCAGCCGAATATGCGGGCGCCGGCTTGCCACAACGCCCAACGAACGAGGCAGTCAGTGAGTCCTGAGGACGGCAACAAGGGCTTCGGAAACGGCAGAACCGCCTCCTATGAGACCGAGGAGCTGGGGTTCCAGCCAGTGCAGGCGCGCAGCCTGACGGAAGAGGTCGCGCGCCAATTGCACGAAGCCATCGTCGTGGGCCGGCTGAAGCTCGGCCAGCGGATTTCCGAATCCGTTCTGTCGCGGGAAATGGGCATAAGCCGCGGTCCCATCCGCGAGGCCGAGCGGCAACTGGCGCAGCAGGGCCTGCTCGTCTTCTCGCCGCGGCGCGGCTTTTTCGTGCGCGACCTGACGGCAGACCAGATCAACGATGTGTTCCGGGTGCGCATCGTGCTCGAGCGCTTTGCCGTCGAAGAGGCTGCCAGGACCGCCAGCGACGCGGATCTTGCCCGCCTCGCCGACTGGCGCGCAATGATGTGCCGGCGGCAACAGTCGCTGTCTCCCGCCGAATTCGTCGAGCATGACCTCGCGCTGCATCGGCTGATCGTCGACCTGGCGGGGAGCGACACCCTCCGCCCCCTGTTCGAGAACGTCATCAACCAGGTCCGGCTCGGCCTGTCGCTCATCAATCTGAGGTTCGGACGCGCCGACCGGATTGCGCAGGGTCACGACGATATCGTCAGCGCCTTGCTCGCACGCGACGGCGTGCGTGCGGCCGCAGCGATGGAAGCCCATCTCGTGCGGTCCCGCGACCTGCTTCTGGAGCGCCTGGCGGCCGACGCGAAGGCGCAGGACCGATTGCCGCCGGCAAGGAAGGACCAAGAGACATGACACTTCCCATCCTCGAGCTTGGCGACGATCCCTTTGAACGGGGCGTCGCGCATGGCAGGTTCATGGGAGCGAAGATCGCCGAAACGCTCGAGATCTATCTTCGCCGCTTCGAGGCTGGCGGCATCTCGCGCGAGGCCGCGGCCGTGGAGGGACGCGCCTGGGTGGACTTCATGGCCTCCGACAATCCCGAATACTTCCGGGAAATGGAAGGCGTCGCCGAGGGTTGCGGTCTTCCGCTCGGCGATATCGCCGTCCTCAATGCGCGATACGAGATCACCTATGGCGTCTTTTCCAGCGAGGCCCGTCTCGCCGAAGGCAGGATGGAGGAGCCCGACGGCTGCACGTCGTTCGGCCTGATGCCTTCGGTCACCGCGCACGGGGGAACGCTGATCGGCCAGAACTGGGACTGGCTCGACGGGCTGCGGGGCCGCACCTTCATCATGCGCGTCCGCCGCAAGGAGAAGCCCGACTTCATCGGCTACGCCGAAGCCGGGATCGTCGGCTGCAAGATGGCGATCAACGAAGCCGGGATCGGCCTGTGCATCAATGGACTGGTCACGGCGGAGGACGGGCAGAACCAGTATCGCAAGCCCGTCCATGTCCGGTGCCGCGAGACGATCGACGCTGACCGGATGGACCTCGCCATCTATCCGTTCCTGAACACCAGCCGGGTGTGCTCCACCAATGTGCTCATCGGTCAGGCGGAGGGAGAGATCCTGAACTTCGAACTCTCGCCCAACGCGCACCAGGTCCTCTATCCCTCGGCCGGCATCGTCGTCCATGCGAATCATATGAAACACCCCTCCTCGATCGCATCGCGGATGGAGTGGATCGCGCCCAACACGCTCTACCGCGACGTTCGCGTCGAGCGCACGCTGCGGGCTGCAAGTCCACGAATCGACATGGGGGCGATCGAACAGGCGCTGACCGATCACTATGGCTATCCGGCTGCCGTCTGCCGGCATCCCGACCCTGCCCTGCCCGAGGCGCGGCACGTGTCCACGGTCGCGGCTCTCGTGCTCGATCTCGATGCGCGCGTGCTGCACGCCTCGGCGGGAACGCCTTGCACGCATCCCATGAATGCATACGCCCTCTACCCTGATGCCTTGGAGCGATCTGCCGCGATCGCCTGAGCATCCCCAGAGCATCGGAGCCCCGACCATGACCCTGAGCAACGCGGACGTCCCCGAGATCGTCTGGCCGAACGGCGCGCGGTGCGCCGTCATGCTGACCTTCGACTTCGACGCCGAAACCCTCTGGCTCTCGCGCAATCCCGACAATGCCAAGCGGCCGGGGATCCTGTCCCAGGGCCTTTACGGCGCCCGTGTCGGCGTGCCGAAGATCCTGGAGTTGTTGCGCGAGGAACAGGTCCCCGCCACGTTCTTCGTACCCGGCTGGACGGCCGAACGGCACCAGTCGCGCGCGGAAGCGATCCTGAAGGACGGACACGAGATCGGCCATCACGGCTATCTGCACGAATGGATCCATCCCGACTATCCGGACCAGGAGGAGGAGGCGCTCGACAAGGGCCTGGACGCCCTGCAGCGGACGCTCGGGCTTCGTCCGAAGGGCTATCGCTCGCCGGCAGGTGAGACCAGCGGCAACATGATCCGCCTTCTGACCGAGCGCGGGTTTGTCTACGACACCTCGCTCATGGACTCCATCAACCCCTACCGGCACGTGCTCGAGGACGGATCGCCGGGTCTGATCGAGTTGCCCTGGCACTGGAGTTGCGATGATGCGCCCTTCTCGATGTTCTCTGTGCAGACGCCGCGCACGATCGTCGACTCGGAGTCCATACTGCGCATCTGGCAGGAGGAATTTCACGAGATCTATCGATGGGGAGGTCTTTTCGACCTCGTGATGCACCCGCAGTTCATCGGCCGGCCGAACCGGCTGGCCATGCTGCGCCGCTTCATCCAGTTCCTGAAGACATACGACAACGTCTGGTTCGCGACGGGCGAGCAGATCGCCTCCTGCGCCGCGGAGCAGATGTGAGCGCGCGCTTCGAGGGGCAGGCCGCCCTCGTCACCGGTGCCGCGGGGGGCATCGGCGCCGCCACCGTCACGCGCCTTGCAAGCGAAGGCGCATCCGTTCTGGCGGTGGACGTCCAGCGGGAGGCGCTTGAGCGAAACGCCCCGACCTGGGGCGCAAACGTCGTGACAATGACCGCGGATGTCGCGAGCCCGGGCATGGAGACGCGGCTTGTCGTGTCCTGTATCGAAGCTTTCGGACGCCTCGACATGGTCGCGAACGTCGCCGGTGTCGGCGGGTCGCGCCCACTGGATGCAAGCGATGACGCCAACATCCAGCGGATCGTCGATATCAACCTGCTGTCGGTGATGCGCCTGTGCCGCGCGGCTCTCGCACATCTGCCGCACCCGGGCGGACGCATCGTGAATGTCGCGTCTGCCTTCGGCGAGGTCGGCTACCGGGGAACTGCTGCATATGCCGTGGCAAAGGCAGGAGTAGCCCAACTCACCCGCCAGATGACCGCGGATTATGCCGGCCAGGGAATACGCGTAAACGCGGTGGCTCCCGGCGTGATCCGCACGCCGATGACTGCCGCGCGCATCGATGGCGATGCAGCCTATCGCCGGGAGATGATCGGCACTACGCCAATTGGGCGGGTCGCCGATCCGGAAGAAGTCGCCGCGGCAATAGCCTTCCTGCTGTCAGAGGATGCGAGCTTCATTGCGGGGGTTGTGCTTCCCGTCGACGGTGGGTGGCTCGCGACGAAAACCGTCGATGCATGACCTTCCTCGAGCAACCGTTTTTTCACTTTCGAGAGCAACCCCCCACTTCCATCGGTTTTATTCGTGCCCGGCGTTTCGAGTGGCTTCATCCGCCAAGCACCCGCTATGGTAGTGCGCGCACCTGCCTGCATACGACCGCCTGAAAGCGGATCCGTGGCAACCATCGAAACAGGCAGAACATGTCCGCTAGCCGCCGCACAAATTCACCGCTTGGTGGCTATTGAAACTTGACGCCCGGACGCCCTCTCAAACAGGTGCAGTGAACCACCCCCCACACCCTGACAGGAAATGCGCGGTGCATGATCATGACCCTTCCGCCCGCCCGGTTACTCTTGTTCGCGTCGTTTGAAAGGCGGGGGCCTTGCCGGGCGCAGGACATCGCAGCCCGGCAGGGTGCGGACGTCGCGTGCTAGCGTGCAGCGTGCGCGCGTTACAGGCTGCATCTGCTCACGACACGCGTTCAGGCGACAGCTTGTCGCCGCTTGACTGGCCCGGCCGGGACTGTCGCCCGGTGCGGGCATGGTCTTCAGGACGAGCCGTGTCCGCGGCCGGGTAATCCCTGTCGGCCGCCGCCAGCGACGCCAGGGCGAGTCAAAGGGCGTGAACAGGTCGATGGGATGAACTTGCGTGTAGATCGGGTTCGGCTCGGGTCGATGGATCTCGGGTCTGGTCTCGTGTCGTGATCGCGGTCTGTCGGACGTGCGATGCGGTCTCAGGCGATGCGTCTTCGTTCGTGTTCTGATCGTCAGGACAGGACTTGAAGGATTGTGAGGGTGCGTGTCGGCAAAGCCCGCAGAAGACGAGGCTGTGCCGGCCGCACCTGGGTCAACCGGATGCGTCGTGGCTGCGTGTCTTGCTCTGTCGGCGAATGGATCGTGAGATGAGATGTCACGTGTCGGGAAGGTGCCGGTATTCGAAGGGTCTGATGTCTGTCTGATGTCGCGTTCTGTCAGGGCAATGTTGTCGCCGTCTGTCGTCGTGGCTGAAGATGCCGTTGGTCTGGACGTATCGTGTGCGGGATCGGTTCGAGGGCAGTGTCGTGTCGTCGTCGGATGTGTTGTCGTCGTCGGATGTGTCGTGCCGGTCAGATCGTGATGGGTCGCGGATGGAGAGGTTGCGCTTTCAGTTTGTGTCGAAGTCGCTGCGGCTTCAGAGGATGCGGATGCGTCAGAGGGAACTGAGGCTCCAGAGGCACCCGAAGAACCGGGGTGGACAGACGCCGGAGCCGGCGACGTAACGGTGCCCGGATGAGCGTTGCCGTGGCTGCCAGGCGCGCCGATAGCCGTTGTCTCGGCAGGTGCTGGTGATGTCGCCGTCGTGGCCGCCGTAGTCCCGGTTCCCGGGTTGCCGGACGAAGCTCCAGGAGATCCGATAGAGGAGGACGAGCTGGGCACTCCGGAGCCGCCACCCGTATTGGCGCCTGGATGCGCATCCGATCCGGCCAACGTCTCGGCGGACGGCTCGGCATCCGCTCCGGTATAGGGACGGGCAAGCGTCTCTCCATGTACCCCCGCACCGGATCCGGTCTCCGATCCGGAAGCGGAGGACGCTGAGCCCACACCGTCCGCGGACCCATGTACGGGTGTCGTGGCAAGGTCCCGCGGCACGGACGCCCCTGGAGACGCGATGTCGTCGCGAGAGAGAAGACCGGCGGCCGATGTGCTTCCGGCTGCCAGAGGGCCCTTCATAGGCCCCTCGAGCGCTTCTGCAGCGACACGACGATTGTAGCGCTCGATCTCGTCGATGAGCTCGTCGATGGATGTGCCGGAAAGCTCCACCGCCGCGCCATGCACATCCCGACTGGCGAAGACCTCGATCTCCAACGGGGGCTTGCGGTCGAGGATGGGCACATGGCGCGCCATATAGGCGATAAGCCCGGAATAGCCCCAGTACCCCCGCCGGCGCATGGTGATCTCGACGCAGTGCGCATCCTGCAGGGGCGCATCCTTGCGGCCGCGGCGCCAGAGTTGCGGCACGTCGATGTTCGCCCGCCGGCACAGGAACTCCTGCACGAGCGGACGCACCCGGCTGCCCTCCGGCATGGCGATCGCGAGATGGGCATGTGGATGGGGATCGCTTGAAGCGACGCCGAAATAATGGAGCGGCTCGTCGGTGTGCCTGCGCACCAGGTTGCGCAGCTTGCGCGTGAGATCGCCCGGGCTCTCGCCGGGCTGGAGGGAACAAGCGACGTGCGTGGTGAAGGCGACGTCGAGACGGAGAACGCAGAGCGCGTAATATCCAAGTTGGTGAGCCAGGGGCTGGTTGCTGAACCTCGTCCGGCTCCTCCATCCCGCCTGGAACAACATCTCGGGAAGGAGGAGACGACGAAGACGATCGGGACGCTCACAGAAGGGAATGTTGTCCAGCCACGACGTCCACGTCTCTTTCCTCGAGAGAGGATGAATTTTCACCTCATGCGACACGTTTCCTGCGGAAACTCATGCGACACGTTTCCTGCGGAAACTCTGCGATTTTCGCCGGCAGAAAGATTCTCGTTCGAAGACGTGGCCTTCGAGAGATCTGCGCACGTGCAATGGTGCGCGATCTGCAAGCCGAGCGTCTCGAGATAGGGGTGGGACGCGTGCAGTGCGGATATGGGCCGGTCGGGCAGGAGGTGACACCGCTCCCCGCACGATCATGGGCAGATACGCGCAACGCGTACCGGGTTGGAGTCCGAGCCTTGTCCGCCCGCGAATGAAGGCGGGACGTCTCGCGGTCCGTACTCGTGATCGATATGGGAAGGCCGAGGGCTTCCCCGTCTCTCGCTGCTGCCCGGGCAGAGTCAACATAGAAAGACGAATGCGTCTTGTCAAATCGGGCAAAGCAATTGTGCTAGACGCGCAAGCACCGACGGTCAACCAGTGCTCCATTACCCAAATATCTACGGTCTGCGCACACAATTGCTCTTGTGGATACGCAGAACGAAAATCGCGGATGAAAGTGATCGACTGCGTCCTCGATTGCGGGAACAGCTTTCCATCTGGCGAACCAGGGCGCCAATCCGGGAACGACCCTCCCG
Organism: Futiania mangrovi; assembly: GCF_024158125.1. Taxonomy (NCBI): domain Bacteria; kingdom Pseudomonadati; phylum Pseudomonadota; class Alphaproteobacteria; order Futianiales; family Futianiaceae; genus Futiania; species Futiania mangrovi. Next base: position 360,098 of record NZ_JAMZFT010000001.1, on the reverse strand, counting down.
CTGAATGCGGGCAGCAAATGCGAGGAGCCCGCCGGAACGGTCCCGCCATTATTGCGGGCGTCAGGTCTCTGCGCACGCAGGACTATTGCCATGTCTCGCAACACGAGAGACTCGCGGCGAGGCATGAACCCTTTACACCTGGGCAAATTTCCAGTTGTGATGCACCGGCCCTGAAATACGATGCAAAAAGAATCGCTTGAAGCGGATCAAGCCTGCGGCCTCAAGCGGATCAAATGCATCAAATGACTCAGGGCGACTCGCTCGCCCCCCTCCGGGACCAGCTTTCGTGCATCTAGAGGGCGTTGTCAGAGGAATGAACCGAGGATGCCCCTTGGGGCCTTAGCGCCCAGCTTGGGGCCAATGATTTACTGGTCTGCCGCGAGAATTGTCTTCCGCAGCGCTGCTGAGACCCACCTGTCACCCGTTGATTGGGTATCAAATTAGCTTCCTCTGACAACGCCGGACCGGTTGATCGGGCAGCGGCCGATTGCCGCTCTCAACCGCCCGGATACTGTCGAAGGGGCACCCCCCGGGAACGGGAGACCGTCGCTGGCAAGGCTCGGACAGGCTTTCGCCCGGCGTTCACGGCCGCAGCAGGCGTTGCAGGGGCGGCGGCGCGCCAGGCAGTCCGATCGGTCCGTCCTTGCGCGCGCCTCACCCGCGGAATGGATGCAGGGCAAGGCCCGGGGACGGCCAGCGCCCGGTGAGCAGGCAGCCCGCGCTGGAGTCGCAGACATAGATCTCCCCGGCCGCCGAAATCGCCAGGTTTGTGTAATAGGGCGATGTGCCCAGGTCGATCTCCTCGACCAGGGTGCCATCCGGCGTCCACACCTGCAGATTGCCCGGCGCGCCCCCCAGGCCGGGACATGCGATGACCAGCCGCCCCGCCCGATCGAAGGCGAAGCCGTCGGGCAGGCCCCGCGTCATCTGGCAGCAGACCTCCATGCGTTCCGGCCGCACGGCATCCAGCGGAAACCGGACGATCCGGCTGTGGCGGCTGTCCGCGACATAGATCGCGTCGTTCTCCGTCGAGAACCCGATGCCATTGGGATACCAGTCGCAGGTCAGCAGAAGTTCGACCTCGCCCGTCTCGATGTCGCAGGCGTATATCCTGCCGTCGTCGCGCTCCGGCTTGCGGGTCGGATCGGTGAAATAGAGCCGCCCGTCGGGTCCGAAGGCGAGGTCGTTGGGAGAGGTCGCGACGTCGGTGACCACCCGGACGGTTCCGTCGGGTGCAACGGCCTGGATGCCCGGCGCGGCCCGGACGCGGTTCTCGGCCGGCCACTTGCCGCCGTTCTGCGCGACATAGATGACGCCGTCCGGCCCCTCGGTGGCGCCGTTCGGACCGCCGCCCAGTTCTGCCAGCACGCGCGCGCGCCCGTCCGCGATGCGGTAGAGCACACCCCGGTCGATCGAGGTCACGACAACCGCGCCGTCGCGCATGATGACGGGTCCCTCGATGAACCCGAGATCGGACTGGAATACTTCCATGGCGGCCCCCCCGCTGCGGCCGGGCGTCAGGCGCCCGCACCCGTTCCAAGAATGTTGTCGCGGAAGGTCGGGCCTTCATACTCGGTCCGGAACACCCCGCGGGCTTGCAGGATCGGGATCACGTTGTCCACGAAGTCCTCGATGCTGTCCGGGATCGTCGCCGGGCGCAGGTTGAATCCGTGGCAGCCGGTGTTGCGCCAGATGGTCTCGATCTCGGCGGCGACCTGCTCGGGCGTGCCCACCACGTGCGGCGTGCCGATGGAGGTGGCCCAGGTTTTCGCCACGTCGCGCAGCGTCAGCCGCTTGCCGCCGCCCATGTCGCTCGAGAGCGCCTTCACCAGACCCTGCGAGGCTTGGCTCGGCCACTCCTCCATCGGGCTGTCGAGATCGATCTCGCTGAAGTCGATGCCGAGCGAGCCGGACAGCCGCGCGAGCGATGCCTCGAGCGTGTAGCGCGAAAGCAACTCCTCGCGCCGCTGGCGCGCCTCGGCCTCGGTGCTGCCGAGCACGATCTGCAAGCCGAAGATCACGCGGACGGGATCCGACCGCCCCTGCTCCTCCGCCGCCGCGCGCAACTGCTCGACATAGCGGCGCATGTTCTCGGTCGTGCTCTGGATGGCGAAGATCACGTCGGCGTTCTGCAGCGCGAAGCGCTGGCCGCGGCCCGACGAACCGGCCTGGAACAGAACCGGCCGGCCCTGCGGCGAGGGAACGACCAGCGGCACCGCGCGGCTTTTCAGATACCTCCCCTCGACATCGACGCGGCCCACCTTCGCGGGGTCGGCGACGATGCCGCCTTCGGTATCCATGAGGATGGCGTCGCGCGGGATCCCGTCCCAGAGGGCGCGGCAGATTTCCATGAACTCGTCCGCCCGGTCGTAGCGGCTGTCATGCTCCAGCGCCTCGATGCCGATGGCGTCGTACTCCATGCGCGTGTTGCCGGTCACGATGTTCCAGCCGACGCGCCCATCCGAGAGGAAGTCGAGCGTCGAGATCAGCCGCATCAAGGGATAGGGAAAGGCGCCGCCGATCGACTGGGTGAAGGCGAAGCCCAGCCGTTCTGTGGCCGCCGCCATCAGCGCCAGCGTCGGCATGATGTCGTGGCGCGGCCAGCCCAGCCCGTACTTGATCGACTCGTCCGGCCGCCCCTTGTAGCGGTCGTAGATCGCCGCCGTATCGGCGAAGAAGATGCCGTCGAATTTCCCGCGCTCGAGGATCCGCGCGACGTTCTGCCAATAGTCGATCATGCTGCTGCCACGGAACCGCCGGTCGGCCGGATCCCTGACCGCGTTGTCCAGCGCGTGGTGCACGCCCTCGGTATGCTCCGGAAAGCTCAGGAGGTGGATCTGGCTCGTCATCTCGGTCGTCCCCCGCTTTGTTGTCGTTGCCCCGTGCTCAGGTCTGTGTCTCGGCGAAAGGCGTGCCGGCGCCCCCTTGCCGGTCCGCCATCACCATCGCCGCCGCCTTCTCACCGATCATCAGGCTCGGCGCATGGGTGCAGGCGTTGAGCGGCCCCGGCATGATCGACGCATCGGCCACGCGCAGCCCCTCGATCCCACGCACCCGAAGCTGCGGATCGACCACGGAGCTTGCGTCGCCGCCCATGCGGCAGGTCCCGCCGGGGTGGGAATAGCTGCCGAGGCCCGCCCGGATTTCGGCCTCGAGCCCGTCCCTTTCGGCGGCGGGGCCCGGCGAAAGCTCCTCGCTGATCGCATCGCGGATCGGCGGTTGCCGCATGATCTCGCGCACCCGTTCCACTCCGCGCACGAGGCTCGCCACGTCGGCTGGGTCGGAGAGATAATTCGGCTGGATCGACGGCGGCGCAGCAGGATCGGCGGAGCGCAGCCGGACGACGCCCCGGCTCAGCGGCCGGCCGACGCTCACGGAGACGGCGAAGCCATGGCGATGGGGCAACAGGCTGCGCCAGCTCTCGCCCGCGCGCCCGCGTTCGACCAGCGCAGGCGCCATGACCACGATGCTGTTGGCGATCTCCAGTCCCGGATCGGTGCGGAAGACGCCGCCCTGTGCCACGTAGCTCTCGCCCAGGGGGCCCCGGCGCCCGAAAGCGTAGCGCGCCGCCAGGCCGAGCGCGGCCAGCGGGCGGGCATAGCGATAGGCCGTGATCGGCGCATGGCACGCATAGCGCAGCGTGTAGGCGGGGTGGTTGTGCAGGTTGTGCCCGACCTGCGGCACATCGGCGACCACGTCGATGCCAAGCGCGCGCAACTCGTCCGCAGGCCCGATCCCCGACAGCAGCAGAAGTTGCGGGGAATTCACCGCGCCGCAGGAGACGATCACCTCGCGGGTCGCGCGCACCGTCTCGATCTGGCCGCCGCACGCGATCTCGACGCCGCAAGCGCGCCCGTCGCGGACGATCACCCGCCGCGCCAGTGCGCCGGTAAGCACGGTGAAGTTGGGCCGGCCGCGCGCGGGCCGAACATATCCCGTTGCCGCGCTGACCCGCCGTCCGTCCCGCACATTGATGTCGAAGCGCCCGAACCCCTCCGCCACGTCGGCGTTGAGGTCCTCGACCACAGGAAAGCCCGCCGTGCGCGCTGCCTCCAGGAAGGCGGCGCAGATCGGCAGCGGCGTGTGCGAGGGCCGCGTCGCGATCGGCCCGTCGCCTCCATGCCACCGGTCGGCGCCGCGCGCGCTGCCCTCCGACTTGCGGTAGAAGGGCAGCACATCGTCGAAGCCCCAGCCCGTGCAGCCGGCCTGGCGCCACTGGTCGTATTCGCGGGAATGTCCGCGCATGTAGATCATGCCGTTGATGCTGCTGCCGCCGCCGAGGATCCGGCCCTGGTTCCAGGCCATGCGCCGCCCGCCGAGCGCCGGGATCGGTTCGGTGAGGAAGTTCCAGTTGCGCCGCGGCGAGACGCTGGCGAGGAACGCGATACCCGGGATCGTGGTCAGCGGGTGGCCGTCGGGACCGCCCGCCTCGACCAGCACGACGCGGTCATCGGTCCCCTGGGCGAGGCGGCCGGCTACCACGCTGCCGGCCGCACCGGAGCCGACGACGACGAACTCGCACTCCCTCACCCTCATCGCCGGCCCGGCGGGCAACAGCGGAGCCGGATCGGCACAGCGATACTGTCGACGGCAGGCAAGCGGCTAACTTCCCAAGTAGAAAATCCCTAAACAAAAATTGTCATGTCGGACATCCCCCATGTCAACGAACTCCGGAATTGTCGGCGGGATCGTGCGTGTCGACTCATCCCGGCGACACCACGCACCAGTTCTTGCGACTTCAGGCGATATCCAGGGGCCCGGGGGCGCGCTTGCGGCCTGTGATCATGGCGCGCACCAGGTTCTCGCCATGGCGCATGCTGGCAAAGAGGGCGCCCGCCACGTGCAGGCCGACCATGGCGAGCAGGAGGGTGGCGAGCGCCTCGTGCGTCTCTTCCACCCAATCCGCGCCCCAGAACCTGTCGAGCGTGTACATCCAGCCGGTCAGCGCCGTTCCCGCGAGACCCGCGAGCAGGCCGACGATCATCAGGCCGCCCGCGGGGTTGTGACCGACATAGCGCGGCTCGCCCCCGCGCAGCGAGGCTTTCAGATAGCCCAGCACCTCCGAGGGCGCGCGGACGAACTGCCTGAACCGCGCGTATTTCGGCCCGGCCAGTCCCCAGGCGAGGCGGAAGGTGATCAGCGCGGCGGCCGCGTAGCCCGCCCACTCGTGCAGGCCGCCCCGGTCTTCCGCCGTCGCCCACGCCACGGCGAAGCTTGCGACGAGCGTCCAATGGAAGATGCGGACCAGCGGATCCCAGACGCGGATCGTTGCACCGGCCATCTCAGTCGTCCTTCTTGCTCTTCACCATCTCGAAGGTCTTCGGGTTGAAATAGGCCTCGACGCGCTGGCCCTTGTCGTCGATGGCATAGGCCTCGTAGCAGCCGTCGTCGGTCTTGATCTTCCGGACCTGCCAGCCCTGCTCCTCGAGCTTCTTCTGAAGCGCCTCGCGCGGCTGCCATTCGGACATGGGCACGTCGCACTTGTCGCTAGCGAACGCGGCGCCCGTGCCCGCCGCGGCGGCGACCAGGGTGGCGATGACGAGTGTGGTCTTCATATGCATGCTCCCTTGCGAGCGGTTTCGATGCGGGCAACAGTGCTGCGACGGGCTGACGTGCGCCTGACATCGGGAAGGATGTCCTGTCAGCCCCGTGTCAGCTTGAGCCGGCAGAAGTCGGCGGTTTTCCCGCGGGACGTTCCGGAACCTGACGCATGCGCATTCTGCTGATCGAGGACGATGCCCTGCTCGGCGCCGCGGTGCGCGACCAGGTCAGCGCCGACGGCCATGCCGTCGACTGGGCCCGGCGGATCGACGAGGCCGAGGCGAGCGTGGCGGGCGTCTCCTACGACCTCGTTCTCCTTGACCTGATGCTGCCGGACGGGCGCGGGCTCGATTTCCTGCGGGCGCGGCGGCGGGCCGGAGACGGCACGCCGGTCATCATCCTGACGGCCAGAGACAGGATTTCCGACCGCATCGAGGGGCTGAACGCCGGCGCCGACGATTATCTCGTCAAGCCCTTCGACCTGTCGGAGCTTTCGGCCCGGGTTGCGGCGGTTGCGCGGCGTTATGCCGGCAATCCCAATCCGCTCCTCAGCCTCGGCGAACTTCAGATCGACCTCGCGGCGCGCAACGTGACCCGCGCGGGGCGGACGGTCGACCTGACGCAGCGCGAGTGGGCGCTGTTCGAGGCACTGGTCCAGCGCCCCGGCGCGATCGTCTCGAAAGCGCATCTGGAGGACCGGCTCTACGCCTTCGACCGCGAGGTGGAAAGCAACACCATCGAGGTGCATGTCAGCCGCATGCGCAAGAAGCTGGGCGCAAACGCCATCGAGACCGTGCGCGGCATGGGCTACAGGATGGCACGCCGATGAGGGCTCCGAACAGTCTGCAGGGCCGGCTCGGCCTTGCGTTGGCCCTGGCCGTGACGGCGATGTGGCTGGTGGCGACCGTCGGCTCCGGCCTGATCGTCCGGCATGAGCTTGACGAGGCCTTCGACAGCGCCCTGCAGGAGGCCGCCCAGCGGCTGCTTCCGCTCACGGTGGCCGATGTGATGGAACGCGAACCGGGCGCACAGGCGGCGCGGGTAGATTCGCTGCACGCGCACCGCGAATACATCACCTATATCGTGCGGGACCGGGACGGCAGGCTGCTGCTGCAATCGCACGATGCCGATCCCGCGCACTTCCCCGAAAAGCCCGCCGTCTGGTTCCGCACGACCCCGACCCACCGGATCTATGGGGAGGCAGCGGTTTCCGGCACGATCATCCTCGAGGTCGCCGAGCCGCTGCAACACCGGCGCGAGGCGGCGCTGGAATCGGCCCTGGGCCTGCTTGCGCCCCTGCCCTTCGTGATGACGTTGAGCCTGATCGGGGTCTGGCTTCTGGTCCGCCGCAGCATGCGGCCCGTGCACACCTTGCGCGGCGAGATCGAACTGCGGGGCAACGGAAACCTCCAACCCGTTTCGGCGCGCAAGCTGCCGACCGAGATCGCGCCCATCGCGGACGCGGTCAACCGCTTGATGGACCGCTTGCGCCGCGCCATCGAGAGCGAGCGCAGCTTCACCGCGAACAGCGCCCACGAGTTGCGCACGCCCATCGCCGCAACGCTCGCGCAGACCCAGCGCCTCGTCGCCGAAGCGCCGGAAGGACCGGTGCGGGAGCGCGCGCGCAGCATCGAGGCCTCGCTCCGACGGATCGCCCGCCTCGCGGAGAAGCTCATGGACCTCGCACGCGCGGAGGGCGGCGGCCTGACTGCGGAGGAACCGCAGGATCTGGTGCCCGTGCTCCGCCACGTCCTGGAGGAGATGCGCCGTTCCCCCGGTGCGGGAGACCGGATCCGGGGGCCGGCACCCTCCGGCCGTCCGCTCGTCTCCCGTCTCGATGCCGACGCCTTCGCCGTTCTGGTGCGCAATCTCGTCGAGAACGCCCTGCACCATGGACCGGCGGGCGGACCGGTCGAGGTCTTCCTGCCGGAAGACGGCGTGCTCAGCATCGTCAACGGCGGCCCCCCGGTTCCGCCCGACACGCGGGCCGGCCTGAAGGCGCGCTTTGTCCGCGGGGCGACGGACGCCGAGGGGTCCGGCCTCGGCCTCGCCATCGCCGACACGATAGCCCAGGCGGGCGGCGGTGCGCTCAGGCTGCTGTCGCCTGCGAGCGGACGCCCCGACGGTTTCGAGGCGCGGCTGACGCTCCCGGTCGAGGGCCAGTCGCCCCGCCGCTGACCGCCGGGCGTTGCGCCCCCTCTCTGTCAGCTTGCCGACAGGTTCGCCCGTTACACCGGCTGCCATTGGGGGTTCTCCCCGTTGGACGGATGCAGATGACGGGCGAACAGCTCTGGCTGGGTATCGGATTTGTCGGGCAGGCACTCTTTTCCGGGCGCTTCCTCGTGCAATGGATCGCGAGCGAAATGCGCCGCGAAAGCATCGTGCCCCTGGCCTTCTGGTGGTTCAGCATCGCGGGCGGCACCACGCTGTTCGCCTATGCCCTGTGGCGCGAAGACCCCGTATTCATCGCGGGGCAGGGCCTCGGCCTGGTCATCTATCTGCGCAATCTCGTGCTGATCGGACGCCGGCGCCGCGAAGATGCGCGCGGGAAGGTCGCGGCATGAGCACGGCAATGGAGACGGGCCCACGGCCGCTGGCCGGGACCGGACGCAGCGCCGCGCTGGCCACGGCAGCAGCCGCCGCCGGCGTCGTGTTCGCCGGCCTGGCCGTGCTCGGCATCGCGGTGCGTCCGCTGCTGCCGGTCGACGAGACCCGCTATGTCGCGGTCGCGTGGGAGATGTGGCGGGACGGGCACATTCTCGTGCCTCACTTCAACGGCGCCGTCTACACGCACAAGCCGCCCCTCCTGTTCTGGCTGATCGACCTCGCCTGGTCCGTCGCGGGCGTGTCGGAGATTGCCGCCCGTCTCGTCGGCCCCGCCTTCGGGGTGCTCTCGGTGCTTCTGACGGGCGCGCTCGCCCGCATCCTTTGGCCCGAGATCCCCGGAGCCGCACGGCGCGCGCCCTGGATCCTCGCGACCCTCGGCGTGTTCCTGGTCTTCGCCTCGCTCACCATGTTCGACGCGATGCTGACCGCGGCGACCCTGCTCGCCATGATCGGCCTAGCGCGCCAGCGGAGGACGCCGGACCGCCTCGGCTGGCTGGGCGTCGGCGCCGCGCTGGCGCTGGGCGCGTTCGCCAAGGGTCCTGTCATTCTTCTCCACGTGATGCCCGTCGCGCTCCTTGCCCCCCTTTGGCGCGACACGGCATCCCGGCCCGCGGCCGGGACCTGGTACCGCGGCGTCGGCCTTGCCTTCCTCTTCGGGCTCGGCCTCGTCTCGGTCTGGCTGGTTCCGGCCGCGGTGTGGGGAGGGCCGGAGTATCGGGACGCCATCCTCTGGCACCAGAGTGCCGACCGCATGGTCTCGTCCTTCGCGCACCGCGAGCCGGCCTGGTTCTTCGTGGCGTTGCTGCCGGCCTTCCTGTGGCCCTGGGGCTGGCGGCCGGCCGTGTTGCGCGCGCTTGGCTCCAGGGCGCTGCTGCGGGACGAAGCCGTCCGGTTCTGCCTCGTCTGGGCGGGGGCGGCCCTCCTCGCCTTCAGCCTGATCAGCGGCAAGCAAATCCACTATCTGCTTCCCGAACTGCCCGCGCTCGCCCTGCTGCTGGCGCGCGCCTGGCCCGGAACGGCAGACACCTCTGCCGCGGAACCAAAGAGATGGCGGCTCCTGCCGCTCGTTCCCGCCTTGCTCATCGTGGCGGGGGCAGCGGCGGTGCTGCTGGGGCTCGTCCCGCATGCCCGGGAGGAAGGTCTCACCGTCGATGCGGCGTCCGTTGCCCTTGCGCTCGGCCTGCTCGCGGCACTCGCAGCCGCCGTCCTCGCCATGCCGAGCCGCTTCGCCGCATGGGCCCTGATCGCGCCCGGAACGCTGCTGATCTTCTACGCCGTGGCGGCCACGCCCCTCCGCACCGTTTATGACAGCGCGCTTCTGGCAGAGGCGGCGGCGCCATATGCGTCCGGCGGCCTTGCCTACACGGGCGGGGACTATCACGGCGAGTTCACCTTCTCCGGCCGCCTCGCAAGCCCGGTCGCGGAACTGCGCATCCCCGGAGAGATCGCGGCCTGGGCCGCCACGCACCCCGGCGGCGCCGTGATCGGCCGCGCGGAACGGATGTCGCCCGGCTGGCCGGCCGTCCGCGAGATCAATTTCCGCGGGCGCCTCTACCGTGTGTGGCCCGTGCCAGATGCCGCACGGCCACCGCAGAAAGGATCCGCGCCGCAATGACGCTCGTCTCCCCCCGCTTTCCCGCCCTCGAAGTTACAGTCGTCATCCCGGCGAGGGACGAAGCCCAGTCGATCGGCACCCTGATCGCCGAGATCGCGGAGGCGCTGTCCGGCATCCGCCACGAGATCGTCGTGGTCGACGACGGCTCCACCGACGACACCTCCGGCAGGGTTGCCGAACTCGCCGGGCGCATGCCGGACCTGCGTTGCCTGCGCCACACCGCGTCGTGCGGCCAGTCGGCCGCGATCCGCACCGGGGTACACGCCGCGCGGGGGACGGTCGTCGCGACGCTCGATGCCGACGGCCAGAACCCCCCGGCAGAACTTCCCCGCCTGGTCGCGCCCTTTCTCTGCGCCGCACCGGACCGCACGCTCGGTCTCGTCCAGGGGCAGCGTGTCGGACGGCGCGACACCGGCTGGAAGAAGGCCGGCTCCCGCCTCGCCAACGCCATTCGCGGCGGGCTTCTGAAGGACGGGGTGCGGGACAGCGGCTGCGGGCTCAAGGCCTTCCCGCGCGAGGTCTACCTGATGCTTCCCTATTTCGACCATATCCACCGCTTCATGCCGGCGATGGTTCAGCGCGAGGGGCTGCGCGTCCAGACCGTCGACGTCGCCCACCGTCCGCGCGTGGCCGGGCGGTCGAAGTACGGCAATCTGCAGCGTGCCCTTGTCGGCATCGTCGACCTTGCGGGCGCCGCCTGGCTAATGCGCCGTCGCCGCCTGCCACGGGTCGAGGCCGTACGGCCTGCGGCGGCTGTGCCCCTTGCCGCCGCCGAGGACACCCGGCCCCCTGCAACGCCTGGTCTGCGGACCCTGCGGGCTCAATCGCCTGCGGGCAAGGCAGGCGGCGCCTGACGCGCCGGATCCGCCCCCGGCGCACGGATCACGCTGCGCACGGGCCTGCGTTGGCTGTAGGGCATCTCGGGACCGTACCCCGCGCGAAGGATGAGCTGGGGCGTCTCGTCGGCAAGTCCCAGCAACGCCGTCAAGCGCGGCCGGAGATGCGGCACCTCCACGGGCTGGTTGAGGAAAGCGCTCGCGAGGCCGAGCGCCGTGGCCTGGAGCTGGAAGCGCTCGCTCGCGCGGCCTGCGTCGACCCAGGTCTCCGGTCCCTCCCCAGCCGCGACGATCACCGCCAGCACTGGAGAGCTTTCGATGTTGCGGCGGTCAGTCCGCGCCTGCGCCTTGCCTGACAGCATCAGTCCCACGAGTGGCCGCGCCAGCCAGTCAGGCAGCGCCGGCTGACCGACAGTACGGCCCGAAAGGCCATCGCCCGTCCGGATCGCCGTGGCATCGGAAAACCGCATCCAGCCGGTCAGCTCCTCCCGGAACGCCGGGTCGTCCAATTGCGCGCGGTCTCCTTCGGCGACGAGGTCGGCGATCCCCGCCCGCATGTCCGCGTCCGTGACGAGCACTGCCCGCGCAAGCCCCACCGTCCCGGCCTGCCGCAGGAGGTCGTGCTGGTGCGCCGGGACCGGCCGGCCGTCATAGGCCGTCTTGACGCATTGCCGCCGCGGGATCGCGAGACAGAGGGCATCCGGCGCGCGCGGCTCGGCCGGCGTGAAATCGATCCGCAGCACCTCCCCGTCCACCGACACGCTGGCTGCATGGGCAAAGGCCTGCGCCCCCTGCACGATGTTCTCTGCCGCGCATCCCAGACTGCGCCACAGGTGGGCATCGTCCGGGTCGACCACCGGGCAGCGGCGGCCGGGATCGGGCCGGATCAGGATGGCGCCAGCCTCCAGGGAGAAGGTCCACGGCTGGGTGTTGTGGCTGTTGGCGGCCAGCGTGCCGAGCCGGACCAGTTCCTCCAGGTCCAGCCCGCCTCCCGCCGGGACACGCAAGGGTGTACGGATGGCAGCGGCGGCAGCAGCATAATCCTGTCGCGACATCGGCACCTCCTCGGAAAACCTGCGGGAGCGTGGCGGCACGAGGCCCGGCGCCGCCATGATCTGCATCACCCGGCGATGCAGCCAACGCGGATATGCCCATCGCCCGCGCCGGATGCAGGCAAGCAATCATCGTCCAGAAAATTAACAATAGTTAACCCACGCTTACACCACCTTCCGCCCAAATCGCGGTGGCGGATAGGCCAACCCATTGCCACATATTCAATTTTCCGCCCCGAACCAAGTGGCCCACTTCTTGCGACCATGGTTAATCACTTCGCCCAGTTGCACAACGGACAGAAGAAAAAGGATCAATTGGGAGTACGGATCATGAAGAAGATTTTCGGCGCCTTTGCCCTGTCCGCAGGGCTTCTGGTGGCATCGATGGCGCATGCGACCGTCCTCGTGGACGAAGACTTCACGGCAGCGACGATCTCGCAGGCGACGCTGACGCCGACCCAGAACCTCAACATGTGGCTCGACCTGCCGAGCGCGCCGGCACGCTGGGGCATCACCAGCGGCGCTGAGTGCGTCGCCCCCTGCGACGGCGACTATGCGCGTCACCTGAATCCGCCGACGGGCGACCACACCAACCTGCTGTACTACGGAATCTCCTCGGCCGTCGTGCCGGCGGGGGCGACGCAGCTTCAGCTGACCTTCGACTTCATCAAGCAGGAGCCGCCGACCACGGACGGCACGGCCTACATCCTGGGCCTGACGGCCGCGGGATCGGTCAGCCCGTTCGCGCCCTGGTTCAGCGGCCCGGACGTGGTGGTTCTGGCCTCGCTCAGCCTCTATAGCGACGTCTGGACCAGCAGCACGCCGATGATTGCGGACCTGGACGGCAAGTACGCGGCCTATGCGATCGCGTTCCAGATGCGGGGCACGGCCGCCGACGGCGGCGTGCGCGGCATCGACAACGTGAACCTGCAGGCCATTCCGGAGCCGGCCGGCCTCGCGATGATCGGCATCGGTCTCCTCGGCCTTGCCGCTGCGGCCCGCCGCAAGGCGCATGCGGCGGCTTGACGCCCAAACGCAGACACACGACCGACAAGGGGGCCGCCAGCGATGGCGGCCCCCTTTTCGCATCCGCTCGCGCGTTCGCGTGCGGGGCCGGGCTTTGCCTCTACGGCCGCTCCGGCGCAAGATGCGGTGGCGGCACGCCCGCGGCGGAGCCGTGCGGCGCAATGAAACCGGGGGAGGACTGAGGATCATGGGCCAACGGCTGAAGGACAAGGTGGCGCTCGTCGTCGGCGCGGGCTCGATCGGGCCCGGCTGGGGCAATGGCAAGGCGGCGGCCGTGCTCTTCGCGCGCGAAGGCGCCCGCGTCATGTGCGCCGACGTGAACGCCGATGCCGCGGCAGAAACCGCCCGCATCATCCGCGACGAAGGCGGCACGGCGGAGGCAGTGCGCGCCGACGTCTCCAGCCACGACGACATCCGCGCCATGGTCGCGGCCTGCACCGGCGCCTTCGGGCGCATCGACGTGCTCGACTACAATGTCGGGCTCGCCCATGTCGGCGGGGTCGTCGACCTGCCGGAGGACGACTGGGACCGCGTCTTCGACGTGAACCTCAAGGGCTGCTACCTCTCCATGAAGCATGTGATCCCGGTGATGGAGGCCCAGGGCGGCGGCTCCATCGTCAACATCTCGTCCGTGGCCTCGATCCGCTACACCGGCGTGCCCTACGCCACTTATTACGCGACCAAGGCGGCGATGAACCACCTGACCCGCACGACGGCGGTCGAGTACGCGCCGAAGAACATCCGCGTGAACGCCGTCCTGCCCGGGCTGATGAAGACGCCGATGGTGGAACATTCCGCGGGTCTCGCCGCTTCATATGGAAAGGGCGACGTGGAGGCGATGTGGCGCGCCCGCGATGCGCAGGTGCCCATGGGTCACATGGGGGACGCCTGGGACGTGGCGCACGCCTGCCTGTTCCTCGCCTCCGACGAGGCGCGCTACGTGACCGGGCTGGAGATGGTCGTCGACGGGGGCCTGACGCTCAAGGTCAGCTGAAACGCACAAAGGGCTCTCCTGCGTTTTTCCGGCGGGAGCATCTGGCAAGCGGTGGATGCGGATGAGCGACTATGACGACAAGCGCGATTTCCGGCGCACGCCCGAGCCGAAGTCCGGGCGCGGGAGCACATCGGGCGGCGATCCGGTCTTCGTGATCCAGGAGCACGACGCGAGCACACTGCACTACGACGTGCGGTTCGAGGTGGACGGCACGCTGAAGTCCTGGGCGGTGCCCAAGGGTCCCTCCACCGACCCGTGCGAGAAGCGCCTCGCCATCCCGACCGAGGACCACCCCCTCGCCTACGCCGATTTCGAGGGCGTGATCCCCGAGGGCGAATACGGCGCGGGCACCGTGCTCGTCTGGGACAAGGGGCCTTACGAGAACATCACGGAAAAGGACGGCAAGACAGTGCCCGCCGCGCGCGCCATTGCAAACGGCCATTTCCTCGTCTGGCTGAAGGGCCGCAAGCTGACCGGCGGCTATGCGCTGCAGCGCACCGGCGAGGGGAAGGACGCGCGCTGGCTGCTCGTGAAGATGGACGACGCGGAAGCGGACGCGCGCCGCAACCCGGTCTCGACCGAGCCGCGCTCGGTGCTGAGCGGGCGCACGCGCGACGAGATCGCCCGCGAAGAGGGGGAGGGCTGAGCATGGTTGGCGATGACCATGGCGCCGTCATCGTGGCCGGCGGGCGCGAGGTCGCCCTCAGCCACCCGGACAAGGTGCTCTTCCCCGCAGACGGCATCACCAAGCGCGACCTTGGCGACTATTACGCCCGCATCGCGGAGGTGGCGCTGCCGCACTACCGGGGCCGCCCGCTCTCGATGGAGCGCTACCCGGACGGCATCGGCGAGGACGGTTTCTTCCAGAAGCACACGCCCGATCACTTTCCCGGCTGGATCGCCCGGGCGGAACTGGAGAAGGAGGACGGCACCGTCACCCATGTGGTGATCGAGGAGGCGGCAACCCTGGTCTACCTCGCAAACCAGGGCATGATCACGCCCCACCTCGGCCTGTCGCGCGTGGACCGCATCGACAGGCCTGACCGGCTCGTGTTCGATCTCGACCCCTCCGACGGCGACTTTGCGAAGGTACAGGACGCGGCACGGTGGGTCCGCGGCATGCTGGAGGAGATGGACGCCGCGCCCTTCGTGCAGACGACGGGCTCGCGCGGGCTGCACGTGGTCGTCCCGCTCGACCGGACGGAGGATTTCGATACGGTGCGCGAGGCCGCGCGCCAGATGTGCGAGGTTCTGGCCGCCCGCCATCCGGAGACGCTGACCAATGCGCAGCGCAAGAAGGACCGCGGCGGCCGCGTCTACCTCGACATTGCGCGCAACGCCTATGGGCAGACATCGGTCGCGCCCTATGGAGTGCGCGCGCGGGCCGGCGCACCGCTCGCGACCCCACTCGATTGGGAGGAGGCGCTGTCGTCCGGCATGACGCCGCAGAAATACAATATCGCCAACATCTTCCGCAGGCTGGGAGCCAAGGACGACCCTTGGGCCAGGATCGCGGACGCGGCGACCGGCGCATCGGCGCTGGTGCGCCGGGCGGGGGAGCTTTCCCCGCCATGAGCGCCACCACCCACGCCCGCTGGATCGGCGCAGGCCTTCTCTATGTCGCGCTCGTCTTTGCCGCCGGGTTCGCCATGGGCGTCGTGCGCGTGCTGCTGCTCGTGCCTGCGCTGGGGGAGACGGGCGCGGTCGCGGCGGAAGTGCCGGTCATGCTCGCGATCTCATGGGCCGCGGCGGGGTTCGCGGCGCGCCGATTCGCCGTCCCGCCGCGCGCCGCGCCGCGCCTTGCCATGGGCGGGCTCGCCTTCGCCGTTCTGATGGCGCTGGAGGCGGCGCTGTCGCTCTGGCTCTTCGGGCGGACTCTGGCCGAGCATCTCTCGGTCTATGCCGAACCTGCCGCCCGCATCGGGCTCGCGGGCCAGGTCGTCTTCGCGCTGATCCCGGCCTTGCGCGCACGGCTCGGGCGCTGAGCGGCCCCGGCCCTCAGGCCCGGTCATCGCCCTAGACGTCCTCGCCCCAGATATCCTCGTCGGCGACCAGGATCGCGTGGACCGCCGCCGCACGCCCCTCCAGCGGCACGCGCGCGGCGCCGAGCACGTCGCTTTCCCCTTGCGCATAATGCACCGCCACCTCGAGGTCGGCGACGCTCGCGCCGGTGTCGAGGATGCGCGCCACCTTCCAGTCCGCGATGTCGCGGCACAGGGCTACGATATCCGACGCCGCCGCCGGCTTCGCGCTCTCGTCTGCTGGGGTCATGGCCTTCGCTCCCTTTCCGTTTTCCGGATCTTGCAGTCAGGCTGGCCGGCACGGTCCGCGCGCGCCTTGACCCGCATCAAGGGGCGGGCCTGCCCCGTCCCCCCTGTCCGCCTTGCGTGCATGGGTGCTTCCCGCGCGGCGGGGGCTACCCGGCACTGTACGGTGGCCCGGGCGCGGCTATGCTCGCGCGCATGGATCCGCTGCTCTTCGCGCTCTCCCTCTGCGCTGCCTTCTGTTTCGGCCTCGGCCTCGTGCTCACGCGGCGCGGGCTATTCGAGATGACGCCGATCCAGGGCGCGTCGATGAGCGTGCCGACGACCGCCGCCGTCCTTCTGCTGATCGCGCCCGCAACCATCGACCTCGGGCAATGGAACACGCATGCCGTGCTGCTGTTCGTCGCGGCGGGGCTGATTTTCCCGGCGGCGGTCACGCTGCTGACCTTCGCGGCGAACCGGCGCATCGGGCCGAACCTGACGGGCGCGCTCGGCAATGTCTCGCCCGCCTTCGCGGTCGCCATCGCCGCGGTGCTGCTGGGCGAACGGCCGAGCCTCCTTCAGCTTGCCGGCCTCACCGCCGTCTGCGTCGGCGGAATGATGTTGTTCGGCGGGCGCAAGACGTCGCTGCCGGGCGTGCCGCTCTGGGCCTTCCTCCTGCCGGTCGCGGCCGCCCTCGTGCGCGGTCTGGCGCAGCCCATGGTGAAGCTGGGTCTGATCGACTGGCCAAACCCGTTCGCGGCCACGACGGTTGCCTATCTCGTCTCGGCGGGCGTGATCCTGGGTATCGCGGCGAGCCGGGGCGTGCCCCCGCGCCTGCCGCGGCGGCGCGCGGATTTGTGGTTCGTGGCGGTGGGGCTCGCCAACGGCGGCGCACTGCTCGCGCTCTACAGCGCGCTGACACTGGGCCCGGTCAAGCTGGTCGCGCCCGTGGTCGCTTGCTATCCGCTGGTGACGCTGGCGCTCAACCGGATGATCCTCGCCGACCGGACGCTCGGCGCCTGGCTGCTGGCGGGCATCCTGGTGACGGTCGCGGGCGTCGTGCTGCTCGTCGCGTCCTGAGGGCGCACATCCCCACGGAAACAAGGGAGAAAAGCCATGACCACAGACACCGTCCGGACCGAGGTCGACGCCCGCGGCGTCGCCACCGTCCGGCTGTCGCGGCCCGAGGTGCACAATGCCTACAATTCCGAGATGATCGCAGGCCTCGCCGCCGCGGTGGAGGCCGCCGCCAGCGATCCGAAGGTGCGCGTCGTGGTGCTCCGCGGCGAGGGCAAGCACTTCCAGGCCGGCGCCGATCTGCGCTGGGTGCGCGCGAACCAGGACCTGACGCAGGAGGAGAACTTCGCCATCTCGCGCGCCACGACGCAGGCGGTGCGCACCCTCAACGAACTGCCAAAGCCTACCATCGCGCTCGTTCACGGCGGCTGCTTCGGCGGCGGCACCGGCATGGTCGCGGCCTGCGACGTGGTCGTCGCGTCCGAGGATGCGATCTTCGCCATCACCGAGACGCGCTGGGGCCTCGTGCCCACCCCGATCCTGCCGCAACTCGTCGCGCGCATGGGCCTCAAGAACGTGCGCCGCTACGCGCTTTCGAGCGAGCGGTTCGGTGCGGCGCGCGCCCGCGAGGTGGGCCTCGTCGACGAGGTGTGCACGCAAGGCGGGCTCGACGCTGCCGCCGCGCCCGTGATCGACGCCTTCCTGATGGCGGGTCCCGAGGCCATCGCGGGGACGAAGGCGCTGGCGCTTGAGCTTGGCAATGCGCTGGTGGATGCAGGTCTGTCGGACCGGTTGTCGCAGTTCCATGCCCGCACGCGCACGGGCGCGGAGGCGACCGAGGGGCTCGAAAGCTTCCTGCAGAAGCGCAAGCCCGCGTGGTACCCGGGAGAGGGCTAAGGGCCCGGGTCTGCGGGCTGGGGGCCTGGTGTCTCAGCCGGTCCGCCGGACCCACACCGGCAGCAGCCCCTGCCGGCCGCGGATCTGCTGCGGGGGCAATTCCTGGAAGCCCTTGAGCAGGCGGCGGGCGCGCGGGTGCCCTTGCGCCTCCGCCGCGACCGCGTCGGAGATGGCGATGACCGCTCCTTCCTCCTTCGCCAGCGCTTCCAGCCGGCTTGCGACATTGACCGTGTCGCCCGTCGGCGTGACGTCGGGCAGGTCGTCGCCGCCCAGACGCGCCACCGTGACAGGCCCCGCGTGGATGCCGATGCGGATGCCGACCGGGACCGCGCCCTTCTTCTGCTCGACCACGTTCCACGCCTCGACCTGGCGGCACAGGCGCAAGGCCGCCGTCAGTGCCGCGACGGGCGGCGAATGCACCCCGCCCGCCTGCGCGAAGACCGCCATCGCGCCGTCGCCCATGTACTTCTCCACGCGCCCGCCCGCGGCGCGCACGGCCTGCTCCGTCATCCGGTGAAAGCGCCGCAGCCGGTCGACCGCAACGTCGGACGCCGCGCTTTCG
Organism: Futiania mangrovi; assembly: GCF_024158125.1. Classification (NCBI taxonomy): domain Bacteria; kingdom Pseudomonadati; phylum Pseudomonadota; class Alphaproteobacteria; order Futianiales; family Futianiaceae; genus Futiania; species Futiania mangrovi. Next base: position 341,705 of record NZ_JAMZFT010000001.1, on the reverse strand, counting down.
GCCAGCGCCGTCGAACCCGCCATGTCCACGAACATGATCGTCGCGACCTGCCGGCCTTCGCGCGCGGGCTGCGCCTGCCCGCCGCGCGCGCGGTTCACGGCGGCGAGCGCGGCCCCCCCGCCTGCTCCGAGCGCGGTCGCAAGCGCGGGCAGCACGACCGGCACGGCCAGGTACGCGCTCGTGAATGCCATCTGCGCCACCGTGCCCTCCGCGAGAACGAGCACGCCCGCAGCCAGCGCCGCCCACCGGCCCGGAAGCCACCAGCCCGCCGCCGCCGCCAGCACCGCGCCCGCGAGGATCACCACGAGGCCAAGTCCCATCGCTGCCGTGCCCTCGCGCAGGGCGCGCCCGGTCAGCAGATTGTCGGTGACGGTTGCCAGCACCTCCACGCCCGTCACATCCGGCGCGAAGGCCGTTGCGAAACTGTCGCCGACCGCCGCCACGTTGGTACCGATGAGCACCGCGCGCCCGGCGATGCGTTCGGTGTCGACCGCGCCGTCGAGCAGCGCGTGCAGCGTGACCGTCTCGACATGCCCCGCACCACCCAGGAGGTTGATCCCGGCGCGGAAGTCCTGTGCCGCCTCCAGCCGCAAGCCGCCGAGGTCGATCCCCTCGCCCGGCAAGACTGTCACGTCGGCGGGTGCTGCCCCCTTCGCCATGCGGACCAGTTCCACCGGGAGTGCGGGGACGAAACTCGCGCCGAGCGGTATGGCGAGGCGCATCGCGCGCGGCTGTCCGCTTGCGCCCATGTCCAGCATGACATGGCCGAGGCGTGCCGCATTCCGGAACGGTGCCAGCGGCAGGAGGAAGGAAACGGGCGCGGCCTCCACCGACCCTGGGGCCGCGTCCGCCGGCCAATAGACGGTGTCGTAGGACGCGGCCAGCAGGCCGGCGCTCTCATCGGCCGAAAGCGCGGACGCCTTGCCCGCCTCCGCCGCGACGGCGATCACGGCGGGGGCCGGCAGTGCCAGCGCCTCCATCAGCCTGGCATCGGCGGCCGTCCGCCCGCCCTCGTCCACCAGCAGCAGGTCGACTCCGATCGCCGCCGCGCCCGCCTCGCGCAGCGCGCTCACCGCGCGCGCCAGCACCTCGCGCGGCAAGGGCCAGCCGCCTGCCGACGCCGCTGTCTCGTCGGTGATCATCACGATCAGCACGCCACCGCCTGGCGCGAGGGGGCCGCGCAGGCGGAACCGCCAGTCCCGCGTCATCTCCTCCAGTCCGGCGACCACCGGCACCCGGTCCTGAACCGGCAGGGCGGTGGCGGCCACCAGCGCGGCCAGAAGTCCCGCCCCCAGCGCCCGGATCATTGCCGGCCGGGCACTGGCCCGAGGCCGAGCCGGGCAAGCGCGGCGTCGATGCGCTTCTGGCCCCAGCGCTTGGGCGGTTGCGGCGGCTCGCCCGCCGGCACGTCGGTGCCCTCGCCATGCGCGAGGACGACGGACGTGCCCCCCGCGAGGCCCCGCACCTCGACCTTGCCTGCACTGACGAAAACGGCGCTCGTCTCCGGCTCCGCCAGCACGAGCCAGGCGGTGGAGCGGGCCGCCGCAATCGCCGTCGGTGTCGCCACCGCGTGCGCGGAGGGCGCGCGCGCATCGATCACCATGCGGACCACGCCCTCGAACAGGCGGACGAGGCCGCCTGGACGCGGGGCGGCGCCCCGGCGCGCGCCGGTCAGGTGAAGCATGCTGTCATGGCCCACGCGCAGCCGTGCGCCGTCGAGGAACAGGATCTCCGCGCGCCCGGCCGCGCCGGTGCTGATCCGGTCGCCGCGATGCACGGCAGTGCCGACGACGGCGGGCGCCTGGCCGCCGGGGCGCAGCAGCGCGACATCCCCCTCGACATGGACGAGTTGCCCCGTCACGGGCGGGGCGGCCGTCCCTTGCGCGTGCGCGGGCATGGCACCGCCGAGGCCCAGGACCAGCGCCCCGAAGAACGCGCCGAACATTCCTGCGACTGCGGACAGACGGATAACCGGGGGCAGACCACGCAACCGGCACCCCCGGAAAAGGGCTTCGGTCATCTCTCTTCCCCTCTTGCCTGCACGCCCCCGCACCATGCAGGCGGGCTTCAGGCACCCCGGCACGATACAGGCGCACCGCCCCCGTGGCCAGCCCGCGCCCATGCCCGGCGCCGATGCCGGGGGCGCATTCCAACCATGCGGGGCCCCGAAAGCCATTGATGCAGCGGGATGAACGGGCAACGATACCGGACGGACACGACACCGGAAGAAGCAAGACGGGCGCGAAAGCCCGTGCAGCGGGGGGATCAGGTGACGACGGCATGGATCGCGGGCGTGGGCGACACGTCCTTCGGACGGCACGAGGGCGTGGACACGCTCGACCTCATGTCGGCGGCGACGCGCGCCGCGCTTGACGACGCGGGCATGACCCGCGCCGACGTGGACGGGGTGCTGACAGGCTATTCGACGGCCATGCCGCACCTGATGCTCGCCTCGCTCTTTGCCGAGCATTTCGGCCTCGATCCCAGCTATTGCCACAGCATGCAGATGGGCGGCGGCACCGGCTGCGGCCTCGTCATGCTGGCGAAACTCCTCGTGGAATCGGGCCAGTGCGACACCGTGCTCGTCGCTGCGGGCGAGAACCGGCTGACCAGCACCGGCGGGCGCGACAGCGTGATCCAGACGCTGGCGCAAGTGGGTCACGCCACGCAGGAGGTCCCCTTCGGCGCGACCATCCCGGGTTATTACGGCCTGCTCGCCTCGGCCTACATGGCCGCCTACGGCATTACCGAGGAGGACCTGGCCGAGCTTGCGGTCCTGATGCGCACGCACGCCGCGCTGCACCCCGGCTCCCACCTGACCGACCCGATCACGGTGGCGGACGTCATGGCCTCGCGCCCCATCGCGACGCCGCTCAAGCTGCTCGACTGCTGCCCGATCTCGGACGGCGGCGTGGCGGTCATCGTGACCGCCGACAAGACCCGTTCGAAGGGCGTCCGGCTCGCGGGCGCGGGGCAGGCGCACCAGCACCAGCACATCTCCGCCGCCCCCAGCCTCAGCCAGTTCGGCGGCGGCCCGGCGGCGGCGCGCGCGTTCGCGCAAGCGGGCCTCACGCCGAAGGACGTGGAGGTCGCGGGCGTCTACGACAGCTTCACGATCACCGCCGCGATCCTGCTGGAGGAGATCGGACTGGCCGAGCGGGGCGAGGCCGCGGCACGCGCCCGCGCAGGCGACTTCGGCCCGAAGGGTGTGCTGCCGCTCAACACGCACGGCGGGCTTCTGTCCTTCGGCCACTCCGGCGTCGCGGGCGGCATGGCCCATTTCGTCGAGGTGGTGCGCCAGATGCTGGGCAAGGCGGATGCCCGCCAGATGCCCGCGCGACCGGAGATCGGCTTCGTCCACGGCGACGGCGGGATCCTGTCCTCGCACGTCAGCCTTCTCCTCACCCAGTCCTGAGCCAAGAGGGGAGAGACCGCCCATGCGCGCCCTGCTCGACCGCTACCGCGCCGATGCCGAGGCCGGCCGCCTCGCCTTCCAGTCCTGCCGCGCGTGCGGGGCGAACCAAGCCTTCCTACGCCCGTTCTGCCAGGCCTGCGGCAGCGAGGACATCGACTGGCGCCACGCCGCGGGCGGGGGGACGGTTGCGGCCCACTCCGTCCTGCACCGCGCGCCCACGCCCGACTACCGCGCCAAGGTGCCCTATGCGATCGCGCTCGTGGACCTCGACGAGGGCGTGCGGGTGATGACCCACGCCGATCTCGACCTGTCCGTCGGCCAGCGCGTCGCGCTCTCCTTCGCCCCGCACGAGAGCGCCGAGGGCACCCTGCACCTGCCCCGCGTCTCCGCAGCCGAGTGAGGGTGCCAGGTCCCATGAGCCTCGATGCCTTCCTCAACCCGCGCTCGGTCGCCATCGTCGGTGCGTCCGACAATCCCGACAAGATCGGCGGGCGGCCCATCCACTACATGCAGAAGTTCGGCTACACGGGCACGCTCTACCCGGTGAACCCGGCGCGCGAGCAGGTGCAGGGCCTGAAGTCCTACCCCGACCTCGCCTCCCTGCCCGAGGCGCCGGAGGCCGCCATCATCGCTGTCGCGGGCTCCGCGGCAATCGCCGCGGTTGAGGAGTGCGCGCGCGCCGGCGTCAAGGCCGCCGTGATCATGGCGAGCGGCTTCGGCGAGACCGGCCCCGAAGGCAAGGCGCAGGAAGCGGCCATGCGCGCCATGGCGCACGCGGCGGGCATGCGCCTCGTCGGGCCGAACAGCCAGGGGCTCGCCAACTTCGGCAATGGCGCGATCCTCTCCTTCTCGACCATGTTCATAGAGAGCCCGCCGCAGGACGGCCCCGTTGCCTGCATCAGCCAGTCGGGCGCGATGAGCGTCGTGCCCTACGGCATGCTGAGGGCGCGCGGCATCGGCCTGCGCCACACGCACGCAACCGGCAACGACTGCGACGTGACGGTGGGGGAACTGGCGGCCGCCGTCGTGCAGGACCCCGGCGTCAAGCTGCTGCTGCTCTATCTCGAAACCTTCAACGACCCGGAAAACCTCGCCCACGCGGCGGAGATCGCGCGCGATCGCGGCGTGCCGATCATCGCGGTGAAGTCCGGCCGGTCGGAGGACGGCAAGCGCGCGGCCGCAAGCCACACCGGCGCGCTCGCCACCGCCGACCGCGTGGTCGACGCCTTTTTCGAACGCCACGGCATCTGGCGCGCGAACGGCATGCTGGAGCTTGTCCACGCCGCCGAGCTTTACCTGCAGGGCTGGAAACCGAAGGGCCGCAAGCTGGCCGTCATCTCCAACAGCGGCGCGACCTGCGTGCTGTCGGCGGACGCCGCCGACCGGGCCGGGCTGCCGCTCGCCCGCCTCGCGCCGGCAACCGAGACGCGGCTGAAGGAGATCCTGCCCTCCTTCGCCGCAAGCTCGAACCCCATCGACATCACCGCGGCGCTGCTCAGCAATTCCGGGCTGTTCGGCGACGTGCTGCCGGTCGCGGGCAACGATCCGGACGTCGACCTCTTCCTCATCGGCATCCCGGTGAGCGGGCGCGGTTACGATTATCCGCGCTATGCGAAGGACGCGGGCGCCTTCATGCGCGAAAGCGGCAAGGCCGTCGTGCTCGCCGCACCCCAGGCCATCGTGCGCGACGCCTTCGTGGCGGAGGGCGTTCCCGCCTTCGAGACGGAGGACGAGGCGGTCGCCGCGCTCGCCCAGTTCACCGGCCATCATGCGATCATGGCCGCGGCAAAGCCCGCCGCGCTCGCGCCCAAGGGGCCGTCGGGGGACGTACGCACCCGCTTCCTCGACGAACACCGTTCCCTCAGCTTGCTGGAGCGACACGGGCTCCCCGCCGTCGAGCGGCGGCTGTGCCACAGCCTTGCCGAGGCGCAGGCCTTCCAGGTCCATGTCGGCGGGCCCATCGTGCTCAAGGCCTGTTCCGCCGCCCTGCCGCACAAGAGCGAGCATGGCCTCGTGCACCTGAAGCTGGCCGACGCGGACGCCATCGCGCGCGCCTGGCGGGACATCGAGACGCACGCGGCCGGTCTCGGCGTGGCGCTCGACGGCATCCTCGCCGCCCGCATGGCGTCGGGTGCGCGGGAGCTGATCGTGGGCGGCCGCCTCGACCCCATGTTCGGCCCGGTGGTCACGCTGGGCGACGGCGGCATCCTGGTCGAGGCGATGCCCGACAGCACGCTGCTGCTCCCCCACTTCGACGCGGAGGACGTGCGCGCGGCGCTGATGAAGCTGCGCATCGCGCCGCTCTTCCGGGGCGTGCGGGGCCAGCCGCCGCTCGACGTCGCGGGGATCGCGCGCGCGGCCCGCGCGGTTGCCGGCCTGCTGATCGAGGGCGGGGGCCGCGTGACCTCGGTCGACGTGAACCCGGTGCTCGTCTCCTCCGACGGTGCGGTCGCCATCGACGCGCTCGTCGAGGGGACGGAGCCCGAGGCCCTCTGCTGACACGCAAAAAGGGCGGCCCCGGCGGGCCGCCCCGCGGGCCAAGCCCCTTACCAATTGTGTTGATCGTTGCGACCAGGGCGGTCGCGACCATCAAGAGGGCGTTCGTCCGCTTCGAGCTCTTAGCGGACGGTCACGAATAATCGCCGGTGCGCTACCCCCTACAGTCAATCGTTTATCCAATCATAGCTTGCCACCAGACCGGTAAGCACAATCGACCAAATTGCTCCATTGACCTTATCAAGCTCACGAAAGGAGATTTTACGATGATTTTTTCGATCCCAATATTCTAAGACCTGACCGCCGACCAAGAAAGTTCCATGACTGATTGCATTTCGAAGGCGTCGAACCTCATCGTTTCGCAATAGATTCATCGTTGCGGAAAAATGTGCGCGCGGATTTCTCCTATGTACTCTGCTCAAGGCATTTACGAATTCTTCCGTTCGACCCAAAACAACCGAAACAAATGTTCTGTAAAGGATGGAGTTGGATGCAAGTGCATCCGCTTGCATAAAGAAAAACACATCCGCGGGAATGTCACTTGGCGGCGGTCGCAGTGAAGCCATGATTTCTGGGCGACTTGCCAGTTCGCCAAGAATGGATGACATACTCCAAGCAACATTTGCCTGCCCCAACGCTGCGTTTAATAGGCCAAGTTCTCTACCGTCTCTCCTAAGAATTTCACTAAAAGATGTATCGCTTGCGTGGCTTTCCCATGCTTCAAGAACTCTTTGTAGCGATTCGTGAATTTCGATTGGCTGCAGCCTGCTTTGGCTTGGCATTTGCAACTTTCTGTTTTCAACCGGACTGGTGTAGTTGGTGTATAGCACGCGAAGAGATCGTCCAAGATTTCAACGCGAAGCTGGTGCCAAAACGATATGAACCGTGTCCAGCGCAAACGCCCGCGATGTCCCGCACAGCCGACATCCGAGACGATGCAACTATCCTCGCAGCTATCTGCGAGGGCATTTGCCTGTTAGAATCACATTGGCCATGCGTGTTCTTCAACACATCTGGTCAGGGGCTTGCCGGCGGGCCGCCCCTTCGCAGTTCCGCACGCCTGTCCGGCGCGTCAGGCGGCCTTGCCGGTCGCTGTCTCCGCGCGCGCCAGCACCTGCTCGACCAGCGTCGCCCAATAGCTCGCGCCCACGGGCAGCGCCTGGTCGTTGAAGTCGTAGTGCGGGTTGTGCAGCATGCAGCCGCCGACCTCCCCGCTCGGCGAGGAATTGCCGAGCCAGATGTAGCTGCCGGGCCGCTGCTGCAGCATGAAGGCGAAATCCTCAGACCCCATGGACGGCTGCTGGTCGCGGTGGACGTGCTCCTCCCCCACCACGGCGGCGGCGGCGCGTGCGGCAAGCTCCGTCTCCGCCTCCGTATTGATGGTCGGCGGGTAGCGCCGCTCGTAGCGCATCGTCGCCTGCGCGCCCATGGAGGCGCACACCCCGTCGATGATCCGCCGCATGGCGGGCTCGATCGTGTCCTGCACCTCGGGCTTGAAGCTGCGGGTCGTGCCGCGCAGCACCACCTCGTCGGGCAGGACGTTGTAGGCGTCGCCGCCATGGATCTGCGTCACGCTCACCACCACGGCGTCGAGGGGATGCGTGTTGCGGCTGGCGATGGTCTGCAGCGCGGTGACGATCTGCGCCGCCACGACCACGGAGTCGACGCCGAGGTGCGGCATGGCGCCGTGCGCGCCCTTGCCCTGCACCGTGATCTCGAAGATGTCGAAGGACGCCATCATCGGCCCGGGCATGACGGCGATGTTGCCGACCTCCATGCCCGGCCAGTTGTGCATGCCATAGACCTGCTCGACCGGAAACGTGTCGAACAGCCCCTCCTCGACCATGACGCGCCCGCCGCCCTCGTTCTCCTCCGCCGGCTGGAAGATGAAATGCACGGTGCCGTCGAAATTGCGCGTCTCGGCCAGGTACTTCGCCGCGCCCAGCAGCATGGCCGTGTGCCCGTCATGGCCGCAGGCGTGCATCTTGCCGGGGTTCTGCGAGGCGTGCTCGAATTCGTTCTTCTCGTGCAGGTCGAGGGCGTCCATGTCGGCGCGCAGGCCGATGGCGCGGCCTGTATCCGTGCGCCCCTTCAGCGTGCCGACGACGCCCGTCCCGGCGAGGCCGCGATGCACCTCCACCCCGAAGCTTTCCAGCATCTTCGCGACGAAGGCGCTGGTCTTGTGCTCCTCGAACGCGGTTTCGGGATGGGCGTGGATTTGCCGCCGCCACGCGGTCATCTCGTCATGGAAGGCGGCGATGCGGTTGATGATCGGCATGGGCGGAACATCCCCTTGGGAAATCGGTGTCGGTTGTTGTCGCACGCATTGCACCCGAGGCGTGCGGGGTGCGTCAAGCGGCCCGCGCCCGGTCAGGCCGCCGAATACCACCACACGCCATCGGCGTCGGTTGTCCGCTGCGCGCGCCCCCGCGCGATCAGGCAGTTGAGGTGGGCGAGCGTCTCTCCCGTCGCGAGCCCCCGGTCGTCGTCGCCGATCCGGCGGCGGAACAGCGCCGGGAAGCAGTCGATCACCCGGCGCGGCTCGGACAGCAGCGCCGCCAGCCGATCGAGGCCCGCCTCGTGGCGGTCGGCCAGCCGGTTGCAGCGCTCGTGCAGGCCGCGGAACGGCTCGTTGTGCGCGGGCAGGACAAGGACGTCCGCCCCCACCCGCTGCGGGATCGCCCGGCAGGACGCGATCCAGGATTCGAGCGGGTTGGCGTCCGGCTCCGTCGGATAGACCGAGATGTTGGAGGAGATGCGCGGCAGCACCTGGTCGCCGGAGATGAGCACGCCAAGCTCCGGACAATGCAGGCAGGCATGCTCCGGCGAGTGGCCGCGGCCCACGACCACTTCCCAGTCGTGCGCGCCGATCCCGATGCGCTCGCCGTCGACGATGCGGCGGTACGCCGGCGGCAGGGGCTCGACCACCATCCAGAAGCCGCGCCGCGCCCGCTCGCGCCACACCTCCATCATGCGCGCGTCGAAGCCGCAGGCGCGGGCGAAGCTCTCCGCCTCGCCATGCGGTTCCTCGAAACGGTCGAGCGACAGCGTGCGCCCGTAGAAATAGTCGGTCCGCGTCATCCACAGCCGCGCCCCGTGCGCGCGGCAGAGCGGGCCCGCCTGCCCGACATGGTCGGGGTGATAGTGCGTGACGATCACGCGCCGCACCGGACGCCCGCCCAGCGGGCCGGCCAGCACCTGCTCCCACAAGCCGGCAATACCCGCATCGCGCATGCCCGTGTCGACCAGCGTCCAGCCATCGCCGTCCGCGATCGCCCAGACATTGATGTGGTCGAGGCCGCCCACCGGCAACGGCATGCGGATCCAGTAGACGCCGGGCGCGACCGGCCGGGCCTCCCCGGCCTCCGGCACGGAGTCGAAGGGATAGACGAGCGCCTCGCGCGGGCTGGGACCGTCGTCGCGGTCGGTGAGGGAGGCGTCCGGCGAGGTCTTGCGGGCGTTCTGGGCGTTCTGGGCGGTCGAAGCTGTCATGAGCGGCGATGATGGGCCAGTTGACGCAAACGTCAACCGCGCCCCGGCCAGAACCGGCGCGGGGCAGGGTTGCGGGCGGCGCGCCATGCGGCCGCCGCCCGAACGCCAGGCGCCTCAGCTCGCGAGCTGTTCCGCCGTCACCCCGACGAGGTCCGCGCCCGACATCGCGGCGGCGCAATAGCCCTCCGTGTGCGGCAGTTCCTGCTCGGCATAGAAGCGGGCCAGTTGCAGCGCGGTCTGTGCCGTGGGGCTCTCGTCGCCCGCCTTGTGCGCGGCCAGCACGCCCTTGGCGAGGTAGAAGCCGCCCGCGACCGTGCCGAACGCCGACTGGTAGGGCGTGGCGCCCGCCAGCGCATCCTCGATCTCGCCGGACGCGAGCTTCTGGCCGATCCACATGGTCGCGCGGCCAAGCTGCTCCGTCGCGGTCTTCAGCCGGTCGGCGATGGTGACGAGGTGCGGCGCGTTGGTCGCGCGCAGCGCGTCCGCCGTCTCCACCACCTCCTCCAGATAGGCACGCACCACGCCGCCCATCTGCATCGGCAGCTTGCGCGCCACGAGGTCGAGCGCCTGGATGCCGTTCGTACCCTCGTAGATCGGCGCGATGCGCGCGTCGCGCAGGTGCTGGGCTGCGCCCGTCTCCTCGATGAAGCCCATGCCGCCGTGCACCTGGATTCCGAGGGAAGCGACCTCCACCCCCTTGTCGGTCGACCAGGACTTGGCCACGGGCGTCAGAAGCTCGACGCGCGCCTTGGCGGCCGCCCGCTCCTCCTCCGTCGCCGCGGCCATCGACAGGTCGGCGTGCAGGGCGGTGTCGTAGCACAGGCCGCGCGCGGCCATGGTCAGCGCCTTCATGTGCAGGAGCGTACGGCGGACGTCCGCATGCTCGATGATCGGCACCATTTCCTTCTGCGCATGCTGCTTGCCCACGGGCTTGCCCTGCTTGCGCTCCTGCGCATAGGCGAGCGCCTGCTGGAACGCGCGCTCCATGATGCCGACGCCCTGCGTGCCGACCCCGAGGCGGGCGTCGTTCATCATGGTGAACATCGCCTTCATGCCTTGGTTCTCCTCGCCGACGAGGAAGCCGGTCGCGCCCTCGTAGGACATGACGCAGGTGGGCGAGGCATGGATGCCGAGCTTCTTCTCCAGGCTCAGCGGGCGCAGCGCGTTGCGCGTCCCCGGCGTGCCGTCCTCGTTCAGCAGGTACTTCGGCACGAGGAACAGCGAGATGCCGCGCGTGCCGAGCGGCGCGTCGGGCAGGCGCGCAAGCACGAGATGGATGATGTTCTCCGCCATCTCGTGGTCGCCATAGGTGATGTAGATCTTGGTTCCGGTGATCTTGTAGGTGCCGTCGCCCGCGGGCTCGGCCTTCGTCGTGAGCGCGCCCACGTCGGAGCCCGCCTGCGGCTCCGTCAGGTTCATCGTGCCGGTCCACTCCCCGGTCACCAGCTTGCCGAGATAGCGTTCCTTCTGCTCGTCGGTGCCGTGCGCCTCCAGCGCGTGGATCGCGCCCTGCGTCAGCAGCGGGCAGAGGCCGAACGCCATGTTGGCCGAGGTCATCATCTCCGAGACCGCCATCTGCAGCAGGATCGGCAGGCCCATGCCGCCGTGCGCCGCCGGCGCCGCGACGCCGTTCCAGCCGCCTTCCCAGAACTGGCGGTAGGCGTCGGCCCAGCCGTCCGGCGTCACAACCTTGCCGTCCTTCAGGTGCGAGCCTTGCCGGTCGCCGACCGTGTTGAGCGGAGCCAGAACCTCGGTCGTGAAGCGGCCCGCCTCCTCGACGATCTGGTCGACGAGTTCCGGCGTCGCATCGGCATAGCGTTCGGTCTCGGCCAGGCGGCCCGCCCCGACGATGGCATTGAGCGCGAAGCGGATATCGTTTAACGCGGCACGATAGGTCATGATCCCTCCGGGGTCGGCGCGGACATGCGCGGGCGTCTGGTCCGCAAACGACTTAATGCCCGGCGCGGTGACAGGCAAGCGACAGGACACCATGGCTGAGATTCTCGATGCGAAAGACCCCGCCGCGATCGCTCGCGCGGCCCATGTGCTGCGCGCGGGCGGCCTCGTCGCCTTCCCGACGGAGACAGTGTACGGCCTCGGCGCCGACGCCACGAACGGGGAGGCTGTCGCCCGCATCTACGAGGCGAAGGGCCGGCCCCGCTTCAACCCGCTGATCTCCCACGTGCCCGATTTCCCGGCCGCCTGCCGTCTCGGCCGGTTCGAGGCGCGGGCCGAGGCGCTGGCGGAAGCGTTCTGGCCCGGCCCCCTCACCCTCGTCGTGCCGCGCGCGCCCGCCTGCCCGGTCGCGGACCTCGTGACCGCGGGTCTCGACACGGTCGCGATCCGCGTGCCCGCGCACCCAGTGGCGCAGGCGTTGCTGCGGGCCGTGGACCGCCCGCTCGCCGCGCCTTCCGCCAATCCGAGCGGGCGGGTCAGCCCCACCACCGCCGCCCACGTCGCCGATGGGCTGGGCGACACGGTCGACCTGATCCTCGACGGCGGGCCCTGCACGGTCGGCGTCGAAAGCACCATCGTCGGTTTCGCCGAGCCGGGGGAACCGCCGCGCCTGCTCCGTCCCGGCGGCCTTCCCCGCGCCGCCATCGAGGAGATCGTGGGCGAACTGCGCGGCCATGTCGGTCCGATCACCGCGCCAGGGCAACTCGACAGCCACTACGCCCCCGCGGCCCATCTGCGCCTGAACGCCGCGGGCCCCCGCAAGGGCGAGGCGCTGCTCGCCTTCGGCCCGGACGTGCCGCGTGCGGCGGCGCGGGTGCTCAACCTCTCGCCGGCCGGCGACCTGCGGGAGGCGGCGGCCAATCTCTTCGCCTTCCTGCGCGCCCTCGACGCCGAGGGACACGCCCGCATCGCCGTCATGCCGGTCCCGAACGTGGGGCTGGGCGAGGCGATCAACGACCGGCTGGCGCGCGCCGCCGCTCCCCGGACCCAACTCCCCCGAACCTGAGCGGCACGCACCCTCTGGCCGGCGCCCGCGCCCGCACCTAGAGTGTTCTTCCATGAGCACCATTCCCGCCGAACTTCTCCAGACCCTCGCCGGCATCGTCGGCGAGAAGGGCCTTGTCACCGACCCGGACGCCATGGCCCCGCACCTGACCGAATGGCGCGGGCGCTGGACGGGCCGAACGCCCGCCGTGGTCAAGCCTGCCACGACCGAAGAAGTCTCCGCCGTCGTCGCCGCCTGCGCCGCCGCGCGCGTCGCCATCGTGCCGCAAGGGGGCAACACCGGCCTCGTCGGCGGGCAGATCCCGGACGCGGGCGGCGGGCAGATCGTGCTCTCGCTCGCGCGCATGACCCGCGTCCGCGCCGCCGACGCCACGAACGGCACGCTGACGGTCGAAGCGGGCGTCACCCTTCTGCAATGCCAGGAGGAGGCGCGCCGCATGGGCTGGCTCTTCCCGCTGTCGCTGGCGTCGGAGGGGTCCTGCACCATCGGCGGCAATCTCGCGACCAATGCGGGCGGTACGGCGGTCTTGAAGTACGGCAACGCCCGCGCGCTGTGCCTGGGCGTCGAGGCGGTGCTCGCGGACGGCACCGTCCTGCCCGGCCTGCGCGCGCTGCTGAAGGACAACACGGGCTACGACCTGAAGGACCTGCTGATCGGGTCCGAGGGGACGCTCGGCATCATCACGGCGGCGGTCCTCCGCCTCTTCCCCCTCCCCTCGGCAACGGAGACCGCGATGGTTGCGGTCGAAAGCCCGTCGGACGCGGTGCAGCTTCTGCAGCTCATGCGCGCGGCGAGCGGCGACCGCGTCACCACGTTCGAGCTGATCCCGCGGCGCGCCGTGGACTTCGTCCTCGACCACACGCAGGGCGGCGCCGACCCGTTCGAGGAGGCGCACCCCTGGTATGTGCTGGTCGAGCTTTCCTCCGGCGGCAAGGCAGAGGAGCTGCGCACCCTCATGGAGGACGCGCTGGCCGAGGCGTTCGAGAAATCCCTCGTTACCGATGCCGCCCTCGCGCAGACCGGAGAACAGGCGCGCCGGTTCTGGGAGGTGCGCGAACTGATCTCGGAGGCGCAGAAGCCCGAGGGCGGCTCGATCAAGCACGACATCTCGGTGCCCGTCGGCTCCATCCCGGACTTCATCGCGCGCGCCGACGCCGCGGTCGGGGCGGCCTGTCCCGGCATCCGCCCGCTGGCCTTCGGCCATATCGGCGACGGGAACGTCCACTACAACCTGAGCCAGCCCATCGGTGCCGACACGGCCGCCTATCTCGCGCGCACCGACGAACTGACCGCCATCGTGCACGGCGTCACTGCTGAGCTTTCGGGCTCCATCTCCGCCGAGCACGGCCTCGGACAGATGAAGGTGGACGAGATCGCGCACTACAAGAGTGCCGCCGAGCTTTCCGCCATGCGGGCGATCAAGCGCGCGCTCGACCCGCACAATCTGCTCAACCCCGGCAAGGTGGTGCGCGTCTGAGGCCGCGCGCTCAGTTGACCGTCAGCCCGCCCGCGGCGGCGATCCGGTAGAGCAGCCACGCCCCGAAACCCATGATGCACAGGCCGGAGAACTGGTTGAGGCGCATCACCCAGCTGTCGGTGAAGCGGCTGCGCACCGTGCCCACGACACCCGTCAGCGCCAGCCACCACCCGGCAGAGCCCGCCGCCACGCCCGCGACGAGCAGAAGCGCCTCGACCGTGTCGACATGGGTGCCGACGAGGCCGCCCGCCCCCGCGAAGATCGCGATGAACCCGAGCAGCGTCATCGGGTTGGTGATGGTCAGCAGGAAGGTCAGCGCCGGCGCCTGCCAGAGGCCCGCCCGCGCCCCCTCCGCCACGTCCGCGGTCATGCCGCGCGGCCGCGCCTTCAGGATCGTGCGCACGCCGAGGATCACCAGGAACAGCGCGCCGAGGATCTGGATGCCCGCGCCGAGCCCGCCCACCAGGTCGCTCGCCGCCACCAGGCCGAACGCCGCCAGCGCCGCGAACACCGCGTCCGCCGCAACCGCCCCCATGCCCGCCAGCAGTCCGTTCAGTCGCCCGTGCTGGATGGTGCGCTGAATACAGACCAGGTTCACCGGCCCGATCGGCGCAGCGACGATAACGCCGATCACGGCTCCATTTATCAGCACACTCAGCATTCGGCTGCCAAAACCGATTAGTGACTTGGAAAGGGGTCGAATCTAGCCTTTTCAGGCAAGAGGACCTGACGACGGCCGGGAACAAGAGACCCGCGACAGGTCGGGGACGCAAGAAAAAAGGGAGAGGGTTCGGGAGACAGACGGGAGAACACGCATGACGGAGATGCAAAGACTTCTGCAGGGCTACCGCATGACCACGGCGGAGATCCTCTATCACATGCCGGACCATCCGCACCTTCTGCAATCCTTCATCTGGCAGCAGCTGGACCTTGCCCCGAAATTTCCGGTCCTGACGCGCTTCCTCGACTTCTGGACGCACAATCTGGACGGCAAGCTCCACTCCGTGCGCGTGGGCACGATGGAGATCGTGCGCGCCAGCGACTTCTCGCACGCGCAAGGGGAATGGGTGGTCCACTGACCTGCCCGCGGCAGCGGCGCTCCTCTTCCCCGCGGACGCGGCGACATTCGGCACCGGCAGTGCCTGGCGGCGCTGCCGTTTCCTTTCGCGCGGACCGTCCCCCGGCCGGCCCTCCATAAATCCACACAAACCTGACTCACCTATTGATTGTTTTATTTTATTTGATAGCGCCTTGCGGTGGTTTTTCCAGAACTTGGCATGCGAATTGCTCATATTTGGGTCGAACGCCATGTTCTTCGGTTGATCGCGCACAGCAATTCGAAAGATCAAGGACTTGGCCGGGCCGAAACGATCGGGAGTGGCAAGTAAACGGACACCGGGTGTCAAACAGGCTGTCACCAGTGACAGAGAGACCTCCGGCCCCAGCCACCAGAATCGCGTCAACAAGTTGCGTTCCACGTAAAAAACACTCATGGCCTCTGGAGGGTCTATCATGCGTTGGAATCTGGTTGGCAGCGCCGCTGCCATGGCGCTTCTCGGCGCCATCGCGGCATCCTCGGGCGCCAATGCGGCGCTGGTCGTCGACACCGGGAACAACCCGCCGCTCGGCAGCCTGGTCATCGATAACAATGCCTGCGATGCGGGCATCGTCAATGTGGGTCCCGCGACGACGATCTCGGCTTGCGTTCAGAATGATCACGGCCAGCAAGTGGACTTCACGTCCGACGAACTGATCACTTACGCCGCAGGCGGCCAGGCGCAGATCGTGTCGGATGACGGCAACGGCTTTTCCTATCTGAAGATCGAGGTTGTGGGCCAGCTCATCTCGAAGCTGATCCTCAACATTGACGCGATCACCGACGGCTTCGTGACGTTCAGCGACGGGGTCGACACCTCCGCGCCGCAGGCGTTGTCCGGCTCCGGCAACAACTTCTTCACGATCACAGGCGGCCCGTTCTCCTTCATCGAGTTCACGGCCACGTCCGGCGTTGCCGCCATCGCGCTCGGTGACAGCGTGGACGACGTGAAGCAGGTCCGCGTGACCTACGGCCCGCGCCAGCAAGTGTCCGAGCCGGCGCTGCTCGGCCTCCTCGGCCTCGGCCTGATCGGGATCGCGGCGGCGCGCCGCCGGGCCTGACCCAAAGCTTCGCCGAAAGACTTTTGCGGGCGGCGTCCTCCGGGGCGCCGCCCGTTGCTGTTTCGGAGCGGGCGAGGAACCGTAGAATCACGCACAGCGGGAATCTTTCGTGACTCACTCGCCATAATGGATCTATAAAGGTTTCATTAAGTTTCTCTCGGTGCACCCTGCCAGCGTGGCATTCAGCTTGCTATCGCGGGGGGTGGGGCGGTCTGGATGAAGACCGCGCATGTGTACCGGATCGGTCGGGAGAGTATGTGATGCGTATGTCGATCATGGCCGCAACGGCGGTAACCGCGAGTGTTCTTTTCGCCGCGTCTGCGGCGCAGGCCGCCTTCGTCGTTCAGGAAGGCAACATCCCCCAGTTCGACGACAATGTGATCGCAAACGGCTGCGATGCGGGCGTCGGCATCGCGGGTCCCGCGCTGCAGGTCGCGGGTTGCCTCAATGGCGACCGGGGCCAACAGGTGCTGTTCACCTCGGACGAAGCGATCACCTACTCCGGCGGCCAGGCGACCGTCGAGGCGGAGGATGGAAATGGCTTCTCCTATCTGAAGATCGAGGTTGTCGGGACGAGCTTCGACAGCCTGATCCTGAACATCAACGCCAGCGAGGACGGACAGGTCCAGTTCGGCGACGGCACCGACCTTTCCGGCTTCTTCGACCTGAGCAGCGGCGGCGCCAACTTCTTCACGATCACCGGTGCGGACCTTCCGTTCATCGAGTTCTGGACCACGGACGCCAGCGTGTCCGTCGACATCGCCGAGACGACGCGCCAGGTGCGCATCGGCGGCGTTGGCTCCGTCCAGATCAGCGAGCCGGCGCTTGGGGGGCTCCTGGGCCTCGGCATGCTCGGTATCGCGATGGCGCGCCGGCGCGCCTGAACCGCACGGTCTCCGGCATTGGCGGCGGGCGGCATCCTTCGGGGTGCCGCCCGTTCGCGTTTCAGCCGCGCGCGTCCGCGATCGCGCGCCAGACAGTCTCCGGGGTCAGCGGCATGTCGAGGTGTCGCACCCCCAGACCGGCCAGCGCATCGAGCACCGCGTTGACGATGGCAGGCGGTGCGCCGATGGTCCCCGCCTCGCCGCAGCCCTTGATGCCCAGCGGATTGCTCGTCGAGGGCGCGTCCTCCATGAAGCGGATGTCGAAGGACGGCACGTCGTCGGCGCGCGGCATGGCGTAGTCCATGAACGAACCGGTCAGAAGCTGCCCTGCCTCGTCATGGACGACGCCTTCGAGCAGCGCCTGCCCCGCCCCTTGCGCGATGCCGCCCATCACCTGCCCGGCGACGAGCAGCGGGTTCACGATGCGCCCGAAATCGTCCACCACGGTGTAGCGAAGCAGGACAACGCGCCCCGTTTCGGGATCGACCTCTACCTCCGCCACGTGCGCACCGTTCGGGAACGAGTGGTTCTCGCGCGTGTAGTCGGCCAGTTCGACCAGCCCACCGCGGAGGCCCCATCGTTCGGCCCGCCCGTCGTGGGCCGCCGCCACGATCTCGTCCCAGCCCGTCTCCCGGTCGGTCCCCGCGATGCGAAAGCGGCCATCGACAAGCTCGATGTCGTCCGCCGCCGCCTCCAGCAGGTGCCCGGCCAGCGCCTTCGCCTTCTCGATCACCTTCTCGCCCGCGCGCAGGATGGCAGATCCGCCGAGTTGGAGCGAACGCGAGCCGCCGTGCCCGCCGCCCAGCGGCAGCGCGTCCGTGTCGGCCTGAAGGAACCGCACCCGGTCGATGGGAAGCCCGAACATCTCGCAGGCCAATTGCGCGAACGCGGTCTCGTGCCCCTGCCCGTTCGACTGCGTGCCGACGGAGACGAGCACCGTCCCGTCTTTCTCGAAGCCCACGCGCGCGTTCTCCACCGGCGGACCCAGCACGCTTTCGAGATAGCTTGCGATGCCCAGGCCCCGTTTCAGCCCGCGCGCCGCGCTCTCCTCCGCACGCGCCGCGAAACCGTCCGCGTCCGCCGCGGCCAGCGCCTCGTCCAGCACGCGGGCGAAGTCGCCCGTGTCGATCTCCTTGCCGAGCGCGGTGCGATAGGGCAGCTGCTCGGGTCGCACGAGGTTGCGGCGGCGCAGGTCGATGCGGTCGAGGCCCATCTCGCGCGCCGCCTGGTCGATGGCGCGCTCCAGCATGTAGGTCGCCTCGGGCCGCCCCGCGCCGCGATAGGCATCGGTCGGCGCAGTGTTGGTGAAGACCCCGCGCGTGACGAGACGCACCGCGCCGATATCATAGGCCCCGCCCAGCACCGCAGCAGTAGAGGCCGTCGGAATGAGCGTCCCGTTGGTCGAGCAATAGGCCCCGAGATTGGCGAGCGACGCGCAGTCGAGCGCGAGGAACCGCCCGCCCTCGTCCAGCGCGAGCGCCACTTCGCTGACCACCGCGCGGCCGTGCGCATCGGTCACGAACGCCTCCGACCTGCCCGAGATCCACTTGACGGACCGGCCGAGCTTCTCCGCCGCCCACAGGCAGACCGCATGTTCCGGCTGCACCTGGTTCTTGCCGCCGAAGCCGCCGCCCACGTCCTCGGCCTTCACATGGAGCTTCGCCTTGTCCCAGCCGAACAGGCCGCAGATCAGGTCGCGGAAGGCGTAGACGCCCTGGATCGCGCCGGTGAGCGTCAGCCGCCCGCCCTCCTCCACCAGGGCGACGCAGCCGCGCGGCTCCATCGGGTTCGGCGCGATGCGGTTCTGCACGACCGTCAGCCGCGTCACGTGCGCGGCGCGCGCGAACGCTTCCTCGACGGCCTCGTCGTCGCCCGTCCCCCATGTGAAGGAGAGGTTGGCCGCCCCCTCCCCCTCGCGCGCATGGATCGCGGGCGCGTCATCGGCGAGTGCCGCGCGCGGGTCCGCGACAGGCTCGATCTCGGCATAGTCGACGGCAACAAGCTCGGCGGCGTCCTCGGCGGCCGCGCGGCTTTCGGCGATCACCACGGCGACCGCGTCGCCCACATGGCGCACGGTATCGCTGGCGAGCGCGTCGCGCCGCGGCAGGAAACCGGGTGTGCCGTCGCGGTTCGTCGGCTGTGAGCGGACGGGCAGGCCCGGGAAGCCCTCCGCCGCCCAGTCCGTGCCTGTCAGGACCGCGACGACGCCGGGGGCCGCCTTCGCCTCGGCCGTGTCGAAGCCCGCGACGTGCGCATGGGCGAAGGGGCTTCGGACGAAGACGGCGTGCAGGAGGCCTTCGTCCTGCCGGTCGTCGGCATAGCGTCCGCGACCGGTGATGAAGCGCGGATCCTCAACGCGGACAACGGGTTGTCCGATGCCGAATTTCATGGGGCCGTTCCCTGTCCCTTGCGGCCGGGCGCGGTGCGGCCCGCCCGGCGATGCGTTCACAGCGCGTCAGTGTAGCGGGGCTGCACGCGCCGACCAGTGCCCGCGGCAGCCAATCTGCCCTGCAGCCGGTCCGGGTCTCAGGCCGCGCTCTCGCCCTTGATGCGGATCACCGGTTCGATCTCGGCGAGTTCGGAGAGCGGGATATGGCACTTGATCGTGTGCCCGCTCTCTGTCTTCTGGTCCGGTGGCATCTCCGTGTCGCAGTCGCGGCCCAGTTCCTGCGCGCGCGCCTTGCGGTGGCACCGGGTGCAGAACGGACAGCCTTCGGGCGGGTTCGACGGGCTCGGCAGCGTGCCTTCGAGAAGGATGTGCGTCTTCTCCACGTTCGGGTCGGCGATCGGGATCGCGGAGAGAAGCGCCTCCGTATAGGGGTGATAGGGCGGCGCGAATATCTCCTCCGTCGTGCCCTTCTCCATGATGTGACCGAGGTACATGACCACGATCCGGTCGGCGAGATAGCGCATGAAGGACAGGTCGTGCGCGATGACGAGCAGTGTCGTGCCGTAGTCGCGCTGGATGTCCATCAGAAGCTCGGTCACCGCCGCTTGCACGGAGACGTCGAGCGCGGAAACCGGCTCGTCCGCCACCACCACGTCGGCCTGGGCTGCGAACGCGCGCGCGATGCCGATGCGCTGCTTCTGACCGCCCGAAAGCTGGCGCGGCTTGCGGCGCGCGAACTCGCGCGGCAGCTTGACGAGGTCGAGCAGTTCGCCCACCCGCTCGCGCACCTTCTCCGCGTCGCTCTCCACGCCGAACTTGCGGATCACGCGGCCGATCTGCGCGCCGATGGAGAGCGAGGGGTTGAGCGTCTCGTTCGGGTTCTGGAAGACCATCTGGATCGCGCCGATCTGGTCGGGCGTGCGGTCGTGAACGCCGACCTCCCCCAGGTCTACGTCGCGGAACATGATCCTGCCGTCGGTTGCCTCCTCCAGGCCCATCAGCACCTTGGCGAAGGTGGACTTGCCGCAACCGGATTCGCCCACGATACCGACCGTTTCCGCCCGGCGGGCGCGGAAGGAGAGATCCTCGTTCGCCTTGACGTATCGGGTGGCCTTTCCGCCGAGGAGCGCGCCGATCGAATTGTCCTCGATCTCGTAATATTTCTGCATGTGGTCGACGCTGAGCACGACCTCTCCGGGCTCCAGCGCCGGGCGCACCTCGCCTCCCTCGTCCGCCGCCGACCAGTCGATCTCGTCCCAGCGGATGCAGCGGACGGAATGGCGGGCGTCCGGATTGACCCGCTGCATCCGGATGTCGCCGGCATCGCAGCGCCCGGCCGCGAAATGGTCGCAGCGCGGCCCGAAATTGCACCCCGGCGGGCGCATGTGCGGCAAGGGCAACTGGCCGGGGATCGCCCGCAGCGGCCGCGCGTTCTTGTCCGCCGACGGCAGCGGGATCGCGCCGAAGAGCCCGCGCGTGTAGGGGTGGTACATCTCGCGGAAGACGTCGGCGACGGGGCCCGTCTCCACCGCCTCTCCGGAATACATGACGCACACGCGCTCGCACGTCTCCAGCACGAGGCCGAGATTGTGGCTGATGAAGATGATGCTGGTGCCGAACTCGCGCGCGATCTCGCCGATCAGCTCGACGATGCCCGCCTCGACCGTGACGTCCAGCGCGGTCGTCGGCTCGTCGAGCAGCAACAGCGACGGGTACGACAGCAGCGCCATGGCGATCACCACGCGCTGCTGCTGGCCACCGGAAATCTGGTGCGGATAGGCGTCCATGATCCGCTCGGGATCGGGCAGGTGCACCTTCTCCAGCATGTCGCGGGCGCGTGCGAAAGCCTCTTCCTCGCTCACGTTCTCATGGTAGAGCGGCACCTCCATCAGCTGCATGCCGATCTTCATCGAGGGGTTCAGGGCCGACATCGGCTCCTGGTAGACCATCGCGATTTCCTTGCCGCGAAGCTGGCGCAACTCCTCCTCGGTGAAGGCGGTCATGTCGCGGCCCTTGAAGCGGATCTCGCCGCCCGTCACGCCGCCGTTCGCGCCCATGTACTGCATGATCGCCATGGCGACGGTCGACTTGCCGCAACCCGATTCCCCCACCAGCCCGATGGATTCCCCCGGCCGGACAACCAGGTTGAAGTCCACCACCGCCGGGATCTCGCCCGCGCGGGTGTAGTAGGAGATGCACAGGTCCTTGCACTCCAGGATGGGCTCGGGCCCCTCCTTCACCTCGAAGATCGCGCGGTTCGCAGTGCCTGCCTCGGCCATGCCCTGCCCCTCCGGTTCAGTCGCGCATGGCGATCTCGCGCAAGCCGTCGGCCATCAGGTTGAAGCCGAGGACGAGCGAGGAGATCGCGATGGCGGGAATGACGACCATGTGCGGCGCGAACTGTGCGCTCGGCATGGATTCGACGATGATCTTGCCCCAGTCCGCATCTGGCGGCGGCAGGCCGAGGCCAAGGAAACCCAGCGTGGCGATGGCAATCGTCGTGTAGCCGAGGCGCAGGCACGCATCGACGATCAGCGGCCCCTTCGCGTTCGGCAGAAGCTCCACGAACATGATGTAGAGCGCGCTCTCGCCGCGCGTCTGCGCCGCTGCGATATAGTCCCGCGTCTTGATGTCGAGCGCGAGCCCCCGGACGATCCGCATGATCTGCGGCGCCGATGCGAACGTCACCGCCAGCACGACATTCGTGCCCGACGGCCCCAGGTTCGTGATGATTACGATGTAGAGCACCAAGACCGGAAACGACAGCAGGACGTTGGCGATGAACGAGATGCCCTCGTCCACCCAGCGCCCGAAATAGCCCGCCATCACGCCCATGATCATGCCGACGGCATAGGCGACCGCGGTGGCGAACGTCGCCCAGAACAGCACCGTGCGCGACCCCCAGATGACGCGCGAGAGCATGTCGCGCCCCTTGTGGTCTAGGCCGAACCACAAGGTCTCCCCATTGGGGCCGACATCGCCCGGATAGCCTGCGCCCTCGCCCAGCGTCAGCACCGTCCCGTCCGGCTGCGGCACCGAGATGATCGGCTGGAACGGCATCAGCGGCTGGTTCGGGTCGTTGAGCGGCAGGAAGGGCGCAAGCAGCGCCACCACCACCCAGAAGAGCACGAGGCCCGCCCCCACCATGCCCACCGGCGACTCGCTCAGCAGCGCGAGCGTGGACAGCGCGCCCTTCAGGCGGCTCGGCCGCTTCACCTCTTCGCCGGGTTCGAGTGTCGCATCGCTCATGGATGTTCTCCCGTCCTCACGCCAGCGCCGCTCACGAGAAGCGGATCCGCGGGTTGAGAAGCGTGTAGCCGATGTCGGAAATGAACTGGGACAGCACCGCGATCGCGACCGCGACCATGGTGCAGGCCTGGATCACGTAGATGTCGCCGAAGAGCGCGGCATCGAGCATCAGCGCGCCGTAACCCTTGTAGGCGAACACCATCTCCGTGACGATCACGCCCGACAGCAGCCAGTTCAGCTGCAGCACGATCACCGTGAAGGGCGCGATCAGCGCGTTGCGCAGCGCGTGCCGCATGATGACGCGGCCATAGGGCAGCCCCTTCAGGATCGCCGTGCGGATGTATTGCGAGGTCATCACCTCCGCCATGGACGCCCGCGTCATGCGCGCGACATAGCCGAAGTCGTAGATCACCAGCACCGCCACGGGCAGGATCAGCTCGACGAAGGAAAAGCCGTTGGCGAACCCCGACGTGCCCGGCAGCCAGCCCAGCGTGAACACGAACACCACGAGCAGGAAGGTCGCCGACGCAAACTCCGGGATCGAGGTCGTGATGATCGAGACGACCGAGATCGTGCGGTCGCGCATCGAGCCTTCCTTCATCCCCGCCAGCACGCCCAGCGTCAGCGACAGCGGGATCATGATGAGGAAGACGAAGAAGGCGAGGATGCCGGTATTGGCGAGCCGCGGCCACAGGACCTCGCTCACCGGCACGCGGTAGCGGATCGACTGGCCGAAATCGCCGGTCAGGAAATTGCCCGCCCATTCGAAATACCGGACCCAGAGCGCCCGGTTGTAGCCGTTCTGCTCCAGCCAGATCTGGAGCTGGTCCGCCTGCGCGTATGGGCCGAGCACCTTGCGCGCGACGTTCACCTTGTCGCCCTCGAAGATGACGAACAGGATCACCGAGACGGTGATCATGATCAGCACCATCGACGCAAGGCGCCGCAAGGTCAGGATGAGCATCGGACGATCCCCCATTCGGCCCGGTGCCGGACGCAAGCCCGCCAGCCGCGGCCACCCTCACGGGCAGCCGCGCCAAGGCGGCGGGTTGCCCGCGGACCCTTGGGCCCGCGGGTCTCTGCCCTCATCAGGCGTCCACCCACACGTCCCGGAACTGGTGGTACTGGGTCGGATGCGCGCCGAGGTTCTTCACCTTGTTGGAGGCGACGAAGAACTTGGGCTGCCACAGCGGCTGCACCATGACCGCATCGTCCTGGAGGATCTTCTCGACCTTCTCCATGGCCTTGCGGCGCTGCTCGACATCGATCAGCGCCTCGGCCTCGTTCAGCGCCTGGTCGAACTCCGGATTGGCGTACCTGGTCTCGTTCCACGGCACGCCCGAACGGTAGCCGAGCGACAGCACCATGGTGCCGAGCGGACGGTGCGTCCACGCCGTGATGCCAAAGGGCGTCTTGTCCCACAGGTCCCAGTACTGGGCCGACGGCATCAGGTTGATGTTCAGCGTGATCCCGATGGGCTCGAGCTGCGATTTCAGGATCTCGCAGACCTGCTGCTGCCAGGGGCCGTTGGTGTTGCCGCAGTCGACCGACAGCTCCAGCCCGTTCGGAAAGCCCGCCTCGGCCAGCAGGGCCTTGGCCTTTTCGTAGTCCTGCTTCGGCGCCGGAAGCTTGAAATATTCCGGGTGCAGCGGCGCGACATGATGATGCTCGCCCACGTCGCCGCGGCCCTGGTAGATCAACTCCCGGTAGCGCGCCGCGTCCACCGCCGCGACGATGGCCTGGCGCAGCTTCCTGTTGTCGAAGGGCGCCTGCGTCACCTGCATGCGCACGCAGCCGGTCTGTGCCGTGCGCGCCTCGTAGATCGTGGCGTTCGGGATCGCTTGCGCCATGGCGAGCGACTGGATGTCGAACTCGTAGATCATGTCGACCTGCCCGGACGCGAAGGCGGCAAGCTGCGCCGTCGAGGCGGGTCCGTGGTCGATGTAGCGGATCTCGTCGAGATAGACCTCCCCGCCCCAATAGGGCTCGGGCCGGCGCTTCAGCACCGCGCGCTCGCCCACGGCGTAGTCGGCCAGCGTGTAGGGCCCGGTGCCGATGGGGTTCTTGGCGAGGTTGGCCTCGTAATCCTTGCCGAAGCCGCGATGCACGATGGCCGTCGGATAATTGTAGAGGTTCTCCGGGATCGACAGCACCGGCTGGGCCAGATTCAGGCGGATCGTGTAGTCGTCGACCCGCTCCAGCGCGCCCTCGCGCATCCGCTTCGCCATCTTCGGCGAGCCGTCCTCGTTCTTCTCGCCGGTGTCATATTCCTCGACCATCGCCGCGAACAGGCCGATGTTCGACGACCCCGTCGCCGGGTCGAGCCAGCGGGTGAAATTATGGATCACGTCGTCGGCGTTGAACTCGTCCCCGTTCGACCACTTCACGCCCTTGCGCAGGTAGAACGTCCAGGAGGTCAGGTCCTCGTTCGGCTCCCACCGCTCGGCCAGATAGGGACGCGTGATGTTGTCCGGCCCCGTGATCGTCAGGTATTCGACGATCTGGCGGGCCACGTTCGACATCTCCGTCCACGAGAAGGTGGCGGGATCCGTCATTTCCTGGACAGGCATCGAGCAGCGCAGGATGCCGCCCTTCTTCGGCGTCTGGGCGGCCGCCGTCCGTGCCACGGGTTCGCCGAGAATCGTCCCGGCCATACCGTAGGCGGCGCCCGCCGAAACGCCGAGCAGCGTCACGGTTCTCAGAAATTCCCTCCGGTCCACGCGGCCCGTCTTCAGGTCGTCGCAGAGTCCGGCAACGGCAGGGTGATAGGCGCGCCCTTCGGCGTCCCGATCATCAACAGTCATGTAGGCAAATCTCCCTTATTGCACTCGCGAAAGGCCCTTCGACGGGCACTCGGCTGACATGCACAATTTTCATTGAACCCCCCTTCGACTCCGGATGTCAAATTCACAGCCCCATTTTTCCGGCCCGATCGATGGGAGGGCGCCCCCATTGATGCAGGACATTTCAGCCCTCGATGCGGCAAATGGTCCCGGGACAGGGAGCCTTCCGCCCGCCTGAGCACGGCGCCAACCGCGCAGCGGCGCACTGCAACAGCCTGCGGCCTTTACAAATCGTGGCGTTCGGCCAATCTTTTCTGGAATGGCTCCAGACGGAAAACGCGAAGGGATGCCGATGACCTTGCCGTTCAGCCCGAACTCGTCTGCCGGGGCGGGCGCTCCGATGATCGACCCGTTCGGGCGCGCCATCACCTATCTGCGCGTGTCGGTGACCGACCGCTGCGACTTCCGCTGCGTCTATTGCATGGCGGAGGACATGACCTTCCTGCCGAAGTCGCAGGTGCTCTCGCTGGAGGAACTGGACCGGCTGTGCAGCGCGTTCGTCGCGCGCGGCGTGCGCCGCCTGCGCCTGACCGGCGGGGAGCCGCTGGTGCGCCGGAACATCATGTGGCTGATCGAGCGGCTGGGCCGGCACCTCGACACCGGGCTGCTGGACGAGCTCACGCTGACCACCAACGGTTCGCAGCTTGCCCGCTATGCGAAGGATCTCCATGCCGCGGGCGTGCGGCGGATCAATGTCTCGCTCGACACGCTCGACCCCGACCGCTTCCACGAGATCACGCGCTGGGGCAAGCTCGACAAGGTGCTGGCTGGTATCGACGCCGCGCAGGATGCGGGCCTCAAGGTCAAGATCAACGCCGTCGCGCTCAAGGACGTAAACGGGCCTGAGCTTGCCGACATGATGCGCTGGGCGCACGCGCGCGGCATGGACTTCACGGTGATCGAGACGATGCCGCTCGGCGATATCGACGGCGACCGTACCGACCAGTACCTGCCGCTGACGCTGGTACGCGCGAACCTGGAGCGCCAGTTCACCCTGACCGAGAGCGACTACCGCACGGGCGGCCCCGCCCGCTATGTCACGGTGGCGGAAACGGGTGGCCGGCTCGGCTTCATCACGCCGATGACGCACAATTTCTGCGAGAGCTGCAACCGCGTGCGGCTGACCTGCACCGGCACGCTCTACATGTGCCTGGGCCAGGAGGATGCCGCCGACCTGCGCGCGCCCCTGCGCGAGAGCGAGGACGACGCCCTCCTCATGGAGGCCATCGACGAGGCGATCGCGCGCAAGCCCAAGGGACACGACTTCATCATCGACCGGGAGCACAAGCGCCCCGCCGTCTCCCGCCACATGAGCGTGACGGGCGGCTGACCCGCCCGCCCGCGCCCTTTCGCCGGACACACCGCGTCCAGGGGAGCAGCCCCCATGCGCGCGCCGCCCTTCGCTTTCGGGGGCAGCCGCGCTACTAGTGGAACCGTCGCCACTCACGACGGTTAGATCCATGCGCTTTTCCGCCATTGCCTTCGTTGCCAGTGAAACGCCCGAGGCCCAGGCCGCGCTGGCCGACCTGACGGCGCGCTACGGGTCCGCCCCGCTCGATGCGGCAGACGTCATCGTCGCGCTGGGTGGCGACGGGCTGATGCTCAACACGCTGCATCGCAGCATGAACCGGGGCGTGCCGATCTACGGCATGAACCGCGGCACGGTCGGCTTCCTGATGAACGACTACCGTGCCGAGGATCTGCCGGCCCGGCTCGCGGCCGCAGCCCGGTCGGAGATCCATCCGCTCGCCATGCGGGCCGAGACGATCCGGGGCGAGACCATCGAGGGCCTTGCAATCAACGAGGTCTCCCTGCTGCGGGAAACGCGGCAAGCGGCCAAGCTGCGCATCCTCGTCGACGGTAAGGTGCGGCTGGAAGAGCTTGTCTGCGACGGGGCGCTCGTCTCCACGCCCGCGGGCTCAACCGCCTACAACCTGTCGGCGCACGGTCCCATCCTGCCTATCGACTCCAACCTGCTCGCGCTGACCCCGATCAGCGCCTTCCGCCCCCGGCGCTGGCGCGGTGCGCTGCTGCCGCACCGGGCGCGCGTCCGCTTCGAGGTGCTGGAGCCGGAAAAGCGGCCCGTCTCCGCCGTTGCCGACCAGCTCGAGGTGCGCGAGGTGATCGCCGTCGACGTGCACGAGGATCGCAGCCACTCCCTGCTGATGCTGTTCGATCCCGACCGCAGCCTGTCGGAGCGGATCATCACGGAGCAGTTCCTGCAGTGAGCCCGCCGCCCTCACCCCGGCCAGGCCTTGCGCGGACCGCGGCCAACCTGGCGGTCACGCTTGTCATCGGGGGCGCTGGCGGCTTCGCGGCCAGCGTCTTCAACCTCCCGCTGGCCTTCATGCTGGGCTCCATGTTCGCGGTACTGGCCGCCGCGCTCGCGGGGCTTCCGGTCGTCATCCCGATGTGGCTGCGCCTGCCGATGCTGGCGGTGCTGGGCGTGCTGCTGGGCTCGACGTTCAAGCCCGATCTCTTCTCCGTCGTGCCGAACTGGTGGCCCGCGTTCGTCGCGCTGCCCTTCTACGTGCTCATCGGTTCGGCGGTATCGTACCTCTGGCTCCGGCGGAAGCAGCGGACCGACCGCACCACCGCCTTCTTCGCCAGTCCGCCCGGCGGCATGACCGAGATGATCATCATCGGCACCGGCTGGGGGGGTGACAGTCGCTTCATAAGCCTTGTCCATGCGACGCGTATCCTCGTGGTGGTGACGGTCGTGCCCTTCGCCGTAAGGCTGCTGCTGGGGGTCGGCGGCGATGCCAGCGCCCCCCGGATCGCGGGAAACGTCGCATGGCCTGCACCGCCTGACGTGGCGCTGCTGGTGGCGAGCGGCCTCGCGGGCTACGGGCTTGCACGGCTGATGAACTGGCCGGCGAAGGCTCTGCTCGGGCCGCTTGCGGGTTCTGCCGTGGTGCATCTGGCGGGGTTCACGGCGGACGCACCGCCCCAGACTCTCGTCGCCATCGCCCAGGTCGTGATCGGCGCCGGGATCGGCTGCCGATTTGCAGGGGCGCCGATTGCCGAACTGCGCCGCCCCGTCTTCGAAGGCATCGCCATCGCCATCCTGATCCTCGCGGTCAGTGCAGCCTTCACCGCGCTTGTCGCACCGCACATGGCGCTGCCGACACTGGCGGTCTTCCTCGCGTTCGCGCCCGGCGGTCTTGCGGAAATGATGCTGATCGCGCTGGCCATCGACACCGACACGGCATTCGTCGCGACGCTGCACGCCGCGCGCATCATCGTGGTGATGGTGGCGATGCCGCTGGCTGCGCGCCGCATCCTCGGCCGGCCTGCCGCGGGCGGCGGGGATTAGCGGTTTGGCAACCATGGCACCGTCATGCTGGAGACCTCCTCAACCGCGGAGTGATCCAGCATGTTCGTGCGCAGCTTCCGGTTCCGGCCGGCCGACATCGACGCGGCACTTGCGGAAGGACAGTTCCGCGTCACCTATCAGCCGCAGATGCGCGTGGGCGACCGCACCCTGATCCGGGCGGAGGCGTTCGTGCGCTGGCGCCATCCGGAATTCGGAACGATCCCGCCGGGCCTGTTCCTCGATTTCCTGGCCGAGCACGGGCGGATGCCCGACCTTACCCGGCGGATCCTGGACGATGCGCTGTCGGCATGTGCGCAGTGGCAGGCAGAAGGCGCGATGTGCGGGGTTTCCGTCAACGTCTCGCTTGCCGACCTGCGGGAGGCGTCCCTGTGCGACAACGTCGCCGAGGCGCTGACCCGCCACGGTATCGCCGCGCCGCTTCTGACGCTGGAACTGCCGCACACGCTGTCGTATCTCGGGCCAAACAGGCGCATCGAGGAGCGGCCGCGCCGCCATGCGCCGGACCGGCGCGCGGACACGGTCACCGCCCGCGCCTGGTCGGAGATCCAGGGCGTCGTCTCGGGACTCAGGGCGCTGGGCGTGCGTGTCGCGCTCGACGGCACTGCGGATGCCCTTTCGACGCTGGAGATGTTCGCGCCGCACACCTTCGACACGGTGAAGATCGGTGCCACGGCGATCCGGCACCTCGTAGAGGGGGTGCTCGGCACCGGCGACAGCCCGCTGTCGCGCGCACGCCTTCGCTTCGTTGCCGAGCAGGGGATCGAAACGGTCGCAATGGGCGTCGAGGATGCGCGGACCCTGCGCACGGTGGCCGACCTTGGCTTCACCGCGGCGCAAGGCCGCCTCATCGGCCACCCGGCTGCAGCAGCAAGCCTGCCGGACTGGACCGCACTGGGGGTAGCCGCCGCACTGGCCGCGGAGGCCGGGTCACCGGCTCTGCGAGCACCCCAAACCGAGCCCGTCACCGGCCGGAAAACCTTCGGCCAGCGCCAGCGCGCAGCGCACTGACGCGTCAGGCGCTGCGCAGTGCGCGGTTCCAGGGCATGGCGCGCAGGAAGCGGGCAAGACCGCAAACGCCGGTGACGCCCGCGAAGACGAGGCCCGCCCCAACGCCGACCGACAGTGCGAAGAACCACGGGTCCACGGCCACACCGAGGATCCCGCCGAGCACGATCATGCCGCCCGCCGCGATCTGCACCTGCCGCTGCAGTTCCAGTGGCTGCCGGCTGTCCTTCTCCACGTCGAAACCGGCCTTTTTCCAGGCATCGAGACCGCCGTCGAGGATATAGGCGTCGCACCCCGCAGCCTGCTTCAGCCGCGCGCCGTGCGCCACGGTCCGCGCGCCGGAGCGGCAATGGAACACGATGATCTCCGCCTCGCCCGGCGCGACACGTGTGTGCGGCGACAACGCGCTGACCGGGTGATTGTGCGCGCCGGGAATGCGTTCGCGCGCGTGCTCGTCAGGCTCGCGCACGTCGATGAACACGGCCCCCTGGGCAATGAGTTCGCGGGCCTTCTGCGGCGTGATGACATCCAGTGACATGTGCTTTCCCCAGTTTCATCTCGTTGCGCGGGCGTCAGGTTCAGCCCGCAGGACAATAGAGCGCGTGCAACACCTCGAGCAGCCGGGCGACCCGGGCGTCGGCAATCCGGTACCAGATCGTCTGCGCCTCCCGCCGGGTGGCCACGAGCCCCTCCTCCCGCATCCTCGCAAGATGCTGGGACGTTGCAGACTGGCCAAGCCCCACGGCCTCGCTCAGCTGCCCGACGTTCGCCTCGCCCTGCCCCGCCAGGGTGCACAGCAGCATCAGCCGCCGGCGGTTCGCCAGCGCCCGAAGCACGGTTTCGACCTCGGCGGCGTTCGCCTCGAAGGCGCTGACATCGATCTCGGCGGTCAGGGACATGTTACAGCTCCTCAAGATGATGCTTATTTAGGGGATGCTTATGGATGGGGCAAGCGGGCTGCGCAGAACGGAGGGCGACCGGCCCTCGGACGGGGCGGGGAATGGCTGCCCGCACCTGCCCTTCGCTGCTATCGGAGGGGAGCGCGGCTGCGGTCAGGCGTCAGCGCGAGCGCGACGACGGCAGCGAATGCCGCAACGGCGACATAGAGCGCCGGGGCAGCCGCAATGCCCGTCGCGGCGATCAGGCTGGTGGCAATCATGGGGGTCATGCCGCCGAAGACGCCCATGCCGATGTTGAACGCGACGGAGTACCCCGACAGCCGGTCGCATTCGGGGAACATCTCCACGAACAGCGCCGGCCCCGACCCCAGGGGGACCGAGAGCAGCACGAAGGCGACCGCATGCGCCGTCACCACGGCAACGAACGACCCGCCGGATGCCAGCATCCATGCGTAGAGCGGCCACATCAGGAGACCGAGGAGGCCGATCGCGATGGCGATCCAGGTCCGCCGCGGCAGACATCGGTCGCCAACCGCGGCCGCCAGCGGCATGGCGGGAATGACGATAAGCGTCAGGGCCGTGTTGATCGCCAGTGCCGTACCCCTCGGCATCAGGCCCTGCGACGAGAGCCATTCCGGCAGATACACGAAGGCCACATAGAAGCAGATGCCATAGGCGGAGGCGAAGACCAGGGCCAGCATCGTCTCGCGCCGGTTGGTCGTGAACGCCTCGAACAGGGGCGAGGTCGCATCGCGGCCCGCATGGTGGGCTTCGAACCGCTCGGAGGTATGCAGGCCGCTGCGGATCCAGATGGCCGCCGTGCCAAGGATTGCGCCGCCCAGAAACGGTATGCGCCAGGCCCAGGCATCGAGCGCTTCCGGACTGAAGAGATTGGTGACGAGGGCTGCCGCTCCGACGCCGAGAAGCGTCCCCGTCATCGACCCGATGTTGGCCCAGCTTCCGACCACTCCGCGACGCCCCGACGGCGCGGTCTCCACCAGATAGGTGGCGGACGAGGAAAACTCCCCGCCGACCGACAGGCCCTGCACCAGGCGCACCAGCACCAGAAGCACCGGGGCGAGCAGTCCGACCTGCGCATACGTCGGCAGGAGGCCGAGCAGAAGGGTCGGCAGCGCCATCATCGCAACGGAGATCTGCATGGTCCGTGCCCGACCGTACCGGTCGCCGAACCAGCCGAAGACAGCGGCCCCGAGCGGACGCATGACGAAGCCGGCCGCGAAGATCCCGTAAGTTGCGATCAGCCCTGCCGTCGGGTTGCCGGTGGGAAAGAACACGGGCGCGATGACGCCCGCCAGATAACCGTAGAGCGCGAAATCATACCATTCGACGACATTACCGATGAAACCGGCCATGATCCGATGCCGCAACCCCGGCGCTTTCGGCGTCAATGTGCGGGATATTTCCTTCATCTCTGTGCTTCCAGACCCGATTTCTGGCGCGGAAGGACGGAACGACACTGTCGCGCCTGACGAAGTGACCTCGATCAAGGCGCGAATAGGTGCGCAGGCCGAGAATGTGTTTGGTCC
This sequence comes from Futiania mangrovi, assembly GCF_024158125.1. Lineage (NCBI taxonomy): Bacteria > Pseudomonadati > Pseudomonadota > Alphaproteobacteria > Futianiales > Futianiaceae > Futiania > Futiania mangrovi. The sequence continues at coordinate 309,553 of NZ_JAMZFT010000001.1, read as the reverse complement.
TTCGCACCGGGAAAGGTAACGCAATGTCGCAGCTGCAGCGACCGCACGCCAAGAAAACCGTCCGGAAATCCGGCGGCCGCGTCGCGATGCGCCAGCCAGACGACGCCGCCATGGGATTCGAGGCCAGCATCGACCGGTCCATCCATGCCGCCGTGGCGCGGATGACGGGCGGCATCTCGCCCAGCGCGCTGTCCGAAGCCTATGCCGACTGGGCGCTTCACCTGGCCACATCGCCCGGCAAGCAGTTGCAGCTCGCCAAGAACGCCTTGCGGCAATCCTCCCGCCTGGCGCAGTTCGTCCAGCGGTGCGCGGGCGGAGACGCCAACCCCGCCGCCTGCATCGAACCCTTGCCGCAAGACAGGCGCTTTGCGGGCGAGGCGTGGGCGAAATGGCCCTTCAACGTCTGCTCGCAGGCCTTCCTGCTGAACCAGCAATGGTGGCACAAGGCCATGAACGACGTGCGCGGCGTGACCCGCCAGCATGAAGACGTGGTCAGCTTCGTGACCCGGCAGGTCCTCGACGTGTTCTCGCCGTCGAACTATCTCGCAACCAACCCCGAGGTGCTCGAGAAGACTGTGCGGCAGGGCGGGCAGAACCTTGTCCGCGGTTTCCAGAACCTCCTCGACGACGCGACCCGCCTGCAGACCGGGCAGCCGCCCGCCGGCGCGGAGGCGTTCAGGCCCGGTGAAACGGTGGCCGTGACGCCGGGCCGCGTCGTCTACCGGAACCGCCTCATCGAACTGATCCAGTACGCGCCGACGACGGACGAGGTGCGGGCGGAGCCGATCCTGATCGTTCCGGCGTGGATCATGAAGTACTACATCCTCGATCTGTCGCCGGAGAACTCTCTCGTCAAATACCTGATCGGACAGGGCTTCACGGTCTTCATGATCTCGTGGAAGAACCCTGGCGGCGACGACCGCGATCTCGGCTTCGACGATTACCGCACCCTCGGCGTGATGGACGCGCTCGACGCGGTGGAGCGGATCGTCGGCAGCCGGAAGGTACACGGCGTCGGGTACTGCCTGGGCGGAACGCTGCTGGCGATCGCCGCAGCCGCGATGGCCCGAGACGGCGACGACAGGTTCGCCGACCTCTCGTTCTTCGCCGCGCAGACCGACTTCACCGAGGCGGGCGAGCTGATGCTCTTCATCAACGAGAGCCAGGTGACGTTCCTCGAGGACATGATGGCCGAACAAGGTGTCCTGGACGCCAGGCAGATGGCGGGCGCGTTCCAGATCCTGCGCTCGAACGACCTTATCTGGTCGCGCGTCATCCACGACTACCTGATGGGCGAGCGCTCCGGCATGACCGACCTGATGGCGTGGAGCGCGGATTCCACCCGGATGCCGGCCCGGATGCATTCGGAGTATCTGCGCAGCCTTTTCCTGAACAACGACTTCGCCGAAGGCCGCTACAGGGTAGACGGGCGGCCGGTCGCATTGTCCGACATCCGGGCGCCGATCTTCGCCGTGGGCACGGAATGGGACCATGTGGCGCCGTGGAGATCGGTCTACAAGCTGCATCTCTTCGCCGACACGGACATCACCTTCGTGCTGACGAACGGCGGGCACAATGCCGGGATCGTGTCCGGGATCGGGCACCCGCGGCGCCACTACCGGATCGCGGCCAAACGCGACCAGGACCACTACCGCGACCCGCAACGCTGGCTGGAGGAGACCCAGCCGAAGGACGGCTCATGGTGGCCCGAATTCTCCAGTTGGCTGGCGGCGCGTTCCGGCCCGCCCGCACCGCCACCCCCGATGGGCGCACCCGAGGCCGGTCTGCCCCCACTGTGCGAGGCGCCGGGCGACTATGTGCTCGAGCAGTAACCCCCGCCTCCATCGACGCGCGGCGCCTGCAGAAGGCAGCCGCAGCCGCGCGCGCGTGACGGCCGTCCGGGGGGCGGTGATCGACCTTGCCGTCGAAGGTCCGCTGCCGGAAATCCACGAGGCGGTCGAGATCGCGGCGGGCAGCGGTACGGTCGTTGCCGAGGTGCAGGCCCACCTCGACATCGCAAGCGTCCGTGCCATCGCGCTTCAGACCACGCAAGGCCTCGTACGCGGCGCGGGGGCGCGGCTGACCGGTGCCCCGCTTTCCGTGCCGGTCGGACCGCCCGTGCTCGGCCGCCTGCTTGACGTGATGGGCAAGACGGCAGACGCGGGCGCGCCATTGCCGGCAGACACCCCCCGGCGCGCGATCCACCAGGCCGCACCTGCGCTCGCCACGCAGCGGGCGAGCATCGACGTGTTCTCCACGGGCATCAAGGTGCTAGACCTGCTGGCTCCGCTCGCGCAGGGCGGCAAGTCGGCCATGTTCGGCGGCGCAGGCGTCGGCAAGACCGTGCTCGTCATGGAGCTGATCCACTCCATGGTCGCGGGCTACGACGGCATCTCGGTCTTCGCGGGCGTCGGAGAACGCTCCCGCGAGGGGCACGAGATGCTGAACGAGATGCGCTCGAGCGGCGTGCTGGACCGGACCGTGCTGGTCTACGGACAGATGAACGAGCCGCCGGGCGCGCGCTGGCGCGTGCCCCTGACCGCGCTCAGCATCGCGGAGCATTTCCGCGACGAGGAGAGGCGCAACGTCCTCTTGCTGATGGACAACATCTTCCGCTTCGTGCAGGCGGGCGCGGAGGTTTCGGGCCTGCTCGGCCGGATGCCGTCCCGGGTCGGCTACCAGCCGACGCTGGAGACCGAGGTCGCCGACCTGCAGGAGCGGATCGCCTCCGTCGGCGAGGCCTCGGTGACGGCGGTCGAGGCAGTCTACGTCCCCGCCGACGATTTCACCGATCCCGCCGTCACCGCGATCAGCGCGCACGTGGACAGCACAGTGGTCCTGTCGCGGCAACTGGCGGCGGAAGGCATCTATCCCGCGGTCGACCCGATCTCGACGACGTCGGTGCTGCTCGACCCGCTGATCGTGGGCGAGGAGCATGTGCGGGTCGCCGGCCGCCTCAAGGAGGCGATCGAGCATTACCGGGAACTGCGCGACGTAATCGCGCTTCTGGGCGTTGAGGAGCTGGGCCGCGAGGAGCGCCTGCTCGTGGGGCGCGCGCGGCGGGTGCAACGCTTCCTGACGCAGCCGTTCTTCGTCGCGGCGGCCTACACCGGGCTCGAGGGGCGCTCTGTACCCGTGGCGGAGACGGTGGCGGGCTGCGCGGCGATCCTCGAAGGGGAATGCGACGACTGGGACGAGGCCTCGCTCTACATGATCGGCAATCTCGACGAGGCGCGCGCCCGCGAAGAGGCCCGCCGCAAGGAGCGAGCGGCATGAGAACGCCGATGGAGCTGACCGTGACCACGCCGCTCGCCATCGTGTTGAGGGATGCGGACGTGACCTCGGTGCGTGCCGAGGATGCGAGCGGCGGCTTCGGCATCTGGCCCGGCCACCGGGATTTCCTGACGGTGCTGGGGGCGTCGGTCCTGCGCTGGAAGCGGGCCGGCGAGGACCGCTGGCGCTATTGCGCGCTGCACGGCGGCGTGATGCGCGTGACCGGCGGCGCCCGCCTCGAGGTCGCCTGCCGCGAGGCCGTTCCGGGCGACGACCTGGCCGCGCTCGAGACCGACGTGCGCGCCCGGTTCGAGGCGGCCGACGATGCCGCCCGCCGGGCGCGGGGCGAGCAGATGCGGCTTCACGCCGTCGCCATCCGCCGGCTGATGCAGCGGCTGGGCCGGCCCGACGACGAGACTGTGGACGCGCTGGCGGAGGCGTTCCGATGAGCGTGGAGGATGGCGGCAACAAGCTGAAGGACGCAGCCCGGCGCAGCCAAGGCCGTGCGGAGGCCGGAGAACGCGATCCCGAGCCCTCTCTCGCCCGGCGCTTCGGCCAGATCGGCGTGCTCGGCTGGATCATCGTCGGCCCCACCCTGCTCGGCGTGCTGGCCGGCAACTGGCTCGACGGCCTGCTCGGCACCGGCATCGCCATGGCGGCCGCACTGACCATGGCAGGGGCCGCGCTGGGCCTCTTCCTCGCCTTCCGCTGGATGCACGAACAATGAGCGCGGCGATACCCTACCTGCTGACGCTCCTGGCGGGCGTTGCGGGCTTCGCGGCGGGGTGGCTGCATTTCCGCACGCTGCTGCCGCTGACCGAACGCATCCTGGAACGTGACTGGCGGGCGGTCGGCCTGCAGGTGCTGCGGCTTGCGCTGCTCGCGGGGTTTCTCGTGCTGTGCGCGCAAGCGGGCCTCTTTCCGCTGCTGGCGGCGGCGGCAGGCGTCTTCGCCGCGCGCGCCATGGTGATCCGCAAGGTCAGACGGGAGCTGCCATGACCGCCTCGCCCTTCAGCGTAACGACCGCCTTCGAACTGGGGCCCGTCGCGATCAGCGAGACGGTCGTGACCACATGGGGGATCGTCGCCGCGCTGGGCCTCGTCTGCGTGCTGCTGACCCGGCGGATGCGCCCCTCGCCCACCGGCGCGCAGGCTGTGCTGGAGCTGTTCGTCAGCACGCTCGACGCGCAGATCCGCGCGACCGTGGGCGGGGATCCGGCGCGCCTGCGTCCGCTGATCGGGACGCTGCTCGTCTTCATCCTCGCGGCCAACTGGATCTCGGTCCTGCCGGGGCTGGAGCCTCCGACGGCGCACCTGGAAACCGATGCGGCTCTTGCCGTCATCGTGCTGGCCGCGACCGTCGGTTTCGGCATCCGGGAGCAGGGCGTCGCCGGCTATCTGAGGAGCTTCGCGCGCCCGACATGGGTGATGGTGCCGCTCAACCTGATCGAGCAGGTGACGCGCGCCTTCTCGCTGATGGTGCGCCTGTTCGGCAACGTGATGAGCGGCGTCTTCGTGATCGGCATCGTGCTGTCGCTCGCGGGACTGTTCGTGCCGATCCCGCTCATGGCGCTCGACCTTCTGACGGGCGCCGTGCAGGCGTACATCTTCGCCACGCTCGCGCTCGTGTTCATCGCCGCCGCGGTCGAGGGGGCCGCGCCCGACAGCAGGGAGAAAGGTTCGTGACACCGGATATCTACATCAAGATCGTCAGCGCGCTCGGCGCAGTGATCGCGGTTTCGTTCGGGGCGATCGGCCCGGCGCTCGCGGAAGGCCGCGCGGTCGCAGCCGCGATGGACGCCATCGCGCGCCAGCCGGAATCCGCAGGCACCGTCTCGCGCACGCTGTTCGTCGGCCTCGCCATGATCGAGACGATGGCGATCTATTGCCTCGTGATCGCGCTGCTCCTGCTCTTCGCCAACCCGTTCGTCGCCTAACCCCATGACCTTCGACTGGGTCACCTTCGCGTTCCAGATCGTCAACTTTCTGGTTCTGCTGGCCATCCTCCGGTACTTCCTGTTCCGGCCGGTCGCGGACATGATCGCGGCGCGCAAGGCGGAGACCGCGGCGGCCATGGCGAAGGCGGAGGAGGCGCGCAAGCAGGCCGAGGCGGCCACGGCGGAGGCGAAAGCACAGGCCGACGCCAACCGCGCCGCCCGCCGGGAGCTTCTGGACAAGGCGAAGGAAGATGCCGAGGCCGAGCACAGGCGACTGGTCGATGCCGCGAGGCAGGAAGCCGCCCGGATCGTCGCCGAGGCGCACAAGGACGCCGAACGCACCCGGCGCGATGCGGAGAGCGCCACAGTCGCCCGCGCCAAGGAGCTTGCCGCCGCCATCGCCCGCCGCGCCGCCGACGACATGCCCGACCCGCCGACGCCCGCGGGCTATGCGCCGCGTCTTGCCGAGGCGCTCGCGGCCATGGCGGAAGGCGACCGGCACGCACTGCTGTCGGGCGGCGATCTGCGCATCGTCGCGGCCCGCCCCCTCGGCGGGGAGGAGGAGGCCGCCGTGCGCGCGGCGCTCTCGGGGTTCGCCGGGGACGCGGATCTCGCCGCCCTGCCAGTCGAGACGGACCCGCAGATGATCGCCGGGCTCGAGCTACGCTCGACCTCGGGCGCGGTCCGCAATTCGCTCGCCCATGACATTGCCAAGCTGACGAAGGCGCTTGCCGACGATGACCGATCCACTGCTCGATGACCTGAAGCGGCGCGTGTCGGAGACCCCGCTCGGCGCGGAGGCGGAGGAAACGGGCGTGGTGACCGAGATCGCCGACGGCCTTGCCCGGGTCGCCGGGCTGCCCGGAGCGTCGCTTGGCGAGATCCTGACGTTTCCGACGGGCGCGCGCGGCTTCGTGCTCAATCTCGACGAGGATGTGCTGCAAGCCGCCTTTCTCGACCCCATGGACGGCGTCGAAGCGGGCGCCGGCGTCGCGCGCACGGGGCGGGCGCTGTCGGTCCCGGTGGGCGAAGCCCTGCTCGGCCGCGTCGTCGATCCGCTGGGCCGACCGCTCGACGGTCAGCCCGCAATCGAGACCGGAGAGACCGTCGAGACCGAACGGCCCGCGCCCGCGATCGTCGACCGCGATTTCGTGAGCGTGCCGCTCGCCACCGGAATCCTGGTCGTGGACGCGCTGTTCGCCATCGGCCGCGGCCAGCGGGAACTGATCATCGGGGAGCGCAGCACCGGCAAGACCTCCATCGCCGTCGACACGATCCTGAACCAGAAGGCAAGCGACATCGTCTCGGTCTATGTGTCCATCGGCCAGCGCACCACCGAGGTACGCCGCGTGATCGAGGCGGTGCGCAACCGCGGGCCGTTCGACCGCACGATCTTCGTCGTTGCCCCCGCCACGGCGGAGCCGGGGCTGCGCTGGCTCGCCCCCTTCGCGGCGACGACGATGGCGGAATGGTTCCGCGACCGGGGCGGGCATGCGCTGATCGTCTACGACGACCTGACCAAGCACGCCGCCGTGCACCGGGAGCTTGCCCTGCTCGCCCGCGAGCCGCCGGGGCGGGAGGCCTATCCGGGCGACATCTTCTACCTGCACGCGCGCCTGCTGGAACGCTCGGCGAAGCTCGCCGAGGCGAAGGGGGGCGGCTCGCTCACCGCCCTGCCCATCGCGGAAATCGAGGAAGGCAACCTCTCCGCCTACATCCCGACCAATCTCATCTCGATATCGGACGGGCAGATCGTGACCTCGTCGGCGCTGTTCGCGGGCAACCAGCGCCCCGCCGTCGACGTCGGCCTGTCGGTCAGCCGCGTCGGCAGCAAAGCCCAGCCCGGCGCGCTGAAGAAGGTCGCGGGCCGCGTGCGGCTCGATTATGCGCAATATCTGGAGATGAAGATGTTCTCCCGCTTCGGCGGCTTCGGCGATGCCGCGATGAAGGCGAGGCTCGCGCGCGGGGAGCGGATCGGGGCGCTGCTGGCGCAGAAGCGCTACGCACCGCTCACCCCCGCGGCGCAGGTGGCGTTGCTGGCAGCCCTCTCCGACGGCGCGCTCGACGACGTGGCGCTGGAGGACTTCTCCCGCCTGAAGGACGCGCTCGAACCGCTGATCGCGGAAAACGCCGCGCTTGCGGCGTTCCGCGAGGATCCCTCGGACCTCGATGACGACACCCGCGCCGCGCTCGTCGCCTGCGTGCGCTCCGCCGCCGGACACCTGCCGGAGCGCGGCGAATGAACCGGCCTGAAGACATCCAGCAGCGGATCGGGAACATCGGACAGATCGAGAGCATCGTCTCGACGCTGCGCGCCATCGCCGCCGCACACCAGGCCGAGACCCGCACCCACCTGGAGGCGATCCGCAAGCAAGAGGGGACGGTCGCCAGCGCGCTGTCGGCGGTGCTCGGCACCATGCTGGACGTTCCCGCCGCCGGGCAGCCGGACGCCGCCCTGTCGATCGTGGTCGGCGCCTCGCAAGGGTTCTGCGGGGCACACGCCGACCGGCTGGCCGACGCCGCGGCGGCAGAGCGGGCGGGCGGCGCGCAGCTCATGATCATCGGCGCGCGGACGCTCGCGGCGTTTGGGGAGGAGGAGCCCTTCTGGTACGCCGACATGGTCGCGCACGCGCCGGAGGTACCGGGCCTTGCAAGCCGGCTGGCCGATGCGCTCTTCGCCCATCTCGCGCAGGCTCCGGGTAAGGCCGTGCACATCCTTTTCGCCGACCCTGCCGCGCCCGCCGAGCCGCCTGTGCGCCGGCGGCTGTTCCCGTTCGACTTCGGCCGCTTTCCGCCCGAACGCGAACGGCAGCCTCTTACCAACCTCGCGCCTGCACCCCTGCTGGCCGCGCTCGTGGAGGAGTATGTCTTCACCGAGCTATGCGAGGCGCTGATGCTGGCCTTCGCGGCGGAGAACGCGGCCCGCGCGGAGGCGATGGCGCGCGCGCAATCGAACGTACGCCGCATGGCGAAGGACCTGCGTACCGAGTTTCAGCAGGCACGCCAGGAGCAGATGACCGAGGAGATCATCGAGGTTTCCGGCGGTGGCGCGTCAGCCCGCTGAGCGCCCCTACCCGCCCTGTCCCTGGCCTGTGCGGATGTGCAACACCTTCCGCCATCTCAACATGCCGCCGGTGGGCGCTTGCCTCCTGCGCTGCCCAAATGTTCAGGACGGGGGTGCGACGACGGCCCCGTCGGCCAGCAGCCTCGCGGCCTCGTCCCTTTCGAACCCGATCTGCTCGAGGATGGCGTGCGCGTCCATGGACAGCGGCGGCGCCCCACGCCGCGGCGGCGGCACGCGCCCGCGGTCCGTGACGGCCGGAAACGGCATGACGGGCCCCTCCGCCGTCTCATGGTGCAGCGCGCGCGCCCGGGCGTGCGCGGACGCCAGCGCCTCGGCCGGCGTCACGCAAATCGCCGCCGGCACGTCGTATCTCTCGAGCAGCGCGATCCACTCCGCCGCGGGGCGCGTTGAGAACATCGCGTCGAGCAGGTCCATCAGACGCAGGTGGTGTTCCAGGCGCCCCTGCTCGTCCGCAAAGTCGGGCGACGCGATTTCCGGAAACGCACCGCCCACGGCAGCCACGAAATTGTCCCAGAATTTCTGTTCGACGACGGTGAGCGCGAGTTGCTTCCCGTCTGCGCACGCGAAAACGTCGTTGGCGGGAAAGAGATGGGTCAGCGACGTGGGCGGGGTTTCGGGCCCGAAACGCATCAGGGTCGCGAACAGGACCGACTCGTAGAGGCTCAGGTCGATGGCGATGCCCTTGCCGGTCCTGTCCCGCTCCCTGAGCGCGGCCAGGATCGCGATACCGGCATAGGCACCGCCGAGGTAATCCGCCACGGGAAGCGCCGCCCGCTGCGGCGGGGAGCGCAATTGCCCCTTGTGCGCCATGCCGCCGCCCATGGCCATGTAGGCGAGGTCGTGCCCCGGATGGGTGCGCGCCGGCCCGGTCTGCCCGAAGCCAGAGATGGAGCAATAGATCAGCCCCGGGTTGATGCCTCTCAGCCGCGCAGGGCCGAAGCCCAGCTTGTCAGCGACACCCGGCCTGAAGCCCTCGACGACCACATCGGCCCAGGCGGCCAGCCGGTCAACGACCTGGCGCGCGGACGCGACCTTCAGGTCGAGCGCGATGCTCCGCTTGTTGCGATTGGTGCCCTTGAGCGTGTTGTTCTTCATCTGGCGGGCGTAGTCGCCGCCGGGCGGTTCGACCTTGATGACCTCTGCCCCGAGGTCGGCCAGAACGACGGTCGTCAGCGGACCGGGCAGGAGCATCGAGAAGTCGACGATCCGCACCCCTTCGAGCGGTTGCCAGGCGTCGGGTGCTGCCAATTTCTCTACCCCGCTTTGCAGCTGTTGGTCCCTGTTCGGTGCGAGGGCACAGCCCCTGCTGAAGCGCCGCGCTCACCGAGGCACGGTCAGCACATCGCGCGCAAAAGCCAGAAAGGCGCCTGGCCAGAAAGGCGCGTGGCCGGAACGCGCGTCCGGCGTAGCTGCCCGATCCCTTCCCGGTGTCCCGGTTGGAACACCTTAGCGCCAGCGTTGCGAATGTTGCCACTCGTCCGGATCGGCGGCGTTCGGGTACACGGCGTCGATGTGGCTGAGATCGCCGCTCTCGTTGCGCAGAACCAGCCGGTATTCCCCGCTCTGGCAGGTGTGTACGGTCTCGCAATACTTGCCCCCGTCGGCCAGGTCGCACAGCTTTCGGTCCTCGATCACTGCCGGTGTGCACTCCAGCACGACGGAGCGGCCGAAGCTTGCGAGTTTCGCGTCCACCTCGAACAGCGCGCCCTTATCGATGTTCGACAATGCAGCCGGGTCCATCCGGCAATAGACGTCGTAGCCGGTGCGCTTGCCCGCCGAGGCTGTCTTGTCGAACCAGTCCTCCCAGTTGAACCCCTGATCGGGCTTGGGGATCGCGGCCAGCCGCTGCGGCAGGGTGTAGGGCATAAAGGTCTGAACGACCGCCCTGCCCTCGCTGAAGGACATCTTGTCATTGCGCATGAAAACCCGGCGCCCCGCGGCGAGCAGGGCCACGGCGCGCGCCTCGTCATGCGCGCTCGCATCGGCAAGGTTCACCGACGCCTTGGGGTCCGCCAGGACGCGCTCCATGTGGGCGGCCCAGCGCGCCTGTTCCTCGCGCACCTTCTGGCCATAGGCCTCGCGCACTGCCGCTCAGCGCCACCTTGATCTCCGCTGACGCCTGCGGCGCGAGAGCGGCCAGCGAGGTCAGAAGGGGCAGCACAAGCATCAGGACGCGCATATCCCGGCCTCCATCGGTTAGGGTGCAGTGTTCGGGAGAAGCCGCTTGAAGACGAAGGCGCCTCTCAGAGCCGGGCGATGAGCGCCTGGTTGGCGCGCCGGACAATGCCGGGGATGAGGAAGGCGTCGACCAGGACCCAGATCGCCGGAATGGCCATCAGAAAGCTGCCGAAGCCGAGCGTGACCATCCCGATCAGGAAGGTGAGGATGGTGAGGGCGAGCAGGATCAGGCCCGAGACGATCCGCCCAAGATAGAACCGGTGCGCCCCGAACCAGCCGAGAAAGATCCACAACAGATAGGACACCAGCATCGATTTCTTCTGGGCATCATAGTTGAGTTGCGCCCGTGTATCCGCGCTGATTGTCGAATTCTGAGCCGATTGGCCGTCTGCACCACGCTGTATCTGGCTCATTTTCCCGCCCCAATTCCATTTCCGATTGCAATTCTGCCGAACAATCCGCCACCCGTCAAAACCGAAGCCAGCGCCCAATTCCCCCCTCCGCCGGATTCTGCATCGTGGACGTTCGGCTATCCGATCCGCTTGAGGGTTCTCGCGGTTCTGCCTAACGTCCCCACGGGGCAGTTATCCGAAAAGGGCGGCGCGGGTGGCAGGGGGCGAGCAGAAGTCGGCTGCGCGGCGTATGCGGATCCTCGACGGCGCCATCGGGCCGACGCTCGCGCGCCTTGCCGTGCCGACCGTTGCGGGCGCGCTCATCCAGATCACCATCAGCGTCGTCGAGGGCGCGGCCATCGGGCAGCTCGGCATCGATGCTCTTGCTGGCTCGGCACTCGTCTTCCCGCTCTACATGCTGACCGCGATGCTTTCGGCGGGCGCGATCGGCGGCGCGGTATCGGGCGCGATGGCGCGGGCCAGCGGATCGGGCGACGCGCGGGCCTGCGCGGACGTTGCGCGCGCGGCCATGGTTATCGCGCTGATCGGCGCGGGCGTGATGGGCGGGCTGCTGACCGTGGCAGGGCCCTCGTTCTTCCGCCTGCTCGGCGGCAGCGGCGCGGCGCTGGACGCAGCCGTCGCCTATGGCGCGGTATTCTTCCCCGGCATGTTGGCGGTGTGGTTGTTCAACATGACGGCGGGGCTGCTGCGCGGCACCGGCGAGATGGTCGTGCCCATGGCCGGCATCGCCGCGGTGACGGCGATCCACGCAGGCCTCGCCTGGCCGCTGATCGGCTGGGGCGGCATGGGCGGGGCTGCGCTCGCGGTGCTGACGGCCTATGGCCTGGGTGCGGCCGGGCTGCTTGCCTATGTGCTCACGGGCCGGGCGGGGTTTCGCCTGACCTTCCGGGTACCGGTGCCGTGGGGCCTCGTGCGCCGTTGTCTCGCGTCGGGGATGCTCGCGGGCACCCAGTCGCTGCTGACCGTCTCAGCCTCGCTGCTGGTCGCGGCGGTCGCGGGCCGCATCGGGCTGGAGGCGCTGGCGGGCTATGCGATCGCGGCCCGGCTCGAGCTGCTCATGACTCCTCTGATCTTCGGCGTGGGCGCGGCGCTCATCGCCATGGTGGGCGGCAATGCGGGCGCGGGACGGCGGGCGCGCGCGGTGCGTATCGGTTGGACGGGCGCGCTGATCGCTGCTGCGCTGGTCGGCACGATCGGCATCACCGTCGCGACGGTCCCCGACCTCTGGGTGCCGCTCTTCACGCGCGAGGCGGCGGTAACCGCGGTTGCGGAACAGGCCCTCGGCATCGTCGGCCCGGCCTATGGCTTCTTCGGGCTTGGGCTTGCCCTCTATTTCGCGAGCCAGGGCCTCGGCACGCTGTTCTGGCCGGTGAGCGGGTCGGTGGTTCGGCTCGCCGTAATCGTGGCGGTGCTCGCGGTGGCGCACGCGATGGACGCGCTGACGACCGGGGTCCTGTTCGCCGCGGTGGCGGCGGGCATGGTGAGCTACGGTCTCTTCAACGGCGCGGCGCTGCGCACAGGACCGTGGAGGGCCGGCACCCGCGGTACCGGGACCGCCACGGGCGACTTCCCATAGGTCCGGGGCACCAGGGGCGTTCAAGAGACGCGGGCCAGGACCACCCGGCGACTCGCTGACACACGCGGTGACACGAACGCCGGGGCTGGCGGCTCATCCCTGTTTTGAACCGGCATAAGCCTTTGCTTTTTTTTGGTGCCCGCTGCCGGAGTCGAACCGGCATGACCTTGCGGCCGAGGGATTTTAAGTCCCTTGCGTCTACCAATTCCGCCAAGCGGGCATCGCGAAGCGCAGCGCGTTCAACCTAGGCGAGGCCGCGCCCGGCGGGAAGCCCCCAGCGTCGCGGGAAAATTCCCGGCGGCCGGTTCGCATCTACACGGGGTGACTTGGGAGCTGTGAAAGGGCGCGGCGCCCCCCTCACGCCGCGTCGGGGTCCTCGCGGACGTACTCCTTGCCCAGGCGTTCGAGGAGCGCGACGATCTTCTCCTCGGCCGCCGCCAGCCGGTCCGCGTCGGTCGTGCGCCCGACGAGGCGCGTGCCGAACCGGCCCGACCGCGCGAAGGGGTAGGAGCCGAAGCGCACGTCCGGCATCTCGTTCTGCAAGGCTTCCAGCCCCTCGGAGATCTCCGCCTCCAGCGCGTTCGAGCGGATCGACACCGACAGCAGCGGCGGCCCGCCCGCAAGCTGCGGCCGGATGCTCTCCAGCATGCCGTCTACGATCTTCGGCACACCGGCCATGGTGAAGACATTCTCCAGCCGGAATCCGGGCGCCGCGCTGACCGGGTTCTCGATCAGGCTGGCGTCGCCCGGGATGCGCGCCATGCGGCGGCGGGCGGCGTTGAGGTCGCCCTCGGCATAATAGGCCTCGAGAATGGCGAGCGCGTCCGCCCGCTCCTTCAACTCCACGCCGAACGCCCGCGCGATGCCGTCGGCGGTCACGTCGTCGTGGGTGGGCCCGATGCCGCCCGTGGTAAAGACATAGGTGTAGCGGGTGCGCAGCGCGTTGACGGCGGCGGCGATCTCCTCGACCTCGTCGACGACCACGCGGACCTCGCGGATGGCAATGCCGATGGGGCCGAGGAAGTTCGCGAGCCGCGCGAGATTGGTGTCCTGCGTGCGCCCGCCGAGGATCTCCTCGCCGATGATGACCATGCCGGCGGTCGGCTGTTCGGACATGGGGTGTGTTCCTCCTGGCTCTCGACGGGTGCGCTCCGGCTCTTTAGGAAGGGCGCGGAGGGGGCGGCGTCAAGCCCCCTCGCCCGCCTGCCCGCCGACATGTCGAAGGTGCCTGCCATGCAGTTTCCCCGCCCGCTCGTCCCCGCCCGGCTGATCCGCCGCTACAAGCGCTTCCTCGCGGACGTGACGCTGGCCGACGGACGCGACGTCACGGTCAGCTGCCCGAACCCCGGCGCGATGCTGGGCCTCGCCGAGCCGGGCATGGAAGTGTTCCTGGAGGCGCACGAGGGTACGAGCCGGAAATACCCGCTCTCGCTGGAGCTTGTGCGCGCGGACGCAACCCTCGTCGGCATCAACACGGGGCGCCCCAACGGTCTCGCGGCGGAGGCGATCGCAGCGGGCCTCGTGCCGGAGGTGCCGGCGGGCGCGCCCCTGCGGCGCGAGGTGAAGTACGGCGCGTCGAGCCGCATCGACCTGCTGGCAGAACCGCCGGGCGCCCCGCCCCTCTACATCGAGGTGAAGAACGTCCACCTGCGCCGGCGGGAGGGCCTCGCCGAGTTTCCCGACAGCGTGACCGCACGCGGCGCCAAGCACCTGCGGGAGATGTCGGACATGGTGGCGCAAGGGGCGCGCGCGCTGATGCTATACATCGTGCAGCGCGACGACTGCGAGCGGTTCGCGCTGGCGGGCGACCTCGACCCCGCATACGCCGCCGCGTTCGCGGAGGCACGGGCCGCGGGCGTGGAGGTCGCGGTGTGCGCCTGCCGGATCGCGCCCGATGAAATCGTGCCCGTCCGGCGGCTCGCGCTTGACGTGTGACGCGGGAAAGACGAGATCATAACCCGATGACAGACGCATTCGTTCTCCAGACTGTGGCGACCCCTTCTGGCCGGATCAAGCTGCACGGGCCGGCGGCCTTCGAAGGCATGCGGCAGGCCGGGCGGCTCGCTGCGGAATGCCTCGACATGATTACGCCGCATGTCGTGCCGGGCGTGACGACGGACGAACTCGACCGGCGCTGCCACGAGTTCGTCGTGGCGCGCGGTGCGGTGCCAGCCCCCCTCTTCTACCGCGGCTTCCCGAAGTCGATCTGCACCTCGGTCAACCACGTGGTCTGCCATGGCATCCCGGGCGACCGGGAGCTGAAGGAAGGCGACATCGTCAATATCGACGTCACCGTGATCCTCGACGGCTGGCACGGCGACACGAGCCGGATGTACCCCGTGGGGGCGATCTCGCGGAAGGCGGAACGCCTGATCGACGTGACCTACGAGGCGATGATGCGCGGCATCGACATGGTGCGGCCGGGCGTCACGCTGGGCGACATCGGCCACACGATCCAGGCCTATGCCGAGAGCCACCGCTGCGGCGTGGTGCGCGACTTCTGCGGGCACGGCCTCGGCCGCGTGTTCCACGACGCGCCGAGCGTCTTGCACTTCGGCCGCCCGGGCCAGGGCGCGGTGCTGAAGGAAGGCATGTTCTTCACGATCGAGCCGATGATCAACCTCGGCAAGCCCGCGGTGAAGCTCCTCTCGGACGGCTGGACGGCGGTGACCAAGGACCGCACGCTGTCGGCCCAGTTCGAACATTCGGTGGGCGTGACCGCCGACGGCGTGGAGATCTTCACCCTCTCGCCCGCCGGCCTGCACCGGCCGCCCTATCTCTAGCGCCGCAATGGCGGACACGGGCGCGAGCGAGACGGCGGACGACCATCGCGCGGGCCACCGCGCCCGGCTGAAGCAGCGGTTCCTCGACGGCGGCGCGGACGCGGTCGCCGACTACGAGCTTCTGGAGCTCATCCTCTTCCTCGCCATCCCGCGCAGCGACGTGAAGCCGCTTGCCAAGGCGCTGATCGCGCGCTTCGGCGGCTTCGGCGAGGTGGTGAGCGCCGACCCCGCCCGCCTGCGGGAAGTCAAGGGCGTGGGCGACACCGTAATCGTCGCACTGAAGAGCGTGCAGGCCGCTGCCCTGAAACTCGCGCGCGGGCGGGTGCTGAACCGGCCCGCCATCTCCTCGTGGACCGCGCTGCTCGACTATTGCACGGCGGCGATGGGCTTCAACACGACGGAGCAGTTCCGCATCCTGTTCCTCGACAAGAAGAACCTGCTGATCGCCGACGAGGTGCAGCAGAAGGGCACCGTCGACCACACGCCCGTATACCCGCGCGAGGTGGTCAAGCGCGCGCTGGAACTGGGTGCGTCGGCGTTGATCCTCGTCCACAATCACCCCAGCGGGGATCCCACGCCGTCGGGGGCAGACATCGCCATGACCAAGCAGATCGAGGAGGCGGCGCGCGCCGTCGGCATCCGGCTGCACGACCATCTCGTCATCGGCCAGGGCGCGCACGCGAGCTTCAAGTCCCTCGGCCTGCTTTAGGGGGTTGAGCCTTCCGGCGTTGAGGCGCGCGCGCCCCTCTGCTAAGAGCCGCGGCGTCACTTCTCCTGCCGCCATCCCGCAACGCGAGGACGCCGCCGATGATCCCCCGCTATACCCGCCCCGAAATGTCCGCGATCTGGACGCCCGAGACCCGGTTCCGCATCTGGTTCGAGATCGAGGCGCACGCGGCCGACGCCATGGCGGAACTGGGAATCATTCCGAAGGAAGCCGCCCGCACGATCTGGGAAAAGGGCGGGCCCGCCACCTTCGACGTCGACCGCATCGACGAGATCGAGCGCGAGGTGAAGCACGACGTCATCGCCTTCCTTACCCACCTGGCCGAGTTCGTGGGACCGGATGCGCGCTTCGTGCACCAGGGCATGACTTCCTCAGACGTGCTCGACACCTGCTTCAACGTGCAACTCGTGCGCGCGACCGACCTGCTGATCGCGGACGTGGAGGCCCTGCTCGCCGCCATCAAGCGCCGCGCCTACGAGCACAAGGACACCGTCTGCATCGGCCGCAGCCACGGCATCCATGCCGAGCCGGTGACCTTCGGGCTGAAGCTCGCCCAGGCCTATGCGGAGTTCGACCGGGCGAAGCAGCGGCTGGAGATGGCGCGGGCCGAGATCGCGACCTGCGCCATTTCCGGCGCGGTCGGCACGTTCGCCAACATCGACCCCCGCGTCGAGGCGCATGTCGCCGAGAAGCTGGGCCTCGCGGTCGAGCCGGTCTCCACGCAGGTGATCCCGCGCGACCGGCACGCCATGTATTTCTCGGTGCTCGCGGTCGTCGCATCCTCCATCGAGCGGCTGGCGACGGAAGTGCGCCACCTGCAGCGCACCGAGGTGCTCGAGGCGGAGGAGTATTTCTCCGCCGGCCAGAAAGGCTCCTCCGCCATGCCGCACAAGCGCAATCCCGTGCTGACGGAGAACCTGACGGGCCTTGCCCGCCTCGTCCGCTCCATGGCGTTCCCGGCGATGGAGAACGTGGCGCTGTGGCACGAGCGCGACATCTCCCATTCCTCGGTGGAGCGCAACATCGGCCCGGACGCGACGGTGACGCTCGACTTCGCGCTCGCGCGCCTGACCGGCGTGATCGACAAGCTGGTCGTGTACCCTGAGAACATGCAGCGCAACCTCGACCGGCTGGGCGGCCTGCACAATTCGCAGCGCGTGCTGCTGGCGCTGACCCAGAAGGGCGCGAGCCGGGAGGACGCCTACCGCCTCGTGCAGCGCAACGCGATGAAGGTCTGGCGCGGCGAGGGCGACTTCATCGCCTTCCTCAAGGCCGACCCGGACGTGCGCAAGTACCTCTCCGACGCCGATATCGAGGAGAAGTTCGACCTCGGCTACCACACCAAACACGTGGACACGATCTTCGCCCGCGTGTTCGGGGAAGCCTGACGCCCCCCCTTCGCGGGAACCCATTGCGCCGGCGCGGCGTTCTTCGGCCCAGGACACTGGACGAAAGCGAAGGAGGTCGCGCCGAGATGAGCACCAACACGCGCCAGGCCGGCGGCAACAACATCCTCTACTTCATCGTGGGGGCGCTGGTCGTCGCCGTCGGCGTGCTGGGGTATCTCTACTACGACGCCCAGCAGAACCAGGCGGACATCACCGTCAACCTGCCGTCGGTGAAGACGGACTGACAGGGGCGCGCCCACCGCGCCCCCAACGCACGTATGGAAAAGGCCGCCGGTCGGACGCCGGCGGCCTTTCAGCCTCTCAGGATGATCGGCGGCCGCCGCAGGCTCAGCCCTTCACTTCCATCATGATCTGCTCGCGCGCGGTGACCAGCAGGTCGTCCATCTCGCGGCGGATCTGGTGGTCGGAGACCTCCACGCCCGCGGCGTCCAGATCCTTGCGCAGCTTGCGGAACACGTCCTCGTCGCCCGCTTCCTCGAAGTCGGCGATGACGACGGACTTCGCATAGGCGTCGGCCTCGTCCCCGGACTTGCCCATCAGGCCCGCCGCCCACAGCCCGACGAGCTTGGCGCGGCGCGCGTTCGCCTTGAAGCGCAGTTCCTCGTCATGCGCGAATTTGGATTCGTAACCCTTTTCCCGGTCATTGAACGCGCTCATGGCGGCTCCCATCTCCTCGACGTTTGATGCGGCGTTTCGCTCGGGCTACGGGATACCCCCGCCGCCCCCCTATATCAAGGCGCGAGCGTTGTTTTGCGCAAGCCTTTGGAGTAAGAACCGCCTCGCGTACGGACGGCCGCAGCGGCACGCGCGCACGGCGTCCCTTCTGAAGCCCCCTTTTCGGCGAGGCAGGCCACCCCATGGCACGGCGCAGACGGATTTACGAAGGCAAGGCCAAGGTGCTGTACGAGGGCCCGGAGCCCGGCACCCTCATCCAGTACTTCAAGGACGACACCACGGCGTTCAACAACGAGAAGCGCGCGGTGCTCGACGGCAAGGGGGTGCTGAACAACCGCATCTCCGAATACATCATGACGCGGCTGAACGAGCTGGGCGTCCCCACGCACTTCATCCGCCGCCTGAACATGCGCGAACAGCTTGTCCACGAGGTGGAGATCATCCCGATCGAGGTCGTGGTGCGCAATGTCGCGGCTGGCTCTCTGTCGAAGCGGCTTGGCCTGGAGGAAGGCTCCTCCCTGCCCCGCTCCATCGTCGAGTTCTATTACAAGAACGACGCGCTGGGCGACCCGATGGTGTCGGAAGAGCACATCACCGCCTTCGGCTGGGCCTCGACGCAGGACCTCGACGACATGATCGCGCTGGCGCTGCGCGTGAACGACTTCCTGTCGGGCCTCTTCCTCGGCATCGGCATCCGGCTCGTCGACTTCAAGCTGGAATTCGGCCGGCTTTACGAGAACGACATGATGCGCATCGTGCTCGCCGACGAGATCAGCCCCGATTCGTGCCGCCTGTGGGACATCGAAACGGGCGAGAAGCTCGACAAGGACCGCTTCCGCCGCGATCTCGGCGGGGTCACGGAAGCCTACCAGGAGGTTGCCCGCCGCCTCGGCCTGATGCCGGGCGAGGGCCAGTCCGCCTCGGCGACGTAAGACTGCCGCCACGGCGCAGATCGAAAGGGAATCAGGTGAAGGCCAGGGTTCACATCACGCTCAAGACCGGTGTCCTCGATCCGCAGGGCAAGGCGATCGGGAAGGCGCTGGGCACGCTCGGCTTCGAGGGCGTCGGCGAGGTCCGGCAGGGAAAGCTCATCGAGATCGAGCTTGCCGAGACCGACCCCGCCCGCGCCGAGGCGAGCGTCCGCGACATGTGCGAGAAGCTGCTCGCCAACACGGTGATCGAGAAATACGACGTGGAGCTGGTCGGGTGAAAGCGGTCGTCGTCGTCTTCCCCGGCACCAACCGCGAGCGCGACGTCGCAGCCGCCATCGTGCGTGCCGGCGGCAAGGCCGAGTTCGTCTGGCACGACGAGACCGCCCTGCCCCGCGCCGACCTGATCGTCCTGCCGGGCGGGTTCGCGCACGGCGACTATTTGCGCTGCGGCGCGATGGCTGCCCGCTCAGCCGTCATTCCGGAGGTGATCCGCCGGGCCGGTGCGGGTGTGCCGGTGCTCGGCATCTGCAACGGCTTCCAGGTCCTGACCGAGACCGGGCTGCTGCCGGGCGCGCTTCTGCGCAACGCGGGCCTGAAGTTCATCTGCCGCGACGTGCACCTGCGGGTGGAAACGGTGCGGTCGGGCTTCACGCAGGCCTATGCGCAAGGCCAGGTCTTGCGCGTGCCCGTGGCGCACCACGACGGCAATTATTTCGCCGACGCCGACACCATCGCCCGGCTGAAGGACGAGGACCGCGTGGCCTTCCGCTATTGCGACGCCGACGGCGCGATAACGGCGGCGGCCAACCCGAACGGCTCGCTGGAGAACATCGCGGGCATCCTGAACGAACGGCGCAATGTGCTCGGCATGATGCCGCACCCGGAAAACCTGACCGACCCGGCGCAGGGCGGCACGGACGGGCTCGGCCTCTTCCGCTCGCTGGTGGAGACGGTAGCGTGACGCATCCCCGCACTCACAACAAGGGACCGGGCGAGGAGCCGCAGGTGACGGTCGAGATGGCCGTCGAGCATGGCCTGAAGCCCGAGGAGTACGAGAAGATCCTGTCGCTGATCGGCCGCGTGCCGACGCTGACGGAGCTTGGCATCTTCTCCGCCATGTGGAACGAGCACTGCTCCTACAAGTCCTCGAAGATCCACCTCAAGACGCTGCCGACCAAGGGGCCGCAGGTCATCTGCGGGCCGGGCGAGAACGCGGGCGTCGTCGACATCGGCGACGGGCTGGCGGTCGTCTTCAAGATGGAGAGCCACAACCACCCGAGCTTCATCGAGCCCTACCAGGGCGCGGCGACCGGCGTGGGCGGCATCCTGCGCGACGTCTTCACCATGGGCGCACGGCCCATCGCGGCGCTCAACGCGCTGCGCTTCGGCGCGCCGGACCATCCGCGCACGCGCCATCTCGTGGCGGGCGTGGTCGAGGGGATCGGCGGCTATGGCAACGCCTTCGGCGTGCCGACGGTGGGCGGAGAGGTAAACTTCCACCCGCGCTACAACGGCAACATCCTCGTCAACGCCATGGCGGTGGGCATCGCGCCGGCCGACAGGATCTTCTATTCGGCGGCGTCGGGCGTGGGGAACCCCATCGTCTACCTCGGCTCCAAGACGGGGCGCGACGGCATCCACGGCGCCTCCATGGCGAGCCAGGAGTTCGACGACGCGACCGAGGAGAAGCGCCCGACCGTGCAGGTGGGCGACCCGTTCTCCGAAAAGCTGCTGCTGGAAGCCTGCCTCGAACTGATGGCGACCGACGCGGTCATCGCGATCCAGGACATGGGGGCGGCGGGCCTCACCTGTTCGGCGGTCGAGATGGGTGCGAAGGGCAATCTCGGCGTGCGTCTCGACCTCGAGCACGTGCCCTGCCGCGAGACCGGCATGACGCCCTACGAGATGATGCTGTCGGAGAGCCAGGAGCGGATGCTCATGGTGCTGCGTCCGGGGCGCGAGGAGGTGGCGGAGGCGATCTTCCGCAAATACGGCCTCGACTTCGCCGTCGTCGGCCACACGACCGACGACAAGCGCTTCCGCATCTGCATGAACGGCGCGGAATACGCCGACCTGCCGATCAAGGAACTGGGCGACGAGGCGCCAGAGTACGACCGGCCCTGGACCGCGCCGGCGGCCCCCGCGCCGCTGGGCGAGGTGGCGCCCGTGCGCGACCTGGGCGAGACCTTGCTGACACTGATCGGCTCGCCCGACCTCTGCTCGCGCCGCTGGGTGTGGGAGCAGTACGATCACCTCGTCCAGGGCAACACGCTGGTGCGTCCCGGCGGCGACGCCGCCGTCGTGCGGATCGAGGGCACGCGCAAGGCGCTGGGCGTGACCTGCGACGTCACCCCCCGCTATGTGGAGGCCGACCCGCGCATTGGCGGCGCGCAGGCGGTGGCGGAGACGTTCCGCAATCTCTGCGCGGTGGGCGCGAAGCCGCTCGCCATCACCGACAACCTGAATTTCGGCAATCCCGAGCGGCCGGAGATCATGGGCCAGTTCGTCGCCGCGATCCGGGGCATCGGGGAGGCGTGCAGTGCGCTCGACACGCCCGTCGTCTCCGGCAATGTCAGCCTCTACAACGAGACGCAGGGCCGCGCGATCCTGCCCACCCCGGCCATCGGCGCCGTGGGCCTGATCGCCGACTGCGACCGCATCGCGACCGTACCCTTCAAGGCCGCGGGCGCGGCGATCGTCCTCATCGGCGCGACCGCGGGCCATCTCGGCCAATCGGTCTACCTGCGCGACGTGCTGGGCCGCGAGGATGGCCCGCCCCCGCCCGTCGATCTGGTGGCGGAGCGGGCGAACGGCGACTTCGTGCGAACCCTCGTCGAGGACGGCACGGTGCGCACGGCGCACGACCTTGCCGACGGCGGCCTGGCCGTTGCGCTGGCAGAGATGGCGATGGCGTCCGGCATCGGCGCGCGCATCCATGCGCTGCCGAGGAAGGTGGCAGCCCATGCCGCTCTCTTCGGCGAGGACCAGGCGCGCTACCTCGTCTGCGTGCCCGAGGGCGAGGCCGAGGGCCTTCTCGCCCGGGCGCGGGACGCCGGCGTTCCGGCGCAGCGCATCGGCACGACGGGCGGCGACGCATTGACCGTCGAGGGCCATCTCTCCATATCCGTTGAGGCGTTGCGGACCGCGCACGAGTCGTGGTTCCCTCGCTTCATGGACGCAAGCTGAGGAGGCAAGGCGCCCGATGGCAATGGATGCCGCCGACATCGAACGGCTGATCAAGGAAAGCTTTCCCGATGCGCAGGTCCGCATCGAGGATCTGGCCGGCGATGGCGACCATTACGCGGCGCACGTCGTGTCCGCGGCCTTCGCGGGCAAGACGCGCGTGCAGCAGCACAAGATGGTCTACGATGCCCTGAAGGGACGGATGGGTGGGGAACTGCACGCGCTCGCGCTGCAGACCTCTGCCCCGGCCTGACAGGACTTTCCAGCAACCACGGTCCGGCCCTTGATCCGGGCATGATGGGAGACGATGACGATGAGTGACAATCCGGCGTTCGACCAGATCCGCAAGGACATTTCCGAAAACGACGTCGTGCTCTTCATGAAGGGCACGCCGGTGTTTCCGCAGTGCGGCTTCTCCAGCCAGGTGGTGCAGGTACTGACCTACCTCGGCGTGAAGTTCAAGGGCGTGAACGTGCTCGACGACATGGAGATCCGCCAGGGAATCAAGGACTTCTCCGACTGGCCGACGATCCCGCAGCTCTATGTGAAGGGTGAGTTCGTGGGCGGCTGCGACATCGTCCGCGAGATGTTCCAGGAAGGCGAGTTGCAGCAGTTCCTGAAGGACAAGGGCATCGCAACGGAGAACGCCGCCTGAGGCGTTCCCGTCACCGCCGCAAGTTCGCACCGCCGGGCCGCCCGCAAGCGCCCGGCGGTTTCGCGTTTCAGGGCGCTTGCGTTCACGGGCGGCTAACACTCCGGCGGCTATAGTGCCCGCATGGCCCGTCCCGCACCCCGCACCGCCCCGGCCCGCGCCGACGACCGCCCGAAGTCGAAGGGCGGCATCGGCACCTTTATCGGCATCCTGATCGCGGGCGCCGTCGGCACGGTCGTGTTCGTCTATCTGAGCGGCATCTTCCCCTATGTCGGGCGGGAGAGCGGCCGCCTCGAAGGTCCTGCTGCCGCGGCGCACTACCAGGCGGGCTTCGTGCCGTCGGAGACCCTGGGTCTCAAGACCTTCTATTACCTGTCCGGCCAGACGGTGTTCGTGGAATATGACGCCGCCATCGCAGCCGGCGCCCTGCGCCTGACCGTGATGCGCGAGGGCATGCCGGAGTCCCTGCGAGAGCATGTGGTGACGGCCAGCGGGCGCGGTCTCTTCGTCGTTCCGATCGCCTCCTCGGGCCTCTACACCATCGGCGTCGCGCCCGTTCCCTCGCCCGAAGACGCTGCGCTGCCGCGCCTGGCCTATACGGTGCATTGGGGCGCGCGCTGAGCGGCTGCCTCCTCTCCGCCTGACACCCACCAATGAAAACGGGGGCCCGAAGGCCCCCGCGTCCGTCTCTGTCCCTGTGCGGGCCGGTCAGCGCGAGTAGAACTCGACGACCAGGTTCGGCTCCATGTGCACCGGGTAGGGAATGTCGCCCAGGCGCGGGATGCGCACGAAGGTCGACGTCATCTTGTTCACGTCGACGTCGACATAGTCGGGGATGTCCCGCTCCGCCGACTGCAGCGCCTCGAGCACCAGCGCCATCTCGCGCGCCTTGCCGCGGATCTCGATCACGTCGCCCGGCTTGCAGCGGAAGCTCGGGATGTTCACCCGGCGGCCGTTGACGTTCACGTGGCCGTGGTTGACGAACTGGCGCGCGGCGAAGACCGTCGGCACGAACTTCGAGCGGTAGACGACCGCGTCCAGGCGGCTCTCCAGCAGGCCCACAAGGTTCTCGCCGGTATCACCCTTGCGCCGCTCCGCCTCGACATAGGTGCGGTGGAACTGCTTCTCGGTGATGTTGCCGTAATAGCCCTTCAGCTTCTGCTTGGCGCGCAGCTGCACGCCGAAGTCGGAGAGCTTGCCCTTGCGGCGCTGGCCGTGCTGGCCGGGGCCGTATTCGCGCTTGTTGACCGGGCTCTTCGGGCGGCCCCAGATGTTCTCGCCCATGCGGCGGTCAAGCTTGTACTTCGCTTCGCTGCGCTTCGACATGTTCAGTCCTTCAAACGAGTGACGTCGTCATCAAAAGTGTTCGCGCCCTCCTCTTCCGAGTCGCCCCGGACGACAGACCGTCGCTTTCTATCGCAGACGGCGCGGGCACGCGTTTCCCGCCGGCCTTATGCGCCGGCGAAGTCGGGGTTTATACGTCCTCGGCGCGAAAAGTCAAACCCCGTCCTCCTCGTCGACGATGGGGCCTGGGTTCTTGATCAGGTGCGCCTTGGTCGCGGGCCGGAACTCGGCCAGCGCACGCACCACGCCGCGCAGTGTGCGCACCTCCTGCGCCGTCAGGTCGGCGCGCTGGAACATGGCGCGGATGTTGCGCATCATGCCGGGCTTCTTTTCCGCCGGGCGCAGGAAGCCCGAGGCGTCGAGTTCCCGCTCCAGGTGGCCGATGAAGCCCTCGAACTCGGCGGCCGGGGCCGGCTCCGGCATCTGGTGCGGCGACCAGTCGACCGCGGCGCGGAACCACTCGTAGCCGTAGAGCAGCACCGCCTGCGCGAGGTTGAGCGAGGCGAATGCAGGGTTCACCGGATAGGTGACGATGGCATGGGCGCGCGCGATGTCCTCGGTCTCGAGCCCCGTCCGCTCCCGTCCGAACAGCACCCCGCACTTCTGCCCGGAGGACATGCGAGAAGCCGCCTCGCGCGTCGCCGTGTCGGGGCCGAGCACCGGCTTCACGAGATCGCGGCCCCGCGCTGTCGTCGCCGCGACCCAGTGCAGGTCGGCGACCGCATCGGCCGTCGTTTCGAAGACCTGCGCGCGCTCCAGCACCTCGACCGCTCCGCTCGCCATCGCGTTCGCACGGTCGTTCGGCCAGCCGTCGCGCGGCGCGACCAGCCGCATCTCGGTCAGGCCGAAGTTCAGCATGGCGCGGGCCGCGGCCCCGATGTTGTCGGCAAGCTGCGGCTCAACGAGTATGATCACGGGCCCCCCCGTGATCGCGAGGGCGGTGCGGTTGGTTCCGGCCATCTGCGGCAAATTCCCCTGCAATGCGAGCCCGCGCCTTCTAACGCCCTTTGGCGTACTTGGCGAGGGGCGCGGCCTCGGCTATGGTCCGCGCGCGATCAAGGCAGGGCGCGCGTTAGGCCGCGTCCTTCAAAGGCAACGCTCAAGGCCCGAGGGATCCATGACGAAAATCAAGGTGGCAAATCCGGTCGTCGAACTGGACGGCGACGAGATGACCCGGATTATCTGGGACTTCATCAAGCAGAAGCTGATCCTGCCCTATCTCGACATCAAGCTGGAGTACTACGACCTCGGGATCGAGTACCGCGACCAGACCAACGACCAGGTCACGGTCGACGCGGCGGAAGCGATCAAGAAGCATGGCGTCGGCGTGAAGTGCGCCACCATCACGCCGGACGAGGCGCGGGTGGAGGAATTCGGCCTGAAGAAGATGTGGAAGTCGCCGAACGGCACGATCCGCAACATCCTGGGCGGCGTCGTCTTCCGCGAGCCGATCATCTGCAAGAACGTGCCGCGCCTCGTCCCGGGCTGGACGCAGCCGATCGTCGTCGGCCGCCACGCCTTCGGCGACCAGTACCGCGCCACCGACTTCGTGGTGCCGGGCAAGGGCAAGCTCACCATCAAGTTCGAGGGCGAAGACGGCCAGGTCATCGAACACGAGGTCTACAACTACCCCGGCGGCGGCGTCGCCATGGCGATGTACAACCTCGACGAGTCGATCCGCGATTTCGCGCGGGCCTGCATGAACTACGGCCTGAACCGCGGCTGGCCGGTCTATCTGTCGACCAAGAACACCATCCTCAAGGCCTATGACGGCCGCTTCAAGGACCTGTTCCAGGAAGTGTTCGAGAAGGACTTCCAGAAGAAGTTCGAGGACGCCGGCATCACCTACGAGCATCGCCTGATCGACGACATGGTCGCCTGCGCGATGAAGTGGTCGGGCGCCTTCGTCTGGGCGTGCAAGAACTACGACGGCGACGTGCAGTCCGACACGGTCGCGCAAGGGTTCGGCTCGCTCGGCCTGATGACCTCCGTGCTGATGACGCCGGACGGCAAGACGGTCGAGGCGGAAGCGGCCCACGGCACGGTCACGCGCCACTACCGCCTTCACCAGCAAGGCAAGGAGACGTCGACCAACTCTATCGCCTCGATCTTCGCCTGGACGCGCGGCCTCGCGCACCGCGCGAAACTCGACGACAACGCGGAACTGGCGCGCTTCGCCACGACGCTGGAGAAGGTGTGCATCGACACGGTCGAGGCCGGCTACATGACGAAGGATCTCGCGCTCCTCGTCGGACCGGACCAGAAGTGGCTCTCCACGACCGGCTTCCTCGACAAGATCGACGAGAACCTTCAGAAGGCGCTGGGCTGACGGGCCTACCCGCTTCGTGGTTTGCTTGGGGGCCCGGCGGGTTGTCCGCCGGGCCCCTTTGCTTTCTGCCGAGGAGGAGGAAGGACCATGAGCGCCCCAACAGATGCCGTCCTGACGGGCGGATGCCAGTGCGGGGCCGTGCGCTACGCGCTCGACGCCATCCCCGACACGCCCTCGATCTGTCATTGCCGGATGTGCCAGAAGGCTTTCGGCGCGCCGTTCGCCGCGCTTGCGGGGCTCGACGCACACCACTTTCATGTGACGCGCGGGGAGATTGCCGTATTCAAGTCGTCGGAGGCTGGCCGGCGGGGGTTCTGCCGGCTGTGCGGCACGCCCTTGACCTATGCTGTTGCAGGCCGGCCGCGCATCGCCGTGTCCATCGGCAGTCTCGACGACCCGGAGCGGGTGCCGCCGGTCATGCAGGAGGGCGTCGAGAGCCGCCTCCCCTGGTTCGAGACACTGCACCTTTTGCCCGGCCGCACGACCGAGGCCTCCATGCCCGCGGACCTTCTTGCCCGGCTCGAGAGCCTTCAGGCACCCGACCGCGACTGACCCCGGGCCCGCCCCCCCGGTGCCCGGCGACGCTCAGGCCGCCACGCGCGCCGCAAGCGCGGCCTGCAGCGCCTCGATCGCCTTGGCCGCGTCCGCCCCGTTCGGGCCGCCCGCCTGCGCCATGTCGGGGCGGCCGCCGCCGCCCTTGCCGCCCAGCGCCTCGGCCCCGACGCGCACGAGGTCGACCGCGCTCAGCGTGCCGGTCAGGTCGTCGGTCACACCGATGGCAACCGCCGCCTTGCCCTCGTTGACCGCGACATAGGCAACGACGCCGGAACCCAGGTCGCGCTTGGCATCGTCGACGAGGCCGCGCAGATCCTTCGGGTTCACGCCGTCGAGCACCCGGCCGAGGAAGCGGATACCGCCAACCTCCACCGGCGCGGACGCCGTCGCCCCGCCCCCGCCGCCGCCCAGGGCCAGCGCGCGTTTCGCATCCGCGAGTTCCCGCTCGAGCCGGCGGCGCTCCTCCATCAGCGAGACGACGCGGCCCGGCAGTTCCTGCGGCGTGGTCTTGAGCGCCGCGGCGGCCTCGCGCGCGGCTCGCTCCTGCTCAACCAGGTAACGGCGCGCGCCTTCGCCCGTCAGCGCCTCGATCCGGCGCACGCCCGACGCAACCGCGCCTTCCGAGACGATCTTGAACAGCGCGATGTCGCCGGTGCGCCGCACATGCGTGCCGCCGCACAGTTCGACCGAATAGATGCCGGTCGGCTTCTCCGCGTCCGCGCCCATGGAGAGGACGCGGACCTCCTCGCCGTACTTCTCCCCGAAAAGGGCGAGCGCGCCGGCCTCGATCGCGTCCTCCGGCGCCATCAGGCGGGTGCCCACCTCCTCGTTCTGGCGGACGACACGGTTGACGATGGCCTCGACCTGCTCGACCTCCTCCGCCGTCATGGGCTTGGGGTGGCTGAAGTCGAAGCGCAACCGCTCCGCCGACACAAGCGAGCCCTTCTGCGTCACGTGATCGCCCAGCACGCGGCGCAGCGCCTCGTGCACCAGGTGCGTCGCGGAGTGATTGGCGCGGATTGCCGTGCGCCGCGCAGCGTCGATCTCGAGCGCCAGTTCCGCGCCCACCTCGAGCGTGCCGTCCTCCACGCGCACGCGGTGGACGTGCAGGTCGCCCGCGCGCTTGACCGTATCGAGCACAGAGAGCCGAACGCCGTTTCCGTGCATCGCACCGGAGTCGCCGACCTGTCCGCCCGATTCCGCATAGAACGGCGTCTGGTTGAGCACGACCTCGGCCTCGCCGCCCCTGGCCACGCTCGCCACTTCCTTGCCGGACTGCACCAGCGCCTCGACGCGGCCCTCCGCCCGCTCGGCCTCGTAGCCCAGGAAGTCCGTGCCGCCTACGCGGTCGCGGATGGTGAACCACACCGCCTCCGTCGCCGCCTCGCCGGAGCCTGCCCAATGGGCGCGCGCCTCCGCCTTCTGGCGTGCCATTTCACGGTTGAAGCCGTCGGTATCGACCTTCAGCCCGCGCCCGCGAAGCACGTCCTGCGTCAGGTCCAGCGGGAAACCATAGGTATCGTAAAGCTTGAACGCCACATCGCCGCGCAGCGTGCCGCTCGCGGCGAGATCCGCGACCTCCTCGTCGAGCAGCCGCAGACCCCGGTCGAGCGTGCGGCGGAACCGGCTCTCCTCGAGCTTCAGCGTCTCCGTCACCAGCGCCTGCGCACGGCCAAGCTCCGGGAAGGCATCTCCCATGGCGCGCACCAACGCGGGCACCAGCTTCCACATCAGCGGTTCGTCAACGCCCAGCATGTGCGCATGGCGCATGGCGCGCCGCATGATCCGCCGCAGCACATAGCCGCGTCCCTCGTTCGAGGGCAGCACGCCGTCGGCGATCAGGAAGCAGGACGCGCGCAGATGGTCGGCGATCACGCGGTGGCTCGTCCTGTGCGGGCCGTCCGGATCGGTACCGGACGCCTGCGCCGACGCCACGATCAGGCTGCGGAGCAGGTCCGTGTCGTAATTGTCGTGCTTGCCCTGGAGAACGGCGCCGACGCGCTCGAGCCCCATGCCGGTGTCGATCGAGGGCTTGGGCAGGGCCACGCGCGCGCCGCCCTCCTTCTGCTCGAACTGCATGAAGACGAGGTTCCAGATCTCGATAAAGCGGTCGCCGTCCTCGTCCGGGCTACCGGGCGGTCCGCCGGGAATGCCCTCGCCATGGTCGAAGAAGATCTCGGAACAGGGTCCGCACGGGCCCGTGTCTCCCATCTGCCAGAAATTGTCCGACGTCGCGATCCGGATGATGCGGCTCTCGGGCAGGCCTGCGACCTTGCGCCAGAGATCGTAGGCCTCGTCATCCTCGGCATAGACGGTGGCGAGCAGACGATCCTTCGGCAGGCCGAACTCCTGCGTCACCAGCCGCCAGGCGAAGTCGATCGCGTCCGCCTTGAAATAGTCACCGAAGGAGAAGTTCCCCAGCATCTCGAAGAACGTGTGGTGGCGCGCGGTGTAGCCGACATTGTCGAGGTCGTTGTGCTTGCCGCCCGCGCGCACGCATTTCTGCGAGGTCGCCGCACGGTTGTACGCGCGCGTCTCGAGCCCGGTGAACACGTTCTTGAACTGCACCATGCCGGCGTTCGTGAACAGCAGCGAGGGATCGTTGTGCGGCACGAGTGGCGAGGACGCCACGACCTGGTGTCCGTTCTTCTCGAAGAACTCGAGGAACGTGCGGCGGATGTCGCTCAGGCTGCTCATGTCGATCGGCACCTCGTCTGGCCCGGCCCGCCACCGGGCCGGGGATTGCGCAAGCCCGCCTGTCATATCGGTGCGGCGGCACGCCGTCCAGACGCACCGTTGCTGCAGGCCACGGGCGCAAGGATATCGCGCGCGCGGACGCCGGTTTCAACCCGGGAGGACGGTGCGGGCAGCGGCCGGATCAGCCCTCGGCGGCCGCGTCCTCGTCGCCCTCCTCGTCGCCCATGATCTTGTTGGAGATCAGGCCTGCATTCGCGCGGATCGCCTGCTCGATCTCCGCCGCCATGTCGGAATTGTCGCGCAGGAACTGCTTGGCGTTTTCCCGGCCCTGCCCGATGCGCTGGCTGTTGTAGGAGAACCAGGAGCCCGACTTCTCCACGATGCCGGCCTTCACGCCGAGGTCGATCAACTCTCCCATCTTGGAGATGCCCTCGCCGTACATGATGTCGAACTCGATCACCTTGAACGGCGGGGCGACCTTGTTCTTCACCACCTTCACGCGGGTCTGGTTGCCGACGATCTCGTCCCGGTCCTTGATCGCGCCGATGCGGCGGATGTCGAGACGCACCGAGGCATAGAACTTCAGCGCGTTGCCGCCCGTCGTCGTCTCCGGCGAACCGAACATCACCCCGATCTTCATGCGGATCTGGTTGATGAAGAGCACCATGCAGTGCGAGCGTGAAATGGACGCGGTGAGCTTGCGCAGCGCCTGGCTCATCAGGCGGGCCTGCAGGCCGGGCAGGCTGTCGCCCATCTCGCCCTCGAGTTCGGCCTTGGGCGTCAGCGCGGCGACGGAGTCGATCACCACAACCGAGACGGCGCCAGAACGCACCAGCGTGTCGGCGATCTCCAGCGCCTGCTCGCCCGTATCGGGCTGCGAGATGATCAGTTCGCCCACATCCACGCCCAGCTTGCGCGCATAGCCGGGGTCCAGCGCATGCTCGGCGTCGACGAAGGCGCAGATGCCCCCCTTCTTCTGCGCCTCGGCGACCACGTGAAGCGCGAGCGTCGTCTTGCCGGAGCTTTCCGGCCCATAGACCTCGATCACGCGGCCCATGGGCAGGCCGCCCACGCCCAGAGCGATGTCGAGCCCCAGCGAGCCGGTGGAGACGACGTCGACCGCCTGCACCTCGTTCTGGCCGAGCTTCATGATGGAGCCCTTGCCGAACGCGCGTTCGATCTGCGAGAGCGCGGCTTCGAGTGCCTTCTGCTTGTCCATGCCGCCCTTTTCTCCCCCGCCTTCGATCAACCGGAAACTGCCCTGGCCCATTGCCGTCCCTTTCCTCTCACAGCTCGCGAGTCGTCGCAACAGCCGCAAGTGTGCATAATTTGTTCCTGCGAACAAGTGTGGAACATGGGCGCGCGCGCTTCGTCCGTGCTCCGCTCAGGCGTTGAGCACGTCCTTGACGGTCGCAGCGAGCTGCTTGAGCGAGAAGGGTTTCGGCAGGAATGTGAAATTCTCGTCTTTTTTCAGGCTCTTGCGGAAAGCATCCTCGGCATAGCCGGAAATGAAGATGATCCGCATGTCCGGCCGCGATTTCCGCGCGGCCGCGACGAGGGTCGGGCCGTCCATGGTCGGCATCACCACGTCGGAGATCAGCAGGTCGATTCGTCCCGGATGCTCCTGCACGATCTCGAGGGCGGCCTCGCCCCCGTCGGCCTCGAGCACGTGATAGCCGCGCGTGGTGAGAGCCCGCACCGCGAAGGAGCGGACCGCCGTCTCGTCCTCCACCAGCAGGATCGTGCCGCGGCCCGTCAGGTCCTGGCGCGCCGGCGGCGCCTCCTCGGCGGCAGGCGCGGCCTTCTGTTCTTCCTCGTGGCGCGGCAGGTAGATGTCGAAGGTTGTGCCCTTGCCCACCTCGGAGACCGGGAAGACGAATCCCCCCGTCTGCTTGATGATGCCATAGACCGTCGAGAGGCCTAGGCCCGTGCCCTTGCCCACCTCCTTCGTGGTGAAGAAGGGTTCGAAAATCTTGCCCAGGTTTTCCTTCGGGATCCCGGTGCCCGTATCGGTGACGGAGATGCAGACATAGTCCGCAGGCGGCATCAGCGGGTGCCCCAGCACACGCACCTCGTCGGCGCTGACATTGCGGGTGGCGATCGTGAGTGTGCCACCCTCGGGCATCGCATCGCGCGCGTTGACCGCGAGATTGATGACGACCTGCTCGAACTGGCCCTGGTCGACCTTCACGAGACCCAGGTCGCGCCCGTGGATCATCTTCAGGTGAATGGTCCCGCCGATCAGGCGCGACAGCAGGTTCGAGAGGTCGGCCAGCGTGTCGGTCAGCTGGAGCACCTTCGGCCTGAGCGTCTGCTGGCGCGAGAAGGCCAGCAGCTGACGCACGAGATTGGCCGCGCGGTTGGCGTTCTGCTTGATCTGCATGACGTCGCCGAAGGACGGGTCGCCGGGTTCGTGCCGGACCAGCAGCAGGTCGCAGAACCCGATGATCGCGGTCAGCAGATTGTTGAAGTCATGGGCGATGCCGCCGGCCAGCTGACCCACGGCCTGCATCTTCTGCGACTGGGCGAATTGCAACTCCAGCGACTTCTGCTCGGTCGTGTCGATCAGGTAGACGATGACCCCGGTGACGTCCGCCTCCTCGATGCGGCTGGCGTAAAGCTGGGCGACGCGGCCGGTGCGCGGGAAGCGCACCTCGGCGGGCGCGTCGAAGCGCTTGCCTTCCCAGGCGTCCCTGAGCCGCAGGGCAACCTCGGCCACATCCTCCGGCGCGAGCGCATCCGTCAGCCTGCGCGTCTCCCCTTCGCCGGTCAGGCGCACGAAACCGCGATTCCATTCGATCACGGCACCATCGGGCTCGGCCACCACGATGCCGATGGGTGTCTGGTTGAGGAAGCGCACGAGATGGCCGTCGCCGCTCTCCTCGGCGCCGGTGCCGGTCCCTCCCAGCACCTCTCCCGGCAGCACGAGGGCGAGGATGCGGCCGGGTACCTCGCCGCTCTCCCGCTCGAGATGCAGAAGCAGGCGCACCGGTCTGCCCGCCATGCTGCCGCCCGCGTCCTCACCCCCCGGCAGGACGGTGTCACGCACCACGACGGTGTCCCAGGTCTCGGGCGTCTCCTCGGCAAGCGTGGGGAACAGGTCCGTGAGACGCAGCCCGTCGGTGCAAGCTGCCGCGGCGCGTCCTGTCCAGTCCGCGAGACGCGCGTTCAGCGCCATTACCTGCCCCTGCAGGTCGGCTGTGAACGCCCCCACCGGCAGATGATCGAGATCGCCCGGTGCCGCCTCCGCTTGCGGGGCTGCCGTGTCCGGGCGCAACGTGATCCGCCACAGCGCGCGGCCCGTTCCTCCCGGAAGAGGCCCGACCGCGAGATCCACGCGCGCGGTACCGCCATCGCGGGCAAGCGTCACCTCGGCCTCGGCCACCTCTCCCTCGCGCATTGCGCGGAACAGGCGGTAGAGCGGCTCGGCACTGTCCGGCTCCGGCACCAGCAGCCGGTCGATCGCCGGCGCGCCGGAGACCGGGAACAGCGCCCGGAACGCGGCATTGACGGTGAGCAGCCGCCCCGCCTTGTCGCTGACCGCCATTCCGTCGGCCGAAACCGACAGCGCGGTGGCCAGCGCCCGCTCCGCCTCCGCTGCGCCGCGCGCGGTGGTTCGGGTGCGCAAGGTGTCCGCCGCCACGAGAAAGGCCAGCAGCACCAGCGCCACCGCAAGCGATACCGTGCGGAGCCCCGCATCCTCAGAGTTGACGAGCAGCGCCGCGCTGACCGCGACCGCGAGAACGAGGCCGCCAACGCCGAACCAGGCTGTGAAGTCGCGGCCGCCGGCAACGGCCCCGCGGCCGGCGCTATCCTTCTGCAGCATGTCTTCGGCCTGGCTCACCTGGGTCGCCCTGTCGCGCGTCGCGGCGGGCGATGAATCGCCCCGTGAAAGAGTGCGCCGGACCATTCTGAACCTCAAGCCGCCTGTCGCCGCACCGGCGCACCGCCCCCGGCGCTCACGTTCGGCGGGCGTAACTTAACGAATGGTTAATGGCATGGCTGCCCCGAGGTATGCGCGGCAAGGCCGTCTCAGGGTCTTGCCTGGGACAGCGTCTCAAGGGCTGCGCGCAAGACCCGGATATCTTGGGCACTCCCAGGCTCCGCATTGCCCAGGAGAACCGCCGCGAGCGCATCGATCCGCGGCCCGTCGCGCGCTCCGGCCTGTGCCGGAAGCGGGGCGAGACGTTCCGCCACGACATCGGCGCGGGCACCGCTGCGAATCAAGGCTACGGCAGCCCGCCGGGCCAGCGTGCCCGTATCCGGGCCGCCGTCCTGTCCTGCTGCGCCCGTCTCTCCGGCCCGGTAGGCCGCCCTCTGGACAAGGAGCGTGTTTGCAGCGTCGGCCGCCTCACCCCACGCCTCCCCCTGCCAGGCGATCTCTGCGCGCACCGCAAGCAGCGATGCCACATCGCCTGCGTCCGCCTCTCCGATTGCTGCCAGCGCCTCGTCCGTGCGCCCCGCAGCAGCGAGAGCACGCGCGCCGAGGAGACGTGCAGCGTGCCGGTCCTCCTGCGGGTGCGCGCCCGCCTCCGCCCGCGCCGCCCAGGTGAGGGCACGTTCCGGATCGCCCGCTGCGAGCGCCGCCCGCGCAGCGCGCAGCGCCAGGCACGGCCCTTGCGGGCGCGCCTCGGGCAGGTCGGCGGCACGCATCAGGACGCGCGCGGCCGCATCGGGAAGACCGAGCCGCGACAGAGTGCCGGCGAACCCTTCGAGCAGGCCCAGCCGGTTCGGCGCACCCTCCACGAGGTCGCGGTGCGCAAGGACGAGTTCGGCAGCCGCAATCGGCGACAGCGGGACCGCGTCCCCCGGGCCCGGCAGGAGCAGGTGCCCAAGATCGTCCGCCGCCGCATGCGCCAGCGCCTGCCGCCAGGGTCCGGGCGGCGCCGTCGCGCGGGCCCGTGCCGCGGCCTCGAAGGCGGCAAGCGGCGCGCCGTCGCGGCGTGCCTGTTCTGCCGCGGCGGCCCAGATCTCGGCAGCGAGGCTGCCTTCGGCATCCCGGGCAAGCCCGTGCAGGGCAGCCCGGCGGCCGGACATCGGCGCGTCCCGCAGGGCGAGGCGCAGATAGGCCGCCTCGGCCGCCCCGTTCGGCCCCTCTGCCACCTCCGCCCCGGCAAGCGCCTGCCGCGCCGCACCCGTGTCGCCGACGACCAACGCCACCCGGGCGGAAGCGACCGGCGGAAGCGGGTATACGCGGCCCGTCTCGCCCAGCAGCCGCGCGAGTGCGGCATCGGCGGTCAGTGTCGCGGCGCGCGCGGCACCGGCCAGCAATTCTTCGGCGAACGCCTCGGGATAGAGGGCCAGAACCCCGCCCAGCGCCTTGGGGCCGAGGGCGGCCAGCTCCCGCCCGGCTCCCTGCCAGTCGCCGCGGCGCACGGCTGCGAGCGCGCGCCACAAGCGCGCGTGGCGGTCGTGCGCCAGCGCCGGGATGGACAGCGCGCGCAGCGCCTCCGTCACCTGCCCGGCCTGCATCCGGGCCGCCCCCGCGAGAAGCGACCGCGCTGCCGGCTGCAGCGCCGTTCCGGTCAGCGTCTCCAGGTGACCAAGCGCCTCCGCACCCTCTCCATAGGCGAGATGAAACCGGACGAGCGCGA
This sequence comes from Futiania mangrovi, assembly GCF_024158125.1. Lineage (NCBI taxonomy): Bacteria > Pseudomonadati > Pseudomonadota > Alphaproteobacteria > Futianiales > Futianiaceae > Futiania > Futiania mangrovi. Next base: position 274,212 of record NZ_JAMZFT010000001.1, on the reverse strand, counting down.
GACGGCGGTCCGGCGTCTCTTCTTCCGGCGCCTCCAGGAGCGCCGTTTCGAGCGCATGGCGGCGCGGCCAGTAGGCGGCATCGGCCCCGCCGGCCCAGCCCTTGAGGTCCATGGCAAGAATGTCCGTCGCCCCCGCCGATGCACTGTCGGCCCGGGCCGGTCCGGCGCATGCGAGGAACGCGGCGGCCAGCAGGGCTGCGGCGCGGGGCGCGGTCACGACGGGTTGCCGTCCCGTCCGGCGGCGGCAAGGCCTGCGCGCGCGGCGAGACGGCGGGTCAGGTCGCGCGCGCGCTCTTCCGGCAGGTGGCCGAGGATGGGGCCGAGCTTCATCGGAGGCAGCCGCGCGGCGATGTCCTCGGCCAGAGCGGGCGAAAGACCGGCCAGCACGGCGGCTGCTTCGCGCGGGCGCATGGCGCCATAGGCACGGGCGAGCGCATCGGCCTCTGCGTTCCGGCTCCGGTCGAGGGCGGCCCGGGCGGCGGAGATGCGTCGCCCCTCGGCCTCGAGTGCGTCGATCCTGCGTGCGATCTCATGCGCGAGCGTTTCCAGCTCCCGCGCCTTGAGGTCGAGCGCGGCTTCCCGCCGGTCCAGGTCGGCCGCCCGGCGCGCGAGCCCCTCATGCAGGGCCTCCTGGTCGGGGGTCAGGTAGCCCGCCTCCTCAGCCGCACCGGGAGCCACAGCCAGCAACCAGGCCCCGGCCACGCAGAGAGCCGTGAGGACGAAGACGAACCGGAACCGCACCATCAGGCCGCATCCTCGCCGCGCGCCGCCGCAGCCTCCCCGGCCAGCGCGCGCACGACGGTCACAGAGGCCCTGCTGCCCGTGCGGCCCGCCGTTCCGGTATGCAGCGGCACGCCGCCCGCCCGCAACACGACCTCGCCGTCGGGCATCGCGCCGAACATCAGCGTGTCGCCGACCTTGAGCCGGCACAGGTCGCCGAGCGGTACGGTGCGCTCGTCGAGCACCGCCTCGATCTCGACCTCGGTCCGCCAGACCTCTCCCGCAAGGTGGCTCTCCCAGATCTTGTCGCGGCCGAACTTCTCGCCCATGAACATCTGCAGCAGGACCTCGCGCACAGGCTCCAGCGTCGCATGCGGCAACAGCAGGTCCATGCGGCCGCCGCGCTTCTCGAAGTCGATCTTGAGGCGCACGAGGACGCAGGCGTTCGACGGCCGGTCGATCGCGGCGAAACGAGGGTTCGTCTCGGTCCGGTCGAGGGTGAAATGGACGTCCGCAAGCGGCTTGAATGCCTGCCCAAGGTCGTCCAGCGTCGCGGTGACGAGGCGCTCCACGAGGCGGCGCTCCAGCGTGGAGAACGGCCGTCCGTCGGGGTCCACCGCCCTCCCGCCACGGCGCCCGCCGAGCAGGATGTCCACCACGGCGTAGATCAGGCCAGAATCGAGCGTGAAGAGCGCGTGATTGTCCCACTCCGTCGCCTTGAAGACCGCCATCAGCGTCGGCACCGGCACCTGTTCGGTATAGTCTCCGAAGCGCACCGACGAGATGCTCTCGATGTCGACCTCCACCGAACCTGCGGTCAGCGTGCGCAGCGAGCCGGTGAGCAGGCGGACCAGCCGGTCGAAAACGATCTCCAGCATGGGTAGCCGCTCGTAGGAGACCAGCGAGGAATTGACGATCGCCGCAAGGCTTCCGGACCCGCCGGCGGCGTCCTCCGCCCCCTCGTCGGACCAGTCTCCCCCGGCGTCGAGATCGAACCCCATCAGGCTGTCGATCTCGTCCTGGTTCAGGATGCGGCCCACCCCGTCGCCCATGCCGTCATCCGTGCCGGCGTCGGCTGCCGCGTCGGGCGCAAGCTCGTCGAGGAACTCGTCGGTGAGCAGGCTGTTCCCGAGCATGGATCTGCGCTCTTCCTCGAGCGCGGCCGCCCAGGCATCGAGCATCTTGGCGTCGTCTGCGCTCATTGCACCAGAAGCTCCCGGATCAGAACGCCTTCGACCCGGCCCGCCCCGAGGACCAGCGCCGCGCGCCGGGCCAGTTCGTCCTTCACGCGCTGCGTGCCCGCCGCACCCGACAGGTCCACGGGACGCAGGGCGCGCAAGCCGGTCTGGAAACTGTCGGTGAGGCGCGCAAGCCGTGCCGCGTCGCGCTGCTGCGCGGCGCCGCCGGCGAGTTCGAGAGAGACCGCGAGGCGCAGATAGACCGGACGCTCTGCCGGAGAATCGAGCGTCACGAGCATGTCGGGCAGATCCCAGGCCGCGCGCAAGGGCGCGCCCTGCCCGGCGGCACCGCCTGCCGGGTGCATCGCGTCGATCCGGCCCGCGCCATAGCCGATGAGCGCGCCGAGTGCGAGCCACGCCATGGGCAGCGCGGCAAGCAGCAGCCGGCGCCCCGGCGTCAGCCGGTGCCATCGTGAAAGGAAAACGGAGCCGGTCGCCCGGTCCGCGGCCAGATCGGTCATGGCAGGGCCATCCCGTCGCTTGCGGTTCCACGCCGACACATCCACGCGAACGGGACACGTCAGGCGCACGCCGCCAGCATGGGGCGGGGCGGGTTAACGTTCCGTTTGCATTAACGGAACGTCAGCACGCCGCCGGGCCCGGCCGGATCAATCGTCGCGGTAGACCTTCTCGCGCCGCTCGTGACGCTCCTGCGCCTCGATGGAGAGCGTGGCGATGGGGCGCGCGTCGAGCCGCTTCAGGCTGATCGGCTCCCCCGTCTCCTCGCAATAGCCGTAGGAGCCGTCCTCGATCCGCCGCAGAGCGGAATCGATCTTGGAGATCAGCTTGCGCTGGCGGTCGCGGGCGCGCAGTTCCAGCGCGCGCTCCGACTCCGACGACGCCCGGTCGGCGATGTCTGCGAGGTTCATCTCCTCGCTCTGCATCGCGTGAACCGTCTCCCGGCTTTGCGACAGGATGTCGGCTTTCCAGGTTTCGAGCTTGCGCCGGAAATACTCCAGCTGCCGCTCGTTCATGAAGGGCTCGTCGTCCGACGGGACGTAATCTGCGGGCAATTCAACCGACATGAGCTTCTACCTGTCCCTCTCCATCCTCGGCATCCCTGACGTAAGAGACCCGGCTGGCACCACTGTTCCCCGCGCGAGTCGTCGGGAGAGATGCGGCGCTATATACGCGAATTTTCGCAGAAGTCACGTCATGAGTGTGCGCCGCCGCAAGGCAGACCGGCACGCGGAACGCTTGATGCGGGGGCGATGCCCCCCTAGCTTGCCTTTCGCGCGCGCGAAATTGACGAGGGAAGCAGCATGCGTTTCGAAGGCACGAGCACCTATGTCGCGACCGACGACCTGATGGTGGCGGTCAATGCGGCGATCCGGCTGGAGCGTCCGCTCCTCGTGAAGGGGGAGCCGGGGACCGGCAAGACGGTGCTGGCCGAGGAGATCGCCGGGGCGCTGGGCCTGCGCCTCGTCACATGGCACGTGAAGTCGACCACCAAGGCGCACCAGGGTCTCTACGAGTACGATGCCGTCTCCCGCCTGCGCGACAGCCAGCTCGGCGACCCGCGCGTGGAGGACGTGCGCAACTACATCGGCAAGGGCAAGCTGTGGGAGTCGTTCGAGTCGGACGAGCGTGTCGTCCTGCTGATCGACGAGATCGACAAGGCCGACATCGAGTTCCCGAACGACCTGTTGCAGGAACTCGACCGCATGGAGTTCTTCGTCTACGAGACCGGCGAGACGGTCCGCGCGAAGCAGCGCCCCATCGTCATCATCACCTCGAACAACGAGAAGGACCTGCCGGACGCCTTCCTGCGCCGGTGCTTCTTCCACTACATCCGCTTTCCCGACCGCGACACGATGCAGAGAATCGTCGACGTGCACTTCCCGGAGATCAAGGCGGACCTCGTGCGCGAGGCGCTGTCGGTCTTCTACGAGGTGCGCGACGTGCCCGGCCTGAAGAAGAAGCCGTCGACCAGCGAGGTCATCGACTGGCTGAAGCTGCTGATGGCCGAGGACATCGGGCCGGAGGTCCTGCGCGAGCGCGACCCCAAGAAGGTGATCCCGCCGCTGCATGGTGCGCTTCTGAAGAACGAGCAGGACGTGCACCTGCTGGAACGCCTCGCCTTCCTGCAGCGCCGGGGGCAATAGCCTCTCCCCCGCTGGCCGTGCCCGGGACGCCCGGCCGCGGACGGCCTAACCCCGCGTTAAGCATGCCGGTCTAGGCTCTCGCCCTGTATTCGGTTGGGTAGGGCGCGTAGCGGGTGAGCCTGACAGCGGTTGCCTCGATGCGGGAGCGGCAGATCGTGCCGGCGGCGCTTGCCGTCGGCATGTTTGTGCTCCTGTGCCTTCAGTTCTGGCCGTTCACCGCGGACGATGCGTGGATCGTCGCCCGATATGCCCACAACGCGGCCACGCACAGCGCGCTCGTCTATAATCCGGGAGAGCCGGTCAGCGCGCTGACCTCTCCCCTGCACGGGCTGATTGCCGCCGGGGTCGCGCTCCTGGGGCTCGACCCGGTCGGGGTGTGGCGGCTTGCCGGCCCGCTTCTCGCGCTCGGCGGCGTGCTGATCCTCGCCGCGCGCCTCGACGGGATGGCCCGCGCGATCTTCCTCGCGATAGCCGCCACCTCGCCGTTTCTTGCGCTCTGGTCCGTCGGCGGCCTCGAGACGCCGATGCTCGCGGGCATGCTCGCCGCGGCGGCGGCGCTTGCGCACGACCTCGGCCGCCAATCCGCACCCCGCAAGGCGGGACTTCTGCTGTTCCTGTGCGCACTGATCGTGCTGACCCGCCACGATGCCCTGCTGTTCGTGGCGCCGCTCGGCCTCGCGGTCCTCTGGCGCTACCGCGCCTCACCCTGCGCATGGGCAGGAGCGTTGGCGGGTGGCGGTTTGCTTGGAGCGTGGCTGCTGTACGCACAGCTTGCATACGGCACGCCCCTGCCCTCGTCCTTCTACGCAAAGGCCGGACTTGCATCCGGGGGCGCGCTGTTCGCGAACCTTGCCTATATTGCCGGCTTCGGCGTGCTTGCCCTCGGTCCGGTCCTGCTGCGCCGCGCGCGCATCGAAGCCGCGCCCGGCTCCTTCCGGCGCATGCTGCTGCTCGGCCTGCTCTGTCTCGCTCCCTACCTTGCGACGATGGCGACCGCGCACATGATGTTCGGTTACCGCGCGCTCGTCCCCTATCTGCCGGTTGCCGCGGCGCTTCTCGCGCCCGGCATCGCTGCCGCTGGCGCGGGTCTGCGGACGGCCATGGCAGCGGCGGGTGCCAACATTCTGCTCACTCTCGTGATGAGCGTGCACACGCTGAACCCGACCGTGTTCCACCTCCTTCTCCGCAACGACGGGAACACCTCGGCGCTCGAGGCGGCCTTGGCGCGGGAGTATGCGTTCGTGAGCCTGCGCGACTATGCGGGCTTTCTGGCGGTGCTGAGGGAGCAGGCGGGTGCCATCGCCACGGATTGGGCGGCGGACCCGCGCGCGGCGGCGCGCCCTCCGCGCATCCTGACCATCGCAGGCGGCGTGACCGCCGCGCGCCTACCCGAGGCGCACGTGATGGAATTTCTCGTCTCCTACAGGACCGGGTGCATGACCTCGGCAATGGATCTCGGCACGCTATGGCGCTCGGCCGACTACATCCAGACCTACCGCTGGCGCAGCGGTCCCCTCTTCCCGCCGATGCGTCCCGAAGACGGCGAGAAGGTGCTGGCCCTCCCTGTGCTGAGCGATGCGGCCATGGATTTCGAGCAGGAATTGCAGCCGGGCGCGTTCCCACGCGCAGACCGCCTGACGGTCTTCCGCAATCCTTCCGCGGTCCCCCCGCCCGAGGCGCTCAAGGTTGACATCACGGCACCCTGCACCTTCACACCGGGCTAGCATATCTCCGCGATCCACGTCCGGCACCTGCCACCTCTGCGCAAAGCCCACTGGCCGAGGGGGGCTCCGGGCGCTAGTCTCCCACCCGGAAACCAGTACCGGCGTGGAGGCTTGGACAAGGCATGACGGCAGACCGCAACCGCACGGCGCACCGCGCCGGGAGGCGCTAGGCGATGGGCTTTCTCGTTCTCGCCGTCGTGTTCGCCGCCGTTCTCGCCTGGGGCCGCCTGCGCAAGCGCCTGGGCTGGCCGGATGCCCTGATGCGCGCGGGCGTCTGGACGACCTTCGCGCTCGCGGCCTATTTCGTGATCATCGTCATCGTCCAGCGCGCCACCTGACAGGCCAAGGGAGCGCCGCCCCATGTTCCTCGACCTCTTCTACGAGATGAAGGCAGCCCGGCTACCCGTGTCCGTGCGGGAGTACCTGACGCTGCTGGAGGCGATGGACGCGCGCGTACCGGAATACTCCATCAACGACTTCTATTTCCTCGCGCGTGCCTCGCTCGTGAAGGACGAGAAGTTCCTCGACCGCTTCGACCAGGTTTTCGGCAAGGTGTTCAAGGGGCTGGAGCCGACACTTCCGATGGAAGAAGCCGTCGACATCCCCGCGGAATGGCTGAAGAAGCTCGCGGAACGCTTTCTGACGGAAGAGGAAAAGAAGCTTGTCGAGTCGCTGGGCGGCTGGGACAAGCTGATGGAGGAGTTCAAGAAGCGGCTCGAGGAGCAGAAGAAGCGTCACGAAGGCGGCAACAAGTGGATCGGCACGGCCGGCACCTCCCCCTTCGGCGCCTATGGCTACAATCCCGAAGGCATCCGGATCGGGCAGGACGGCAACCGGAACTTCTCCGCCGTGAAGGTCTGGGACAAGCGGGAGTTCCGAAACCTCGACACCGACGTCGAGATCGGCACCCGCTCCATCAAGGTCGCGCTGCGCCGCCTGCGCCGCTGGGCGCGCGAGGGTGCGGCGGAGGAGCTCGACCTCGACGGAACGATCAGCGAAACCGCCCGCCACGGCTATCTCGACATCCAGATGCGCCCCGAACGGCACAATGCCGTCAAGGTGCTGCTGTTCCTCGACATCGGCGGCTCGATGGATCCGCACGTGAAGCTGTGCGAGGAGCTGTTTTCCGCCGCCCGGTCCGAGTTCAAGAATCTCGAGCATTTCTACTTCCACAATTGCCTGTACGAGAGCGTGTGGAAGGACAATCGCCGCCGGTTCGAGGAGCGGACGCCCACCTGGGACGTGCTGCGCACCTACAACGCCGACTACAAGGCGGTCTTCGTCGGCGACGCGATGATGAGCCCCTACGAGATCGCCTATGCCGGCGGCTCGGTGGAGCACTGGAACGAGGAGCCGGGCGCGGTCTGGCTGCGCCGGATGACCGAGACCTTCTCCAAGTCTGTCTGGATCAATCCGGTGCCGGAGAAGCACTGGTCCTACACGCCCTCTGTCCAGATGATCCGGCAGATCTTCGAGGACCGCATGTTCCCGCTGACCCTCGACGGGCTCGACCGCGCGGTGAAGGCGCTCGGGCGCTAGGCGCCGCGCGCGGCCCGGCCATACACGGATTTTTCCTTGCACCTGCGTGCATCGGGCTGGTTGTGTCGGACGACAGGCGACACGAAGAACCGACGGGGTGCCCATGCCGCAGGACGTCTTGCTCAGCTTCAGCCGGGACGAATATGCCGACCGCATAGAACGTGTGCGCGTCAGCATGGAGGATGCGGGCATCGACGTGATGATCGCCACCGACCCGTCGAACATGGCCTGGCTGACGGGCTATGACGGCTGGTCCTTCTACGTCCACCAGGCGGTGATCGTGTTCGCGTCCGGAAACCCGATCTGGTGGGGCCGGAACATGGACGCCGCGGGCGCGATGCGCACGGTCTGGATGGACGAGGACCGCATCGTCGGCTACCCGGACAACCTCGTGCAGTCGCCCGACCGCCACCCCATGCAGCACCTCGCGGAACTGCTGATCGACATGGGCTTCGGCAAGTCGACCATCGGCGTGGAGATGGAGAACTACTACTTCTCCGCCGCCGCCCATGCCGCGCTGCGCGCGACGATGGAGCAGGCGCGTCTCTACGACGCCACCAACCTCGTCAACTGGTGCCGCATCGTGAAGTCGGAGACGGAGATCGGCTTCATCCGGCGGGCGGCCCGAATCTCCGACGGGCTGCACGCCCATGTGCTCGAGATGATCGAACCGGGGGTGCGCAAGTGCGACCTCGTGGCGGAGATCTATCGGACCGCCATCCGCGGCGCGGAGGACGAGGACGGCCCCTACGGCGGCGACTATCCGGCAATCGTGCCCATGCTGCCGACCGGGGTCGATGCGTCGGCCCCGCATCTCACCTGGGACGACCGGCAGCTGCGCGGCGGCGAGGGCACCTTCTTCGAGCTTTCGGGCTGCTACCGCCGCTACCATGCGCCGCTGTCGCGCACGGTCTATCTCGGCACGCCGCCCGACATCTGGTACCGCGCCGAGGAGGCGGTGCTGGCGGGTATCGAGGCTGCGCTCGACCAGTCCCGGCCCGGCAACACCTGCCACGATGTCTGGTACGCCTTCACCAGGGCACTCAACGCCCACGGCTTCACCAAGGAAAGCCGCATGGGCTATTCCATCGGCCTGTCCTATCCGCCCGACTGGGGCGAGCGCACCATGTCCTTCCGCAAGGACGACATGACGGTGCTGCAGGCAGGCATGACCTATCACCTGATGCCGGCGATCTGGCTCGACGACTGGGGGCTGGAGATTTCGGAGACTGTCCTCGTCACCGACACCGGGTCGCAGACGCTGTGCGAGACGCCCCGCAAGCTGTTCGTGAAGCCATGACTGCTCCCTCCCCGATCACGCCGACCATCGACTTCGACGCCGAGGGCGCGCACTACGGCCACCTGCGCCTGCCCTTCTCGCGCGACGACAGCGCCTGGGGGCACGTGATGATCCCGGTCGCCTGCCTGAAGAACGGCGACGGGCCGACCGTGCTCCTGACCGGGGGCAACCACGGCGACGAGTACGAAGGGCCGCTGGCTTTGGCCGGTCTCTCGCGCGAGATCGACATGACCGCGATGACCGGCCGCGCGATCTTCCTGCCCTTCATGAACCACCCCGCCGTGATGGCGGCGACTCGCACCTCGCCCATCGACGGCGGAAATCTCAACCGGCTGTTTCCCGGGCGGCCAGACGGCACGGTGACGCAGAAGATCGCGGACTATGTCGCCCGCCATCTCGTGCCGCTGGCAGACCTCGTGCTCGACATCCATTCGGGCGGCCGGACGCTCGACTTCCTGCCCTTCGCCGCCTCGCACATCCTGCCCGACAAGGCGCAGGAAGCAGCCTGCGCCGCCGCGCGCGATGCCTTCGGCGCGCCCTACGCCATGAGCCTGCTGGAGATCGACGCCGCAGGCATGCTCGACACGACCGTGGAGGAGATGGGCAAGGTCTTCGTCACGACGGAGCTTGGCGGTGGCGGCACCGCGACCGCACGCACGGTCGCCATCGCGCGGACCGGCGTGCGCAACGTTATGGCCCACGCGGGCGTTCTGCCGGGACCGGTCGCGCCCGCGCGCTCCGTCCGCCTCGACATGCCGTCGGGCGACTGCTTCGTCTTCGCCGACGCTGCGGGTCTTGTGGAACCCTGCGCCGACCTCGGAGACCGGGTGCAGGCTGGCGACGTGATCGCGCGCGTCCATGCGCCCGAGCGGCTGGGCGCGGCACCCGTGGAGCATCGCGCGAAGCTCTCAGGCCTTCTCGCAGGCCGGCATTTTCCGGGGAAGGTCCAGATGGGGGACTGTCTCGCGGTGGTCGCCGTCCCCACCGACTGAGGCAGGCTCAGAAGCAGCCGAGCGCGGTCAGAAGCCCGGCGAAATAGAGGTCCTCGTACCCCTTGGCCAGCGCCTCGCCGAACAGCACCAGAAGCCCCGCCGCCGCGCCCGCGGCGAGCAGCATTGCCGGACCGCGCCCGACCCGGCCGGGCTCCACGCTTTCAAGAAACTTATCCCCGGTGCGTTCCATCGCTCTAAAATAGCCATTGTCGCGCCGCTCTTGAAGTCCCTACCTCTCATCGCATCTCCTTGCCCGCACCCACGACAGCAAAACGACACTGACAGGGATGGAATATCCATGAAGCTTCTCGGACGTCCGCTTTCGCCCTACACCCGCCGCGTCGCGATCAGCCTGCGCCACTACGGGATGGCGTACGAGCAGATCCCGCTCGCCATCGTCAATCCGGAGCATCTGGCCGAGATCCGCCGCCACAACCCGCTGGGCCGCGTGCCGGTGCTCATTCTCGACGACGGCACGGCGCTGGTGGAATCGGGCGCGATCCTCGACACGCTGGACGAAATGGCGGGTCCGGAACGCGCCCTGATCCCGGCGAAGGGAACCGCGCGCCGCGACATGCTGCAGCTTCTCGCACTCCTGACCGGCGTCATGGACCGCGCGGTCGTCGCCTTCAACGAGGACACCCGCCGCCCGGAAGACAAGCGCTGGCCCGAATATTCCCAGCGCATGAAGGACAGCGCCGCGGCCGCGCTCGACGCGCTCGACGCCAGGCTCACCGCCGCGGGCGGCGACTGGTTCGCGGGCGGCAGGCTCAGCCAGGCCGACATCACCAGCGTCGTGCTATGGGAGTTTATGGAGGTCGCGAACGTCGGGCTTGCCGACGCGGACCGGTTCCCTGCGCTCGCGGCCCATGCGAAACGCCTCGGCGCGCAGGAGATGTTCGCCGCCACCAGCCCGAAGAACCAGTAGGCCCTCGCGGGGCAGCGCCTCAGGGCCGCGCGCTGCCCCAATAGTTGAAGGTCATGGGCCGCGGGCCGGGCAGATAGGCGGCCTGCAGGTCCTCGATGGCGAAGCCCGCTTCCCGGATCAGTTCCGGGATCGGCCGGCCCAGGTGGCAACCGCCCGCGATCGGTCCCCAGAACGGCTGGATGCGGTCCTGCCAGCGCCTGACGCCCGCATCGGGCGCTTCGCCATGTTCGAGGAACAGCATCCGCCCGCCGGGCTTCAGCACGCGCCGCATCTGCCTCAGCGCTGCCACCGCGTCGGGGATGGTGCAAAGGCTGTAGGTGACGACCACCGTGTCGATGCTTGCATCGTCGAGCGGGATCGCCTCCCCCGGCAGGCCGACCCGCTCCACCGGGAAGCCGAGGCTTTGCCGCCGCCTGCGCGACAGCTTCCAGATATGGTCGTCGGGTTCGACGCCGATCACGCGGTCGACCCTCGCGGGATCGTAGTGCGGCAGGTTCAGGCCGGAGCCGATGCCGACCTCCAGCACCGTGCCCTCCGCTGCGGGCACGACCTTTTCGCGCTGGCGGGTGACCATGGAAACCCCGCACGCCAGATCGATCAGGCGCGGCAGCACATGCCGGTCGTAGAGCGTTTTCATGATCGGCGCAGCATAGCAGAGAAGCGCCCCGGCGTCATTCGGGACACCCGATACGGCTTCAGTCGGGCTCGGACCCCGGCGCCAGCGTCACGTGCAGCCCGTCGAGCGCCTCGCTCATCAGGATCTGGCAGGAGAGGCGGGAGTTGTCCTCCACCGCCGGGGCGGTATCGAGCATCTCCAGCTCCTCGTCGGTCGCCGGGACCAGCCGGTCCATCCAGTCCTCGTCCACATAGACGTGGCAGGTGGCGCAGGAGCACGCGCCCCCGCACTCCGCCTTGATGGGCAGGCCCCAGTCGCGGATGATCTCCATCACGCGCCAGCCTTCGATGCCTTCGAGCTCGTGCTCCTTGCCGGTCTGGTCGGTGACGCGGATCTTCATCGCAACTCTCCCGGAATTCAGGCGACGCCGAGCTTCTGCTGCAGGTTGGTCGACGACGTCGTGTACTGGAACCGCAGCTTGGCGTCGGGATAGACATAGCGGAAGGCCGCCTGCGCCATCAGCGCCGTCTCGTGGAAGCCCGACAGGATCAGCTTCAGCTTGCCCGGATACCAGTTGATGTCGCCCACCGCGAAGATCGACGGCTCGCTCGTCTCGAACTTCTCCGTGTCCACGGGGATCAGGTTCTCGTGCAGGTTCAGCCCGAAATTGGCGACCGGCCCCAGCTTCATCGTCAGCCCGTAGAAGGCTAGCATCGCGTCCGCCGGGATCGTCTCGTCGCCGGTTTCCTTGGAGGCGACGCCCACCCCCGTCAGCTGCGGCGCAGCGCCTTCCAGCGATTGCAGCTTCGCGATCTTCAGGTCCATTTCGCCCGCCGCGACGGCCGAGCGCATCTTGTTCACGCTGTCGGGTGCGGCGCGGAAGCCGTCGCGGTGATGGACCAGCGTCACACGCTCCGCCACGTCCTTCAGGTTCAGAGCCCAGTCGAGCGCGGAATCGCCGCCGCCCGCGATCACCAGCCGCTTGCCGCGGAAGGCGTCCATCTTGCGCACCGCGTAGAAGACCGAGGTGCCCTCATAGGCCTCGATCCCCTCCAGCGCCGGCTTCTTCGGTGTGAACGAGCCGCCGCCCGCCGCGATCACGATGACGCGGGCGTCGACGACCGTGCCTGCGCTCGTCGTCACGCGCCAGCGGCCCTCGTCCGTCTTCGCGATGGCCTCCGCCGTCTGGCCCAGGTGGAACACCGGGTCGAACGGCGCGATCTGCTGCATCAGCCGGTCCGTCAGCTCCTGGCCCGTGACCACCGGCAGCGCCGGGATGTCGTAGATCGGCTTCTCGGGATAAAGCTCCGCGCACTGGCCGCCCGGCACTTCGAGAACGTCGATCAGGTGCGCCTTTATGTCGAGCAGGCCAAGCTCGAACACGGCGAAGAGGCCCACCGGCCCCGCCCCCACGATGACTGCGTCCGTGCGGTACTCGCCCCCGGGCTCGGCCTGGACGGGAGCTGCGATTCTTGCGTTTTCCATGAGACTCAGAACTGCTTTTCAGGAAGCCGGACGATCAGGCCGTCCAGCTCGCGCGTGACACGGATCTGGCAGGACAGCCGCGAGTTCTCGCGTACGTCGAACGCGAAGTCGAGCATGTCCTCCTCCATTTCGGACGGCTTTCCCACCTTTTCTCCCCAAGACGGGTCCACATAGACGTGGCAGGTGGAGCAGGCGCATGCGCCGCCGCAATCGGCGTCGATGCCGGGAACGGCATTCTTCACTGCCCCTTCCATTACGGAGAGACCTTCGGCGACCTCAAGCTCGTGCGGGGTTCCGTTGAATTCGATGTAGGTGATCTTGGCCATGAGCGCTTCCGGTAGGCAGGACAGGTTCGACAAAGCCGGGACGTGGCTGGGCGCGGCGCTGACATAGCGCATCTCGGCCGATTGTCACAGCCTTTCAAGCCCCCGGCCGACAATGCACGGCTGACGTTGGCAGTCCGCAGGCGTCAGTCGAGAGCGACCGTCATGCCCTCGCGCGCGACGAAGGCGCCCGCCCACGTCGCCTGCGCCTCGGCGGCAATCGCGTCCATGACGGGGTCGTCGTGGTCGGGATCGTGGTGGAAGATCGCCAGGCGCTTGGCCTGCGCCAACCGGCACAGGCGCACCGCCTCCTGCCAAGTGGAATGTCCCCAGCCGACCTTCGCCGGGAACTCTGCATCCGTGTAGGTGCAGTCGTAGATCACCAGGTCCGCCCCCTCGATCAGTCCGAGGACCGACTGGTCGGGCTGGCCCGGCAGATGCTCGGTATCGGTGACGTAGCAGACCGCGCGGCCGCCATGCTCGATCCGGTAGGCGCACGCGCCGTCCGGATGGTTCAGCGCCGCGGTCACCACCCGCGTGCCGCCGCCCAGCTGGAACCGGTCGCCGGCGGTAAAGTCGTCGAACGTCATGGCGGCCTTCATGATCCCGATGGGCACGGGGAAGAAGGGCTTCGACATCTGCTCCGACAGGACCCTGCCGATCTGCGTGTGGGCGGGCAGATGGCCTGCCATGATGCGCAGGGACCGGTCCGGATGATAGGCCGGCGTAAAGAACGGAAACCCGTTGATGTGGTCCCAGTGGGTATGCGTCAGAAGCAGCGTTGCGCGCCGCTCCTCCCGCTTCATCAGCGCAAGTCCCAGTTCCCGGATGCCGGTGCCGGAGTCGAGGATGAAGGTCTGGTCCCCGGCCCTGACCTCGATGCAGCTCGTGTTTCCGCCGTAGCGCACATACCGCGCGCCAGGACAGGCGATAGAGCCGCGTACGCCCCAGAATGTCACCGTGAACGTCACTGGCCCGACCCCGCCGGTTGCTGCACCGGAAAAACCTTAGACCGCGTGCGTGATCTTGTTAAGGGATAGGCGCCGCGTCAGGCTGGCACGGGCCCGGGCACGCGCTCAAGCTGCCTTGACGCGCTGCAGATAGCCGGCGGCGGCCTGCTTCACATCTTCCACGCTTGCCGCAAGCGTTGCCAGGTGGCGGGCGCGGACGTCCTCGTCCTCATGCCGGATGGCTTCGGCGGCGGCGGCCTGCGCCGACAGGACCTGGGCCCCGATCGCGCGGGCCGAGCCCTTAAGGCTGTGCGCCGCCTCGTGCCAGGCGAGGTCGTCTTTCGCCCCGCCGAGCCGCTCCAGGTAGATATCCACCTGCGCCACGAACAGTTCCAGGATTTCGCAGGCCAGCGCCTGATCGCCAAGCGTGTAGTGCATCAGGTGCGCCTCGTCGATCACGCAGCGGTCCGCAGATGCCGCCTCGCCGCCCCGCACCCTTTCACTGCCCGCATACGCCATGGAACGCCCCCGAAAGTCCGCACTTCGGGGGAGCTTGCGCCTGTCTGCCTTGCCCGCGGGTTAACGGCCGGGGTCGAAAGCACGCATGACGTGTTTTTCCTGTTGGGCAGGCAACCGCTCAGGACGCGCCGGGCGTGCGGCCGGCGGCCTTTCGTCCTGCCTCGGTCAGCCGGCAGACGAGCCAGTCGGGCTTGAGCGGATTATGGAACCATGGCTCGGCCCAGCCGGCCTCGACGCACGCGCGCACCGTGCGTGCATCGACGGCCCGTCCCTCGCCGTCGAACAGCGGCAACTTGCCGCCGGGCTGCGTCAGCCCGCGTTCCAGGTACCGCCGCTGCGCCACCGTCGGCGGCTTGCGCCCCTCCCGCTTCATGCCCTGCCCCCTTGTGCCCCCGCGCGCTTCCTGCAGACACGCCACGCACACATACGGAGGTTTCCGCATGCCCGCCTGCGTGGACGCGCACACGCCGGATAGTGTAATGCAGTGTCAAGGGTCAAGCAGGGGCGATCGGGACGCGACGATGACACAAGGCACGTCTGACCGGCGGGAACGCAGGGAGATCGGCGGCGGCGCAACCGGCGCCATCTATTTCGTGGTCGCGGTCTTTTCGGTCGTCTGGATCGGCGCCGTGATCGCCTATGTCCGCGGTTATTTCGGCATCGGCGCGGATGCGGGCATGAACCCTGCCAACTGGGGGCTGGCGCCGCACGTGCTCGCCTCTCTCGCCATCCTCGGCATATTGCCGCCGCTGTTCGTGTGGCTTGCGGCGCTTTCGCTGCACCGGGCGGCGACGCTCACGCGAATCGCCACGGAACTGACGCACGCCACGCGGCGGCTGAGCGCGCCGATGGATTTCGCTCGCGAAGATGCCGACACGGCGGCTGCCGGGTTCGAGCGGCGTATCCAGGCGATGGCGACCGCACTCGACGGTCTCGACCGGACCATGAAGGACATCGAGGAACGGCTGGCAGAGCAGATCTCTGCAGTGCAGTCCGCGGGCCGCCAGATCGGGACAGAGGCACAGCAGATCGAGAAGCATTTGGCAGCCGAGCGGGAGGCGCTGCGCGACGTTGCGCACCTGCTGGGCAACGAGGCGAACCAGGTGGCACGCATGTTCGGCTCCGCGAGCGAGGGGGGCGGCAGGCACGCCCCTGCCGGCGGCGCCGATGCCGATGCCCTCGCCGAGATCGGGGCGGCGCTCACCGGGGCACGACAAGACGGGGATGCACGGGAAGCGGACGAAGCGGTCCCCGCGGCAACGGCCCGCGGCGAGGACGGCCGCCCCCTGACGCCGCTGGAAGAACTGACGGCTTATCTCGCCCACCACCGCTCGACCCAGGATGCGGCCAAGGCGCTCGCGCTGATGAAGAAGGCGGCATCGGAGAACAGTGACGCAGGTCCCGAGGGCCGGGAGGGCGCGCGCCCGTCCCGCTATCCGCTCGCTTCCGACCTGCTCGACATGTCCGACACCGAGGAAGCCCGTGCAGGGGATGGCATCGAGGATGCGGCACGGGAGCAGAGCCAGCACGCCCTCCATCTGGGCGTGCCGGATGAGGAGGCCGGCCCCGGTCCGCAGGACGAAGATGCGGTGGACGGGGACACCGGCCCCGGCGCGGCGGACGAGGAGAGCCAGGAGGCCGGGCTGGACCTGGACCTCGAGGAGAGCGAGGCCGGGGAACTCGCCGAACTTGAGGTGTTCGACGAGGAGCAGGAGGAGCCGCAGGCCGCCGAGCCGGAACCGGAAGCCGCCGCCCCCACGCGCGAGGCCGCGCTCGCCGTCGCCGCGACCGATGACGGCGAGCATGCGGAACTCGACGAATCGGCGCTGGAGGATCTTCCCTCATCCCTCCTTCTGGATCTGCCCAAGGCGTTGAAAACCCAGCTTGAAGGGCTCCATGCGCTGACGATCGATCTCAACCGGCTGCTCGGCACCAATCCGCCCGTTGCGAACTGGCGCCGCTACATGAACGGGGAGCGGGACGTCTTCACGCTGCACCTGATCCGCTGGGCCGCCGACCGGCAGGAGAACCTGGCGACTGCCTATGGCGCCAGCGAGGAATTCCGCAAGTATGCCGACCGCTACCTCACCAACTACGGGAAGCTGACGGAGGCGCTCGACGCGGCGGACGGGCTCGAGGCGCAGCGCGGCGCCCTGCCGGCAACCGACGTGACCCTGATTGCCGACCTCCTGATCGCTGCGCGCGATGCGCGGGCCACGGAGGCCGAAAGCGAAGAGACAGAGGCCGGCGAAACCAGCTGACCGTCAGGACAGCGCCCGGAACCTCCCGATCGCGGCGCGCGGGCCGCGCTCAGACCGCGCTCAGGACGGGTCGCGGCGCGGTTTGGGCACGCCGATCTCCGCCATCTCGCGCAGTGCCCATTCCACGCTGCGTTTCAGCACCTGCCCGGTCGCCAGGTCGAAGGCGTGCACGATCTCGGGCATTGTGTTCGCGGTCGAGGGCACCCGTTCCTCGAAGGTGCGCGCCGCGACGATATGACCTTGCGGCTCGCGCACCAGCTTGAGGTTGAGCGTCACGCGGACGTCCGGCGCCTCGCCAAGAACGGCATACTCGGCCTGGAACTCCCTCAGCGTGCCCATCAGCCGGAAATCCGACGTCAGGTTGATCGCATACCGGCCTACCGACGTGATTCGATTGCTGTTTTCGAAGGATTCCACCAGCAGCGACTGGATCATCTTCGGGGCACGGTCGATCCACTGCGCGTCGGCGAAATAGCGGACCTCGAGGTTGCTCGGCTTGAGGGCGATCCGGCTCGTGTTCACCGCGCTCGTCGCCACCGGCTCGTCGATGATCAGCTGCCAGCCCACCGTGGGCAGATTCTCCGAAAACGAGTTCTTCGGAGACAGGTCGTAAAGGTCGGCCGGCGCGGTACCCGGCAGCGGGAGGGTTCCGCATCCGGCCAGCCCAAGGGCAACGGCGGCGATCAGAGCATGGCGTATCATTCCGGTCGGTACTCCGGTGTCTGTGTGCCGAGAAGGAAGCGGGCCGGATCGGCCTCGATCCGGGCCGTCACGCGCTCGAGGTTGAGGACGAGCTGGCGCGCCTCCTGCACGAAGCGGACGAACTGCGGCAGCCCCGACTGGATGAAGTCGTTGAGCGGTGCACGGTTGTCGATGACGAGGCCCTCCAGTTCGCCGACGAACCCGTTGGCGCGGCCCACGGCGCTGCGCACTTCGCGCGTGATCGCGGGAAGCTCCCGCTCCAGCAGCGCAGCCGTCCGCTCGATGGCGCCATTGGCGGTGGCGACGGACTTGCGGACATCGCCTGCGAGCGGCGCGATGTCCCCATCCAGAACCCGGTTCACCGTCGCAAAGGCGGCCTCGGCCTGCTCCACCACGCCATCCGTACCCGCCAGGAGACGGTCGATCCCGGCAAGCGTCCGGTTCGCGGCCGCGAATGTCTCGGTCGCGGTGGCAAGCGTCTCCTCCGCGGTGGCGGAGAGCGTTTCCACGCGCCCGCTGACCGTGGCGATCGCGCCCGAGGCGTCCGCGAACACCGTGTCGGCCTGGCGGACCGCGCCGCGCAGATCGGCGACGAGCGCCGTGACCTCCCCTTCCACAAGCCGGTCCACCGTCGCGATCGCCGCGTTCGCCCGCTCGATCGCGGCGCGCGCCGAGTCGAGCGTCGCATCCGCGGTGCGGATCGTCTGCCCGGCCGCATCGGTCAGCTCGCCCAGATTTCCGGTAAAGCCGCGCACGTCGCCCACCACGACACCCAGTTCGCCGGTGAGCGTGCGCACCTCCTGCAGCGTGACGGTCAGGTCGGCCGTCGCCTCGTCCACGTTCTTCAGGATGGACGCGATGCGGGCCTTGTTGTCGTCGTTGACGATGCCGCGCACCTCGTCGAGAAGCTCGATGGCGCGTGACAGAAGCTCCGGAACGGCGGTCAGCACGTCCTGGAAGGCGGAATCCTTCGAGGGGATCTCGGCATAACGCTCGCCCGGACCGGGTTCGAGCGGCGCCGACGCCGGCCCTCCGCCCTGCAGGGAGACGAAGGAGACGCCCGTCACCCCCTGAAGCTCCAGCGTGGCGATCGTGTCCTCGTTGACCGGCGTCTCGGCATCGACTTCCACGCGCACGCGCACCTTTCCGGGATCGCGCGTATCGATCGCGATGTCGGCAACCTGCCCCACCAGCACGCCGTTGTAGCGCACGTCCCCCGCGCGCGAGAGGCCTGCCGTGTTCTTGAACAATATGTCGTAGTAGGCAAACTCCCGCGACACCTGCACGTTCGCAAACCAGATGAGTAGCCCGGTTCCCGCGGCGAGCCCCAGCAGCGTGAACAGTCCGATCAGGAAATGGTTCGCGCGGGTTTCCATGCCGTCTCCGCCTTCATCGGTTCCCGGCCGCCGCGGCGCCCCGGGCTGCCCGGGCCCGCGGTCCGCAGAAATACTCCCGGATCCATGGATGATCCTGCCGCACCATATCCTCCATCGTGCCGGTCACCAGCACCCTTTTCTCCGCCAGCACCGCAATGCGGTCGGTCGTGGCGACCAGCGTATCGAGATCGTGCGTGACGAGGAACACGGTCAGCCCCAGCGTCTCGCCGAGATCGTGCAGCAACGTGTCGAAGGCGGCTGCTCCGATGGGGTCGAGGCCGGCCGTCGGCTCGTCGAGAAAGAGGATTTCCGGATCGAGCGCCAGCGCACGGGCAAGCCCCGCCCGCTTGCGCATGCCGCCCGAGAGTTCGGAAGGAAACTTGTCGTTCGCCTCCGGCGGCAGGCCGACCATGGCGACCTTCAACTCCGCAAGCTCCGCCCGCAGCGCCGGCGAGAGGTCCAGATGCTCGCGCATCGGCACCTCCACGTTCTGCCGCACGGTCAGGGACGAGAACAGCGCGCCGTCCTGGAAGAGCACGCCCCATCGGCGCTCGATGGCGCGCCGCTCGGCCGGGGGGGCGCGCAGCACATCGGTGCCGAACACGCGGATCTCTCCTGCCTTGGGGCGGTTGAGGCCGACGATCGTGCGCAGCAGCACGGACTTGCCCGTGCCAGACCCGCCCACGACGCCCAGGATCTCGCCGCGGTAGACGTCGATGTCGAGGCCGTCGTGCACGACCTGCCGTCCGAACTGGTTGCGCACGCCGCGCACCTCGATGACGGCGTCGCGCATCGGCCCCTGCGCGCCGTTCATATGTCGAGCTCCACGAACAGGATCGCGAACAGCGCGTCGGCCACGATCACGAGGAAGATCGCACGCACCACCGACTGCGTGGTGAGCCGGCCCACCGATTCCGCGCTGCCCGACACCTGGAAGCCCTGGTAGCAGCCCACGATCCCGATGATCATGGCGAAGAACGGTGCCTTGATGAGGCCCACGGCATAGTGCCAGACGTCCGTCGTCTCGTGCAGCCGGGTCACGAACATGCCCGGCGAGATGCCCAGCGAGATCCAGGACATCAGTCCGCCGCCGATCAGGCCGACCACGTCCGCGATCACGCCCAGGACCGGCAGCATGAAGACGAGGGCCAGCACGCGCGGCAGGACCAGCACGTCCACCGGGTCGAGACCGATCACCCGCATCGCGTCGATCTCCTCGCGCACCTTCATGGACCCGATCGCCGCCGTGAAGGCGCTGCCCGACCGGCCCGCGATCACGATGGCGGTGAGAAGGATGCCAAGCTCGCGCAGCATGGCGACGGCGATCAGGTTGACGACGAAGACTTCCGCGCCGAAGGCCCGCAGCTGCACCGAGCCCATGTACGCGATCACCACGCCGATCAGGAAGGAGATCAGGCTCACGATGGGCACGGCCGCAAGGCCGGTTTCCTGCATGTGATAGACGAGCGAGGTGAGCCTGAACCGACGCGGCATCACGAGGACGCGCCCAAGCCGTGCGAGCGTCAGGCCGAAGAAGGCGACGATGTTGCGTGCGTCAGCCACGCCATGGGCGACGCGCACGCCCAGAAGCGTGAGGAGGCGCACAATGCCTCCGGGCCCGCCCGCGCGTCCCTCGCCGAGGGGGGGCGCTGCCACGAGGTCGAGCAGCCGCCGGCTGGCCTCCGGCACTCCCGCAAGGGTGATCCCGCGCTCCGACTCGAGCCGGTGCAGCAGGTAGGCCCCCCCGGTGTCGAGCCGCCCGGCAGCCGAGAGGTCGAGGGTGACAGGTCCCCGGTCGCGCGCCGCATGAACCGCCTTCAGCGCGCGTTCCGCGTCCGCGAGCGTCGCCATGACCCAGTCGCCGGAGAGCGCAAATCGTCCCTGCCCGTCCCCGGTCGCGCGCGGCGGGGCCGGCGATGTCATGTACCGCCCTGCCCGCGCTGCCAGCCCGTCCGCCGGCATTCGATCCCTGCAATGGACACAGCTGCCCCTCCCCCAAGGCCTGCGAACACTCCTGCCCCCAGGGGGGGCGCCCGTCCGGCAGGCGGATGTCAAGGTGCCAAGCCGGAGAGCGGCGGGCAAGGCTTCCCGCGCATTGGCCAAAAGCCTTATCGCGCGGCTCTTGGCGTTCGCTCAAGCTGCGTGTACCGTGTCGGCAGGACACGCGGGGCTGACAAGTCAATCAATATCCAAGGCCATCACGGTTGCATGTCCTGCATGCCTGCGGATGACCGCCGCACGGCCCGGGGAGCTTTCGCCATCGTGGCGGAAGGGGCTGGCAGTAATCCGATCGGCACCGGCGTGCGCATCGCGCCGGTGCAATCTGCACAGGGAGGAAATTGAATGACCCTTTCCAGCATTGCGCGGCTTGCCGGCGCGACGGTTCTTGCCGCCGGACTTGCGACGGGGGCCGCGTCGGCCCAGTCCATCAACTGGGACATGCAGAGCACCTATCCCAGCTCGCTGAAGCAGCTCGGCTCGCTCGGCGTCCGGATCCAGGAGCAGCTCAAGACCGTCTCGGGCGGACAGATCAACGTGAAGTTCCAGGAGCCGGGCGCCATCGTGCCGGCCCTCGAGGCCTTCGACGCGGTCGCCTCCGGCGCCGTGCAGGCCGCCTGGTCGACGCCGGGCTACTGGATCGGCAAGGAGCCGGCGCTGGCGCTCTTCGCGGCCGTTCCGTTCGGGCCGTCGGCAGGCGAATACCTCGCCTGGATGAAGTTCGGCGGCGGCCAGCAACTCATGGACGAGGTCTATGCCAAGCACGGCATCAAGTCGCTGATCTGCGGCCTGATCGCGCCGGAAGCCTCGGGCTGGTTCCGCAAGGAAATCAATACGGTCGACGATCTGAAGGGCCTGAAGATGCGCTTCTTCGGCCTCGGCGCGCAGGTGATGAACAAGATGGGTGTGTCGACCCAGCTTCTGGCGGGCGGCGACATCTTCCCGGCGCTTGAGCTCGGCACGATCGATGCGACCGAGTTCTCGATGCCGGCCATTGACCTCAACCTCGGCTTCTACCAGGTCGCGAAGCACTACTACCTGCCGGGCTGGCACCAGCAGACCACCCTGTTCGACCTGATGATGAACAAGGACGAGTGGGAAGGCCTCAGCGACCAGCAGAAGGCGATCTTCCAGACGGTTTGCGACGCGAACGTCGCCTATGGCTTCGCGGAGGGCGAGGCGATCCAGTTCTCCGCGCTGAAGGAGATCGAGTCGAAGGGCGTGACCATCCATCGCTGGTCGCCCGAGATCCTCAAGGCCCTGAAGGCTGCGTGGGACGAGGTGATCGCCGAGCAGACGAAGAACGAGACCTTCGCGAAGGTCTGGGCTTCGCTGTCGGAGTTCCGCGCGAACTACAGGTCCTGGGGCGACCGCGGCTACCTGCGTGCGGGCGATCTCGACTGACGCCCGGCTCAGTGCATGACGGCGCGGGGCCGGCCTGACCGGTCCCGCGCACTGTTCTGCACGGAAGAAATGCTGGCGGGGGCGACCCTCGCCGGCAGCCTTCCCTCCGGAAAAGGGTGCGGCCCATGCCTTTCCTGATGCGTGTCAGCGAGGCGCTGGAAGCGTTTCTGCAAGCGATCGGACGCGTTGCGTCGTTCCTGTTCATCCCGCTGATGATCGTGATCTTCTACGACGTCACCCAGCGGAAGATCCTGGAATACGACCACGATTTCACCTCCAGCGTCTTCTACTTCAGCTCGACGAAGATGCAGGAGATGGAGTGGCACATTCACGCCGTGCTGTTCCTGCTCTGCCTCGCCTATGCCTATCTCAAGGATGCCCACGTCCGCATCGAACTGGTTCGCGACCAGATGCACCCGCGCACCCGCGCCTGGATCGAGCTGATCGGCTGCCTGATCTTTCTCATTCCCTACTGCATCCTGGTGACCGACTACGGCTACACCTTCGCCGAACGCGCCTTCCTCTCCGGGGAGTCCTCGGCGAGCGGCGTCGGCCTCTCGCACCGCTGGATCGTCAAGGGCGCCCTGCCGCTGGGCTTCCTGCTGCTGGGCCTTGCGGGGCTCGCGGTCGCCCTGCGTTCGCTCGTCTACCTGTTCGGGTCCGAGGATCTGCGGGCACGGGCGCGTTCCCACGTCGGCGTGCACCATGCCGACGATCCGAACAGACCGGTCGCAGACTGACCGTCGGCGCGCCTGAAGGGAAAAGACCGCAATGGAAATGCTCGTCGAGTCGCTGCCGATCCTGATGTTCCTCTCACTGGGGATCCTGCTGTTCTCCGGCTACCCGGTCGCCTTCGTGCTCGGCGGGATCGGCCTGGGGTTCGCCTTCATCGGGGACTGGCTGGGTGTGTTCAACGTCGCCCGCCTCATGGTCGTGCCGAGCCGGATCTTCGGCGGCACGATGGAGGCGCCGGTCCTCGTCGCAATCCCGATGTTCATCTACATGGGCACGATGCTGGAGAAATCCGGTGTCGCCCGCGACCTGCTCTACTGCCTGCAGGTGCTGACACGCCGCGTGCCGGGCGGCCTTGCGCTCTCCGTCACGCTGATGGGCACGATCATGGCCGCGACCACGGGCATCATCGGCGCGAGCGTGGTGATGATGACGCTGCTCGCCCTGCCCGTGATGCTGGAGCGCGGCTACAACAAGTCGCTTGCGACCGGCACGATCGCGGCCTCGGGCACGCTCGGCATCCTGATTCCGCCGTCGATCATGCTGGTGATCATGTCGGACCTGCTGTCCATCCCGGTCGGCACGGTCTTCATAGCCGCGATCATTCCGGGCCTGCTGCTGTCCTCGCTCTACTGCATCTACATCTTCGCTGTCTGCCACATCAAGCCGGAGCTTGCGCCGCCGCTGCCGGACGACATCGGGCCGTCGGACCGGGGAGAGTTCTGGGCGATGATCCTCAAGAGCTTCCTGCCGCCGATCCTGCTGATCGTGGTTGTGCTCGGCTCGATCTTCGCCGGCTTCGCAACTCCGACCGAGGCTGCGGGCGTCGGCGCCATCGGCGCAACCGTTCTGGCGATCTGGAACCGCAAGCTCGACTGGGGCACGCTGAAGGACGTGTGCGACCGCTCGGCGCTCACCACCGCCATGCTGTTCGGCATCTTCGTCGGCGCGACCTGTTTCTCGCTCATGTTCCGCTGGCTGGGCGGCGAGGCGCTCATCGACGAATTCATCGCCGAGTGGGGCGTCGGCCCCTGGGGCATCCTGTTCGTCCTGATGGCGATGATCTTCTTCCTGGGCTTCTTCTTCGACTGGATCGAGATCACGCTCATCGTGCTGCCCGTGTTCGGCCCGATCGTGGGCAAGCTCGACTTCGGCGGTCACGTGGGCGAGTACGCCGCCATCGCCAATGCGGGGGTGATCTGGTTCACCATTCTCGTCTCGGTGAACCTGCAGACCTCGTTCCTGACGCCACCGTTCGGGTTTGCGCTCTTCTACATGAAGGGCGTGGCGCCGGCGGGCGTGACGATCCAGCACATCTACAAGGGCATCATTCCGTTCGTTCTGCTTCAATTGACCGGTCTCGGTCTGGTAGTGCTGTTTCCTGAGCTGGCGCTGTGGTTGCCTGGCAAGCTTCTGGAATGACAAGAACGGGATGCTCGAACCGTGGAGATCAAGACCCCCTACCTGCTGTTTCTGGGTGACGCGCCGGACCAGCCTGCGGCCAAGACCGCTCTTGGCGTCGTGGACTGGCGGCCGGAGTGGTGCGTGGGCCAGCTTCGCCTGCCCGGCTGCAAGGCCGACGCGGGCGTTCCCGACCTGACCATCGGCGAGGCCGTGGCGAAGGGGGCGAAAACCCTCGTGATCGGCGTGGTCAATTCGGGTGGTGTCCTGCCGCATTCCTGGGTCGAGACGATCGTCACCGCGCTCGAGGCGGGCCTCGACGTGGCGAGCGGCCTGCACCGCCGCCTGCAATCCATCCCGGAGGTCAACGCGGCTGCCGAGAAGCATGGCCGTGCGCTCCACAATCTCCGCACACCGGCGGAGGAGTTCACGACCGGCAAGGGCGCACACCGCACCGGAAAGCGCGTTCTGACCGTCGGCACCGACTGCAACGTCGGCAAGAAGTACACCGCGCTGGCGCTGGAGCGGGAGATGCGGGAGCGCGGGCTCAAGGCCGATTTCCGCGCGACCGGCCAGACCGGCGTGCTGATCTCGCGGCGCGGCACGTCCGTGGACGCGGTCATTGCCGACTTCATCTCCGGCGCCGCGGAGTGGCTGTCGCCCTCCAACGACGACGACCACTGGGACCTCGTCGAGGGGCAGGGCTCCATCTGGCACCCCTCCTTCGCGGGCGTGACGCTTGGCCTGCTGCATGGCGCGCAGCCTGACGCGGTCGTTCTCTGCCACGAGCCGACGCGCACCAAGATGCGCGGCACGGACTACCCCCTGCCCTCGATTCGGTCGACCATCGACACGATCCTGCACCTCGGCCGCCTGACCAATCCGGCGATCCAGTGCGTGGGCATCGCCGTCAACACCTCGCAACTCCCGGAAGGTGAGGTTGCCCGCTACCTCAAGGGACTGGAGCGGGAGCACGGTCTGCCCGCAACGGACCCGATCCGCCACGGCGTGGGCCCCATCGTCGACCGTCTGCTCGCCTGCGTGCCATGAGCGCGCGCACCGTCCTTGCGGTCGCGGCGGAAAGCTGGCCGCTCGCCTCGGCGTTCCGCATCTCGCGCGGCGCGAAGACGAGCGCGGAGACCGTCGTCGTCACGCTGAGCCGCGGCGACGTCTCGGGCCATGGGGAGTGCGTGCCCTACGCCCGCTATGGCGAGACGGTGGCAGGCACGATCGCGCAGATCGAGAAGGTGCAGGCGGCGGTCGAGGCCGGCCTGACACGGGACGACCTCGCCCGCCTGCTGCCGGCGGGCGCGGCACGCAACGCGCTCGACTGCGCGCTCTGGGATCTCGAGGCGAAGGAGGCGGGCAAGCCCGCTTGGCAGCTCGCCGGTCTCGACCAGCCCCCTGCCCCCGTGACGACCTGCTACACGCTCGGCATCGACACGCCTGACGCCATGCGGGAGGCCGCGCGCAAGGCCGCCTCGCGTCCGCTGCTCAAGGTCAAGCTGGGCGCGGGCGCGGAAGACCTCGACCGCATCCGCGCCGTGCGCGAGGGCGCGCCGAACGCGCGCCTCGTGATCGACGCGAACGAGGGCTGGGACATCGACACGCTCGCCCGCCTCGACCTGCCGCTCGCCGATCTTGGCGTGGAAATGATCGAGCAGCCGCTTCCCGCTGCCGAGGATGCAGCCCTCGCGGGCTTCGCCCATAGGGTGCCGATCTGCGCCGACGAATCCTGCCATACGAGCGCGAACGTCGCGGAGCTTGCCGGACGCTACGACATGGTCAACCTCAAGCTGGACAAGACCGGCGGCCTGACCGAGGCGCTGGCGCTGTCGGAAGCCGCGCGCACCCACGGCCTCGGCCTCATGGTCGGCTGCATGGTCGCCACCTCGCTCGCCATGGCGCCGGCGATGCTGGTGGCGCAGGGGGCCGCTGTCGTGGACCTCGACGGGCCCTTGCTGCTCGCCCGCGACCGGGTGCCGGGCCTGCGTTTCGAAGGATCGACCGTCCACCCGCCCGAGCGCGCGCTCTGGGGCTAGCCGATCGTCCTCACGCAGGCCGCCACGTCCGCATGAGCCGCCAGGTGACGAGCGTTCCGGCGAGCGTCATCGCCGCCATCGCCAGGTAGGAGAGCGCGCCCAGCCGGTCGAAGACGAGGCCCATCCCCGCCGTCGCGCCTGCAAGCAGGATCCCCCCGGAAATGGTGTTGTAGAGCGTCTGCCCCGTGACGCCGAGGCGCGGGCTGAGCGCCCCGTGCAGGAACTGCACCGCGCCGAGGTGCATCGCCCCGAAGCTCAGCGCGTGCCCCGTCTGCAGCACGAACAGCGCCCAGAGCGGCGGGTCGAAGGCGAGCCCCAGCCAGCGCACGCTCGCCCCCAGCCCGCCGATGAGCACCAGCGCCAGCGGCCCGAACCAGCGCCCCACCCGGCCCGCGAACGCAAACAGCAGCACCTCCGCCACGACGCCCACGCCCCACAGCAGACCGATGGTGGTCTCGTCATAGCCGAGCCTGCGCCAGTGCAGCGCGGAGAAGGCGTAATAGACCGCGTGCCCGGCCTGGATCAGGCCACCCCCCATCGCGAGCATCAGGAACGGCCGCGACCGCAGCAGCCGGCCCGCGTCCGACAGGCGCGCGCGCTTCGGCTCTGCCTCCCCCTCGCCCCGCGGCTGCGGGCGGGGCTCCGTCGCGATCAGGCTGCCCGCAGCGGCCAGCGCCGCCGTGATTACCATCCACCAGATCACGGCCTCCGATCCCATCGTGCCGACCGTCCAGCCGCAGCCTATGGCCGCGAGGATGAAGGCGGCCGACCCCACTGCCCGCATCACGCCATAGCTCGCGCCCGTGTCGGCGGCGGTGCGCAACGCGATGGTCTCGTTGAGCGGGATGAGCGTCGGCAGGAAGGCCGCCAGCAGCGGCGCCATCGCCAGCAGCACCAGCGGCGGCACAGCCGGCACGAAGCAGAGCAGCACCAGCGTGCCGATGACCGAGATCAGACCGTAGGAGCGGATCAGCGAGCCGCTGCGGTCGATCAGCAGCGCCACGCCCGGCCCCGCGACGATGCGGGTGAGGCCTACGAGGCCAAGAAACAGGCCGATGTCACCGGGGGTGAGCCCGCGCCCCTCCAACCAGACCGGAAAGAACGGCAGGAACGCCCCCACGTGTCCGAAAACCGCCGCATAGAGCAGCGATACGCCCACCGCGGGGGGAAGGCGCGGACCACGCGGGCCGGACGCAGGCGGTGCGCTCACATCAGGCCCGGCGCGTGGAAGGGCAGGAAGGTGACGAGGTCGCCCTCGGCGATCCGCGTCGTCTCCTCCGCCACCTCGATCAGGCCGTCGGCCTCCCGCAGCGAGGTGAGGATACCCGACCCGTCGCGCGGGAACTTGGCGACGCCGGTCAGCGTGCCGTCCGCCTCCCGCACGCCGATCCCGCGCAGATATTCGCGCCGGCCGGGCTTCTTCTTCATCTCGAAGCGGGCGGGCACGCGCACGCGCAAGGGTGGCCGCCACGTCTCCCCCTGCAGCCGCGCCATCAGGGGCTGCACGAACATCAGGAAGCAGACGATGGCCGCGACCGGATTGCCCGGAAGTCCCACGAACACGGTGTCGCCGATCTGGCCCATGCCGAGCGGACGTCCCGGCTTGATCGCAAGCTGCCAGGCGTGGAGCCTGCCGATCGCCTCGACCGAGGCCATGACGTGATCCTCGGCACCCTTCGATGCGCCGCCCGTGGTCAGGATCAGGTCCGCGCGCGCCGCCGCATCCTCCAGCGCCGCCTGCACGCGGCCGCGCTCGTCGCGCAGCACGCCGAGGTCGATCAGGCCGACGCCGAGCGGGGCGAGCAGCGCGCGCAGGATCGGCCGGTTCGCGTCGTAAACCTGGCCCGGCGGCAGATCCGCGCCGGGCGGCACGATCTCGTCGCCGGTGGAGAAGATCGCGACGCGCAGCCGCCGGCGCACCTTCAGCCGGCCGCGCCCCAGCGAGACCGCCGCGCCCACGTCCTGCGGCCGCATCCGGTGGCCGGGGCCGAGGATCACGCTGCCCGCCTTCACGTCCTCGCCCTTGCGGCGCCGGTTCGCCCCAGGCTTCGCGCCCGCCGGGACGATGACGTGACCGTCCGCGGTCTCCACATCCTCCTGCATGACGATGGTGTCGGCCCCTTCGGGCACCATCGCGCCCGTCAGGATCTGTACCGCCTCGCCCAGCCGGACGGCACCTTCGAACGGATGCCCCGCTGCCGCGCGTCCAGCAATGGCCAGCCGCGTCGGCCCCGGATGGGCGAGACTTGCATGGGCGAACGCGTAGCCGTCGACCGCGGCATTGTCGAAGGCGGGCACGTCCTGCGGCGCGGCAATCTCCTCGGCGAGCACGCGCCCGCCCGCCTCCTCCACCGGCACCTCCTCACGCTCCGCAACCGTCACCGCAGCGCCGAGGATCGCGGCCAGCGCTTCCTCTGCGCGCAGCAGCTTCTGCGGCCCGGCGAAGCAATCGTCGGCGAGGCGGGGTCCGGGCGTGTCTGCCTTGCCGGTCATTTCCGCTCCGGCAGGCCGACGTGCGCGAGGATCGCGTCGGCAATGGTCGGCACGTCGTCGATGTCGAGCACAGGCACGTCCACGTCCTCCACGTCGCCATTCGAGGCGACGAAGCGGATCGTCGGATCGTTGCGCGCGATCAGTTCGCGCCCGCCGGGCCCGCCGGTCTCGACGAGGTGCACCTCCAGCTTGTCGTGCGTGTCGCGCTTGTAGCCCTCGACGATCACGAGGTCCACGGGCGCGAGCCGCTCCAGCAGGTCCGCGAGCGCCGGTTCGTCCTCCCCGTCCCGCACCTCGTGCATCAGCGCCCAGCGCGCGGCCGATGCCACCAGCACCTCCTTCGCCCCCGCCTGCCGGTGCCGCCAGCTGTCCTTGCCCTCCTGGTCGACGTCGAAGGCGTGGTGGGCGTGCTTGATGGTGGAGACGGTGAAGCCGCGGCCGACGATCTCCGTCACCAGCCGCTCGACGAGCGTGGTCTTGCCGTTGTTCTTCCAGCCCGTGATTCCGAAAATCCGCATGTCTGCCGCCTCTTCATCCCGTTTGGCCGCAACCCTAGTCCGCGACGGCGATCCGGTCGAGAAGCCGTTCGGCCTCCGTCAGGTCGTCGGGACGATTGGCGTTGAAGAAGGGATCGACCGGTTCGGAAGCGAAGGCAACCTCGGCCAGCGGATAGCGCGCGGTGAAGAGGTCGACCTTCCGTACCTCCTCCTCCCGCATCGCGCGGGCGAGGTCGTCGGCGAGATCGACCGGCCAGAGCCCGAAGACCGGGTGCGTGCGCCCGCCGCTCGCAGCGCAGGCAAGCCGCGCACCCGCCCGCTCCATCTCGGCCGCCATCCGCGCCACCAGGTCGTGCGGCAGGAAGGGCGTGTCGGTCGCGAAACTTGCGACGTGGGTCGCCTCGGGCACGTTGGCTCCGGCCCATTCGAGCCCCGTGAGAATGCCCGCGAGCGGCCCCGCGAACCCCTCCACCACGTCCGCCGCGACCGGCAAGCCGAAGTGCGCGAACCGCTCCGCCGGTCCGTTCGCGTTCAAGACCAGCGCACGGACCTGTGGCCGGGCCCGGCCGATCACATGCTCGAGAATGCTCTTGCCGCCGATCTCCTTCAGCGGCTTGTCGCCCCCACCCATGCGGCGCGCAAGGCCACCCGCCAGCAGCACGCCGACGACGTCGCGGGCAGGCTCAATCGGCATCGGCGTGGCTCGCCTTGCGGGCGTGGCGGCGGTCCTCGTCCTCGACGCGGCCGAGGTCGGCGTCGAACACGATCCGGTCGAGGCCGGAGAGCGCAAGGAACCGCTTGCCCTTCATCCGCCCGATGAGCGTCAGGTTCGCCTGCCGCGCCAGTTCCACACCCCACGCCGTGAAGCCGGACCGGGAGACGAGTACGGGGATCCCCATCTGCACCGTCTTGATGACCATCTCCGAGGTCAGGCGTCCCGTCGTGTAGAAGATCTTGTCCGCCGCGGGCACCTTGTTCATGTGCATGTAGCCCGCGATCTTGTCGACGGCGTTGTGGCGGCCGACGTCCTCCATGTAGACCAGCGGCCGGTCCTCCTGGCAGAGCACGCAGCCGTGGATCGCGCCCGCCTCGAGATAGAGGCTCGGGCTCGTGTTGATCTTCTTCGACAGCGCATAGAGCCAGGACGTGCGCACGCGCGCATCCGGCGCGAGCTTCGCCTGCCCGAACGTCTCCATAATGTCGCCGAAGACCGTGCCTTGCGCACACCCGCTGGTCCTGATCTTCTTCTTGAGCTTTTCCTCGTAATTCGTTTCACGTGCTGTGCGAACGACCACGATGTCGAGGTCCTCGTCATGGTCGATGGCGACGATCTCGTCGTCGGCGCGCAGCATGTTCTGGTTCAGCAGGAAGCCGACCGCCAGCATCTCCGGATGGTCGCCGATGGTCATCGACGTCACCACCTCCTGCCGGTTCAGGAAGATCGTCAGCGGGCGCTCCATCACCACGCGCGAGGCGACGGGCTTGCTGTCCTGGTCGAGGCCTTCGACAGCCTGCGTCAGGCGCGGGTCGTGCGGATCGGGGCGGATGTGAAACTCGTCCATGGGGGGTGAGTATGGGTCGGCCCCTCCCGCGCGACAAGGCGCAGGGCGAGCTGAGTCCCCCCGCCTATTCCGCGGCCTCGGCCTCCGCCTTCTCCACTCGCGCGGCGGCGTACTTGAACTCCGGGATCTTGCCGTCGGGATCGAGCTGCGGGTTGGTCAGGATGTTCGCCGCCGCCTCCACATAGGCGAAGGGGATGAACACCATGTCGTGTTGCAGCGCCTCGTCGGCGCGCGCCTGCAGCGTGATCGCGCCGCGGCGCGTCGTCACCCGCACCATGTCGCCCGCTGCGATGCCCATCCTCCGCAGCGCGAAGGGATGGAGCGAGGCCGTGGGCGCTGGCTCCAGCGCGTCGAGCACGCCCGCCCGCCGCGTCATCGCGCCTGTGTGCCAGTGTTCGAGTTGCCGGCCCGTGGTCAGCACCATCGGATACTCGGCATCCGGACTTTCCGCCGGCGAGACCCCCGTAGCGGGCACGAGGCGCGCGCGCCCGTCCACCGTCGGGAACCGGTCGGAGAAAACGACCGCCTGCCCGGGATCCTCGGGCGAGAGCGAGGGATAGGTGACCGCCCCGTCCCGCTCCAGCCGCTCCCACGTGATGTTGTCGAGCGAGGCCATGCCGCGGGCCATCTCCGCAAACACCTCGCGCGGGTGCGTGTAGTCCCAATCGAGGCCCAGCCTGCGCGCGATCTCCACCGTGATCCACCAGTCGGGCTTCGCCCCGCCCGGTGCAGCGACCGCCTTGCGGCCCATCTGGACCTGCCGGTTGGTGTTGGTGACGGTGCCGTCCTTCTCCGGCCACGCCGTCGCGGGCAGCACCACGTCCGCCATCATCGCCGTCTCGGTCAGGAAGATGTCCTGCACCACGAGATGCGTGAGCCCCGCCAGTGCCTCTCGCGCGTGGGCGGCATCCGGGTCCGACATGGCCGGGTTCTCGCCCATGACGTACATGCCACGGATGTCGCCGCGCGCGATGGCGTCGATGATCTCGACGACCGTCAGGCCCGGCTGCGGGTCGATCTCCGCCCCCCACAGCGCGCCGAACTTCTCCCGCGCCTCGGCCAGCGAGACCTTGGCGTAGTCCGGCAGCACCATCGGGATCAGGCCCGCGTCGGAGGCGCCCTGCACATTGTTCTGCCCGCGCAAGGGGTGCAGGCCCGTCCCCGGCCGGCCCGACTGGCCGCACATCAGCGCCAGCGAGATCAGGCAGCGCGCATTGTCCGTCCCGTGCGTGTGCTGCGAGACGCCCATGCCCCAGAAGATCATTGCCCGCTCTGCCGTGCCATAGAGGCGCGCCACCTCTCGCAGCGTTGCCGCGTCGATGCCGCAGACTTCCGCCATCTTCTCCGGCGCATAGTCGGCGAGATGCGCCTTCAGCGCCTCGAACCCGTCGGTGTGTGCCTGCAGGTACTGGGTATCGTAGAGCCCCTCCTCCACGATCGCATGCATGATCGCGTTGAGCATGGCGACGTCGGTGCCGGGCCGGAACTGCAGCATGTGCGTGGCGAAGCGCTTCAGCCCCATGCCGCGCGGATCCATGACGATCAGCTTCGCGCCATTCTTCACAGACTGCTTGAAGTATGTGGCGGCAACCGGATGATTTTCCGTCGGATTTGCCCCAATCACGACGATCACGTCGGATTTCAGGCACTCGTTGAACGTGGCCGTCACCGCGCCCGATCCGATCCCCTCCATGAGGGCCGCGACCGAGGATGCGTGGCAGAGCCGCGTGCAATGGTCGACATTGTTGTGCCCGAAGCCCGTGCGGATCAGCTTCTGGAAGAGATAGGCTTCCTCGTTCGAGCACTTGGCCGAGCCGAAGCCCGCGACCGCCCGCCCGCCGTGGGCGTCCCGAAGCGCCGCAAGCCCGTCCGCGGCGGCGTCCAGCGCCTCCTCCCAGCTTGCCGGGCGGAAGTGCGTCCAGGGGTTGGCCGGATCGACGTTGAGGCCCCTGGGCGCGCCTTCCTTGCGGATCAGCGGCACGCTCAGCCGCTCCGGGCTGCTGACATAGTCGAAGCCGAAGCGGCCCTTAACGCACAGCCGGTTTTCGTTCGCGGGGCCGTCGCGCCCCTCGACCCACGCAATCTTTCCGTCGCGCAGCTTGTAGCTGATCTGGCAGCCGACCCCGCAATAGGGGCAGACGCTCGCCACCTCCGCATCCGCCACGCGGCCGCCGGTCTGGGTCGCCATGTCGACGATGGAGGCAGGCATCAACGCGCCTGTCGGACAGACGGCCACGCACTCCCCGCACGCCACGCAGGTCGACTGCCCCATCGGGTCGCCGAAATCGAAGACGATAAGCGCGTCCGGCCCGCGATAGGCCATGCCGATGACGTCGTTCACCTGCACCTCGCGGCAGGCGCGGACGCACAGATTGCACTGGATGCAGGCGTCGAGATTGACCGCCATCGCCGGGTGCGAGGTGTCGGGCGCAGGCGCGCTCTCCTCGTCCCAGGCGCGCGGAAAGCGGGAGGTGGCGATCCCCTGAGCATCCGCCCAGCGCCAGAAGCTCGCCTCCGTGTCGTGCGCCACCTCCTGCGGCGGCTGGTCGGCCACCAGAAGCTCCATGACCATGGCGCGCGCCTTCACCGCGCGGTCGCTTTGCGTCTTCACCACCATGCCGTCGGCGGGCTGGCGCAGGCAGGAGGCGGCGAGCACCCGCTCCCCCTCCACCTCGACCATGCAGGCGCGGCAATTGCCGTCGGCGCGGTAGCCGGGTGCGGGCCGCCAGCACAGGTGCGGGATCGTCGTGCCCTCCCGCGCGGCCACCTGCCAGATGGTCTCGCCGGGCCGGGCCTCGACTTCACGGCCGTCGAGCGTGAAACGAACCGTATCGCCGCTCATGCCACCTCCTCCCGGAAGAAGCGCAGGACGGACCGGATCGGGTTCGGCGCCGCCTGCCCCAGCCCGCAGATGGAGGCGTCGGCCATCGCCGCACACAACTCCTCCAGCAGGCCTGCGTCCCAGCGCTCACGCTCCATCAGCCTGACCGCCTTCTCGCAGCCCACGCGGCAGGGCGTGCATTGCCCGCAGCTTTCATCTTCGAAGAATTTCAACAGGTTGATGGCAACTTCTCGCATGTCGTCCTTGTCCGACAGGATGACCACCGCGTGCGAGCCGACGAAGCAGCCAAGCTCCGCCAGCCGCCCGCCGAAGTCGAGCGCCACGTCGTCCATCGCCGCCGGAAGGATGCCGCCGGACGCTCCGCCTGGAAGATAGGCCTTGAAGACGTGCCCCTCCTCCATGCCGCCCGCGCGCGCGATCAGGTCGCGCACCGTCACGCCCGCGGGTGCGACGATCACGCCCGGTTCCCGCACCCGCCCCGACACCGACCAGGAGCGGAAGCCCTTCGACCCGTTCATGCCCTGGCCCGCGAACCAGTTGGCCCCCTTCTCCACGATGTCGCGGATCCAGAACAGCGTCTCGACATTGTGGTTGAGCGTGGGTCGCCCGAAGAGCCCCACCTCGGCGATATAGGGCGGCTTGTGGCGCGGCAGCCCGCGCTTGCCCTCGATCGATTCGAGCATCGCGCTCTCCTCGCCGCAGATGTAGGCGCCCGCACCGCGCCGCACCTCGACGAACCCCGGCGCTGTCAGTCCCGCGGCCTCCAGCGCGGCGATCTCGCGCGCCAGGATCGCCAGCACGGCGGGATATTCGTCGCGCATGTAGATATAGACCCGCTCGGCCGCGACGGCGTGGGCGGCGATCAGCATGCCCTCGAGGAAACGATGCGGATCGCGCTCCAGCCAGTAGCGGTCCTTGAAGGTGCCGGGCTCTCCCTCGTCTCCGTTGACCGTCATCAGGCGCGGGCCGTCGAAGCCCCGCACGATCTGCCATTTCCGCCCCGCCGGGAAACCCGCGCCGCCGAGGCCCCTCAGCCCCGCGTCCGACAGCGTCGCGATCAGGTCCTCCACCGCCACCGCGCCCGACCGCACGCGGGCGAGCAGCCCGTAGCCGCCGCCCGCGCGATAGTCGTCGAGGCCCGCGTAGTCCGGGATCTCCGGGCTCCGCACACCCGACGCAACCACCTCCAGCACCGCCTCAGGCGTCGCATGGTCCACGTGAGCGTGGCCGACCTCCGCGACCGGGGCCACGGCGCACCGCCCCATGCAGGGCGCACGCACGACGCGCACCTCCGCCGGGTCCGTACCGGCCTCCAGCGCGCCCCTCAGAGCCTCGGCCCCCTTCAGCGCGCAGGTGAGCGAGTCGCAAACCCGGATTGTGGTCGCAGGCGGCGGCATCGCCCCTTCCTTCACCAAGTCGAAATGGGCGTAGAAGGTCGCGACCTCATAGACCTCGGCCTGCGACAAGCGCAGCTCAGCGGCGAGCGCCCTCAGGTGTGCCGCCGAAATGTGCCCGCGCGCGTCCTGGATCAGGTGCAGATGCTCGATCAGCAGGTCCCGCCCGCGGGGCCGGTCGCCGAGCAACGCCCGAACCTCTTCCAGCGCCGCCGGATCGGCCTGCCGCCCCCTGGGCGTGGGCCGCGCCTTGCGCCCACCCCGCCCGCCGGGGATCGGGGGTCTCTCCATCTCGCCGCCGCCATCTGCCATCGTCATGCGTTCCAAGTATTTTCCGCCGGTGCGTTGGCCATGAAGATAACACGCACAAGCCGTCCGTCCCGGCCATCGCACGAGCGACATGTCGCGGTGCGCACGCGCCCTCTTTTCGCGTCTGCGCCGCCCGTGGCATAGACGGACAGCATGCCAGCTTGCAGGCGAGGCTCAAGGACGGAAGATGACCGAAACGCTCGACGTGCGCGGGCTGCAATGCCCGCTTCCGGTTCTGAAGGCGCGCAAGAGGATGGGCAGCCTTGCGCCCGGCGCGCTGCTGACCGTGCTCGCCACCGACCCGGCCGCGCGCATCGACTTCCCGCACTATTGCGACACCAGCGGACATGAACTGGTCGAGCAGCGCGAGGAGGGCGACACGCTCGTCTTCGTCCTGCGCTGCGTGAAGGGCTAGTTCAGCCCCTCGAACCCGCCCCCGGCATAGACCATGGCGAGGATGCCCGCCGCGACCAGCGCGGCTGCCGCGGCGAGCGCGATCTTCACCCAGGAATAGGGACGCTCCCCCTGCACCTCGCCGGTCGCGGCATTGACCATGAAACGATAGCTCTTGCCGCCGTGACGGTAGGCGGCCATCCACACGGGCAAGAGGACCTGCTTGAAGGTCACGTTCGCATGGCGCGTGTCGACGTGGCCGATGCGCTGGGCGTCGCCGCCGATGTCGCGCCGGATGTCGCCGCGGATCACCGCGTCCATCTGGTGGCGCGCGTCCTCGAACCCGTCGTCGAGCGCGACCTGGTAGGTTTCCGCCCGGTAGCCCGCGAGCCACGCCGCGTCATAGGGCTTCACCGCGCCGAGCGGCCAGGGCGCCAGCGCCTCGACATATCGGCGCGGCAGGCTGTGGCTCGCCACCACCAGAACGTCGTCGAAGGCGCGCGCCACGCGGCCGCTGACCGGTGTCCAGCGGATCTTGCGCACGCGCCGGGTCTGGCGCTGGGGTTTGCCGTTGACGTTCACCGTGACGGTTTGCGTTACCCAATAGGCATCGCCCCGCTGCCCGGTATAAGCCGTTGCCGTCTGCGAGTCATAGGTCCAGAACGGCACGTAGAGCCCGGACAGCGAACCGTTTTGTTCGGCTGCAGTCGCCAGGGAATTGGGCGCGAACCAGCGCGAGCCGAGCCATGTCTTGAGCGCGGCGCGCGCATCGCGCTCCGCGATCTGGAACGGCAGCACGCCCTGCGGCTGGAACACGCGGGTGAGCGTCGGCGCGACGACGATCGGACTGCCGCAAAAGGGACAAGCGCTTGCGTGCAGCTTCGGATCGAACTCGAAGCTCGCCGCGCAGGCGTCGCACTTGACGGTTCGCCGCTCCTCCGTCGGGACGGTCGCGGCGAGGTCGCGCAGGCCCGCGAGATAGTCCAGTTCCTCGACGCTTCCCCGTGCCGCGATCCGGTTCTCGTGCCCGCAATAGGCGCAGGCGAGCACCTCGGTGCCGGGCGCATAGGCGAGCTTCGCCCCGCACATGGCGCAGGGGAAGCGCCTGCCCTCCTCCGCCGCGTCGGTCATGCGGCCTCCCGCGTCACGCCCCCGGCAAGGGCGGCGGCATGGCGCCGAACAGGACGCTCAGCGAGGGCGCGGCGCTGGCCTTCTCCCAGCCCTCCATGCCGTCGGTCCAGACCAGCGTGTCGGGCGTGAGCTTGCCCTCGCGCGCCAGTCCCTTGAGCGTGCCCATGTCGAAGGGGCCCTGCCGCTCCCCTTTCGCGGCGATCCAGAAAACCGGCCCCGCGGGCGGCGGCGGCGGTGGCGGCGGCGTTGCGGCGGGCTGCTGCGGCGCAGACCGCGCACCCCAGGGCGCGGCCCCGCCGAGGGCGGCGCCCATCGTCTGGCCCATGGCGACGCCCGCGCCGATGCCGACGCCCGCACCCGCCGCACCGCCCGGATTGGCCGCCGCGGTTCTCAGCGCCTCCGCCGACTGGAAGCGCGTGTAGCGGTCGAGATCGCCCACCACCCCCATGCTGGTGCGCCGGTCCAGCGCCGCCTCCACCTCCGGCGGCAGCGACACGTTCTCCACGAGCAGATTGGTCAGCTCGATGCCATAGGCGAGGAAATCGCCCGCGATCTTGTCCGTCACATAGCGGCCGAGCGTCTGGTAGTTCGCGGCGAGGTCGAGCGCCGGAATGCCCGAGGCCCCCAGCACGGTCGCGAAGCGCGACACGATCAGGTTGCGCAGCTGGTCGGTCAGTTCGTCCGTCGTGAAGTGGCCGTCGGTGCCGACGATCTCCCGCAGGAAGCGGGTCGGGTCGGCGACGCGCACCTCGTAGGTGCCGAAGGCCCGGAGCCGCACCGGCCCGAACTCTGCATCGCGCAACATGATCGGGTTCTTGGTGCCCCACTTGAGGTCCGTGAACCGCCGCGTGCTGACGAAATAGACCTCGGCCTTGAACGGGCTCTGGAAGCCGTGGTCCCAGTGCAGGATGGTCGAGAGGATCGGCAGGTTCTTGGTCTCGAGCAAATACATGCCCGGCGGGAAAACGTCGGCTAGCCTGCCCTCGTTCACGAAGACCGCCGTCTGCCCCTCCCGTACGGTCAGCTTTGCGCCGTACTTGATCTCGTTGCCGTGCCGCTCGAACCGCCAGACCATCGTGTCGTTCGACGAATCGACCCAGTCGATGACGTCGATGAACTCGCCCATCAGGCGGTCCCAAAGGCTCATGTCGTTCCTCCCGTCCGGTACGCTGCCGCGCCGCTCAGCTGCCCGTTCCCGTGCGCGCCTTCGCGGCGGCGAGCGTGCGCTTCAGTTCCTCTTCCATGACCTTCAACTGCGTCTCGGCCTCGGCCCGCTTCTTGCGCCCCTCGTCGGCGATGTTGAGCGCGTCGTTGATGGTGCCGATCAGCGCGTCGTTCGCCTTCTTCAGCGTCTCGATGTCGACGATGCCGCGCTCAAGCTGCGTGCGCACCTCGCGGTTGGCGATCCCCAGTGTCTCCGACGTCGCGGTCAGAAGCTCGTTCGTCAGGTCCGTCGCCTGCTTCACGCTCGCCGCCGCCTGGCGCGAGCGCTGGATGGTCAGGGCCTGCGCGATCTGCTGCTTCCACAGCGGGACCGTGTTGGCGATGGTCGAGTTGATCTTGGTGATGAGGCCCTTGTCGTTCTCCTGCACGAGGCGGATCGACGGCATGGACTGCATCGTGACCTGGCGGGTCAGCTTCAGGTCGTGGACGCGCCGCTCCAGGTCGTCGCGCGCGGCGCGCAGGTCGCGCACCTTCTGCGCGTCCAGCATCTCTCCCGAGGCTTTCGCCGCCGCCTCCAGCGCCGGCAGCTCCTCCTTGTCGAGGGTGGCCAGCCGCTGCTCGCCCGCCGCAATGTAGAGCGCAAGCTCGTGGTAATAGTCGCGCGTCGCGTCGTAGAGCCGGTCGAGCGCGACCACATCCTTCATCAGCTTGGTCTTGTGGCCTTCCAGCTCGATCGTGATCGTATCGATCTGCTTCTGCACGCCTTCGAACTTCTGGGCGAACTGGACCAGCGGGTCGGCGAGGCGGAACAGCCGGGCAAGCCAGCCCTGCTTGTTCTTCAGCCCTTCGACGTCGAAGCCGCGCATCGCGGTGACAACGCGGCGGATCGCGTCGCCCGCGGGCCCGGTGTCCTTGTTCCGCACGTCGCCCAGCATCTGGTCGGAGATGTCGGTCAGCTTCTCCTGCGCCTCTGCCCCGAAGGTCACGATGGCGTTGGAGTTGCTCAGGTCGATGGCCGCGGCGATCTGGGCGATGCGCGCGTTCTCTTCCGGCGTCGCCTCGGCAGGGACGATCTCGGCCTTGATCTCGGACAGCGGAGCCAGCGCGTCGCGCAACTCCGTCTCGGCGGTTTCGATCCGGTCAGCCATCTACCCAGCCTCCTCTACCAGCGCACAAGGCGCGATCCATTTACCCGCCCCCCGACGGCCCGCCCGTCAGACGACGCCTTCCTCCTTGAGCCTCAGCCGCAACACCTCGAGGTCGACGTCGAGGTCGTTCACGTCGTCAGCCAGAAGCCGCATATGCTGCGCCTCGAACGTCTTTTCCATGCCTTCGAGCACACGGCGGAAATTCTCCTCCAGTTCCCCGCTCTCGACACGCGCATGGGTGGCGGCGTACTTGGCGGCGACATCGCGCGCGCCGTCCAGGTAGACATGCAGGAACTTGCGCGCGCGGCGGATGTCCTTCGGGTCGCTCTCGAGCACGCCCACGATGTCCCGGGCACGCGACGCGATCCGGCCGAGGCGGGCACGCAACTCCATGTTGCCGATCTGCCGGGCCGCGGCGTCGATGCCCGCGATCTTGGCCAGCGCGGTCCTGACCGTCTCCTCGACCTCCGCCGTGGTGACGCCGCCTGCACCCTGCACCGCCTTGTCTCGGCGCGGATCGAGGCCATAGACGAACGCGACGCCCAGCGCCGCGCCCGATGCCGCCACCGCGGCCACGCTCAGGCCCATGCCCGTCGCCAGGACGACCGCCCCGGTGGACACGCCGTAGAGGGCGGCTCCCAGCAGCTTGCGCGGAAGGCGCGGGGCGCGGGCGACGGTTCGCCGGTTGTAGTCGCGCTCCCGCACGAGCCCCTGGCGCACGAGGATCGCGCCCGCCATCAGGCCCACGAAACCGCACACCTCCAGCGCAAGCTCACCCAGCCGCCCGCCGGCAAGCGATCCCAGCGCCGCGAAGATCAGGGGCAAGGGCAGCAGGTGCAGCCAGACCGCGTTGCTGGCCAGCGTGCGCGCCCTGTCGCCGGTGTAGAGTTCAGGCATGGCCCCGCTGTCCCCGTTCAGAATCCCGCGGAGCCGATGGCGCGCAGGCAGAACAGCCCGGTCGTCCCGAACAGCAGAAGAAACCCCAGCGCGCGCATCCATCCGGCCGTCACGAAAAGGTCCCTCCCGGTTCGCCTCACAGGCGAGATTGATACCTCGGAATCTCGACGTTGCGCCAGACATAGGCACTCATGAGCAAACCGAAACCCGTCATCACGGTGAGCATAGACGTTCCGCCGTAGGATATAAGCGGCAGCGGCACCCCGACCACCGGGATCAACCCCATGACCATCGCCGTGTTGATCGAGACGTAGAGGAACATCACGACGCTGACGCCAAGCGCCAGCAGCCGGCCGAAGACGTGCCGCACCTGAAGCGCGATCGCGATTGCATAGGCGACGATCAGCAGATAGAGGGCGAGCACGCACAAGCCCCCGACCATGCCCAGTTCCTCCGCGATCATCGTGAAGACGAAGTCGGTCTGCTTCTCGGGCAGGAAGTCGAGCTGGCTCTGCGGCCCCTGCATGTAGCCGCGGCCCCAGACGCCGCCGGACCCGAAGGCGATCTTCGACTGGATGATGTGATAGCCCGCCCCCATCGGGTCGCGCTCGGGATCGAGGAAGGTGAGGATCCGGTCCTTCTGATAGTCCTTCAGGTAGCTCCAGGCGATCGGTGCGAAGCCCGCCGCGGCTGCACCGGCAGCAACGAAAAGCCAGATGCTTGCGCCCGCCGCCAGCACCAGCGCCGTCCCTTCGAACACCAGCAGCAGCGCTGTGCCGAGATCGGGCTGGCGCAGCACCAGCGCCACGGGCGCGAGCACCATCAGCGCCGGGACAACGAGCGTCAGCGGGCTGCGGATGCGGTCGTAGGGTACCCCGTGATAATAGCGCGCAAGCGCCATCACGAGCGCGATCTTCATGATCTCGGACGGCTGAAGCTGAAGCACGCCGAGGTCTATCCAGCGCTCGGCACCCTTGCCGCGCACGCCCGCGACCTCCACACCGATCAGCAGGACCAGCGCCACGAGATAGGCCGGATACGCAAGCTTCATCCAGAAGCGGATGTCGATGACGGCAATCGCGACCGCCAGGCCCAGGAACACCGAGAAACGCAGGATGTGCCGCCCGGCCCAGGGAGAGAAGCTGCCGTCCGCCGCCGAAAACAGCATCGCCGTGCCGATGGCGGCGGCGGTGCACAACAGCAGCAGCAGGCCCCAGTTCACCTCCAGCAGGCGGGCGCCAATCGTCCGGTCGTCCTGAACGCGGGTGAGCGCCATCGCCTCAGGACCTTTCCACGTCCGTATCCTCGCGCAGGCGCGCCGAAAGGATCGGGTCGCGCCGGATCGTCTCCATCAGGATGTCGCGCGCCACCGGGGCTGCAGCCCCCGAACCGCTGCTGCCATGCTCGACCACCACCGAGATCGCGTAGCGCGGGTCGTGGCGCGGCGCGTAGGCCACGAACAGCGCGTGGTCGCGGCGGTTCCAGGGCAGATCCTCGTTCCGCGTCACGCCGCGGGCACGCTCCGCCTTGGTGATACGGCGAACCTGCGAGGTGCCTGTCTTCCCGGCAATCTCCAGCCCCTCGTGCGCGATGCGGCTGCGATAGGCGGTTCCGCCCTGCTCGTTCGACACCGCATCCATGCCCTCGCGGACGACGCGCATGACCGCGTCCGACACCGGGATCTGGCGCAGCGGCGGCACCTCCAGCTCCTGCCCGCCAACCGCGCGGAACAGGCGTGGCCGGATCGCCAGTCCGCCGTTGGCGATGCGTGCGGTCATGGTCGCAAGCTGCAGCGGCGTGGCGAGGACGGCCCCCTGGCCGATCCCCGTGATGAGCGTCTCGCCCTGTAGCCAGCTCCGCCCCTTGGCAGCCCGCACCCATTCGCGCGAAGGCATCAGCCCCTCGCCCTCCGACGGCAGGCCGATGTCGAGGCGCGTGCCGATCCCGAAGGCCTTCGCCATCGCCTCGATCTGGTCGATGCCGGTCCGGCGCGCGATGTCGTAGTAGAATACGTCGCACGAGTGCTTCAGCGAGTCCTTGAAGTCGACCCTCCCGTGCCCGCCGCGACGCCAGCAATGGAAGGTGTGGTTGCCGAGCCGGTAGCTGCCGTTGCAGACGACCGTGTGCCCGGGATCGACCGCACCGCTTTCCAGCGCCGCCATCGCGACCAGCATCTTGAAGGTCGAACCGGGCGGATACTGACCCGCGATCGCCTTGTTGAGCAGCGGATTGTAGGGATCGGCGAGCAGCGCCTGCCAGTCCTTGCGCGAGATGCCGGTAACGAAGGAATTGGGGTCGTAGCCGGGCGTGGAGACGAGCGCGCGCACATCGCCGACCCGCACGTCCATGACACAGGCCGCGGCACTCTCGCCCGACAGCCGGGCAAAGGCGTACTCCTGCAGGTCGGCATCGATGGTCAGGGTCACGTCCTGGCCCGCGACGGCATCGCTGCGCCCGACCTCGCGGATCACCCGCCCCATCGAATTCACCTCGACGCGGCTCGATCCCGCCTGGCCGCGCAGCACCAGGTCCTGTTCCTTCTCGACCCCGCCCTTGCCGATGCGAAAGGCCGGCTGGCCGAGCAGGGGATTGTCGGGCTCTGCCGCGACGTCGCGCTCGGACACGTTGCTGACGTATCCGACGAGATGCGCAGCGGTGTGACCCAGCGGATAATCCCGCGCGGCACCCACATCGGGTACGGCGCCCGGCAACGAGGGCAGGTGCGCATTCACCGCCGCGAAGGTCTCCCAGTCGAGATTCTCGACCACCGTGACAGGCACGAACGAGCGGTTGCGCGCAACGTCCCGGCGCACACGCTGGCGGGTCTTCTCGTCGAGAGGAACGATGCCGGCGACGGCGTCGAGCGTCGCCTCCATGTCCTCGGTGTCCTCCGGGACGATGAGCACGCGGTAATTCGGACGGTTCACGGCAAGCGGGCGTCCGTTGCGGTCGAGGATCCGGCCACGCTCCGGCACCAGCAGGCGCATGTTGATCCGGTTGTCCTCGGCACGAAGAAGGAACTGCTCCCCGTCCACCACCTGCAACTGGTAGAGGCGCCCCCCGAGCACCACGAATGCACCCAACTGCAAGCCGCCGAGCAACAGCGCCCTGCGGGTGAAACTTCGTTCATGCTGGCGCGCGGTCGAGTTCATCGCTCTCCCTCACGCATAGCGCAGCGTTGCAAGCTGCACGCGCCCCAGCACCAGCGCAATCGGCGGATAGGCGCCCAACAGCAGCAGATACTGGATCAGCACCGGCGACACCGGCGGCGGTGCAAACGCGGCGATGGACACGAGCCCCCAGATCACCAGCATCGCGACGCCGGCGATACCGGCAAACGCCAGCCAGGCAATCGGAAACGGCCGCAGTGCCAGGGCACGCCGCTGACCGTGCGTCATCCCGCAGACGAGCGTGGCAGCCAGTGCCCAGGCGCCGAGCGGCGTTCCGGAGACGAAGTCCTGCACCAGCCCGACGCAGAACGCAGCCGCGACCGGCATGAGGTCCGCGCGGTTCAGCGTCCAGAAATAGATCGCGGCCACGGCCAGCGGGGGCGCGACGATCGGGGCGATGGCCGTACCGGTCAGCGCGGCGCCGAACAGCATGACA
This sequence comes from Futiania mangrovi, assembly GCF_024158125.1. Lineage (NCBI taxonomy): Bacteria > Pseudomonadati > Pseudomonadota > Alphaproteobacteria > Futianiales > Futianiaceae > Futiania > Futiania mangrovi. The sequence goes on along the minus strand of NZ_JAMZFT010000001.1, from coordinate 230,421 downwards.
AGGGTGCAGGTCGCCACGGGAACTGCCGAGACGAGCGCCGCACGTCCACTGCGCGGAAGCGCTGCCACGGCCGCCGCCTCAGGTGCCGGGGCCGGACGTCCCGGCCTCCGCCCCGAAGTCGCTGCCGGGCCGATGCTCTGCGCGCCGCATGACGCGCACATAGTCCAGCCGCTCCAGGTCGGCGAACAGCGACACCTGCGCGCCGGACCGGTCGATGGACTTCACGGTGCCCACGGGCAGGTTCGGCGGAAAAACCCCGCCATCGCCCGACGTGAGCAACCGCGCCCCGCGCGCCGGCGGTGTATCGCCGGTCAGGAAATCGAGCCGGGGCAGCGGTGCGTTGCGGCCCGTCAACATTCCGCGGTCCCGGGTCTGCTCAACCATGACTGGCACGTGGCTGTTGAGGTCGGTGAGCAGCAGCACCCGCGCCGATGTGCGGCCCACCTGCACCACGCGGCCGATCAGCCCGGCGGCTGCAACCACCGCATCCCCTCGCGCGATCCCGGCCTCGCTGCCCTGGTCGAGCAGCAGTGTCCGCGCGAACGGTCCGCCCGCATCGGCCACCACGCGCGCCGATGCGAAGGTCGCCGTCTCCATCGCGTCGTAGCGTCCAAGCGCGCGCAGCGCGGCGTTCTCCTGCTCCAGCCGCAGCGCGACCGACTGCCATGCGAGCAGGCGGGTGTTTTCCTCCCGCAGGCGGGCGTTCTCCTCGTAGACGCGAAGATATTGGGCGACCGTCTCCACCGCCCGCCCGGCAGCCGCGACCGGCTCCCGCGCGAGGCCGAGGACTGGCGCAAGCGCGTCGTCCACGGCGGCCCGCAGACCGGCGGTCGAGACGACTCGCGTCCGCTCCGCCGCGAACAGCGCCACGGCGAGCACGAGGAAGATCGCCAGCCCGCGGCCGGCGGGGCCGGCAACGGACTGGCGCGCGCCGCGCCGGAACTGGAGCCGCGGTTCCGCCATGCCGGTTCGCTCCCCCTTCCTTCAGACCTTCGAGGTCAGACCTCTGCCAGAAGCTGGTTGAGCGCGCTCTTGTGCTCGAGCGCCTTGCCCGTGCCGAGGGCGACACAGGACAGCGGCTCCTCCGCGATGGTCACGGGCAGGCCCGTCGCCTCGCGGATCACCACGTCGATGGAGTCGAGCAGCGCGCCGCCGCCCGTCAGCATGATGCCCTTGTCGACGATATCGGCTGCAAGTTCCGGCGGGGTTGCCTCGAGCGCGAGTTTCACCGCCTCGACGATCTGGCTCACCGGCTCCGCGATCGCCTCGGCGATCTGGGCGCGCGAGACGGAGATCTCCTTGGGCACGCCGTTCATCAGGTCGCGGCCCTTGATCTCCATGTGCGGACCTTCGCCATCCTGCGGCTGGCGCGCCGAGCCGATCTGTTTCTTGATCCGCTCCGCGCTCGCCTCCCCGATCAGCAGGTTATGGGCGCGGCGGATGAAGGCGATGATCGCCTCGTCCATCTTGTCGCCGCCGATCCGCACCGACCGCTTGTAGACGATGCCGCCGAGCGAGATCACCGCGACCTCCGTCGTGCCGCCGCCGATGTCGACGACCATGGAGCCCGTCGGCTCCGTCACCGGCAGTCCGGCGCCGATAGCGGCGGCCATCGGCTCCTCGATCAGGCCGACGCGGCGCGAACCCGCAAGCTCCGCCGATTCCTTGATCGCCTTCCGCTCAACGGCGGTGGAACCAGACGGCACGCAGATCACCACGCGCGGATAGGCGAAGGAGGCGCGCTTGTGCACCTTCTTGATGAAGTGCTTGATCATCTCCTCGGCGACCTCGAAGTCGGCGATGACGCCATCGCGCATCGGCCGGATCGCCTGGATGTTTCCTGGGGTGCGGCCAAGCATCAGCTTGGCTTCCTCGCCCACGGCGAGAACCTGCTTCTTGCCGCCCACTTCCTTGATGGCGACGACGGAGGGCTCGTTGAGGACGATGCCCCGGCCTTTCACATAGACGAGCGTGTTCGCCGTCCCGAGATCGATGGCCATGTCCGATGAGAACATGCCGAAGAGGCCAGCCAGCATGAAAATTCTTTCCCGTGCATGCGTTGCGGCGCCGCCGGCGGCCATGTTGGGGCAATTACACCGGACACGAGCACCCTGCTCCCTTTATAGCCCTCCGGCTGATGGTGAGAAAGGTGTAACGCGGCAGGGTTAACGATTCTCCACCATCTGCGTTGTTCCGGCAGAATTTTTTAACGAAGAAGCGCAGCAGAAGGGGCCGGCGGATGGATTCCGCCGGCCCCTTCGGTGCGAATCGGGGGCGCCTGGATCAGGCCGAGGCCTGCAGCCCCTGCGGTGCGCTCTTCTCGCGGCGGACGATCAGCCGGTTGAGTGCGTTGACATAAGCCTTGGCCGACGCGACCAGCGTGTCGGTGTCGGCGCCCTGGCCGGAGGCGACGTGGCCCTCGTCCTCCAGCCGCACCGAGACCTCGGCTTGCGCGTCCGTGCCGCCCGTGACCGCGTGCACCTGGTAGAGCGCCAGGTGCGGATACTCGCCCGTCAGCTTCTTGATCGCCTTGAAGATCGCGTCCACCGGGCCGTCTCCGGACATGGAGGCCGAAGACACCTTGCCGTCGATTTCCAGCGTCAGGTCGGCGGTCTGCACCACGTCGGTGCCGCACGCGATGCGCAGCGACTTCACGCGGATGCGGTCGCCGGCCCGGTTCAGCTCGTCGTCGACCAGTGCCACGATGTCCTCGTCGTAGACGTTCTTCTTGCGGTCGGCGAGGTCCTTGAAGCGGGAGAACGCCTCCTGGAAGGCATTGTCGCCCAGCGCGTAGCCCAGGTCCTTCAGCTTCTCCTTGAAGGCGTGACGGCCGGAATGCTTTCCCATCACCAGGTTCGACTTGTTCAGGCCGACCGATTCCGGGGTCATGATCTCGTAGGTCTGGGCGTCCTTCAGCATCCCGTCCTGGTGGATGCCGCTCTCGTGCGCGAAGGCGTTCTTGCCGACGATCGCCTTGTTGTACTGCACGGGGAACCCCGACACCTGCGAGACGAGCTTGGAGGCCCGCGTCAGATAGGTGGAATCGATGCCGGTCTCATAGGGCATGGCGTCATGGCGCACGCGCAGCGCCATGACGATCTCCTCCATCGCGGCGTTGCCCGCCCGCTCGCCCAGGCCGTTGATCGTGCACTCGATCTGGCGCACGCCGGCGCGCACCGCCGCCAGCGAGTTCGCGACCGCCAGACCAAGGTCGTTGTGGCAATGGGCCGAGAAGACCGCCTTGTCGGCGTTCGGCACCCGCTCGCGGACCATGCGGAACATGTCGAAATACTCGTCCGGCGTCGTGTATCCGACCGTGTCCGGGATGTTGATGGTCGTGGCGCCGGCCGCGATCGCTGTCTCGACGATGCGGCACAGGAAATCGGGCTCGGTGCGCGTGCCGTCCTCGGCCGACCATTCCACGTCCTCGCAATAGCGCCTGGCGTGCGACACGCTCTCGTGGATCGCGGCCACCACGTCTTCGGGGTCCATCTGCAGCTTGACCTTCATGTGCAGCGGCGAGGTGGAGATGAAGGTGTGGATGCGCGGGCTCTTCGCGTGGCGCAGCGCTTCCCAGGCGCGGTCGATGTCGACCTTGGAGGCACGGCAGAGGCCCGCCACGGTCGAGCGCTTCATCAGCTTGGCAACCTCGCGCACGGCCTCGAAGTCGCCGTTCGAGGCGATGGGGAAGCCCGCCTCGATCACATCGACGCCCATGTCGTCGAGAACTTCTGCGACCTTCAGCTTCTCGGCCAGCGTCATGGAGGCGCCGGGGCTCTGCTCGCCGTCGCGCAGCGTCGTGTCGAAGATGCGGACGTAGTTGGAATCGTTGATCTCTTGCGGTGTCATCTCGGCAGTCCTTGTCGGAAAATCGGGTCACAATGAGTGTGTTCCGGGCCTTGCGCTCCGGCTTTTCCCCCCCAAGCGTCCGGCGCCCGCGGCGCCATGCCAACGCTCAGGGGCAGATAAGGAGAAGAAGAAGGCCGAGCGGCGCCGCACCGCGACCGCACAGCACCGCACCGGGGCGCAGATCCTGCTGCCCGGCGGTCGCCGCATCGATGGTCGCGAACTGGGTCATGGTTTCCGTTACGCTCGAACTCAGGGAGGAAATAAAACGCAAGAAGCCGTGGCGTTCAAGCCTCAATCTTTCGCGCCAGGGACTAAACAGCTGCTTGCTGCGGTCTATGTGTCTGTCTGCGCCCGGCACCGACCCGGGTCGCGGCAGATCCGAAATCCACTTGATCGGGAGGATTTGTGATGAAGAAGACCCTCGCAACCGCCGCCGTGCTCGCCCTCTTCGCCGGGCCGGCGTTCGCGTCCAGTTGCCCGAAGCACATGGCGCAGATCGACGAGGCGCTGAAGACCGCCAACCTGTCCGACGCGCAGATGGCGGAAGTGAAAGAACTGCGCGCCGAGGGCGAGCAGCAGCACAAGGCCGGCAATCACCAGGCCTCGGTCGACACGCTCGCCAAGGCCAAGGCGATCCTCGGCATCAACTGAACCGGCCGCGAAAAGCAGGACACCCCGGCGGGGCCAACCGCCGGGGTGCTGCGAAAGACTGCCAGAACATCTTGCCCCAATGTTCCAGGACGGTTGTGCGCATGGGGGCCGGCCCACCCGGCCCCGGCGCAAATCGGCGTGCTTACGAATTGCCGCCGGTCAGGTTCATGATCAGGTTCGGAAGTCCGCTGAAGTCCGTCAGCTGGCTGGCGTCGATGTTGCCGCCGGCCACCGTGCCGACGAAGGCCAGGGTCTGCCCCACGCCCTCGACACCGGAGAGGCCGAACTGCAGGGCGTTGAACGCCCCTTCCAGGTCACCGCCGTTCAGCGCGCCGATCACGCCCTGCGCGGCGTTCGCCACATCGGGGTTCACCGATTGGAGGAAGGGCTCCAGCGCCGCGAGGTCCTCGCGCTGGAAACCGTCCTTCAGCGTTTCGCCGAAGGTCAGCGCCAGGTCGGCCGCCTCGCCGACCCCGCCGCCGAGACCCTTGAGGGACGTGAGCGCAGCGAACGGGTCAAAACCCTCGCCGTTGAACAGGCCGGCGAACGGCCCAGTGCCGCCCAGCATGTCGTTCACGGCGTCCGGAGCGCCGAAGGTACCCGCGAGGCCCTGCGCCGCGCCGAGATAGTTGCCGCTCAGCAGATTGACGCCGATCCCGACGAAGGGCGCAAACTCCTCGAGGCCGAGCGCGCCGAGACCGGCATCGACAAGGCCACCGAGCGGGCCGCCGCCGCCCATGATGCCGCCGAGCAGGCCCCCGCCGTCGCCGCCGCCGGTCACGGCATCGGCGATCTTGCCGAAAATGACCACCTGGCAAGCGGCCCGAACGGGACGGAACGCGATGTCGTCCGCGCCATCGGCGGCGAAGAGAACGGAATGCGCACTGCGATGAGACATGATTCAACCTCCCAAGCAACTCGCGGCGTCACCGCGAAAGCCACAGACCAAAAGATCGGGCCAGAGGGTCTGTTCACAGCCTTGGGAGGCTCAGCTATCGGCCCTGATGAAGGAAAGCATATACAGAGGGTTGACATATGCAAGCACAAAATGTCTCAGATTGACGCAAAAGGGGCGGCCGAAGCCGCCCCTTTCGTCTTCTCTCAAGCGCCGCCGCTGGCGGCTCACATGCGCATGGCCCGGACACGCTGCCCGGGGCCGGGGCGCGATGCGGGCCTCAGCCGCACGCCGGGTTGGAACCGTCGTCGTAATCGCACGGCCACGGCGCCGGAACGCTCGGATCGGTGATGATCACGCCGTCGCCGTTCTCGTCGGTGCCATTCTCATCGGTCGGATTGCTCCCGGTGAGGAGCGCGCTCTGGAATTCGGCCGGCGCCGGAGCGCCCTCCGCAGGCCCGAAGGCCTCTGCACCGGACACACCTCCAAAATCGATCACAGACATAACTCACATCTCCTGTTGAGGTCGTTGCTGAACATTCTGCGCGGTCTGTTCACGGCCGCCCGGCCCAGGAGATGCGCGTGTCGGGATTCTGCACAGGCGTGCAGACATGCTCCGGGCACGGTGGCCGAGCCACCCCGCCCCGATGCACGAAAGCAGATCAGATCGTGGCGCCCGGCGGGACCGGTACCGTATCGCTCGGGATCACCGGAATGGTATCGCTCGGGAGGCCGCCCGGATTCGGTCCCGTGTCGACGGAGCCTTCCGGCTTGCTGTCCGGCAGCCCTTCGGGCGGCGTCGGCCAACCCGAAATATCCCGCACCGGTTCCCCGCCCGTCCCCGCAACGGGCGCGCCCTCCATGAGATCCCTGAACATCTGGGCGTTTTCCGCGATGCCGCCAGAGGCAGCCCCACCCGTAACATCCGACACGCCGGTCGAATTCGTGATCGCCATCGCCAATACTCCAATACTGTTGAAAACATGCAGCGGCGCGCAAACGGCAGCACCTGCCCGCGGAGCTGATCAGGGCGACGAGCCCAGCGGAGCGCGGATGTCCCAAATTTAGACATTCTACACCCCGTGTCAAGGATTGAAACACACAACGAAAAAGGGCGGCCGAAGCCGCCCTCTCCCGCACTGCCAGAATGGGCCCTGGCCCGAATGGCTCAGTTCTTGTCCTTGTCGACGAGCGCGTTCGCCTTGATCCACGGCATCATGCCGCGCAGGCGGGCCCCCACCTCCTCGATGGGATGGGCGTCGTTGAGGCGGCGCGTGGCCTTGAAGCTCGGCTGGCCGGCCTTGCACTCCAGCATCCAGTCGCGGGTGAAGCGGCCTGACTGGATGTCGTCCAGCACGCGCTTCATTTCCGCCTTCGTCTCCGGCGTGACGATGCGCGGACCGGTCTTGTACTCGCCGTACTCCGCCGTGTTGGAGATGGAGTAGTTCATGTTCGCGATGCCGCCCTCGTAGATCAGGTCAACGATCAGCTTCACCTCGTGCAGGCACTCGAAGTACGCCATCTCCGGGGCGTAGCCCGCCTCCGTCAGCGTCTCGTAGCCAGCGCGGATCAGCTCCACGAGGCCGCCGCAGAGCACCGCCTGCTCGCCGAAAAGGTCGGTCTCGCACTCCTCGCGGAACGTTGTCTCGATCACGCCCGAGCGGCCGCCGCCGATGGCTGAGGCATAGGACAGGGCGACGTCATGGGCATTGCCGGTCGCATCCTGCGCGATGGCGATGAGGCAGGGCACGCCGCCGCCGCGCTTGTATTCCGAGCGCACGGTGTGGCCCGGCCCCTTCGGCGCGATCATGATCACGTCGACGGTCGGCTTCGGCTCGATCAGGCTGAAATGGATATTGAGGCCGTGCGCAAACGCCAGCGCCGCGCCGTCGCGCAGGTTGGGGGCGATATGCTCGGCATAGATCTCGGCCTGCAGCTCATCCGGCGTGAGCATCATGATCACGTCGGCCCACTTCGCCGCATCGGCCACGGACAGGACCTTGAGCCCCTCGCCCTCGGCCTTCTTGGCGGACGCCGAACCGGGCCGCAGCGCGATGGCGACGTCCTTGACGCCGGAATCGCGCAGGTTCAACGCGTGTGCATGGCCCTGGCTGCCGTAGCCGACGATCGCGACCTTCTTCCCCTTGATCAGGTTCAGGTCCGCATCCCGGTCGTAATAAACGCGCATTCGTTTCTGTCTCCTTTGGTCTGTAGGGTCGGTGTCGGCTGTCAGGACCGGCCAGAACGGGGCCGCGTCAACTCAGTCCCCAGCCATAGTACTGGTAAGCCTGCTGGAACGGGGCGAGCGTGTCTTCCTCGGCGATCACCCGGACGAACGCCGGGATCGAGAAGACTGCCGCGAGATAATTTGCAAGCCGCGGATAGTTCGCGCGGTCGACGCGCACGCCGGCCAGCAGGCCTGCGCGCAAGCTGGCCCCGATCGAGATATCCGCGATCGACAGGCCGCCGCACAGGAAGCCGGTTTCCGGCAGCGCCACTTCGAGGCGCTGCAGCAGCGAAGGAACCTCCACGCTCAACGCCTGCTGCACCACAGCCTCGTCGGAGGGCTGGCCGAGGTGAAGCTGGCGGATGACCCGCTGGAAGAACACCCGGCCCGACATAGCCATCAGAAGCTCGTTGTTGGCGAAGACATGGGCCTGGGCGGCCTGCTCCCGCGCGGGCGACACCGACGGCAACAGCGGCACGCCGGGATAGGTCCGCTCCAGGTGGGCGAAGATGTCGACCGCGTTGGTCATTGCCGCGGCACCGTCGCGCAGGACGGGTACACGCCCCGAGGGATTGAGCTGCGCCAGCCGGTCACGGTCGGCGTACGGGTCCAGGGGATCGTAGGAGTAGGCGAGGCCCTTGACCTCCAACGCAACCCGAACCTCACGCACTGCCGGCGAGTAATGGAACCCGTACAACTCGATCATCTGAACTTCTCTCCTTGCGAAGCCGTCTTCATGTCCACCAGGGGCTCTACGCCCCGCTTGATGGCCACGACCCCGGTCCGCGCGACATCGTTCAGGCCGAGAGGACGCATCAGAGTGACGAATGCGTCGATCTTCGAGGTTGCTCCCGTCAGCTCGAACACGAAGCTCTCGTGGGTCGTATCGACCACGCGGGCCCGGAACGCATCCGCAAGGCGCAGAGCCTCGACCCGCTTGTCGCCCGTCGAGCGCACCTTCACCAGAGCCAGCTCGCGCTCCAGCGACGGCCCCTCGATCGTGAGGTCGATGACCGTATGCACGGGAACGAGCCGGTCGAGCTGGTTCTTGATCTGCTCGATGACCATCTCGGTCCCGCTTGTCACAATCGTAATACGGGAAAGGTTCTTTGCCGAATCAACTTCTGCGACGGTCAGGCTCTCGATGTTGTAGCCGCGCCCGGAAAACAGGCCGATGACGCGGGCCAGCACGCCGGACTCGTTGTCGACGAGAACGGCGATGGTATGTTGCCGGATGGGTTCTGGCGCTCTCATGGCGGTATCCCCTGCCCCCTCGCGCGGGGCTTATAGCCCAATGCCCGCGCGTCTGAAAAAGAACAAATGACGTGAATGCCCGTTCCTGCGGAATGGCGAGCCAGCCGGAGCAGCCGGCCTTTCCGCTCCGCAGGGCAGGCGCGTCGGACGGTGTCAGACGAGGATCTTTCCTTCCTCGTCGATCTCGGTGCGCTCCTCGTCGTCGGCGCCGAGGATCATCTCGTTGTGCGCCTTGCCGGAGGGGATCATCGGGAAGCAGTTCTCCTGCTGGTCGACGAGACAGTCGAACACCACGGGCCGGTCTGTCACGGCCAGCATCTCGGCGATCTTGTCGTCGAGCGTGGCCGGATCCTCCGCCCGGATGCCGACGCCGCCAAAGGCTTCGGCCAGCTTCACGAAGTCGGGCAGCGCCGCCGAATAGCTCTCCGAATAGCGCCCGCCATGCAGCAGTTCCTGCCACTGGCGCACCATGCCCATGTACTGGTTGTTCAGGATGAACACCTTCACGGGCAACCGGTACTGGACCGCCGTCGCAAGCTCCTGGATGTTCATCAGGATCGAGGCCTCGCCCGCGATGTCGATCACGGTCGCATCCGGGTGCGCGATCTGCACGCCGATGGCCGCCGGCAGGCCGTAGCCCATGGTGCCGAGGCCGCCGGAGGTGAGCCAGCGGTTCGGCTCCTCGAAGCCGTAGAACTGCGCTGCCCACATCTGATGCTGCCCGACCTCGGTCGAGATGTAGCTGTCGCGGCCCTTCGTGGCCTCGTAGAGGCGCCGGATCGCGTACTGCGGCTTGATGACGCTGCCGTTCTGCCGGAACGCCAGGCAATCGCGCGCCCGCCAGCCTTCGATCTGCTTCCACCAGGCTGCAAGCGCCTTCTTGTCGGGCTGGACGGCTTCGGACCGGTAGATGCGCAGCATGTCCTCGAGAACGTGGGCCACGTCGCCGACGATCGGCACGTCCACGCGGACGTTCTTGTTGATCGAGGACGGATCGATGTCGACGTGGATCTTCTTCGAGTGCGGCGCGAAGGCGTCCAGACGCCCCGTCACGCGGTCGTCGAAGCGCGCCCCGATGCAGATCATCAGGTCGCAGTCGTGCATCGCCCAATTGGCCTCGTAGGTGCCGTGCATGCCGAGCATGCCCAGCCACTGCTTGTCCGAGGCCGGATAGGCGCCGAGCCCCATCAGCGTCGATGTGATCGGGAAGCCCGTCGCGCGCACAAGCTCCCGCAGCAGATGGCTCGCCTCCGGGCCCGAGTTGATGACGCCGCCGCCGGTGTAGAAGATCGGCCGCTTCGCCTCCGCGATCAGGCGGACCGCCTCGCGGATCTTGTCCAGGTCGCCCTTGACGCGGGGCTGGTAGGAGCGGTGCTTGATGTTCTGCGGCCCGGTGTAGCGGCACTTCGAGAACTGCACGTCCTTGGGGATGTCGACGACGACCGGGCCGGGACGCCCGCTTGTCGCGACGTAGAACGCCTCGTGCAGCGTACGCGCGAGCGCGTCAGGCTCCCGCACCAGCCAGTTGTGCTTGGTGCAGGGGCGCGTGATGCCGACGGTGTCCGCCTCCTGGAAGGCGTCGTTGCCGATCAGGTGCGTCGGCACCTGCCCGGTCAGGCAGACGATCGGGATCGAATCCATCAGCGCATCCGTCAGACCCGTGACCGCATTGGTCGCGCCGGGGCCGGAGGTGACGAGGACGACGCCAGGCTTGCCGGTCGCGCGCGCATAGCCCTCTGCGGCATGCACGGCACCCTGTTCGTGCCGGACGAGGATGTGGCGGATCGAGTTCTGCTTGAACAGCTCGTCGTAAATGGGAAGTACCGCGCCGCCGGGATATCCGAACACCACCTCGACACCCTGGTCGACAAGGGCCTTCAGAACGGCTTCTGCTCCGGTCATTTCCTGCGCGGACATGGTCGCGATTTCCTTCCTCGATCAGCTTGCGAACCTTCGGACCGGATTCGGCCCTCAGGGAACTTCCAACGCAACAAAAAGATCAGGCGGCCTGGTTTCCCAAACCGCCATGCGGTTGCCTCGCGACAGCCTGGCCTCGCGACGGCGGCGGCACGCTAGCCCCGACGCTTCATGGGGTCAACCCGTTTTCGCAAAGAAAGTGAAAGATAAGGGCTATCCTTTTGTCATTTTCTTTCTCAACAAGCGCACTCCACGCAATCATCTGAGTGCGCGCCCAGGTCATCTGGCGCTTGGCGTAGCGGCGGGAAGCGGTCTTGGCCGCGGCCGCCGCGTCGGCGCACGAAACCTCGCCGCGCAGGTGGGCCAGAAGGTCTGGCACACCGAGCGCACGCATGGCCGGAAGCTCGGGGGAAAGGTTCTGGGCGCCAAGCGCCCGCACCTCCTCCAGCGCGCCCGCCGCCATCATCGCGTCGAAGCGCGCGTCGATGCGGGCGTAGAGCCAGTCGCGCGGCGGCGTCAGCACGACCGGCACGGTGCGCGACAGCGGCAGACGCGGGGCTGCGGCGGCGGCCTGCCAGGCGGCGAGCGGACGGCCCGTCGCCTCGAGCACCTCCCACGCGCGCACGATGCGCTGCCCGTCGCCTGGGCGGATCGACGCCGCGGCTTCGGGATCCCGCACAGCGAGTTCGGCGTGCATGGCTACGGACCCAACCGCCGCCAGCCGCGCGCGCGCCGCCTCCCGCACGGCGGGCGGAATGGCCGGGATCTCGGACAGCCCCTCGGTCAGCGCCTTGAAATAGAGTCCTGTGCCGCCGACGATCACGGCCATGCGGCCCTCGGCCTCGAGCCGGTCGAGCACAGCGCCCGCGTCCCGCAGCCACTGGCCCGCCGAATAGGCGACCGATGCCGGGACATGACCGAAGAGATGATGCGGGATGCCGCGCCGCTCGTCTTCTGCCGGCTGTGCGGAGAGGATCGGCAGGTCGCGGTAGACCTGCATGGAGTCGGCGTTGACGACGTCGGCGCCGAGACGTTCTGCGACCGCCACCGCCAGCGCCGTCTTGCCGCTGGCGGTGGGCCCCGCGATCAGGACCGCGGAAGGCCGTTGCCCGCCTCCTCCGGCTTGTGCACCTTCCGTCATGTACCCATCCGCCGCCATCGGGGTTCCGCCCTCACCATATCAACTTCCCCCTTGCCCTGAAGGGGGCGGGAGGCGATGTAGGCGCGGGTTTTTCTGGCGAAGGTTTCCTGTCCATGTCACAGACCGCATCGCGCGCAGATCACGTCCTGGTTCTGACCTGCGCCTCCTCGATGCCCGCGCTCGATGCGGACGTTCTGCGCGCGGTCGCAGGGCACACGGGGGCGGCTGCGCTGGCCGCACCGGCCTGGCTTGCCGACGGCGTCGCGGCGGAGATGGGCATCCTCGCCGACGATACGGACGCGGTCCTTGCGGCGGTGCGCGAGGCGCTCTCCGGCCTGCCCGTCGACGCGAACGCGGTGCCTGCGGACGGGCGGCGCAAGAAACTGCTCGTGGCCGACATGGACTCCACCCTGATCGAGAACGAGTGCATCGACGAACTGGCCGACGTGGCCGGGATCGGCGCGCATGTCGCGGCCATCACGGAACGGGCGATGCGCGGCGAACTGGATTTCGAGGCCGCACTGACCGAGCGGGTCGGCCTGCTGAAGGATCTGCCGGTCGGCGCGCTGGAAGACACCTACCGCAGCCGCATCCGCTTCATGGCAGGCGCGCGCTCGCTGGCGCAGACGATGGCGCGCAACGGTGCGCATACGGTGATCGTGTCCGGCGGCTTCACCTTCTTCACCGAACGGGTCGCCGCGTACCTGGGATTTGCGGAGAACCTCGCCAACCGGCTGGAAACCGCCGACGGGCGCCTGACGGGGGCCGTCATTCCGCCGATCCTGGGCCGTGCGGCGAAGCGTGCGACGCTGATTTCCACCCGTGACCGGCTCGGCCTCGCGCCGCACCAGACGCTTGCCGTCGGCGACGGCGCGAACGACCTGGAAATGCTCGCCCACGCGGGCTTCGGCGTCGCCTACAGGGCCAAGCCCATCGTGGCAGAGGCCGCCGCGATCCGCATCGATCACGGCGACCTCACGTCGCTTCTGTATCTTCAGGGATACCGCACGGACGAGATCGCCGCCGGCTGACCGGCGGCGCGCCTGCACGCCCCCTACTTGTCGAGCCGCACGGCGACGAAGCGCAAATCGCCGCCGCGGTTCAGCAGCAGCAGGATGGACTTGCGCTCGCCCGCCTTCGTCTCCTCGACGAGACGCGCGACATCGGCGGGGGATGAGACTTCCTGCTGCGCCACCTCGACGATCACGTCGCCCGGACGGATGCCCTTCTCGGCGGCGGCGCTGTCCCCTGCCACTTCGGAGACGAGCACACCCGTCACCTCTACGGGCACGGAGAACTGGGTGCGCGCCTCCTCGGTCAGGGGGCTGAGCGTCAGGCCGAGCGCGGAAACGGTCTGTTCCGCCGACGGCACCTCGGAACCTGCAGCCGCCGCGGCCGGCTCCTCGGCTTCTTCGAGGCGCCCCACCCGAACCTGCAGCGTGCGCGTCTCCCCCTGGCGGATGACATCGACGTCGACAGTCTTGCCCACCTGCGTCTCGGCGACGATGCGCGGAAGTTGACGCATTTCCAGCACGTCCTTGCCGTCGAAGGAGACGATGACGTCGCCCGGCTCGATGCCGCCTTCGGCAGCCGGGCCCCCGTCGCTCACGCCTGCCACGAGCGCACCGCGCGCCCGGTCGAGGCCGAGGCTCTCGGCGATCTCGTCGGTCACGCTCTGGATCCGCACGCCGAGCCAGCCGCGGCGCGTTTCGCCGAACTCGCGCAGCTGCGAGACGACCGATTGCGCGATCGACGACGGGATGGCGAAACCGATGCCGATCGAGCCGCCGCTCGGCGAGATGATCGCCGTGTTCACCCCGATCACCTCGCCGTTCATGTTGAACAGCGGACCGCCGGAGTTGCCGCGGTTGATCGCCGCGTCGGTCTGGATGAAATCGTCGTAGGGACCAGCGTTGATGTCGCGGTTGCGGGCCGAGATGATGCCCACAGAGACCGATCCGCCCAGCCCGAAGGGGTTGCCGATGGCCATCACCCACTCGCCGACGCGCGACGCGTCCGAATCGCCGAAGGACACGGAGACGAGCGGCTCTTCCGGCTCGACCTTCAGAAGCGCGAGGTCGGTCTTGGGGTCTGTGCCCACCAGTTCCGCAGGAAGCGTCCTGCCGTCTGCGAAATTGACCTCGATCTCGTCGGCGCCCTCGATGACGTGGTTGTTCGTCACGATGTAGCCGCTCGCGTCGATCACGAAGCCGGAACCCAGCGACTGCACGCGGCGGGGTTGTCCGTTGCCGCGCTGCTGACGGTCGAAGAAGTCCTTGAAGAACTCTTCGAACGGGGTGCCGGGGGGGAACTGCGGCATCGGAATATCCGGCCGCTGGCTCTGCACCGTCTGCGACGTCGCAATGTTAACGACCGCCGGGGACAGCTGCTCGGCCAGGTCTGCGAAGCTTTCCGGCACGCCGCGCTGGGCATAGACGGGGTGGACAGTCCCCGCGGCCACGGCCGCGGCGCCGATAAGCGCGAGCCCGAGTCCTGCCCCTCGAACCGCCTTGAAGAATCGTCCTGTGATCATGTGTCGAACCTGCCTTCGCTTGTCTGTTCCGCGCGTCCGGCGATGCCTTGTCTGCCCTGCAGTCTGCCGAAGCACCAGGAGCGGTCCTCTGCCAGACCAAGGTGGAACGACCGCGCCACTCAGGCAACTGTCATCCCCCAGGATCCGCATGCCGCGGAGGAATGGCTAATGAGCGCATGTGGCCAAAACGTGGGCAGAAACCGGAAAGATCGTGCACGCGCGACAGCGCACATCAGCTGCGCACGACCCACACCAGTGCCAATCCCGCGAACGCGACGCCCAGTCCGATCCGGCGAATCGTCTGTTCCGGCGTGGCCGCCACAACCTCGATCACGCGCCGGGGCAGGCCGGGAAACAAGGCGTAGAGCACCCCTTCCAGCACGAGCATCAAACCGAAGGCGGCGACGAGATCGCTCATCGCCGCCCCCGGTCATGTCCACGTCTCCTCTTGGGCGCTGCCGGCCTCATTTCGGTGCGCTGAGGCCGCTGCCTTCACCGCTCAGCGACCCAAAATACCGAAAGAACTGGGAATCCGGCGACAGGACGAATGTGGTCGTGTCGTCGCCCATCGCCTGCCGGTAGGCCTGCATCGAGCGGTAGAACGTGAAGAACGTGGGATCCTGGCTGTACGCCTCGGCGAAGATGCGGTTGCGCTCCGCATCGCCCTGGCCGCGCAGGATGTTGCCGTCGCGTCGCGCCTCGGCGAGCAGGACGGTCGCCGTACGGTCGGCGCGGGCGCGGATCCGGCGGGCTTCCTCCTCACCTTCCGAACGGGCCGACTGGGCCTCGCGCTCGCGCTCGGTGCGCATCCGCGCGTAGATCGATTCGGAGATCGTGGTCGGCAGGTCGGCACGCCGGATCCGCACGTCGAGGATGTTGATGCCGAGCGACTTCGCCTCCGTGTTCACGCTTTCCTGTATGGCGAGCATGAGTTGCGCGCGCTCTCCCGACAGCACCGAGAAGAGGTCGGAGCGGCCGATCTGCCCGCGCAGGCTGGAGTTCAGGATCGTCTCGAGCCGCGAGCGCAGCGCCAGCTCCGTCCGCACCGTCTGGTAGAACAGCAGCGGGTCGACGATCCGGTAGCGCGCGAAGGCGTCCATCAGGACGCGCTTCTTGTCGGCGGTGATGACCTCCTCCTCCTGCGTCTCGACCATGAGGACGCGCTTGTCGATGAACTCGACATTGTCGACGAAGGGCATCTTGAACTTCAGGCCCGGTTCCCTGATCGGTTCGCCGATGATGCGGCCGAAGCGCAGCACCAGCGCCTGCTCCGTCTCGCGCACGGTGAACAGCGCGCTCGACGCGACGATCAGCACCGCGATGATGAGGCCGATGATAATCCCTGTGCGGGTCATGTCGTTTCTCCCCTCTCGCGGCGATCAGTTGGACGTGCCGGCGCGCGGCGTGCGGCGCTGAAGCTCGGGCAGCGGCAGGTAGGGAAGGACCCCCTGCCCCTCGCCGGGCGCCTGGTCGATGATGACCTTCTGCTTGCCCGCCAGCACGTCTTCCATTGTCTCCAGGAACAGGCGTTCCGTGGTGATGTCCTGCGCCTTGCGGTACTCCTCGAGGATGTCGAGGAAGCGCTGCGCCTCGCCCTGCGCGTCGGCGACGACCTGCTCGCGATAGCCTTCCGCGCCCTGGCGGATCTGCTCCGACTGGCCGCGCGCCTCGGGGATCACGCGGTTGGCGTAGGCCTCGGCCTCGTTGCGCAGGCGCTGCTGGTCCTGGCGCGCCGCCTCGACGTCGCGGAAGGCGTCGATGACCTGCGCCGGCGGGTCCACCTTCAGAAGCTGGATCTGCGCCACCTCGATACCCGCGCCATAGTCGTCGAGCGTGCGCTGCGCGCCCTCGCGCACGGCCTGCTCGACCTCCTGGCGGGCCTCGGTTAGGATCGGCTCGATCTCGCTGCGGCCGATCACCTCGCGCATGACGGATTCGGCGACCGCCTTCACCGTGCCGGCCTGGTCGGCGACGTTGAACAGGTACTGGCCCGCGTCCTTGATGCGCCAGAAGATCGCAAAGTCGATGTCGACGATGTTGGCGTCGCCGGTCAGCATCAGGCTTTCCTGCGGCATGTCGCGGACGAGGTCGCTGCGCCCCTGCTCGGCGCCGGAGACATAGCCCACGTCGATGCGGTTCACGCGCGTGACCGTCGGGGTCAGCACCGTCTCCACCGGAGTCGGCAGCTTCATGTGCAGGCCGGGCGCCGACGTGCGGTTGTACTCGCCGAAGCGCAGCACGACGCCCTGCTCGTCGGCCTGCACGCGGTAGAAGAAGATGTTCGCCTGCCCGATGAAGTCGAGCGCGACAAGGCCCGCAATGGCGACGAGCGCGATGATCGGCCAGCTCTTCTTGCCGCCGCCGCCGCCCATGCCGCCGGGCAGCGCGCGCTTCAGCTTCTCCTGCCCCTGCCGGATCAGGTCGTCGAGGTTCGGGGGCTGCGGCCCGCCGCCACCCGGCCCGCCGCCGCCGCGCGGTCCCTGTCCCCAGGGACCCTGGCCGCCACCGCCGCCATGGCCGTTATCGCCACCGCCGCCCCAAGGGCCTCCGTTGCCTTGATTCCAGGGCATGAAGACGCCCCTCCCCTCTCTGTTGACTCTGATCGATAAACCTTGCGGGCCATATAGCGTCACGGGGACGTTTTCCCAAGGGGGGCAGGCACCGAAAGTTCAACCGCCGCGATCGCTTGCAGCGCTTTCCGCAGGCCGTGTGCGCTCCAGCGTCTCGAACACCATCGCGGGCTCGCCGCCGGACGCGGGCACCTCGCGGCGATCGGTGACGGCCCACTCGGCCGGATCGAGCGGCGGGAAATGCGTGTCCCCGTCCGGCCAGAGCGCCACGCGCGTCAGGTGGATGCGGCCCGCGAACGGCAGCGCCGCCCGGTAGAGCGCGCCACCGCCGATCACCGCGATCTCGTCCATGCCGTCGCGGCGGGCGATCTCGCGGGCGCGGTCGAGCGCACCCTCCAGTGTGGCGAAGCACTCCACCCCCTCCGGCCAGTCGGTGCGGGTCGCCGAGACGACGAGCGAGGTGCGTCCCGGCAAGGGCTTGCCGATGCTCTCGAACGTGCGGCGCCCCATCACCATCGGCTTGCCCATGGTCATGGCGCGAAAATGCTTCAGATCCGCCGGCAGGTGCCAGGGCAGACCGCCCTCGGCCCCGATCACGCCGTTTTCCGCGACCGCGACGACCAGCGTCACGACCGGCTGGGCTGCGTTCGCCATGCGTCAGACCGCGACCGGCGCGGGGATGGCCGGATGCGGGTCGTAGCCCACGATCCGGATGTCGTCGTAGGTGAAGGCGAAAAGGTCGGTGACGTCCGGGTTCAGCTCCAGCCGCGGCAGGGCGCGGGGGGAGCGCATCAGCTGAAGCTCCGCCTGCTCGATGTGATTGAGATAGAGGTGCGCGTCGCCGAAGGTGTGGACGAAATCGCCCGGCTCCAGCCCCGAGACCTGCGCCACCATGTGGGTGAGCAGCGCATAGGACGCGATGTTGAACGGCACGCCCAGGAACACGTCCGCCGAACGCTGGTAGAGCTGGCAGGAGAGCTTGCCGTCCGCCACGTAGAACTGGAAGAGGCAATGGCAGGGCGCGAGCGCCATGGCCGGAAGGTCCGCGACGTTCCACGCGCTGACGACGAGGCGGCGCGAATCCGGGTTGCGGCGGATCTCCGCCAGGATCTGGCCCAGCTGGTCGATCGTGCGCCCGTCGGGTGCGGGCCAGGCGCGCCATTGCCTGCCGTAGACCGGGCCGAGGTCGCCCGTCTCGTCCGCCCACTCGTCCCAGATCGTGACCTTGTTCTCCTTCAGGTAGGCGATGTTGGTGTCGCCCTTCAGGAACCAGAGAAGCTCGTGCACGATGGAGCGCAGGTGCAGCTTCTTCGTGGTGACGAGGGGGAAGCCCTCCGACAGGTCGAAGCGCATCTGGTGGCCGAAGACCGAGAGCGTGCCCGTGCCCGTGCGGTCTTCCTTGCGCGCGCCCTCCTTCAGGATCCGCTCCAGAAGCGCGTGATAGCTCTGCATCGCCGATTCCCCATCGCTGGCCCGCCGCCATTGTCGGCATCGTCGCGCCCCCGGTCAAAGCCGAACCGCGCGCGCCCTCTTCAACTGGCGGCCGATCCCGCCTATATAGGGTGTGCCGGAGGCATCCGGCTATGGCGATAAACGGGGCGTGGAATAAGCGGACCGGACCCGGGGGCAGTACCCGGCGCCTCCACCACAAGCCCGCGAACGTGTTGCTTCGCGGGCTTCTGATGGGGGCGAACCAGGATCGACGGACGTGTAAAGACGCATCTTTCGCCCGGCATGGTTCCGCCGTTATCGGGCCGTAAGCACAGTTGCGAATGACAACAATCGTGCACGGATGGCGATGGCTGCGTAATGCAGCCGGAGTGATCCACTCCTAAAGTCCACGGCTTGCACAAGCCGTGGCGGGGTCCGGAGGGCGCCTGGCAACAGAAGCCCTCCACTTCCCCTCTCCCTTCGTTTTTGCCTCTCCCGGCGCCCGTCCTGGCGCTGCTCCGGCTTTTTCAGCCGATCCGTGCAGCGCGCCTTTTCACGCAGCCGCTGCGCGGATATGGTGCCTCGGGCATGAGGGGTGATCGTCTCCCGCGTTCAGGAATGCAGCATGAGTGACCGGTTGCGCTACGACAGAATGGTTCAGGACGCCATGCTCGGCGTCGTGCGCCACGCATTGCGCGAGGTGGCCGAGGACGGCCTGCCGGGCGAGCATCATTTCTACATCACCTACGCAACGGGCGTGCCCGGCGTCGACATGCCGGCCCACCTGCGCGAGCGGTTTCCCGACGAGCTGACGATCGTCCTGCAGCACGAGTTCTGGGATCTGGAGGTGGGCGAGAACGCCTTCTCCGTCACGCTGAACTTCAACTCGGTGCCGGCACGCCTGACGATCCCGTTCTCCTCGATCATGCATTTCTACGATCCGAGCGTGAAGTTCGGCCTGCAATTCACCGTCGCCGTGCCCTGCGCGCCGGAGGCGCCGGTCTCTCCGGCAGGGAGCGCGCAGGAAAACCCGGACGCAAGCCCGGCACCTGCGGAGACGGGCGAGGATGCACGCGGCGAGGTCATCAGCCTCGACCAGTTCCGCAAGAAGACCTGAACAGGCCGGTGCGCGCCCCGCGCGGCGCGCATTCTTCCCCCACGCACGCGCACACTTGGCAGTGCGCCCGCCCCGCTGCTAAACGAACCCGCGACTCTCTTCTCCTGACGCGAGGACGCCCGACCCATGAGCAGCACCCGCACCGAAACCGACAGCTTTGGCGGCATCGACGTCCCGGCCGACAAGTACTGGGGCGCACAGACGCAGCGGTCGATCCAGAACTTCCCGATCGGCGGCGAGCGGATGCCGATCCCGGTCGTGCGCGCACTGGGCGTCATCAAGCAGGCCGCCGCGCGCACCAATGCCGCGCTCGGCAATCTCGACGGCGACGTCGCCAAGGCCATCGATGCTGCCGCGCAGGAGGTGATCGACGGCAAGCTCGACGACAATTTCCCGCTGGTCGTCTGGCAGACGGGATCGGGCACCCAGTCGAACATGAACGCGAACGAGGTCATCTCGAACCGTGCGATCGAGATCATGGGCGGCACGCTCGGCACCAAGTCGCCAGTTCATCCCAATGACCATGTGAACCGGGCGCAATCGTCGAACGACACCTTCCCCACGGCCATGCACGTCGCGGCCGTGATGGAGATCCATGACCGCCTCATTCCCGGCCTGAAGCACCTGCACGCGGCGCTGGAGGAGAAGGCGAAGTCCTTCGCCGGCATCATCAAGATCGGCCGCACGCATACGCAGGACGCAACCCCCCTGACGCTGGAGCAGGAATTCGGCGGCTATGCCACCCAGGTCGCCTATGGCATTGCGCGCATCGAGCGGTCGCTCGACGGCCTCCTGGCGCTCGCTCAGGGCGGCACGGCGGTCGGCACCGGCCTCAACGCGCCCGTCGGCTTCGCCGAGAAGATCGCCGCCGAGATCGCGAAGATCACGGGCTATGCGTTCCGCACGGCGGAGAACAAGTTCGAGGCGCTGGCCGCCCACGACGCGGTCGTCGACATGTCTGGCGCGGTGAACACGGTCGCCGCCTCGCTCTTCAAGATCGCCAACGACATCCGCCTGCTGGGCTCGGGCCCGCGCTCGGGCCTGGGCGAGTTGTCGCTGCCGGAGAACGAGCCCGGTTCGTCCATCATGCCGGGCAAGGTCAACCCGACCCAGTGCGAGGCGCTGACGCAGGTCTGCTGCCAGGTGTTCGGCAACCACACCGCCGTCACGGTCGCCGGCAGCCAGGGACATTTCGAGCTGAACGTCTACAAGCCGGTGATGATCTACAATCTGCTGCAGTCGATCCGCCTGATCGGGGACGCCGCGCGTGCCTTCACCGACAATTGCGTCGTGGGCATCGAGGCCAATCGCGACAACATCCGCGTGCTGATGGAGCGGTCGCTGATGCTGGTCACCGCGCTCGCGCCCAAGATCGGCTACGACAATGCGACGAAGGTGGCGAAGGAAGCGCACAAGCGCGGCACCACGCTGAAGGAGGAGGCGCTGCGCCTCGGCTTCGTCACGGAAGCGGAGTTCGACGAGGTCGTGCGCCCCGAGAAGATGATCGGTCCCGGCGCCTGACGGACGGGAAGTTGCCCGCGATGTCCCGGCCGGTAAAACGCTCGGTCTCCATCGCGGGCCACCGCACCAGCGTCGCGCTGGAGCCCGAGTTCTGGAACGCGGTCGATGCGCTCTGCGCGCGCGAGGGCCTGAGCCTCGCCGCCTTCGTCGCCCGCATCGACGGCGCCCGCGTGCGCGACGGATCGGACACCGGCCTTGCGGGTGCGCTGCGGCTCCACGTCCTGCACGCCGCCCGGCGCGGCGACATCCCCGCCGCGGACTAGCAGGCAGCGTCAGGGAGCGGCGGGATCGAGCGGTGCGCGCAGGCTCATGCCGGACGCGCTGCGCACCTCGACCGCGCCCCGCAGCGCCCCGGTCCTGGGAACCAGCAGCGCGGTCATGCGGGCAGTTGCCCCCGCGCGTTCGGCGACGATGTCTCGCAGCAGCAGGCGCGCCCCCGCGAGACTGATCTCACCTGACAGCCGGTCGAAGACCAGGCCGCCGTCCTGCTGGAACTCCGACGCGATCGGCGGCAACGCGCCGAGGCCGTCGAGGCGCCCGGCCCCCGCGACCAAAGCCAGTTCCCCCGTCGGCTCGCTCAGGCCACCCGTCTCCGTGAGGATGCCCGAGACCTCACCGGACAGGTCGCCTTCGGCGTGCAGGTCGAGCGGGGTCAACCGCGCGAGGATGCCGTCCAGCGGTACACCGGCGATGTTCAGGGCGATGCGCGCGACCGGCTCCTCGCCCGTCCCACCCGGCACCAGGCCGCCTGAGAAGGCAAGCTGCCCCCCCGCCCCGGCCTCCGCGTCCAGGCGGCTGAGCGTCAGCGCGCGCCCGGTGAGGTCGGCATCGAGCGTCACCGTCCGCAACGCCATCCCGGCGAGCGTCAGCCGGCCGATCGCGCCTTCGAGGTGCAGCGCCGCGTAGGGAAGCCGCTCGACGCCCGCAAGCAGCTTCGGCAGATGCCCGAGCAGCGCGCGCGCATCGGTTTCCTGTACCGTGCCGCCATCGAGGACGATCCCCAGTTCCCCCTCGGCCAGCGTCGCCGATCCGGTAACCTCGCTCGCCCCGAAGACAAGCCGGGCCTGGCCCAGCCGCATCGCGCCGTCGCCGCGGGTCAGCACACCTCCCAGCTGCCATGTGCCGTCTTCGGCCTGCGCCAGGACATCGGCGCGCTCCAGCGCGAGACGCTGCTGTCCGGCCCCGACGCCCCCCTCGCCCGCGACTGTCAGTCCGATCCCAGCGCCCGAGAGACGCAGGTCCAGCCGCCCCTCCGCATCCCACGCTGCCGACGCACTGACCGGTCTGCCCGACGCATCCGGCATCAGCGGGGTCAGGGCACCGAGATCGGCCGCATCCAGAACCTGCCGCACCTGCCCGCCGACCAGGCCATCGAGCGTTGCCGACAGGGCCGATACCCGGCCGTCCGCCATCTGCCCCACCGCATCGAGGGCCGCACCGGCCACCGTGCCTGACAGGCTGAGCGCCCCCTCGGCGTCGAGGGCCACGTCAAGCGACGCTGGAACATCCGGTCCCAGCCAGTCCGGCACCGCGAAGCCGGTGCCAGCCAGGTCGTCCGCGAGGTCCGGCGTCTCAAGCCGCCCCGTGACGGTACGGAGCCGTCCGTCGGCGGCGCCCGCCGTGCCGGAGAGGCGGCCGCCAGACGGCAGCGCCGCTACGGCCAGTTCGGCGCGGACAGCCGTTCCGGCGACGGCAAGCCGCGCATCCACGCCCGACAGCGAGACGGCCCCGAGCCGCACCTCGGCAGCGGCGACGTCGAGTTCGAGCGGACAGGTCCGCAAGGGCGCGGCCCATGCCTCCGCGGTGCCGGGCCATTCGCCCAGGCCATAGGCGTGAAGGGGAAGAACGGTCAGCGACAGCCTCGCCTCCATCCGGCAGCCGTCGGCATCGCGAACCCTGTGTCCCTCGCCCGCGACTGGCACGCCGTCAAGCTGACCCGAAACGGCGTGAACGCGCGTCTCGCCGGGGCGCCGTTCCAGCGAAAACCGCCCGGTGAACGTGCGCAACCGGTCCCCCGCCGCGTCCGGCAGCGCGATACCGGCCCATGCAAGCGTCTCGCGCAGCCGAAGGATCTGCAGATCGCCGTCGCCGCTGAACGCAAGCCGGTCCCCATCTGGAACGATCCGTCCGCTCAGGCCCAGACGGGCATCTCCCGGCAGGACTGCATGACCGCGGCTGAGCAGGATGAGACCATCCCGGATCTGCGCGCGCACATCCATGTCGCGCACCGTCCCGCGCGGCAGGATGACCCTGTCGGCCTCGATGGCGAGGGAAATCGGGACCCCCGTATCCATCCCCGAAACAAGGCGCGCCATGCCCTTCGAGGCGCGGCCCAGCGGGCGTGCATCGAACCGGCGCGCCGACAGCGCGAGCGTCAGCCCCGGCGCCGGGCCGCCGATCATGCGGGCCTCGCCGCGCAGCACCTGCCCGCCGACCGAGGCCTCCATCTCGCGCAGGACATGGCCGCCCTGTCCGGGCGCGACCGTAGCCGCGAAGGCCAGCGGCACCGGCTGCCCCTCGGCCGCAGCGAGCGCCGCCTCGCCGGAGATGCGGCCGCGAACGCCGTCGTGGGCGAGCGCACCGCTGAACTTCGCCGCCGCATCGGCATCGGCGAATTGCAGGCTCGCACGCACCGGCACCTCGCGCGCGCGCCCACGCACGGTCGCCTCCAGCGTCAAGGAGCCTGGAAGGCCGCCAACCCGAACCTCGCCCGTGAGCCGCGCGAGGCCTGTTTCGGGGTGCGTCTCGATGGTGCCGACGGGAATGTCTACCGCGTCCCGGCCACCGGTCATCGCGGCGAACTCGACCCGGCCGTCCTCAACCAGCACATCCGACAGCGCGGCGGGCAGCAGGTCCGGCGCCAGCCGCTCCGGCACCGCAACATCGCCCAGGCGCAGCACCGGCCGGTAAAGGCGCAGCCCCGAGAGGTCGAGCCGCCCGATCAGCAGGGGCATCACCCTCACACGCGCATCGAGCCGCTCGACCGTCATCGCACCGCGCCCCCCGGCACCCGCGATGCGCACCCCGGACGCGGAGAGCCGCGGCGCTGGCAGCAGCGACAGGTCGAGCGTACCGCCGATCTCGATGTCGAGGCCGGTGAGCGCCGACAGCACGAAGGCGACCCGCGGCCGTTCGGCCTGCCAGTCGACGAGACGCGGGCCCGCCAGGACCGCCGCCCCCGCGGCAAGGGCCAGCAACACGCCCGTGACGAGCGCCAGCCGCCCCCACGGACGCCGCTTCACGACCCCGGCCTTTCTCGGCTGCCCCCGGCTCACGGTTCGCTGGGAACGATCTTGCCCGGATTCATGATCCCCTGCGGATCGAGCGCCCGCTTGATCGCGGCCATGACCGGCACCGCGTCGGGCAGTTCCTCGCGCAGGTAGCCCATCTTGCCGTAGCCGACGCCATGTTCGCCGGTACAGGTGCCGTCCATGGCAAGCGCCCGGCGTACGAGGCGGTCGTTCAGTGCCTCCGCGCGCTCGAGCTCCTCCGGATCGTCCGGGTTGACGAGGATCGAGAGATGGAAATTGCCGTCACCCACATGGCCGACCAGCGGCGCGACGAGCCCCGACTCCTCGATATCCAGCTTGGTCTCCAGAATGCACTCCGCCAGGCGCGATATCGGAACGCATACGTCCGTCGCCCAGCCCCGGCTTCCCGGCTTGAGCGCCTGGTTGGCGTACCACGCCTTGTGCCGCGCGTCCCAGAGGGCGCTGCGTTCCTCCTGCTCCGTGGCCCATCGGAACGGGCCGCCGCCGAAGTCCCTCGCGATCTCGCCGAACCGCTCGGACTGCTCCTTCACCCAGGCATCGGTGCCGTGAAACTCGAGGAAAAGCGTCGGCGCCACCTTGTAGTCGAAGCCCGCGTAGCGGTTCACCGAGGCAAGCTGGACCTCGTCGAGAAGTTCGATCCGCGCGACCGGCAGACCCATCTGGATCGTCGTGATCACGGCGTTGACGGCGCCTTCCATGTCCTGGAAGGGGCACACGCCGGCGGCCACCGCCTCGGGCTGGGGGTAGAGGCGCAGCGTCACCTCGGTAATCACGCCCAAGGTTCCTTCCGAACCGACGAAGAGCCGCGTGAGGTCATAGCCCGCCGAGGACTTCCGTGCCCGGCGCGCGGTGTGCACGATCTTGCCGCTGGCCAGCACCGCCGTAACGCCCAGCACGTTCTCACGCATGGTGCCATAGCGCACGGCGTTCGTCCCGCTTGCCCGGGTCGCCGTCATGCCGCCGAGGCTTGCATCAGCACCGGGGTCGATCGGGAAGAACAGGCCCGTATCCCGAAGATAGGCGTTGAGCTGCTTGCGCGTGACGCCCGCCTCGACGGTGCAGTCCATGTCTTCCGCACCGACCCGGAGGATGCGGTCCATCTGGCCGAGGTCGATGCTGATCCCGCCCCTCAGCGCGGCGATGTGCCCCTCCAGCGACGTGCCGGTGCCATAGGGGATGACCGGCGTCCCGTGCCGGGCGCAAATGCGAACGATTTCCGCCACCTCCTCCGTCGTGCGGGGAAAGACGACGGCATCCGGGGCAGCGGTCGGGTGGAAGGATTCGTCGGTGCCGTGACGCTCCCGGATCGCCGCGTTCTGCGTCATTCGGCCGCCGAGGAGCGCCGCGAGTTCGGCCAGACATTCCGTTCCCGGATCGGAAAGTACGCTCATCGAAATGCCTCCTGGCAAGCACGGGCCGCCGCCGCAGCCGCCGAATTGTTTGTCATGCGCGCGCCCCCGGTCTTAAGTGTGGGTTCGGCCCCACATCCGGGCCCCAAAACACATGACAGCGTACACGGGTTGCAATGACTGCCAAAGACGACTTCCACTATCCTGCAGAGCCGATCGAGGTGGTACGCCTGAGCGTCCGTCCCGAATGGATCGATTACAACGGCCACATGAACGTCGCCTATTACCTGCTCGCGTTCGACAAGGCCACCGACCCGTTTTTCGACGAACTGGGCATCGGGGCGAAATCGGCAAGGGAGGACAGGGCCGGACCGTTTGCCTTGCAGAACCAGATCTTCTTCATGCGCGAGGTCAGGGAAGGCGATCCTTTACGCATCACGATCCAACTTATCGATCACGATGCGAAGAAGGTGCACTACTTCCTGAGCATGTACCATGCGGACAAGGGCTACCTCGCCGCCACGCTGGAGCAGATAACGGTGTTCGTCGACCTAAAGACACGCAAGACGCGCCCCTTCACGGAGGAGACCCGTATGAAGGTTGAGGCGCTGATGGCCGCGCACCGCGACCTGCCCCTGCCGCCGCAGGTCGGCGCACAGCTGGGAATCAGGCGGAAACCGGGGGCGTGATGAAAAAAGCTGTTGCTTGCCTTGGCCTGGCATTGCTGACGCTGCCCATTCTGGCGGGGGCGGCGATGGCGGACTGTACCGATCCGCCGCGGCCGGGCGCCGATTGGCGGCGTTGCGTGATGGACGGACGGGTCTTCGACGGAGCCGACCTGACCGGCGCCAACCTCCGCGACGTGCGGCTGAACCAGGCGAGCCTGCGAGAGGCCACGCTCGCCGGGATCGACGGCAGGCGCGCGCGCGCGTTGGGCTCCGATTTCACAGGTGCCGACCTTTCGGGGGCGAACATGACGGGGGCCGACCTGTCCCGCGCGGTATTCGCGGGCGCGACCCTGGTCGAGACGGACCTGCGCCGGACGAAGCTGTTTCGCGCAAACCTGCGGGATGCCGACCTGACAGGTGCAAGGCTCGACGGCGCCGATTTTCTCGGCGCCGACCTGTCCGGCGCCACCTGGACGGACGGCACGACGGTCTGCAGCGAAGGCTCCGTCGGCATCTGCGAGTGACGAGGGGCCAGAAGGAGGGACCGGCCGGGGGCGCATGCGCGACTATCTGAAAGCAGCGGCGGCCAAGCGCCTCTGGTGGGACCTGACGCACAGCACGCAACCGGTCGTCTGGCTCTATGCGCTTGCGCTCGGCACCGTGGCGGCTTATGGCGCGTTGCTCTTCTGGTGGTGCGTCTCCTTCCTGCAGACGCTGGCGTTCGGCGCGAACGAGGCGGCGCTCGCAACCGGTGCCGAGGCCCTGCCCGCGTGGCGCGTCGTGGCGGTGACGGCGGGCGGCGGTCTCCTCGTCGGGCTGATCCTGCGCTTCACCATCGAGGACCGGCGTATCCATGGCGTCGCCGATGTCATAAAGGCCCGCCTTCTGCGCCGCGCGAAGATGAGCCGCCGCATCGGGCTCATTAGCGCCCTGTGCAACGTGATCGCGCTCGGCTCCGGCTTCAGCATGGGCCGCGAGGGTCCGGTCGTGCACCTGGGCGCCACGCTCTCCACCCTCTTCGCGCGGCGGATCGGCCTTCCCCAGCGGGAGCGGCGCATCCTGCTGGGCTGCGGCGTCGCGGCGGCCGTGTCGGCCTCGTTCAATGCGCCGATCGCGGGCGTCCTGTTCGCGCTGGAGGTGGTGCTCGGCCACTACGCGCCCTCCGCCTTCGCGCCCATCGTGATCGCCAGCGTGATGGGCACGCTCGTCTCGCGCCTGCACCTCGGCAATGCGCACGTGTTCGAGGTGCCGATCTTCACCCTCCAGTCCTATTGGGAAATTCCCGCCTTCGCGCTGCTGGGGCTGGTGTGTGGCCTGGTCGCGATCGCCTTCACGCGCTCGATCTTCCTCGTGGAGGACGTCGCGGCACGCACGCGGGCCCCGATCTGGCTCAGGACCACGCTCGCCGGTGCGCTGGTCGGCGCGATCGCAACGCAGATGCCGCAGGTGCTCGGCGTGGGGTACGAGGCGGTCGGCCGCCTGCTGGAGGCGCCGCCCGGCTTCGTCATGCTGGTCGCCCTTGCGGCGGCAAAGACGGCGGCCACCGCGATCACGATCGGCGGACGTGCAGGCTCTGGCGTCTTCTCGCCCTCGCTCTATGTCGGGCTGGTGACGGGAACCGCCTTCTGGATCGTGGCGGCGGCCGCGTTTCCGCAGCTTGCGGGGCCGCATGGGCTCTACGCCCTGATCGGCATGGCGGCCGTCTCGGCGGCGGTGCTCGGCGCGCCGATCTCGACCACGCTGATCAGCTTCGAACTGACCGGCAACTACCAGGTCGCGATCTTCGCGATGATCGCGGCCTCGATCTCGTCGATGGCGATGCAGTATTTCGCGGGCTCGGGCTTCTTCCGCATGCAGCTTGTCCGCTCGGGCGTACCGGTGGAGGAGCCTCCGACGCGGATCGTGCTCGACGGCGTCACCGTGACCGACGTGATGCGCGAGGCGCCGGAGCTACCGCCCGGCATCGGCCTCAACGAGGATACCCCACGGATTGCCCCCGACGCATCGCTCGCCGCGGCGCTGGACCTGATGGAGCGGGAAAACCGCGAGGCCGTTTGGATCGTCGATCCCGACGAGCCGGAGCGGGCCATCGGCGTCGTTCGGCGCTCGGATGCCTACCGGACCCTTGCACGCGCCCTCCTCGATGCCCATGAAGAGGAACACCGCTAGGCGCGGCCGCGCAGCCAGTTGGCCGGATTTCGCCGCCGCCGGGGCCGACGCGGGCGTCCCCTTGCCCTATACTCATCGCCCAACCACCGGATTCGCACGAGCTCCCATGACGCACACGCCCGACACTGCTGCCCCCTATCTCGCCGGCCTCAACGAGGCACAGCGCGAAGCCGTGCTGATGACGGACGGTGCGGTGCTCGTGCTCGCGGGCGCCGGGACCGGCAAGACGCGGGTGTTGACCACGCGCCTCGCGCACATCCTGGCGACGGGCCTTGCGTGGCCGTCGCAGATCCTCGCCGTGACCTTCACCAACAAGGCCGCCCGCGAGATGCAGGAGCGGATCGGCGCGCTGGTCGGCGGCGTGGTGGAGGGGATGCCCTGGCTCGGCACCTTTCATGCGATCGCCGCCAAGATCCTGCGCCGCCATGCGGAGCTTGCGGGGCTGAAATCGAACTTTACCATCCTCGACGCCGACGACCAGATCCGGCTCATCAAGCAGTTGCTGCAGGCCGAGGGCGTGGACGAGAAGCGCTGGCCCGCGCGCATGATCCACGCCCAGATCGACCGCTGGAAGAACAAGGGCCTCGGCCCCGACCAGGTGCCGGGGGGCGAGGCACACGACCTCGCGGGCGGCAAGGGCCTCGACATCTACCGCCAGTACCAGGAGCGGCTGCGCGTGCTGAACGCCGTCGACTTCGGCGACCTGCTGCTGCTGACGACGCGGCTCTTCCAGGACCATCCCGACGTGCTCGCCGACTATCACCGCAAGTTCCGCTATGTGCTGGTGGACGAGTACCAGGACACCAACACGGCGCAATACCTGTGGCTGCGGCTGCTCGCGCAGGGCTCGAAAAACATCTGCTGCGTCGGCGACGACGACCAGTCGATCTATGGCTGGCGCGGTGCTGAGGTCGGCAACATCCTGCGCTTCGAGAGCGATTTCCCCGGCGCGAAGATCATCCGGCTGGAGCGCAATTACCGCTCGACGCCCAACATCCTCGGCGCGGCCTCGGGCCTTATCGCCACCAACGAGGACCGGCTCGGCAAGACGCTGTGGACCGAGGGCGACGCGGGCGAGAAGATCCGCGTGCGCGGCCTCTGGGACGGGGAGGAGGAAGCCCGCTTCGTCGCCGAGAAGATCGAGACGCTGCACCGCCAGGGCCAGTCCCTCGACACCATGGCGATCCTCGTGCGCGCATCCTCCCAGATGCGGGAGTTCGAGGAGCGCTTCGTCACCACCGCCATCCCCTACCGCGTGATCGGCGGCCCGCGCTTCTACGAGCGGATGGAGATCCGCGACGCGCTCGCCTATCTGCGCGTCATCCAGTCGCCCGACGACGACCTCGCGTTCGAGCGGATCGTGAACAAGCCCAAGCGCGGGCTCGGCGACGCGACGCTGCAGGCGCTGCACGCCGCCGCCCGGCTCGAAGGCGTGTCGCTGACGGCGGCGGCGGGCGCGCTCGTCCAGACCGACGAGCTGAAGCCGAGGGCGCGCAATGCGCTCGCGGCTTTGCTCGACGATTTTGCGCGGTGGCGGCAGGCGGCTGAGGTCTTGCCACACCCGGAACTGACCGAAACCGTGCTCGACGAGAGCGGCTATACCGAGATGTTCCAGATGGACCGCTCTCCGGAAGCGCCGGGCCGGCTCGACAACCTCAAGGAGCTTGTCCGCGCGATGGAGGCGTTCGAGAACCTCGGCGGCTTCCTCGAACATGTCTCGCTCGTCATGGAGAACGAGCAGTCGGCGGAGGGCGAGAAGGTCTCCATCATGACCCTGCACGGGGCGAAGGGGCTGGAGTTCGACACGGTCTTCCTGCCCGGGTGGGAGGAAGGGCTCTTCCCCTCCCAGCGCACGCTCGACGAGAGCGGACTCAAGGGCCTGGAGGAGGAACGCCGCCTCGCCTATGTCGGCATCACGCGGGCCAAGCGCCGGGCGATCATCACGCATGCCTCGAACCGCCGGCTCTACAACCAGTGGCAATCTGCCCTGCCGTCGCGCTTCCTGGAGGAGATCCCCGACGCCCATGTCGAGAAGGAAAGCGCGCCCGGGCTCTATGCCTCCTATTCGACGCACGACCCGTTCCGGGGCGCAGGCCATGCCCCCTCGACCTATTCCAGCCCCGGCTGGGCGCGGCTGCGGGAGAACGTGGCGCAGGGCCGCTATGCCCGCAGCCCCGTGGTAGACAGCGTGGCCGAACTCGTGGCCACGAACGATCCCGCCGCAGCCAACGCCTTTGCGAAAGGCATGCGTGTCTTCCACCAGAAATTCGGCTATGGACGCATCCAGCAGGCCGACGGCAACAAGCTGGTGGTCGCATTCGACAAGGCGGGGACGAAGAAGGTGATTTCCAGTTTCGTGGAGCGTGCCTGACGTGGTGGTGCGCGTGTTTCACCGGGTTTCGGCGGTCATTCCGAAAACGCACGAGGACGCGGTGTCCGACGCGCTCTACGACCGGACGGACGCCGTTTCCGTCGCCGTGGGCGAGATCGTGGAGGCCGCCCCCCTGCCCAAGGGCCTGACGACGGCGGAGGCGCTGTTCGACGCGGTTCCCGACCTCGACCGGGTGCGCCTCGCGCTGGCGGCGGCGGGCCTGGACCCGGTGCCGGAACTGGACCTCATGGAGATCGCCGACACCGACTGGGTGACGGCCTCGCTGCGCGACCTGACGGAACTGCACGCGGGCCGCGTCCACATCTACGGCAGTCACCATCCGCGCCCGCTGCGCGACGGACGCATCGCGCTGAAGATCGACGCAGGCCTGGCCTTCGGCACCGGCCATCACGAGACGACCCAGGGTGTGCTGCTGGCGCTCGACGCACTCGCAAGGCGCACGCGGCCGCGCCGGATGCTCGACGTGGGAACGGGCACGGGCGTCCTGGCGATGGCAATGGCGCGCTATTTCGGGCGCTCCGTGCTCGCGACCGACATCGACGAGGTGGCGGTGGCGGTTGCACGCGAGAACGCCCGGATCAACGGACTCTCTCACATGGTCCGCTGCGCGACCGCGCCCGGCATGCGGCATCCCGCGATCGCCGGGGGCGCGCCCTACGACCTGATCGTGGCGAATATCCTCGCCCGGCCGCTGGTGGCGCTGGCGGGCGACATCACGGACGCGCTGGCGCCCGGCGGACACGTGGTGCTGTCAGGAATCCTCGGCTGGCAGGCGCGCTGGGTCACGCACGCCTATGCCAGCCGGGGACTTGTCCTGGTGGCCAGGGTCGAGCGCGGCGACTGGGCCACGCTCGTCCTCAGGCGGGTTCAGGCGGCGCGAGGCGTCTGAACGGCGTCGGCGTTGTCGTTCGCAGACGAGGCCGGGGCGGCCGCGACCGGAGCGGACTTCTGTGCGCGGCGGCTGTCGAGGCCATAGACGACGGCGTCGATGTCGCCGCGGTCGATGCCGAGGTCGCGAAGCATCCGGTCGTCGAGCCGGCGGAGTTCCCGCGCGGCGCGCCGGCGGGCAGCGGCGGTCATCATGGCGACGAAGGCAGTGCGCAGGCGCGCGAAGGTGCCGGTGGCGGCGGTTTGGGTGTCGACCGTGGCGGTCATGGCGTTCAACCTTTCAGACAGTGGCGCAGCAGGGCGGGACAGGGCGAGCCGGGCTGCGTGCGTTTCTCTTGGAGCGGGTAGATGGTCCCGCCCGCTTCAAAGCAAAAGTGACGCTTTCTCACCCCAGCGATGCGTTTTGTGCATGTGCGAAAAGGATTAACGCATCTGCAACATGACAGGGGTTCTTCCGCGCGTGCCGATTGCCCCGGAGAGTGCCCCGCCCTATAGACTCGTTGCATGTTTCAGGACTTCGAAGATCGCGCCGATCCGGCCCGCGTGCGACCGCGGCTCGAGGCGCTGCGTGCCGGGCTTGGCGACCGCGGGCTCGACGGCTTCATCGTGCCCCGCGCCGACGAGTTCCAGGGCGAGTACGTGCCGGCCTGCGCCGAGCGCCTCTCCTGGCTCACCGGCTTCACGGGATCGGCCGGGCAGGCCGTGGTGCTGGAGGCCCGCGCGGCACTATTCGTCGACGGGCGCTACACGCTGCAGGCGCGCGACCAGACCGACACCGACCTCGTGGAGATCGTCCATATCGCGGATACGACGACGGCGGAATGGATCGGCGGGAATGTGCCCCGCGGCGCGCGCCTCGGCTTCGACCCGTGGCTGCACACGGCCTCCGCGGTCAAGAGCCTGCGCGAGGCGTGCGAGCGTGCGGGCATCGACCTCGTGCCCGTGCCGCAGAACCCGGTCGACGCCGTTTGGACCGACCGGCCTGCGCCGCCGATGGCCCCGGCTGTCGTGCAGCCCCTCGCCCTCTCGGGGCGGGAGAGCGCGGAGAAGCGCAAAGAGATGGCCGAGGCGCTGGCAAGCAAGGGCTGCGACGCGGCCGTCCTCAACGCGCCCGACTCCATCGCCTGGCTCCTGAACGTGCGCGGCGCGGACGTGCCGCACACGCCCTTCGTGCTGAGCTTCGCAGTGGTGCATGCCGACGGGCGCGTCGACTGGTTCGTCGCGCCGGAGAAGGTGGGCGCGGAGGTGCGCGATCACCTGGGGGGAGAGGTGATCATCCTGTCGCCCGAGGGCTTCACCGACGCGCTGGGTCGGCTGGGCGCGCGCGGCGCGGCGGTCTGGATCGATCCGGACCGCACCGCCGAAGCGATCCGCCGCGCGCTGACCGGATCGGGTGCACGTATTGTCGAGGCGCGCGACCCATGCCAGCTGCCCAAGGCGCGCAAGACACCCGTGGAGGTCGCCGGCGCGCGCGCCGCGCATGAACGCGATGGCGTGGCGCTCGTCCGTTTCCTGCACTGGCTGGCGGCGACCGCGGGCGACGGCACGGTGACGGAGATCGAGGCGACGCAGCGGCTCGAGGCCTTCCGCCGCGAAACGGGCTGCCTCAAGGACATCTCCTTCGACACCATCTCCGGCGCGGGTCCGAACGGGGCGATCGTGCATTACCGCGTGACCAAGCGGACGAACCGGGTGCTGGAGCCGGGCAGCCTGTTCCTCGTCGATTCCGGCGGGCAATATGTGGATGGCACGACCGACGTGACCCGTACCGTCGCCATCGGCACCCCGACGGAGGAGATGCGCGACCGCTTCACCCGCGTGCTCAAGGGCCATATCGGCATCGCCGGGGCGCGCTTTCCCAAGGGCACGACGGGCGCGGTGCTCGACGGGCTCGCGCGCTACTGGCTGTGGCAGGCAGGGCTCGACTTCGACCACGGGACGGGACATGGGGTGGGCAGCTATCTCTCGGTGCACGAGGGACCGCAGGGCATCCACAAGCGCGCGGTCGACGTGGCGCTGGAGCCTGGCATGATCGTCTCCAACGAGCCGGGCTACTACCGCGAGGGCGCCTATGGCATCCGCATCGAGAACCTCGTGGTCGTTACCCCCCCCTCAGGCGTCGTGGGCGGGGAGCGCGAGATGATGGGGTTCGAGACACTCACGCTCGCGCCCATCGACCGGGCCTGCATCGCGCCCGGCCTGCTGCTGGGGCACGAGCGCGACTGGCTCAACGCCTATCATGCGCGCGTGCGCGACACGCTCACCCCGCATCTCGACGCGGATGCGGCCGCCTGGCTTGCACGGGCGACCGAACCGGTCTGAGGCGGCGGCGCAGACGTCCCATGCACGCACCTCCTCTTGCCGGTTTTCCGGCAAGGGCGCATGCTCGAACTGCCTTCGTTTCGCCCCCAGGTTGAATTTCGTGCCCAGCTACGCCACAGATCCGGCGACGCCCGCCATCGCCGGCGATCCCGAACCGCGCCAGATGCCGCCGCGCCGCATGGTGCCGCTGCTGGCCGGGATCACGGCCGTCGCACCGCTGGCGATCAACATCTACATCCCCAGCTTGCCGAACATCGCGGCTGCACTCGGAACGGACGCGGGCACGGTGCAGCTGACGGTGACGCTCTACCTCATCGCCGTGGCCGCGGGACAGGTCACCCTGGGGCCGCTGTCGGACCGGATGGGCCGCCGGCCGGTCCTGATCACCGGCATGATCGTCTATGTGATCGCCAGTCTTGCCGCCGCCGCCGCGCCGGATGTCTGGTGGCTGATCGTGGCGCGCGTCTTTCAGGCGATCGGCGGATGCGCGGGACTGGTCCTGGGGCGCGCGATCGTGCGCGACATCTACGACCGGGACACCTCCGCGAGCATGCTCGGTTACGTGACGACCGTCATGGTGATCGTGCCGATGGCCGCGCCGACGGTGGGCGGCCTGCTGGACGTCGCGTTCGGCTGGCGCTCGAGTTTCGTGCTGGTCGCGGCGCTGGGGGCGGTCATGCTCGGCCTGATCCTGACGTCTCTCCCGGAGACCCATCCGCCCGCGAAGGGTAGCCAGACGTCCACCCCGATCCGCGGAGAAAGCCTGCAGCTTCTGCGCAGCCGCGCGTTCCTGGGCTATGCCGGCGCGACCAGTTTCGGCGCGGGCATGTATTTCGCGTTCATCGCGGGCGCGCCCTTTCTCGTGGTCGATGCGATGGGCCGGGAGCCGTACGAGTACGGCCTGTGGTTCATCCTGGTAGCGGGCGGCTACATGACGGGAAACTACATCTCGGGCCGCACCGCACGCCGGGTCGGGCTCGACAAGCTGCTGGCGATCGGCGCGGTCCTGGCGGCCTTCGGAGGGGCGGTACTGGTCCTGTCGAGCAGCCTGCTGCCGCTCACGCCGCCAACGCTCTTCATCCCGATGATCCTCTTGTCCATCGCCAACGGATTCACGACCGCGAACGGGATCGCGGGGGCGGTCAGCGTCAATCCACGGCTCGCAGGCTCCGCCTCCGGCATTGCGGGCGCAGCGCAGATGCTGGTCGGCGCAGCCGCCACGCAGGTCGTCGGCTCCGCCATGTCGTCGAGCGCCCTGCCGACCACGCTGACGGTTTTCGCCTTCGCACTGCTACTGCTGTCGTGCTGGCTTTTCCTGATCCGCCCGGCACGGCAGGCTGTGCTCGTCAGAGCGGCGGAATGAGGTCCAGCCACTCGTCCTCGGTCAGCACCTTCACGCCCAGCTCGTTCGCCTTCTTCAGCTTGGAACCTGCGCCCGGTCCGGCGACCAAATAGTCGGTGCGCGCGGAGACCGAGCCCGCGACCTTCGCGCCCAGGGCCTCGGCCCGCGCCTTGGCTTCCTCCCGCGTCATGCGCTCCAGCGTGCCGGTGAACACGACGGTCTTTCCGGCGATGGGCGTGTCGGTGCGCGCGGCCTCCATGTCCTCCACCTGCACCTCGGCCAGCAGGCGGTCGAGCGCCTCCTCGTTGTGCGCTTCTGCGAAGAAGTCGACGAGCGCGCCCGCCACCGTCTCCCCGATGCCGTCGATGGAGAGCAGCCACTCCCACGCCTCGCCCTCGCGCGGTTCGGCGGCGACCATCGCCTTGCGGAAGGTGTCGAAATTCCCATAGGTGCGGGCGAGCAGGCGCGCTGTTGTCTGGCCGACGTGCCTGATGCCGAGGCCGAACAGGAAGCGGTCGAACGGCACCGTGCGCCGCGCGTCGATGGCGTCGAACAGGTTGCGCGCCGACACCTCGCCGAAGCCCGGCCAGTTCTTGAGCGGCGTCAGGCTGCCCCCGTCGCGCGCCTCCAGCGTGAAGATGTCCGCGGGCTCCCGCACCGCGCCCTTCTCCCAGAACAGCTCGACCTGCTTCTCGCCCAGCCCCTCGATGTCGAAGGCGTTGCGCGAGACGAAATGCTTCAGCCGCTCCTTCGCCTGCGCCTCGCAGACGAGACCGCCGGTGCAGCGGCGCACCGCCTCCCCCTCCTCGCGCACGGCGTGGGAGCCGCAGACCGGGCAGGTATGCGGCATCTCGAACGGGGCGCTATCCTTCGGCCGCTTCGAGGTGTCGACCGAGACGATCTGCGGGATGACGTCGCCCGCGCGCTGCACCACCACGGTGTCGCCGACGCGGATGTCCTTGCGCGCGATCTCGTCCTCATTGTGCAAGGTGGCGTTGGAGACGACGACGCCGCCCACGGTCACGGGTTCGAGCTTGGCGACCGGCGTCAGCGCGCCCGTGCGGCCCACCTGCACCTCGATGGCGTTCAGCACGGTCGTGGCCTTCTCCGCCGGAAACTTGTGCGCGATGGCCCAGCGCGGCGAGCGGGAGACGAAGCCCAGCCGCTCCTGGTAGTCCAGCCGGTCGACCTTGTAGACGACGCCGTCGATGTCGTAGCCGAGCGAGGCGCGGCGTTCCTCAAGACCGCGGTAATGATCGAGCATTTCCGAAACGCTGTCGCAGCGCACCATCTCCGGGTTGACCGGGAAGCCCCAGGCCCCGAGCGCGTCGACCACGCCCGTCTGCGTATCCGCCGGCAGAGACGACACCTCGCCCCAGGCATAGGCGAAGAAGCGCAGGGGCCGCGCGCGCGTCACCTCGGCGTCGAGCTGGCGCAGGGAACCGGCGGCGGCGTTGCGCGGGTTCGCGAAGACCTTGTCGCCCGCCTCCGCCTGTCTTGCGTTCAGGGCCGCGAAATCGTCGTGGCGCATGTAGATCTCGCCGCGCACCTCGAAGACGTCGGGCACATCCTTCGCGCGCAGCTTCTCCGGCACGTCCCCGATGGTGCGGACGTTTGCGGTCACATCCTCCCCCTCATAGCCGTCGCCGCGCGTGGCCGCGCGCACGAAGCGCCCCTTCTCATAGCGCAGCGAGATCGACAGGCCGTCGATCTTCGGCTCCGCCGTCAAGGCGAGCGGATCGTCCTCCTCCAGCTTCAGGAAGCGGCGGATGCGGGCCACGAACTCCTCCACATCCTCGTCGGCGAAGGCGTTGCCGAGCGACAGCATGGGGACCGCGTGGCGCACCTTTCCGAAGGCCTCAGACGGCGCGGCGCCAATCCGCTCGCTCGGACTGTCCTCGCGGATCAGGTGGGGGAAGCGCGCCTCGATGGCCGCGTTGCGCTGTCGCAGCGCGTCGTACTCGGCATCCGAGATGACGGGCGCGTCCTGCCGGTAATAGTGCGCGTCATGCTCCGCGATCTCGGCGGCGAGGCGGGCAAGCTCGGCCTTCGCATCCTCCTCCTCAAGCTCGTCCACCGGCAGGGCCGTGAGGTCGCGGTCGCTCATGGACGGTCTCCCAGCAGGCTGTCGGCGGCGGCGCGCGCGGCGTCCGTGACGGTGGTCCCGGCGAGCATGCGGGCGATTTCCTCCCGCCGGGCGTCGATGTCGAGCGCGGCGACATCGGTGCTCGCGCCCGTGTCGGTCAGAGTCTTGGCGATACGCAGGTGCCGGTTGCCGCGCGCGGCCACCTGCGGCGAATGGGTGATGACGAGGACCTGCGCGCCATCGGCCAGCCGCTTCAGCCGCGCGCCCACCATGTCGGCGGTTGCCCCGCCGATGCCGCGGTCGACCTCGTCGAAGACGAGCGTGGGGGCCGAGCGCGCGCGTCCCAGCGCCACCTTGAGCGCCAGCACGAAGCGCGAGATCTCACCGCCGCTCGCAATCTTCATCAGGGGGGCAGGCTCCGTGCCCGGGATCGTGGCCACGAGGAACTCCACGCGGTCACGCCCATGCGGTGCGCGGCCTGCATCCGGGTCGGTGGTCACGGAGACGGCAAAACGCGCCTTGCCGAGCGCCAGCGGCCCAAGCTCGCCCGTCACCTCGGTCTCCAGCGCGCGGGCAGCCAGCGTTCGCGCGGCACTGAGCGCACCGGCCGCCGCGTCATAGGCCGCAGCCGCGGCATCGCGGGCCTCCTCCAGCTCCCCGACCCGCGCCTCGCCCCGGTCGAGATCGGCCAGCCGCTGCGCAAACCGGTCGCGCAGCGCGGGCAGCACGTCGACCGCCACGTCGTGCTTGCGCGCCGCGGCCCGCAGCGCGAAGAGCCGCTCCTCCGTCCGCTCCAGCACCGCCGGATCGAAGGCGAGATCGGCGCGCGCCCGGTCGAGCGCGGCCAGCGCCTCGCCCGCCTCCACCAGCGCGCGGTCGAGTCCCTGCATGGCCTCGTCGAGACGGCCCGGCACCCGCTGGGCCGCGGCCTCCAGCCGGCGCAACGCCGCGGCCATCATCTGCTCGATCCCGGCGCTCGTCCGCTCGCCGGACCCGCTCAGGAGCGCCAGCGCGGCGTCGAGGTCGCCCGCCACCTTCTCCGCCGCCATCATGTCGGCGCGTGCGTTGGCGAGGCCTTCCTCCTCTCCCTCTTCCGGCGCAAGCTCCTCCAGTTCGGCGAGCACGTGGCGCAGGTAGTCGGCGTCGCGCGCGGCCTCGGCGATCGCGCGCCGGGCGTCGTCGAGCGCAGTTTGCGCACGCGCCAGCGCGTCTGCCGCCCCGGCGGTGTCCCGCACCTCGCGCGCATGTCCGCCGAACGCATCCAGCAGGTCGCGGTGCCCGGCCGGCTGCAGCAGCGCCGTGTCGTCATGCTGACCGTGGATCTCGACCAGCCGCTCCCCCAGCGCCCGCAGCAGCCCGACACTCACCGGCTGGTCGTTGACGAAGGCCCGGCTCTTGCGGTCCGCCGTGACGACGCGGCGCAGGATCAGCACGCCCTCACCGGTGTCGAGACCGTTCTCGGCGAGCAGCGCGTCGAGGTCGCTCCCATCCTCCGGCTCGAAGACGGCCGTCACGCTCCCCTGTGCGGCACCGGCGCGGACGAGGCCGGTGTCTGCGCGCGCACCCAGCGCAAGCCCCAGGGAATCGAGCAGGATCGACTTGCCCGCGCCGGTCTCGCCGGTCAGCACCGTCAGCCCGGCGGAAAACGTCAGATCGAGCCGTTCGATCAGCACGATGTCGCGGATCGAAAGACGGGTCAGCATGGCACCTCGGACCTGGGACCTGCCCCGAACAAGGGGATCAGATTGCGTTGCGCAGCGACCGCATCAGCCGCGACAGCCAGGACCCCTCGTCCACCTCCGGCCGCAGGTCCTTGCCCTCCAGCACATAGTAGCTGTCCGCGTACCACGGGCTGCCCGGGTAATTGTAGCCCAGCACCGCGGCAGCCGTTTGCGCCTCCGACTTGAGGCCCATGGCGAGGTAGCTCTCGACCAGCCGATGCAGCGCCTCCGGCACGTGGGAGGTGGTCTGGTAGTCCTCCACCACCTTGCGGAAGCGGTTGATGGCGCCGATGTACTTGCGCTGCTCCAGGTAGTAGCGGCCGACCGCCATTTCCTTGCCCGCCAGGTGATCGAGCGTGAGGTCGATCTTCACCTTCGCATCGCGTGCATAGTCGCTGTCGGGATAGCGTTGGACCACCTCGCGCAGATTCCGCAGTGCCAGTTGCGTGAAGCCCTGGTCGCGGTGCACGTCGGAGATCTGCTCGTAGTAGGACTGCGCCACCAGGTAATGGGCGTAGGCCGCGTCATCGCTGCCCGGATACAGTTCGAGGTAACGCTCGGCCCCCGCGATTGCGGCGGTGTAGTCGTTCTCCCTGTAAGAGGCGAAGGCCCCCATCAGGATCGCGCGCCGCGCCCAGACAGAATAGGGGTGCTGGCGTTCCACCTCGTCGAAAAGCTGCACCGCAATCTCGTTGTCGCCCTCGTTGAGCGCATTCATCGCCGAATTGTAGAGATCTTCGACCGGGCGCTCGACATAAGGCACGTCCTCCGGCTCGCCGGAGGCGCAGGCCGACAGCCCCGCAAGCAGGAGAATGGCAATCGTCAGGCGGCTGAGCCGCTGCAGCATGGACATGAGACGCTCTTCGATTCCCGGCGCGATGACGTCAGGCAGCCCTTTTAGCGGAAAGGCGGGCGCCCGGCCAGATGCCGTGCCCGCCTTGGCGCAAAAGGAATCGGGTTCAGAGAGCGACGGCGGCGAACGCCGGGGCTGCGCTGCGCACCACGCCGCGCGTCATGGGCACCGTGCGCCAGGCATCCGCCTCCGCGAAGAGCGCCCGAAGCAGGCGGTTGTTGAGCGCGTGCCCTGCCTTGTGCCCGGTGTACCGGCCAAGAATCGGCGCGCCCGCCAGGTAGAGGTCGCCGACCGCATCGAGCGCCTTGTGCCGCACGAACTCGTCCTCGAAACGCAGGCCGCCCTCGTTCAGCACGCGGTCGCCGTCGATGACGACCGCATTGTCGAGCGAGCCGCCCCGGGCAAGTCCGCGCGAGCGGAGATAGTCGACCTCCGGCGCGAACCCGAAGGTGCGGGCACGCGCCAGTTCCGCCTTGTAGGTTTCTTCGTTCACCACCAGGTCAAACGACTGGCTGGCGATCACCGGGGTCGGGAAATCGATGCTGAACGACACCTCGAACCGGTCCGCGGGCTCGAGCGTCACCCACTTGTCGCCCTCCTCGACCCGCACGGTCTCGAGAATCTCGATCGCCGTGCGCGGGCTCTCCTGCCGCCGGATCCCGGCGCAATCGATCAGGAACAGGAAGGGCGCCGAACTGCCATCCATGATCGGCACCTCGCGACCGTCGAGTTCGACGAACACATTGTCGATGCCGGCGCCCGCGAGCGCGGACATCAGATGCTCGACAGTGGCGACCGATACGCCATGCTCGTTCGTGAGCGTGGTGCCGAGCGTCGTTTCCGTCACCAGGTCCCACATCGCGGGCACCTTGGCGATGCGCCGCTCAAGGTCGGTCCGGACGAAGACGATGCCGGTCGCCGCAGGCGCCGGGCGCAGGCACATCCGCACCGTCTCGCCCGAGTGCAGGCCCGTACCGGTGCAATTGATGCTGTTGCGAATGGTCGTCTGAAGCATGATCCCAACCCTGACCTGAACTTGAGCGGCCCGCCGCAATGGCGGCCCGTTGCAGGCTCCAGTCCCTTACCCCGCATTTCGCCCCCCTCGGCTGATGCAGACGATTCGGCAAGGGCCCGATCCCGCAGCGCATAGGTAGCCTTAACGCCGGGCCAGAACAAATCACGCTATGTGACGGAGTGTTACGCAGGCGGCGGCCGGGAAAGCGTCACGACGACCGGGGGTTAGACAAAAAAGCTGCCGCCGCTTCCCAGCGGGGCAGCCTTTTCGTTGCAATGACACGCGGCGGCTGGCGCACCCGTGCGCCGGGACCCCCGCCTCCGTTCAGTTCGCCTGGCGGCGGAGGAAGGCCGGAATCTCCAGTTGGTCATCCTCCTCCGCAGCGGGGAAGAGGCGTTCTTCCTGGCGGGTCCGCGGCTCCCCCCGGGTGGGCGGCGCCTCGTCGGCGGCCGCGACGCGCAGGCGATTGTCCGGCACCTGCGGCGCCTCGGCACGCTCCTCGTCGTCGCGCCGGGCAAGGCTGCCGGCCATGCGCTCCAGAAGGCTCAGGGAACGCTTGACGAAGGGGCTCGCCTCGT
The DNA here is from genome assembly GCF_024158125.1 of Futiania mangrovi. Lineage (NCBI taxonomy): Bacteria > Pseudomonadati > Pseudomonadota > Alphaproteobacteria > Futianiales > Futianiaceae > Futiania > Futiania mangrovi. Next base: position 188,660 of record NZ_JAMZFT010000001.1, on the reverse strand, counting down.
CCCCGTCATGTGCACGCTCCGCCATTTCCGGATCGGCAGCCAGTGGCAACTCCGCGGCAGGGGCGCGTTCCACGGCCGGAGCGGGGGCGGCAGCAGGCTTTTGCACGCTGGCGGGCGCGGGCGCGATGAACGCCTCGTCCACATCCACGCCCAGATCCTCATCCGCGTCATCGGCCAATTCGACGGCCGCGGGTGCCGCAGCCGCTGCGGCAGCGGCGGGACGCGCCACCGGTGCCGGTGCCTTGCGCGGCTCGCTGCGCGGCGTGATGGTTGCTGCCGCGCGATGCAGTTGCGCCGCATGCTCCTCGTCGATGTCGATGCCGGTGGCCACGACCGAAACCCGAATGCGGCCGTTGAGCGCATCGGAGAAGGTCGAGCCGACGATGATGTTGGCATCCGGGTCGACCTCGGACCGGATCCGGTTCGCCGCCTCGTCCACCTCGAACAGCGTCATGTCCATGCCGCCGGTGATGTTGATGAGCACACCGCGCGCGCCCTTCATCGACACGTCGTCGAGCAGCGGGTTGGAGATCGCGGCCTCGGCCGCGTCGAGCGCCCGGCGGTCGCCCTCGGCCTCGCCCGTGCCCATCATCGCCTTGCCCATCTCGCTCATGACCGAGCGCACGTCGGCGAAGTCGAGATTGATGAGACCCGGCATGACCATCAGGTCGGTGATGCCGCGCACGCCGGAGTGCAGCACCTCGTCGGCCATCGTGAAGGCCTCGGCGAATGTCGTGCGCTCGTTGGCGATGCGGAACAGGTTCTGGTTCGGGATGATGATCAGCGTATCGACGTATTGCTGCAGATCCTCGATCCCGCTCTCCGCGAGGCGCATGCGGTGCGCGCCTTCGAACTGGAAGGGCTTGGTGACCACGCCGACCGTGAGGATGCCGTGCTCCTTCGCGATCCGGGCGACGACGGGCGCGGCGCCCGTGCCCGTACCGCCGCCCATGCCGGCGGTGATGAAGCACATATGGCTGCCCGAGATGTGCTCGACGATCTCGTCGAGCGACTCCTCCGCCGCCGCGCGCCCGATCTCCGGCTTGGCACCGGCGCCGAGACCTTGCGTGATGTTGCGGCCAACCTGGATCCGGTTGTTGGTCAGCGACAGCGCGAGCGCCTGCGCGTCCGTGTTCGCCACCGCGAAGTCGACCCCCTCCAGCTCGGAACGGATCATGTTGTTGACCGCGTTCCCGCCGGCGCCGCCGACACCGATGACGGTGATCTTGGGCTTGAGTTCGGTGGGTTCCGGAACCTTGAGATTGAGTGTCATGCCGCGCCTCCGATTCGTTACCTGAGTTTCGCACAACTTGTGGCGTTTGAAGAGCCTTCGTGCGGACGATCTTGTGCTTTCCGGGCCTTTTCTCAGAAGTTTTCCTTCAGCCATTGCCCGATGCGGCCGAGCGTTCCCGCCGCGCGTCCCCGGCGCAGGTCGGGCGCGGCGAGAAGTGGCTCCTCCGTGCCCCCGACCGCGTGCGCGACGAGGCCCGCGGCCGTCGCGAAGGCGGGGCCGCTTACCCCGTCGGAGAGACCGGTCAGGCGGATCGGCCGGCCCGGCCGGACCTGCTTGTCGAGGATGCGGGCGGCCAGTTCGCGCACGCCGTTCAGCTGGCTCCCCCCGCCCGTGAGCACCACGCGGCGCGAGGTGAGCCGGTCCATGCCCGACCGGCGCAGCGAATCGCGCACCAGGTCGAACGTCTCCTCGATCCGCGGGCGGATGATGCCGGTCAGCAGCGAGCGGGGCATCTGAGCCGAGGGCGCATCGAGGTCGTCGCCGAGGTGCGGCACCGTGATCATCTCGCGCTCGTCGGAGGAGGATGGCAGCGCCGAGCCATAAAGCGTCTTCAGCCGTTCCGCGTGGGCGAGCGAGGTCGAAAGCCCCTGCGCAATGTCCTTCGTGATGTGATGCCCGCCGACGCGGATCACGTCGGAATAGACGAACTCCCCGCCGTGGAAGACGGCGAGCGAGGTCGTGCCCCCGCCCATGTCGATGCAGACCGCGCCGAGGTCGCGCTCGTCCTCGACCAGCGTCGACAGCGCGCTGGCATAGGGGGAGAGCACGCGACCGCCGAGTTCCAGGTGGCAGCGTTCCACGCAGATCGCGAGGTTGCGCAAGGGACCGACGGAGGCCGTAACGAAGTGCATGGCGACACCCAGCCGGTCGCCGTGCATGCCGCGCGGGTCGCGGATGCCTCCGTTGCCGTCCACGGAGAAGGCCGTCGGAATCGCGTGGATCAGTTCCCGGTCGGTCGGATCGAATTCGGCGCGCCCATGGTCCACGATCCGGCGGATATCGCGGTCCGTGATCGCATGACCGCCCAGCGCGATGTCCGCTTCGAGCGCCTGGCTGCGCGGAAACCCCGAGGAGACGTTCACGACGACGCGGTCGATCGTCTCGCCCGCCATGCGCTCTGCCGCGTCGACGGCATGGCGGATCGCCGCCTCTGCCGCGCCCATGTCCACGACCGCCCCCTGGCGCAAGCCCTGGCTCAACTGGTGGCCGATGCCCACGACACGAACCGCGCCGAGCGGAAGCGGCTCGCCCCGCGCGATGTTCTTGGAGCCGTCCACCTTGGCGATGAGGCAGCAGATCTTCGTCGTGCCGACGTCGAGAGCGGCGACATATCCTTGCCGTGCAAGCGTCGTCATGCCCGGTCCATTCCCTTCAAGCGTTTCATGCGGTCCCCACCTCGCGCGCGGCCGGCGCGCGCGCGCCCTCTTCTCGTCATGTCTCCCGCCCCGGCTCCCGGATCTGCTTGGCAGTCTCCGGCGTCAGGCGGACGTACCAGCGGTCCTTCTGACGCAGGTCGATGCGCTCCACGTCTGCAGACAGCAGGCGCCCCGCCTCCGGATCCCCGGCGAACCCGGCAAGCGCCTGGGCCGCGCCCTCCTCCGGCAGCAGCAGGTCGACCCCGTTCCACAGGTGCAGCGTCCAGCGCCGGTCGCGCACACGCACCGCCGCCTGTACCTGCCGCTCGATCTCAGGGTGCGCGGCGACCAGCCGCGTGATCTCCTCGACGCGGAGGTTCGCCCCCGCGCCCACGACGAGCGGCAGCCCCTTGTGCCGCGTCCACTCGACGGAGGTGAGACGCACCCCCTCCCGGTCGATCACGTGAAAGTCCCGGTCGACCTGCCAGATCGCATAGGGTGTGCGCTCCTGCAGGTCGATCAGCAGCGTGTCGGGCAGGACGAGGCGGACAGATGCACTTTCGACCCAGGAGATCTGCTCCACCCGGCTGCGGACGGCGCGCACGTCGACCGCGGTCAGCGGCGCGCCGATCTCTACGCCCACCTGAAGGCGCAGAAGTTCGGGGTCGGTCTCCTCGCGCCCGCTGACGAGCACGCGCGCAAGCCGCAGGTCCAGGACGCTTGCTGCCTGCTCCATTTGCCCGCGCCAGAGATTGCGCGCATCGTGTGCGATCCGGTCCACGCCGCCGAGGAGAGAGAGCAGCCCCATCGCACAAACGGCACCCATCCCCAGGCCGAGCGAGCGGCGAACCCAGCGCCGGCGCAACGCCCGCTCCATCCGGCGGCCGAACAGGCGGCTCAGCAGGGGAGGACGCGGCGCGGCCTGCACGCGCGGACTGCTGCGGCGCTTCACCGTGGGCACGAGGCATCCTCCATCATCCAGACCACCAGGTCGCGGTAGCTGAGCCCGACATGGGCGGCCTGCTCCGGCACGAGCGAGGTCGGCGTCATGCCGGGCTGGGTGTTGACCTCCAGCAGCACCAGATCGTGCGCGGGATCGCCCGTGCCGCCCTCGTTCCAGCGGAAGTCGGCCCGGCTCACGCCCCGGCAGCCGAGCGCACTGTGCGCCGCTTCGGAGGCGCGCATGGCGGCATCGTAGACGTCCTCCGGAATGTCGGCGGGCACGACGTGGCGGGAGCCGCCGGCGGCGTACTTGGCCTTGTAGTCGTAGAATTCCGTCGCGGGCAGGATGTCGGTCACGGCGAGCGCGCGCCCGTCCATGACGCTGACCGTCAGTTCGCGGCCCGGCACGAAAGCCTCGACCAGGACGTGCCGGTCCGGATCCTCGCCGAGGATCTCCTGCGGCGGACGGTTCGCGCCGTCGCGGACGATGTGCACCCCGACGCTGGAGCCCTCGTTGACCGGTTTCACCACGTAGGGCGCGGCCATAAGGTGCCCCGCAGCAGCCTCCCGCGCGGTCGCGACCAGCCCTTCGGCCACCGTGAGGCCGCAGGCACTGAAGGCGTCGCGGGCACGCGCCTTGTCCATGGCAAGTGCGGAGGCCAGCACGCCCGAATGGGTATAGGGAATGCCCATCACCTCGAGCAGGCCCTGCACGCAGCCATCCTCGCCCCAGCGTCCGTGCAGAGCATTGAAGCAGGCATCGGGACGCACCTCCGCCAGCCGCGCCGCGACGTCCCGACCCACATCGATATCGGTCACGCGATAGCCCGCCTCGCGCAGTGCCGCAGCGCATCCGGCGCCCGAGACGAGGCTCACCTCGCGCTCGGCCGACCAGCCGCCCATCAGCACCGCCACATGGTCGAAGCGCCGGGTCATGCGCCCTCCCCGCCTGCTGCGGGCACGCCGATGCGGCGGATTTCCCAGTGCAGTTCGACCCCCGTCGCCTCGAGCACGCGGGCGCGCACCGTCTCCCCCAGCGTCTCGAGGTCCGCCGCGGTCGCCTCGCCCGTGTTGATGAGGAAGTTGCAATGCTTCTCGGAGACCTGCGCGCCGCCGACCCGCAGGCCACGGCAGCCCGCCCGGTCGATCAGTTCCCAGGCCTTGCCCTCTGGCGGATTGCGGAAGGTGGAGCCGCCGGTGCGGGTGCGCACGGGCTGGGACGCTTCGCGCTGGGCCGTGATCCCGGCCATCTCGGCGCGGATCGCCTCCGCATCGCCGGGACGCCCTGCGAACGTGGCTGCCGTGACGATGGCGCCTGCAGGCAGTCCGCCGGAACGGTAGGTCATCGGCAGGTCATGTGCCGCGAAGACCGCCATCTGGCCGTCGACGGTCACGGCCTCGACCTCGACCAGCACGTCCTTCGTCTCGACGCCGTAGCAGCCCGCGTTCATCGCCACCGCGCCGCCGACTGTTCCGGGAATGCCGCGGAAGAAGCTGAGGCCAGCGATGCCGGCCTCGGCCGCCGCCTCCGCCACGCGGGCATCGGGCACCGCCGCACCGGCACGGATGCGCGCGCCCTCGGCCGCGATGCCGCCAAAGCCGCGGCCAAGGCGGATCACCACGCCCGGAACCCCACCGTCGCGCACCAGCAGGTTGGAACCGACGCCGATCACGGTGACGGCCACGTCCGCCGGCTTCGAGCGCAGGAAGTCCGCAAGGTCTGCCGCATCCGCCGGAGAGAACAGGACCTCCGCCGGCCCGCCGGTCCGGAACCAGGTCATCGGGCCGAGCGCCACGTCCGGCACGATCCGGCCGCGCACGGGCGGCAGCCGGTCGATCAGGTGCAGCCGGTCGAGCGCCATGACAGTCACCTGCACGCCTCCTTCAGGCGCTTCAAATCGGCCAGCGCGTCGGGCAGCGCATTGGCCCATTGCGTGATGTTGCCCGCGCCGAGACAGACGACCATGTCGCCGGGCGACACGCGGCGTGCGATCGTGGAGGCGAGGTCGTCCGGCGTCTCCAGCGGAAGCACGTCGCGGTGCCCGTGCGCGCGCACGCCCGCCACCAGCGCGTCGCGGTCGACGCCTTCGATGGGGGACTCGCCTGCGGGGTAAACGTCGGTCACGATCACGGTATCGGCATCGTTGAAGCAGCGGCAGAAGTCCTCGAACAGCGATTGCAGCCGCGTGAACCGGTGCGGTTGCACCACGGCGACGACGCGCCCCTGGCACGCCTCGCGCGCGGCCTTGAGGACGGCGGAGATCTCGACCGGATGGTGCCCGTAATCGTCGATGATTCGCACCCCGTTCCAGACGCCGACTTCGGTAAATCTGCGCTTCACGCCGCCGAATTGCGCCAGCGCGCCATGAATGACCGGTGCCTTGATGCCAAGTTCCAGCGCGACGGCAATCGCGGAGAGCGCATTCTGGACGTTGTGGGCGCCCGGCATGGGCAGGTGCATGTCCTTCAGCGTGCGCGTCTCGTTCGTGCGCCGGTTGGTCACGATGACGTCGAAGCTGGTTCCTCCGCCGCCCGGACGCAGGTTGACCGCGCGCACGTCGGCCTGCGGGTTCATGCCGTATGTGACGACGCGGCGGTCCTCGATCCGTCCGACCAGCGCCTGTACTTCCGGGTGGTCGATGCACATGAAGGACACGCCATAGAAGGGCACGTTCTCCACGAAGGCGCGATAGGCGGCCTTCATCGCATCGTAGGAGCCGTAGTGATCCAGATGCTCCGGATCCATGTTGGTCACGATCGTGATGGTCGCGGGCAGCTTGACGAAGGTACCGTCGGACTCGTCCGCCTCCACCACCATCCACTCGCCCGCGCCGAGCCGGGCGTTGGTGCCATAGGCATTGATGATCCCGCCATTGATCACGGTGGGGTCAATGTCGGCGGCGTCGAGCAGGGCGGCGACCATCGATGTCGTCGTCGTCTTGCCGTGGGTGCCCCCGACCGCGATCGCGTTCTTCAGGCGCATCAGTTCCGCGAGCATCTCCGCCCGCCGCACGACGGGGAGATGGCGCGCGCGCGCCTCGACCAGTTCCGGGTTGTCGCGGCGGATGGCGGAGGACACCACGATCACGCGCGCCTCGCCCAGGTTCTCCGCGCGATGGCCGATCTCCACGGGGATGCCCATGGCGCGCAGGCGGCGCACGTTTGCGCTTTCCGCCACGTCGGAGCCCTGCACCTTGTGGCCGAGGTTGCGCATGACCTCTGCGATGCCGCTCATGCCGATACCGCCGATGCCGACGAAATGGATGAGGCCGATATCGAGGGGAAGCTTGCTCATGCACGTCCCTCCCTGGGAATGGGGGCGGCTGCGGGCGCGGGCGTCGCGCCGTCCGCCAGTGTCTCGACAAGGTCTGCCAGCGCGTCCGCCGCCTGCGGCGCGCCCTGCGCCGAGGCCGCGGTGGCCATCGCCTGGAGCCGGTTCGGCGACGACAGAAGCTCGGCCAGCATCGCGCCCAGCGTATCGAGCCGGCCCTGCGGGAGAAGCGCCCCGCCACCCGCCTGCTCCAGCGCGGCGGCATTGAGCGTCTGCTGATCGTCCATCGCGGACGGCAGCGGGACGAGGATCGACGGGCGGCCCGCAACGGCAAGCTCGGCGACGGTGGACGCGCCGGCCCGTGCAATCACGAGATGCGCGGATGCCAGCCGCTCTCCCATCCGGTCGAAGAAGGGGGCGACCTCGCCCTCGATCCCCGCGTCGGCGAGTGTTGCGCGCGCCAGCTCGAGACCTTCTGCGCGCGCCTGCATGGCCACCCGCAGCCGCGCGCGCACGTCCGCGGCGAGATGTGCGAGCGCCTCCGGCACCGCCTCGGTCAGCGCCTGGGCACCCTGGCTGCCACCGATCACGAGCAGATGGATGGGCGCACCGGGCTCCGGCGCGGCATAGGCCGTCGCAGCCTGCGCGATCTCGGGGCGCACGGGGTTGCCGACATGGCGCACCCGGGCACGCAGCCGCGGCGGGACGCCCGCGGTCTCGGCATGGCTCACGGCAAGGATGTGCGCCAGCCGGCAGAGCGCACGGTTCGTCCGGCCGAGGATGGCGTTCTGCTCGTGCAGGACGAGGGGGAGCCGCAGCAAGGCCGCCGCCGCACAAGCTGGAAAGGACGGATACCCGCCGAACCCGACGACCGCGCAGGCACCCGCGGCCTTCAGCGCGCGGCGCGCCTGGAACACACCCTTGAGGATCGTGAGACCCGCGCCGAGCTTCGCCGCCGGACCGCCCGACAGGGTCGCCGCCGGGACCTCCACCACCGTCCCGGCGGGAATCCGGTCGGCCCACGCAAGCCCGCGCCGGTCCGTCACCAGCACGATGCGATGGCCGCGGTCGACGAGCGCGCGCGCCAGCGCCTCGGCTGGGAAGAGGTGCCCTCCCGTGCCGCCGGCAGCCAGTGCAATCGCGCGCTTCTCCGTCATGCTCCCTGTGCGCTCCTCAACACGCTGCGCCCGTGCGCCCGCCGCCGCGTCAGCGCCAGCACGAAGCCCATGGAAATGCCGATGGCGAGGCTCGAGGAACCGCCATAGGAGATGAAGGGCAGCGTCATGCCCTTGGACGGCAGCAGGCCGAGGTTCACGCCCATGTTGATGAAGGCCTGCAGCCCGAAAAGGCCGATCAGGCCAGCCGCAGCCAGTTGCACGAAGGCGTCGCGCTCCCCCATCACGCGCTGGAAGGCACGCAGCACGATGAAGGCGAAAATGCCGACCAGAGCCATGCAGGCGAGCACGCCGAACTCCTCCGCCGCGACGGCGAAGATATAGTCGGTGTGCGCATCCGGCAGCACCCGCTTCAGCACGCCCTCGCCCGGCCCGCGCCCGAACAGCCCGCCCGAGGTGATGGCGCTGATTGCGGTGTCCATCTGGTAGGTATCGCCGGAGGACGGGTCGAGGAAGCGGTCGATCCGGCTCGTCACGTGCGGCACGAAGAGATAGGCGAGGAAGAGTCCGCCCGCACCCGCCGAAACGACACCGACGATCGGCAGGATCGGCGCGCCCGCGACAAATGCCATGCCCACCCAGACCAGCGTCACGAGTGCGGCCTGCCCGAAATCGGGCTGGGCGGCGAAGATCGCCAGCAGCAGGCACAGCGCGACAAAGCTGATCCAGCCGCCCGGCAAGCCGTCGGGCTTGCGGCCCTCGGCGAACATCCAGGCACAGAAGACGATGAAGCCGGGCTTGGCGAACTCCGACGGCTGGATGGTCAGGGGCCCGAGCCACAGCCAGCGGTGCGCACCGTTGACCTCGGGCGCTATCGTCAGGGTCAGCAGAAGGCCGACCAACGCGCCCAGGAACAGCAGCACACCCGTGCGCCGCACCGCAAGCGGGCCCAGCATCGAAACACCCACCATTGCCGCAAGTGCGATCGAGACGAACACCGCCTGCCGGATCACGAAATGAAACTCCGCGATGTCGATGCGGTTGGCGACCGCGGGGCTCGCCGCCAGCACAAGCAGAAGGCCGAGACAGGCCAGCGCAAACAGGGCGCCGAGGCACCACCGGTCGACGGTCCACCACCATTGCGCCAGGGGGCGCGTGTCGGCGCGGGCGAAGGTCGTCATGCGGCGGCTCCGTTCTTCTCGTGGGCAATGCCGAGGGCAAGCGCGCGGAAGGCCGCCCCCCGCGCCTCGTAGTCCGAGAATTGGTCGAAAGATGCGCACGCGGGTGCGAGCAGGATCGTGGCGTCCCCGCTGCCGTCCGCGCGGGCGTCGGCATAGGCGCGGGCGACCGCTCGCTCCAGCGTTCCGGCGAGCGTATGGGGCACCTCGCTGCCCAGCGTCTGGGCGAACTGCGGCGCGGCCTCGCCGATCAGGTAGGCACGCGCAACATTCGGGAAAAGCGGCTTGAGCGGCGCAATCCCACCCTCCTTGGCGCGCCCTCCGGCGATCCAGTAGATCCGCTTGAAGGCCGCCAGCGACTTCGCCGCGGCGTCGGCGTTGGTGGCCTTGCTGTCGTTGACGAAGCGCACGCCGTCGACGACCGCGATTTCCTCCATCCGGTGCGCGAGGCCCGGAAAGCTGCCGATCCGTGCCGCGATGTCCGTGGCGGAGACGCCCGCAGCGCGCGCCACCGCGAATGCCACGGCGGCGTTCTGCCAATTGTGCGCCCCGCGCAGGGAGGGCACGTCGCGCACGTCGGCGGCCGCCTTGCCGTTCTCGTGAATGAGCCCGTCGACGCAGGAGATACCCTTGCGCGCCCGCGTGCCGACGGTCACGCGGACGACCTTCGGCCCGCCTTTCCGCTTTTCCAGTTCGGTCGCGACCCCGGCGCTCGTCGTGTCGTCGACGCCGACGACCGCCATGTCCTTGTCGGTCATGGCGGCGAACATGCGCTTCTTGGCGCGGACATAGCCGTCGATGTCGCCGTGCCGGTCGATGTGGTCGGGCGTGATGTTCAGCCAGGCACCGATCGTCGGGCGGAAGCTCTTCACGAGATCGAGCTGGTATGAGGACAGCTCCAGCACCAGTGCCTCGTCCGGGACGTGATCGAGGTCGAAGACCGCCCGCCCGATGTTCCCGGCAACCGCCACGTGGTCGAGACCGTAGGCTCCGGCAAGCAGATGCCCGATCAGCGCCGTCGTGGTGGACTTGCCGTTCGTGCCGGTGACGCCGACGACATGGCGGGGGGCGTGCCCCAGGCTCAGCGTGCGGCCCAGCACCTCGATGTCCCCAATGACGGGCGTGCCCGCTGCACGGGCCAGGTCCACGACCCAGTGCGGCTGCGGATGGGTCAGCGGCACGCCGGGCGAGAGGACGAGCGCGCTCACCTCTCCCCATACGACGCGGGACGGATCGTCGAGCGGGATGCCCAGGGCCGCTGCCTTCTCGCGCGCCGCGAGCTGGTCGTCCCACGCCACCACCCTCGCGCCGCCCAGCGCGAGCGCACGCGCCACCGCGAGGCCGGTCCGCGAGAGACCGAACACCACAACATTGCGTCCCTGGAAACCGCGCGCCAGCATCGCCCTACCTCAGTTTCAGCGTCGACAGACCGATCAGCGCCAGCACGACCGCGATGATCCAGAAGCGGATCACGATGGTCGGCTCCTGCCAGCCCAGTTGCTCGAAATGATGGTGGATCGGCGCCATCTTGAAGACCCGCCGGCCGGTCAGCTTGAAGCTCACCACCTGGACGATGACCGACACGGTCTCCAGCACGAACAGCCCGCCGATCACGGCGAGCACGATCTCGTGCTTGGTGATGACGCCGATCGCGCCCAGTGCCCCGCCAAGCGCGAGCGACCCGGTGTCCCCCATGAACACCATCGCGGGCGGTGCGTTGAACCACAGGAATCCCAGCCCCGCACCGATCAGCGCGCCGCACAGGACCGCAAGCTCGCCCGTGCCGGGGACGTAGTGGATCTGAAGATAGTCCGAGAAGACCGCGTTGCCGACGAGATAGGAGATGAGCCCGAAGCTAGCCGCCGCGATCATCACGGGCACGATGGCCAGCCCGTCGAGCCCGTCGGTGAGGTTGACCGCGTTCGCCGCGCCGACGATCACGAAGATCGCGAAGGGTACGAAGAACCATCCGAGCGTGATCAGGGCGTCCTTGAAGAATGGCACGGCCAGCGTACCGGCCAGCGGCTCCGGCGAAAGCTGGTGCACGGCGATCGCGGCACAGGCCGAGATCGCTGCCCCCGCCGCGAGGCGCACCTTGCCCGGCACGCCGCGCACGTTCGCCTTTGTCACTTTCAGGTAGTCGTCGGCAAACCCGATCAGGCCGAAACCGACCGTCACCAGGATCGCGATCCAGACGTAGGGGTTGGCGAGGTCGGTCCACAGCAGCGTGGACGCCAGCGCCGACACGAGGATCAGCACGCCGCCCATCGTCGGGGTGCCTGCCTTCGAGACGATGTGGCTCTGCGGTCCGTCGTCGCGGATCGGCTGGCCCTTCTTCTGCAGGCTCTTCAGCCAGCGGATGATCGCCGGCCCCAGCAGGAAGGCGACCACCAGCGAGGTCATGATCGCCCCGCCCGTCCGGAACGTCAGGTACCGGAAGACGTTCACGCCCGGAAACTGGGGAGACAGGTTCAGCAGCAGCAGTTCGAGCATGGCACCCCCTAACCCGCCCGGCGTCCGCGTACATCGCGTGCACGCAACGCCTCGACAACGCGGGCCATCCGGCTTCCCAGTGACCCCTTCACCATCACCGCATCTCCGGGCCGCAGGTCTGCGGCGGCACGGTCGGCCAGGTCTGCGCTCGACTGCGCCCACACGCCGCGCACACGCGCCGGCAGCGCATCGTGGAGCGCGCGCATCAGCGGCCCGGCGCAATGCACGCGGTCGATGCCAGCCCGTGCGACCGCCTCCGCGAGCCCGGCGTGCAGGGCCTCCGCTTCCGGTCCGAGTTCCAGCATGTCGCCCAGGATCGCGATCCGCCGTCCCCGGTCGCCCACCGGCGCCTGCGCCAGCAGGTCGAGCGCCGCCCCCACCGAGGTGGGGTTGGCGTTGTAGCTCTCGTCGATCAGGAGTGCCGCGCCGCCGGGAAGCCCGATCTCGATCCGCTCGCCCCGCCCGGAGGCGGGCCGGACCCCGGCCAGCGCCAGCGCCGCCCTTGCAAGGTCGCCGCCGGCCGCGTGCACCGCGCCCAGCACCGCGAGCGAATTGAGGGCAAGATGCCGGCCGGGCGCGCCCAGCTTGTAGGTGACCGGCGTTCCGCACACGGTCGCCGCGATGCAGGAGGTCTCGGGCTTCAGCGCGATCCGCTCGGCCCGGATGTCGGCGTCTGCCGCCTCGCCGAAGGTCAGGACATGGCGCACGCCCGCAGCCTGTGCCCTGTCTCGAATACGCGGCGTCCAGGCGTTGTCGGCGTTGAGCAGCAGCGTGCCCCCCGGCTCCAGCCCGTCGATGATTTCCGCCTTGGCGTCGGCGATACCCGACACGTCGGCGAAGTTTTCCAGGTGCACCGGCGCAACCGTCGTGATGATGGCGACATGCGGACGCGCGAGGCGCGAGAGCGGTGCGATCTCGCCCGCGTGGTTCATGCCCATCTCGATCACGGCGAAGCGCGTTTCGCGCGGCATGCGGGCGAGCGTCAGCGGCACGCCCCAATGATTGTTGTAGGACGCCTGCGCCGCGTGCGTCGCCCCCTGGGCCCCGAAGGCGGCGGCCAGGGCCTCCTTCGTGCTGGTCTTGCCGACGCTCCCCGTGACGCCGATCACCGTGCCGTCGATGCGCGCACGCGCCGCGCGGCCCAACGCGCGCAAGCCCTCGAGCGTATCCTCGACAATGAGCAGCGGGGCGTCGGGAGCCACGCCGTCCGGCACGCGCACGACTATTGCCGCCGCGGCGCCGCGCGCCAGTGCGTCCGCGACGAACGTATGGCCGTCGCGGTTCTCCCCCTCAAGCGCCACGAACAGGTCGCCCGGAGCCAGCGTCCGCGTGTCGATGGAGACGCCCGTGACTGTCACATCGGCACCGATGCGCCCGCCGGTCGCGGCCATCATCTCAGCGGAGGTCCAGAGCGGCTGAGGCGCGGTCATGCCGCCCCCTTTCCGCCCTGGGCGGCGATCGCCTCGCGCGCGACATCCCGGTCGTCGAAGGCAATGACCTGCGCGCCGATCGTCTGGCCCGTCTCGTGCCCCTTGCCCGCGATCAGCAGCAGGTCGCCAGGACCGAGCGCCGCCACTGCTTCACAGATCGCCGCCCGCCGCTCCCCACCGTCGATCGCGCCCGGCGCGGCGGCAAGGATCTCCGCCCGGATCGCCGCCGGATCCTCGCTGCGCGGATTGTCGTCGGTCACGACCGCTCGGTCGGCAAGGCGCGCGGCCACCTCTCCCATGAGCGGGCGCTTGCCGCGGTCCCGGTCGCCGCCGCAACCGAAAACGACATGCAAGGCTCCGTGCGCGTGCGGGCGCAGCGCCGTGAGCACGGTCTCGAGCGCGTCAGGCGTGTGCGCATAGTCCACATAGACGGCCGCGCCCGACGGTGTCGTGCCCACGCGCTCCATCCGCCCCGGAACGGGCTTCAGCGCCGGCAACACGGCGAATACCGCGTCGGCATCCTCGCCGCTGGCGATGGCGAGGCCCGCAGCGGCGAGCGCGTTCATCGCCTGGAAGCGCCCGCTCAATGCGAGGTCGAGATGACGTCGCACCCCGAACGCGCGCACGGTGACGGCCTGGCCTTCCCCGTGCGGATCGGCGTCCTCGAGCACGAGATCGCGGCCGCCCGCGCCATAGGTCAGGACCTTGAGCCCCCGCGCCCAGCACACGTCCTCGAAGTCCGTGAAGTGGGCGTCGTCGGCGTTGAGCACCGCGGTGCCGCCGGGGCCCAGCACCTCGCCGAACAGGCGCAGCTTGGCGAGCAGGTAATCCTCGTGCGTCGGGTGATAGTCCTGGTGATCGCGCGTTAGGTTGGTGAAGGCAGCCGCCGTCAGCCGCACGCCGTCGGTGCGATATTGAGAGAGGCCGTGGCTCGACGCCTCGAACGCCACGCGCTCGATGCCGCGGTCCTTCAGGTCCGCCAGAAGGGCATGCAGCGCGACCGGGTCCGGTGTCGTGTGGGTCGTCGCCTCGACGCCCCTGCCTGTCACGACGCCCAGCGTGCCCAGCGCTGCGGCCTCGCGCCCCAGTGCGGCCCAGACCTGGCGGGTGAACTCCACCACGGAGGACTTGCCGTTGGTACCCGTGACCGCGACCGCGATATCCGGCTGGCGCCCGTGCCAGGCGGCGGCCATCCTTGCGAAGGCGCGGCGCGGGTTCTTCGCGCCGATCACGTGCACGCCCTCGAACCGCATCGCCGCAGCCGTCTCTTCCGGCGCGAGAATCGCAATGGCGCCCCGCGCCACCGCCTCCTGCGCGAAACGGGCGCCGTCGGTGCGCGTTCCGGGCAGGGCCGCGAAGAGATAGCCGGGCCGGACCTCGCGGCTGTCCGCGGTCAGCCCGCAGATCTCCACGTCCCGCGCGGACGCAGTCGCGTCCGTCCCGCGGGCTGGCGGAAGATCGGCAGTGATGAGCGCATCCAGCTTCATAGCCCCTCAGTCGTTCACGGTGAAAGAGGCCACCCTCACGTCCGGATTCGGGCCTTCTTGAGGCAGGCTCGGCCGAAGTCCGTAGAGCGGCCCGAGGCGGGCGACGACCTCGCGCACGGCAGGCGCGGCAACCCATCCGCCGGTCGCATAGCCGTGCGTGTCGGGTGTCGGCTTCGGCTCGTCGATGACGGCCAGCACGAGAAACCGGGGATCGTGCGCCGGAAACGCGCCGACGAACGAGGAGAGGAGCGCCTTGCGTGCATAGCCGCCGGCGTTCGCCTTCTCTGCCGTCCCGGTCTTGCCGATGACGGGATAGCCCGGTACGTCGGCATTCCGCCCCGTGCCGTCGAGCACGGCAAGGCGCATGAGGTCGCGCATGAGAGCGCTGGTCCGAGCGGAGATCACCTGTTCGCCCGGAGTGGCGTGGTCCTGCCGCAGGAGGGTCGGCACGACCTTGCGGCCGCCGTTGACCACGGCGGCCACCGCGCCTGCAAGCTGAACGGGAGTGACCGCGAGGCCGTGCCCATAGGAAACGGTCAGCGTGTTCACCTCCCGCCAGGGCGAAGGCACGAGCGGCTTGCCGACTTCCGGCACCTCGAGCACGGCAGCTTCCAGCAGGCCCAGGTCGCGCAGATAGGCACGCTGCGTCTCCGCGCCCACCGCCAGCGCCATTCGCGCCGAACCGATGTTGGAGGAATACTTGAACACCTCCGGCACCGACAGCCACCGGTGCTTGCCGTGATAGTCGTTGATGGTGAAGCGTCCGATCTTGATGGGCTTGCTGGCGTCGAAGCTGTCGTTTACCCGCACCGCGCCGGAGTCGAGCGCCATCGCCGTGTTGAAGATCTTGAAGGTGGAACCCATCTCGTAGACGCCGAGCGTCGCCCGGTTGAACAGGCGCTCGGGCTCGAACTGCGCCGGCTGGTTCGGATCGAAATCGGGCAGCGAGACCATGGCCAGCAGTTCGCCCGTCCGTACGTCCATGACGAGGCCGGTTGCGCCGATCGCCTGGTGCTTGGACATCTGTGCCGCCAGCGCGTCGCGCAGGATGTGCTGGACGCGCAGATCGATGGACAGGGCAAGCGGCTTGCCCGCACGCTCCGGGTCGGTCAGCGCCTGCTCGAACGCCTTCTCCATGCCCGCGATGCCGCGGTTGTCCACGTCCACGAAGCCGACGATATGCGGCGCGGCGCGGCCCTGCGGGTAGACGCGGCGTTCCTCCCGGACGAAATCGAGACCGGGGATGCCGAGGTTGAGGACCGCTTCCTGCTGGCGCGGGGTAAGCGCGCGGGCGATCCAGACGAAGGCCTTGCGCGAGTCGAGACGGCCCAGCACCTGCGCCTCGTCAAGTTCCGGCAGAACCCGGACCAGGCGGCGGGCGGCATCGGCGGGATCGAGCACACGGCGCGCGTCGGCAAAGAGCGAGGCCGTCGGAAGCTCCGTCGCGAGAAGGACGCCGTTGCGGTCCACGATGTCGGCGCGCCCCGCCGAAAGCTGCGAGGTCATGGCGGCGGCCACGGGCTCACCGGCATCGCGCAGCACGCCCAGGTCGACGAGGCGCATGCCCAGGACGCCGAACGCCGCGGCAAACACGACAGCGGCGAGCGCCATGCGGTTGCGGCCCGTCTCCATCGCGGCCCGCTGCTCCCCGTCCAAACGCAGAACCCGCCGCGTACGGGCGGGAGCGTGCGGCCGGGGCTTGGCGTAGGTCACGTCGGTCATTGGCGCGTTTCCCAAGCAGGAACCCAGGGCTTGTATTGGGGCAGGCGGATGATGGTGCCGTCCGGCAGCTCGGCGAAGATTTCCGCATCCCCCGGCGGCGGACGCAGCGGCAGTTGCGCCGGCGCCATGATCTGGCGGGCATTGACCGGTTGAAGTGTCAGGTGACGCTGGGCCAGCCCCTCGAGCCGGCGCGGCTCGTTCAGATAGGTCCACTCGGCCTGGTAGGTGCGGATGGAGTCACGCTCCTCCAGCAACCGGGCGGAGAGCTGCGTCGCCTCCTTCTCGAGATCCATGACCGCATATTTCACGCGGTAGACGCCGACGGACGTCGCCGCGATCAGGAGAAACAGCAGCACGTTCACAAAACGCATCATGCCGCGGCCTCCAGCGTGAAGCTTTCAAGGAACCGTCCGCGAAGGCCGTCATTCGCCGGAACCGGGACGTCGAGGCGCACGCCCGCGCGCAGCTTCGCCGACCGCGCCCGCGGGTTGGCGGCGACCTCGGCCTCGTCTGCCTCGACGGCCTTGCGCGACAAGACGCGAAACGTCGGCTGCGCGCCCTGCACTTCCGGCATGTGGCGGGAGCCGCCGCCAGTCAGGCCGCCGCGCTCCTGGAAGAAACGCTTCACGATCCGGTCCTCGAGCGAATGGAAGGTGACAACGACCAGCCGCCCGCCGGGCGCCAGCAGGGATTCCGCCGCGAACAGCCCGCGTACCAGCTCGCCCAGCTCGTCGTTCACATGGATGCGCAGGGCCTGGAAGGTCCGCGTCGCGGGATGGATCCTGTCGCCGCGCACTCCGCCCAGCGCCGCCGCCACGACGTCGGCCAGCGCGCCCGTCGTGGCAAGCGGCTGACGCTCCCGGGCGCGCGCAATGGCCCGGGCGACGCGGCGCGCCGCGCGCTCCTCGCCGTAGACCGCGATGATGCGGGCGAGACTGCCCTCCGGATAGGTATTCACGACATCCGCCGCGCTCTCCCCCTCGCCCGACATGCGCATGTCGAGGGGACCGTCCTTCATGAAGGAGAAGCCGCGTTCGGCCTCGTCGATCTGCATGGAGGAGACGCCAATGTCGAGCACGACACCGTCGACCGCCTCGACACCCTCCGCGCGCAGCAGGCCGTCCATCTCTCCGAATCGGCCAGCGACGAAACGGAAACGCTCCCGAGCCTCGCCGGCCAGCACTTCGGCCTCGCGCGCAGCGCGGGGGTCGCGGTCGACGCCCCAGACCACGCAGGGCGCGGCCTGCAGGATCGCGCGGGTGTAGCCGCCCGCCCCGAACGTGCCGTCGACATGCACCTCGCCCGCAGCAGGCGCCAGCACCTCCAGAACCTCGTTCAGCAGCACCGGAACATGGGGCCGCGCACTCATTCCGCGCCCTCCCCGGCCTGCGCCGTGCCCGCCTCGACGGCTTGCGACCATGCGGCGGCGAACATCTCCTCCTCGTCCTCGCCCAGGGCGTCGTCGAGCTGGGCGTCGAACACGTCCGCCGACCAGATCTCGAACACGCGCCCGCGACCGGCAAAGACAAGCTCGCCCCCCTTCTCGCCGAGGCCGAGGCGCGCGCGCAGGTCGGCGTTGAGGACGGTGCGGCCGTCGCCGTCGATCTGCAGCTGGGTCGCCTGCGCCTGCAGGCGCCGCTCCAGCTTGCGGCGGGTCTTGGAGAGCGGGCTCATCCGGTCGAGCACGGAGGTGAGGCGGCGCAGGTGCGCGGGCTCGCAACACTCCAGCGCGGGCTCGCCCGCGAGCGAGGGATAGGCGAAGAAGCCCATGCCCATCGTCCCCCGCAGCTCCGCGCGCAGCTGCGCCGGCACGGACACGCGGCCCTTGCCGTCACAGCGGACGCGGTATGTGCCGAGGAACAACGGCTCGCTCATCGTCCTGCAAACCCCACCATCGGTTCCTGACCCCGGCCACGGACCCCATTCCGCGGGCAACGGCGGCGAGACCACGCAACGCGAAGGACCACGCACGCGACTCACGCCACCGGATCAGGCTGACACGGCATGGTATGTCATGGAACTTAATGGAGTCTATATGGAACTTGCCTGAAACCTTCGGGTTTTGCAGTCCTTTCGACAAGCTCAAACAAGAACAAAAAAAGAATATCGGGGCCGGACGGCCGCATGACCCCACGGCGTTCCATGGAATGCTGCGGGACGGGGCATGGAAATGAATGGGATCAGACGGCCTGTAAGCCGGGTTCTGTCCACGCCCGCCACCCGAAGGCAGCAAGGCGCTGGACGGCCATTCCTCTGGGACCGGGATCGCTCCCGGCCTCGCGCGACCGACCCGGACGGCTGGTTCGGAAACGGAACCTGCGGACCGAAACCCGCGCGCCGCCCCTATTTGGTCTTGCTCCCGGTGGGGTTTGCCGTGCCGCCCCCGTTACCGGGGGCGCGGTGCGCTCTTACCGCACCCTTTCACCCTTGCCTGGCGCGAACGCCGGGCGGTTTGCTTTCTGTGGCACTTTCCCTGGGGTCGCCCCCGCCGGGCGTTACCCGGCACCGTGTTTCCGTGGAGCCCGGACTTTCCTCCCCCGCGCCGGCAAGCCGGACGGGAGCGGCCGTCCAGCCGTCTGATCCGTTCTCAGATGTCGGCGAGACGGGGGTCGCCGTCAAGGGCGGCTGCGCGCGCGGCGACGGCGACGAGGCGCGCGGTCGTCGCCGCATCGGCTGCCCCGGTGACGCGTTCAGGCCGCCAGCGGCGCTGGAAGGCGGCAAGTGCGGCCCGCGTCTGCCGGTCCCAGCCCGGCCCCTGTCCAACCTCGTAGCCGATCAGCGACAGGCAGGCGCGCACGCCCGCGGCCCCCATCGGCGGCGCATGGCGCGGCTGTCGCGGCAGGGGGAGCGCAAGCCCGCGGCGCGCCAGGTCCTCCCACGGAAAAAGCTCTCCCGGATCGGTCTTGCGCGCGGGCGCGAGGTCGGAATGTCCGATCACCCGGTCCGGTGTCAGCGCGTGCCGCCGGAGCAGGTCCGACAGCAGCCCGCACAGCGCGCCGACCTGCGCGTCGGGGAACGCACGATAGCCGAACTCGTGCCCGGGGTTCTGAAGCTCGATCCCGATAGAGACCGAGTTCATGTCCCGCTCGCCGCGCCAGCAGCCCGCGCCTGCATGCCAGGCGCGCCGGTCTTCCGGCACGAGCTGCGTGACCGAGCCGTCCTCCTCGATGAAATAGTGCGCCGAGACCTCCGCGGCCGGGTCGCACAGCCGGGCAATGCTCTCTTCCGCGCTGCGCATGCCGGTGTAGTGCAGGACCACCCAGCCGATCTCCCGCCCCTTGCGGTCGCCGTGGTTGGGCGACGGACGCACCCTCACGGCCGGGATCATTTCAACCCGCGCTCCGCCCGGATGCGGGCATGGGCGGCATTGATTGCCGCAAGCTTCTCGTTCGCCATGCCGATCAGTTCCGACGGCACGCCCCGCGCCATCATCCGGTCGGGATGGTTGTCGCGCGCGAGCCTCCGATAGGCCGTGCGCACATCCTGATCGGATGCATCCGGGTCGATGCCGAGCACGACATACGGGTCGTCCTCCGCGCGTCCCAGATGCGTGATCTTGAGGCGGCGCCACTCGGCCTCGGAAAAGCCGAAGATTTCCGCCACCTCCTCCAGGTAGGCGCACTCCGACGGGTGCATGACGCCGTCGGCCTTGGCGATGTGGAACAGCGCATCGAGCACGTCCTCGAGCACGGCGGGATTGTCGCGGAACATGCGCGCGACCTGGCGGGCGTAGCCCTCGAACCCCGCGGTTGCCTGCCCGGCCAGGTTGAAGACCCGGGCGACGTTCCCAGCCTCGCCCTGCGGCACGTGCAGCACATCGCCGAAGGCCGCGATCTCGTCCTGGGAGACGGAACCGTCCGCCTTGGCAAGCTTGGCCGACAGCGCAATCAAGGCGATGGAGAAAGCGACCGAGCGTTCCGGCGCATGTGCCCCGTGCGGCGCGGAAACCCCGCGGCCGGAATCGAAGGACCGCAGCAGGTCCCCCAGCGGGCCCGGAAGCCCGATGCTGTCGGCCGCCCCCGCCAATTTGCTCCACATGGACATCGGGCGCAGACTATCCCGTGCCGAGAAGGTTTGAAATCCGAATTGACCCTGCCTCGCGCAGTCCGCGTCGCCTGGTCGCGGGTGTCGTCAGAGCGATGCTGCCGCCCGCGCCGCCTGGTCGTAGTGGCCAGACAGGACGCGCAGCAGCGCGGCGATGTTGGAAACGTCGTCCGGGTCCAGGCTCAGGTGCCGCATGGCGCCGACCAGCACGGCCTCGCGGATCTCCTGATAGCGGTTGCAGGCCGCTTCACCCGCGCGCGTGATGCCCACGGTTTTCTCCTTGCCGCGCCGGCCGCTTTCGACGAGGCCGCGCGCCTCCAGCTTCTTCAGCGCGTAGGTGACGGTGTGCGTGTCCTCGATGTTCAGCACGAGGCAGATGTCCGCCAGCGTCTTCTGCCGCCCGCGATGATTGACCGTGTGCAGCAGGAATACCTCCAGCGGGCTCAGCCCCTCCTCCCCCGCCGCCGTCATGCACCGTGTCATCCAGCGGTTGAAGGCGTTGGTCGCCATGGCAAGCGCGAACTCGACCTCCGAAAGCTCCGGCATTCCGCCGGCGGCGAGGTGAGCTGCCGAAACCACCGGGCCTACGCCCGGGCGGCGTGCGGCACCTTTCGGCGTAGCGTTCGGATCCCTCGGCATGTCGCTTTTCCCTTTCTCGCGCGCAAGCCGCTACAACCAAAACGGTATTTGACGCCAGACGCATCCCCTTATCCGTTACGTTGACAATTTGCCGATTTTTTGTCAACGTTTTGTCACGCAACATGCAAAAACCGCCCGCGCCAGGTCGCGTGGAGGCAGGGAGTATGGAGGTTTGAATGACGGCTCAGGACGCAGGCGGCGCCATCGGATCCAACACGCTCTGGGACTTCTGGATCGACCGTGGCGGCACCTTCACCGATATCGTCGCCCGCCGGCCCGACGGCGCGCTGGTGACGCACAAGGTGCTGTCGGAAAACCCTGAGCGGTACGAGGACGCCGCCGTCCAGGGCATCCGGGAGCTTCTTGGCCTCGGCGACGACGATCCCATGCCGAAGAACCGCATTTCCGCGGTGAAGATGGGCACGACGGTAGCGACCAACGCCCTGCTGGAGCGCAAGGGCGAGCGCACGGCGCTCGTCATCACGCGGGGCTTCGGCGACGCGCTGCGCATCGGCTACCAGAACCGGCCGCGCCTGTTCGATCGCCATATCGTCCTGCCGGAGCAACTCTATTCGCACGTCATCGAGGCCGAGGAGCGGCTGAGCGCCGAGGGCGATGTGCTCGTCCCGCTCGACGGCGACAAGCTGCGCGCCGGCCTCCAGGCGGCCTACGACGAGGGCTACCGCGCCTGCGCGATCGTCTTCATGCACGGCTACCGCTACCATGCGCACGAGAAACGCGCCGCCGAGATCGCCCGCGACATCGGCTTCACGCAGGTCTCCGCGAGCCACGAGGCGAGCCCGCTGATGAAGCTCGTCGGCCGCGGCGACACGACCGTGGTCGACGCCTATCTCTCGCCGATCCTGCGCCGCTACGTGGATCGCGTGGCCTCCAAGGTCGGGGTCGACGACACCGGTACGCGGCTGATGTTCATGACCAGCGCGGGCGGGCTGACCGACGCCAGCCTGTTCCAGGGCAAGGACGCAATCCTGTCGGGTCCCGCGGGCGGCGTCGTCGGCATGGTGCAGACCGCGGCGATGGCCGACCTGCACAAGATCATCGGCTTCGACATGGGCGGCACGTCCACCGACGTGTCGCACTATGACGGCGAGTACGAGCGTGCGTTCGAAACACTCGTCGCGGGCGTGCGCATGCGCGCGCCCATGATGATGATCCACACCGTGGCGGCAGGCGGCGGCTCGATCCTCAGCTTCGACGGCGCGCGGATGCGCGTGGGCCCGGACTCCGCGGGCGCCAATCCAGGTCCCGCCTGCTACCGCAAGGGCGGGCCGCTGACCGTGACCGACGCGAACCTGATGGTGGGCAAGATCTCTCCGGACTTCTTCCCCCGCGTCTTCGGCCCCCACGCCGACCAGCCGCTCGACAGCGGCGCGGTCGAGGCCAAGTTCGCCGAGATGGCAAGCGAGACAGGCAAGGCCCCGGAAGAGGTGGCGGACGGCTTCCTCAAGATCGCAGTAGAGAGCATGGCGAACGCCATCAAGAAGATCTCGGTGCAGCGCGGCTATGACGTGTCGAAGTACGCTCTGGCCTGCTTCGGCGGCGCGGGCGCGCAGCATGCCTGCCTCGTGGCCGATGCGCTGAACATGACCAAGGTCTTCATCCACCCCTTCGCAGGCGTGTTGTCGGCCTATGGCATGGGGCTCGCCGACGTGCGCGCGACCCGGCAGAAGGCGGCCGAGTTCCCGCTCGACGACGACACGGTGGCGGCCATCGCCACCGACCTCGACATCCTGGCGACGGAAGCTGAGGCCGAGGTCCGCTCTCAAGGGATCACGGAGGACAACATCTCGTCGAAGCGCGAGGCGTTCCTGAAATACAAGGGCACCGACAGCGCGCTGGCCGTGCCCTTCGGCTCGGTCGACGAGATGCGTGCGGCATTCGAGGAGCTTTACCGCCAGCAGTTCGGCTTCATCGATCCCGGCAAGCCGATCCTCGTCGAAAGCCTCTTTGCCGAGGCCGTCGGCAAGGCGGCGGAAGTGGCCGACCCGGTGCTGGGCGTCGCGGACGCCGACCTCGGCACGGAAGCTCCCGCAACGCGCGAGACGCGCTTCTTTTCCGACGGCGCCTGGCACGACGCCCGCATCGTCCGGCGCGAGGACATGCGGCCCGGCATGATCGTGACGGGCCCCGCGATCATCACCGAGCCGCACTCCACCATCGTGGTGGAGCCGGAGTGGCGCGCGCAGCTGACCGACCGCGACCACGTGATCGTCGAGCGGACCAAGGCTGCCAGCCGCAAGGCCGCCGTCGGAACCGAAGTCGACCCGGTGATGCTGGAGATCTTCAACAACCTCTTCATGTCGATCGCCGAGCAGATGGGCGTGACGCTGGAGAAGACCTCCTCCTCGGTGAACATCAAGGAGCGGCTCGACTTCTCCTGCGCGGTGTTCGACGAGGAGGGCAACCTCATCGCCAATGCGCCGCACATGCCGGTGCACCTCGGCTCCATGGCAACCTCCGTGCGCACGGTGATCGAGAAGAACCGCGGCACGATCCAGCCCGGCAACGTCTATTGCCTGAACGACCCCTACAACGGCGGCACCCACCTGCCGGACGTGACGGTCGTGACGCCGGTGTTCGACGAGGCGGGCGAGGAGATCCTGTTCTTCACCGCCGCGCGCGGCCACCACGCCGACATCGGCGGCATCAGCCCCGGCTCCATGCCGCCCAACAGCCGCACGGTCGAGGAAGAGGGCGTGCTGCTCGACAACCTGCTGCTGGTCGACCGCGGCACGTTCCGAGAGGACGCCCTGCGCAAGGCGCTGACCTCGGCGAAGTACCCGGCCCGCAACCCGGACCAGAACGTCGCCGATCTCCGCGCCCAGCTCGCCGCCTGCGAGAAGGGGGTGCAGGAGCTCAGGCGCATGGTCAACCATTTCGGCCTCGACGTGGTGCAGGCCTACATGGGCCACGTGCAGGACAATGCCGAGGAATGCGTGCGCCGGGTCATCGACGCGCTGCACGATTCCGAGTTCACCTACGAGATGGACCAGGGCAGCCGGATCAAGGTGGCGATCCGCGTCGACCGCGAGGCGCGCACCGCAACCGTAGACTTCACGGGCACGAGCCCGCAGCAACCGAACAATTTCAACGCGCCCTCGGCTGTCACCCGCGCGGCGGTGCTCTACGTATTCCGCTGCATGGTGGACGACGATATCCCGATGAACGAGGGCTGCCTGAAGCCCATCGAGCTGATCGTGCCGCCGAAGTCGATGCTGGCGCCCGAAGCGCCTGCCGCGACCGTCGCCGGCAACGTGGAAACCAGCCAGGCGATCACGGACGCGCTGTTCGGCGCGCTCGGCGCCATGGCGGCCGCCCAGGGCACGATGAACAACCTGACCTTCGGCAACGACACGCACCAGTATTACGAGACGATCTGCGGCGGGTCGGGCGCGGGTCCGGGCTATGACGGCACCGATGCCGTCCACACGCACATGACCAACTCCCGGCTGACCGACCCGGAGGTGCTGGAATGGCGCTTCCCGGTGCGGCTCGAATCCTTCTCGATCCGGCGCGGGTCGGGGGGCAAGGGCAAATGGCGCGGCGGCGACGGCACGGTGCGCGAACTTCGCTTCCTCGAGGACATGACCGTGTCGCTGTTGACCGGGCACCGGCGCATACCGCCCTTCGGCCTCGAAGGCGGCGAGGACGGCGCCTGCGGCCGCAACTGGATCGTCCGGGCCAACGGCCACCGGGAGGACCTGGAGGGTTGCGACCGGGCCGAAGTGCATCCGGGCGACGTCCTGGTCATCTCGACGCCGTCCGGGGGCGGCTACGGCAAGGCCGAATCGGACAGGGAGGCCGCGGAGTGAGCCGCGGCGCCATGCGGGGGCTGGCGATTCTCGGAATCGCCCTGCTCCTGCTCGCCATGAAGCTGGCGACGGACTGGAAGCGGGCCCAGACGGAAGAGCCGCCGCCCGCGGCATCCGCGCCAGCCTCCACGGACTAAGGACGCGCCCTCGCCTCCCTGATCGGAGGCGGGGGCGTGCTGCATTGCACACCCATGTTGCAGTGCGTCGACGAACTCGGCTTGCCCGGGCCGGGGGATCGGGGCAGACTTTCCGCGATACGGATGGAGGGAGTCATGACAGCGATATTTCAGCTGACGACCGGTGCCATCTTCCTGTTTCTGTGCGCGGTCGTCTTCGGTTTGATCTGAGGCACCGTTTCTCAGGTGCAACACAGGACAGGTTTTTTTCAGGATGGCGGGCAACGACTCGCCATTCCGGGTCGGCTTCATTAACTTTCCTGCCGTTTACTCCGGGGCCGTTGTGTAGGGTCCGGCAGCACGTCTGCCGGCGTGCCATCCCGAGAAGTCCACGAAGTTTACGAGGCCCCTATCTGCAATGACGTCTTTCTGGCGGTTTCTCCGGATCGGTCTGCTGTGCGCCGCGCTCGGCGGCTGCGCGTCCACACAAGGCCCGACGCTTTCTGCGCTGGATGAGCCGAACGATCCGTTCGAGCCGTTCAACCGCGCCATGTTCGCGGTGAACCAGGGAATCGACACGGTGGTCATCCGGCCTGCGGCGGTCGCCTACGACGCGGTGACGCCGACGACCGTGCGCCATGTCCTGCGCAACGTGACGAGCCATATCGGCCTGCCGATCACGCTCGCCAACGCGGTTCTGCAGGGCGACTGGGACCACGCCCAGACCACCTTCTGGCGCCTGTTCGTGAACACGACGCTGGGCGGTCTCGGCCTCCTCGACCCCGCGACCGACCTCGGCCTGCCGCTACGCGAGGAAGACTTCGGCCAGACGCTGGCCGTTGCCGGGATCGAGGAAGGGCCTTACCTCTTCCTTCCGCTGCTCGGCCCCGTGCCGCCGCGCGACCTGGTGGGCCGGATCGTCGATCATGCCTTCAATCCGTTGATGTACCTGGAGAACGGCACTGTCGCGTCGGTGAGCAAACGCTCGGTGGAGGTGCTGGAGTTCCGGGCAGAGAACATGGAAGCGCTCGACGAGCTTTACCGGACCTCGCCCGATTTCTACGCTGCGATCCGCTCGGCCTATCGCCAGCGCCGCAATGCCGCCATCCTCAATGGCGAATTGGATACCGAATCCCTGCCGGACATCAGCGCCGTCTCGGACACCCCGAGGGCAGGAACGAACTAGCGCGGATGCTGGCGCGTTACACCATGGTCCACAGCATCACCGGGAGTGAAGTCAGATGCGTCCGCTCATGATGATTACGGGGCCCCTGGTCGCCCTCGCGATGATGGTGACGGCTGCGGCCGCAGCGACCGAGGACACGGCGAAGGCCTTCGTGCAGGGCCTTGCCGACCGCGTGATCCAGGTGCTGGAGAAGAACGGCAACGATACCGCGGCCCGCCAGGCGGAATTCCGCGACATCTTCGCCCGCAACGCCGACGTCGAGGCGATCGGGAAGTTCGCGACGGGGCGGTACTGGCGCGCGGCGAGCGAGGAGGAGAAGCGGGCCTATCTCGACTTCTTCGCCGACTATGTCTCCTTCATGTACGCAACGCGCATCGATGCCTATGCCGGCGAGAAGCTGGAGGTCGAGCGGGTGATCGACGCGGGCGCCAAGGGCCTGATCGTGAAGTCGCGCATCGTGCGCGCGGAGGGGCCGCCGGTGCAGGTGGACTGGCGCCTGCGTGCGACCGATGGCGGTTTCAAGGTCATCGACCTGATCGTCGAGCAGGTGTCGATGGCCCAGACCCAGCAGTCGGAGTTCACGTCGATCCTCGCCCGCAACGGGGGCAAGCTTCCGGCACTGGTCGAGGAACTGAAGCCGCGCGTCGCGGGCCTCTGAACCTCCTCCCCACGCAAGAACGCGAACGCAAAAGGGCGCTCCCACGGGAGCGCCCTTTTCGCATCAGCGCGCAGTGCCCGCTCAGGCGCGCTCGAACCGCTTGAACTTGATGCGGTGCGGCTCGACCGCCGCGTCGCCGAGGCGGCGCTTCTTGTCGGCCTCGTAGTCTTCGAAATTGCCCTCGAACCACTCCACGTGGCTGTCGCCCTCGAAGGCGAGCATGTGGGTCGCGATGCGGTCGAGGAACCAGCGGTCGTGGCTGATGATGACAGCGCAGCCCGCGAAGTCCTCGAGCGCAGCCTCGAGCGCCTGCAGGGTCTCGACGTCGAGGTCGTTGGTCGGCTCGTCGAGCAGCAGCACGTTGTAGCCGCCCTTCAGCATCTTCGCGAGGTGGACCCGGTTGCGCTCGCCGCCCGACAGGTCGCCCACCTTCTTCTGCTGGTCGCCGCCCTTGAAGTTGAAGGCGCCCACATAGGCGCGCGAGTTCATTTCCCGGTCGCCGAGCTTCAGCACGTCGAGCCCGTCGGAGATTTCCTCCCACACGGTTTTCTTGGGGTCGAGCGCGTCGCGGCTCTGATCGACGTAGCCGAGCCGCACCGTGTCGCCCAGCGTGATGGAACCGTCGTCCGGCGCATCCTGCCCAGTGATGAGCCGGAACAGCGTCGTCTTGCCCGCGCCGTTCGGGCCAATCACGCCGACGATGCCGCCCGGCGGCAGTCGGAAGGACAGGTCCTCGAACAGCAGCTTGTCGCCATAGGCCTTGGCGAGGCCGTCCGCCTCGATCACCTTGTCGCCGAGGCGCGTGCCGTGCGGGATGATGATCTGCGCGCGGCCCGACTGTGCATCGGCCGCCTTGTTCAGCAGTTCCTCGTAGGCCTTGATGCGGGCCTTGGACTTGGCCTGGCGTGCCTTCGGGCTGGACCGGACCCATTCCAGTTCGCGCGACAGGGTGCGCTGGCGGGCCTCCTCGGTCTTGCCCTCGGTCTCCATCCGCTTCTGCTTCTGTTCCAGCCAGGACGAGTAGTTGCCCTCGTAGGGGATGCCCCGGCCGCGGTCCAACTCGAGGATCCAGCCCGTGACATTGTCGAGGAAGTAGCGGTCGTGAGTAATGAGCAGCACCGCGCCCTCGTACTCGCGCAGGAAGCGCTCCAGCCACGCGACCGTTTCCGCGTCAAG
This sequence comes from Futiania mangrovi, assembly GCF_024158125.1. Lineage (NCBI taxonomy): Bacteria > Pseudomonadati > Pseudomonadota > Alphaproteobacteria > Futianiales > Futianiaceae > Futiania > Futiania mangrovi. The sequence continues at coordinate 160,721 of NZ_JAMZFT010000001.1, read as the reverse complement.
GTGGTTCGTCGGCTCGTCAAGCAGCAGAAGGTCGGGCTTGGCCAGCAACAGCTTGCAGAGAGCGACGCGGCGCTTCTCGCCGCCCGACAGCTTGTCGACCGCCCAGTCGCCCGGCGGGCAACGCAGCGCGTCCATTGCCTGCTCGACCTGTGCATCGAGATCCCAGAGGTTCTGGCTGTCGATCTGGTCCTGGAGTTGCGCCATCTCCTCGGCCGTCTCGTCGGAATAATTCATGGCCAGCTCGTTATAGCGGTCGAGCAGCGCCTTCTTCTCCGCCACGCCCTCCATGACGTTGCCGAGCACATCCTTGTCGCCGTTGAGCTGCGGCTCCTGCGGCAAGTAGCCGATGCGCGCACCTTCCGCCGCCCAGGCCTCGCCAGTGTATTCCGTGTCGATGCCGGCCATGACGCGCAGCAGCGTCGACTTGCCGGCGCCGTTGACACCGATCACGCCGATCTTGGCATCCGGATAGAAGCTCAGCGAGACGCCATCCAGCACCTTCTTGGCCCCATAGGCCTTGGTGACACGGTGCATGTGATAGATGAACTCGCGTGCCATGCGTGACTGCTCCGCTACAGGTGAAACCGGGATGGATGTGCGCCCCGCGTTGTAGCGGGCGCGCGCGCGCCGTGCAATCGCGGCAGCGCGGCGTGGGATGTTCTTCAGATGTGAACGGCCGGACGCAGTGCAAGGGGCAGACACGCAAGTGCACCCCACGATGCACAAGGGGTCCGTGCAACACGCACGGACCCCCTTGCCAACGGCCGGACCCGCACGGGGCCCGGCGCTGTCTTGTGGCCGGACCGGTCAGCGCTTGCCGCTGGCCTTTCCCGACGCCGGCCGCTTGCCGAGGCCCATCTCCTTTGCAAGGTCCGAGCGGGCCTTGGCATAGGACGGCGCGACCATCGGGTAATCGGGGGCCAGTCCCCACATCGCGCGATACTGCTCAGGCGTCAGATTGTGCTGCGTACCGAGGTGGCGGCGCAGCGACTTGAACGACCCGCCGCAGATCAGGCAGGAAATCTGCTCGTCCTGAACGGACTTCTTCACCGGCACTGCCGGGCGCATCTGCTCTTCTGCCTCGACCGGCTTCCCACCGGAGGCCGCGAGAAGTGCTCCGTGAATGCTGGAAATCAATGCAGGCAGTTCACTGGCCGGTACGCTGTTGTTACCGACATAGGCCGACACGATATCGGCCGTCATGTCGATGATCTCATCTCTCGACTGCATCCCTTCAAGCTCCTTCGTGGCGCGAGTTCACCCCGCGCAGTGCTCTTTTTGTGTGCGCTTGAGAGATACACGCAGAAAACAGCGAAAGGAAGTATCAATCCCGGGAAAATAGAAAATATTTTCACCGAACCGGAATATCTTCGAGATGAGAGTCGCGCGTGTGGCGTTGCAGATTGGCGCGATTCAATCGATGGTGGAGTGAATGCATGCCAAGGCATGGCATATCGCCTGCCGCGCCGGCAGCGCCATCCTATCGCCTGGCGATTCGCGCACCCTCCGGGCTCGGCCGCGCGGGTGCGGCCCTGGCGCTCAGGCGTCCGGATCCTCGGCGACGAGGAAGGCCACGACCGCCTGACGCAGCACGTCCGACATGCGTTCGTCGCGCACACGGGAAACCGCGCGCAGCTTTTCGAGTTCGTCCGCGCTCAGCGGGACCGTCACCAGCAGCGTTCCGTCACGGCGGCGCTGCACGCTCTCGTTGATCGAGACGGGCGTGATCCTGCGCTGCCGGGCCAGGATGTCCCGGATCGAGTGTACCTGCGCGGTTGCCTCCTCGTCCCTGTCAGCGCCCTCGTCGAACGCATCGGCCTCCTCGTCCCCATAGAAGGCATCGATGTCGTCGGGACCGGCCGCGTGCGCCGCGGCGTCTGCACTGCCCAGCAAACGGCTCAGCCCCGGCGACAGCGCGCCGCCGTGCGGCTGGGCGATCCCTTTGCGTCCCCGCATGTTCTCCGCTCCCAGTTCCTGCGCCGGCATGTCGAGTGCGCTCAACGCAGGCGGTGGAGCGGGCTCGGCTTCCCCTTTCCGTACGAGGAGACCGGAGTGGAGCGTGGCAAACTTGTTACGGGCCATGGCGTGCATCCTGATCCGGCTGGAAGTTCAAGTGTGGGCACGGCGGCCGAAGGTGGTGCCGGGCCTGCCGAGCGTGGCACCGCCAAAGCGCCGGGCAGCGCCGGCAGCAGGCGCCTGCGCAGGGGCCGCATGCGCCGCGCCGTCCTGCGGAGCGGCCTCGGCAGGGGACGCGGGCCGCTCGACGGCAGACGCCGTGTCGCGCGCCACGCCCGGCTGCGGCGCGGCGGTGCCGGCTGCGGCGGCGTGTCTCTGCCCGAAACCCGGACGCTCGGATGGCGGGATCGCGGGCGAAAGCACACCTGGCGGACGGGCCCCGACGGCTGGCGCCTGGACTGCGGTTTCCCGCGCGACCTTTTCGAGGCGGGTCGCGATATACTCCCACAGCGCCTTGACTTCCTTCGACGAAGACCCCTCGGGATCGGTCTCCATCACGGTGCGGCCGTCGATCATGCTGGCAGCGAAGTCGACGCGGTGATGGATGGTCACAGGCGCAACCGTGCCGTGCTGCGACAGCGCGACGGCAGCCTCGGACGTGATCCGGGCCCGCGGCGTGGCACCGTTGACAACGAAGATCATCTGCTTGCGCTTGGCCTCGATGATGTCGACGGTCGCACCGACGGCGCGCAGGTCGTGCGGGCTGGGCCGGGTCGGCAGCACCACGAGGTCGGCGAAGCTCACGACCTCCGCGATCGCGCGGGTCACGGCGGGCGGGGTATCGATCACCACGACCCGGAAACCGGCCTCGCGCAGCTGTTCGACGTCGTGGAAAAGCGTCGAGAAGTCGGTCCGCACGAAGGCCGGCGCCGCCGAATTGCGCGCGTTCCACCACGTCGCAAGCGAGCCCTGCGGATCGGTATCGATCAGCGCCACGGGTCCGTTGCCCGCAAGCTCCCCCTCGACCGCCAGATGTCCCGCCAGCGTGGTCTTCCCAGCACCGCCCTTCTGAGACGCGACCACAATCACGCGCATGGCTGAAGGCATGAAAACGTCCCCTGTCGCAACTCGAAACCGGACCCAACCGCCCGCACCCCAACAAGTGCCACCGACGCCGGCGCTGCTGCGTGACGAGCCGAATATTCTCCTGAATCCTAGGCTTCACCACCTTAATGGCACGTAAACTGTGGAACGCGCCGCGAGAGGGCACGCGATCCGTGCAACTCTGTTTTTCGCAGCCTGGAACTTCGCGGTGCTTGCGCTGCAGCCCTGCTGCGTCAAACTGCGCCCCATCGAAGGAAATGGATGTTATCGCTCATGTCGCTTCACGGCGCCTCCTGGCGGACACCCGCCATCATCATGGCTGCGGGTGCACTCATTGCACTCATCTCGCTTGGTGTGCGGTCGAGCTTCGGTCTCTTCCTGGCGCCGATGTCCGCAGATCTCGGCTGGGGGCGGGAGGTGTTCGGCCTCGCGCTTGCCGTGCAGAACCTCGTCTGGGGCCTTGCCCAGCCCATCGCGGGCGGACTGGCGGACCGTTACGGGCCGGTGCGGGTGCTCACGGTGGGCGGCGTGCTCTACGCGGTCGGCGTCTGGCTCATGTCGGTCACGACCGATCCGGTTCTGCTGAACATCTCCGCCGGACTTCTCGTCGGCATGGGCATCGCGTTTTCGTCCTTCACCATCGTCATCGCCGCGCTGGCCAAGATGGTCGCGCCCGAGAAGCGGTCCCTCGTCATGGGCCTCGGCACCGCGGCAGGCTCCATGGGCCAGGTCGTCGTCGTGCCGCTCGGCGCGGCGCTGCTGACGAACTTCGGCTGGGTGGAGGCACTGTTCTGGCTGTCGCTGGTGGCGGCGCTGATCATTCCACTCGCAAGCGTCTTCGCGGGCGGAAGCGCGGGCCGCATCCTGCCGCCCGACCAGAGCTTCCGCGACGCGCTGACTGAGGCATTCGCCCACCGCGGCTATATCCTCCTGACCATCGGCTTCTTCGTGTGCGGCTTCCAGGTCGCCTTCATCACCGTCCACCTGCCGGCCTACCTCGGCGACAACGGGCTCGGCCCCACGGTCGGCGCCACCGCGCTGATGCTGGTTGGCCTCTGCAACATCGCGGGCAGCTTTGCGTCTGGGTGGGCCGGCGGGCGCTATTCCAAGAAATACGGCCTCGTCTTCATCTATGTCGCGCGCTCCATCGTGACGGCGGCCTATCTGCTGATGCCGCTGACCGAGATGTCGACCTATGCCTTCGCGATCGCCATGGGCTTCCTGTGGCTGTCGACCGTACCGCTGACCTACGGGATCGTGGGCCAGGTGTTCGGCCCTGGCTACATGGCGATGCTGTCGGGCATCACCTTCGTCAGCCACCAGGTCGGCTCCTTCATCGGCGTGTGGGCAGGCGGCGCGCTCTACGACGCCTTCGGCACCTACGAGCCGGTGTGGTGGGGCGGCGTGATCCTGGGCGTGCTCGCGGCGTTCGTCCACTGGCCCATCGACGACCGCTCGATCGAGCGGCAGAAGGCCGGCGCCGCAGCCTGACGCGGCCTAGCGGCGCGCCGGGCTGTCGGCGCGGATGCGCAGGTTCTGCGGATCGTGGGGGCTGTCCTCGACAACCTCCGCGTCCCACAGTGCGCCCATGATTCGCACCTTGAGCCGCGTGCCGGGCGCGGCATGGGCGGGGTCGACATAGCCGAGGCCGATCTGCCTGCCGAACACGACCGACCACCCGCCCGACGTAAGCCGGCCGACGCGGGTCGTCCCGTCGCTCTCGTAGAGCGCCTCGCGCCCCCACGGATCGGCGTCCGCCGGCCCGTCGATCAGCAGCGTCACGCAGCGCGCCCTGATCCCCGCCGTCTCCAGCGCCGTCTTGCCGACGAAATCCTTCGACATGTCCACGAAGCGGTCGAGCCCGGATTCGAACGGCGTCGCATCCCGCCCGAGGTCCGAGCCGAAGGCGCGATAGGACTTCTCCTGCCGCAGCCAGTTCATTGCGCGCGTCCCGCAGAGCCTGAGCCCCTGCCCCGCAGCCACGATGCGGTCGAAGAGATAGTTCTGCATCTCCATCGGGTGATGCAGCTCCCACCCCAGCTCGCCCGCATAGGCCACGCGGATCGCCAGCGTCCGGCACATGCCGAGGTCGACCTCGCGCGCCGAGAGCCAGGGGAACGCCTTGTTGGTATAGACCGCCGCCGGGTCTTGCGCGAATGTGACCGCCTCCATCACCTCGCGCGCCTTCGGTCCGGCGATGGCGAAGACGCCGTATTGCGTGGTGACGTTCTGGATGACGACGCTGCCGTCCGCGGGCGCCATCTTGCGCAGGTAATCGCCGTCATAGGCCTCCGCCGCGCCCGCCGAGACGACGTAATAGTCGTTCTCGCCATGCCGCACGATGGTGAACTCGGACCGCACGGTGCCGGCCGCTTCGGTCAGCGCATAGGTCAGATTGATGCGCCCCACTTTCGGCAGCCGGTTGCAGGTCAGCCGGTCGAGGAAGTCCGTCGCGCCCGGACCCATTATCCGGTGCTTGGCGAAGGGCGTGACGTCGAAGAGGCCCACGCCCTCGCGCACCGCGCGGGCCTCGGCTTCCGCAAAGCGCCACCAGCCGCCGCGGCGGAACGACCGGGCGGCGTGATCGTCGAAATCGGGCGTATCGGCGTAATAGGTCGGCCTCTCCCACCCGTTCACCTGGCCGAATTGCGCGCCCCGCGCCTTCACCCGGTCGTAGCAGGGTGCGGTCTTTAGGGGGCGGCAGGCCTCCCGCTCCTCGTCCGGGTGGTGCAGGATGAAGACGTGCTCGTAGCACTCCTCGTTCTTGCGCGCGGCATAGTTGCGGTTGATCCACGGCCCGTAGCGGCGCGGGTCGAGCGACCACATGTCGATCTCGGCCTCGCCTTGCGTGATCATCTGGGCGAGGTAGTAGCCGGTGCCGCCCGCAGCCGTGATGCCGAAGGAGAACCCCTCCGCGAAGTAGAAATTGTCCACGCCCGGCGCGGGCCCGACCAGCGGATTGCCGTCGGGCGTGTAGCAGATGGGCCCGTTGAAGTCGTCCTTCAGGCCCACGTTCTCGGTGGACGGGATGCGGTGGATCATCGACAGGTACTCGGCCTCGATCCGGTCGAGGTCGAGTTGCAGGAGATCGGCCCGGAACGTCTCCGGCACGCCGAAGACGGCCCAGGCGGGGGCGTTGCGCTCATAGGGGCCGAGGATCCAGCCGCCGCGCTCCTCCCGCACGTACCATTTGGCGTCCGCGTCGCGCAGGACCGGATGCTGCGGGTTCGACGCGCGCCACTCGACCAGCGCGGGGTCGGGCTCGGTCACGATGTACTGGTGCTCGACCGGGATCGCAGGGATGTAGCAGCCGACCATCGCCGCAGTGCGCTGGGCATGGTTGCCGGTCGCCGTGACGACCACGTCGCAGCGGATCTCGAACGGCTGCTTCGCCTGAAGGATGCCGCCCTTGTCCGCGACGATGTGGCCGCGCACGATCCATTCGCCGCTCGCCGTGCGTTCGAACGCATCCACCTGCGTCTTGCGGTAGATCCTCGCGCCGCGCGCCCGCGCGCCGGCCGCCATCGCCTGCGTCACGTCGGCCGGATTGATGTAGCCGTCGGTCGGGTGGAAGATCGCGCCCTTCAAGTCCTCGGTCCGCACCAGCGGCCAGCGCTCGGCGATCTCTTTCGGCGTGAGCCACTCGTAAGGGATGCCGACCGTCTCGGCGGTCGAGGCATAGAGGCGGTATTCGTCCATGCGCGCCTCGGTCTGCGCCATGCGCAGGTTGCCGACGCGGAAAAAGCCCGTGTCCATGCCGGTCTCGCCGGCCAGGTCCTGGTAGAACTTCACCGAGTAGTCGTGGATGTGGCTCGTCGCGTAAGACATGTTGAAGAGCGGCAGCAGCCCCGCGGCATGCCAGGTGGAGCCCGCGGTCAGCTCGTCGCGTTCCAGCAGGACCGTGTCCGTCCAGCCCGCCTTGCAGAGGTGATAGGCGATCGAGCAGCCCACCGCACCGCCGCCGACCACGACCGCGCGTGCATGCGTGACCATGTCCGCCATCCGCGTTCCCCTTCCCTGCCATTCGTCCGTGCGCACTCACTCCCAGCTTACCCGGCAGAGCCGGCGCGCGTTCCCTGTTTCCGACATCGCCCCCTAGGTTTCCGACATGATCGGGGCTACATAGCGGGCCGAAACCCCTTGCCCCGACCCGGAAGGATGAGAGAGCGATGCCCGCGCCCACGATGGACCAGGCGATCACCGCGGCGACGCCCTATGGCGGCCCGAACGAACCCAGCTATTCCGGCGTCACGTCCTTCATGCGCCGCAAGTACACCAAGGACCTCGCCGGTGCCGACGTGGCGATCACGGGCGTGCCGCTCGACCTCGCGACGACGGGGCGGCCGGGCGCGCGCTTCGGTCCGCGGGGCTTGCGCGCGGCGTCCGCCAACATCGCGTGGGGCAAGCCCTTCCCCTGGGGCTTCGACCCGTTCGAGACGATTGCCGCCATCGACTATGGCGACTGCTTCTTCGACATGGGCCACCCGGGCGCGTTCGCCGACGCGATCGAGGCGCACGCCCGCACCATCGTTCGGGCGGGCGTGGTGCCACTGACGCTCGGCGGCGACCACTTCGTCACCTATCCGGTGCTGAAGGCGGTGGCGGAGAAGCACGGCCCCCTCAGCCTCATCCACTTCGACGCCCATTCGGACACCTGGGCGGAGGAGGACAAGCGCCTCGACCACGGCACGATGTTCTACTGGGCGGCGAAGGAAGGTCTCGTCGACCCGGCACATTCGGTGCAGGTCGGCCTGCGCACCTGGAACGACGAGACGCACGGCTACAACATCCTGACCGCCCCCTGGATCCACGAGTACGGGATCGAGGCGGCGGTGTCGGAGATCCGCGCGCGCGTCGGAAGCCGGCCCGTCTACATCACCTTCGACATCGACTGCCTCGACCCGGCATTCGCGCCGGGCACGGGCACGCCGGTGCCGGGCGGACTGTCGAGCGCGCAGGCGCTGGGCATCGTGCGCGGCCTCACGAAGCTCACCTACACGGGCTTCGACCTTGTCGAGGTCGCACCGCCCTACGACCATGCGGAGATGACGGCGCTCGCGGGCGCGCAAATCGCGCTGGAATACCTCTGCCTGATGGCCGACGCCCGCCGCTGAGTGCATGGCGCGCGTGCCCGCGCAGCCCTTGGCAAGCCCGCGCGAACCGGGTTTGATGCACCCCGGATGCGGTATCTTGCGCGAGGGGCGACATGCGGATCGCGGTGCTTGGGGCTGGCGTGATCGGCGTGACGGCGGCGTGGGAGCTGCTGCGCGACGGGCACGAGGTCGTTCTGGTCGACCGGGAGGCGGAGGCGGCGAGCTTCACCAGCGCCGGCAACGCCGGGCTGATCTCGCCCGGCCATGCCTATGCCTGGGCAAGCCCCGCCGCGCCGGGCATGCTCGTGCGCTCGCTGTGGCGCAACGACCAGGCGCTGCGCTTCAAGCCGTCGCTCGACGCGCGGCTGTGGTCGTGGACGCTCAAGTTCCTCGGCCAGTGCACGGAGGCTGCAGCGGCGCGCAACACAGCGGCCAAGGTCGGGCTCTGCACCTATTCCCGCGACCGGTTGAACCTGATCGCGGAGGAAACCGGCATCGCCTTCAGCCACGTGACCGACGGCTGCCTGTTCCTGCACCGGTCGCAGGCGGCCCTCGTCGCCGCATCGAAGAAGGCCGAGGTGCTGCGACGCCAGGGTGTCGAGGTGCGCACCGTCACCATGGCGGAGGCCGTGGCCATCGACCCCGCGCTCGCCCCCATCACCAACCAGTTCGCGGGCGCGCTCTATGCCCCCGGCGACCAGTCGGGCGACTGCCGCACCTTCGTGCGCGCACTGGCCGCAAAGGTGGCGGAGGCCGGCGGCGACGTTCGCTTCGGGACGACGGTCCAGGCGCTCGACATCTCCGGCGACCGGGTAATCCGCGCCGTGACGGACAAGGGCGACGTTGTGGCCGACGCCTACATGGTCTCGCTGGGGGTGATGAGCCCGTTCCTCGTTAAGAACGCGGGGCTCGACCTGCCGATCTACCCGATCAAGGGATACTCGCTGACCGCGCCCGTCGCGGGCCGCAACAATGCGCCGCGCATTGGCGGCATCGACGAGGCCAACCTCATCGCCTATGCCCGCTACGACGACCGCATCCGTGTAACGGCCACGGCGGAGTTCGCGGGCTATGACACGAGCTACACGGAAAAGGACTTCCGCCACATGTATGCCACGATCCGCTCCATGTTCCCGGATGCGGCCGACTGGCAGAGGACGGAGTTCTGGGCGGGCCTGCGCCCAATGACGCCGACCGGCCTGCCGATCTTCGGACGCGGGCGCGTGCAGAACCTCTGGATGAACACGGGCCAGGGGCACATGGGCTGGACGATGGGCGCGGGCAGCGCGCGCATCGCCGCCGACCTGATCGCGGGCCGGGCGCCCGAGGTCGACACCGCAGGCATGATGCTTCCCAACTGAACGGACGGGAGACGACGGGAATGGGCGTGGCCGAACAGACGCCGAAGGGCGCAACGCTGATGCTGGAGCATCTGCCCTACGAGACGGACAAGGGTGTGGCTGCACGCGCCCGGCTGGGCGCGGTGGTGCTCGCCACCGACTACACGCTCGAGCACGAGATGCGCGAGGTGCTGGCCGAGGTGCCGGGCGTCGCGGCCTACAATGCGCGCATCCTCAACTCGCCCACGATCACGCCGGAAACCCTTGCCGACATGAAGGAGCGGATCGCGCCCACCGCCGACCTGATCCTTCCGGGCGACACCCTCGACGTGGTGATGTTCGGCTGCACGTCGGGCGCCATGGTGATCGGCGAGGAGACGGTGTTCGAGAAGATCCGCAGCGTCCGCCCCGAAGCGAAGCCGACCACGCCGATCACGGCAGCGTTTGCGGCCTTTCGCGCCTTCGGGGCGCAACGGATCGGCGTTCTGACACCCTACCGCGCCGACGTGAACGCAGGTCTCCAGCGCTATATCGAGGCGCGCGGGTTCGAGGTCCCCGTGTTCGGCAGCTTCAACGAGGAGAACGATCCGACCGTCGCCAGCATCACCGTTGCCTCGATCGAGGGCGCCATCGCCCGGATCGTGGACGCCGCCGACGTGGATGGCGTGTTCGTCTCGTGCACCAGCCTTCGCCTCGGCCGGGCGGCGGCGGCGATCGAGGAGCGTATCGGCAAGCCTGTCACCTCGTCCAACCATGCGATGATCTGGCACGCGCTGCGGCTTGCGGGGATCGGGGACACGCTGCCTGCGTTCGGGCGGCTCTACACCCTGCCCCTTGCCTGAGGCGCGTTTACTTTCCCCGGAAGACGGGCGTGCGGCCCTCGGCGAGGGCGGCGACCGCCTCCCGGTGGTCCTCGGTGCGGCCGAGGCGGCGTTGCACGTTCGCCTCGACCTGCAATTGCTCTTCGAGGCTGGCGACCGTCGTCGCCTCGAACATCCGTTTCATCAGGGCGAGCGTCTCAGGCGCGCGGCCCGCAAGATGCTGGGCGAGGGCGGCAGCCGCGGGGCGCGACGCCCCTTCCTCGACCACGCGCCAGACGAGCCCGAACTCCCGCGCCTCCTCCGCGCCGAACGCGGCCCCCGTCATGGCGAGCGCACGCGCGCGGGAAAGCCCGATCAGCCGCGGCAGGAACCAGCTTGCCGCCCCCTCCGGCGCAAGCCCGCTCTCCACGCCGTCCAGCGCGAAGAGAGCCCCTCGCTCGGCAAGCACGATGTCGGCTGCCGCAAGCAGGCCAAGGCCCGCGCCCGTCGCGCGGCCCTGGGCGGCCGCGATCACCGGCCGGCGCATATCCCGCAGCCGCAGGATCACCGGCGCGAGCGCGTCCGACAGGATCCGGCCGAAGTCCTGGGCGGGCGAGCGCCGGTCCGGCCTGCGGGCTGACGGGTCGATCCCGATGCAGAAATCCGCACCCGCCGCCGCCAGCACGACCACACGCACGCTCTCGTCCTTCTCGAGCATGTCGAGCGTCCGCAGCAGCCGTTCCAGAAGGTCTGCGGTCAGTGCGTTTCCGGCCTCGGGACGGTTGAGCAGCACCGTCGCGACCGCGCCATCGCGCTCCTGCCCGATGCTCCGTGTCCTGTCCATCAGACCTTCCCTTCATCCGCGCGCAGGCGCCCGGCAGCCCCGCTTGCTGGCCCCTGCCCGCAAAGCCCATGCCGAACAGATTGCCTGCAACGAAAGATTGAGGCATGACTTTTTCTCACACGCTACGCTGGAATCGACCAAGGGCTCTCCCGCCGGCAACGCGGCGGCCTGCCTGTCGGCATAAGGATTGGAGATGGCATCCACCGACAGCACGTCCGGCCCCGTCTACAATGCCGCCGACGACCTGATCGGCCGCAACATCGCCGCGGGCCGCGCAGGCAAGGCAGCGTTCGACGACGGACGCAGGGTCTTGAGCTTCTCGGACCTCGATCGGGACACGCGCCGCCTCGCCTGCGCACTTGCCGGGCTTGGCCTGCAGCGCGGCGACCGCATCCTGCTGCTGCAGCACGATACGGTGGACTTTCCGGTCTGTTTCCTGGGGGCGCTGCGCGGCGGCTTCGTCCCGGTGCCGGTGAACGTGCGCGCGACGCCGGACGACATCGCCTACATGCTGAGCGATTCCGGGGCGCGGGCGCTGATCTGCGACGCCACCCTCTGGCCCGCGGCCGGACCTGGCGCCGCTGCCTCGCCCGTATTGGCGCACAGGATCCTTGCAGGTGCGGCCGCCCCGGGGCCGGGCACGCTGACGCTCGGCGATCTCCTGGCAAGCGGCGATCCGGACGCGCCATCGGCGGCAACGCAGGGCAGCGACGTCGGCTTCTGGCTCTACACATCGGGAACGACCGGGCGGCCGAAGGGCGTCATGCACCGGCACGCCAGCCTGATCCGCACGGCGGACCGTTTCGCCGTCGCAACTCTGGGGATCGGTCCGGACGACGTTCTGTTTTCCGCGCCCAAGATGTTTTTCGCCTATGGCCTCGGCAACAGCCTGACCTTTCCGCTCGCAACGGGGGCAACGGCGCTGCTCGACCCGGAGAAACCCGATCCTGCCCGTATCGGAAGCCTTATGGCGCAGAAGCGCCCGACGGTATTCTTCGCGGTGCCCACGCTCTACGCAATGATGCTGGCGCACGGCGCGCTGCCGGAAAAGGGGCAGCATGCGCTGCGTTTCTGCATCTCCGCGGGCGAGGCGCTGCCGGTGGCGCTGCATGAAAGGGTCCGGGACCGTCTGGGCGTGGAGGTTCTCGACGGGCTCGGTTCGACGGAGATGTTGCAGACCTTCCTCTCCAACCGGCCGGGGGACGTCCGGCCGGGAACCAGCGGCAAGCCGGTCGCGGGCTACAGGCTGCGTCTCCTGGACGAGCTGGGACAGCCCATCGGGGAGGCGGGGCGCATCGGCATGCTCGAGGTGGCGGGGCCGTCCAGTGCCGTCGGCTACTGGGGCGACGAGGCGCGCACGCGGGCGACATTCCGTCCCCCCTGGACGCGCACGGGCGACGCCTACCGGCGCGATGCGGACGGCTATTACGTCCATTGCGGCCGCATCGACGACATGATGAAGGTCGGCGGCATCTATGTCTCGCCGCTCGAGGTCGAGGCCGTGCTCGCCACCCACCCGGGCGTCGCGGAGGTGGCGGTCGCAGGCTGGCGCGACGCCGACGGACTGGAGAAACCGAAGGCCTTCATCGTGCCCCGCGACCCCGCCACGGCGGGCCCGGCGCTTGCGGAGGCCCTGCAGGCGCTCGCCCGACAACGGCTTGCGCCCTACAAGTACCCGCGCTGGGTCGAGTTCGTGCAGACCATACCGCGCACGGTCACCGGCAAGGTGCAGCGCTACCGCCTGCGACAGGCGCAGCCGGCGCAGTAGGCACCCCGCCGGCCGCCCCTTCCGCGTTTCTTGTCAGCTTCGGCAGGCGTTCGCCACGTAGGCGACCAGCGTGTCGAGGCAGGAGTCGATGGACTGTGCTTCCGTGTCGACCACGAGATCGGGCGCGTCCGGCGCCTCGTAGGGCGCGGAAATGCCCGTGAACTCCTTGATCTCGCCGGTGCGCGCCCGCTTGTAGAGGCCTTTGGGGTCGCGCGCCTCGCACGCTTCCACCGACGCCTTCACATGCACCTCGTGGAAGCGGCCAGGCGCCGCCTTGCGCGCCCGCTCCCGGTCGGAGCGGTAAGGCGAGATGAACGCGGTGATCGCGATCATGCCGGCCGACGCGAAGAGCGAGGCCACCTCGCCCACCCGGCGGATGTTCTCCGCCCGGTCCTCCGGGCTGAAGCCGAGATTGGCGTTGAGACCGTCGCGGATGTTGTCGCCGTCGAGCACATAGGCCTGGTAGCCCTTCTCGAACAGCGCCTGCTCCAGTGCGACGGCGAGCGTGGACTTGCCCGCGCCCGACAGGCCCGTCAGCCAGATCACAGCGCCCTTGTGGCCGTTGCGTGCCACCCGCATGTCCTCGGTGATCCGGTGCTCGACCCGCGTGATGTTGGTGGCGCGCCGCGTCACCAGTTCGCGCTGGTCGGCGTAGCCCTCCATCGAGACGATGCCGCCGCCCACCACGTCGTAACGGTCGACCAGCACGAAGCGGCCCGAATAGGGATTATCCTCGTAAGGATCGAGCGCCAGAAGCCGGTTCGCGCGGATCACCACCTCGGCGACCGCGTTGCGCTCCACATGCGTGGCGGCCCCGGTTGCGAGATCGCCCGTGTCGACCACGTGCTCGATCCGCTCCACCGTCACCTGCGCTTCGAGCGTGCCGAGCTTCAACTTCAGGCGCTTGCCCTCGCTCAGCGACTCGCGCCCCAGCCAGAACAGCCGCGCCCGGAACACGTCCGTCTCCATCGGCGCGGCGCGATCCTCGTCCGGCACATGACTGATGAGGTCGCCGCGCTCCACGAAGATCTGCTCGTCGAGCGTGATGCCAACGGATTCGCCCGCTTCCGCGACCGTGCGAGCAGGCGCGGCGGGGTCCGATGACCAGGACTCGATCGACTTCACGCGCACCGTCTTGTTGGAGGGCGAGAAGATCACCTCGTCGCCCACGCGGATGCGCCCGCTCGACAGGCGCCCGGCGATGATCCGGCGCTGGTCGAACTTGTAGATGTCCTGCACGAACATGCGCAGCGGCCGCTCCACCATGGGCGCCGCCTTCTCGAAGGAATCGAGCGCGCCGACGATGCTGGGACCGGTGTACCAGGGCATGTTCGCCGACGGTCCGCTGATCAGGTCGCCCTCGCGCGCCGACACCGGCACGATGACGCGCGGCTTGACGCCGATGCTTTCCAGATAGGCGCGGTATTCGGCCTCGACCGCGCGGAACCGCTCCTCCGAATAGCCGACGAGGTCCATCTTGTTGATCGCGACGGCAACTTGCGTGATGCCGAGCAGCGACAGGAGATAGCCGTGCCGGCGCGACTGCTCGCGCACGCCCTCGTCGGCGTCGATCACCAGCAGCGCGGCTTCCGCCTGCGCAGCCCCGGTGATCATGTTCTTCAGGAATTCCTTGTGGCCGGGCGCGTCGATGATGACGTAGTCGCGCGCCTCTGTCTTGAACCAGATCTGCGAGGTGTCGATCGTGATGCCCTGGTCGCGCTCGGCCTGGAAGGCGTCCATCAGGAACGCCCATTCGAACGGCATGCCGCGCCGCTCGCACATGGCCTTGATCGCCTCGAACTTGCCGTCTGGCAGCGAGCCCGTCTCGTGGAACAGGCGGCCGACGAGCGTCGACTTGCCGTGGTCGACGTGGCCCACGATCACGATCTTGAGCTGGTCGCGCTCCGGCGCGGCGCTTTCCACCAGGCGAAGGGCAGTGGTCTTGGGTGCGTTGGTCATGTCGGTGCCTCCGCTCACAGATAGCCTTCGGCGCGCAGGCGCTCGAAGCTGTCCTCGGCCTCGTGGTCCATGGCGCGTCCAGACCGCTCGGCAACGCGGGTGGTGCGCAGTTCCTCGATGATCTCGTCGATCGTCACGGCGGTCGAGGGAACGGGATTGGTGATGTCCTGGTCGCCGAGCGAGCGATACCGCTTCCCGTCCTTCGCGAAATAGAGCGGGATCACGGGGATGTTCTCGCGCTTCGTGTAGAGCCAGATGTCGACCTCGGTCCAGTGCAGCAGCGGATGCACGCGCACATGGGTTCCGGGCGGAAACTCGGTCTTGTACTGGTCGAAGAACTCCGGCGGCTGGTCGCGGAAGTCCCAGTTGCCCTGGTCGCCGCGCGGGCTGAACACGCGCTCCTTGGCGCGCGTTGCTTCCTCGTCGCGGCGGATGCCGGCGATCAGCCCGTTGAAGCCGTGCTTGGCGATCGCGGCCTTGAGGCCGGCCGTCTTGCGCGCAGCGGAGCGGGCCGCGGGCGGCAGCGTCTCGTCCATCTCCTCGACCGGCGGGCACAGCTCGCGCAGGAAGGTGAGGTTCCATTCCTTCGCATAGCGGTCCCGGAAGGCGTACATCTCCGGGAACTTCTTCTCCGTGTCGACGTGCATCACGGGGAAGGGCACATGGCCGAAGAACGCCTTGCGCGCCAGCCAGACCATGACGTTGGAGTCCTTGCCGAGCGACCACAGCAGGGCAAGCTTGTCGATGCGGTTGAACGCCTCGCGCAGGATGAAGATCGATTGGGCCTCGAGGGCCGAAAGCCGGTCCATATTCCCCAGTTCCCGTATCTGACAGCGCCGGCATGGGCGCAGACATCGTCCAAGGCACGCCGCTTACAGCGCGAAGCGCGCGGCGTCAAATTTTTCCACCACCGAAAAGTGGTGAAAATATAACCACAAAACACAACTGTTGAACATGCAACACACCGGCACAAAAGCGTACCGCTCCTCGCTAGCCACGCAAACTGCGTGCCACGAGGGGCTGCTTTTCGTACCAGAAAAAGTTTGAAGAAGAAGTGGTAGCGGGGGGCGGGCTTGAACCGCCGACCTCAGGGTTATGAATCCTGCGCTCTCACCAACTGAGCTACCCCGCCACAGGCGCGAGGGATATAGGGGGCGCCGGCGCGCCCTGTCAAGCCGCCTGCTGGACGCGATCGGCAGAGACGATCCAGCCGCCCCCGAGGACGCGCGTCCCCTCCCCTGCCTCGTAGAAGACACAGGCCTGTCCCGGCGCCACACCAGCCTCGCCGGCATCGAGCCGGACCCGCGCGCGCCCGTCCCCATCGGCATGAAGGCGTCCCGCCACGGGCGGCCGGGTCGACCGCACCCGCACGGCAACCGGCAGGCCCGCAGCCGGGATCGGCGCATCGCCAAGCCAGTTCACGTCCGACAGCGCGATGTCGTGGACGAGCAGGGCCTCGTGCGGACCGACAACCACCTGGCGGCGCTCCGCATCGAGCCGGACCACATAGAGCGGCTCGCCCGTCGCGACACCCAGGCCGCGCCGCTGCCCGACCGTGTAATGGATAATGCCGTCGTGACGCCCCAGAACCCGGCCGTCGAGATGCACGATCTCCCCCGGCTCCGAGGCCCCGGGCCGGACCTTCTCGATCACCTTCGTGTAATGACCTTGCGGAACGAAGCAGATGTCCTGGCTGTCCGGCTTGTCGGCCACCGCAAGTCCCATGCCTTCCGCCAGTCGGCGCACCTCCGCCTTCGGCAGGGCGCCGAGCGGAAAGCGCAACATCCCGAGCTGCTCGCGCGTGGTGGAAAACAGGAAGTAACTCTGATCCCGCGACGCATCGGCGGCGCGATGCAGTTCCGGCCCGTTCGCCCCCTCTTCGCGCCGGATATAATGGCCGGTGGCAAGACACGCCGCACCCAGGTCACGCGCCGTTGCCAGAAGATCCCGGAATTTCACGCGCTCATTACAGCGAATACATGGAATGGGCGTACCGCCGGCCAGGTAAGTGTCGGCAAAATCCTCGATCACCTCTTCCCGGAAGCGGTTCTCGTAGTCGAGCACATAGTGGGGAATTCCCAGCCTGTCCGCGACCGCGCGCGCATCGTGGATATCCTGCCCGGCGCAGCAGGCCCCCGCCTTCGCCAGCGCGGCACCATGGTCGTAAAGCTGAAGCGTGATGCCAACGACATCATACCCCTCGCGCGCGAGAACCCCCGCAACAACAGAGGAATCGACGCCGCCCGACATCGCGACGACAACGCGCGTCTCTTCCGGCCGTCCCGGCAAACCAAGGCTGTTGAGCCGATCGCCCATGCACGCTCCCTTCGTTCCTGAGCGCGTATATATCGTCGCCGCCATCCGATTGCCACCTTGCAGGGGCGAGCCCGCTCACCCCACTCCACTTTAAGTTGATCGGAGATAAATTTCACGAAAACTTTAACCTTTACAAGCATTAATCATAGTAAATCAGAACAATTGGATCAATCGCTTAGCCATTTTTTAAAGGCAGCCCCATAAGCTCACCCCAACAACGGCCACGGAGCTTTTGGGAAGAAATGACGAGTCAGTTGAATTCGACACCGCAGAGCGTGATCGGACCCGACGGGCGACGGCTCACGCGCGCGGACCTTCCGCCGCGCGATACGAAGCGCTGGGTGATCCGTCGCAAGGCCGAAGTCGTGGCTGCCGTACGAGGCGGACTTCTGACCCTCGAGGAGGCATGCGACCGCTACACGCTGTCGGTCGAGGAATTCGAGGCATGGCAACGCGCCATCGACCGGCATGGGCTGGCCGGGTTGCGCACGACGCGCCTGCAACGGTACCGCCGACCCAACTGAGCCGCTCCGTGGCCGGAGCGTCAACCGATCATGACGGTCTCCACCGGACTGACGCCGCCCCGGCCCTGCCGCGGGCGGCGTCGTGCCGTCTGGCCAGCCAGGAGGCCGCCTGCGCCCGCAGCGTTAAAGCCGCATTTACGCTTCCTTAGCTAAAACATCAGGCAGACACGCGCCAATTCCGCCCACCCGTCGGGCGTGACTAGAACGGACAGCCCGGAACGCAAAGCCATGTCGGATGCGCCAGTGACGACCCCCGGGACGACGGCCCCCGCGTCCATCCCGCCAGCTCTCAGGGCTGGCGCGATCGCGCTTTCCGGACTGCTCGGCGCGCTCATCGCCGTGGCCGTTGCGTGGTGGGTGATGATGCCGGCCCGGGACGTGCTCTTTTCGAACCTGGCCCCCCGCGACCTGCTGCAGGTCACGCAGCGCCTCGGCGCACTCGGCGTCGCGCACGAGGTGAACGCCGACACCGGAACCGTGCTGGTTGCCCGCGACCGCGTGGACAGCGTGCGCCTTGCCCTTGCGGCCGACGCCATACCCAATCCGGCCGGCGCCGGCTACGCCACGCGCGATGCCGCGAGCTTCCGGGTTTCAGCCGGCGGGCAGTCCGGGCGCGCCGCGCTGGAGGCCGACCTGTCGCGCACGCTCGCAAACCTGAGCGGCGTTCACGCTGCCAGTGTGCACTTCGCCGCAGAAGGCGGCGCGCCGGGGGCCACGGTGGTTCTCGACATGCTGGGCGCCGCACCGCCAGCGGACATGCTGGCGACCGTGCGCAGCCTGGTCGCCGGAGCCCTGGCAGGCCTGGCGCCCGAGGCCGTGCGTGTCGTCGACCCGGCGGGCCGCGCACACGCACTGGCCGAGACCGACGGGCTTGTCCCCGCAGACCTGCGGCGCAAGGCCTTCGAGGCGGAACTCGCGGAGCGCGCGCGCACGCTCGTCGCCCGCGTGGTGGGAGACGAGAACGTCCGCGTGGAGGTAACCGCCGATATCCGCTTCGCCAGCCGCACCGTGACCCAGAACCGCCTCGACCCCTCGGGCCAGGTGCTTACCGCGAACGAGACGACGGCCACGCCGCAGGGCGAGATCACGGGCGAGCGTGCGACCTACGAGGTGACCCGCACGACCGAGACCGAGCATGTGGACGAAGGCAGGGTGGAGCGGATGAGCGTCGCGGTCCTCGTGAACGCGGCGGCCCTCCAGGACACCCCCGACGCTGCTGCCCTGCTCTCGCGTATCGAGGGGCTGGTCAGCGACGGCATCGCGCTCGACACGGCCCGCGGCGACCGGATCACCGTGGAGAGCCTGCCCTTCGCCGCGCCAGCCCAGCCGATCGGGGACGTCTCGCTCACCCCTGCGCGGGCGGTCGACTGGATTCGCATCGCGGAGATCGCAGGCCTCGCCATCGTCATCCTGGCCGCCATCGGGCTGGCCTTCCGGGCCGTCCGTCTCGCCGCCGCGCCGGGCCGCGGTGCCCCGGCAGCGGGCCTGGTGCCGCAGCGCCCCGTGGCACCCGCCCCCGAGGCGCCCTCCCCTGCCGAAGGCCCGCGCCACCTCGCCTATGAGCAGGGCAATGCGGCCGAACTTGGCCATGACGTCGGACGTCTCGTCCAGGAGCATCCGGACCGCGCTGTCGCCCTCGTCCGTAACTGGCTGCACGGGCGGGACAAGACATGACGGCCGCACCCGACGCGCTGACCGGACCGCAGCGGGCCGCCCTTCTTCTCCTCGCGCTCGGGGAAGAGCGGGGCGCCGACGTCTGGGCGCGCCTCGATGCCGAAGAGGTGCGCGCACTGGGCCGGCTGATGGCGGACCTGGGACCCGTACCGCCGGCAGCCGTCTCGCAGGTGCTGGCGGATGCGCGCACCCGGCTCGGCGCCGACGGCGCGGTCGCCGGAACGCCCGAGACCGTGGAGCGTCTGATCACCGTTCATCGCGGCAGCGAGGCCGCAAGCGATGTCGCCGCGGAGATCCGCAGCACCCGCGGGGGCACGACGTGGGACCGCCTCGGCGCCGTGAACCCGCAGGCGCTGGCCCGCTACCTTCGCAACGAGTACCCGCAAACCGTCGCGCTGGTGCTCTCGCGGCTGAATGCGCAGACGGCCGCGCGCGTGATGGCCGCGCTGCCCGACGGCGTCGCGCTCGACTCCATCACGCGGATGCTGAGCCTCGATCCGGTGCAGGAGGACATCCTGGAGGAGGTCGAGGCGGTGCTCGACAGCGAGTTCCTGGCAACGCTGGGACGCGCGAACCAGGGCGACGCCTTCCAGCAGATGGCCGAAATCTTCAACAGCTTCGACCGGGCGACCGAACAGCGGCTCATGGGCGCGCTGCAGGGCCGCGACCGAACGGCGGCGGACCGCATCCGCGCGCTGATGTTCACCTTCGAGGACCTGGCCACGCTGAGCGACCGCAGCGTCCAGACCCTGCTGCAGGGCACAGACCGGGGCGTCCTGGCGCTGGCGCTCAAGGGCGCGTCCTCGACGGTTCAGGAAACCTTCTGGCGCAATATGCCCGAACGCGCCGCCCGACTGCTGCGCGACGACATGGAGACCATGGGCCCCGTGCGCATCCGCGACGTGGACGATGCGCAAGCCCGTATCGTGGCCCTTGCCAAGGAGCTTGCCGCCCGCGGGGAGATGGCGCTTGGCGCGGATCAACCCCACGAAGACCTGATCGCCTGAGCGCGGCTGCCCGCCCATGCAGAAGGAGACCCCGATGACGACCGAGACCGCCTCCCCGCAGATCGCACGCAAGGCTACCGACCTCGCCCAGGTGCATGACGTGCCGGTGCGCGTCTCTGCCGTCCTCGGACGCGCCCGGATGGAGGTCGGCGACCTGGTGAACCTCGGCAAGGGCAGCGTGGTCGAACTGGACCGCAAGGTGGGCGAACCGGTGGACATCGTCGTCAACAACCGCCTGGTGGCCCGCGGCGAGGTTGTTCTCGTCGAGGATCGCCTTGGCGTCACCATGACCGAGATCGTGAAGCAGAACGCCGGCTGACCTAGCGGCGCACGGATGGGCGGAGAGCGGTCTTGCGACTGAAGAGTTTCACGGCACCGACCATGGACGAGGCGCTGGCCATGGCCCGGCGCACGCTCGGCCCGGATGCCCTCCTTGTCGCGCGCCGCAACGACCGTGCCCGCGGCTGCGTCGAGATCCTGGCGGCCACCGATCCGGCGGGCGGCAGCACGCCGCTGACAGGGCAGTTCGAAAGCCGGATTGCGGCCTGGGCCGCCGGTTTTCGCGCACAGGAGGAGGCGGAGGATCCTGCAGACCGCCCTGCCCGGCCCCATCTCCACATCCGGCCAGCCTGTCCCGAACACCGCTTCCGGCCGGTCGGCACGGACGACGACCTCGTGCTCCTCACCGGGATGCCAGGTGCCGGCGTTTCGCTGAGCACGGTGCGGCTTGCGGCGCGCGGTGCGGCGCAAGGCCGTGCGGTCACACTCATTGCCTTCGATCCCGAGGGATTGGGGGCCGGCGCACCGGTCGGCGCATACGGCCCGCTCGTGGGCCAGGTCGTCCTCGCCCGCACACCGGCCGACGCAGTATCCCACGCCGGAGATGCAGCCGTCGCGGGCCGTCTCGTTCTCATCGACGCGGGTCCTTTCACGCCCTGCCGGCGCCAAGCCATGACGGACCTTGCCGAAGCCCTGCATCCCGCCGACCGGATCGTTGCCGTCCTCGCCGCCGGGACCGATCCGGAGGAGGCCGCGGACGCTGCCCGTGACCTGCGCATCTGGGGCGCCGACAGCGCGATCCTCACCCGCTGCGACCTCAGCCGCCGCATCGCTGGCGTAGCCGAGGCCATATCGGGTGCCGACCTCGCCTTGTGTGCCTTCGGCATCTCGGCGCGGCCGACGCCAGGCTGCCTGGATGCGGACGGGGAGACGCTCGACGCCCTGATCGCCGGTACGCTGGACCCCGCCGCCGACGGCGCGCCAGCACCTGCCGTTTCCGCCAAGCCGAGGGCCGCCTGATGAGCACGCGCAACGACCTGATCGCGATCGCGTCCGGCAAGGGCGGCGTCGGCAAGACCTGGCTCGCGGTGACGCTGGCGGACGCGCTGGGCAGACAGCAGAACGCACCGCGTCCCGTGCTGATCGACGGCGACCTCGGCCTTGCCAACGTCGACGTGCAGTTGGGCCTCGCGCCCCGCAGGACGCTGACGGCACTGATAGAGGACGGCGCGCGCATTGAGGATGTCCTGAGCGATGCCGGACATTTCGACGTGGCCTCCGGCGCCTCCGGCTCCGCCGCGCTGGCCGCGGTGAGCCCTTCCGACCTCGACCGGGTGGCGTCTGCCGCGGCAGCGCTCGCCAGGACGCGCCATCCGGTCCTGATCGACCTGGGCGCAGGCGTGAACCGGACAGTCGTACGGCTGTGCGCCGCAGCCGGCCGCATCCTCGTCGTCCTGACGCCGGACCCGACGTCCCTGACCGACGCCTACGCGCTCATCAAGGTGCTCAACGCCTGCAACCTCGCGGACCGTGTGTCCGTCGCCGTGAACATGGCCGACAGCGCGGCGCACGGCGCGCGTACGCATGCAGCGCTTGCCACGGTATGCACGAGCTATCTCGGCATTTCTCCGCCGCTGCTCGGCACGGTCAGGCGCGACGAGGCGGTACGCAAGGCCATCCGGGCACAGGCCCCCCTTCTGTCCGTCGCTCCCGGCTGCGCAGCCGCACAGGACCTGGTGGCATTGGCCGAACGGTGCGCGGCAGGAGACCCGGCAGCAGCCGCCTGAAAGCGTGTCCTTTCCGCCACACATGGTTAACGGGTCAGATTCTGGCGGAAGAAAACGCTTTAAACATCCGTCAAGGTTGAGAAAAGCTTGTGGACGTTGATTCGCTCACCGTTTGTTAACGTTTCATCCCCTAGTATCCTTAACCATTGATGGACGGGGCAGGGCAGAGGACACTCCGCATGCGTATTCTCCTGATCGAGGACGACAGCGCGACGGCACAGAGCATCGAGCTGATGCTTTCCTCCGAGGGGTTCAACGTCTATACGACGGACCTGGGCGAAGAGGGTGTCGATCTCGGCAAGCTCTATGATTACGACCTGATCCTGCTGGACATCAACCTGCCGGACATGACCGGCTACGATGTGCTGAAGCAGCTGCGGCTGGCGAAGGTCAACACGCCGATCCTGATCCTGTCGGGCCTCAACGGCATCGACAACAAGGTCAAGGGGCTGGGCTTCGGCGCCGACGACTATCTGACGAAGCCGTTTCACAAGGACGAACTGGTGGCGCGCATCCACGCGGTGGTGCGCCGGTCCAAGGGCCATTCCCAGTCCGTCATCACGACCGGCAAGCTGACCGTCAACCTCGACACCAAGACCGTCGAGGTCGAGGGGCAGCGGGTCCACCTGACCGGCAAGGAGTACCAGATGCTGGAACTCCTCTCGCTGCGCAAGGGCACGACCCTGACCAAGGAGATGTTCCTGAACCATCTCTACGGCGGCATGGACGAGCCGGAACTCAAGATCATCGACGTCTTCATCTGCAAGCTGCGCAAGAAGCTCTCCGCTGCGACCGGTGGCGACAACTACATCGAGACGGTGTGGGGCCGCGGCTATGTCCTGCGCGATCCCGATCCGTCACAGCACGCCCTGTCTGCCTGACGCCTCTCTCCTTCCTCCCGCTCAAGCCTCCAACAGTGAACGGGACCAGGGGCGGACCTTCCGGGGTCCGCCCCTTTTCCGTTCAGGCACCTTCGCTCCGGGTTCAGTCGGCCTGCCTGAGAAAGGCACTCCGGGCCAGGGGATCGGCGCGGAACCGACCGCTCACGCCGACCGCCGTTTCGGCGGCGCCGAGAAACAGGACGCCGCCCGGCACCATCGACGCCGCGATCCGGTCGAGCACCGCCGTCTTCGTTGCGGGTGCGACATAAATCAGGATATTGCGGCACAGGACGATGTCGAAGGGCCCGCCCACGGGCGGCCGGTCGAGCAGGTTCGCGCACTGGAAATCGACCATGGCACGCAGCGCGGGATCGGCTTCCCAGTCCTCGCCGGCGGGGCGGAAATGCCGGCGCAACTGCTCCTGCGACAACCCGCGGCGCACGTCGCGCAAACTGTAGAGACCGCGCCTCGCATGGGCGACCGCCGTCTCCGACGCATCGGTGGCGAGAATCTCCACCCGCCGTCCCGCCAGCCCGAGGGGCGCCTCGCGACAGGCAATCGCCACCGAGTACGCCTCCTGTCCGGTAGACACCGCGGCACACCAGATCCGGACCGGTCGATCCGGCGGACGCGCAGCTGCCATTGCTGGCAGGTAGCGGCCGGCCAGCAGGCTGAACGGGGTGCCATCGCGGAAGAAGCTCGTCTCGCGGATCGCCATCGCCTCGACGACTGCGGACCGCAGATCGGCGTCACCGGTACGCCGCAGGACGGCGAGCAGCGCGGCTGCATCGGGGAGCCCCCGTGCGTGCGCCAGCGGGCCGAGGCGGGCCTCGACGAAATAGGCCTTTCCGGGTGCGAGCTCGAAGCCCGTGGCACGCCGCAACAGCCCGGCCAGCCAGTCGATGGAGCACGCATCGACGGTCATGGCAGCGGCTCGAGCCGGCTGCTGTCCGCCGCACCGGAAGCGCGCGCCCTGCCGGAAAGGAGATCGGCAAGCCCACGGCCCAGCTCGGAGATCGGAAAGACGCCGTCCGCCGCACCCGCCGCAGCCACTGCGCCGGGCATGCCCCAGATGACGCTCGTCGCCTGGTCCTGGACCACGACCGCGCCGCCGGCTGCACGGATCGCGCATGCCCCCGCCCGTCCGTCGGTTCCCATGCCGGTCAGCACGATGGCTGAGCCACGCGCCCCGGCTGCAGTTGCCACGCTCTCGAACAGGGGATCGACAGCCGGCCGGCAGAAGTTGACGGGCGGATCGTCCGAGATGGCGAGCACGAGACGCCCGCCCTGGCGGCGGACCCGCATGTGACGCCCTCCGGGCGCGACATGGATGCGCCCCGGGACGAGGGGGATCCCCTCTGCCCCCTCGGCGCACGGCAGGCCGGAGATGGCGCCCAGATGCCGAGCGAGCATGGCCGTGAAGGTCGGCGGCATGTGCTGGGCAATCACCACCGGCACCTGCCTCGCCAGCGGAAAGTCCGCGAAGAGGGTGAACAAGGCCTGGGGCCCTCCGGTCGAGCCGCCGATCGCAAGCACCTCTGGCCAGGCCGGTGCCGGCGCGGCAGACGGCCGGGTGCCGCAGGCGGCCGCAGCGTGCGGCTGCGCAGGCTGCGGCGATCCCGGACTGCGGGACGCCCGGCCATGCGCGCGAACCTTGCCGACCAGGTCAGCACGGAACGTCTCGGCATCGCCCTTCCGGACCGACGAGGGTTTCGGCACGATGTCCGCCGCCCCCATGGCCAGAGCCCTGAAGCTGATGCGCGCATGACGCTCGGTCAGGCTCGACGCCATGATGACACGTGCGCCCGCGCCCGCCTCCGCCAGGTGCGAGAGCGCGGCCAGGCCGTCCATCACGGGCATCTCGATATCGAGGAGAATGACGTCGATGCCGCCTTCCGCGGCGCGGCGAACCGCCTGTGCACCGTTGCACGCATGTGCCGCGACGGTCATGTCCGGCTCCGCGTCGATCCAGCGGCTGATCAGGCCCCGCACGATGGCGGAATCGTCGACGATCATCACCCGTATCGGCGGGTCGCCGGCAGCATGGAGCGGAGCCGTCACGCGGCGGCATCCGCTTGTCCGCTGGCTGCCGCCAGAAGCCGGTCGGGGTCGAGCAGGGTAACCAGCCCCTCACCGTCGCGGTAAAGGCCGGACGCCACGGCGGCGACAGGTGCGGACATGGCCGGCGGCAAGGACTGCGCATCGCCGGAATGGAGGCGCACGACGTCGCCGGCGGCGTCGGCAAGAATGGCGTACCGCTCCCCCTCGTTCTCGAGGACTGCAGCGATCTCCGCCGGGATCACGGGCAGGCCGAGCGAGGCACGCAGGCAGATGGCGGTCACGATGCGGCCTCGGAGATTCAGGACGCCGGCAATCCCGCGGGGCGCAAGCGGCACGGGCGAAACAGGGCCCGGCCGGAACAGGTCGCGCGCCGCCGCTACAGGAAGCGCAAAGCGATGCCCGTCCGCGATCAAGATCAGCGCCAGCATGTCCTCACCCGCCGCGGTCATGCCACCGCCCCCGTCCGCGACAGTGCGGGACGGCGCGCCGCGGCACGCGCCTCGATCCATGTCATGTCGAGCACGTCGACCGCCTCTCCGCCGAGGCGCATGACGGCGGCGACCGGCGCAAGGCCGTCTCCGGCAGGCGGCTCCTCGGCCGTCTCCACAATGTCGAGCACGGCATCGGCCGCAAGCGCCACCGGCACAGCCCCGCCCAGCAGGACCATCGGCCGGGAACCCGGCTCACTGCTGCCCTCTGCGTCCCCCGCGAGCCTGACGACCGGAACGAGCGCGTCGCCAAGGTCCGCCACCTCGCCCCATGCACCCTGGCTGAGCGCGGCGGCGGCAACCGTCACGATACGCCGGACCGCGCCCAGCGGCAGCGCGCGCGCGGGCCCCGGCCCGATGCGCAGGATGAGAAAGGATTGGCGGCGCCTTTCCGCATCCGCCGTCCCCCGCTTCTCCATCGCCGTCGGCGCACACGAGAGACCCTCGGCCAACCCGACCGCATCCAGGATCATCGCGGCCCGTCCGTCGCCCAGCAGGGTAGCGCCGGAGACGTGTGGCAGATGCCGCAACAGGCGCGAGAGGGGTTTCACCACGATATCCTCGCTGCCCAGCACGCGGTCCACGCCAAGGCCGTAGAGGCCCGCGCCGATCTCGAGCAGGATCACCGTCGAGAACGGCCGGCCCGACTCAGTCAGGGCGAGCCTGCGTGCCAGCGAAAGAAGCGGAACGGTCCGGCCGTCCACGCTCAGCAATGGCGCACCGTGCACCTCGTCGACATGCGCGCCGGGCGTTCCCGCCGGGCGCAACAGCTTGCGGACGCTGAGTTGCGGCAGGGCGAACCTCTGCCCCCCTGCCTCGACGATCAGGGCAGGAACGATGGCGAGCGTCAGGGGGATCTTCATGCGGAAGCGCGTGCCGCGACCCGTCACGGACTCCGCCTCGACGGACCCGCCGATCTCCTCGATGTTCCGGCGCACGACATCCATGCCGACGCCGCGCCCGGAAACGCTCGTGACCGCGGCTGCCGTCGAGAAGCCAGGCGCAAAGATGAGGTCGGACAGCTGGCGCTCGTCGGCAGCACGGGCGGCAGCCTTGTCCAGCAGCCCCCGGGCCACCGCCTTGTCGCGGATGGAAGCGAAGTCGAGCCCCGCCCCGTCGTCGGAAACCTCGATCGCGATGTGCCCTCCCTCGGCACGGGCAGCGATGGCGATCTGTCCGCTCGCGGGCTTGTCCGAAGCGGCCCGGCGATCCGGGGCCTCGATCCCATGATCGGCAGCATTGCGGACGAGGTGCGTCAACGGATCCTTGATCCGCTCCAGCACCTGCCGGTCGAGTTCGACGTCGCCCCCTTCGAGCGTGAGGACGAGCGGCTTTCCAAGCTCGCGGCCAAGATCGCGCACCAGGCGGGTGAAGGGCTGGAGCACGGTCCCCACGGCAAGCATGCGGGCACGCATCACTTCGCCCTGCAGGGCGCGCGTGACCTGGGACAGCTGGGCAAGCGGCATGACGAGGGCGTCGGCATCTGTCCCGCGCTCACCCGCGATCTGCAGCAGCCGGTTGCGCGTCAGAACCAGTTCCGAAACGGTCGCCATCAGGTTATCGAGCACGTCGACCCGGACCCGGACGCTGGCCGGCCCCGCCTCGCTGCGCCCTGAAGGCCCGGCAAGAGCCCCTGCCCCGTCCGCGTCGCCATGTTCCGCTGCAGCCGCCTCACCGGCACCGGGCCCCTCCGGCCCGCCGTCTGCCATCGGCATGCCCGACAGGAGCCGCGCGACGAGGTCCGCGTCGCTCCCCTCGCCCTCCTGCCCGCTGTCGCGCAGGTCTGCCACGATCGCACGTAGGCGGTCGAGCGCAGCCAGGAGCAGATCAGTGGCATCCGGCGTCAGCGCCCGCTCGCCCGCCCGCACGGGGTCGAGCAGCGATTCCGTCGCATGCGCCAGCGTTTCCAGCCGTTCGAAGCCGAAGAAGCCGCAGGTGCCCTTGATGGTGTGGACGATGCGAAAGATGCGGGCCAGCGCATCGGCATCAGACGGATCGCGCTCCAGCGCCAGCAGAAGCCCGTCGGCCTCGGCAAGCCCCTCCGCCGTCTCGGCCACGAACTCCTGTACGAGATCGTCGTCCATGCCTCTCCCTCGGGACCGGGTGCCGCGCCCCCTTGCGCGCGCCGCATCCTGCGCGCGGAAAGCCGCGGGAATCCTCGCATCCGAAGGGTTAAGGCGTCTTTAAGTCACCCGATCACGAAGTCGACGCGACCCGCGGCGGGCGCCCAGCGGAAGGGCAGGCCTGCCCGCGCGGCCAGGCGCCCCGCATAGAAAGCTACGACGGAGCGCGGGTCGGGCTGGGTGCCGTTGACCTCACCCGAAAGAAAACCGTCGACCTCCGGCAGCATGCGGGCCCCCTCGCCCACGGCGCTGATGACCAGCGCGTCTGTCTGCTCCGCGATCGTCACCGTGCCGCCCCGCGGCAGCGTATCGGCAGCGACCAGCAAAAGGTTCAGAAGCAGCCGGGCGCTGTCCTTCGGGACGCTCGGCCGGTCGAGCGACCAGACGGTGTGCACGCGGGTACGCGCAAACAGCGCCTCCGCCAGGTCTTCAAGCTCGATCGTGTCCACGGTTTCGCCGAGGGACGAGCCGGAGCCGAACGCAACCCGCAGGAATTGGAGCCGCGCCGAGGCCGCGCCGGCGCTCTGGCCGATGTGGCTGATCGCCTGGGCACGGATCTCCGGATCGTCGTCATCCTCGAGGATCTCGAGCCCGTTGGTGATCGCCCCTACCGGCGACACAAGGTCATGACACAGGCGCGAGCACAAAAGCGCCGCCAGTTCCAGATCGTCCATCCGAGTCCCCCTCACCTCCCGCGCAGAGCGCGGGCAAACCGATCCCCTGGCCCCACTCTGGTGCCCCATGGTAAACAAAGCCTGACCGGCGCGCCAACAGGACGCCACCACTGCACGCATCGCAAAGGGACATGCCCATGACCGTCTTTCTGGAGCCGGGAGCCCGCGTGCGCAACCCGCAAGCCCCCGAATGGGGTATCGGGCAGGTACAGAGCGTCGTCGGGTACAGGGTCACGGTAAACTTCGAGCACGCGGGCAAGCAGCTGATCAACGCCGAGGTGATCGAACTGGAGTTGGTTGCCCCCGCGCGCTGATCCCGCCCGGCGTTGACGGGGTTGCGGTCACTGCCTATCAGAGTGCACGGGTCCGCTGCCCGTCCCCGCAACCAGCCCGCGAGCGCCCCCCATGACCGACACGATCGACCGGCAGAACCTGCTTGCCCGCCTGCGCCCCATCGCGGAGGCGGCGGGTGCCGCTATCATGGAGGTTTACGCGACCGATTTCGACGTGGACGACAAGTCGGACGGTTCCCCCGTCACGGCGGCCGACCATGCTGCGGACGCCGTGATCTACAAAGGCCTGCGCGAGATCGCCCCCGACATCCACATCGTCACCGAGGAGCGGTTCAAGGCAGGCGACGCGGTGCCGGAAGACGCGCCCTTCTTCCTGGTCGATCCGCTGGATGGCACCAGGGAATTCATTCGCCGCAACGGCGAGTTCACGGTCAATATCGCGCTGGTGGAGGACGGCCGCCCGACGGCGGGGATCGTTCTCGCTCCCGCGCTCGGCCGCGCCTTCTGGGGGGCGGCAGGCGTCGGAGCGTTCGCGAGCGACAATGGCGAGGTGCGGGAGATCGCGGCGCGCACGCCGCCCCCGGCGGGCTGGACCGCGATCGGCAGCCGGTCGCACACCTCGCGCGAGGATGCGCGTCTGCTCGAGGGCCTGACGGTGGCGGAGACGAAGCAGGCGGGCTCCTCGCTCAAGTTCTGCCTGATCGCAGCCGGGGAAGCCGACATCTACCCGCGCATGGGACCCACGATGGAATGGGACACGGCGGCAGGCCAGGCGGTGCTGGAAGCCGCCGGCGGGCATGTCGTGACGCCGGAGGGTGTGCCCTTCGCCTATCGCAAGCCGGGCTTGCGGAACGGCTATTTCCTCGCCTTCGGACGGGTGCGCCCGCCGAGCGTCGCCTGAGTGCCGCGCGCCCTATCCCCCGCCCGAGAGCCGCATGGCCGCAAAGTGCGCGTCGGTGTCCGTGCCGTCGTTGAGGAAGGCGCGGAGGTCGTCCCACGCGGGCGGCCCCGCCACGATCAGCCAGGCGAGACCCGGCTGCCAGGCCGACTGCCGGTCGGTCTCCGACGGAACGGCGACGCCGCGCGGATGCGAATGATAGAGACCGACGAGCGCAAGGCCCGCCTCCCGCGCCTCCCGGTGCGTGCGCAGCAGCAGGGCGGGGTCGACCTCGAACCTGTCGTCGCGGGCGGGGGCCAGGAGATTGGGGCTCCCGACGACGCGCGCAACGCGCCAGATCATGCATACAGGGTCCGCGGTGCCGACGAGCAGGCCGCATGCCTCCGCCGGCCAGGCTTTTTTCGCGGCAGCGCGGATGACGCCGCGATGCCGAGGCCCTATCTCAAGCGTCGGTGTCATTCCGCGGGGGTGAGCGTCACCGTGCCGCGCGTGCGCCCGGTGCGCGGATCGACTAGGAGGAGAGCCGGCCCTCGAGGCGTCTCGAGGCGCAGCACCACGAGGCCGTCGCCGACCGCGGTCTCGACAATCCTTGCCCCCGGAGGCAGCGTGACGGCCGCCTCGTAGGGCGCCGACACGGACTGCGGCGCCGCCTTCCGGTTCGCGCCGGTAAAACCCTGGATCTTGGAGATCATGCCGACCACGATGACGACGAACCCGACCACGAGCAGGACGCCCATGACGATGACGACCCATTTGAGGATGCGGTACGTCCGGTCGTCGCTCGCGCCGTCCTGCGGCGGGTCCTGCGACGTATCCGTGGTCTGAGCGGGGTCGGGCATGCTGTCGGACATCGGGGACGAACACCTCCTCACGGTCGGGA
Organism: Futiania mangrovi; assembly: GCF_024158125.1. NCBI lineage: Bacteria > Pseudomonadati > Pseudomonadota > Alphaproteobacteria > Futianiales > Futianiaceae > Futiania > Futiania mangrovi. The sequence goes on along the minus strand of NZ_JAMZFT010000001.1, from coordinate 129,972 downwards.
ACGCGGATGCAGGTCAACGGCTCGACCGGTATATCACCGCCTCCCTGCCCCATCTATCGCGAAGCCGGGTTCAGCGCCTGATCGAAACGGGCTTCGTCAGCGTCTCGGGCCGCGCGGCCGTCGACGCGAGCACGCGCGTCGGCGCCGGCGACGAGGTGGAGGTGGTCGTCCCCCCGCCCGACGATCCGCTGCCCTCGGGCGAGGACATCCCCCTCGACATCGTGCACGAGGATGCCGACCTGCTGGTGGTGAACAAGCCCGCCGGCCTCGTCGTGCACCCAGCACCCGGCAGCCCCGAGAGCACGCTCGTGAACGCGCTGATCGCCCATTGCGGCAACAGCCTCTCCGGCATCGGCGGGGTGAAGCGGCCCGGGATCGTGCACCGGATCGACAAGGAGACGAGCGGCCTGATGGTCGTCGCCAAGCACGACGGCGCGCACCTCGGCCTCTCGGAGCAGTTCGCCGCCCACACGACCGAGCGCAGCTATCGCGCCATCGTCTGGGGAGAGCCCCCGGTCGCGGACTGGGGTCCAACCGGCCGCCGCCTGATCAAGGGCCCGTGGGGACGGATCGAGGGCGCGATCGGCCGCAGCCCGACGAACCGCAAGAAGATGGCGGTGGTGAAATCGGGCGGCAAGGCCGCGGTCACGCACTTTCGCGTGCTGGAACGCTTTGGCCCTGCCGACGCGCCGGTGGCGAGCCTCGTCGAGTGCAGGCTGGAGACGGGCCGGACGCACCAGATCCGCGTGCATATGACGCACATCGGCCATCCGCTGATCGGCGACAGCGTCTACGGCGGCAAACACAAGACACTCGCCCGCACGCTTTCCCCGCGCATCCGCCCGCTGGTCGAGGAGTTTCCCCGCCAGGCACTGCACGCCGCGACACTGGGCTTCCGGCATCCGCGCACGGGCGAGGAGATGCGCTTCTCCGCCCCCCTGCCCGAGGACATGGCGTTTCTGCTCGGCGCGCTGCGCAACGCCTGACGCTCCTCGCGCGTTTTGCCGGAACACGCTTGCAGGCTCCAAATATGCCGGCAGGCCATTGAGCCGCCACAAAGCGTGGATATATGAGATTGTCCCGGCGGGTGATTTGGGTGGACCGGGACGTCGCGCGAGGGATCGACGCAATGGCAGGAAACACGCTTCCGACCATGACGCCTGACGGCGGCCTCAGCCGCTATCTGCAGGAAATCCGCAAGTTCCCCATGCTGGAGCCGCAGCAGGAGTACATGCTGGCCAAGCGCTGGGTCGAGCATGAGGACGCCGACGCCGCACACCAGCTCGTTACCAGCCATCTGCGCCTCGTTGCCAAGATCGCCATGGGCTACCGCGGCTACGGCCTGCCGATCTCGGAAATCATTTCGGAGGGCAATGTCGGCCTGATGCAGGCGGTCAAGCGCTTCGACCCGGAAAAGGGCTTCCGGCTCGCCACCTACGCCATGTGGTGGATCCGCGCAGCGATCCAGGAATACATCCTGCGTTCCTGGAGCCTGGTGAAGATCGGCACCACGGCGGCGCAGAAGAAGCTCTTCTTCAACCTGCGCAAGGTGAAGGGCCAGATCCAGGCAATCGAGGAAGGCGACCTGCACCCCGACCAGGTCAAGACGATCGCGACCAAGCTCTCGGTGACCGAGGACGAGGTCATCTCGATGAACCGGCGCATGTCGGGCAGCGACAGCTCGCTCAACTCGCCGCTGCGCGCCGACTCGGAGGGCGAGTGGCAGGACTTCCTCGTCAACGAGGACGAGGACCAGGAAACGCTTCTGGGCGAACGCGAGGAACTGGAACAGCGCCGCGCCCTGCTGGTCAAGGCGATGGGCGTGCTCAACGAGCGCGAGAAGCACATCCTGATCGAGCGGCGGCTGAAGGAAGATCCCTCCACGCTGGAGGATCTCGCGCAGGTCTATGGCGTCAGCCGGGAGCGGGTGCGCCAGATCGAGGTGCGCGCCTTCGAGAAGCTGCAGAAGGCCATGCGCGAGGCCGCCCGCGCGCAGCATCTGATCCCCGCGGGCGACTGACACCGCCAGACATGAAAAAGGGCGCCAGCGCGCCCCTTCTCGCATGCTTCGCGCTGGTCCGCCCTCAATCCTCGAAAGGCCCTCAATCCTCGAAAGGATCGTGCAGCAGGATGGTGTCGTCCCGCTCCGGGCTCGTCGAAACGAGCGAGACCGGACAGCCGATCAGTTCCTGCAGGCGCATCACGTACTTGATTGCGGTCGCGGGCAGGTCCGAGAAGGACCGGGCGCCCGCGGTCGACTCCGACCAGCCCGGCAGCGTCTCGTAGATCGGGGTCACGCGGCCCTGAACCGCCGCCGCCGCGGGCAGACGCTCCACCCGGCCGCCGTCGATCTCGTAACCCACGCAGACCTTGATCTCGTCGAAGCCGTCGAGCACGTCAAGCTTGGTCAGCGCGATGCCGTCGATGCCCTGCTGCACCACCGCTTGGCGCACGAGCACCGCGTCGAACCAGCCGCAGCGGCGCTTGCGCCCCGTGACCGTGCCGAACTCGTGCCCGCGCTCGCCCAGCCGGTTGCCGACGGCGTTGTCCTGCTCCGTCGGGAAGGGGCCGGAGCCGACGCGCGTCGTGTAGGCCTTGGTGATGCCGAGGATGAACCCGACCGCGCCTGGCCCCATGCCGGTGCCCACGCTGGCGGCCGCCGCGACCGTGTTGGAGGAGGTGACGTAAGGATAGGTGCCGTGGTCGACGTCGAGCATGGTGCCCTGCGCGCCCTCGAACAGGATCCGGTCGCCCGCGCGGCGGTGCGCGTCGAGCGTGCTCCACACCGCGTCGGCGAAGGGCAGGATCCGGTCGGCGATCTCCTCCAGGTCCGATTTCAGCTGCGTCGGGTCGATCACCGCCTCGCCGAGGCCGCGGCGCAGCGCGTTGTGATGGGCCAGCAGCCGCTCGATCCGGTCGTCGAGGGTCGGCCCGTCGGCGAGGTCGCTGACGCGGATGGCGCGGCGGCCGACCTTGTCCTCGTAGGCCGGGCCGATGCCGCGGCCCGTCGTGCCGATCGCGGCACGGCCCGCCGCCTTCTCGCGGATCTGGTCGAGCTCCCGGTGCAACGGCAGGATCAGCGGCGCGTTCTCGGCGATGCGCAGGTTCTGCGGGCTGATCTCGACGCCCTGGCCCGTCAGGCGCGCGATCTCGTCGAACAGCGCCCAAGGGTCGAGCACGACCCCGTTGCCGATGATCGACAGCTTGCCCGGGCGTACGATGCCCGACGGCAGCAGCGACAGCTTGTAGACCTTGCCGCCGATGACGAGCGTGTGGCCCGCATTGTGCCCGCCCTGGAAGCGGACGACGACGTCCGCCCGCTCCGACAGCCAGTCGACGATCTTGCCCTTGCCCTCGTCCCCCCACTGGGAGCCGACCACGGCGACATTGGTCATGCGTTCCGTCCCTCATCCCTGCGGCGCGCGAGGCTATCCCCGCACACGTGAACGGGGGCGAGGTTTAGCACCCCGCCCCCGTCCGATCAAAGCCTGTTCGGGCAGTGCGGCCCGGTTGTCACTCCACGTCGAACTCGACCCGCTTGGCCTGGAGGACGTGCGGCAGATCGCGCACCTTCTCCAGCACCGCGTCGGAGACGACATCGTCGACCGTGAGAAGGGCGATGGCATCGCCGCCCTCCTTGTCGCGTCCGAGCGCGAAGGCGGCGATGTTCACGCCCGCCTCGCCCAGCGTCGTGCCGAGCGCGCCGATATAGCCCGGCTTGTCGGCGTTCGTCGTGTAGAGCATATGGGCGGCGGGTTCGGCGTCCAGGTTGATGCCCTTGATCTGGATGAAGCGCGGCTTGCCGTCGGAGAAGACGGTGCCTGCGACCGAGCGGCGCTGCTTCTCGGTCTGGATGGTCAGGCGGATGTAGCCGTCGAACACGCCCATCTTGTCGCGCTTGACCTCGGAGAGGACGATACCCCGCTCCTTCGCCATGATCGGTGCCGAGACCATGTTCACGTCGCCCACCTGCGGGCGCAGCAGGCCCGCGAGCGCGGCGGACGTCATGGCCTTCACGTTCATCTCTGAGGCGACGCCCTCGAACAGGATCTCGACCTCCTTGATCGCGCTCTCGGTCACCTGGCCGGCGAACGAGCCCAGCATCTCCGCCAGCCGCACCCACGGCTTCAGGCGCGGGGCTTCCTCCGCCGAGATCGAGGGCATGTTCACCGCATTGGTCACGGCCCCGGTCAGCAGGTAGTCGGCCATCTGCTCGGCAACCTGCAGGGCGACCGTCTCCTGCGCTTCCTCGGTGGAGGCGCCGAGGTGCGGCGTGCAGATCACGTTCTCGTTGCCGAAGAGCGGATGCTCCTTGGCGGGCTCCACCGCGAAGACGTCGAGCGCCGCGCCCGCCACGTGGCCGGCGTCGATGGCGTCCTTCAGCGCCTCCTCGTCGATAAGGCCGCCGCGCGCGCAATTGACGATGCGCACGCCCTTGCGGGTCTTGGCCAGCGCCTCCCGCGACAGGATGTTGCGGGTCTTGTCGGTCAGCGGCGTGTGCAGCGTGATGATGTCGGCGCGCGCGAGCAGCGTGTCGAGGTCGACCTTCTCGACGCCAAGCTGCTGCGCCCGTTCCGGCGAGAGATAGGGGTCGAAGGCGATGACGCGCATCTTCAGCCCGACGCCGCGCGTGGCCACGATGGAGCCGATGTTGCCGCAGCCGATGACGCCCAGCGTCTTGCCGGTCAGCTCGATCCCCATGAAGCGCGACTTCTCCCACTTGCCGGCGTGGGTGGAAGCGTTCGCCTGCGGGATCTGGCGGGCGAGCGAGAGCATCATGGCGATCGCGTGCTCGGCCGTGGTGGTCGAGTTGCCGAACGGCGTGTTCATCACCACGATGCCGCGCGCGGTGGCCTTGGGGATGTCGACATTGTCGACGCCGATGCCGGCACGGCCGATTACCCTGAGGTTGGCGGCCGCCGCGATGATCTTGTCGGTGACCTTGGTGGCGGAGCGGATGGCGAGGCCGTCGTACTGGCCGATCACCTCGGCCAGCTTGTCCTTGTCCTTACCGAGATCGGGCTGGAAATCGACGTCGATGCCGCGCTCGCGGAAGATTTCGACAGCACGCTCGGACAGCGCATCGGAAACGAGTACCTTGGGCATGGATCCGGGTATCCTCTGAGATAAGGAAGGTCTGTCCGCCCCCTGACCTGCACGCAAGGGCAGGCGGGGGCGGGATCAAGTCGCGGGAGTGCGTCCGTACCGGGCGGCTCAGGCCGCCTTCGCCGGCGCGACCTGGGCATAGGCCCAGTCGAGCCAGGGGGTCAGCGCCTCGAGATCGCGCGTCTCGACCGTGGCGCCCGCCCAGATGCGAAGGCCTGCCGGCGCATCCCGGTAGCCGTTGATGTCATAGGCGACGCCCTCGGCCTCCAGCGCGTCGGCCAGCGCCTTGCACACAGCCTTCTGAGCCTTGTCGTCGAGCGCGAGGAAGGCCGGATCGACGATCTTCAGGCAGACGCTGGTGTTGGACCGCGTGTCGGGATCCTCGGCGAGGAAGTCCACCCACGGCGTCTCGTCGACCCAGCGCGCGAGCACGGCGAGGTTCGCGTCCGCACGCGCCCGCAGGCCCTTCAGGCCACCGATGCTCTCGCCCCAGCCCAGCGCATCGAGATAGTCCTCGACCGCCAGCATGGAGGGCGTGTTGATCGTCTCGCCCTTGAAGATGCCGTCGATCAGCTTGCCGCCCTTGGTCATGCGGAAGATCTTCGGGACGGGCCAGTTCGGCGTGTAGCTCTCCAGCCGGGCGACGGCGCGCGGCGACAGGATGATCATGCCGTGCTGCGCCTCGCCGCCCATGACCTTCTGCCAGGAGAAGGTGGTGACGTCGAGCTTGGCCCAGGGCAGATCCTGCGCGAACGCCGCAGACGTCGCGTCGCAGATCGTCAGCCCCTCGCGGTCGTCGGCGATCCAGTCGCCGTTCGGCACGCGCACGCCGGAGGTGGTGCCGTTCCAGGTGAAGACCACGTCGGCGTCCTTGCGGACCGCGCCGAGGTCGGGAAGCTGGCCGTAGGGTGCCTCGAGCACGCGGGCGTCGGCGAGCTTGAGCTGCTTCACCGCGTCGCTCACCCAGCCCGCGCCGAAGGATTCGAATGCCAGCAGGTCGACGGGACGCGCGCCCAGCATGGTCCACATGGCCATTTCGACGGCGCCCGTGTCGGAGGCGGGCACGATGCCGACGAGGTAGTCCTCCGGCACGCCCAGGATCGCCTTGGTGCGGTCGATGGCGTCCGTCAGCTTCGCCTTGCCGCCCTTCGCGCGGTGCGAGCGTCCGAGAAACGCGTCTTCGAGATTTTGCAGGGACCAGCCGGGGCGCTTGGCGCAGGGGCCGGAAGAGAAGCACGGATTGACCGGCCGTGCAGCCGGTTGAGCTTTCGTCATGGATTTCTCCCATCCTCACAGATGGGTCGCGCCTCGTTGGGGAGGCGTGGCCCGCGAGCCTGTTACGCCGAAGCCGCAGCGCCGTCAACGGAGATTTTGCGCACGTGCCGGCATGGTCAACGGGCAGTAAGCCTGAAGCTCAACGAAGTGTTAGTAACCTTCCTTAAGACCCACGAAATCTTTGTCGGGCAGGATGCAACCATTCCAACCCCTCGCGGGAGGGCCAATGCCATGCGTAGTCACCTTCGCCGGTTCCTGGCTGACGACAGCGGCGCCACCGCGATCGAGTATGGTCTGATCGCGGTCGGGATCTGTCTCGCCATTGTCGTCTCCGTGCAGACTCTGGGCACGGACCTGGCGCAGCCATTCACCGACGTGTCGGACGGCCTCACCAACTGACCGGGCCGACGCGCGTCAGGGCTTGTCCGGAACGCGCGCCGGATCGACCGTCCAGCCGTGCCACAGCGGCCCATGCCCCTTCCCGAAGCCGGGCGCCAGTTCGATGGCGCGCCGCACATAGGCGATCGCCCGGCCCACCGCGAGGTCGAGCGGCTGGCCGAGTGCAAGCCCGCAGGCAATCGCCGAGGCCGTCGTGCAGCCCGTGCCATGAGTGCTGCGGCTGTCGATCCGCGGGGCCTCGAACACATGCTCGCCGTCCACCGTCATCAACAGGTCGCGCACCATATGGCCCGCGACGTGCCCGCCCTTGACGAGCGCTGCCGCAGCCCCTGCCTTCAGGAGAGCCTCCGCCGCACGCCGCTGTCCGTCGAGCGATTCCACTTCGATTCCCGTCAGGCGCTGCGCCTCCGGCGCGTTGGGCGTGACGAGGGCTGCGCGAGGCAGAATGAGATCAAGCACCGCGCCGACGGCGCGGTCTTCGAGCAGGGACGCGCCGCCCTTCGCCACCATCACGGGATCGGCGACCAGCGGACAGGTAGCCGCGTCGGGCCTGTGCGCGTCGAGCGCGGCGGCCACGGCCTCGATCGTCTCGACGGTGCCGAGCATCCCGGTCTTGACCGCATCCGCACCGATGTCGTCCATCGTCACCGCGATCTGGCCGCGTACGATGTCGAGGGGGATCGGGTGGACACCATGGACCCCCATCGTATCCTGAACGGTGATGGCCGTCACGGCGGTCATGGCGTAGCCGCCGAGCGCGGTTACGGCCTTGATGTCGGCCTGGATACCCGCGCCGCCGCCGGAATCGGAGCCGGCGACGATCAGCACGCGCCCGCGATGCGTCCCCGCCCCGTCCGTCATGCCGCGCCGGTCACCGCGCCGCAGATGTCGTCCACGACGGCGCTGACGACACCCTCGTCGTCGCCTTCCGCCATCACGCGGATCACGGGCTCCGTCCCGGACTTGCGGATGACGAGGCGGCCCGCGCCGTTCAGACGCTCCTCGCCTGCCTTGATCGCTGCCTTGACCTTCGCGGTCTCCAGCGGCTCGCCACCGGCGTAGCGCACTGACTTCAACACCTGCGGAACGGGATCGAAGAGGTGGCAAACCTCGCTCACGGGCTTGTCCGCCTCGCGGCAGACGGCGAGCACCTGAAGCGCCGCCAGAAGCCCGTCGCCGGTGCGCGCATAGTCGGAAAGCACGATATGGCCCGACTGCTCGCCGCCCACGTTGAAGCCGTGGGCGCGCATGTGCTCCACCACGTAGCGGTCGCCGACCTTGGTGCGGGCGAGCGTCAGCCCCTGGCCTTCGAGGAACCGCTCGAGCCCCAGGTTCGACATGACCGTCGCCACGATGCCGCCGCCGGTCAGGCGCCCGCGCTCGTGATAGGCCTTGCCGATCAGCGCCATCAACTGGTCGCCGTCGACCTCGCGGCCCTTCTCGTCGACGATGATGACGCGGTCGGCGTCGCCGTCGAGCGCGATCCCGATGTCCGCGCGCGTCTCGACCACCTTGGTCTTGAGTGCGCCCGTCGCGGTCGACCCGCATTCCCGGTTGATGTTGAAGCCGTCGGGCGAAACGCCGATCTTCACGATCTCCGCCCCCAGTTCCCACAGCACGTCGGGCGCGACCTTGTAGGCGGCGCCGTTCGCGCAGTCGATCACGACACGGATGCCGTCGAGGGTCAGTTCGCGCGGAAAGCTCGCCTTCACGATCTCGACATAGCGGGACTGCGCGTCCTCCAGCCGCCGCGCACGGCCGAGCCGGTCGGGCTTCGCCAGCCCCTCGTCGAGGCCGTTCTCCATCATGTGCTCGATCTGCGCCTCGATCTCGTCGGAGAGCTTGTAGCCGTCCGGACCGAAGAGCTTGATGCCATTGTCCTGGAACGCATTGTGCGAGGCCGAGATCATCACGCCGAGGTCGGCGCGCAGCGAGCGCGTGAGCATGCCCACGGCGGGCGTCGGCACGGGGCCGAGCAGCATCACGTCCATGCCGACCGAGACGAAACCGGCCATCAGCGCCGCCTCCACCATGTAGCCGGAAAGCCGCGTGTCCTTGCCGATCACGACCCGGTGACGGTGCGCGCCCGTGGTGAACATCTTGCCGGCGGCGAGACCGACGCGGAGCGCGATCTCCGCCGTCATCGGCGCCTTGTTCGCCGTGCCGCGGATGCCGTCGGTCCCGAAATAGCGTCTGCTCATGGTCGCTCGCGATCCCCTTTCGCACACATGACTGTCGCGGCGGACGGTCGCACGATCTCGGTTAATGCCGCTTTACGCCGCACCGTGCAAGCGCATGTGGAGCGCCGCCGCCTGCGCCGTTTCCGCCACGTCGTGCACGCGCAGCATCTGCACGCCGCACGAAAGCCCCTGCAACGCCGCCGCCAGCGACCCGCCCAGGCGTCCGGTTGGCGCCTCGGCCCCCGGCAGGTCGGCAAGGAAGCTCTTGCGCGAGGCGCCCAGCAGGATCGGGCAGCCGAGCCCGTGGAAAAGCGCGAGGTCGCGCAGCAGCGCATGGTTCTGCGCCCGTGTCTTGCCGAAGCCGATACCCGGATCGACGCAGATCGAGGCGCGCGGCAGGCCAGCCGCCTCGCACACGGCAATGCGTTCGTTGAGATAATCGTAGACGTCGAGCACGACGTCGGCATAGTCCGTGCGGCTCTGCATCACCTTCGGGTCGCCGGACGCGTGCATCAGCACAACGGGAGCCCCCGCCCGCGCGGCGACCTCGAGCGCGCGGGGATCGTGCGTCAGCGCCGAGACGTCGTTCAGGATGCGCGCGCCGGCCTCCAGCCCCGCCGCCATGACGGGCGCGTTGCGGCTGTCGAGCGAGAGACAGGCCACGCCCTGCAGCCCCTCCAGCACCGGCAGCACACGGGCGAGTTCCTCAGCCTCGCTTACCGGGTCCGCCCCCGGCCGCGTCGATTCCCCGCCCACGTCGAGGACGGTGGCGCCCGCCTCCGCCATGCGGCGCCCGGAAGCGACCGCCGCGTCGGCCTCGAAATGCACGCCGCCGTCTGAGAAGCTGTCGGGCGTCGCGTTCAGGATGCCCATGACATGCGGCCGGTCCAAGGAAAGCCCGGCGAAATCGCCGCGCGGGGCAGTGAGGCGGGCAAGGGTTCCGGCGCTCTCGCCGTCGAGATTCGCAAGCCCCGCAACGTGCAGCACCTCGCGGTGGATCGCCGCCCCCGGGGTCCGCCGGATACGCTCCAGTCCCGTGAAGGCCAGCCAGCCACCCGCGAGCGGCAGCGCGTCGCCCGCCGCGATGCGGGCGTGCGCATCGGCGCCTGACAGCAGGCCGAATGGACGCAGATAGACGGACGGCGGGGTCACGGAAACAACACTCCTCCTGTGCAGCGCTGGTGGCCCGGACGCGCAAGGCCCGATCCGCGGGGACCGGGCCTTGCCTGTTTCCTGGGCTTGCGGACGGCGCGGCCCGTCAGGTCGGCTGCGGCTCCATCCCGCCGACATCCGGGTCGGGCTTCGGCTTGCGCGCGCCCTTGCCCGAAGTCGGGACGGCAGAGCCCGTCTCCTTCGGCGGCTCGTGATCCGAAGGCCGGTGCAGCGCTTCGCCTTTCAGCACCTGCTTCACCTCCGCGCCGGAGAGCGTCTCGTACTCCAGCAGCGCATTGGTGACGGCGTGCAGGTCGTCCATGTGCTCGTTCAGCACCTTGCGGGCGAGCGTCTCAGCCTCGTCGATGATGCGGCGCACCTCCTCGTCGATGAGGCGGGCCGTCTCCTCCGACATGTTCTGGCTCTGCGCGACGGAATGGCCGAGGAACACCTCTTCCTGGTTGTCGCGGTAGCGCAGCCGGCCGAGCTTGTCGCTCATGCCGTACTCCATGACCATCGCGCGGGCCATGTTGGTCGCCTGCATGATGTCGTTGGAGGCGCCGGTCGTCACGTTCTCCGGCCCGAAGATCAACTCCTCCGCCACGCGCCCGCCGAACATCATGGCGAGGCGCGCCTCCATCTCCATCTTCTTCATGCCGTAGCGGTCCCGCTCCGGCAGGTTCATGGTGACGCCGAGCGCCCGGCCGCGCGGTATGATCGTGACCTTGTGCAAGGGATCGTTGCCCGGCACGAACAGGCCGACCAGCGCGTGCCCCGCCTCGTGATAGGCCGTGAGACGCTTTTCCTCCTCCGTCATGGCCATCGAGCGGCGCTCCGCCCCCATGAGGACGCGGTCCTTTGCGTTCTCGAACTCGTGCATGGTGACGAGCCGCTTGCCGCCGCGCGCCGCCAGCAGCGCCGCCTCGTTCACGAGGTTGGCGAGGTCCGCGCCGGAGAAGCCCGGGGTGCCGCGCGCGATGACCTTCAGGTCCACGTCGGGCGCCAGCGGCACCTTGCGCACGTGCACCTTCAGGATCTGTTCGCGGCCCGTGATGTCCGGGTTCGGCACCACGACCTGGCGGTCGAAGCGGCCCGGGCGCAGCAGCGCCGGGTCGAGCACGTCCGGGCGGTTCGTGGCGGCGATCAGGATGATGCCCTCGTTCGCCTCGAACCCGTCCATCTCGACGAGGAGCTGGTTCAGCGTCTGCTCCCGCTCGTCGTTGCCGCCGCCGAGGCCCGCACCGCGATGGCGGCCGACCGCGTCGATCTCGTCGATGAAGATGATGCAGGGGGCGTTCTTCTTGGCCTGCTCGAACATGTCGCGCACGCGGCTTGCGCCGACGCCCACGAACATCTCCACGAAATCGGAGCCCGAGATGGTGAAGAACGGCACCCGCGCCTCGCCCGCGATGGCACGCGCCAGCAGCGTCTTGCCGGTGCCGGGAGGACCGACGAGCAGCGCGCCCTTGGGAATGCGGCCACCCAGGCGCTGGAACTTCTGCGGGTCGCGCAGGAACTCCACGATCTCCTGCAACTCGTCCTTCGCCTCGTCGATGCCGGCGACGTCGTCGAAGGTAACGCGGCCCTGCTTCTCGGTCAGCAGCTTCGCCTTGGATTTGCCGAAGCCCATGGCGCCGCGCCCGCCAGACTGCATCTGGCGCATGAAGAAGATCCACACGGCGATCAGCAGCAGCATGGGGAACCAGGACACGAAAATCGAGAACAGCGCGTCGTCGTCCTGCGGCACGACATCCACGCGCACCCCGTTTTCCATGAGCCGGTCCACGTAGCTCTGGTTGTCCGGCGCATAGGTCATGAAGGGCTGGTTGTTTTTGTAGTGTCCCGACAGGGTCTCGCCCTGGATGCGCACGTCGGCGACGCGGCCATCCTGCACGTCCGACATGAACTGCGAAAAGCTGACCTTCGCGTTCGTGCCGCGCCCCGCCGGCCCCTGGAACAGGTTGAACAGGGCCACCAGCAGAAGCGCGATGATCACCCAAAGCGCGAAGTTACGGAAATTCGTCACGAGAGTTACATCTCCTTCTCGCCGCGTCGTCCCGGCAATGGCGGGCACATCCCACGCCGCCCGCCGCGCGGCGTTACCATACTGAGATAGGCAAACTTACCAGAGAGACAACGGATCGGCGACAACGGGTTGCGCATCTTTCCCCTGCGCGAATGGCGGAAAGGCAGGAAAGCGCGCCGAAATGCCGCGCGCGTCAGCCGCTGCCCAGCCCAAGGCAGGCACCCCGGCCAGCGTCCCGCCGCGCCACAAGGCGAGGGTCGCCGCAAACACCGCGTGCGGCACGGGGAGCCCCCCCTTCTTCGGCAGCACCCCCTGACTGCGCAGGATGGCGATCCCCTCCACGCCCAGCGCGGACGCGGACAAGGGCGCCGCCGCATCGCCCTCCAGGCGGAACCGCCCATCCCAGACCGCGCCGCCGGACACCGCAACCGGCGATGCCGTCATGGCACCACGCCCCTCGCGCAGCATGAGGACCTCCCGCCCGTCTGTCCGCACCACGGCGCCGTTCAGCGTCGCGCGGACACAGCCCGTACCGGCGAGCAGGCGGTCGAGCCGGCCGAGCCGGTCGAACCTGGGCGGATGGCCAGTCCGGCCGGAGACCGCGCGCAACAGGCCCAGCAGTGCCCGCCGCCGCACCTCCGCCGGAGCCGCGGCATAGATCTCGCGGTCGAGAACCGCGAAGCCCAGCGGATCGAACCGCGCTGCCGTGCCGGCCAGTGACGACGCGGCACTATCGAGGGCGTCGCGCGCATCGCGCATGCGCCCCGCCAGCCCCGCAAGCGCCCCGGCATCGAGCCCCTCCTCCGCCAGCAGCGCAAGCAGGCGCCGATGCCGCACCCGGTCGAACCGCCTAGCCTCGTTGGAGGGATCGTCGACCCAGTCCGCAATTCCCTCGCCGCGGAGCCAGTCCCTGAGTTCCTGCCGGCCCGCGCCCAGCAAGGGCCGCACGATCCGCACGCCGGCGCCCGCGTCCAGCACGGGGGAAATGCCGCACAAGCCGTCCACGCCCGCGCCGCGGGCCAGGCGGGCGAGCACGGTTTCGGCCTGGTCGTCGCGCGTATGGGCGGTTGCCAGCACAGCAATCCCGGCAGCCCGGCAGGCCTCCGCCATCAGGCGATAGCGCGCGGCACGGGCGGCAGCCTGGAAGTTCCCGTCGGCTGGAGCGCCCTCCCAGCGCAACACCTGCGCGGCCACGCCCAACGCCTGGGCGCGCGCGGCGACGGTAGCGGCTTCCGCCGCAGCCTCGGGGCGGACGCCATGGTCGACGGTAAGGACGAGAAGCCGTGCTGGGCGCACCGGCAGCCGGGCCGCCATCTCCATCAGCGCGCGGCTGTCGGATCCGCCGGACACGGCGAGTGCCAGCCCTTCCGGCGCGGTCCCGAGCAGGGAGCGAAGCGCCGCAGACAGCGTCTCGGGCGACGGCGGGGCATCGGCCCCGTCCGCGCCGGGAAGGCGGGAACCGGACGGGCGGGTCATGGCGCGCCCCTTCCGCAAGGATCGCTCAGCGGCAGCCGTTACGCGCCTTCTCGATCGCGGTGCGCCGCTTGATCGCCGCGCTGGCGTCCGGATAGCGCGTGGCTACCTCGTCGAAGGTCAGGCAGGCCTCCTGCGGCTGGTTCAGCGCGGCAAGCGTCATGCCGAGCTTCAGGAGGCTGTCGGGGGCCTTGGGGCTGGCGGGATACTTGCGGAACCCGTCGAGGAAAGCCGCCGCCGCGTCCTCGTAGGCGCCGCGGACGTAATGTGTCTCGCCCAGCCAGTACTGGGCGTTCCCGGCAAGCCCATGGTCGCCATAGGCACCGAGAAACTGCATGAACGCCCCTTCCGCCGCCTCGAAATCCTTGCGCTGGAGCAGCGCGAACGCCCGCTCGTAATCGGCGCGCGCATCGCCCGTGGGAGCGAGTGCGGCCGTCTGCTGGCCTCCGGCATCGGGCACCTCGCGCGGCGCGGGCGGGATTCGGTCGGGGCTCACGGTGCCGAGCACCCGCTGCGGCGACTGGCCGGAAGAGGGAAGCGCCGCGCGGCCGCCGTTCGCGACGGCCGCACCTGCAGCGCCTGCCGCGCCAGCAGCCCCGGCGGAAGCCGCGGCACCCGGACCGGCAGTGCCCCCGGCCTCGCCGGTCGCCGGTCCGTCGCCCTCGAGCGCGCGCAGGCGGAACTCCGCATCCTCGACGAAGCGGGTCAGCCGGTCCTCGTTCTGCCGGATCGCGAAGCGCAACTCCTCGATCTGGCCTGTCAGCCGGCGCAGTTCCGTCTCCAGCTGATCGAGCCGGACCGTCGCCGAAGCATCGAGCGGTGCCCCGCCCCCCGCCGACGGCGTCTGCGCACGGCCCGCGCTGGAGTAGAAGTCGCGCTGGAGGCTGATCACCTGGCGCTCCAGCTGATCCAGACGATTCTGCAAGGCGGGGTCGCCGGCCTGCGCCAGCGCGGCCCCGCTGCCCGCCGCGAGCAGCAGGACGCCGGCGAGCATTGCGGATAGTCCCTTGCGCGCGATCATGCCTCGCCTCCCATCGCAGATGGCATCACGCCCTCATCCCTCGCCCGCGGGAGCGGCGAGAATGAGGCCGCAAAGCGCCGGCCGTGCGCCGGCGCTCCTGCCTCAGGCGCTCGGAACGCCGGTGACCACGGTCACCGCACGGCGGTTCTCGCTCCAGCACGATTCGTTGGAGCAGAGCGCAACCGGCCGTTCCTTGCCGTAGCTGACCGTGCGGATGCGGTCGCCCGGCACGCCCAGCGCGACGAGATAGTTGCGCACCGAGGACGCACGGCGGTCGCCGAGCGCAAGGTTGTATTCGCGCGTGCCGCGCTCGTCGGCGTGGCCCTCGATCACGATGGCGGCCTGCGGGTACTGCATCAGCCACGCCGCCTGCGCGCGCAACGTGTTCTGAGCGTCCGGCGACAGGGCATATTCGTCGGTGCCGAAGAAGACGCGGTCGCCAACCTCGACCTGGAATTCCTCGACCGTGCCCGGCGCAGGCCCGGCCTGCACGCGGCCCGTCGACACCCCGGTGCCGCCGGCACCTGCCCCGGTGGCGACCGGGGCGGCGCTGTCAGTCGACGAACAGGCCGCGAGGCCCATCATCAGCGAAACGAGAAGTGCAAGCTTCGGTGCGGCGGATAGGCCCATCTCAACCTCCATATGTCCGGCCAACGGTCGTGTCCGGGTGTTCCATGTGCTGTTCCGCGCGCGGACCCGGCGCTAGACGCCGCGGGCGGAACCGGTTCAGACTGCCCCCTGATACTCCGGGGGGAGAACTGCGCCAAAGGCAACTGATTTGCAAGACCCCTTGGACCTCCCCGTCGAGGCGCCTCACCGCAACAGCGGCGACCACGCCGGGTCGGATGCGTCCTGCGGCGTCGGCACAAGCCGCAGGTTTCGCCCTGTCAGATCAACGGAATAGAGCCGCGTCGCACCGCGTTCCCCCGGGGTCTGGCGGAAGAACATGAGCACGCGCCCGTTCGGCGCCCAGGTTGGCGCCTCGTCGAGGAAGCTCTCCGTCAGGATGCGCTCTCCCGATCCGTCCGGCCGCATCACGCCGATGCCGAATCGCCCGCCGGCGATCCGCGTGAAGGCGATCAGGTCGCCGCGCGGGCTCCACACGGGCGTCGCGTAGCGCCCCTCCCCGAAGCTGATCCGCTGCGGATCCGAGCCGTCGGCGTTCATCACGTAGAGCTGCTGCGACCCGCCCCGGTCGGAGTTGAAGACGACCCTGCGGCCATCCGGCGAGAACGACGGCGACGTATCGATGGCGGGATGGTTCGTCAGGCGGCGTTGCGCGCGCGTGCGCAGGTCCATCAGATAGATGTCGGAATTGCCGTCGCGCGCGAGGCTCATCACAACGCCGTCGCCGTCGGGCGAAAAGGCGGGGGCGAAGGACATGCCGGGGAAATTCCCCAGCACCTCCTGCCGGCCGGTCTCGATGTTGAAGAGGTAAACCAGCGGGCGCCCGTCGCGGTACGAGAGATAGGTGATCTCCTGCGTCGTCGGGCTGAAGCGCGGCGTCAGCACGAGGCTCTCCCCGCCCGTGAGGAACCGGTGGTTCGCGCCGTCCCGGTCCATCATGGCGAGCCGCTTCACGCGGGCGTTCTTCGGGCCCGTCTCAGCGACATAGACGATGCGCGTGTCGAAATAGCCCTTCTCGCCGGTCAGCTGTTCGTAGATCGCGTCGGCGACCAGGTGCGCGATGCGGCGCCAGTTTTCGGGGCGCGTGTAGAACTGCAGCGCGACCATCTGCTCCTCGCCGAACACGTCCCAGAGGCGGAAGTCGACGCGCAGCCTGCCGTCCGGCTCGACCACAGACCGGCCGACGACGAGCGCCTGTGCGTCGATCACGCGCCAGTCGGCGAAGCGGGGAACCTGGTCGAAGCCCACGTCGGCCTGGATGAAGGCCGCCGGATCGACGGGCGCGAACAGGCCCGAGCTTTCCAGGTCCGCGGAGACGACGTTCGCCACGTCGCGGCCGAACTCCGCCGCGCGCGGATCGCCTGCACCGCGGAAATCGACGATGGCGATCTTCAGCGGCTCGGCCACGCCCTCGGTGATCTCGATCCGCAAGGGTGCCTGAGCGTGGGCAGGGCTGCCGGGGATTGTCAGGACAAGGGCTGCCGCGACCGCCATGAGAGCCGCCGCCATCTGCAGACGGGCGGCACGCACGGACCGGGCACACAGCGGGAAAATCGCCTTCTCGGTGGGTCGGGTCACGGGGCTTGGCCTCCTTCTCATGGGGCACGCGGGCAAGATCGGCGCCCTCCTATCGGAATGACGGATCGGCGGGGTCGAAGACAAGCTCGACGGTCCGCCAGCTGTCGTACTTGTCCGCGGGCATGTCGTAGGGCTGGCAGCGCAGCACCGCCCGCACAGCCGCATCGATGGCGGCACGGTAATGGCTGTCGTCGCGCCGCACCTCGATGGCGCGCGGCCGGCCCGAAACCTTGCCATCCCGGGTCAGCTCGACCGACAGGGTCACGACCAGCTCCTCCGGCCGCGGCGCGCCCACGGGCTCGCGCCAGCAACGGGACACCTGGCGGCGCAGACGGTCACGCTCCGTATCCGTCAGCCCGGACCCGATCCCGGCGCGCGCCTGCCCGGCGCTGCGTGCCGCGGCAGGAGGCGCCGTCCGCGCATTGTCCACCGCCGCGGCAACCCGATCAAGGAAGGACGTCGCGGTGGGCGCGGGCGTCTTCGGCTTCGGGGCCTCGGCCCTCTCCTGCTTCGGCGCAGGCGGCGGCGTCGGCTTGCGCTTGGGTACAGGCGCGGCGGCGATTTCGGTTTTCGGCTCGGCCTTCGGTTCCGGCTCGACCGTTTCGGCCTTTTGCGGTTCCGCCGGCACGGGTTCCGCCTTCGCCGTCTCGGGCTCCTTCACCGGTTCCTTGACGGGTTCGGGCGCGGGGTCGGGTGCCTCGACCGGTTCGGCCTTCGCGGTTTCCGGCACAGGCTCGGCCGCCTGCACCGTCTCGGCCGGGCGCGGCGGGGGCGGCGGCACCTGTTCCGGCGCGGGCTCCGCCGCCTTGACCGGCGGCGCCTCCGTCAGGGCCGGCACCAGTGTGGCGGCGTCGGGATCTGGCGCGGGCTCCTGGGGCGGGGGCGCCTCTGCGGCGGGCGTCTGCGGCGGAGGCGGCGGGGCGGGAGGCGTGTCGGGCTGCACGGCCTGCTCGGGCGGCAGGCTGGCGATCGCGTCGGCAATCGGATCGGCGGTCGCCTCGGCGGCGGGCGCCGTCACCTCCTCCATCTGCGCCGGCCCCTGGAGTTCCGCCGCGCCCGGCAGCACCACCTCGACGCCGATCGCGCCCGCATCCACCATCGGCGTGCGCGCCGCATGCGGCCAGGTCACGACCGCGGCCGTGGCGACGGCGGCGTGCAGACCAAGCGACAGGGCAATCGAACGGCGCATGCGGGAACGGTTCCTCCCTCACCTACTCGGGGCTCAGCGCCCGGCCTCGGGCTCCGGCTCGGTCACCAGGCCGATCTTCGTGAAGCCACCGGAGTTCAGTCGGCCCATGACCACCATCACCTTGCCGTAGTCGACGTCGCGGTCCGCCTTGATGTAGAGGCGGTCATTGTCGCGCGCGGCACGGATCGCCGCGATCTTTGCGACAAGGCCGTCGAGCGGCACTTCGGTCTCCTGGATGAACACCCGGCCGTCCGCATCGACCGTGATGGTCAGCGGCTCCTCCTGGTCGAAGGGAAGCGCGCGCGCCTGCGTCTTCGGCAACTCCACGGGCACGCCCACCGTCAGCAGCGGGGCCGCCACCATGAACACGATGAGCAGAACCAGCATGACGTCGACGAAGGGCGTGACGTTGATCTCCGCCATGGGGCGGTAGGACATCCGCCGCCGGCCGCCGCCGAAGAGCTTGCGCGGACCATTGCCGCCCGCGCCCGTTCCGAGGCTCGCACCCATCAGGACGGCCTCCGGTCCGAGTGCCGGCTGACAAGGGCGATGAAGTCGTCCGCGAACGCTTCCACCCGGCCGGCGTAGCGCCCTATGTCACCGGTGATCTTGTTGTAGAAGATGACCGCCGGAATGGCTGCCAGCAGGCCAAGCGCGGTGGCGAACAGCGCCTCGGCGATGCCGGGCGCGACGACCACGAGGCTCGTGTTCTGCGAGGCGGCAATGGCGCGGAAGCTGTTCATGATGCCCCAGACCGTGCCGAACAGGCCGACGAAGGGCGCAACCGCACCGCAACTGGCAAGAAAGCCGAGGGACCGGTCGAGACGCTCCATCTCGCGGGCGAAGGTGGACGACATGGACTGCTCGACGCGCTCCTTCAGGCCGGGCGTCGGCTTGCCGTCGACGTGGCCGCGCCGCCACTCGCGCATCCCGGAGACGAAGACGCGCGCCATCGGGTGATCGGGCTTTTCCTTGACGTCCTCGTAGAGACCGTCGACCGGCTCTCCCGACCAGAACTCATCCTCGAAGCCGCGCGCCTTGCGGCGCAGGCGGGCCATCAGCGCCATCTTCTCGAAGATGATGGCCCACGACCAGACCGAGGCGAGCAGAAGCGAGATCATTACCGCTTTCACCACCAGGTCGGCGCGAAGGAACAGCGCCCACATCGAAAACTCGCCAGCCGACGCGGCCGCCCCGACGATCTCGCTTTCCATCAGTCCCTCATTCCCCTTCTCAGGCCTCTGTTACGGTCCCTTCGGCCCCGGCGCGCCGCAGCGACTCACGCCCCCGCCGCGACGTGGGCAGAGGGCCCGACCATTTGGTCCAAATTTGGGCGTTTCATTCACCCGGACCCGGTGCCGAACCGCCCTGCGCGACAAGCGCCGCGCGCACCTCCGGATCGATCCGCCGCGGCTTGCCCGCCGCATCGATGCAGGCGACGCGCACCCGCGCCCCGATCAGCGTGCGCCCGTCGCGCGTGACCTGCTGCCCCATGACGAGGCTCGCCCCGCGCGCCTCCTCCACCCAGGTCTCCACGACGAGCGCATCGTCGAGCCGGGCGGGAACCAGATAGTCCACCTCGACCCGGCGCACCGCGAAGGCGCGCCAGTCGTCGCCGGTCAACAAGTCGCTTTGACGGACGCCCAGCGCGCGGATGTATTCCGTCCGGCCACGCTCGAGGAAGCGCAGCCAGTTCGCGTAATAGACGATGCCCGCGGTGTCGGTGTCCTCGTAATAGACACGCACCGGCAGGCGGTGCACGCTGCCCTCGAACACGCCTGTTTCCGGATGCCGCCCGCCCATCAGCCCTTCCCGAAGAGATCGGTTGCGGGCGATGCGCTGCCCTCGGGACGCGGCAGGCCCAGGTGCTCCCACGCATTGCCGGTGAGCATCCGCCCGCGCGGCGTGCGCTGCAGCAGTCCCTGCTGGATCAGGAAGGGCTCGATCACCTCCTCAAGCGCGTCGCGTGCCTCCGACAGGGCGGCGGCGATGGTCTCCACGCCCACCGGCCCGCCGCCGAACCCGTTGGCGAGCGTGTTCAGATAGCGCCGGTCGAGCGCGTCGAGCCCGCGCGCGTCCACCTCCAGCCGGTTCAGCGCGCGGTCGGCCACACCGCGGTCGATGACGCCCGAGCCCTGGACCGCCGCGATATCGCGTACGCGGCGCAGCAGGCGGCCCGCGATCCGCGGGGTGCCGCGCGCGCGCCGCGCGATCTCGGCCGCGCCGTCCTCCGCCATCTCCGCGCCCAGAAGCCGCGCACCGCGCCGCACGATGGAGAGCAGTTCCTCGTCGGTGTAGTAGTCGAGCCGGACCGGGATGCCGAACCGGTCGCGCAAGGGCGTCGAGATGAGGCCGGAGCGCGTAGTCGCGCCCACCAGCGTGAACGGCTGCAGGTCGATGCGCACGGTGCGCGCCGCGGGCCCCTCCCCTATCACGAGGTCGAGCACGAAATCCTCCATCGCCGGGTAGAGGATTTCCTCGACCGCCGGGTTCAGCCGGTGGATCTCGTCGATGAACAGGACATCGCGCGCCTCGAGGTTGGTCAGGATGGCGGCGAGGTCGCCCGCCTTGGCAATTACCGGGCCGGCGGTCGCGCGGAAATTCACGCCAAGCTCCCGCGCCACGATCTGCGCCAGCGTCGTCTTGCCGAGGCCCGGCGGCCCAGACAGCAGCACATGGTCAAGCGCGTCGCCGCGCGTGCGCGCCGCCTCGATGAAGATGCGCAGGTTCTCCCTCGCCTTCTTCTGGCCGGTGAAGTCGTCAAGCGAGAGGGGGCGCAGGCTCCCCTCGCCTATGTCCTCGCCCTGCGCGTCGGGGTGCACGAGACGCCCGCTCATCGCGCCAGCTCCTTCAGCGCGCCGCGGATCAGCCCGTCAACCTCCCGCGCGCCCGTGCCCCAGGCGGCCAGCACCGCGCGGTTCGCGTCGGCCAGCGCGTATCCGAGATTGACCAGCGCGGACATCGCATCGCGGCGCGCCGTCTCCTCCGTGTCGAGGTCGCCCGCGTTCGGGGCGGGTGCGCCCGCCCCCTCCGGCACGGGAGCCCGCGTCAGCGCGGCGAGGCTTTCCGGCAGCGCCTTGTCCTTCAGCTCGTTGACGATCCGCTGGGCGAGCTTCGGCCCGACGCCTGGCGCGCGCACGACCGCCGTCTTGTCCTGCAGCGCGATGGCCGCCGTCAGCTCGTCCGGCCTGAGCGTGCCCAGAACCGCAAGCGCGACCCGTGCGCCCACGCCCTGAACGCTCGTCAGCTTGCGGAACCACGCCTTCTCCGCTTGCGTCGCAAAACCGTAGAGCGTGATCGCGTCCTCGCGCACCTGCGTCTCGACGAAAAGCGTGGCCGGCGCGCCGGTGCGCGGCAGCGCCTGCAGCGTGCGGGCCGAGACATGGACGATATAGCCGACGCCGTTCACGTCGATCAGCACGCTGTCGCCGTCCACCGCCTCGATCGCGCCGCGCAGCAGGCCGATCATCGCACCGCCTCCGCAAGCGTGCGCTGGCCGCGGTGATGGGCGTGGCAGATCGCGACTGCCAGCGCATCGGCCGAATCGGGGCCTTCGAGCGTCACGCCCGGCAGCAGCAGGCGGACCATGTGCTGCACCTGCTCCTTCCCCGCGAGGCCGACGCCGACCACGGATTTCTTGACGAGATTCGGCGCGTATTCGGCAACCCGAAGCCCTGCGCGCGCCGGGACGAGCAGCGAGATCGCGCGCGCCTGGCCGAGCTTCAGCGTGGCCACCGGGTCCTTGTTCACGAAGGTCTTCTCGACCGCGGCCTCGTCGGGTGAAAACCCCGCGATTACCTCGCCCAGTCCGTCGTGCAGGGCGAGCAGGCGCCGGGCGAGATCGTCGGTCCCGTCGGACCCCACCACCCCGTTCGCGACGTGGCGCAGGCGCGAGCCCATGATCTCCACGACGCCCCAGCCGGTCCGCCGGAGTCCGGGATCGAGTCCGAGGATGCGAATCGCCTGTGCCGCCATGGCTCAAGCGTTAGCGCGAAACGCCTCCGCGCGAAAGCGAGGCCGGGAAGAAAAGGGGAACGCGGGGCGATGGAGACCGGCCGCTCACGCCGCCGTCAGCTTGGCCAGCGTTTCCTCGTCGACCTCGAAGTTCGAGAAGACGGCTTGCACGTCGTCGTCGTCTTCCAGCGTGCCGATCAGCTTCATCAGCGTCTCGGCCTTCTCCGCGTCGACGGGCGTCGTGTTCTGCGGCTTCCAGACGACCTTGACGGTCTCGGGCTCGCCCAGCGCCTCCTCGAGCGCGGAAGACACCTCGCCGATCGCCTCGAACGCGCAGACGACGGTGTGGCCTGCATCGTCCGTCACCACGTCGTCGGCGCCCGCCTCGATCGCGGCCTCCAGCACGGCTTCCGCGTCGCCCGCATCCTTCTTGAAGCCGATCTCGCCCACCCGGTCGAACATGAAGGAGACCGAGCCCGTCTCGCCCATCGCGCCGCCGTTCTTGGAGAAGGCCGCGCGCACGCTGCCCGCCGTGCGGTTACGGTTGTCGGTCAGCGCCTCGACGAGGATCGCGACGCCGCCGGGGCCGTACCCTTCGTAGCGGATCGCCTCATAGGTGTCGGCATCGCCGCCCTCGGCCTTCTTGACCGCCCGCTCGATATTGTCCTTGGGCATGTTCTCGGCACGCGCGTTCTGCACGGCAAGGCGCAGGCGCGGGTTCATCGCCGGGTCGGAGCCGCCGAGCTTCGCGGCGACCGTGATCTCGCGGCTCAGCTTGGCGAACACCTTGGCGCGCTTGGCGTCCTGCGCACCCTTCCGGTACATGATGTTCTTGAACTGCGAATGCCCAGCCATGCTCGCTCTCCGTGCCGCGCGGGCGCGTGTTCCGCAAGCCCGCGATGTCCTCGTTCCAGCGCGCGGGGTTTTAGCCGATCCCGCCAGCGCTTGTCCATTTCCGCCGAAAGCGCGCCCGCCTACTCCGCCGCCGCCCGGCCCTGCGCGGCCCAGTCGGGGAAGGTCTCCGCCAGCCGCCCGCCCAGGCGGATCGGCGCGACGCGCACCGCGAGCCCCGTCGCGGGGTCGGTCTCGACCGCCACGCCGCACACCGTCGCCTCGCCCATGGCGGGCGCGAAGCGTCCTTGCGCGATCTTGCGCGTAAAGCGGTTGAGCGGCTCGGTCTTCTCCATCCCGATCACGGAATCATAGTCGCCGCACATCCCCGCGTCGGTCTGGTAGGCCGTGCCGCCCGGCAGGATCTGCGCGTCCGCCGTCGGTACGTGGGAATGGCTGCCGACGACGAAGCTCGCCCGCCCGTCGCAGAAATGCCCCATCGCCATCTTCTCGCTCGACGCCTCGGCATGGATGTCGACGACGATGGCATCCACGCTCTCGCGCAGACGGCAAAGCGCCAGCTGCTCCTCGACCCCGGCGAAGGGGTCGTCGAGCGGGTCCATGAAGATGCGGCCCATGGCGTTGATCACCAGCACCTGGTGGCCGCGCGCGCTCTCCACCATGGTCGCGCCCCGCCCCGGCGTGCCGGCCGGGAAGTTGATCGGGCGGATCAGCCGCGGATCGCTGTCGATGTAGTCGAGCAGTTCGCGCTGGTCCCAGACATGGTTGCCGGTCGAAATCACGTCGACGCCGGCCGCGTAGAGATCCTCGCAGATCTTCTGCGTGATGCCGAACCCGCCGGCGGCGTTCTCCCCGTTCACGATCAGCAGGTCGGCGTCGAGCCTGCGGCGGATCTCGCCCGCGCGCTCCACCACCGCGTCGCGCCCGGCGCGGCCCACGATGTCACCCAGATAGACGAGCCTCATGCCGTCTCCTCTCCAAACCTCACGATGCCCGCCTCGTGGGCGAGCGCGTCGAGCGCGATGTCCGTCGCCTCGCGCGGGACGCCTGCCACCCGTTGCCCCGCGAAGGCGAGCCCGATGGCCCGAACCCCCGGGGCTGCCGCCCTCAGTGCCGCCAGCGTCCGGTCGTAGAACCCGCCGCCATAGCCCAGACGATACCCCTGCCCGTCCCAGGCCAGCAATGGCACGGCGAGGATCTCCGGCACCACCACCGCCGCGTCCGCCGCCGGAACGGAGGTTCCGAAGCCGCCGGAAACCAGCGGATCGCCCGGCGCCCACGCCCGGAAGACGAGCGGGCGGTCCCGCCCCGCCACCACCGGCAGCGCCGTCGATGCGCCTGCGCGCACCAGCGCCGCGATCAGCGGCAAGGTCGGCATCTCCTCGCCCATGGCGTAATAGACGGCGACGGTGCGCCCGGCAACATCGCCCGCGAGCGCCATCCAGTTGCGCGCGGCCCGCCCCCCGGCGTCAGGCCCTGCCGCGGCCTGCGCTGCCCGGCGCGCAGCCTTCGCCTCGGCCCGGGCGGCCGCCTTGGTCGCAGAGATGTCGTCGGAAACGCGAGACCGGTCCGTCAATGGTCGGCTCTCCCGGCAAGGGGCGCCGCGCGGACGCGGGCGACAGGGAAAAGCGTGCGGGACCACCCTGGCCGTTGACGGTCTGAAATCCTCCGTGAGCCCGTCATAGACAGGTGGGCGCCGTGTGTTCCAGGCCACGGCCCGGAGCAGGGACAGCTCCCTGGAGGTCGATATCGGCTCCCGGGATTTACGCGTCTGACGAACCGGGCAGTTCCCGCGCCGGTGAACTTAAGCCTCGCGAAGCCGTGCCGCAATGCCCTCCACGCGGTCGGCCATGCCGTCGAGGATGCGCGCAAGCTCCTCCTCCGGCACGCCGCTGCCGTTGGCGCGCGCCTGATCCGGGTTGGCGGCCGCGCGCGCCTCGAAATATTCGTCGGCGACCGTCAGGGCCGCGAGCAGCAGCAGGTTGATGTCGGACGTGCGCACCCCCCCTTCGACCAGGGTGCGCACATGACCGTCGATGTGGCGTCCCAGCGCCCGGATCCGGTCTTCCTGCCCCGGATCGCAGGTGACCAGATAGCCGCGCCCATTGATCTCCACCGAAACATTGGCCATCGGAACCGTCCTCCGTCAGCCGCCCGCGCGGTCAAGCGCGAGGATGCCCTCGACCTGGCCGATCGCCGCCTCGAGCCGCGCATCCACCTCGTCCGCCACGCTGCGCGCGTCGCGCAGGCGCGCGACCTCGGCGGCAAGCTCCTCGCGCTCGCCGCGCAGCGTCTCCATCTCTTCCAGCAGCCGGCCCACGTCGCCCCGGCGCCGGGCCGCCTCCTCGACAGCGCCGTCCAGCGCCGAAAAGGCCTGTTCGAGCCGTGACAGGGCCGTCTCAAGATCGCTCATGTCTCACCTCCGATCAGCCCCCCGCCGATGCGGCCGCATCTGCGGACCTGACACCCGCCTGCAGCCCGCACCTCACCGCCTGCCTTAGCACAGGTGGGGCGGGATTGGCACCTGCCGGAATCCCGCCCCTGCATGGCCACGAGGAAACCGTGCGGCACGCGGGCGCTTAAGGCTTGACGCCCCCCGGAAGCCTCGCCATGTTGCGCGCGCCGCGGGCGCGGACCTCACCCGGATACGTTCGGGACCGGCCTTTCCCGCGCGACGAGTTTCGCGGTCCCGGCACGGGATGCCTTGCGTTTCCTACAAGGGCACGGCCGGTGCCGCCCGCCGCTGGAGCAGCCGGGGCGAGACGCGCCCGATTCCGCGTTTCCGGATCCCGGCCCAGCCATCTTGACAGAACGCGAGTGTACCGGAACCGATGACGACACCCACGACAGACCACACCCCCCTCGCCAACGCCCTGCGCGCGCTGTCGATGGATGCCGTCGAAGCCGCGAAGTCGGGCCACCCCGGCATGCCGATGGGCATGGCCGACGTGGCGACGGTCCTGTTCCGCCAGTTCCTGAAGTTCGACCCGAAGCGGCCCGACTGGGCCGACCGGGACCGCTTCGTGCTGTCGGCGGGCCATGGCTCCATGCTGCTCTATTCTCTGCTGCACCTGACGGGGTACGAGGATTTCCCGCTGGAGCAGCTGAAGAACTTCCGCCAGCTCGGCTCCCGGACGGCGGGCCACCCTGAGTACGGCCATGGCGCGGGGATCGAGACGACGACCGGCCCGCTCGGCCAGGGCATCGCGACGGCGGTCGGCATGGCGCTGGGCGAGCGGATGATGAACGCCCGCTTCGGCGACGCGCTGGTCGACCATCACACCTATGTCATCGCGGGCGACGGCGACCTGATGGAGGGCGTGAGCCATGAGGCGATCGGCCTCGCCGGCCACCTGAAGCTCGGCAAGCTGATCGTGCTGTTCGACGACAACCAGATCTCCATCGACGGGCCGACCAAGCTCGCGGTCACGGGCGACATGCTGGCGCGGTTCGAGGCGGCGGGCTGGGAAACGGACGAGGTCGACGGCCACGATCCCGAGGCGGTCGCCGCGGCGATCGCGCGGGCGCGCACCTCGCCGCTGCCCTCGCTCATCGCCTGCAAGACGGTGATCGGATATGGCGCGCCGAACAAGAAGGGGACGGCAGGCGTGCACGGCTCGCCGCTCGGCGCTGACGAGATCGCGGCCGCCCGCAAGGAGCTGAACTGGCCCTATCCGCCCTTCGAGATCCCGGAGGAGATCCGCGCCACCTGGACCGCCATCGGCGCGAAGGGCGCGGCCGTGCGCAAGGCATGGGAAGACCGGCTCGCCGCCTCCGGCGCGCGCGCCGCGTTCGAGGCGCTTCTGTCGGGCGCGCTGCCGGCGGAGCTTTCCACCGCCATCGCCGCGCACAAGAAGGCCCTGTCGGAGACCGCCCCCGCGATGGCGACGCGCGTCGCCTCGCAGAAGGCGCTGGAGGTCATCAACCCCATCGTGACCGCGACGGTGGGCGGCTCGGCGGATCTGACGGGCTCCAACAACACGCTCACCAAGGGCATGGAGATCGTCTCGCCGGAGAACTATGGCGGCCGCTACATCCACTACGGCGTGCGCGAGCATGGCATGGCCGCCTGCATGAACGGCCTCGCCCTGCACGGCGGGTTCATCCCCTATGGCGGCACCTTCCTCGTCTTCTCCGACTACAGCCGCCCGGCGATCCGGCTCGCGGCGCTGATGGGCCTGCGGGTCGTGCACGTGCTGACCCACGATTCCATCGGCCTCGGCGAGGACGGTCCGACGCACCAGCCGGTCGAGCACATGGCCGCGCTGCGGGCGATCCCGAACCTGCTGGTCTTCCGCCCGGCCGACGCGGTCGAGACAGCGGAGTGCTGGGAGCTCGCGCTGCAGGCGACCTCCACGCCGTCGGCGCTGGCGCTGACCCGGCAGAACCTGCCGACGCTGCGCACCGAGCACACCGACGAGAACCTCAGCGCGAAGGGCGCCTATGTCCTGCGGGAGGCCGAGGGCGGCGCGGCGCGCGTCACCCTCCTCGCCACCGGGTCGGAGGTCGAGATCGCGGTCGCCGCGCGCGACATGCTGCAGGCCGACGGCGTGCCGACGCGCGTCGTCTCCATGCCGTCGTGGGAGCTGTTCGCGCAGCAGGACGAAGCCTACCGCACCGCGACCGTCGACCCCGCGACCGTGCGCATCGCGGTCGAGGCGGCCTGCCCCCTCGGCTGGGCGCGCTGGACCGGCGAGAACGGCGCCTTTATCGGCATGGAAGGCTTCGGAGCGAGCGCGCCTTATAAGGTTCTTTACGAGCACTTCGGCATTACAGCGGAGAACGTGGCCGACGCCGCCCGGGCGCGGCTCTGACAGACAAGCGGACGGAGGATATCAGCATGGCAGTTCGTGTTGCGATCAACGGCTTCGGCCGGATCGGGCGCAACGTTCTGCGCGCCATCGTGGAATCGGGGCGCACGGACATCGAGGTGGTGGGCATCAATGACCTGGGCCCGGTCGAAACCAACGCGCACCTGCTGCGCTACGACAGCGTGCACGGCCGCTTCCCCGCGACCGTCACGGTCGACGGCGACACGATCGACGTGGGCCGCGGCACAATCAGGGTGACCGCCATCCGCAACCCGGAGGAGCTGCCCTGGGGCGACCTCGGCGTGGACATCGCCATGGAATGCACGGGCATCTTCGCGTCGAAGGACAAGGCGGCGGCGCACCTGAAGGCCGGCGCCAAGCGGGTGATCGTCTCCGCCCCCGCCGACGGCGCGGACAAGACCATCGTCTACGGCGTCAACCACGGCACGCTGACGAAGGACGACCGCGTCATCTCCAACGCGTCGTGCACGACGAACTGCCTCTCGCCCGTCGCCTATGTGCTGAACAAGGCGGTCGGGATCGAGAAGGGGTTCATGACCACGATCCATTCCTACACGGGCGACCAGCCGACGCTCGACACCATGCACAAGGACCTCTACCGGGCACGTGCGGCGGCGATGTCGATGATCCCGACCTCGACCGGCGCGGCCAAGGCGGTGGGCCTCGTCCTGCCGGAGCTGAAGGGCAAGCTCGACGGCGTCGCGATCCGCGTGCCGACGCCGAACGTCTCGGTGGTCGACCTGAAGTTCATTGCCAAGCGCGCCACCACGGTCGAGGAGATCAACGCCGCGATCCGCGAGGCCGCCGACGGTGAGTTGAAGGGCATCCTCGGCTACACGGACGAGCCGCTGGTCTCCATGGACTTCAACCATGACAGCCGCTCCTCGGTGTTCCACATGGACCAGACCAAGGTGATGGAAGGCACGCTGGTGCGCATCCTGACCTGGTACGACAACGAGTGGGGCTTCTCCAACCGCATGTCGGACACGGCGGTGGCCTTCGCCGCCACGATCTGAGACGCGAGAGACCGGGGCGGCGCTGGCAAGGCGCCGCCCCGTCCGCGTTCCGCCCCCCTTCCCAGTCAGCGGATTCCCCGACACCCATGAGCGATTTCCGTACCCTCGACAGTCTCGACCCGGCGGGCAAGCGCGTGCTCGTCCGCGTCGACCTGAACGTGCCCATGCAGGACGGTAAGGTCACCGACTTCACCCGCATCGACGCCGTCGTGCCGACCGTCGCGGAACTGGCGGACAAGGGCGCGAAGGTGATCCTGCTCGCCCATTTCGACCGGCCCAAGGGCAAGCGCGTGCCGGAGATGTCGCTTGCGCAGGTGCGCGCGCCGCTGGCGCAGCACCTGGGCCGCGAGGTGGCCTTCGCCGAGGATTGCGTGGGCGCGGCGGCAGCCGATGCCATCGCGGCGCTGCCCGCGGGCGGGGTCCTTCTGCTTGAGAACACGCGCTTCCACGCGGGCGAGGAAAAGAACGACCCGGCCATGGCGCAGGCGTTCGCCGATCTCGGCGACGCGTTCGTGAACGACGCCTTCTCGGCGGCACACCGCGCGCACGCCTCGACCGAGGGGGTGGCCCGTCTCCTGCCCGCCTATGCCGGGCGCTGCATGGAGAAGGAACTCGACGCGCTGACCCGCGCGCTGGAGAAGCCGGAGCGGCCGGTCGCGGCCGTTGTCGGCGGCGCCAAGGTTTCCACCAAGATCGCGCTTCTGGAAAACCTCGTCTCCCGCGTCGACATGCTGGTGATCGGCGGGGGGATGGCGAACACCTTCCTCGCCGCGCAGGGCGTGGACGTGGCGAAGTCGCTGTGCGAGCACGACCTCGCCGGCACCGCGCGCACGATCCTCGCGGCGGCGGAAAAGGCCGGCTGCCAGGTCCTGCTTCCGGTCGACGCCGCCGTCGCGACCGAGTTCAAGGCGGGCGCGGCCTCGCGTACCGTCGCGCTGTCGGACATCGCGGCCGACGAGATGATCCTCGACGTGGGCCCCGACACGCTGGCGCTGATCGAGACTGCGTTCCGCACCGCGAAGACGCTCGTCTGGAACGGCCCGCTCGGCGCATTCGAGATCGCGCCCTTCGACAAGGGCACCACGTCAGCGGCGCAACTGGCGGCCAGGTTCACGCGCGAGAACGGCCTCGTCACGGTCGCGGGCGGCGGCGACACGGTCGCGGCGCTGGCACATGCAGGCGTGGCGCAGGATTTCAGCTATATTTCCACCGCGGGTGGCGCGTTTCTTGAGTGGCTGGAGGGCAAGACGCTTCCGGGCGTCGCTGCCCTCCGCAAATGACACACTCCCGCAACTCAGACCGCCTCAAATCGAGATGGGCCAGGACAGATGAACATCGAGAAGCTTGAAACCACCGCTCACAAGATCGTTTCCCCGGGCCGCGGCATCCTCGCCGCCGACGAATCGACCGGCACCATCAAGAAGCGCTTCGACCAGATCGGCGTGGAGTCGACCGAGGCGAACCGCAACGGCTACCGCGAGATGCTGTTCCGCACGCCGGGCTTCGGCGACCACATCTCCGGCGTGATCCTTTATGACGAGCAGTTCCGCGCAAAGGCCCGCGACGGCAGCCCGCTGATCTCCCTGATCGCGGACGCAGACTCCGTGCCCGGCATCAAGGTCGACGCGGGCGCCAAGGACCAGGCGCTGTTCCCCGGCGAGAAGGTAACGGAAGGCCTCGACGGCCTGTCGAAGCGCATGGCCGAATATGCCGCGCTGGGCGCGGGCTTTGCCAAGTGGCGCGCGGTGATCGACATCGCCGACGGCGTGCCGACGCGCGGCAACATCGTCGCCAACGCGCACGCACTCGCCCGCTATGCCGCGATCTGCCAGGAGCATGGCGTGGTTCCGATCGTCGAGCCGGAGGTCCTGATGGACGGCGGCCACGACATCGACCGCTGCTTCGAGGTGACGGAAGCCGTCCTGAACGAGGTCTACGACCAGCTTTACCTCGCCAACGTCCGGCTGGAAGGCACGCTGCTGAAGCCGAACATGGTGATCGCCGGCAAGAAGTCTGCGAAGCAGGCCTCCGTGGCCGAGGTCGCGGAAAAGACCGTGGCCTGCCTGAAGCGCACGGTCCCGGCGGCGGTGCCGGGCATCGTGTTCCTTTCCGGCGGCCAGTCGGAGGAGGAGGCGACGGCCCACCTCGACGCCATGAACAAGATCGGCAACCTGCCTTGGGCGCTCTCCTTCTCCTATGGCCGCGCGCTGCAGCAGGCGGCGCTGAAGGCCTGGGGCGGCAAGGACGAGAACTGGTCCGCCGCCCAGCGCGCCTTCGCGCACCGCGCCCGCATGAACGGCCTCGCCGCCAAGGGCGAGTGGTCGGAGGGGCTTGAAAAGGCCGCGTAAGCGCCCCTTTATCAGGCACGGAAGGACAAGGCTGGCGGGGTCCCTTCGGGGGCCCCGCCGCGTTTCGGGGAGCGCGCCTCCCCCCAATGGACACGCCGGGGACATGAGAGACGCTCCATGACAGAGCCCACCCAGAAGATCGCGCCGGAAGACCGCTGCCGTCTCTACCTCATCACGCCGCCGCGGATCGACGATCCGCAGGCGTTTGCCGCGCTGCTGATGAAGACGCTTGCCGCGGGCGACGTCGCCTGCCTGCAGATCCGGCTGAAGGACGCCGGCGGCACCCCGGCCACTGACGACCACATCCGCGCCGTCACGCGCGCCATCCTGCCCGTCGCGCAGGGCGCGGACGTCGCGGTGCTTCTCAACGACCGGCCGGACCTTGCGAAGGAACTTGGCTGCGACGGCGTGCACATCGGGCAGGAGGACACGCCCTATGCGGAGGCGCGCGCCCTTCTCGGCGCCGACGCCATCGTCGGCGTGACCTGCCACGATTCCCGGCACCTCGCCTATGAGGCGGCGGAGGCCGGCGCCGACTATGTCGCGTTCGGCGCCTTCTTCCCGACGGCAACCAAGACGCCGAAGACCGCCGCCGATCTCGACCTCTTGCGCAATTGGTCGGAGATCGCGGAGGTGCCCTGCGTCGCCATCGGTGGCATCACGCTGGAGAACGCTGCAAGCCTGGTCGAGGCGGGTGCCGACTTCATCGCGGTTTCGGGTGGCATCTGGAACCATCCCGACGGCCCTGCAGCGGCTGTGGCCGCGTTCAACAGGCTGCTCGACGAAGCCGCGGGGTCCTGAGGGCCGCGCGGTCCCGTTCCGGCGTCAGCCCGGCGCCAGCCGCTGAAGCTGCGCTTCCACCCGGTCGCGCAGGTCGACGAGGTCGCGCCTCAGAACCTCTCCGTCCGCCACGTCGAGAGCGGCGACGGTCGCGTCGAGCACGGCCTCCTCCTCCGCCGCGCGTCCCGAGAAGGCGTCCTGCACCAATGCCGTCCGGGCGGCGGCGATCATGTCGCGCACCGCTTGCCGGTCGGCTTCCCGATCCGGCGGCAATGCGCCAAGCGCACGAATATGCCCCTCGAACCGCGCGACATCCTCGGCCCGCTCGCGCGACAGCCGTTCCGCGGCGTCGGCGTTCTCCCCACCATGCTCGGCACCCGCCGCGTAGCCGGAAGCCGCGAACATCAGGGCACGGACCAGCGCTGCCAGCGCCTCTTCCTGCGGATCGCGAACGATGGGCTCCATGCCGTCCTCATTCCTCTGCTGCGCCGGGATGCCGGTTACCGCCGCAGGATGCGCCGGCACGATTACCGATAGCGCCCCGGCCCGGATCCGGATCCGCGCCGGGGTACGCCCGGCAGGATCGCCATCGGCCATGATCCGCCGCGGCCCGCGCGTCTCGATCAGGATGTCACGGGCGCGGCCCAGATGCACGGTCCGCGTCCGGCCCAGTCCGCCCCGCCGGGCGCTGAGCGCGATCCGGGCGGCCTCCCACAGGCGGGGTTTCGGAATGGCGACAACCTCCGCCAGCCCGTCGCGCACGCTGGCCCCACGGGAGAGCAACGCGCCGCCGCCGAAATGGCGGCCGTTGCCGATGGAGACCTGGAGGACGCGCATCTCCCGCTCCGTCCCATCGAGGGTCATCCGGACGGAGAAGGGCCGCAGGCGGACGGCGGCCCGGGCCACCGCCAGCGGATAGGCGAGGCTGCGCAGCACGCGCTTTGCCCACCCCCCGCTCGCGCGCGCTGCCACACTCGCGAGCCCGATGCCGGCAGCGTTCAGAAAATAATGAACCTTGCGGCGGCGCGCGGTCGAAATCTCTCCAACGTCGACGCGGCGCACGCAGCCTGCCGCGATCACCTGTGCCGCCTCGTCGACATCGTCCGGAATGCCAAGCCCGCGCGCGAAGTCGTTGGCCGTGCCGAGCGGCAGGATGGCAAGCGGCAGGTCCGTCAGCAGCAGCGCGCTCACCAGGCCCGAAATCGTGCCGTCCCCGCCGCCCACGACCACGGCGTCGGCACGTTTGCGCCAGTGCGCGGCGGCGCGGACAAGCTGGCGGGCCTCCCGCGCGGAGCGGGTGTCCGGCGCGTCCGCGATCTCGATTCCCGCCCTGCGCAGTGCGACCAATGCAGCCTCGCGCGCTTCGCCCTGTCCGCTGTCCGCGTTGAGGATGACCAGCACCCGCATGTGTCCGTCCCGGCCCCGCCTGTCCGCCGCCGTTGAAAGCCCGTGCGCGCCCTGCTAGATAGCTGCCCACATTCGCCGCAAGGGTCCCGCCTGTCCATGCCCGCTTCGCTGGAACGGGCAAGACGGTTCCGGGTTCCCCGAGCGGCGCGCTCTTTTCAGATGGACGGTGATGCCGATGAAGATCGACGGCAATGAAATCCGCCCCGGCAACGTGATCCGGCACCAGGACACGCTCTGGGTCGCGGTCAAGACGCAGGCGGTGAAGCCCGGCAAGGGCGGCGCGTACAACCAGGTCGAGCTGAAGAACCTGTTCGACGGCCGCAAGCTCAACGAGCGGTTCCGCGCCTCCGAGACGGTGGAGCGCGTCCGTCTGGAGCAGCGCGATTTCCAGTACCTCTACGAGAACGGTGACATGCTGGTCTTCATGGACCAGGAATCGTTCGAGCAGGTGGAACTGCCCCGCGACTTCGTCGGCGACCGCGCCGTCTACCTCCAGGAAGGCATGAAGGTCATGCTGGAGAGCCACGAGGGCACCTACATCTCCTGCCAGCTTCCCGAATACGTGACGCTCGAAGTGGTCGAGACCGAGCCGACCGTGAAGGGCCAGACGGCAGCCGCCTCCTACAAGCCGGCGATCCTGTCGAACGGCGTGCGCGTTATGGTGCCGCCCTTCATGTCGACGGGCGAGAAGGTCATCGTCGCGACCGAGACCAGCGAATACGTCCGGCGGGCGGACTGAGCCCGCGATGGACGCCCCCCGCCACTCCGCCGTCGTCACCGTCATGATCGGCGCCGCCCGCAAGGCGGCGCGTGGTCTCCTGCGCGACTTCAACGAAGTCGAGCACCTGCAGGTCTCGAAGAAGGGCCCGGCCGACTTCGTCAGCGCCGCCGACCGCAAGGCCGAGAAGGTGATCGGCGAGGAGCTGAAGCGCGCCCGGCCCGAGTTCGGCCTGCTGATGGAGGAGACGGGGGTGACCGGCGGCGGCCTTGCCGACGAGCACCGCTTCATCGTCGACCCGCTGGACGGCACGACGAACTTCCTCCACGGCCTGCCGCACTGGGCGATCTCCATCGCCTATGAGCAGAAGGGGCGGATCGCCGCGGGCGTGATCTTCGATCCCGTCAAGAACGAGCTGTTCTGGGCCGAGAAGGGCAAGGGCGCGTACCTCAACGACCGGCGTCTGCGCGTGTCGGCCCGCCGCGACCTGACGCAGGCCCTGCTTGCGACCGGCATCCCCTATGCGGGCAAGCCCGGCCACGACGCCCTGATGCGCGACCTCGTCAAGATCACCAACCGCGTCGCCGGCATCCGCCGCTTCGGGTCGGCGGCGCTCGACCTCGCCTATGTGGCGGCCGGGCGGTACGACGGCTTCTGGGAGCGGGGGCTGTCGCCGTGGGACATGGCCGCGGGCATCCTGATGGTGCGCGAGGCCGGCGGCACCGTGACCGACGTCCTGGGCGGCCCCGACATTCTCGAGACCGGCAGCGTGCTCGCCGCGAACGCCGACCTGCACGACCCCG
Organism: Futiania mangrovi; assembly: GCF_024158125.1. Classification (NCBI taxonomy): domain Bacteria; kingdom Pseudomonadati; phylum Pseudomonadota; class Alphaproteobacteria; order Futianiales; family Futianiaceae; genus Futiania; species Futiania mangrovi. Next base: position 95,236 of record NZ_JAMZFT010000001.1, on the reverse strand, counting down.
TCCGCAAGCTGTTGCGCAGCGCGGCACGCGGCGGGGAGGCCGCCCGCAAGGCCGCTGCGGAAGCGCCCGCGGAGGCGCCCGAAGCCGGCATCTCCGGCGACGGGGACGGCAGCGCCTGAGCCGCGGCCCGGCCCCGTCCGGACGCCGTCTCGCCATCGCCGCCCCGAACCGGTACAGTCTGTGACATCCCGAATCACCTCGGGAGTCCGGGTGGCCCGCGGGTCCCGTGCCGTCGGGTCCCGCCATCTTGAGACGGAGCGATCTGGCGCATGGCGACATTGGACGCACGCCCGTCGGATGTGACACGGCCGACACGCTTTCTCGTGCGCATGGGCATCTTTCTCGCGCTGGTGACGCTGGTCACGGCCGCGCTTCACCGCGAGATCATCAACATCTTCTCCACCAACCCGGTGCTCAACGGGCTGATCATCGCCACAGCCCTTCTCGGCATCGTCTACATCCTGCGGCAGGTCTTCCTGCTCGGCCGGTCCACAAACTGGATCGAGGCCTACATGGAAGGGCGCAGCGGCGTCGACGTGATCGTGCCGCCCTCAATGCTCGCCCCGATCGCCGCCATGCTGCGGCAGAACCGCAGCCGCGGCGCGTTCTCTGCACTGTCGATGCGCTCGATCCTCGATTCGCTAGGCGCGCGGCTCGAGGAAAGCCGGGAGATCGCGCGCTACCTGATCGGCCTGCTGATCTTCCTCGGCCTGCTCGGCACCTTCTGGGGGCTTCTGTCGACCATCGGCGCGATCGTCGACACGATCCGCTCGCTCAATGTCGGCTCGGGCGACATCACGAGCATCTTCGACGACCTGAAACGCGGGCTGGAAGCGCCGCTCGACGGCATGGGCACGGCGTTCGCCTCCTCGTTGCTGGGCCTGTCGGGTTCGCTGGTGCTGGGCTTTCTCGACCTGCAGCTCGGGCAGGCGCAGAACGCCTTCTACAACGACCTGGAGGAGTGGCTCTCCGGTCAGACGAAGATCGGCGCCGGCGCGGCGGTCGAGGGCGACCACGCGATGCCCGCCTACATGGGCGCGCTGCTGGAACGCACGGCGGAGAGCCTGGAGCGGATGGAGCGCACGCTGGAGAAGGCGGAGGCCGCGCGCGTCCGCTCCGGCGATGCGGTTGCCAAGCTTGCGGAGCGGCTGATGGCGCTGACCGAGGCCCTGCAGGCCGAGCAGGGCAAGTTGCAGGCGCTCGCCGACCGCCAGGACGAGCTGAAGCCCGCGCTCGACCGTATCGCGAACATAGCCGAGACACGGGAGCTTACCATCGACGAGGTGACGCGCGGGCACATCCGCAACGTCGACGTCTATGTGAAGCGCCTGCTGGAGGAAAACGCCGCCGGACGCGCCGACATGATCGACGAGCTGCGCGCGGAGATCCGCATGCTCGCCCGCACCGTGGCTGCCAGCGCGGAGAAGCGGGGGTAGGCGATGGCCATCCGGTCGGCACGCGGACGGCGGCTGCAGGGCGACTACTGGCCCGGCTTCGTCGATGCGCTGACCGCGCTCGTCCTCGTGGTCATGTTCCTGCTGTCGGTGTTCATGCTGGCGCAATTCTTCCTGTCGGAGGCGATCAGCGGGCGCGACGCACAGCTCGACCGCCTGACGCGCGAGGTGGCGGACCTGTCGAGCCTGCTCGCCATCGAGCAGGAGACGACTGAGACGCTTTCCTCCCGCCTGAGCGAGGCGACAGCCTCGCTCGCCACCCTGGGGGTGGAGCGCGACCGCGCGCTCGCCCGCCTCTCGGATGCGCAGGACGAGCGCGACCGCCTCTCCCGGCTGCTTGCGCAGACGCGGGGCGATCTCGACCAGGCCCGCACCGAGGTCGGCGCGCTGACGGCGGAGCGCGACCGGCTTGCAGCCCTTGCCGACAGCCTGTCCTCGCGCGCGACCGCGTCGGAGGCGGAGGCGGCACGGCTCGAAAGCGCGATGGCCGAGCTTGAGGCGCTATCGGAACAACAGCGCGCCGACCTCGCCCGCAAGCTGGAGGAGGCGCGCGCCCGCGCGGAGCTTCTGGAGGCCGAGAAGAAAGGCCTCACCGGCGAACTGAGCAACGCCGAACAGCGCGCACTGCTCGCCGCGGAGGCGCGCAGGCGGCTCGAACAATTGCTGGCCCAGCGCGAGACGGCTCTGTCCTCGCTCTCGGCGGATCTCAAGACCGCGCGCGACAGCGCCGACCGGGCCCGCGAGCAGGCCGCCGCCACGCAGGAAGAAATCGCCGCGGCACGCGAGACGCTGAAGGAACAGACGGGCCGGGCGAACGAGGCCGAGGCCGCCCTCCTCCTCCTCAACCAGCAGGTCGCCGTGTTGCGCCAGCAGCTTGCGTCGCTACAGGAGGCGCTCGATGCGTCCGAGGCGCGCACGCAGGAGCAGCAGGTGGTGATCGCCGACCTCGGCCAGCGGCTGAACGCCGCGCTCGCCGAGAAAGTCAGCGAACTGCAGCGCTACCGGTCGGAATTCTTCGGACGCCTGCGCCAGATCCTCGGCGACACGGCGGGCATCGAGATCCGCGGCGACCGCTTCGTCTTCCAGTCCGAGGTGCTGTTCGAGGTCGCCTCCGCCGAGATCGGCGCGGACGGGCGCGGGGAGCTTGAGCGGCTGGCGGACGTCCTGCTGCGCATCATCCCGGAGATCCCGCCCGACATCGACTGGATCGTCCGCGTCGACGGGCATACCGACGCCCGCCCGATCAGCACGCCGGAGTTCCCGTCGAACTGGGAGCTGTCGACGGCGCGCGCCGTCTCGGTCGTGAAGTTCCTCAGCAGCCGCGGTATCCCGGAGGAACGCCTCGCGGCCGCCGGCTTCGGCTCCTTCCAGCCCATCGACGACCGCCGGACGGCGGAGGCCTACGCCCGCAACCGCCGGATCGAGTTCAAGCTGACGGAGCGGTAACGGCCCGCAACGGCGCCACCTCGGCCCCGAACTGCAAACGCGCGAGCCGCGCATAGAGGCCGGAGCGGGCCGACAATTCCTCGTGCGTGCCGGTCTCGACGATGCGGCCGTCCTCCATCACGAGGATGCGGTCGGCGCGCCGCACGGTCGCGAGCCGGTGCGCGATGACGAGCGTCGTGCGCCCCTCCATCAGCCGTTCGAGCGCGGTCTGCACCAGCCGCTCGCTCTCCGCGTCGAGCGCGCTCGTCGCCTCGTCGAGCAGCAGGATCGGCGCGTCCTTCAGCAGCGCACGGGCAATGGCGAGCCGCTGCCGCTGGCCGCCGGAGAGCGTAACGCCCCGCTCGCCCAGGAAGGTGTGGTAGCCGTCGGGCAGCATCTCGATGAAGTCGTGCGCGGCGGCGGCCTTCGCGGCGGCGATCACCTCCTCCTCGGTGGCGGCCGGGCGGCCGTAACGGATGTTCTCCAGCGCGTCGGTGCCGAAGATCGCCGTGTCCTGCGGCACGATGGCGATGCGCGCGCGCACGTCCGCCGGGTCCGCCTTGCGCAGGTCGGCCCCGTCGATGCGCACGCGGCCCGTCTGCGGGTCGTAGAAGCGCAGAAGAAGCTGAAAGACCGTGCTCTTTCCCGCACCGCTGGGCCCCACCAGCGCCACCGTCTCCCCTGGCGCAACCGTGAAACTCACCTCGTCGAGCGCCGACCGGTCGGGCCGCATCGGGTAACGGAAGCTCACGGCATCGAAGGCCACTTCGCCACGCGCCGGTACGGGCAGCGCCACGGGGCTTTCGGGCGCGCGGATCGCGGGCTTGGCGTCGAGCAGTTCCATCAGCCGCTCGGTCGCGCCGGCCGCCCGCTGCACCTCGCCCCAAACCTCCGACAGGGCCCCTACCGCACCCGCGACGAACACCGCGTAGAGGACGAACTGCGCAAGCTCCCCGCCGGTCATCGCACCCGTCAGCACGTCCTGCGCGCCGAGCCACAGGATGCCGACGATTCCGGAGAAAATCAGGAAGATCACGATGACGGTCAGCGCCGAGCGGGCCCGCACGCGGCCCAGCGCCGCATCGAAAGCCTCCTCCACCAGGCCGCGGAAGGTGCGTGCGTCCGCCCCCTCGTGCGTGAAGGCCTGGACCGTCTGGATCGCCGAGAGACTTTCGCCCGCGAAGGCGCTGGAGGCGGCCACCTTGTCCTGCGACAGGCGCGACAGCCGTCGCACCTTGCGCCCCAGCACGATGATCGGCCCGACGACCACGGGCACCAGCACGAAGACGAGCGCGGTCAGCTTCGGGCTCGTCACGATCAGCATGGCGAGCCCTCCCACAAGCAGCAGCATGTTGCGCAGCGCGATGGACGCGCTCGACCCCACGACGCCCTGGATGACCGTGGTGTCGGTCGTGAGCCGCGACAAAACCTCTCCCGTCCGCTGGACCGCGAAGAACTCCGGCGAGAGTTTCAGCACATGGGCGTAGACCGCTTCGCGCAGGTCCGCGATCACCCGCTCTCCCAGTCGCGTGACCAGGTAGAAGCGCACCGCCGTCGCCATGGCCAGCAGGCCCGCAACCGCGATCAGCATGAGGAAGTACTTGTCGATGAACGCCGCGTTCGATGCGGCGAACCCGTTGTCGATCATCCGCCGGAATGCCATCGGGACCGTCAGGGTCACGAGCGCCGCCACGATCAGCGCGATGACGGCCCCGGTCACGAGACCGCGATGCGGCCGCACGAAAGGCCAGAGACCGGCCAGGGGCCCCAGCGAGCGCGACGAGGGGCGGACGCCCTCCTCGGCGGCGGACGGCGCCGACGTTGTGGCGGAATGCGGCTCGGACGTCTGGCTCATGCTGTCCCTGCTCGGCAAACTCGTGTCTCAAGACAACGCCGAACCGTGCTTACCAAGCGCCGGGGCAGGCCGCAACGCTCCCATCCGGCGCGCAGAGCGCCGCCGCCCCTTGCAGGCCGCCCGTTCCTCGTCTATAGAGCGCCGCTTGAACCTATGCCACGGGCCCGCACGCTGGCGCGCAAGGCATCACCGGCAGCATCCGCGGAGTGAGCGTCATGAAGAAAGACGGACATCCCGACTACCACATGATCACCGTCGCCATGACCGATGGCACGACCTATCAGACCCGTTCGACCTATGGGAAAGAGGGCGACACGCTCACCCTCGACATCGACTCCAGGTCCCACCCGGCGTGGACGGGCGGCACCCAGCGCCTGATGGACACGGGCGGCCGCATCAGCCGCTTCAAGAAGCGGTTCGAAGGCTTCGGCGTCATCAAGAGCTGAGCGGCCGAACGCATGGGCGCGGTGTAACGCGCCCCTGTTCTGCCCTCGAGCGGCGCACCTCAAGACGGAAAGGGCGCGGACGGGTTTCCCCCTCCGCGCCCTTTGCGCGCCTGCCCCCCTTGAACGATGCCGGGCTGGCCGCGCCGGTCAGGCGCGGCCGCCACGCGAATGCCGCGGCTCGGCCTGCGCGGTGTCCATGCGCAACGCCGGTGCGAAAGCAGCCTCGATACGGCGGATGTGATGGGCAAACGGCGGCTCCGCAAGCTGCGTTCGATCGCCCTCGCCGTACAGCTGCGTGTCAATCCTTTTGACACGGGCGTAAAGTCTGCGGCTACGCGATATGAGTGTGACGAACCGGTCCGGAAGCTGCGACAGGACACGCGGGTTCGGTGCAACCGACGGCTCAGGCATGGACAGCCGGTATTTCGGCCCCGCAGCCTCGGCGTATGCGATCTGCCCCTTCTGCAGCGCGCGCTGCGCCAGCAGCCACGACGACACCTGCATCAGCCGGGTCGTCAGACGCATGCTTTCGGCGGCGTACACAAGGGCGCAATCCCGGCCAAGATCCTGACTTTCAAAGCGTCCCTGCCCATCGAGATAGGCCGCCGTTTCCTGCACCAGCGCCATGGCCTCGTCGAAGGTCTTGTAGAAAACCGCCGAACTCGCGAACTGGCGCGCGCCGATCTGCGCGACCATGTCCGCCCTGTCCTGTTGCCTTCCTGCCGTGTGCAACTGCTCACCCACGCTGCTCATCATTGTGCCCCGCCGCCTGTGCTCATCCGCCGATTGTGCCCCGGCTGGATCATTCGGGGACGTCCTGGAACGTCCATTGCTCCGGTAATGCACAGTCCGTGCCGCATCGTGACGCTTCGGGAGGCGGCCTGTGGAAAAAGAGAACGGCGGCGAACGCAGGGCGGACGCGCAAGCAAACGGGGCCGCCGCGCGGTCGCGCGGCAGCCCCGTTCGGTCTCCCCTGGCTTATCTTCTGCGTCCTTTTGAAAAGGGCTGCCGGTTCCTGAAAACCGCCAGCCCCCCAATTCTTTTTGACGCATCCCTGTCAGACTTGCCTGTCGAGAAGGATCGTAGCCGTGGCTGTCGATCTTCGTCAAGCGCCATGCGTCAGGCCGATGACAGATCCGTCAAATTTTCGCCCCTGGCCAGGCTGCGGTCGGCGCGCGGGCCGCCTCAGCCCGCCTTCCGCAGTTCTGCTGCCAGCGCCAGTCCGAGGCCGGCGAGGATCAGGACCCCACCCGCGGCGGCGCCCGGCGGAATCGCCTCCTGCAGGTAGAGGAGGCCGAGCAGCGCACCGAGAATCGGCTCCCCCAGGAGACAGACCGCGACGAAGACCGGCGGCAGGGTGCCCAGCGTCCAGTTGTAGCTCGTATGTCCGATTACCTGGCTCACGAGGCCGAGCGCGATCATCGCCGCCCATGTCTGTTCGCCGAAACCGCCCAGCGGAACTCCGCCCAGCAAAGCGCCCGCAAGGAGCCAGGCCGCTGCGGAGCCATAGCACAGCGTCACATAGGCCGTGACCGGCAGGTGCTGACGCGCGGTGCGCCCGGCCGTGAGGTAGACCGCCATGCACACGCCCCCCGCCGTCGCAAGGCCAAGGCCGAGCAGGTCGCCGTCCACACGCTGCGCGCCCTGAAAGCCCAGCACCGCCGTGCCCGCAAGGCAGAGCGCGATGGCGCCGGCAAGCAAACGGCCCGGCGCACCGCGGCCCAGCGCCGCGTCGATCAGCACGATCCAGATCGGTGTCAGGCTGACCAGCACCATGGATTCCGCGATGCTCACCCGTTGCATGGAGGCGATCCAGCTTGCGAAATGCGCCGCGAGGAACGCCCCGCTGCCCAGCGACAACAGCACCGCGCGCCGCATGATGCCCGGATCGACCCCCTCGAGAGCGCGCAGCGCCGCGGCGCCGAACGGCGCGAACACGAGCGTGCCCACGAGAACCCGCATGAAGGCGATGGTGACCGCCGGCGCGTCGGCGAGGCGGATGAAGAGGACCGAATGGCTAACCGCCAGAAGGCCGAGCAGCGCCACGACGACGGCTGTCCGCCGGGACGGCACGCGCGGGATCGAAAGCATTGGCCTCGCCCCCCTGTCCGGCCCCGATCATGGCCCACGATGCGGGCGGCGGGCGCAAAAAGAAAGAGCCGTGACAGGCACGGCTCAAGTCTAACAGGGAGGCATCGAAAAAGGTGGAGGATCGTCCACCAGGCCGTGCCGGATCGCGGCACGCCTCATGGTTAAAGCACGGGAAGCCTTAAGGCCCGGTTAACGCGGCCCGCCGAAGACGGAATCGGCGGCATCCTTGCTCGCGCGCTTGGCCGAGATGGCCTGCTCGGCCCGTGCGATCTCCGCCTTGAGCGTCGCTATGCGCTCCTCAAGCTCCCCGATCGACAGGCGCGACAGATCCGCGCCCGGTACGATCCCCTCAGGCTTCGGCGGCGGCACCTCGTCCCAGATCATCGCCTTTCCCTCCCTGCATTGGCGCATGCGTCCGGCCCCGGTTGGACCGCCAGGCCCGACGGGCTATTGTCCCGGGGCGACACCCATCAATCAAGACAAGAGGCCGTCCGCCATGCCGCTTCCCGAAACCATGACCGTCGTCGAGATCACCGAGCCGGGCGGGCCGGAGGTGCTGAAGCCGGCCACGCGGCCAGTGCCGCAACCGGCACATGACGAGGTGCTGATCAAGGTTGCCGCCGCGGGCGTGAACCGCCCCGACATCGCGCAGCGCAAGGGCGGCTATCCGCCGCCGAAGGGCGCGCCGGAGTGGCCCGGGCTCGAGGTCGCGGGCGAAGTGGTGGCGGCAGGCGCCGGCGTCGACCGCTGGAAGGCGGGCGACAAGGTCATGGCGCTGGTCGCGGGCGGCGGCTACGCCGAATATGTGACCGCGCCCGCCGCCCAGACCCTGCCGATCCCGGCGGGCATGGACATGGTCAGTGCGGCCGGCGTGCCGGAGACCTATTTCACCGTCTGGACCAACGTCTTCGACCGCGGGCGCCTGCAGGCGGGGGAAACCTTCCTCGTCCACGGCGGGTCGAGCGGCATCGGCACGACCGCGATCCAGCTGGCCGCGGCGCGCGGGGCGCGCGTGTTCGCCACCGCCGGGACGGACGAGAAGTGCCGGGCGTGCGAGAAGCTGGGGGCGGAGAAGGCGATCAACTACCGCACGCAGGACTTCGTGGCGGAAGCGAAGACGCTGACCGACGGGCGGGGGGTGGACCTGATCCTCGACATGGTGGGCGGTCCCTACATCCAGAAGAACATCGACACGCTGGCACTGGAGGGCCGCCTGGTGCAGATCGCGTTCCTGCAGGGTTCGAAGGCCGAGGTCGATTTCGTGAAGATGATGGTGAAGCGGCTGACCATCACCGGCTCCACCCTGCGGCCGCGCACGGTCGAGCAGAAGGCCGAGATCGCGGAAGCCCTGGAGCGCGAGGTGTGGCCGCTGCTGGAGAGCGGGCGCGTCGGGCCGGTCATCGACAAGACCTTTTCCTTCCCGCAAGGCGCCGAGGCGCATGCCTATCTCGAGGCCTCCGGGCACGTGGGCAAGGTCATCCTGACGATGGACTGAGTACGCAGCCGCCAAGGCGCTTTTCATTGCAGGGGAAATTGCCTATATACGGGGCGAATTTCCCGTCCATCGCGAGAATACGTGGTGACGGCGCACCGGAAAAGCCCCGGCGCGGCCCGGAGAGAAGCTGTAACGAGACCCGATCAACATCGTTTGCGGAGGCGCCATGTCCACGCCGCTCATGCCCAAGGCGACGGCCGTCTGGCTCATCGACAACACCACCCTGTCCTTCGACCAGATCGCGGACTTCTGCGGCCTGCACGTGCTGGAGGTGCAGGGCATCGCCGACGGCGACGTGGCGCAGGGCATCAAGGGGCGCGACCCGGTCACGGCGGGTGAACTGACGCGCGAGGAGATCGCCCGCTGCGAGGCCGATCCCGCCGCCAGCCTGAAGATGCGCGCGCGCGACCTCGCCCTGCCGAAGATCAAGCAGAAGGGGCCGCGCTACACGCCCGTCTCCAAGCGGCAGGAGAAGCCGGACGCGATCAACTGGCTGGTGCGCTACCATCCGGAGCTTTCGGACGCGCAGATCTCGAAGCTGATCGGCACGACGAAGACGACGATCCAGGCGATCCGCGAGAAGACGCACTGGAATGCCGCCAACCTCAAGTTCATCGACCCCGTGTCGATCGGCCTTTGCACGCAGGTGGAGCTGGACCAGGCCGTGCAGAAGGCGCAGGCCAAGCTCGCCAAGGACAATCCCCAGGCGGCAGAGGGCGCGACGCTCATGCCGGCGGCGGACAGCCTCGCGGAGGATACCCACCCCGACGACCTGCGCGCGGACGGGCGTGAGGAAGAGATCGACGCAGACAGCCTCTTCAACCTGCCGAAATCGGAATAACGGGCAAGGCGTCGCGTTGCTGCCAGGGGGCGCGGCGAAAGCTGCGCCCCTTTCGCATTTCAGGCCATCACGAACGGCGCATACGGCTCCCCGCCGGCCCCGCGATGGCGACGCCCGCCGCTGCAAGCGCCAGCCCCGCCCAGGCAACCGGCGGCATGACCTCGCCGATCACGAGCCAGGCGATCAGCGCGCTGACCGGCGGCACCATGAAGAACAGGCTGGAGACCTGCGCCGCCTCGCCGCGCCGGATCATCGCCAGCAGCAGCGTCAGCGCCACCAGCGAATTGCCGACCACGAGATAGACGAGCGCGATGCCAAGCTCCCACGTCCAGTCGACGTGCAGGTTCTCCATGGCAAGCGCGAGCGGCAGCGTCGTGGCGAAGCCTGCGGCGTACTGCACCGCGTTGGAGGTGACCGGGTGGCAGGTGACGCCGAACCGGCGCTCATAGAGCGTCGCGCCCGCGATTGCGAAGACCGCGATGCCAGCCAGCGCAGGACCGAGGAGCGATTCGGCCGAAAGCTCGTTGCGCACGCCGATGACCAGCGCCGCGCCGGCAAGGCCGAGGCCGAGGCCCGCCCACCGCCGCAGCGTCACCACCTCGCCAGTCAGCCGTGGCGCGAGGATGGCAACGAGGATCGGCTGCATGGAGACGATCATCGCGATGCCGCCCGCCGACAGTCCGGATTTCATGGCGACATAGCACAGGCCGAAGTAGACGGTCTGGAAGAGCACGCCGACCACGGCGAGGTGCCCCCACACTGCCCTGCTCGGCGGCAGCGGGGGGCGCAACAGCAGGGCAGCGGGCGCCAGCACCGCCAGCACCAGCGCGTAGCGCAGCGCCAGAAGGGTCAGGGGCTCTGCATGTTCCAGCCCCATCTTCGCAAAGCCGAAGCCGCCCGACCAGATCAGCAGGAAGATGACCGGGCTCGCCTTCAGCCAGAGGGGAGATGGCTCCCGCCCGCCACGTCCGTCGCGCAAGCGCGCCTACTCCTCGTCGGTCGGCATGAGATAATTGAGGCCCATCCGTCCGCCGTCGGCATAGATGCAGGTGCCCGTGAGATAACTTGCCGCCGGCGATGCGAGGAAGGCCGCCAGTTCCGCGATCTCCTCCGGCTGGCCGATGCGCCCGATGGGCGTGCGCGACAGGATCTTCCGCTTGGCGGCCTCGTCCCCCATCACCGCCTTCAGCACGTCGGTCTGGATCGAGCCCGGCCCGATCGCGTTGACCCGGATGCCATGCGGCGCGAGCGACAGCGCCATGACCTTGGTCATCTGGTTCAGCCCGCCCTTCGAAGTCACATAGGCGAGCTGGTTCGGGATCGCCAGAACCGCGTTGACCGAGGACATGTTGACGATGGCCGCGCGTACGTCGCGGGGCTTCGTTTCCTCCTCCGCGATCTGCTTGACCATCTGGCGGGCGACCGCCTGGCCGACGAGGAAGGGGCCCTTCAGGTTGACCGCCAGCACCCGGTCGAAATCATCTTCCTTGTAGTCGAGGAAGTCGGCCCCGGCGATGATCCCGGCGTTGTTCACGAGCGTGTCGATGCGGCCATAGGCGTCGATCGCGGCCGCCACGAGATTGTGGACATCCAGCCGGTCCGAAACGTCGCAATCGATGAAAATCGCCTCTCCGCCCGCCTCGACGATTTCCTCGCGCAGCTTTTCGCCTGCGCCCTCGTCCGTGTCCGCGATGACGAGCCGTGCGCCGTCGCGGGCGAATCGCTCGACGATGGCGCGGCCTATCCCCTTCGCGCCGCCGGTGACGATCGCGGCATGATCCTTGAGCGACATGATGCTGTTTTCCCCGTGTCCGGTTAGCCGTCAGCGGGGGGATGCTACGCGATCGCAGGCGGGCTTGCCGAGCCCCAATCTGTGGGGCCCGGCATTGCGCCCGAAAGCCTCAGTGATGCGTCAGGCGGGCAATCTCGTCCTTCAGCCGCAGCTTCTCACGCTTGATCTCCGCAATGCGCCGGGTATCGGCCGCCGGGCGGTTCTCCTCCTCGGCGAGGCAACGCTCCAGTTCGGCGTGCTTGCGGGAAAGCTGATGGATGTGCGACTCCAGGCTCATGATATGCCTCCCATTGCTGATGTAACCAGTAGAGCACCACATGCCCTCGATTGGAAATGGGCATGGATACGGACTCCCGCCAGTGAGGTTGCCCATCATGAACGGCAAAAGATTGATCGTCGGTATCTCTGGCGCATCGGGCGTGGCGATCGGCGTGCGGGTGCTTGAAATGCTGGCCCACGCAGGGGTCGAGGCGCACCTCGTCACGACCCATGCAGCCGACATGACCATCGGGTACGAGACCGGCCGCAAGCCGGCGGACGTTCATGCGCTTGCCCACACCGTCTACAAGGTGGAGGACGTGGGTGCGGCGCTCGCCTCGGGTTCGTTTGCGACCATGGGCATGATCGTCGCCCCCTGCTCCATGCGCACGCTGGCGGAGATCGCCACCGGCGTGACCTCGAACCTGCTGACCCGCGCCGCCGACGTGACGCTGAAGGAGCGCCGCCGCCTCGTCCTCGTGGCGCGGGAGACGCCGCTGCATCTCGGCCACCTGCGCAACATGGTCGCGGTAACCGAGATGGGCGCCGTGGTGGCGCCCCCCGTGCCGGCCTTCTATGCGGGGCTCGAGACGATGGACGAGGTCGTGACGCAGGCTGCCGGACGCGCGCTCGACCTCTTCGGCATCGCCGTGCCGGACGTGAAGCGGTGGGGCGAGGACCTGACCAAGGGCAGGCGCAAGGGGCCGCGGAAGGACTGACCGCCGCTATCGGGCATGGGCGGCCGCGACGAAGATCCGCCGCAGGAGGTCTTCCGCACCACCGCCGTCCTGCGGCAGGGTGGCGCGCGCCGCGGCCACAGCCTCCTCCAGTGTCGCGAAGGTCCGCCCGCTGCTGCCCGTCCCGGCTTCGAGCAGCGCAAGCTCGGCCCGCTCGCAGGCAAGCTCCGCCGCCTTGACCGCCGCGCGCGCCTCGGCCCCAAGGGGCAGGTCGTCCTCGTGCGGTTTCATCGCGCGGCGCACAGCGCGCAAGGGGTCCGTCGCGACGGCCCGCCAGGCGCCAATTCGCGCGAGCAGATCGCCCCGCGCCTCCCCCACCGGCACCGGGCGCGCTTCCGCCCACGCCCACGCGAGCCAGAGGATCACCGTGACCGCGGCCCCGTACCGGTCCTGCAGGGCAAGGCAATCGTCGGCTACGCCCGGCTGGCCGTAGAGCGCCACCGCAAAGCGCCACAGCGTCCCTTCCGGTATCTCCATGCTGCCTCCTCCCCCGTGCCGGAAAACCCTGATGCACGCGGGAGATGATGGACGCGCGGAGCGTTCCGGGCTAGCACTAAGGGCGCGTGGGGTGGAGGCTTTTGCGGGAAGAATCATGGACGAACAGGACGTGCTGAGGGCCCGCCTCGAAATCGTGAAACAGGAGCACCGCGACCTCGACGATGCGATCCGTGCGCTGGAGACGGCAAGCCTGCGCGACGAGCTTCAGATCCGGCGCCTGAAGAAGCGCAAGCTGATGCTGCGCGACGAGATCGTGCGCATCGAGGACCAGATCACGCCGGACATCATCGCCTGAGCACTCCCCGCACGGCCCGCGCATCCGCCAGCCCCTTGCACACCGCGCCTCTGCCCCTATACTCCCGCGCTTTCCGGGCGATCGGGGCCGTGGCGGGCCTGCACACGCCGGTGCCAGAGGGGAACACGCCATGACCGCGGCCAGCATCGACGTCGGCGTCATCATGGGCTCGCAGTCCGACTGGACGACGATGAAGGCGGCTTCCGACGTGCTCGCCGAACTGGGCGTCGCGCACGAGATCCGCATCGTCTCCGCACACCGCACGCCCGAACGGCTCTATGACTACGCGAAATCGGCACAGGCGCGCGGCCTCAAGGTGATCGTAGCGGGCGCGGGTGGCGCCGCCCACCTGCCCGGCATGGTGGCGAGCCTGACCACGCTCCCCGTCCTCGGCGTGCCGGTGCAGAGCCGGACGCTCTCCGGTCTCGACAGCCTGCTCTCCATCGTCCAGATGCCCGCGGGCGTGCCGGTCGGCACGCTGGCCATCGGGGCTGCGGGCGCGACCAATGCGGGGCTGATGGCGGCCTCCATCGTCGCGCTCGGCAACGCGGAGGTCGGGGCCCGGCTCGCGCAATGGCGGGCGGAGCGGACGGCGGCGGTCGCGGAGGCGCCCAGCGATGAGGCATGATACGGCGCCGGTCCCGCCCGGCGGCACCCTCGGGATCCTCGGCGGCGGACAGCTGGGCCGCATGATCGCACTGGCGGCCGCCCGCCTCGGCATCCGCGCGGTCGTGCTGGCGCCCGAGGCCGATCCCCCCGCAGGCCAGGTATGCCGCCATATCCGCGGGGACTACACCGACCGCGAGGCGCTCGACGCATTGGCCGATGCCGCCGACGTGGTGACGGTCGAGTTCGAGAACGTGCCCGACGCCGCGCTCGATGCGCTCGCGCCCATCGTCCCGGTACGGCCTGGCGCGCGTGCCTTCGCCATCGCCCGCGACCGGTTGAACGAAAAGACCTTCGTCAACGGTCTCGGCATCGGGACGGCCCCCTTTCAGGCCGTCGACAAGCCGATGGACCTGGCGCGGGCAGCCGCGCTGATCGGCACGCCGGCGATCCTGAAGACCCGGCAGTTCGGCTACGACGGCAAGGGGCAGGCGAAGCTCAGCGCAAGCGATCCGGCTGCATTCGACGCCGCGATGCGGGAGATCGGGTCCGCGCCCGCAATCCTCGAGGGCTTCGTCGACTTCGCGCGCGAGGTCTCCGTGATCGTCGCGCGGGGCGTGGACGGCGCGGTGGCGGCCTATGACCCCGTGGAGAACGTCCACCGCAACCACATCCTACACACCTCGACCGTGCCGTCGGCGCTGACGACCGCGCAGGCGGCGGAGGCGGTGCGCATGGCGGAGGCCATCGCAACCGCGCTCGACTATGTGGGCGTCATGGGCGTGGAGATGTTCGTGGCCCGCGACGGCGGCCTGCTGGTCAACGAGATCGCGCCGCGCGTCCACAACTCCGGCCACTGGACGCTGGAGGCTTGCGCCGTCAGCCAGTTCGAGCAGCATGTCCGCGCCGTCTGCGGCTGGCCGCTGGGGTCGCCCGCCCGCCATTCGGGCGCGGTGATGACCAACCTGATCGGGAACGAGGCGCACGCCTGGCGCGAGATCGTGGCGGAACCCGGCGCGGCGCTGCACCTCTATGGCAAGGCGGAGGCGCGTGCGGGCCGCAAGATGGGGCATGTCACGCGCCTGACGGGACCCTCGTCCGGAGCGCGACAAGGCTAGAGCCGAAAGGTGCTATCCTGCCCCGGCTCCATCAGGGGGCGAGGGGGGTATACCGCGATGACACAGTTCAGCCTGGACGACCCGGTGTTCGCGACCTATGCGATCGCCGCGGCGCTGATGATTCTCAAGACGCTTGCGATGGCCTGGCTGACTGTCCTGCGCATGATGCAGGTGAAGGGCGGCTACCGGGCGCCGGAGGATCTGCGCAAGACCCCGCTGAACCCGGCACCGGACCCGAAGCAGCTTGCCCCGGACGAGCGGGTGGAGCGTATGCGGCGCATCCACATGAACGACCTCGAGAACGTGCCGTTCTTCCTCGTGGCGGGATTTCTCTACGTGCTGACCGGGCCGTCGCTGCTGATGGCGCAGGTGGTGCTCTATGGCTATGTGGCCTCGCGGCTGCTGCACTTCGCCGCCTATGCGACGGCGCAGACCCATGACGTGCGCGCGACCTTCTGGACCGTCGGCGTGCTGATCCTGATCTACATGACGGTCGCCGTGCTGCTCGCCGCGCTGGGCTGGTAGCGCGCAAGCGCTCCGGTCAGCGACGCGCGCCGGGCCGGGGTACGACCGACCGCACGGGACGGCGCGCGGCCCCGGCATAGCGCAGCGCGCCCAGGAGGCGCAGCGGCGCCTCGGCCACGCCGCCGAGATCGGGCAGGCGCGCCTTGAACTTCTCGAAGTCCATGACGTTCTGGATGCGCCGGTCGAGGAAGGCCCAGGTCGCCTGCCGCCCCTCGCTGTCGTCGCCCAGCCAGTAGAGCAGCACGGACGAATAGACGGCCGCCAGCGTCAGGCGCTTGGTGTAGAAATTGTGGTCGGTGGAGGCGTCGCCCGCCGCGCGCCACATGGCGTCCACGGTGCCATAGAGCGAGCGCAGCGACAGCCCCGCGTTCTGCGGCAGGGCCAAGAGCGCGGCCGCCCGGCGCACCGCGTCCCGTTCTCCCTCCGCCTGCTCCAGCCGCGTCCGGATGGCGGTCGTGATCCGCTCCCGGATCTTCATCGTGGGCAAGTCCTTTTCCCGCAACGCCTCGACCATGCGCCGGTCGGCCTCCGCGACATAGAAGGCCACGAGATCGGGCGCACCCGCCGGAAAGGCGAGCCGCGCCCGGCCAGCGCTCACGCCGGCTTCTGCGGCCGCGGCGCACAAGGTCGCATCGGTCCAGCCGTCGAAGCCTGCGTGGGCCACGGCGGCGGCGAGAATCGCGCGCTTCACGTCGAGGTGCGGGTCGGTCATCGTCTCTCCTCCCCCGGGCGCCGGGGACACTCGATGGGGTGAACACTAGGCCGCCGGGAGCGCGAGGAAAAGCGGCGGATTGCCTCTCCCGCTCCGCACGCAGCATGTGGACAGGCCGTTCCGCCTTTGCTATAAGCCGCGCCCACGTACAGAAAGGCGGGTGAAGGAAACAACGTGCAAGTCATCGTTCGCGACAACAACGTCGACCAGGCTCTCAAGGCGCTGAAGAAGAAAATGCAGCGTGAGGGCATCTTCCGCGAGATGAAGCTCCGCAATCATTACGAGAAGCCGTCGGAAAAGCGGGCCCGTGAAAAGGCCGAGGCTGTCCGCCGGGCGCGGAAGCTGGCGCGGAAGCGGGCGCAGCGCGAAGGTCTGCTCTAAGGCCGGGCCCGGCGCGCGCGCCGGAACGCTCCTTCACTGAAAACGTCAAAGGCCAGCTTGCGCTGGCCTTTTTCATTTCCGCCCCTTGTGCCCATCGGGTCACTCGAAATGGCTCCAGGGATCGGAGGACGCGGCAGCAGGCACCCCCGCCGCGTCCTGCTCCACCCCCCCATGTGCCGCTTCGAGCGGGCCGGTGAGCACCAGCCCGACGACAGCGGCGCTGAGAAGGCCCGTGACCACGAGGCCCACGGCGGCCCATGCACCCGCGGCCGATCCGGCCCATCCGGTGAGAAACATTGCATCCACTCCCGTTCGTTGTGTTCTCGTTCGGAAGGTTCCTACGCAGAACGCCGGGCCCTGGATCGCTCCCAGGCCCGGCGTTTCGCGTGGCTGTGCGCTTTCGCCGCGGGTCAGAGGTCGCGGACGATCGCCTCCACCATCTTCTTGGCGTCGGCAAACAGCATCATCGTGTTGTCGCGGAAGAACAGCTCGTTCTCCACGCCTGCATAGCCCGAGCCCATACCGCGCTTCACGAAGAGGACGGTGCGCGCCTTCTCCACGTCGAGCACCGGCATGCCGTAGATCGGCGAGGACTTGTCGGTCTTGGCCGCCGGGTTGGTCACGTCGTTGGCACCTATCACGAAGGCAACGTCGGCGTCGGAGAACTCCGAATTGATGTCCTCCAGCTCGAACACCTCGTCATAGGGCACCTGCGCCTCGGCCAGCAGAACGTTCATGTGGCCGGGCATGCGGCCCGCGACGGGATGGATGGCGTACTTCACCTCGACGCCCGCCTCCTTCAGCAGGTCGGCCATCTCGCGCACCGCGTGCTGGGCCTGCGCCACCGCCATGCCATAGCCCGGCACGATGATGACCTTGGAGGCGTTCTTCATCACGAAGGCCGCGTCTTCCGCCGAGCCCTGCTTCACCGGGCGCTGCTCAACCTCGCCGGCTGCAGCCGCCACAGTCTCCCCGCCGAAGCCGCCGAGGATGACGGAGAAGAAGGAGCGGTTCATGCCCTTGCACATGATGTAGCTGAGAATCGCGCCCGACGAGCCCACCAGCGCGCCCGTGATGATCAGCGCCGTGTTTTCCAGCGTGAAGCCGATGCCCGCCGCGGCCCAGCCCGAGTAGGAGTTGAGCATCGACACGACGACCGGCATGTCCGCGCCGCCGATCGGGATGATGATCAGCACGCCGATGGCGAAGGCGAGCAGCGCCAGCAGCCAGAACGCAAGCGCGCTGTCCGTCGCCGTGAACCAGATGATGAGCACGACCAGCGCAATGCCGAGCGCGAGGTTCACCAGGTGCTGGTTCGGGAAGGTGATCGGCTTTCCCGACATGCGCCCGTCGAGCTTCAGAAACGCGATGATCGAGCCGGAGAAGGTGATCGCGCCGATCGCGGCCCCGAGGGCCATCTCGATCAGGCTCGCCGTCTTGATGTTGCCGAGCGTGCCGATGCCGAACGCTTCCGGCGCATAGAGCGCGGCCGCCGCCACGAACACCGCGGCCATGCCGACCAGGGAGTGGAAGGCCGCGACGAGCTGCGGCATGCTCGTCATCGGCACGTCGCGCGCGATCTTCGCGCCGATGCCGCCGCCGATGGCGATGCCGGCGAGAATCAGCACCCAGGAGGTCAGGTCCGATGGCGCCGCCACGAACAGCGTCGTGACGACGGCAATGGCCATGCCGACCATGCCCATGCGGTTGCCCCGCTGCGAGGTCGTCGGATGCGACAGGCCGCGCAGCGCAAGGATGAACAGGACCCCGGAAACCAGGTAGAGAAGGGCCGCGAGATTGGCTGACATGTCTCTCTAGCCCCCTTCAGGTCTTCTTCTTGTACATGGCCAGCATCCGCTGGGTGACGAGGAAGCCCCCGAAGATATTCACGCTCGCCATGACGAGCGCGAGGAACCCCAGGATCTTCGCGCCCCAGCCGGCGCTCTCGCTCGTCACGTCGCCGAGCGACACGCCCACGGCCAGAAGTGCACCGACCACGATCACCGAGGAGATCGCGTTGGTCACCGACATCAGCGGCGTGTGCAGTGCGGGCGTCACGCTCCACACCACGTAGTAGCCGACGAAGATCGCCAGCACGAAGATCGCGATGCGGAAGATGAACGGGTCGATGCCTGTCGCGTGGCCGGCGGCATCTGCGACCGCGCCCGCCGTGCCTTCCATCGCCTGTGCCGTCTCGGCGGCCTGCGCGATGGCAGCGTCGAGCGCGTCGCGCGCCGCCCGGGCCGTCTCCAGTGCTGCGTTCAGGTCCTGCGCCATGGTTGTCCCCCCTGGCCTCAGCCGGATTTCGCGAAGTTCGGATGCACGACCGCACCGTCGCGGGCGATCAGCGTGCCTTTCACGATGTCGTCATCCCAGTCGATGGCGAGCGCGCCCTTCTCCTTGTCGATCATCGGCGTCAGGAAGTTCAGAAGGTTGCGCGCATAGAGCGCCGAGGCATCGACCGCGATGCGGCCCGCCATGTTGGGATAGCCGACGATGCGCACGCCATGCGCCTCGACAACCTCGTCGGGCTTCGACAGCGGGCAATTGCCGCCCTGCTCGACCGCCAGGTCGACGATGACGGAGCCGGGGCGCATCGCCTTCACCATCTCCTCGGTCACGAGGACCGGTGCCGGGCGGCCGGGAATGAGCGCCGTGGTGATGACCATGTCCTGCTTGGCGACATGGCTTGCCACAAGCTCCGCCTGCTTCTTGCGGTACTCTTCCGACATCTCCTTGGCGTAGCCGCCCGCGGTCTCGGCCTGCTTGAATTCCTCGTCCTCGACCGCGATGAACTTGGCGCCCAGCGATTCGACCTGCTCCTTCGCGGCTGGGCGCACGTCGGTCGCGGTCACGACCGCGCCGAGACGCCTTGCCGTGGCGATCGCCTGCAGGCCCGCGACGCCCGCGCCCATCACGAAGGCCTTGGCGGGGGCGACGGTGCCCGCGGCGGTCATCATCATCGGCATGGCCTTCTCGAACAGCGCCGCCGCCTCGACCACCGCGCGGTAGCCCGCGAGGTTCGCCTGGCTCGACAGCACATCCATCGACTGCGCGCGCGTGATGCGCGGAATGAATTCCATGGCGAAGACGGTAAGGCCCGCGTCCGCGCAGGCCTTCATCGTGTCCGGATCGTTGTAGGGATTGAGGAGGCAGGCGACCACCGTGCCGGACTTGTAGTCCTTCAGCTCCTTCTCCTGCGGGCGGCGCACCTTCAGCACCACGTCCGCACCGGAGACGCACGTCTTGTGCGTGCCCGCGATCTTCGCACCCGCTTCCTCGAAGAGCGCGTCGGCGATGTACGAGCCCGCTCCGGCGCCCTTCTCGACCGTCACCTCGGCACCGAGGCCGATGAATTTCTTCACGGTCTCAGGCGTTGCGGCGACACGGGGCTCCTTGTCCCGTGTCTCCTTCGGGATTGCGATTTTCATGGCCCCTCCCCGGCCGGCGGATGGATCTCCGCCGCGATAGCGCACACGGCAGTGCGGCGCCGTTCCCTCAGAGAAGGAACAGTGCCATCAGGATCAACACGAGCGCGACCGAAATGGTTCCCCATTTCGTGAACGTCACGAATCCGGCCCATGTCCGCTCGTGCTCTGCAATGTCCATGCGCGCCCCCTCCTCGGTCTTCTTAGCCATACCGGTCCTGTCCCGAACGATTACCCCGATAATGACACTCGGAATACCGAAACCCGCGCCGCCCCGCAAGCGAACTGGTACGGACAGCTGAGGAATTCGGTCTGCTAGGCCGAGGCGTGCGCGGCTGCAGGCAGGGGCACGTCCGCATCGCAGAACGCACGCCCCTGCGCGTCCCGAAGCCCGCCGGTGTCGAAATCGCCGATCATCGCGTTGAAGAGCCGGTGCCAGTTCAATTCGGCGCCCAGGCGCAGAAACACCGCGCCCAGCCCGATGGCGGCCCGGTCCATGAACACGAACTCGCGCGGCGGGGTGATCTTGCCCAGCCTGCGCAAGCGGCCATGCACCTCCTGCGCCTCCGCGCGCCCGTATTGCCCGGGGCTCACACCGTCGGCAATGGTTCGCACCCGGTCCTCGAGCATCGGCCCGTAGATGAAAC
This sequence comes from Futiania mangrovi, assembly GCF_024158125.1. Taxonomy (NCBI): domain Bacteria; kingdom Pseudomonadati; phylum Pseudomonadota; class Alphaproteobacteria; order Futianiales; family Futianiaceae; genus Futiania; species Futiania mangrovi. The sequence continues at coordinate 74,632 of NZ_JAMZFT010000001.1, read as the reverse complement.
GCGCCCAGATGTTCAGCGCGTCGACCATCTCCGCTGTGAGGTTGCGGAAGCCCCAGGTTTCGTAGGCGTGCACGGCGAGCGCCCGGTCACCGTCGCGGATTGCCCGGTAGAGATCCACGACGCCGCGGACGAACTCCGGCGGGAAGGTACGGATGCAGCCGAAATCCAGAAGGTTCAGGCCGCCGTCTTCGCGCACCGTGTAATTTCCGAGATGCGGGTCGCCGTGGATCGCGCCGAACCCCGAGAAGGGCCGCCACCATGCCTTGAACATGGCCTCGGCAATGCGATTGCGGGCCTCCTGGGGCGCGTCCGTGAAGTCCAGAACGGGCTTTCCGTCCAGCCACTCCATGGTCAGCAGGCGGCCCGTCGACAGGCTCTCCACCGGCTCCGGAACGGTCACCTCCGGCACGTCCGCCAGCATCCTGCGATAGAGCCGCATGTGCCGGCGTTCCAGGCCGTAATCCAGCTCCTCGCGCAGCCGCATCCCGATCTCCTCGCCGATCTGCGAGGGGTCGATGGCGCCGTCCATGCGGCGGAAGATCGCGAGAATGACCGAAAGCTGGCGCAGGTCGGCCTCTACCGCAGAGGCCATCTCGGGATACTGGAGCTTGACCGCGAGCAGGCGCCCATCGTGCGCCGTTGCCCTGTGTACCTGCCCCAGCGAGGCGGCCGCCACGGCATCGCGGCCAAACTGCGCGAATCTCGCCTGCCAGTCCGGGCCGAGTTCCGCGGACATCCTGCGGCGCACGAACGGCCAGCCCATGGGCGGCGCGTTCGACTGGAGCGTGGCAAGCTCCTGCGCATATTCGTCCGGCAAGGCCTCGGGAATCGTCGCGAGAAGCTGCGCCACCTTCATCAGGGGGCCCTTCAGCCCGCCCAGAGCTGCCGTCAACTCGCTGGCATGCCGGCCGCGGTCGAGGTCCATCCCGAGCAGGCGGCTGCCGGCGAAGCGCGCAGCAAGCCCGCCCACATTGGTGGAGACCCGCGCGTACCGGCGCACCCTGCCGCCCAGCCTGTTGCGCTCCTCGTCCTGCTCCATCGTGAGGCCTGTCCGCTCCGCCATTCTGCCATCGAGGGCCCCGGCAGGCCCTGCCCGGGGATATGGCCCGCGGGGCGAAAAGAGAAAGGCCCCGCCGAGGTGGCGGGGCCTTCCATCTCACTCCGGATCCCGTGCGGGGGTCCGAAACCGGTCCGCGATCTTACTTGATCGTGATGACCGCGCGGCGGTTGAGCGGCTCAGGCGTGCCGTCCGCAGTCGGAACGGCCAGCTGCGACTCGCCGAGCGTGTCGGTCGAGATCGCGCCCGCACCCACGCCGCGGTCCGTCAGGGCCTTCTGCACAGCCTTGGCACGGCGGTCGCCGAGGCCGAGGTTGTAAGCCGACGGGCCGGCTGTGTCGGTGTGGCCGTCAACCGTGACGCGCGGCGCAGCCATGCCGCGCAGAGCCGACACGATGCTGTCCACGACGCGCTGGGCTTCCGCCGTCAGATTGTACTTGTCGAAGCCGAAGTAGATGGTGAACGCGTTCGGAGCGGCGGGAGCCGCAACCGGTGCACCGCCCTTGCAGGCCGCGAGCGCGTCCTTGAACTGCTCCGCACGCTCCGCCGGCGTGGGCGGATAGACGCTGTCGCTGGCGTGCAGGTAGGCGTCGTACATCACCTGGGCGCGGGCGCAAGCCTCCGGACGCGCGGACCGGTTGGCATCGAGCGCCGCGAGCAGGTCGTTGCGCCATGCGTCCGCGTCACCGCCGACACCGAAGTCGGCCGGCTCCCACGGAAGAACCGTCTCGCCGCCCATCGCCGCGAGACCCTTGTTGGTGTAGAGGCCGGACTGGTACCAGTTCACGTGCTCCTTCGCCTCCAGGCGCGCAACGCTCTGATACTCGCGCGCAAGGTGGGCGTTGAAGTCAGAACCCTGAATGTTCTGGCCGATGAAATCTTCTGCATGGAAGGTGCCGCCGAGGCCCGCGCAACCGGCCAGGCCCAGAAAAGCACCCATCATCATCGCTCGGGAGATTGCCCTCATCCCTCGTCTCCGTAAATTTCCGCACAGGTCCGGTGTGCATGACCAAGTCAGGGCTTCGAACCGATAAAACCCCGCATCGCCATTCTTCGCACAGCCCTTGCACGAAGGGCAACCGCGGACCTCCCCTTAAGGCATTAAGCTCGCCGACGTTGCATAGGCGCAACACTGTGATGGCGAACGTCTCGATAAAGACACACTGCACGCCAGCCATGACAGTCACGACCGGCAACAGTGTAACGCTCTCCCGTGACACCGGGTTCCCCGCCACCGCGTGTTTTTTTCAAGCGAACCGCGGCAAGCCCTTCTTGCCGCGCCCTTAACGTGGCCTTAAGCATCGGCGTCGATTGTGTGATTTTGGGACTCCGTATTGCGGATGACGCGGGGTCGCGTGTAGGGTTAATAGAAGTTGCGTGCTTGCCCGCAAGGGGCGAGGGGGGCATGCAAGCCGAAGCGGGATTGGCAATGGTTCAGAAGATACTGATCGTCGACGATGATCCGGCACAGCGGCGCCTGCTGGAATCGGTTGTGGGCACGCAGGGCTACGTGACGGAAACGGCGCAGGACGGGCGTGCTGCGCTCGACTATCTGCGTGGGCCGAAGGGAGCCGACGTCGATCTTGTGCTGCTGGACCTCGTGATGCCCGGCATGAACGGCATGGCCGTGCTGGCGGAGATCAAGCCGGAACGGCCCGGTCTGCCCGTGATTGTCCTGACCGCGCATGGAAGCGTCACGACCGTGGTCGAGGCGATGCGCGCGGGCGCAAACGATTTCATCGTGAAGCCCGCGAGTCCGGAACGGCTGCAGGTTTCCATCGAGAACTGCCTCAAGCTGAACCGGTTGAGCGGCGAGGTGGAGCGGCTGAAGCGCCGGGCGTCGAACACGCTGGGCTTCAACGATCTCATCGCGCGCTCGCTGCCGATGCGCCAGGTGCTGAAGCTGGCGGAGCGGGCGGCAAAGTCGTCCATCCCCGTGCTGATCGACGGCGAATCCGGTGTCGGCAAGGAGGTGATCGCACGCGCCATCCAGGGCTCCTCCGACCGCGCGGGCAAGCCGTTCGTCACCGTCAATTGCGGGGCGATCCCCGAAAACCTCGTCGAATCGATCCTGTTCGGTCACGAGAAGGGCGCCTTCACCGGCGCCACCGACCGGCACACCGGAAAGTTCGAGGAAGCAAACGGCGGCACGCTGTTCCTCGACGAGATCGGGGAACTGCGCCTCGACATGCAGGTCAAGCTGCTGCGCGCCCTGCAGGAAAGCGAGATCGACCGCGTCGGCGGCACCAAGCCGATCAAGGTGGACGTACGGATCATCTCGGCAACGAATCGGGACCTCGCGCAACTGGTGGCCGAGGGCAAGTTCCGCGAGGATCTCTATTACCGCCTCAACGTGTTCCCGCTGACCATCCCGCCGCTGCGGGAGCGGGCGGAGGACATTCCTGACCTGATCGAGCACTTCATAAGCCGTTTCGCGGTCGAGGAAGGCAAGAAGGTTCGCGGCATCACGCCGGAGGCGATGGAGATGCTGACGGCCTTCCGCTGGCCGGGCAACGTCCGTCAGCTCGAAAACGCGGTGTTCCGCGCGGTCGTCCTGTCCGAGAGCACGATGCTCGGCGTCGACGATTTCCCGCAGATCGCGTCGGCCCAGCGCACCAGCGTCCCCTCCGGCGCTGCCGAGTTGTCCGGCGACGGTCCGGTGGCGGAGCGCGTGGTGACCGTGCGCCCGTCGGACACGGTGATGGCCGTGGACAACGAGGGCCATGTGCGCCAGCTCGACCAGGTCGAGGCGGACATGATCGACTATGCGATCCGGCGCTATGGCGGTCACATGTCGGAGGTGGCGCGCCGCCTCGGCATCGGCCGCTCGACGCTTTACCGCAAGGTCCGCGACTACGGGCTCGAAAGCCGCGAGAGCGCCTGACCCCGGCACGCCCGGGACACGGCAAGGGCGGCCTCCAGGGCCGCCCTTTTCCGTTTCAGGCCGCTGGCTGACGGTGCGTCAGGCCGCGTCCACGTCCGCGTCGCGGGTCGACGGCGTACGGTCCATGCCGAGCGCGGCGAGATAGAGGTCGAGCATCGCCTCCTGCTCCTGCACTTCCGAGCGGTCCATCTTCCGGATCTTGATGACCTGGCGCATGGTCTTCACGTCGAAGCCGTTGCCCTTGGCCTCCGCAAACACCTCCTTGATGTCGGCGGCGATCGCGGCCTTCTCCTCTTCCAGCCGCTCGATCCGCTCGATGAAGGCGCGCAACTGGCCCGCCGCGATCATGCTGTCGTCCATCGTTACTCTCCATTGGACGGGCGGGCGGCCAGGCGACGCCCCGCCCTCACATCAATGCTTGTGGGTGGCCTCGAAGGCCTTCTGCTGCTCCGGCGTCGCGGGGGTCTGGTACTTCTCCTTCCACGCCGCGTAGGGCATGCCATAGACCATTTCGCGCGCGGCGTCCTTGCTGACGTCGAGGCCGCGGTCGGCCGCCGCTTCCTGGTACCAGTTCGACAGGCAGTTGCGGCAGAAACCTGCAAGGTTCATCAGGTCGATGTTCTGCACGTCCGTGCGGCCCTGCAGATGCTCGACGAGCCGGCGGAAGGCTGCCGCCTCCAGTTCGGTCTGGTTGGTCTTGTCCATCGCTCCGTCCTCCCTGTCGCGGAAGATGCATCCCTCGGGGGTCTGAGGTAACCCAAGGCAGGCACGCTGCCAAGGCCCGGCGTTGGCGCGCCTAGGCCGCCTGGGGCCCGAGGCCCGTCTGGGCGAACACGTCCTTCAGCGCACGTTTCAGCAGGTGCGCCACGCGGGCCGCGTCATCGGGATTGCCGATCAGGTCCTGCCGGATCTCCACAAGCAGGTGCGGCAGGCTGCGTTTCAGCGCGTGCCGGTCCATGCTGTCGCCCTCGTACTGGCCGGCATAGGGCTCGTTCTCGCCGACGACGAGCATGGGCTCGCGCCGCAGCCGGTCGAGCATCGGCCCTGCAAGCCGCCTGTCCTCGTGCCACAGGATACCGTAGTGCCAGGGCCGCTGGCGTCCGCGCCACCAGGGCGTGAAGGAGTGGATGGAAACGATGACGGGCAGGACGCCTTCGCCCAGCGCCCGGTCGATCGCCGCCCGCACCGCACGGTCGTAGGGCCGGTAGAAGCGGGCGAGCCTGCGTTCCACCTCCGCCGCGTCCGCGTGGCGGTTGCCGGGGACGATCGCGCCGTCCGAAAGCTTCATCACCAGCGTCGGGTCGTCCTCGCCCCGGTTCGGGTCGATCAGCAGGCGCGAGAAGCGCGTGAGCACGGCCGGTGCGCCGAACGCGGCCGACAGTGCGCGCACGACGTCCGCCGCGCCGATGTCCCAGGCGACGTGCCGCTCCAGCGTGGCCGGGTCGAGGCCGAGGCGGGCATAATCCTCCGGAATGTGGTTGGAGGCATGGTCGCAGACGAACAGCAGCCGCACCTCCCCGTCCGGGCGCAGGATTTCGGGGCCGTGTTCGGCGGTCGGGGCGTCGTGGGTACTGGACATCGCGCGGCGGGGCTCGCATCAAGGAACTGGCGGCGGGCGCACCGGTGCGCCTGCACTGCCCCGCAATGTACGGAGACGCCCGCGTGCTTCAAGACCGCGCGCAGAAAGACCCCGGGCCTACGGATCCCCGCGCCGTCCTCGAAGCCGCGTTCCGCGCGGCGGTCAGCCGCGCGCACCCGGGCACCTGCCTGCCACCGCACCTGCCCGCGCCGCCCCAGGACGGGCGGCTGCTGATCCTCGGCGCGGGCAAGGCGGCGGCGGCGATGGCACAAGCCGCGGAAGCCGCGCTGGGCGATGAGGCGCGCGGCGTCGTTGTGACGCGCACGGGCTACAGCCTGCCCACGCAACGGATCGAGGTGCTGGAAGCCGCCCACCCGGTCCCCGACGCGACCAGCATGGCCGCCGCTGACCGCCTGCTGGCGGAAGCCGCGGGCGCTGCCCCCGGAGACATGATCGTCTTCCTGCTGTCGGGCGGCGCGTCCGCCCTGCTGGCCGCGCCCGCGCGGGGCCTGGGCCTTGCCGACAAGCAGGCAGTAACGCGCGCGCTGCTGCGGTCGGGCGCAACGATTTCCGAGATCAACACGGTGCGCCGCCATCTCTCCCGCATCAAGGGCGGGCGGCTGGCGCAGGCCTGCCGGGGGCGGCTGCTGACGCTCGCGATCTCCGACGTGCCGGGCGACGATCCGGCGGCCATCGCGTCCGGGCCGACGGTGCCCGACCCCACGACGCTCGCGGACGCGCGCGCGGTGCTCGCCCGCCACGGCATCGATGCGCCAGCGCGCGTCACGGCAGCGCTCGCCGACCCCGCGAACGAGACGGCCAAGCCCGGCGATCCGGCCTTTGCGCGGACGCAGTACCGGCTGATCGCGACGCCCGGCGATGCGCTCGAAGCGGCGGCGGAGGTCCTGCGTCGCAGCGGCTACGCCGTGGAGATGCTGGGCGATGCCATCGAGGGCGAGGCGCGCGAGGTGGCGCGCGCGCACGCACGCCTGGCAATCGAGGCGCGCGCGAAGGGTGCACGGCGTGCGATCCTGTCGGGGGGTGAGCTGACCGTGACGATCCGCGGCAAGGGCACGGGCGGACCCAACCGGGAATATGCGCTGGCGCTCGCGCTCGCGCTCGACGGCGCGGCAGGCATCTGGGCGCTTGCGGGCGACAGCGACGGCGCGGACGGCGCGCCCGGCCCCGATGGCGTGGACGTGGCCGGTGCCACCGTCACGCCCGACACGCTGGCGCGGTCGCAGGTGCGGGGGCTCGATGCGAAGGCGGCACTCACCGCAAATGATTCCGGCGGCTTCTTTCATCGGCTGGGCGACGCGGTTATCACGGGACCGACGCAGACGAATGTGAATGATGTCCGCGTGATCCTGATCGACTGATTCGCGCCCGGGGAGGGGCTTGTTCATGTACCGGCGCCGTAGCCTGAAGATCCTCGCAACGCTGGGTCCCGCAACCTCGACGCCGGAGGCCATCGCCGCGCTGGTGGAGGCAGGCGCCGACGCCTTCCGGCTGAACATGAGCCACGGCACGCACGAGGGCGTGGCGAAGCTGCACGCCGCGATCCGGCAGGTGGAGGCGGAGAAGGGCCACCCCATCGGCATCCTGGCCGACCTGCAGGGGCCGAAGCTGCGTATCGGCAAGGTCGCGTCCGGCGAGGCGATGCTGGAGGAAGGCGCGCACCTGCGCCTCGATCTCGATACCGCGCCGGGCGACGCACGGCGCCTCCCCCTGCCCCACCCGGAAATCTTCAAGGCGCTGGAAGCAGGCGCCACCCTGCTGCTCAATGACGGCAAGATCCGGCTGCGCGTGATCGAGGCGGGCGACGGCTTCGCCGAGACCGAGATCGTCGTCGGCGGCCCCATTTCCAACAACAAGGGCGTGAACGTGCCCGACGCCGTGCTTCCGGTGGCCGCGCTGTCGGACAAGGACCGGCGCGACCTCGACTTCGCCGCGAACCTGGGCGTCGACTGGATCGCGCTCTCCTTCGTGCAACGGCCCGAGGACGTGGCGGAAGCCAAGAAGCTGACGGCGGGCCGCGCCGCGCTGATGGCGAAGATCGAGAAGCCGGCCGCCGTCGCCCGGATCGACGAGATCCTCGAGGTCGCGGACGGGCTGATGGTGGCGCGCGGCGACCTGGGCGTCGAGATGCCGCTCGAAAAGGTGCCGGGCATCCAGAAGTCGCTGATCCGCCTGGCGCGCCATGCCGGCAAGCCCGTGGTCGTGGCGACCCAGATGCTCGAATCCATGATCGAGAACCCGGTGCCGACGCGGGCCGAGGTCTCCGACGTCGCGGGCGCGGTCTACGACGGGGCGGACGCGGTCATGCTGTCGGCGGAATCGGCTGTCGGAGCCTATCCGGTGGAGGCCGTGTCGACCATGGACCGGGTCGCACGCTCGGTCGAGGGCGACAGCGCCTACCGCTCGGCCATCCACAGCCTGGAAACCGCGCCCGAGGCGACGAGCGCCGACGCGATCACCGCCGCAGCCCGCCAGGTTGCCGAGACGATCGGGGCAGCCGCCATCGTCTGCTACACCAAGTCGGGCTCCACCGGCCTGCGCGCCGCGCGGGAACGCCCCGCGGTGCCCATCGTCTGCCTGACGCCGCTGATGGAGACGGCGCGCCGCCTCGCCCTTGTCTGGGGGCTGCATTGCGTGCTGACCGACGATGCGGAGAACTTCCGCGACATGGTGGTGCGCGCCTCGCGCATCGTGCAGGACCAGGGCTTTGCGGAGAAGCGCCAGCGTATCGTCATCACGGCGGGCGTGCCCTTCGGGACGCCAGGCGCGACGAACATCCTGCGGATCGCGCAGGTCGGTTCCCCCCGCGGGATCGTGACGGACTAGCGCACAGGAGCTAGCGCACTGGGGCTAGCGCACGCGGGCAGCCAGCGCGTCGATCTCCGCCAGCACGGCCGCGGGTGCGGCGTGGTGCGGCATGTGGCCGATGCCGTCCAGCACCACGTGACGCGCGCCCTCGATCTCGCGGGCCAGCGCGTCCGCATGCAGGCTGTTCCAGATCACCTTGTCCTCCGCGCCCGCGAGCAGGGTGACGGGCACGCGGATCTCTCCATAGCGTTCGCTCATCTCCGCCACGATGGGCTTGAGGTTCGTCAGATCCTCGGCGTTGGCGCGGTAGCTTTCGGGCCTGAGCACGAGCGGCAGCCCGAGCCCCTCGGCATAGCCCGGCGGAACGGGGTTCGGCGCGAACACACCCTCGATCGCACGTCCGGCGACAGCGCGCCCCACGGGCATGACGAGCGTGTTGGTAAAGAGCGCCCCCAGAACCGGCGTGGTGGCGATGGCGCGGTCGGCCCCCACCCCACCCGGCCACGGGTGCGAGACGCCCGCGAGAAAGAGCACGCCCCCCACCTCGTCCGGGTAGTCGAGCGCATAGGCGAGCGCAACGGTGCCCGCCCAGGAATGGCCGACGAGGATCGGTTTCTCCACGCCAATGGACGCGAGCGCCGCACGGACGAGGCGGGCCTGTACGCGGGGATCCCATCCTGCCTCGTCCGGCCGGGCGCTGTGGCCGTGACCGGGGCGGTCGAAGGCGATGGCACGATGACTCGCGGCCACGGCATCGAAAATGGACTGGGTCCAGTCCCGCAGGTTCCCGCTTGCCCCGTGCAGGAGAACGACCGGCCGGCCTTCCCCGCGGTCGAGATAGTGCAGGCGCACGCCGCCCGCCTCCACGAAACGGCCGAGCGGCGGATATTGCTCCACCGCCTTGCGCGCGCTGTGGTCCGTCCACGCCAGCAGACCGCCGCCCACCATGGCCAGCGCGGCGAACAGGGTTACCAGCATGGCAGGCGCTTCATATGCCGCGCCCCTCGACCTCTGGAGTCAGGTCGTCGACGCGCGACCTGACCTGCGGCATGTGGGGATTGACCATCAGCGCGCGGCGATAGGCGTCGAGTGCTGCCTCGGGCCGTCCGATCCGCTCCATGATCTGGCCAAGACCCGAAAGCGCCCCGAAGTGGCGGGGTTCGAGGTCCAGCACCTTCTCGATGTCGAGGGCGGAGCGGGCATAGTCGCCGGCGAGGAAATGCACGGTCGCGCGCCGGTTCCATCCCTCGGCATAATCGGGGTCGATCTCCACGACCGTGTCGAGGATGGCGATGGCCGTTTCGAACTTCTTCGCGTTCACGGCCATCTGCGCCCGCTTCATCAGGAGGTCGAGCGTCGGGCTGCCGCTCTCGGTCCAGACGGTCCATATCTCGCGGGTCAGCCGTTCGACAGGCGGCCCGTCCTCGGCGACCTGCAGGCGGCCGAACAGGCTGTCGAGACGCGGATCGGTCTGGCGCGCGTGCGCCGGCGCCGACAGCGCCAGGACAAGAACCGCCAAAATCGCCAGCCACCCTCTCATGAGATATGAGGATAGGCAGGAATCGTGGCGCGCCAAGGGCAGACGTGTCGCAGCGTGCGCGGGCTCAGGCGCGTTGCGTCAGACCGTCCAGCCCATCCGGCGCCGGACCGCCGCTCGCCCAGTCGAGCAGGTGGACCGTGTGCACCACGGGAAGCCCAGTGCCGCCCGCGATCTGCACCATGCAGCCGATGTTGCCGGCGGAGATCACATCGGGCGACACGCTCTCGATGTTCGCCACCTTGCGCGCGCGCAATTGCCCCGCGAGTTCCGGCTGCAGGAGGTTGTAGGTGCCGGCCGAGCCGCAACAGAGATGGCTTTCGGGCACGCCCGTCACCTCGAACCCCGCCTTTTCCAGCAGCTCCATCGGCGCGCGCGTGATCTTCTGGCCGTGCTGCATCGAGCAGGCGGAATGATAGGCGACGCGCAGCCTTGGCACCGCGCCCGCCTTCGGCGCGAGCCCGACGCGCGCCATCAGTTCGGTGATGTCGAGCGCCATCTCGGAGATGCGCTTTGCCTTCTCCGCCCATTCGGCGTCGGTGCGCAGCATGTGACCGTAGTCCTTCACGGTCGTGCCGCAGCCGCTGGTATTGATGACGATGTGGTCGAGCCCCTCACCTTCGACCTCGCGCCACCAGGCCGCGATATTGGCGACGGCCGAGGCGTGCGAGGCCTCTTCCTTGCCCATGTGGTGGGTCAGCGCCCCGCAGCAGCCCGCGCCCCGGGCCACCACCACCTCGACCCCGTGGCGGGTCAGAAGGCGCACCGTCGCCTCGTTGATCGTGGGATCGAGCGTCTTCTGCGCGCAACCGTTGAGCAGGGCGACGCGCATCCGCCGTTCTCCCTCCGCCCGGAAGACCTGCGGCCGGTCGACATGGGATGGCGACGGGATGTGCGCAGGCGCCATGGCCAGCATCGGCCTCAGCCGCGCAGGCATCAGCCCCGCGAAGGGCCGGGCGAGACGCGCGCCGAACAGCGCCAGCCGGAACGGTACGGTGCGCGGCAGCACGGCGGCGAGCATCGCGCGCACCAGCCGGTCCATCAGCGGGCGGCGGTAGGTCTTCTCGATATGCGCGCGGGCATGGTCGACCAGGTGCATGTAGTGCACGCCGGACGGGCACGTGGTCATGCAGGAGAGGCAGGAGAGGCAGCGGTCGATGTGCGTGACCGTCTTCTCGTCCGCGGGGCGGTCGTTCTCCAGCATCTCCTTGATGAGGTAGATGCGCCCGCGCGGGCTGTCGAGTTCGTCGCCGAGCAACGCAAACGTCGGGCATGTCGCCGTGCAGAAGCCGCAATGCACGCAGTTGCGCAGGATCTGCTCCGACCGGGCGACCTGCGGATCGGCAAGCTGGGCGAGGGTGAAATGGGTCTGCATGGGCTACAGGTCCTCGCGCATGCGGCCGCGGTTGAGCACGCGGACCGGGTCGAAGGCATGCTTCACACGCGCCGTCAGCGCGGCGAGCGCGGACGGCTGCGGCTGGAACACGGGAACCGCGCGGCGCACGTCGTCGTCTGCGCGAAAGAGCGTCGCGTGCCCGCCGCCTGCCGCGGCCACCGCCGCCCGGATCGCATCGGCGTGGGCGTCGCCTGCTGCTTCGACGCGCAGCCAGATCAGGCCGCCCGCCCAGTCGTAGGCGTGCGCCAGCACCGGCACGCCCGCCGCGCGGATCGCGGTCATGACGACCGGCCCCGCCGTCGGGGCGACCGAGATGCGCCAGACCTGGCCCTCGCCCGCCACGACGGGCAGACCGTCGCGCAGGTCGTTCCAGAACGTGGCGGAGGCACCGGCGTCGAGTGTGCTCGTCTCCGCGCTGCCGGCCACGTCGCGGATCATGTCGGCGACGCGCGCGCTCACCGACACCTCGGGCCCTTCCAGCCGGATCGCCGTGCGCGCGATGCCGTCTGGGCTCGTCCCTTCCGGCACATGGGCGAAGGAGGAGCCCTCGTGCGGCGTGCCGCTCGCCCTCGTCAGCGCGGCGACGGCGGCGGCGTCGTCGAGGCCATGCAGGACGAGCGTCGCCTGCGTTTCCGGCTTCGGCAGCACCTTCACGGTCACCTCGGTCAGCACGCACAAGGTTCCGTGCGAGGCGGTCACGAGCTTGGAGAGGTCGTAGCCCGTCACGTTCTTCATCACGCGGCCGCCGGACTTGATCGGTTCGGCCCGTCCGGTGACGCAGCGGAAGCCCAGCACATGGTCACGCACGGCACCCGCCCGGATGCGGCGCGGGCCCGCGACGCCCGCCGCGACCATGCCGCCCAGCGTGCCCGATGCCTCCGCCGGGTCGAGGCCGGAGAGCGCGGCGAAGTCCATGGGCTCGCAGGCAAGCTCCTGCCCCTCCGCGTCGAGCATGGCGACGATCTCGGCAAGCGGCGTGCCCGCGCGCGCGGACAGCACAAGCTCCCCCGGCTCGTAGAACAGGACGCCCGACATGCCGCGCGTGTCGATCAGGGCGCCTGCCTCCACGGGCCGGCCGAGGCCCGAGCGCGTGCCCCCGCCCGCGACGGCGACCGGCGTCTCGCTGGCGACGGCGGCGGCGACAGCCTCGGCGAGCTGCGCCTCGTCCGCCGGATGAAGGGTCTGCCCGGCCGGGTCCATGGCCACGTCCCCGCTTCAGAAGCGCGGCAGGTGCGGAAACGGCACCTGCCCGCGGTGGACGTGCATGTGGCCAAGCTCCGCGCAGCGGTGCAGCGTCGGGAACACCTTGCCCGGATTGAGCCGCTGCGTCGGATCGAAGGCGCACTTCAGCCGCTGCTGCTGCTTGAGGTCGGTCTCGTCGAACATGGTGCCCATGAGGTCGCGCTTCTCGACGCCCACGCCATGCTCGCCGGTCAGCACGCCGCCCACCTCGACGCAGAGCTTGAGAATATCGCCGCCGAACTCTTCCGCCTTCTCGATGTCGCCCGGCTTGTTCGCATCGTAGAGGATCAGCGGATGCAGGTTGCCGTCGCCCGCGTGGAACACGTTGGCGACGCGCAGCCCGTGCTTCTCGGCCAGCGACTGCATGCCGGTCAGCACCTCCGCCAGCCGCCCGCGCGGGATCGTGCCGTCCATGCAGAGATAGTCCGGCCCGATCGCGCCGACCGCGGGAAAGGCGTTCTTGCGGCCGGCCCAGAAGCCCAGCCGCTCCTCCTCCGTCTCGGAGACCTTGAGGAAGGTCGCGCCATTGTCCCGCGCGATGGCGCTGACGCGGTCCACCAGCGCGTCGACCTCCGACGGCGTACCGTCGAGTTCGCAAATCAGCAGCGATTCGGCGTCGCGCGGATAGCCGGGGGCGCAGAAATCCTCCGCCGCCAGGATCGCGGGCCTGTCCATCATTTCGAGGCCGCCCGGAATGATGCCCGCGCCTATGATCGCGCCGACCGTGTCGGCGCCCGCCGCCACGCTCGGGAAGCCGATCAGCAGGCCGCGCGCGGTCTGCGGCTTCTGCAGGATGCGCACGGTGACCTCGGTCACGACTCCGAGCAGGCCCTCCGACCCCGTCATCACGCCCATCAGGTCGTAGCCGTCCGGGTCGAGATGCTTGCCGCCGAGGCGGATGACCTCCCCCTCCATCGTCACCATCTCGATGCCCAGCAAATTATTGGTCGTCAGCCCGTACTTCAGGCAATGCACGCCGCCCGAGTTCTCCGCCACATTGCCGCCGATCGAGCAGGCGATCTGCGAGGAGGGATCGGGCGCGTAATAGAAGCCGCGATGCTCCACCGCCTTCGTGATGCCGAGATTGGTCACGCCCGGCTGCACGACGGCGCAGCGGTTCTCCCAGTCGATCTCGAGCACGCGGTTGAACTTCATCATGGAGAGCAGGATGCCGTCCTCGAGCGGCATCGACCCGCCAGAGAGCGAGGTACCCGCCCCGCGCGGCACGACCTTGACGTCCATCTCGCGCGCCAGTTTCAGCACCGCGGCGACCTGGGGCACGGTCTCGGGCAGGGCGACGACGAGCGGCAATTGCCGGTACATCGTGAAGGCGTCGCAATCATAGGCGCGCCGCTCCGTCTCGCTGTCGATGACGGAGGCGGCGGGCAGGATCTCGCGCAGGCGGGCGACCAGTTCCTCGCGCCGGGCGAAGGCGTGCTCGTCGGGCTTGGGCATGGTCAGCATGGCGCGTTCTCCCCGTTCGCCGTCAGAGCGTAGCGCCGGCGGCGGGCAAATCAAACGCCGCAGACGGCGTGGGCGCGGAGAAGCGTCCTTTCCGCGCGGGAAACAATCTCGCGGAACCTGTACCGCCAGGGAAACGGCAAGGCGCACTGCAGAAAGAAGATCCGCCCGCGCATGCGAAAGGGCCGCCGCACCCACCGGTGCGCGGCCCTCCGCGAATTCCAGCACGCGAACAGCCGGGTGCAAGACCCGGCGGGTGCGTCAGCCCTGGCGCGCCTTGTAGCGGCGCTGCGTCTTGTTGATGACGTAGACGCGGCCCTTGCGGCGCACGACGCGGCAGTCGCGATGCCGGCTCTTCAGCGACTTCAGCGAGTTGCGGATCTTCATGTCGTCCTCGTGCCTTCAGCCGTTTGACCCGTGGCCCGGGTGAACGGACCGCTCAATCAGTTTTCGCGTCGGCGATGGTGGGCGCGGGTGGGATCGAACCACCGACCCCTACGATGTCAACGTAGTGCTCTCCCGCTGAGCTACGCGCCCGAAGCCGCCGAATGCGAGGCGCCTCCTATACCCAAGGCGGCGCGGCTGCGCAAGTCACCCTGCGCGAAGAAATTTCATGCCGCGAGCAATCCCTCGATCGTGGTCACGAGATCCTTGAGATGGAAGGGCTTGGAGACCACGGGCGCATCCACCGGCGCGCCATTGGCCGGGTTGAGCGCCACCGCCGCGAACCCCGTGATGAACATGATCTTCATGGCCGGCCGCAGGTCGGCGGCGCGGCGCGCAAGCTCCACCCCGTCGAGGCCCGGCATCACCACGTCCGACAGCAGCAGGTCGTAGGGCCGCGTCTTGACGTGCCTGAGGGCGGTTGACCCGTCGCCCACCGCCGTCACCGAATGTCCTGCCCGTTTCAGTGCCCGGTAGAGGAAAAGACGCATGGCATCGTCGTCCTCGGCGAGCAGGATTGTGGCCATCGGCCGGAACTCCCTTGCGGTGATCGGTCCAGGGACCCGGAAGACGTGGACGGCCCCGGCCCGCGACACTATCCTCGCCTAACCGTTAAGCGCGCGTTTCCCCCGTCCGGCGCCCCCCGGCGCACGTCCGGAAAAGCGTGTCGCGCGCGTCCGCGTTCGTCAACTGGGACCGATCCTGCGCCGATGACTTCCCTTCACAACCCCGGCCACGAGGCCGCCGCAGAGGCGGACACCGCCAGCCAGGACCGGCCCCGGACATCGCCGGATGGCGGGGTCCGCCCGGCCGTGGAGGTGCTGCACCCGGCCGCCCAGACCGTGCCCATCGTGCTGTCCTCGCCGCATTCCGGCGACGTCTATCCATCGGAATTCCTGGCGGCCAGCGATCTCGACCCGCTGGCGCTGCGCACCTCGGAAGACGCCTTCGTCGACGACCTCTTCTCCGGCGGGCTGGCACTCGGCATGCCGATGGTGCGGGCCACCTTCCCGCGCGCCTATCTCGACGTGAACCGGGAAGCCTACGAGCTGGACCCCACCATGTTCGCCGATCCCCTGCCCGCGCACGTCAACACGCGCTCACCCCGCGTGGCCAGCGGCCTCGGCACCATCGCGCGGCGTGTCGGCGGCGGGCGCGCGATCTACCGGCGCAAGCTGCGCTTCGACGAGGCGGAGGCGCGGATCGTCCGGTGCTACCGCCCCTATCACGCGAAGCTGTCGCGGCTGCTGGCCGAAACGCGCGACCGGTTCGGCGCGGCGGTGCTCATCGACTGCCATTCCATGCCGTCCGTCGGGGGGTTCAGCGATCTCGACGCGGGCGAGGCGCGGCCCGACATCATCCTGGGCGACCGGCACGGTACGGCATGCGCACCGGACCTGATCGCGCGGGCAGAGGCGGCGTTCCGCTCGCTCGGCCTCAGCGTGGTTCGCAACCGGCCCTATGCCGGCGGCTTCAACACCCAGAACTACGGCCGCCCCGGCGAGCGCGTGCATGCCTTCCAGATCGAGGTGCGGCGCGATCTCTACATGGACGAGGCGCGGATCGTGCCGAATTCCGGATACGACGGGCTGAAGACACGGCTGGGACAGTTTCTCCACCTGATGACCGAGGCGCTGGCCCGCCCCTGAAACAGCGGACACGATCGCCATGACCGCGGCACCGACCGATCTCCCCGGCCTCGACATCCGGCCCGCAACCGCAGCTGACGTGCCGGGCATCGCGGCGATCTACGCGCATCACGTGCTGAACGGCTTCGGCACGTTCGAGGAAATTCCCCCCTCTTCGGACGAGATGCTCGGACGCCTGACTACGCTGCAGGACGGCGGCTATCCCTGGCTGGTCGCAGCGGCAGGCGGGGCGGTCGCGGGCTATGCCTATGCGGGCCCCTATCACAGGCGCAGCGCCTACCGCTTCACGGTCGAGGATTCGATCTACGTGCACCCGGATATGGCCGGCCGAGGCATCGGGCGCGTCCTGCTCTCCCGCCTCGTCGCCGACGCCGAGGCGCGCGGCTTCCGCCAGATGGTCGCCGTGATCGGCGACAGCGGCAACGCGGGCTCCATCGGGCTGCACGCCGCGCTGGGGTTCGAACGGACGGGCATGGTGTGCGCGGTCGGGTTCAAGCGCGGCCGCTGGCTCGATGTCGTCTACATGCAGCGCCCCCTGGGTGCGGGCGACAGCGCCCCTCCCGCCGGGCGCGGGTAAAAAAAAGCCACCTTGGTAGGCCCAAGGTGGCTTCAGTCTAGGGAGGAAACGCCCGTGAAGGGCACGTGCTGCGTCGGCCGATGTGTCAACGCCGCACTGCAATAATCTGACGCTGCGACGCACAAAAATCAAGTCCGTTCGTGTATTTTCTGCCTTCGCAATTGCCATCTTTTCAGATGCACAAAATTTGGGCTGATGCCGTCGTGGCAGGCGCGTCCTGCAGGCCGATTCCGGCAGCTTTGCCCGCTAACGCGTCATTAAGGATGTTTGCCGAAACTCTGACCCGGTGTTCGACGGTTTTCGGAGGGCAGTCAGGGCCATGTCCGCATTTCATGCCACGGCTGATCGGATTGCATGGGGGCTCCGTGCCGCTGCGGCCGCGCTGTGTCTGCTGACGCCGCTTCCCGCGGCTGCGCAGGCGCAGGGTGGGATGGACGCCGCCGGCATCTGCCGCGCCACCACCGCCTATGTCGAGCAGGTGCGCGGCCTCCCCCCGCAACTGCTTGCCGCCGTGTCGCTGACGGAAACCGGCAGGTCGATCCGCGACGATGCGGGCGAGCGGCAGTTCGTGTCCTGGCCCTGGACCATCAATGCCGAGGGCAAGGGATATTTCTTCGACAGCAAGGACCAGGCGATCGCCAAGGTCCGCCAGCTTCAGGCGCAGGGCATGCGCTCCATCGACGTCGGCTGCATGCAGATCAACCTGCGCTTCCACGGCGAGGCGTTCGACAACCTGGAGGAAGCCTTCGACCCGCTGATCAACGTCACCTATGCGGCGGAATTCCTGACGGCGCTGTTCGACGAGCACCGGTCCTGGAAGAAGGCGATCGAGCGCTATCACTCCGCGACCGAGCAGTTCTACGTCCGCTACCGCTCCAAGGTCTACGACAACTGGCTGAGCGAGCGGGAACGGGTCGCGATGAGCCGCCGCCAGCTGGAGATCAGCGCGCTCGAGCAGATGCGCGCCCAGCGCCTTTCGGAGGTCGCCCGCCGCCGGGCCGCCGCGCGCGAACAGCTCGCCAACAACTCCTGACCTTTCGGCGGCAGGACGCGCGGAATCAGCCGATCCCGATGACGAGCTTGCCGGTCGCCTTGCGCGACATCATGTGGGTCAGCGCCTCGCCCGCCTCCGCCAGCGGATAGACCTTCGAGACGTGCGGGCGGATCCGGCCGGCCACGTACCAGTCCATCAGCGTCCGGAAGCTCTCCGCCAGCACCGCGGGCTTCTTGCGCGCGTAGGCGCCCCAGTAGAGGCCCAGGACGTCGACGTTCTTCACCAGCAGGATGTTGGCGGGGATCTGCGGGATGGATCCGCTCGCGAAGCCGATGACGACGATGCGCCCCTCGAAGGCCAGCGTGCGCAGCGAGGCGTCGAACATGTCCCCGCCGACCGGGTCGTAGGCCACGTTCACCCCGCCCGTCGGTGCGGCAATCTCCTTGATCCTGTCCTTGAGGTCCGGATCGCTGCTTAGCAGCAGGTGATCGGCGCCCTTGGAGGCGGCGATCGCGAGCTTGTCCTCGCTGCTGGCGGTCGCGATGACGGTCGCGCCCATGATCTTGCCGATCTCCACCGCCGTCAGGCCGACGCCGCCCGACGCGCCGTGCACGAGCAGCGTCTCGCCCTGCTGCAGCCGCGCCTTGTGCCACAGCCCGACATGCGAGGTGCCGAAGGCCACCGCGAAGGCTGCGGCGTCCACGTCGGTCATGGCGTCGGGGATGGGCACGCAGACGCCCGCGGGCACCACCGCCTCCTCCGCATAGCCGCCGTTGCCCGACATGGCGAGGACGCGCGTGCCGGGCGCGGGAGCGCTGACATCGCCCGCCGCTTCGATCACCTCGCCCGCGATCTCGAGCCCGGGCGCGAACGGAAACGGCGGCTTCTCCTGGTAGCGGCCCTGCACCATCAGCGTGTCGGCGAAATTGACCCCGCAGGCGCGCACGCGGATGCGCACGTGGCCAGGCTTCATCTCCGGCGCCGGCACGTCCTCGAGCCTGAGCACCTCCGGCCCGCCATAGGCCCGTGCGACCATCGCCTTCATACGCATTCCCCCATGTCATTTTTCTCCGCCGGACATGCCGCTTCGCCCAAGGGCCTTGGAGACGCCGCCGGCGCGCTTATGTTGCACTGCAAGGAAGGTTCGCGTACACCCGCGCGAGACGCAAGCCCCGTAAAGGCTCCACCCCCCTTCCTGTCAGGACCCGAGATGCAGCTCCGCAACATCGCGATCATCGCGCACGTCGACCACGGCAAGACCACGCTGGTCGATCAGCTTCTGGCGCAGGCCGGCACCTTCCGCGCGAACCAGCAGGTTGCAGAGCGGGCGATGGATCGCAACGACCTGGAACGCGAGCGGGGTATCACGATCCTCGCCAAGTGCACCAGCGTGCTGTGGGGCGACACCCGCATCAACATCATGGATACGCCCGGCCACGCCGACTTCGGCGGCGAGGTGGAGCGCTACCTCTCCATGGTCGACGGCGCGATCCTTCTCGTGGACGCGGCCGAAGGCCCGATGCCGCAGACGAAGTTCGTGCTGATGAAGACGCTGAAGCGCGGCCTGCGCCCGATCGTCGTCGTCAACAAGATCGACCGCCCCGACAGCCGCCCGGACGAGGTTCTGAACGCGGTGTTCGACCTCTTCGTCTCGTTGGGCGCGAACGACGAGCAGCTGGACTTCCCTGTCCTCTACGCATCCGGCCGCGACGGCTGGGCGAGCGAGACGACGGAGCGCGGGGCCGACCTCAAGCCGCTGTTCGACCTGATCGTGCGCCATGTTCCCGCCCCCGCGCAGGCAACCGACACACACACGCAGAAGCCGTTCCGCATGCTGGTCAGCGCGCTGGAGGCCGACCCCTTCCTCGGCCGCCTGCTGATCGGGCGGATCGAGGACGGCGCGGTCGTGGGCAACATGCAGGCGCGCGCGCTCGACCGCGACGGCACGGTGCTGGAACGCGCGCGGGTGACCAAGGTGCTGGCCTTCCGCGGGCTGGAGCGGGTGCCGGTCGAGCGCGCGGAGGCCGGCGACATCGTGGCGGTCGCGGGCTTCTCGAACGCCTCGGTCGCGCACACCCTGGGTGCACCGGAAGTCGAGGCCGCCCTGCCGGCGGAGCCGGTCGATCCGCCGACGCTCGCGGTGACGCTGGGCGTCAACGACAGCCCGCTCGCGGGCCGCGAGGGCGACAAGGTGCAGAGCCGCGTGATCCGCGACCGTCTGCTGCGCGAGGCGGAAGGCAATGTCGCGATCCGCATCACCGAGACCGAGGAGAAGGACGCCTTCGAGGTGGCCGGCCGGGGCGAGCTGCAGCTCGGCATCCTGATCGAGACCATGCGGCGGGAAGGCTTCGAGCTGTCCGTCAGCCGCCCCCGCGTTCTGTTCCAGAAGGACGCGGAGACCGGCGATACGATCGAGCCCATCGAGGAAGTCTACATCGACGTGGACGATGCCTTCACCGGCGTGGTCGTGGAAAAGCTCGCATTGCGCAAGGGCTCGGTCGTCGAGATGGCGCCGTCGTCCGGCGGCAAGACGCGCATAGTGGCGCACGTCCCCTCGCGCGGGCTCATCGGCTACCTGGGCGAATTCCTGACGGATACCCGCGGAACGGGTGTCATGAACCGCGTCTTCCTGCGCTACGAGCCGCACAAGGGCGCGATCAGCGGGCGGCGCAACGGCGTGCTCATCTCCATGGCCGACGGCGAGGCGACGGCCTATGCGCTGTGGAACCTGGAAGAGCGCGGGCGCATGTTCATCACGCCGGGCACGAAGATCTACACCGGCATGATCGTCGGCGAGAACGCGCGCCCCGACGACCTCGACGTCAACCCGCTGAAGGCGAAGCAGCTGACGAACATCCGTGCCGCCGGCAAGGACGAGGCCGTACGCCTCACGCCCCCCACGATCCTGTCGCTGGAGCAGGCGATCTCCTTCATCGAGGACGACGAACTCGTCGAAATCACCCCGCAGTCGATCCGCTTGCGCAAGCGGGTTCTCAACCCCAGCTTCCGGAAATCCCGAGCGAAAGCAGCCGTCTGAGCGCATCTCGGCGCCCCCTCGATCCCGACACATGCAAAAAATGCATGGGCGAATCTTGACGGTTCCGTCATTTTTCGTTTTCAATCTGTGCGGGATCGATTAAAAGGGAACACAACGAAAGGCGGCAATGACCGTGAAGCACACACCGGCGGTCCATACGCCGGAGGTCGCCACCAGAGGTTGCGGCCATTGGGATGACAAGTAAGTTGAGGACCGATCGATGAAACACCACGTCGATGCCCATGTGGGGCAACGTCTGCGTCACCGCCGGTGGCTCGCCGGCATGACCCAGCAGCAACTCGGCGATGCCGTCGGCATCAAGTTCCAGCAGATCCAGAAGTACGAGACCGGCATGAACCGCATCAGCGCAAGCCGCCTTTGGGACCTCGCCCAGGCACTCGACGTCCCGGTGTCCTTCTTCTTCGAAGGGCTGGACTTGGAAGCGGCGGAAGCCGAAGGCGCGGACAAGGACGTGCTGAAGGACAAGGAGACGATGGAACTCCTGCGCGCCTACTACGCCATTCCCGACGACCAGCGCCGCAAGCTGTTCGACCTCGCCAAGGCGATCGGCGAAGACTGAGGTCGGCCCCGGCCCCAAGTTCTGCTATCCAGACGTGGCCCCGGCAGCCGTGCCGGGGCCCGTTTCGTTTGGCCGCGCCGGAGTAACCGCCATGCCTCTCTCGATGACCGACGCCGACAGCCTGCTCGCGTTCGCCGAACGGCTGGCAGATGCGGCGAAGGCCGCCACGCTCGCCCATTTCCGCCAGCAGCCGGACACCGACGACAAGGACGACGGTCAGCACGGCTTCGATCCCGTGACGGCGGCGGATCGCGACGCGGAAACGGCGATGCGCGCGCTGATCCAGGCCGCCTATCCCGACCATGGCATCCTGGGAGAGGAACACGGGGAGAAGCCCGCGCAAGGTCCCTGGCGCTGGGTGCTGGACCCGATCGACGGCACGAAGGCCTACATCATGGGGCTTCCCACCTGGGGCACGCTGATCGCGCTGGAACACGACGGCGAGCCGGTGCTCGGGGTCATGGACCAGCCCTATGTCGGCGAGCGGTTCGTCGCCGCCGGCGGCCGTGGCGCGCTGATCCGCGGCGGGCAGCGGGTCCCGCTGCGGACGCGCGGCTGTGCGCGCCTCGGCGAGGCGATCCTTGCCACGACTCACCCGGACATCTTTGCTACGGAGGCGGAGGCCGACGCCTTCGCCCGCGTCTCGGCTGCCGTGCGCATGACCCGCTACGGCTGCGATTGCTACAATTACGCCATGGTCGCCGCCGGCGGCATCGACCTGGTGATCGAGGCGGCGCTCAAGCCCATGGACATCAGCCCGCTCGTCCCCATCATCCGCGCCGCGGGCGGGATCGTCACCGACTGGTCGGGCGGGCCTGCGGCCACCGGCGGCCAGGTGATCGCCGCCGGCGACGCGCGGGTCCACGCGGCGGCGCTGGAGCGTCTGGCCGCCGCCTGAGGCGTGCGCTCAGCCCTGCAGCAGCGGGCCCAGCTTCATGGCAAGGCCCATGTTGCCGTCGATCTTGATCTTGCCCGTCATGAAGGCCATCGTCGGATCGAGATTGCCCTCGGCGATCTGCATGAATGTGTCGACGCTGGTGCGGATCGTGCAATCGGCGTCCTTGTCCTCGTTCGTCACCTCGGACCCGTCGAGGTGGATGACGCCGTCATCCTCGAACGCGAACTTCACCGAACCGCCGATGCCGGAGCCGCCCGCCACGCGCGCGCGCATTTCCTCGGTGATCTTGTCGAGCGTCGAACTCATGGTCACTCCCTGTCTTTTCCATCGTTTCCGCGGGTCCGTTTCCCGCCCCTTCGCGCCTGCCTATATCACGGTCGCACCGCGCTGACTGCCAAAAAGTTTACGTATACGTCAGCCTGGGCGGGACATACTTCATTCACGCGTTGCGGTATAGGATTGCGCCATGTCGACGCGCGCCCGATTCCAATTGACGCAGGCCGGCCAGACCGCCGCGGAGTCGCTGCAGCCGCTGCCGCAGGGGGCGGTGCGCCGCTATGACATCAGGGGGCGCTATCCCGACGAGATCGCGCCGGGGAACGTGCGGGCGCTCGGTCGGGCGCTGGCGCTGCGCGCGGGAGGTCCGGGGGCGGCCGTGGTTGTCGGGCGCGATGGCCGCGTGTCGAGCCCGGTGCTGTACGAGGCGCTGATCGAGGGCCTGGTGGAGGGCGGCGCCGCGGTGGGCGCCCTGGGACTGGCGACCAGCCCGCAGGTCTACCACGCCGCACACGCGACCGGCGCCGTGGCCGCCGCTGTCGTCACCGCCTCCCACAATCCACCCGACATGAACGGCGTGAAGATCGTGCTGAACGGCCTGCCGCTGTGGGCGGAGGAGCTTGCCGCGCTGAACGCCACGATACCGGGACTGCCGCCGGCGCCCGGCGGCGGCACGCGCACCGCGCGCGACCTGTCGGAGACATATGTGGCCGACCTGCTTGCCCCTCTCGCCCTCGATGCGGCACGCCGCCTAACGGTTGTCTGGGACGCGGGCAACGGGGCCGCGGGTCCGGTGCTCGTCCGCCTTGCCGCACGCCTGCCGGGCCGCCACGAGATCCTCAATGCCAGGGTCGACGGGCGTTTCCCCGCGCATCCGCCGGATCCGACGAAGCCCGCCAATCTCGCCGCGTTGCGCGCCCGCGTGCTCGAGGCGGGTGCCGATCTCGGCCTCGCGCTCGACGGCGACGGCGACCGCGCGGTCGCCGTCGACAACGCGGGCCGGATCGTGTCTGGCGACGCGCTGATGATGCTTGTCCTGCCCCGCGTGCTGGCTGCCAGGCCAGGCGCGCCCGTCGCGCTCGACATCAAGGCGAGCGACGCGGTGGAGACACTGGCCCGAGCGCTCGGCGGCCGTCCGGAGCGGACGCCCTCCGGCCACGCCGCGGTAAAAACGGCGCTCGCCCGCTCCGGCGCGGCCTTCGCGGGGGAGGTAACGGGTCATTTCTACTTCGCCGACCGCCATCCGGGCTGGGACGACGGCATCCACGCCGGCCTTCGCCTGATCGAGGTTCTGGCGGCCTCGGACCGGCCGCTCGCCGCCCTTGTGGACGCCCTGCCCTGCTGGCCGTCGACGCCGGAAATCCGCCTGCCCGTGGCGGAGGCGGACAAGGCCGCGGCGCTCGGCGCGCTGCGGACGGGTGCGGAGACGGCGGGACTTGCGCTCTGCCTGCTCGACGGCGTGCGGGCGCGCGGCGACGGCTGGTGGTGGCTTGCCCGCGCATCCAACACAGAACCGGCACTTACCCTGCGCTGCGAGGGAGGCACCGAGGCTGCCTTCGCCCACGCCTGTGCCGATCTGGCCGGGCGTCTTGCCGCACTGGGCCTGCCCGTGCCGTCGGAGATCGCGGGCCCCGCCTGCACGGTGCCCGGCGGGACTTGAACACCCCCTCCCCCTTTCCCAAATCCTGAAACGCCGGAGGCCAGGCGGCTCCGGTTCCCGCCCTGCCCTGACGGGAGGGCCAAGACATCTCTATCGCTTGTCAGGAGGATAGATTCCATGCGGACGCACGACCTTTCCCCGCTTTACCGTTCGACCGTCGGCTTCGACCGGCTGTTCAACCTGCTCGACCCGGCGCTTGCCAATGACCGGGGCGACGGCTACCCGCCCTACAACATCGAAAAGACCGGCGAGGATACCTATCGCATCACGCTCGCGGTCGCGGGCTTCACCCGGGACGAACTGGCCATCGAGGCCAAGGACACCACGCTGACCGTCACCGGCCAGAAAGCCGAGACGCAGTCGGAGGAAGCACCGAGCTATCTCTATCGTGGGATCGCCGCGCGCGGCTTCCAGCGCCGCTTCGCGCTCGCCGACCATGTGAAGGTCGAGGGCGCGACCCTCGAGAACGGCCTGCTGCACATCGATCTGCAGCGCGAGGTGCCGGAGCAGCTCAAGCCGCGGCGCATCGAAATCGCGACGCCCGGAACTGCAAAGGCGATCGGGCAGGCGGCCTGACGCCGCCACCCCTTGCCGACACATTCGCGTTTGCGACGGCGCGCCCCACCCGGGCGCGCCGTTTTCGCGTGCGACGAAGGTCGGATGCCGGGAGCGCCTGAAGCCGCATCGCAAGGCTGGACGCGGACGCAATCTCCTCCCTATAGTCTTGACGCATAACGGTCATGCAGGAACGCATGACACCGCCCCGCCAACAAGAAAAGCAACAGGGGGTGGGACGACAGGGAGGACAGGCAGGGATGACGACGGCAGACGCCGCCGCACGCCCGGTGGAGGATACCGTCCCGAAGCTGCTGCTGCGCAACGTGGCACGCTTCGGCGACCGTCCGGCGAACCGGGAAAAGGAATACGGGATCTGGCAGACCTGGACCTGGACGCAGGTCGCGGGCGAGATCGAGGCGCTGGCCCTCGGCCTGGGCGAGCTTGGGCTTGCCCGCGGAGACAAGGTCGCGATTATCGGGACGAACCGGCCGCAGCTCTACTGGGCGATGGTGGCGGTGCAGTCCCTGGGCGGCATACCGGTGCCGGTCTACCAGGACTCCGTCGCCGAGGAGATGCATTACGTCCTCGAACACGCCGAGGTGCGCTTCGCGATCGTCGAGGACCAGGAGCAGGTCGACAAGCTGATCCTCATCAAGGACCGCCTGCCGAACCTGCGCGGCATCGTCCATGAGGACCGCCGCGGCCTGCGCCACTACACCGAGGATTACCTGCACGCCTACGCCGACGTGCAGGACAGGGGCCGGGTCGCGGCAAAGTCCGCGCCGGGCCGCTGGAGGGACGAGATCGGCAAGGGCGCCTGGAGCGACGTCGCGGTCATCCTCTACACCTCCGGCACCACGGGCCGGCCGAAGGGCGTGGTGCTGAGCTTCGAGAACATCATCACCGCCTCGCGCATCTCCTGCGCCTTCGACACCCTGACCGAGAAGGAGGAAGTGCTCGCCTACCTGCCCATGGCGTGGGTCGGCGACCATATCTTCTCGATCGGCCAGTCCTATTTCGCGGGGTTCTGCGTGTCCTGCCCGGAATCAGAGGACACGGTGGCGCAGAACCTGCGGGAACTTGGGCCAACATATTATTTTGCGCCGCCGCGGGTGTTCGAGAACCTGCTGACCTCCGTCACCATCCGGATGGAGGACGCCAGCGCGATCAAGCGGCGGATGTTCAATTACTTCATGGCGCACGCACGCCGGGTCGGGCCCGATATCCTGGACGGCAAGGCCGTCTCGTTCGGCGACCGGCTGCTCTACTGGCTGGGCGACCTGCTTGTCTACGGGCCTCTCAAGAACGTGCTGGGCCTGTCGAAGCTGCGCCTGGGCTACACCGCCGGCGAGGCGATCGGGCCGGAGATCTTCCAGTTCTACCGCTCGCTCGGCATCAATCTGAAGCAGCTCTACGGCCAGACGGAAGCATCGGTGTTCATCACCGCGCACCCGGACGGCGAGGTGCGGGCCGACACGGTCGGCGTGCCGGCCCCCAGCGTCGAGGTGCGCATCGACGAGGAGACGGGCGAGGTCATGTACCGTTCCCCGGGCGTCTTCGTCGAATACTACAAGAACCCGGAGGCGACGGCCGAGACCAAGACCCCCGACGGCTGGGTCCACACCGGCGACGCGGGCTTCTTCGTCGAGGACGGCCACCTGAAGATCATCGACCGGGCCAAGGACGTGGGCCGGCTGCAGGACGGATCGCTGTTCCCGCCGAAATACATCGAGAACAAGCTGAAGTTCTTCTCCAACATCATGGAGGCGGTCGCGATCGGACACGAGCGGCCCTTTGTCACGGCGCTCATCAACATCGACCTCAACGCGGTCGGCAACTGGGCGGAACGCAACAACATCTCCTATGCGAGCTACCAGGAACTCGCCCAGCACCCCAAGGTGGGCGAGATGATCGCCGCCCACGTCGAGGAGGTGAACCGCTCGCTGGCGCAGGAGGAGCATGTCCAGGGCTGCCAGATCCACCGCTTCCTCGTGCTGCACAAGGAACTGGACGCCGACGACGGCGAACTGACCCGCACCCGCAAGGTGCGCCGCCGCTTCGTGGCGGAGCGGTACGCCCCGCTGATCGACGCGCTCTACTCCGGCAAGTCGGAGCAGTACGTGGAAACCGAGGTCATATACGAGGACGGCCGCAAGGGTGCCCTCAAGGCCACGGTGAAGATCCACGACGCGAAGACCGTCCCGCTTCCGGGGCACACCGCACAAG
Source organism: Futiania mangrovi (assembly GCF_024158125.1). Lineage (NCBI taxonomy): Bacteria > Pseudomonadati > Pseudomonadota > Alphaproteobacteria > Futianiales > Futianiaceae > Futiania > Futiania mangrovi. Next base: position 47,751 of record NZ_JAMZFT010000001.1, on the reverse strand, counting down.
CCGCCGAATAGGACGACGGGACACATGACGAACGACAGTGCAGCCGCGCTCGCCGACGCGCACGAGGCGAACACGCATCACGCGCACTCCATGCACACGCCCGAGGCACGCGCCCGCCGCATAGGCGAGGTCATCCTCGACGTGCAGAACATCACGCTGCGGTTCGGCGGCGTTGTGGCGAACTCCAACGTCAGCTTCGACATCCGCAAGGGCGAGATCCGCGCGATCATCGGCCCGAACGGGGCGGGCAAGTCGTCGATGCTGAACGTCATCAACGGCTTCTACCACCCGCAGGAAGGCACGATCACCTGGAAGGGCAAGGCGCGCACGAAGATGCAGCCGCACGAGGCCGCAGCCACCGGCATCGCCCGCACCTTCCAGAACATCGCGCTGTTCAGGGGCATGTCGACGCTCGACAACATCATGACGGGCCGGGTGACCAAGATGAAGCGCGGGCTGCTTGCACACGCGCTGCACTGGGGACCGGCGCTGAAGGAGGAGATCGAACATCGTTCCTTCGTCGAGCAGGTGATCGACTTCCTCGAGATCCAGCACATCCGCAACGTTCCGGTGGGGCGGCTGCCCTATGGCCTGCAGAAGCGGGTGGAGCTTGGCCGCGCGCTTGCCGCCGAGCCGGAACTGCTGCTTCTGGACGAGCCGATGGCGGGCATGAACCTCGAGGAGAAGGAGGACATGTCCCGCTTCATCCTCGACGTGAACGACGAATTCGGCACCACGATCGCGCTGATCGAACACGACATGGGCGTCGTCATGGACCTGTCGGACCGGGTCGTGGTGCTCGACCACGGCTCGAAGATCGCCGACGGCACACCGGAAGAGGTGCAGAGCGATCAGCGCGTCATCGACGCCTATCTCGGCGTTGCCCACGACGACGAGGAAGAGGCCTGACGATGAACCCCGACGTTATGTTTTTCTTCGAGACCGTGATTTCCGGCCTGATGGCCGGTGTCATGTACGCGCTCGTGGCGCTCGGCTTCGTGCTGATCTTCAAGGCCTCGGGCGTCTTCAACTTCGCACAGGGCGTGCTGGCGCTCTTTGCCGCACTGACGCTCACGGGCGTGATGGAGAAGTTCGGCCTGCCTGCCTGGGCCGGGATCATCGTCACGATCCTGGTGATGATCGCGGTGGCCTGGCTCGTGGAACGGCTGGTGCTCCGGCACCTCGTGAACCAAGAGCCGATCATCCTCTTCATGGCGACGATCGGCCTTGCCTATGTGATCGAGGGCACGGGCGACATCCTGTGGGGCTCGAACGTCAAGGTGCTCGACATCGGCCTGCCGCAGGGCGCGTCGGACTATCTGCTCGACAGTTTCAACCTCTATGTCGAGAAGCTGGAGATCGTGGCTGCCGTAACGGCAGCGCTTCTGGTGGCCGTGCTCGCCGTGTTCTTCCAGAAGACGCGGATCGGCCGCGCGCTCCGGGCGGTCGCCGACGACCACCAGGCGGCGCTGTCGGTGGGCATCTCGCTGCGCACGATCTGGGTCGTCGTCTGGTCGGTCGCGGGCATCGTCGCGCTGGTCGCGGGCATCATGTGGGGCACCAAGTCGGGCGTGCAGTTCTCGCTGTCGCTGATCGCGCTGAAGGCCCTGCCGGTGCTGATCCTCGGCGGCTTCACCTCCATCCCCGGCGCCATCGTCGGCGGCCTGATCATCGGCGTCGGCGAGAAGATCGCGGAGATCTACGCCGGCCCGATCATCGGCGGCGCGATCGAGAACTGGTTCGCCTACATGCTGGCCCTCGCCTTCCTGCTGTTCCGTCCGCAGGGTCTGTTCGGCGAGAAGATCATCGAGAGGGTCTGACGCGATGCTTTACCGTGAAACCGGACAGTTCAAGACGTCGTACCCCAAGGACCAGGCGATCTTCCCGATCGCGCAGGACAAGGCCTTCATACTTCTGGTCCTGGCGGTGGCGTTCCTCGCCGTGCCGCCCTTCATCAACGACTATTACGCCAAGGCCATCCTGATCCCGTTCCTGTCCTACACGATGGCGGCGATCGGGCTGAACATCCTGGTCGGGTATTGCGGGCAGATCTCGCTCGGCACCGGTGGTTTCATGGCGGTGGGCGCGTTCGCGACCTACAAGCTCATGACGTCCTTCCCCGGTCTTGACTTCGCACTGATCGTGATCCTTGCAGGCTTCGTCACGGCGGGCGTGGGCGCGCTGTTCGGCCTGCCGTCGCTCAGGATCAAGGGCTTCTACCTGGCGGTGGCGACGCTTGCCGCGCAGTTCTTCCTGGTCTGGCTCTTCAACAAGGTGGGCTGGTTCTACAACTACTCGCCCACGGGCCAGATCACGGCGCCGCCGGCCACGTCCTTCGGCGTCCTTGTGACGGGACCGGAGGCGTCGCCGGCCGCGGGGTATCTCTTCTGCCTCGCCTTCGTGTGCGTGTTTGCGCTGGTGGCGAAGAACCTGACGCGCGGCAACATCGGGCGGCAATGGATGGCGATCCGCGACATGGACATCGCGGCGGAGCTTGTGGGCGTGCAGCCGCTCAAGGCCAAGCTGTCGGCCTTCGCCGTCTCGTCCTTCTTCATCGGCATGGCCGGCGCGCTCTATTTCGGCGTGTGGCTGGGCGCGGCGGAGCCGACGGAGGCGTTCGGCATCAACATCTCCTTCCTCGTCCTCTTCATGATCATCATCGGCGGCCTGGGTTCGATCCTCGGCTCGTTCCTGGGCGCTGCCTTCATGGTGCTTCTGCCCATCGTGCTGAAGACGGTGATGGTGGACGGGATGGGCCTGCAGGCGGTGACCGCCAAGCACTTCGAGATCCTGCTGCTCGGCGTGCTCATCATCTTCTTCCTGATCGTCGAACCGCACGGCCTCGCCCGCCTGTGGTCGACGGTGAAGGAGAAGCTGCGGCTCTGGCCCTTCCCCTACTGAGGACGGGCGCAACAGGGAACGGCATACCCCAAGAAGAAGAACCGCGAAGCGGCACAAGGACACATCACTGCTGATCGACCGGGAGGAAACACTATGACGATCAGAACGAAGGCCCTCGGACTTGCGGCCGCGATGGCCCTGCCCTTCGTGGCGGGACCGGCCCTGTCCTACGAGCTGACGGTTCCGCTGCTGACCTACCGTACCGGCCCCTACGCGCCGAGCGGAATTCCGGTGGCGAACGCCTTCTCCGACTACTTCACCCTGCTGAACGAGAAGTACGGCGGCATCGAGGGTGCGAAGATCAACTATGTCGAGTGCGAGACGGCCTACAACACGCAGCAGGGCGTCGAGTGCTACGAGAACGTCAAGAACATGGGAGAGTCGGGCGCGCTCGTCATCAACCCGTTCTCGACCGGCATCACCTACCAGCTGATCCCCAAGGCGAGCGAAGACAAGATCCCGATCCTGTCCATGGGCTACGGCCGCACGTCCGCCGCTGACGGCTCGGTCTTCCCCTATGTCTTCAACCTGCCCGCGCACTACTGGTCCGGCGCGACCGTGATCATGAAGTACATCGCGGACAAGGAGGGCGGACAGGCCAACATGAAGGGCAAGAAGGTCGCCCTCGTGTACCACAACTCCGCCTATGGCAAGGAGCCGATCCGCACGCTCGAGACCATCGCCAAGGACTGGGGCTACGATCTGATGCTGCTGCCCGTCGACCATCCGGGGCAGGAGCAGAAGGCGACCTGGCTGCAAATCCGCCGCGACCGTCCGGACTGGGTCGTGATGTGGGGCTGGGGCGTGATGAACCAGGTGGCCGTCAAGGAAGCCGCCTCGATCCGCTATCCGATGGACCGCTTCATCGGCATCTGGTGGTCGGGTTCGGAGAACGACGTGCTGCCGGCCGGCAAGGACGCCACGGGCTACCAGGCCGCGACGTTCAACGCGCCGGGCACGAACTTCCCGCTGATCCAGGAGATCCTCACCGAGCTCTATGACAAGGGCAAGGGCGCCGGCGAGCGCGATGGGGTCGGCGACTCGCTCTACAACCGCGGCCTGCTGAACGCGGTCGCCACGGCGGAAGGCCTCCGCACGGCGATCAAGATGCACGGCACGGTCAAGATCCGTGGCGAGCAGGCGCGCGACGGCTTCGAGAACCTGGTCATCGACAACAAGCGGTGGGAGGAACTGGGCCTCGGCGGCGGCTTCGCCCCGGAAATCAAGATCGCGTGCAACAACCACGAAGGCTCCGGCGCAGCCGCGATCCAGCAGTGGAACGCGGAGACGGGAGAGTGGACGCTCGTCACCGACTGGATCCAGCCGATGTCGGACGTGATCCAGCCCCTGCTCAAGGCCGACGCGGAAGCCTACGCGAAGGAGAACAACATCACGCCGCGCGACTGCAAGTGAGCGTGAGGTTCTGAACACAGGAGGGGCGGACGGTCCGCCGTCCGCCCCCCTCCCCCCGGACATTCGTTTGCCCCTTTGACGTGTCTTCATCCGTTCCAGATCGAGAGAGCCGCCCCGTGACCGACGCGCCGATCCTGAAGATCAACAACATCGAGGTGATCTACAATCACGTGATCCTCGTCCTGAAGGGTGTGAGCCTGGAGGTGCCGAAGAAAGGCATCGTCGCGCTGCTCGGCGCCAATGGCGCGGGCAAGACCACGACGCTCAAGGCCGTCTCCAATCTTCTGAAGTCGGAACGCGGCGAGGTGACCAAGGGCAGCATCGAGTTCATGGGGGAGCGGGTCGAGGACCTGTCGCCCAACGACCTCGTGAAACGCGGCTGCATCCAGGTCATGGAAGGCCGCCACTGCTTCGAGCACCTGACGGTGGAAGAGAACCTGCTGACCGGCGCCTACACGCGCGGCGACGGCCGGGCCGCGATCAACGACGATCTCGAGAAGGTCTATACCTATTTCCCGCGCCTGAAGGAGCGGCGGCGCTCGCTTGCGGGCTACACCTCGGGGGGCGAGCAGCAGATGTGCGCGATCGGGCGCGCTCTGATGTCGAAGCCGTCGACCATCCTGCTGGACGAGCCGTCGATGGGCCTCGCGCCGCAGCTCGTCGCGGAGATCTTCGAGATCGTGCGCGAACTCAACGACAAGGAGGGCGTGTCCTTCCTCGTCGCCGAGCAGAACACCAACATGGCGCTGCGCTACGCGACCTATGGCTACATCCTGGAGAATGGCCGGGTTGTGCTGGACGGGGATGCCGAGGCCTTGCGCAACAACGCCGACGTGAAAGAATTCTACCTCGGCGTCAGCGAGGGAAAGAAGTCCTTCCGGGACGTGAAGAGCTACCGCCGGCGCAAGCGCTGGCTGAACTGATCCGGGCGGCGCGCCTGGCGGCGGCAAGACGACGAGACCTCGAACCCAAGGAGGCGGCATGGCCGACGAGCGCTACTACGACGATCTGGAGACGCGCGCGCCGGAGCAGCGCGAAACCTCGACCTTCGAATGCCTGCGCGCCAACGTCGCCAACGCCAAGGCCAACGCGCCCTATTTCGCCAGGCTGCTGAAGGACGTCGACCCGGATGGCCTGACCGACCGCGCTGCGCTCGCGAAGCTGCCGGTGACGCGCAAGGGCGACCTGCTGGCGCTGCAGGACGCAAACCGGCCCCTGGGGGGGCTTGCCGCGGTGAAGACGGGCGCGCTCAGGCGCATCTTCATGTCGCCCGGCCCAATCTTCGAGCCCGAGGGATGGGGCGCCGACGGCCAGGGCCGCGACTGGTGGCGCTGCGGGCGCGCGCTCTATGCGGCGGGCTTCCGCTGCGGCGACATCGTGCACAATTCCTTTGCCTATCACCTGACGCCGGCCGGCCACATGTTCGAGACGGGCGCGGCGGCGGTCGGCTGCGTCACCTTCCCCGCGGGCATCGGAAACACCGAACTGCAGGTCGACGCGATCGAACGGATCCGCCCCACCGGATACTCCGGCACGCCCGACTTCCTGAAGGTGCTGCTCGACAAGGCCGCCGAGATGGGCCGCGACGCCTCCTCCATCGTCAAGGCCGCCGTTTCGGGTGCGGCGCTGCCCCCCTCGCTGCGCGCGGAACTGAAGGACCGGGGCATCGCCACGCTGCAATCCTACGGCACGGCGGACCTGGGCCTCGTCGCCTACGAGACGGAGGCGATGGAAGGCCTCGTGGTGGACGAGGGCGTGATCGTGGAGATCGTGCGCCCCGGCACCGGCGACCCCGTTCCCGAGGGCGAGGTGGGCGAGATCGTCGTCACCACGCTCAACCCCGACTATCCGCTCGTCCGCTTCGGCACGGGCGACATGTCGGCGGTCCTCTCCGGCGCGTGCCCGACGGGCCGCACCAACATGCGCATCAAGGGCTGGATGGGACGCGCCGACCAGCGCACCAAGGTCAAGGGCATGTTCGTCGACCCCGCGCAGGTCGCCGCCGTGCTGAAACAGCATGGGGAGATCGCGCGGGCCCGGCTCGTCGTCGGGCGCGAGGGGCAGACCGACACCATGGTCCTGAAGGCCGAGGTTTCGGGCGCGGCGGAAGGCCTTGCGGACGCCGTCGCGCGCACGCTGCAGGACGTCTGCAAGGTGCGCGGCACGGTGGAGGTCGTGGCCCCCGGCAGCCTGCCCAACGACGGCAAGGTCATCGACGACACGCGCGACTATTCCTGAGCCCCGCTGCCGATCCCTCTTGACCGGCTGCGCGCGACGCGCGACAGGACCGGCATGACAGACGCAACGGACAAGGACGGCGCGCAACAGGGCGCCGCCAGGGGCGAGCGGATCGCCAAGGTGCTGGCGCGCGCAGGGATTGCCTCGCGCCGGGCGGCGGAGGCCATGATCGCGGAGGGCCGCGTCGCAGTGAACGGGCGCACGCTGGAGACGCCCGCGACGCTCGTCACCACGTCGGACCGGGTGGAAGTGGACGGCAAGCCCCTGCCCGCGATCGAGCGTCCGCGGCTCTGGCGCTATCACAAGCCCCGCGGTCTCGTGGTCAGCGCGAAGGACCCCGAAGGCCGCCAGACGGTGTTCGAGGCGCTCCCTCCCGACATGCCGCGCGTCGTCTCTGTCGGCCGCCTCGACCTCACGTCGGAAGGCCTGCTTCTGCTCACCAACGACGGCGGACTGTCGCGCCTGCTGGAATTGCCCGCGACCGGCTGGTCGCGCCGCTACCGGGTGCGGGTGTTCGGCGACGTCGACCAGGCGGTGCTCGACACGCTGCTCGCGGGCGTGGAGGTCGAGGGCGTGCGCTACGGCCCGATCACCGCGCGGCTGGAGCGTGTGCAGGGCGCCAACGCCTGGATCGCGGTGACGCTGAAGGAAGGCAAGAACCGCGAGATCCGCCGCGTGATGGAGCACCTGGGGCTGAAGGTCACGCGCCTGATCCGCACCTCCTACGGGCCGTTCCAGCTTGGCAAGCTCGAACCCGGCGAGATCGAGGAGGTGCCGCGCCGCACGCTGGTCGACCAGGTGGGCGCGATCTATCCGCCGGTCGCAGACGCCGCGCCGGGTCCGGCCTCGCGGTCCACGCACAAGAGCACGGGCCGGCCGAAGCTGACGCTCAAGCCGGGCGCGCAGACGCGGCTACGCGCGGGCGAGGATGCCAAGGCGCCGCCGACGGCGCGCGGGGAGCGGCGTACCCCACGCCCGAAGCCGGGCGGAACGGGCAAGCGGCGGGGCTGAGGGGCATGCGCATCATCGCGGGCCGCTGGCGCGGCAAGCAGCTGGCCGGGCCGAAGGACGCCCGCGTGCGCCCCACCACAGACCGGGTGAAGGAGGCGCTGTTCAACGTGCTCTCCCATGCGCCCTGGGCGCCGGAGATCGCGGGCGCGCGCGTGCTCGACCTCTTCGCCGGCTCGGGCGCGCTGGGGCTCGAGGCCCTGTCGCGCGGCGCGCACCGGGTCTGCCTCGTCGACAACCACGCAGAGAGCCGCGCGCTCGTCCGCCGCAACATCGAGGCGCTGGGCGCGACGGGCGCGACCAAGCTCTTCTCCCGCTCGGCGACCGACCTCGGCCCGATGCCTGCGGTGGCGGGCGGGCCGTTCGCGCTCGTCTTCTGCGATCCGCCCTATTGCAGCGGGCTGGGCCCGGTGGCGCTCGCCTCGGCGGGGGCGGGCGGCTGGCTGGCTGAGGGGGCGGTCTGCGTCCTCGAACTCGACAAGGGCGAAGAGGTGCCGGAGATCGAGGGCTTCGAGACGCTGGACGATCGCACCTACGGCGAGACACGGCTCGTGTTCCTGACCGCCGCCTGAACCTCAGCGCCGCCCGAACAGCTTTTCCACGTCGGCGAGCTTCAGCTCGACATAGGTCGGGCGGCCGTGGTTGCACTGGCCGGAATGGGGCGTCGCCTCCATCTCGCGCAGCAGCGCGTTCATCTCCTCGCCCGTCAGGCGGCGGCCCGCGCGCACCGAACCGTGGCAGGCCATGGTGCCGCAGATGGCGTCGATCCGCTCCTTGAGGCCCAGCGCCTCGTCCAGTTCGGCGATCTCGTCGGCGAGGTCGCGGACAAGGCCCTGCACGTCCGTCTGGCCGAGGATCGCCGGCACCTCCCGCACCACCACCGCCGACGGCCCGAAGGCTTCGAGCGCGAGGCCCATCTCGCCCAGTTCGTCCGCACGCGCCGCGAGTCGCTCGACATCCGCGGGGTCGAGGTCCACCACCTCCGGCAGCAGCAGGCGCTGGCGGGCGATGCCGCGGGCGGCAAGCTGCGCCTTCATCCGCTCGTGCACGAGGCGTTCATGCGCTGCGTGCTGGTCGACGAGGACGAGACCGTCCGCCGTCTCCGCCACGATATATGTGCCATGCAACTGCCCGCGCGCGACGCCGAGCGGGCGGGCGGCGAGCCCGGCCTCCACCTCAGGTGCTGCCTGCTGCGGCACGGGCGCGAAGGGCGCGGCGGTCAGCGAGGCGAGCGCGCGCTGGTCCTCCGCAAGCCCGTCCGCGGGTGCAACCGGCGCCTGCGCGCGGTACCCGGCGAGCCCCCCACCTGTCGGCTGGGGCGGACGCAACCAGTCGAAGCGTGGCGAGGGCGCGCCACCGGGCGCGCGCAGCGCCGACAGCGCGTCCGCCGCAACGGTCGTCGCGGCACGGTGGCCCGCCTGCCCGATGGCGTGGCGCAGGCCGGAGACGATCAGGCCGCGCACCAGCGCGGGGTCGCGGAAGCGCACCTCGGCCTTGGCGGGGTGGACGTTGACGTCCACCTCCTCCGCCGCGATCTGAAGGAACAGCACGCAGACAGCGTGCCGGTCGCGCGCCAGGAAGTCCGCGTACGCCCCGCGCACCGCACCCGTCAGCAGCTTGTCGCGCACCGGCCGCCCGTTGACGAACAGGAACTGCGCCTGCGCATTGCCGCGGTTGAACGTCGGCAGCCCGGCAAGGCCCGAGAGCGTGACGCCTGCCCGCTCTACCTCCACCTTGACCGCGTTGTCGGCGAAGTCGCGGCCAAGGATCGCGCCCGCCCGCGCCATGCCGGCATCGAACAGGTCGCCAGTTCCGGCCTCCGCGTTCAGGACCGTGCGGCTCTCGTCGCGCAGCGAGAACGCCACGTGCGGGTGGGCGAGCGCGAGGCGCTTGACCACGTCGGCGACCGCCATCGCCTCCGCCCGCTCCGACCGCAGGAACTTCAGCCGCGCGGGCGTTGCGAAGAAGAGGTCGCGCACCTCGATCCGCGTGCCCTTGCCGATGGCGCCAGGCTCCGGCCCCTCGACGCGGCCACCGGTGACGCGGATGCGCCAGCCCTCGCCCGCGCCGTCGGCCCGGCTCAGGATCTCCAGCCGCGCGACCGAGCCGATGGAGGGCAGCGCCTCCCCCCGGAAGCCGAGCGTACCGATGTGGACGAGGTCGTCGCCCTCGGGCCCCGTCGGCAGCTTCGACGTTGCGTGGCGTTCGACCGCGAGCGTCAGGTCGTCCGCCGTCATGCCGTGGCCGTCGTCCTCCACGCGCACCAGGTCGCGCCCGCCGCCCGCGATGGTGACGGTGACGCGGGCCGCGCGCGCATCGAGCGCGTTCTCCACAAGCTCCTTCACCACGCTCGCCGGGCGCTCGATCACCTCGCCCGCGGCGATGCGGTTGATCGTGCCCTCGCCGAGGCGGCGGATGCGCGGTGCGGTCATGAGGCGGCCGTTTCTCCCGCGGACCTGTCGAGGGCGGCGCGGGCGCGGCGCTTGCCATCCTCCACCGCCGGCTGGTCGTAGGGATCGACGCCGAGGAGGTGCGCAGCGATGATCGTCTCCAGCATGAAGTGCATGAAGAGCGCACCCAGCGCGCGTTCGTTCAGCGTCTCGATCCGCATGGTGCGCACCGGACGGCCGGCGGCGTTGAGCGAGTCCGCGGTCGCCTGCGCCTCCGCCGCGACGAGGTCGCCCACCGTGTTGCCCGAAAGCCAGGCGAGGTCGGGGTCCGGCGCCTCGCCCGCCGGGAAGACGGGGCCCTGACCCTTCATCTCCGGCACAAGGAGGGTGAAGGACCGTTCCGCCGGCCCGTCGAGCCAGAGCTGAAGCTGGCTGTGCTGATCGACCGGGCCCGTCGCGGCTTCGAGGCCCGCGCCCTTGCCGTTCTTGCCGAGGCTTTCCGCCCACAACTGCCGGTGCCAGAGCGCGAAGCGCTGCAGCCGGTCGCCATAGCCCATGAGCACGTGGGAGCGCACGCCGCGTTCCCGCTCCAGCAGCGCGAGCACGCCAGCGCCCACGGCAGGGGCCACGTCGAGCACGTCCGCGCCGTCGAGGATGGGTTGCAGCACGCCCGCCGCCCCTTCCCGCATCGCCACGGGATCGAGGCCCATGAGAATCGCCGGCAGCGCGCCGACGCTCGTCAGCACCGCGTAGCGCCCGCCGACGCCCGGATCGTGGGGCACGTGCGGCAGCCCGTGCGCGGCCGCAAGCCGGGAGAGCGGGCTGTCGCGCGTCTCGGTCAGCGCGACCATGACGCGCCGCGCCGCGCCCCCAAAGCCCGCCTCCTCCAGCCGCGCGAGGACGGTGAGCATCTGGGCCATCGTCTCCGCCGTGCCGCCCGACTTCGACACCACGAGCCAGCGCGTGCTGTCGAGCGGCAGCCGGTAGAGCACGTCCGCTTGCGTCCACGGGTCGAGATTATCGAGGAAATGCAGCCGCGGGCGGCCCTGCGGCGGGATCGTCACGGGCAGACAATAGCCCGCAAGCTGGGCCAGCGCCTGCGCCCCCAGGCTCGACCCGCCAGTGCCGAGGATCACGATGTCGGTCGCGCCCGGCAGCATCCAGTCGGCGATGTCGCTCAGGAGCCCCAGGTCGTCACGGCGCGCGGGCACGTGCAGCAGCGGCAGGGTGCCCTGCTCATGGGCGAGCGCGAGTTGCGTGAGCGCCGCGCGCACCTCGTCCAGCACCGGCTCCAGCGCGCCGCTCCCCGCGATTCCGAGGCAGGCATCGACGTTCTGGGTGTAGGCCATGGGCTGCGAATCCTGCTGCGGTTGCAAAGAGTGGCCGCAGTCTAACCGCCCGCCCTATTGCGAAACAACAGGGGGCGCGGGCGCGGGTGCCGCCTCGCCGATGCCCTCGGGCGCCCCGGCAATCACCACGAGCAACCGGTCGGGATCGAGAAGGCGGCGCGCCACGCGGGCGATGTCGTCCCGTGTGACCGCTTCGATGAGCGCGTTGCGCCGCACCGGATAGTCGATGCCCAGACCCTCGACCTGGATCGAGAGCAACTGGCCCGCGATCTTGGAATTGGTGTCGAAGCGCAGGGGATAGGCACCCGTGAGATAGGTCTTGGCGTCGGCGAGTTCCTGTTCGGTCACGCCCCCGTCTCGCATCCGCGCAAGCTCGGCGCGCACGACGTCCAGCGTCTCTGCCACGCGCGCGTTCTGCGTGCCCGCGCCGCCGATCCACAGCGGACCGTGATCGAGCGGCGCGAGATAGGAATAGACGGAATAGGCAAGCCCGCGCTCGACGCGGACCTGCTGCGTCAGGCGCGAGGCGAAGCCGCCGCCGCCGAGGACATAGTTCATCACATAGGCCGGGATGAAGTCGGGATCGTCGCGCGCGATGCCCGGAAGCCCGAACAGGATGGAGGACTGCGGCACGTCCATGCGCTCGACCGTCACGCCCGAGCCCGCAACGCTTGCGTCGGGCACGGCGGACGCCGGCGCGCCGCCGGGCAGGCTGGCGAAGGTGCTGTCGAGCAGAGGCCCCAGTTCGTCGGCAGAGATCGCGCCCGCAACGGCGATGCGCAACCCGCCGCGCGCAAGCCGCGTGGCCGCGAAGGTCTGCAGATCCTCCCGCGTGATGTCCGGGATCGTCTCGAGCGTGCCCTCGGTGGGCGTCGCGTAAGGGTGCCCGGGGAAGGCGCGGGCGAAGAAGGCTGCCGCCGCGCGGTCACCCGGGTCCTGCTGGCGGGCGCGCGCGCCGATGAGCAACTGCCGCCGGATGCGCTCCACCGGCTCGGTATCGAAGCGCGGTTCGGCCAGAGCGAGGCGCAGCAGGCCGAACGCCTCGTCGCGCGTCTGGCTCAGCGATTTCAGGCTCACGCCGAAGCGGTCGCGCCCAGCGGAGAAGGAGATCGAGACGTTGAGATCCTCGAGACGCTCGGCAAAGGCGCGGGAGTCGTAGGGACCGGCCCCCTCGTCCAGCGTGGCAGCGGCGAAGGTCGCAAGCCCCGCCTTGCCCGCCGGGTCGAGCGCGGCCCCGCCCTCGAACGCCGCCTCGAGCGCGATGACGGGGACGGTATAGTCCTCAACCAGCCACGCCTCGATCCCGCCGGGGCTGACGACGCGCTGGATCTCGGTCGCGGCGCGCGCGTTCGGCGCCATGGCAAGCAACAGCGCCGCCGCCAGGAGCGCGGCGAGACATGCAAGGAGGGATTGCTGCTCGCAGGCGCGGACGCCCACGCGCGCGGTGTGCCGTGTCGGGTAGCGCATGGTCGGAACCCCCTCCGGGATCAGCTTTGCGGTGCGGGAACGAGGACGCCCGTCACCGACGCCTCGGGCACGAGCACGGCACGGGCCGCCGCCATCACGTCGCCGGCGGTCACAGCGCGGATGCGGTCCGGCCAGGCGAGCACCTCGTCCACGCCGAGGCCTGTTGTCAGCGCCGAGCCGAAGATGCGGGCAAGCGTCGACTGGCTGTCCTGAGCGTAGACCGCGGATGCGATCAGCGAACGGCGGGCGCGGTCGAGTTCCTCCGGCTTGGGTCCCTCGGCAAGGAAACCCTGCAGCGTCTCGTCGAGCGCCGCTTCCAGCGCGCCGGCATCCGTACCGTCCGACGCGGTCGCGTAAAGCGCGAACACGCCGTAATCGAGCGCGGTCGACTGGTAATAGGCCCCCGCCCCCGCCGCGATGGCGCGGTCCACGACGAGCCCCTGGTAGAAGCGGCCCGTCCGCCCGCCGAGGATTTCGGCGAGCACGTCGAGGGCTGCGTCCTGTCCGGCCGCCGTGCGCGCCGACGGCGCCTGGTAGAGCCGGCTGACCTGGGGCGCGGCGACGCGCGGATCCTCCAGCCGCACCCGGCGCGGCGCCGTTTGCGGCGGCTCCATCGGCCGCGTGCGCACCACCTCGGACCCGCGCGGGATCGGGCCGTAGAATTCCTCGGCGAGCGGCAGCACGTCCGCCATCGTCACGTCGCCCGCAACCACCAGAACCGCGTTGTTGGGCGCATAGAAGCGGTCGTAGAAGTCGAGCGCCGACTCGCGGTCCAGCGCCGCGATCTCGTGCGCCCAGCCGATGATCGGAACGCCATAGGGATGGTTGCGGTAGAGGGCGGCGTTCATCGCCTCGTTCAGCCGCGCGCCCGGCGAATTGTCGGTGCGCTGGCGGCGTTCTTCCTGGATGACCTCGCGCTCCGTCGCCACGACCTGCGGGTCGAGCACGAGATTGCGCATCCGGTCGGCCTCCATCTCCATGACGACGCCCAGCCGGTCGCGCGCGACGCGCTGGAAATAGGCCGTGTAGTCGTAAGAGGTGAAGGCGTTGTCCTGTCCGCCGTTCGCGGCCACGACCTGCGAGAAGCGCCCGTCCGGCACGCTTGGCGTACCCTTGAACATCAGGTGCTCGAGAAAGTGCGCGATGCCGGAATGGCCGGGCGGCTCGTCTGCCGCGCCGACCCGGTACCAGAGCATGTGGGTCACGACCGGCGCGCGACGATCGGGGATCACCACCACCTGGAGCCCGTTGCCGAGGGTCGCGGTCTCCGGCCGCGGCATGTCCGCAGCGTGCGCGGGCAGCAGCGCAGGCGCGAACAGGACGGCGGCAAGGGCGATGCGGGCGAACAGCGCAGATGCGAAAGCCACGTGCGAAACTCCTTCCCCGGAACCGGCCGCCAGGCATGCCGGCGGCCGCTTGCTCGTTCGGAGTAACTATCTAGGCCGGATTCGTGGCCAGAAAATGCCCGCAAGGACCGTCGGCGGCCGCTAGAAGAGCGACCTTTGCGTGGCGCGCTGGATCACCGGCGTTCCTGCACCCGTCACCGGCTGCTTGTCCGCCTGCGCCTTGCGCAGCCGGTCCGCCTCGGCGGCTGCGTTGACGACGGTGTTCGGGTCCGCGGGCGTCTGCCAGAACAGGATGTAGTCGGCGAGCCCGCGGCCCGTCTCCTGCAGACGCGAGGTCTCGAGGTTCACCGTCTCGCGGATGTTCGGGTCGGCGTTCTGCGCACCGGCCTTGTCGAGCAGCACCCGCTCCCCGGCGGAGGCGTCGGACGCCGCGATCTGGCGCTGGAACATAAGGGCGCGCGCCTGGTCCGACGGCTGCGATTCCTGCGGCCGGGGCGCGCCGGGCTGCGGCGGGCGCAGCGCATAGTTCGGCGGCACCACGAGCGGCGCGCGGCTGACCACCGTGAACTCGTCCGGCGGGCGCTTCTCGCTCAGGCCGAGCGGATCGCGGCCGCACCCGGCAAGCAGCACGGCAATCGCGGCAAGCCCCACCCACGCGGGCGCAAGACGGCGGACACGCATCATCACGGTACCTCCCGGCGGACGCGGATACGCCCGCATCATGGTTTCTTTTTGTCCTGAACCACCATCTCGATCAAGAGGCACGCCACGCCCAGCGTGATTGCCGTGTCGGCGATGTTGAAGGTCCAGAAGCGGAACGTGCCCAGGTGCACGTCGATGAAGTCGATCACCGCGCCGATGCGCACCCGGTCGATCAGGTTGCCGACCGCGCCGCCCAGCACGAAGCCGTAGCCGATTGCGGCGAGCCTGTTGTCAGACCGCCAGATCAGCCACGCGATCAGCACGCTGGCCGCCAGCGCCACGCCCGCCAGCAGCAGGACGCCCATCGGGTCGCCCGCCTTGAACAGGCCGAAGCTGACGCCCCGGTTGAAGGCGAGCGTGAAGTCGAGGAACCCTGGAATCACCCCGATGCTGCCACCCGGCGCGCGCAGCAGCGCGCCGAGCATGACGAGCTTGCTCGCCTGGTCCAGCAGCACGATACCGAGCGCCAGCGCGAAGCCCCAGCGCCTCAGCCCTGCCGTCGGGGGGGCGCCGGTCACGCAGCGTCCCTCCCCACCGCGTCGGCGCAGCGCCCACAGGTGCCCGGCGCATGGGCGTGGGTGCCCACGTCGGGCAGCACCTGCCAGCAGCGGGCGCACTTATCCCCCTCCGCGAGCGCGGGAACAACCGCAACGCCCGGCACTTCGGCCATGCGGAAGGCATCCGCCGGCCCCTCGCCCGCGACGATCGTGGCGGCAGAGGCGATGCACAGCTCGGCCATGTCCACGCCCTCGACCGCGGCGCGCAGGTCCGCATCGGCGATGTGGATGACGGGGGCGGCCTCGAGGCTCGCGCCGATGCGCTTGGCCGCGCGCTCGACCTCCAGCGCGCCGGTCACCACGCGGCGGACCTTGCGCACCTTCGCCCACTTCTCCGCCAGCGCGTCGTCGCGCCACCCCGCCGGCACGTCGACCAGCGTCTGGAGATGCACCGAGTCCGTTTCAGACGGGAAGCGGGTGAGCCAAGCCTCCTCCATCGTGAAGACGAGGACGGGGGCGAACCAGCGCACCAGGCAATGGAACACGTGGTCCAGCACGGTGCGGCAGGCGCGCCGGCGCGCGCTGCCGGGCGCGTCGCAATAGAGCGCATCCTTGCGGATGTCGAAATAGACCGAGGAGAGGTCGTTCGTCGCGAAGGTGAAGAGCTGGTGATAGACCCGCTGGAAGGCGAAATCGTCGAAGCCCTGCCGCACCAGCGCGTCGAGTTGCCACAGGCGGTGCAGCACCCAGCGCTCAAGCTCCGGCATCTCGGCGACGGGCAGACGCTCGGCCTCGGAGAAGCCGTCGAGCGCACCCAGCAGCCAGCGCACCGTGTTGCGCAGGCGGCGGTAGGCGTCGACGTTCGACTTCAGGATCTCCGGCCCGATGCGCAGATCCTCCGAATAGTCGGAGAAGGCGACCCAGAGGCGCAGGATGTCGGCGCCCGAATCCTTCACCACGTCCTGCGGCGCGACCGTGTTGCCGAGCGACTTCGACATCTTGCGGCCCTGCTCGTCCAGCACGAAGCCGTGGGTCAGCACGCTGTCGTAGGGCGCGCGGCCCCGCGTGCCGCAGCTTTCCAGCAGCGAGGAATGGAACCAGCCGCGATGCTGGTCGGAGCCTTCGAGATAAAGCACCCGGTCGCGCCCGCCGTCGACGATGCGGTGGGGCTTCAGATCCTCGCGCCGGTCGAGCACATAGGAGTGCGTCGAGCCCGAATCGAACCAGACGTCGAGGATGTCGGTCACCTTCATCCAGCGGTCCGGGTCGTCCACGAGGCCCGACAGGAACCGCGCCTTCGCGTCGTCGCGGAACCAGGCGTCGGCGCCCTCGGCCTCGAACGCATCGGCGATGCGGGCGTTCACGGCCTCGTTCTTCAGCACCTGGCCCGTGTCCGGGTCGGCGAACACCGTGATCGGCACCCCCCAGGCGCGCTGGCGCGACAGCACCCAGTCCGGCCGCTCCGCGATCATGCCGCGCAGCCGGTTCTGGCCCGAGGCGGGCACGAAGCGGGTCGCGTCGATGGCCGCCAGCGCGCGGGCGCGCAGCGTGTCGCCCGGCCCGTCGATGTCGCGGTCCATGTAGACGAACCATTGCGGCGTGTTGCGGAAGATCACCGGCTTCTTGGAGCGCCAGGAATGCGGGTAGGAATGGGTCAGCCGTCCGCGCGCGACCATCATGCCTGCGGCGGCCAGCGCCTCGATCACGACCTTGTTCGCGTCGCCCTTGTCGCCCTTGTGGGTGATGACCTGCGCACCCTCGAAGCCCGGCGCGTCCTTGGTGAAGCGCCCCTCTGCGTCGACCGTGTAGGGGATGGCGGTGGAGATGCCGCGCGCCTCGAGCGCCGCCCGGTGCTCCATCCAGACGTCGAAGTCTTCCCGCCCGTGGCCGGGCGCGGTGTGCACGAAGCCCGTGCCCGCCTCGTCGGTCACATGGTCGCCCGCGAGCATGGGCACGTCGAAGTCGTAGCCGTGTCCCCGCAGCGGGTGCGCGCAGGCACTGATAGCAACCGGATTGATATCACGTACGAGCTTGAATTCGCTCACCCGCGCGGCCTTCATCACATCCGCTGCCAAATTTTTCGCTAGAACATACCGCTCACCAATCTTGGCCCAATTGTCCGCTGGTGCATCGACCACCTGATAGAGGCCATACTCAATCCGGGGCGAATAGGAGATCGCGCGGTTGCCGGGAATCGTCCAGGGCGTTGTGGTCCAGATCACGACATACGCGGGCCCCGGAACGAGGTCTGAAAGCAGTTCGCTTCCGATAGCGCTTGCGTGGACAATCGGGAACTTCACCCAGATCGTGTCGGAGACGTGGTCGTGGTATTCGACCTCGGCCTCGGCCAGCGCGGTCTTTTCCACGACAGACCACATCACAGGCTTGGAGCCGCGGTAGAGCTGGCCGGTCATGGCGAAGGTCATCAGCTCGCGCGCGATCTGGGCCTCGGCGTCGAAGCTCATGGTCGTGTAGGGGCGCTTCCAGTCGCCGGTGACGCCGAGGCGCTTGAACTCCTCGCGCTGCACGTCGATCCAGTGGTCGGCGAACTCCCGGCATTCCTTGCGGAAGTCGTTGACCGGCACCTGGTCCTTGTCGAGGCCCTTGGCGCGGTACTGCTCCTCGATCTTCCACTCGATGGGCAGCCCGTGGCAGTCCCAGCCGGGGACGTAGTTGCTGTCACGCCCCAGCATCTGCTGGGTGCGGGTCACCATGTCCTTCAGCGTCTTGTTGAGCGCATGCCCGATGTGCAGGTGCCCGTTCGCGTAAGGGGGGCCGTCGTGCAGGATGAACTTGTCGCGGCCCTTCGCGGTGTCGCGCAGGCGGGAATAGAGGTCGATCTCCTCCCAGCGGGCGAGGATCTCCGGCTCCTTCTTCGGCAGGCCGGCGCGCATGGGAAAATCGGTTTTCGGCAGGAAGATCGTGTCTTTGTAGTTCGGCGTATCGGTCACGGCGGTATCACGTCCTGAATGCGGGCCACGGGATGGGCGGCCATGGAATTTCGGGTTGCTGGGGTCGCGTGCGGGACGCGATCTGCGGGCCGGCGCGGCGGCAGGAGGAGAGGCCGCCCGCGCACGCCCGCGAAACCCGGCCCCCGCGCCCCCTTCGGTCAGGCGGAGGCCGGGCCCGTAATTCGCCGCACGGGTCCCGAACCGAACATGGTCCGCCTTCTAGCAGGGGGGCCGGACCGCGTCCAGACGAAGGGCACGGGCAAACCCCGCGCGGGGCCATGGACGAATCCGGCAGAAACGGCCTAGACTCACCGCTCATGAAGCAGCGCCAGAGCTATTTCGGCCTCCTGGGCTTTCTCGTCGCGACCTTCGCGGTCTCGGTGATGGGTGGCGTTGCGACGTCGAGCAGCGTCGACACCTGGTACCGGGAGCTTGCCAAGCCCGAGATCACGCCGCCCGACTGGGTGTTTCCCGTCGCCTGGACCATCCTCTACGTGCTGATGGCGATCGCGGCCTGGCGCGTCTGGCGCGCCATCGCGGAGACGGGGCACGGGCGGCGCGCGCTCGCGGCGTGGTGGGTGCAGCTCGGCCTCAACCTCGCGTGGTCGGTGATCTTCTTCGGGCTGCGGGCGCCGGGCGTGGCGCTGATCGAGCTTGTCCTGCTCGCCGCCGCCATCGCCGTGACCATCGCGCTGTTCCTCAAGGTCGACCGGATCGCCGCGGCCCTGATGTTCCCCTATGCGGCCTGGGTGACCTATGCCGCCGTGCTGAACGGCGCAATCGTGGCCCTCAATGCGTGAGGCCGCGTCCTCACGCCCGCTCACAAGCGCGTCAGGACGCCAGCGCGGGGCTTTTCAGGCGCCGGGCCGCGCGGCACAGTCGGTCCCGCACCCGATGACGCCCCCGACACGGATGGGAGCCACGCGCATGCGCATCCTCGGCCTTGCGGTCCTGTTTTTCGCGGCGAGCCTGCTCGTCTCCCCCGCGCCGGAGGCCGCCCCGGCGTCGCGGCTCGTCGATGCGCACTGGACGGCGGAAGGTAGCGACCGCGCGCCCGATCACGAGGGCTGGGACAGCTTCGTCATGCGCCATGTGAAACCCGGCGCAGACGGCGTGAACCGGATCGACTATGGCGCCGTCCCCGTTGCCGTGCACCAGGCGCTCAAGGACCATATCACCCGGCAGGAGCAGGTGACGGTGACCGCCCTGCCCCGCGACGCGCAGTTCGCCTACTGGGTCAACCTCTACAATGCGGTGACGGTCGACCTGGTGCTCGACGCCTGGCCGGTGGACAGCATCCGCAAGGTGAAGGGCGGGCTGTTCAACCTCGGCCCCTGGGACGAGAAGGTCGTCACCGTCGAGGGACGCGCGCTGTCCCTCAACGATATCGAGCACGGCATCCTGCGCCCGATCTGGAAGGACGCGCGGATCCACTATGCGGTCAATTGCGCCTCCGTCGGCTGCCCGAACCTCGCGCGCCGTGCGTGGACCGCGGCCCGTGTCGAGGAGATGCTGGCGGAAGCCGCACGCGCCTATGTCAACCACCCGCGCGGCGCGGCGGTCAGGGACGGGCGGCTCGTCGTCTCCTCGATCTACGACTGGTACATGGAGGACTTCGGCGGCACCGACGCCGGCGTCATCGCGCACCTGAAGGCCCATGCCGACGCGGACCTGGCCGCCGCGCTCGACGGCATAACGGAGATCGCCGACGACCATTACGACTGGTCCGTCAACGGCGTGCGGGAATAGCACGCACTCCCTCGCCCACAGGAAGCCATTGACGCCGCGCGCGCCTGTCCGCACATCAGGCATCCGGACACCCGAGGACCATGCCTGACATGACGACGCCCGCTGCCCGCGCCGCCCAAGCCGTGCCCTACCCCACCTGCGGGCGGAGGGCAGCGGGATGAGCCTGCTGCTCGGCCTCGACACCGGTGGCACCTTCACCGACGCCGTGCTGTTCGACGAGGACCGTGGCGTCGTCGCCAAGGCGAAGGCGCTGACCACGCGCGCGGACTATGCGGCGGGCCTCGGCGCGGCGGTGGCGGACGTGCTGGGGCGGGCGGAGGCCGTGCCTGGCCGCATCGGCCTCGTCTCGCTCTCCACGACGCTCGCGACCAACGCCGTGGTGGAGGGACAGGGCGGGCGCGTGGCGCTGATCCTGGTCGGGCTGGGGGAGGCCGCGCTCGACCGCGCGGGGCTTCGTGCCGCGCTCAAGGGCGATCCCGTGGCGGTCGTCGATGGCGGGCACACGGCGACCGGGCGGGAAGCCATGCCGCTGGGCGAGGACGCGGTGCGCGCCTTCCTCGCCGCGCTGGATCCAGGCGTCACGGGCGTGGCGGTGGCGGGGGCCTTCGCCGTGCGCAACCCGGCGCACGAGGAGCGGGTGCGCGACCTCGTGACCGCCATCAAGGGGCTGCCCGTCACCTGCAGCCATGAACTGACCAGCGCGCTCGACGGACCGCGCCGGGCGCTGACGGCGGTGCTGAACGCACGGCTGATCGGCCTGCTCGCCCGGCTGGTGCGGGACACGGGCGCGATGCTCGCCAGCCACGGCATCCGCGCGCCGCTGATGGTGGTGAAGGGCGACGGCTCGCTGGTCAGCGCGCACGTGGCCCTGACCCATCCCATCGAGACGGTGCTGTCCGGGCCGGCGGCGAGCCTCGTCGGCGCGCGCTTCCTGTGCGGGGCCGAGGATGCGCTCGTCTCCGACATCGGGGGGACGACGACGGACATCGCGGCGCTCGAAGCCGGGCTGCCGCGGCTGAGCGCCGACGGCGCGCAGGTCGGCGGCTTCCGCACCATGGTGCGCGCGGTCGCCATGCAGACGCGCGGCCTCGGCGGCGACAGCGAGGTGCGGCTGGTGCAACGGGGCCTCGGCCTGCGGGTGGCGCTGGGGCCGCGGCGCGCGGTGCCGCTCTCTCTGCTCGCAGGCGCGCATCCGGGCGTGGGCGAGACGCTGGCGGCACAGGCGGCGCGCGCAAGGCCCGCGGAGACGGACGGGCGCTTTCTCGTTTCCGCCGGTCGGGCCGGGGCGATGGCGGACGGTCTCAGCCGGACGGAGGCCGCGATCCTGGAGGCGCTGGGCCACGGGCCGCAGGCGCTGGAGGCGGTCGCGCCGGGGCGCGCGGCGCTCACCGCCATCGACCGGTTGGCGGCGCGGGGCCTCGTGCTGCTGGCGGGACCGACGCCGACCGACGCCGCCCATGTGCTGGGCCGGGACGGACGCTGGGACGCAGACGCCGCGCGGGCGGGCCTCGCCCTGCTGGCGCGGACGAAGGATCCGCGCGGGCGCGCCTTCGCGCCGCATGCGGAAACCGTCGCCGCGCGCATCGCGGACGCGCTGACGCGGGCGTCGGCGGATGCGCTGATCGACGCAGGCCTCGCCGCCGACGGGGCGGAGGGACTGAGCGCCGCGGACCCCGCCATCGCGCGTGCGCTCGACGGCCATCGGGGCACGGTTTCGCTGAGCGTGCGGCTCGACCGCCCCGTGATCGCGCTGGGCGCATCCGCGGCAACCTGGTACCCGGCGATTGCGGACCTGGTGGGCACGCGGGCGCTGATCCCGGAGCATGCCGACGTCGCCAACGCCATCGGCGCGGTGGCGGGCCATGTGCGGGTCGCGGTCGACGCGCTGGTGACACAGCCCGAGGAGGGCCTGTTCCGCATCCACGTGGACGGCACGCCGGAGGACTTCCCGTCGCTCGAAACCGCGGCGGCGGAGGCGGAAGCGCGGGCCGCAACGCTCGCCAGAGGGCGGGCGCGGGAGGCAGGCTCGGGCGACGTGGAGACGCGGACCGAGCGCGAGGACGTCGTCGCCCACCTCGACGGCGGGCTCGTCAGCTTCGTGGAGGCGCGGATCCGCGTGACCGCCTTCGGACGGCCGCGGATCGCGGGCTAGCGGCCGGTCAGAGCGGCGCGCTGCGGTTGATCGGCTGGACGAACTGCAGCCCGAGGTCCCAGGGGAAATAGACCCAGGTGTCCTGGCTCACCTCCGTCACGAAGGTGTCGACCAGCGGACGGCCCGCGGGCTTGGCGTAGACGGTCGCGAAGTGCGCCTTGGGGATCATCTCGCGGACGAGGCGCGCGGTCTTGCCCGTGTCGACGAGGTCGTCGACGATCAGCAGCCCCTCGCCGCCGTTCGTGCGCTCCAGCAGTTCCGGCGAAACGGGCTTCAGCACCTGCATCTCGCCCTGCGCCTTGTGGTCGTAGGAGACGATGGAGACGGTCTCGATCAGGCGGATGCCAAGCTCCCGCGCGACGATGGCCGCAGGCACCAGCCCGCCGCGCGTGATCGTCACGAGGCCGGCGAACGGCGCACGCTCCGCCAGCCGCCACGCCAGCGCGCGGCCGTCGCGGTGCAGCTGGTCCCAGGAAACCGGAAAGCCCTTCTCGCCCGGTGCGCTCATGCCCTTGCCCTTCCCTTGCGCCGTCTCGTTCGTCCTCAGGATGCGGTGGTGAGCACATAGCCCACAAGCGGCGGCAAGGCGAGCACGACGAGCAGCGTCGAGACGAAGACGACGCCCGCCACCTCCTCGGACCGGCCGCCGTAATGCTCGGTAAAGAGGTAGGTGTAGACGGCGGCGGGCATCGCGCATTGCAGGATCAGCACGCCGCGCGCCGCACCCGTCATGCCGAAGATGTCGGCCAGCAGGAACCCCGCGCCGATGCCGATGGCGAGCTTGACCAGCGACAGCCACAGGCTGCGCCCCAGCCCCTTCGGGTTGAGCCGGCCGAGCGAGACGCCGAGCGTGATCAGCATCAGCGGAATCACCATGCCGCCGGTCAGCGTCGCCGTGTTCATGATCCAGCGCGGAACCTCGACCTCGAGGACGGTGACCCCAATACCCGCCGCGGCGGCATAGAGCATCGGCATCTTGAGCAGGGGCTTCAGCGATGCCTGCCCGGACATGAGCCATACCCCGAAGGTGAACATCAGCACCGACTGGATGACGAAATAGCTGATGCCCAGTGCCAGCCCCTCCTGCCCGAAGGCGAAGAGGCACACCGGCAGGCCGAGATTGCCGCCATTGGCCAGCGTGAAGGGCGCGAGATAGGTCCGCACGTGCATCCGCGAGGCCCAGATCACCGCCGCGCCCAGGGCCGCGAAGCTGAAATGCGCCAGGACGCTCGCCCCCGCCATGTCGAGAAACGCCTCGCGCGGGATGTCGGCGGCCGCAAGCGTGCCGAAGATCAGGCAGGGTGAGCCGATGTAGACGACGATGCGCGTGACGAACGCTGTCTCGAAGGGGACGGGCGAGCGCGACCAGAGATACCCCGCGAGCGGCAGAAGGAACGTCGGTATCAGTACCGGCGCGATGCTCCCGATCATGCCGCCCATGTCCCTGCCCCTTCGCGCTGCGCTCCCCGCCCCTTATCGCAGAACGCGGGCCCGCGCGAGAGGCAGGCTGGCGGGTCAGGTCTGCACGCCCTCCTCCTGCGAGGTGCGCCCGATGCGGTCGGCCAAGCCGGCCACGAGATCGCGCAGCCGCGGGCGCTTCACGGCGGTGAAGGGCAGCGGCCGGCACATGTCCATGGCAATGAGGCCGACGCGGCCCGTCAGCGCGCCATTGACCAGTCCCTCGCCGAGGCGGGTGGAGATCTTCGCGGTCAGGCCGTGGCCGGCGATCTGCGAGAGGATGTCGTCGCCGACCGACATGCCGCCTGCGAAGACGAGGCTGATGGCCACCTCGCGCACGAGGCGCGACGACGCCATGAAGCCCGGACGCCCGCCGTAGATCGCCGCAATCTCGCGCACCAGCCGGACATTGTTGGCGAGCACCACCGCGGTGTCGATGCCGACCGCGGGCGCGATGGCCGTGACGGCGGTCACGCGCGCCGCCGCCCGGCGGATCGCCGCCTGGGCTGCGGTGTCGAGCGGGCTCAGCACGCGGCGTTCGACCTCGTGCAGGATCGCGTCCCCGTCCATCAGGCCCGAGAGCGCGTCGTCGAGCCCCTGCGCCGACCAGGCCGCGTCGGGCCGGCCGGCGTAGAGCGCCCGCACCTCGCCCGCCACTTCGCATGCGGCAACGGCGTCGCGGCCCGCGGCCAGCACGCCCGCCGCCCGGCGGCGCAGCCGGTCGATGCGGCGCAGGCGGCGCAGCGCCAACACCTCGCGCAGCGCGAAACCCAGCAAGCCAGCGACGAGCACCGCGGCAAGCGCGAGCGCCGCATAGCCGAGCGGCGGATAGTCCGCCAAGAAGCGGCGCACCATCGCGTCGATCTCGTAGCCGATCCAGAAGCTGACGAGCAGTCCCAGCGCGCCGAACGCCCAGCCGAGCGGACGCCAGCCCCGCCCCGCGACGGGCAGTGGGCGGACCGGCGCGGCCTGCGGCACGGGCACCTCCGCGCCCCAGTCGTCCGGTCCGGGCTCTGCCTGTCCCTGCCCCGCCGGAAAGACGCCGGGACGACGATGGGTGCGCGTCTCCTCGCCGCTCACGACGCCGCCTCCCCGATCAGCCAGTCGAGCGCGCGGTCGACGCGGATGTGCGGCAGGCCGCGCTCGGGCTCCCTCACGCGCGGGGGCGCGAAGGACACGAAATGATAACGCTCGCCCTGCGCCATGCCGGGCGGGAAGAGATCCTCGATCCGGTCCGGCAGGTGACCGGGAAAGACGGCGGCCCGCTCCGCCGCGCCCGCAGGCGTCCCCTCGACGCACGCCAAGGGCTCGCCCCCTTCGCGCACCGTCGTTTCGGTGGTGGCGCGCACTCCGGCGATCGCCATGGTGCCGATGCCCGCGCCTGCAAAGGCGGCCCGGTCGGAGGCCCGGCGCACCAGTCCCGCCATCAGGCCTTCGAGGGCTGCGTGCTGGGAGTGGTGCAACTGGTCGGCCTTGGTCGCGGCGAACAGGAGGCGCGTGACGCGCCCGCCGATCAGGCGGCGCAGCCAGCTGTCGGGACCGGGCCGGAAGCTCTCCATGATGTCGTCCATCGCGGTTTCCAGGTCGCGCCATGCCTCCTCGCCCGCGTTGAGCGCGCTCATCAGGTCCATCAGCACGATCTGCCGGTCGAGCCGCGCGAAATGCCGGGTGTAGAACGGTTGGACCACGTGGCGGACATAGGCGCGGTAGCGTTCCTCCATGGCTGCGCGCAGGCTGCCGCGCCTGCCCGGCCCCTCGCCCGGGGGCAGCGGGCAGAAGGTCAGCGCGGGGCTCCCCTCCATCTCTCCCGGCAGCAGGAACCGCCCGGGCGAAAGCTCCGAGAGATTCGCCTGCGACCCGCGCGCGGCCCGCAGATAGGCGGTGAAGAGACCGGCCAGCCGCTGCGCGGTCTCCTCGTCGGCAGGTGTGTCGGGATCGGTCCGGCCGAGCGCCGCGCGCCAGTCCGCGGAAAGCTGGGCCCGCGCGCCACGCTCCGCCTGCGCCAGCACCTTCGCCGACCAGTCGGCAAAGGAGAGCCGCAGGAGCGGAAGGTCGAGCAGCCACTCGCCCGGATAATCGACGATGTCGAGGTTCAGCACCGAACTGCCGCCGACGGCGCGCGCCAGCAGCCCCGTCGGGCGGTAGCGGATCGAGAGCCGCAGCTGGCTGATCCGGCGCGTGCCCTCCGGCCAGTGCGGATCGGCGCCCAGCAGCGCGTCGCGGTGCGCCTCGAACGCAAAGCGGGCCACCTCCGGATCCGGCTGGGGACGCAGGATCGCAACCTCGAACCGGCCTTCCGCCACGAGACGCAACTGCTGCAGCCGCGCCCGCTGCAGCAGGTTGTGCACGAGCGAGGTCACGAAAACCGTCTTGCCGGACCGCGACAGCCCGGTCACGCCGATGCGCAGCGTCCGCTCGAACAATCCGCCCGTTTCGATCCGCGACAGCACATCCAGCGCGTCGTCGGCAAGCCGTCCCAATGCCACTGCAGCCAAGCTCCGCCCGATCCGGAAATCTCTTCACAAGTACGAATGACCGGCCGCAAGACAAGTGTCAGACGGCCCGTGCGACCTATAGCAGAGGCCGCTCTACATGAAATCTCCTTGCTTTTGGGGGGCGGATCGGAGATAGGCTGGCAGCCGCGCAGGCTGTCAACCACGAACAAGACTTGAGGCCTGATCGCCGATTGGCGGCCTGCTCCGACAGGGAAAGTGGAGGAAACATAGTACCATGGATCGTCGCTCATTCATCAAGGGCGCGGGCGTCGCGACGGCTGCTGCTGCAGCCACGACGTTCGCCGCCCCCGCGATCGCGCAAGGCGTGCGCGAACTCAAGATGGTCACCACCTGGCCGAAGAACTTCCCTGGCCTTGGCACCGGCGCCCAGCGCATCGCTGACAACATCACCAAGGCCACCGACGGCCGCATCAAGGTCACGCTCTACGCAGCCGGCGAACTGGTTCCGCCGTTCGAGAGCTTCGACGCGGTGCAGTCCGGCGCGGCCGACATGTACCATGCCGCCGACTACTACTGGCAGGGCAAGTCCAAGGCTTACAACTTCTGCTGCACGGTCCCCAGCGGGCTGCTGCCGGCGGAGATGGACGCCTGGATGCACCACATGGGCGGCTCCCAGGTCCGCGACGAGCTGGGCGAGCAGTTCAACATGAAGCACTTCTCGGCCGGCAACACCGGTTCGCAGATGGGCGGCTGGTTCGCCAAGGAGATCAACACGCTCGAAGACCTCAAGGGTCTGAAGATCCGGATGCCGGGCTTCGGCGGCGAGGTGATGCGGCGCCTGGGCGCGACCGCCGTCAACCTGCCGGGCGGCGAGATCTTCCCGTCGCTGCAGTCGGGCGCCATCGACGCGACCGAGTGGGTGGGGCCGTGGAACGACCTGGCCTTCGGCTTCTACAAGGTCGTGAAGTTCTACTACTACCCGGGCTTCCACGAGCCGGGGCCGACCCTGGGCGTGGGCATGAACAAGGGCGTGTGGGACAGCCTGTCCGACAGCGACAAGGCCGTTGTGGAGGCCGTCTGCATGGCCGAGAACAACTACTCGCTGGCGGAGTTCAACGCCAACAACGGCCGCGCGCTCGACGAGCTGATCAACAAGCACGGCGTGCAGCTTCGGAAGTTCTCCGACGAGCTCTTCACGGCATTCTTCAAGACGTCCCAGGAGGTCGTCGCTGAGTCGGCCGAGGGTGACGCAATCACCAAGAAGATGTTCGAGAGCTACCAGGCGGCGTACAAGTCGCTGCGTGGCTGGACCCAGCTGTCCGACCAGCCTTACGCGAACCTGCGCGACAAGGCGATGGACATGTAAGTCCGGGACCGTTCCCGAAAGTGGATGCCCGCGTCACCCCGTGGCGCGGGCATCTGACTACCGGGACGGGCGCGTTCGCGGCATGATGCCGCAGCGCAGGCCTCGCCGGGACGGGCAACCGCCCGCAACGGCACATCCAAGACGAAGAGGTCCGGAGAGGACCCGCGCGGCAAGCTTGGCAGGGAGCCGGTTCCATGAGCTTTCTCGAAGGTTTCGCGCGCACGATCGACCGGATGAATGAATCGATCGGCGCGACGGTGGCGTGGCTCGCGCTACCCATGGTGCTCTTGCAGTTTCTCGTCGTTCTCCTGCGCTACGTGTTCGGCTACGGCCACGTGGCCATGCAGGAGAGCATCGTCTACCTGCACGCGGCAGGGTTCATGCTCGGCGCAGCGGCGGTGCTGCTGCGCGGCGGCCATGTCCGCGTCGACATCTTCTACGCAGCACGCTCGATGCGCGGCAAGGCGATGACCGACCTGTTCGGGGCGCTGTTCTTCCTCGCCCCGATGGCCGTGCTGATCCTCGACGTGTCCCTGCCGATCGCGATCCAGTCCTGGTCGATCCTCGAGGGTTCGAAGGAGACGAGCGGCATCCAGGCGGTCTTCCTGCTGAAAAGCCTTCCGGTCGCATTCGCGGCTCTGATCCTGCTTCAGGGACTGTCGATGGCGGCACGTGCGGCACTCGTCCTGACCGGCCAGCTCGACACGCACCTGAGCCCGGCCGCACGCAAGGAGGAAGCGGTGCAATGACCGCCGGCGACTTTCTCAACATCGCGCTGATCCTCTGCCTCATCGGGGGTCTGCTGCTGGGCTTCCCGGTGGCGTTCACGCTCGCCGGCGTCTCGATCATCTTCGCAATGATCGGCGAGCTTCTGGGCATCTTCAGCTTCTCCTTCCTGCAGGCGGTTGCACAGCGCCTCAACGGGACGCTGCAGAACGAGCTTCTGATGGCCGTTCCGATGTTCGTGTTCATGGGCGTGATGCTGGAACGCTCCCGCGTCGCGGAAGAGATGCTGGAATCCATGGGCCGGATGTTCGGCACGCTGCGCGGCGGCCTCGGCATCTCGGTCTCGATCGTGGGCGCGTTGCTGGCGGCGTCTACGGGCATCGTGGGCGCGACGGTCGTCACCATGACGCTGCTATCCCTGCCGACGATGCTGAAGAACGGCTACGATCCGAAGCTCGCGACGGGTTCGATCTGCGCGGCGGGCACGCTGGGCCAGATCATTCCGCCGTCGATCGTGCTGGTCCTGCTGGGCGACCAGTTGTCGTCGGTCTATCAGCAGGCACGCATGTCGATCGGCGATTTCTCGCCGCAGCCTGTCTCGGTCGGCGACCTGTTTGCGGCGGCGCTGATTCCGGGTCTGCTTCTCGTAGGTCTCTACATCACCTACCAGGTGTTCATGGCGATCATCCGGCCGTCGAGCAGCCCTGCCCTGCCCCCGCTGGAAAAGGAGATGAGCACGGCCGACCTGCTGCGCTCCCTGGGACACAGCCTCGTGCCGCCGGTGATCCTGATCGTTGCGGTTCTGGGCTCGATCCTCGCGGGCATTGCGACGCCGACCGAGGCCGCGGGCGTCGGCGCCATCGGCGCGACCCTCCTTGCCGGCGTGCGTCTCGACGAACGGCACGGCTGGCCGATCTATTTCGCCGGCCTCAGCCTCATCGGCATGCTGGTCGTCTCGCAGGTCATGGACGTGCGCATCACCAAGACGGCCTACGAACTCACCGACTGGATCGGCATCGGCCTTTGCGTGGCGCTCGGCCTGATGCTGCTCTGGGGCCTGGCGATCAGCCTCGGCCGGGTGTGGCGCACGGGCATCCTGCGGACGGTCGTCAACTCCACCATGGAAACGACCGCTATGGTGTTCGTCATCCTGTTCGGCGCGGCGATCTTCAGCCTGGTGTTCCGCGGCTTCGGTGGCGAGGCCGCGGTGCATCACGTGCTGGAGAACATGCCGGGCGGCGCGGCGGGCGCGATGCTGGTCGTGATGCTGGTGATGTTCCTGCTGGGCTTCATCCTGGACTTCATCGAGATCATCTTCATCGTCGTGCCGATCGTGTCGGTGATCCTGTTCAAGATGGACGTCTACCCGTTCTCCGATCCGGTGTGGCTTGGGGTCATGTTCGCGATCAACCTGCAGACGTCGTTCCTGACGCCTCCGTTCGGCTTCGCGCTCTTCTACCTGCGCGGCGCGGCACCGGCGGGCGTGCGCACGGGCGACATCTACCGGGGCGTGATTCCCTTCATCGTCATCCAGCTCACCATGCTGGGCCTGCTGGTGGCGTTCCCGGAACTCGCGACCTGGCTGCCGAGCGTGCTGTTCGGCTAGGCCGCCTCGCCGGGCGACGAGAAAAGCAGGGGGCGGAGCGCCCGAAGGCCTCCGCCCCTTTGCCGTGCGGGTCCAACCATCTGCGAAATTAGGTCAGCACTATTGACATTTTTTTCCGCTGGACCGACCCTAGGTTCTGTGAGGATACGTTTCGTTGGCCCGCGACGCGACCAGCAGCGGCAACCCGGGGACAAGAACAGCAGACACCCCCAGGCGACCGGGCGCAGCGGACAGGGAGCATGAAGCATGAGCGCGCCTGAGACCGTCTCTCTCGACGACAAGTTCGACGTGACGAAGGACCGGATCTTCGTCACCGGAACCCAGGCCATCGTCCGCCTGGCGCTGATGCAGAAGGCGCGCGACAAGGCGGCCGGTCTGAACACCGCTGGATATGTGACGGGCTACCGCGGCTCGCCCCTCGGCGCCGTCGACCAGCAGATGTGGAAGGCGAAGTCCTGGCTGAAGGACGCCGACGTGGTCTTCCAGGCCGCGATCAACGAGGACCTGGCCGCCACTGCCTGCTGGGGCACGCAGCAGGCGCACCTGCGCGGCGAGAACAAGTACGACGGCGTCTACGCCATGTGGTACGGTAAGGGACCGGGCGTCGACCGGTCCGGCGACGTGCTTCGCCACGGCAATCTCGCCGGCACCGCGCCCAACGGCGGCGTCCTCGTGCTGATGGGCGACGACCACACCTGCGAAAGCTCCACGACCGCGCACCAGTCCGACTATGCGCTGGTCGATGCGATGATCCCGATTCTCTACCCCTGCGGCGTGCAGGAGATCGTGGACTACGGCCTTATCGGCTGGGCCTTGTCGCGCTTTGCGGGCACCTGGGCGGGGCTCAAGCTGGTCAAGGACACGGTCGACGCGACGGCGAGCATCGAGGTGCATGCCGAACGACTGAACCTCGTCTACCCGGAGGTGGACCAGCCTGCGAACGGCCTGCATATCGAGGCCTTCGAGATGCCGATCGAGCAGGAGGCGCGGCTGCACGACTACCGCCTGCCCGCCGTGCGCGCGTTCGCGCGGGCGAACCGGCTCGACAAGACGGTTTTCAGGGGCGGGGCGACGCCGCGGCTCGGCATCGTCACGGCGGGCAAGTCCTATCTCGACGTGCGCCAGGCGCTCGACGACCTCGGTATCGACGAGGTGAAGGCCGCGAACCTCGGCATCGCGCTCTACAAGGTGGCGATGCCCTGGCCGCTGGAGCCCGAGGGCGTGCGGGAGTTCGCGCTCGGCCTCGACAAGCTGATCGTCGTGGAGGAGAAGCGCTCCCTCATCGAATGGCAGTTGAAGGACGCG
This sequence comes from Futiania mangrovi, assembly GCF_024158125.1. NCBI lineage: Bacteria > Pseudomonadati > Pseudomonadota > Alphaproteobacteria > Futianiales > Futianiaceae > Futiania > Futiania mangrovi. The sequence goes on along the minus strand of NZ_JAMZFT010000001.1, from coordinate 16,671 downwards.
CTCTACGGCCGCGCCGGCGCGCCGCAGGTCGTCGGCAAGCAGGACGAGGAAGGCCGCGTCCTGCTGCCCGCCAAGGACGCGCTCAACCCGAACATGGTGGCCCTCGCCATCGCGGACCGCGTGCTCGAATACGCCGACGACGCGGCGATCCGCGCCCGCGCCGACGAGATCCGCAAGGCGGAGGCGGCGCGGACGGGCATCGCGGAGATCGCGACGCGCACGCCCTATTTCTGCGCCGGTTGCCCGCACAACTCCTCGACCAAGGTGCCGGAGGGCAGCCGCGCCTATGCCGGGATCGGCTGCCACTGGATGGTCCAGCTGATGCCGGAGCGGAACACGATCGGCTACACCCAGATGGGTGGCGAGGGCGCGAACTGGATCGGCGAGGCGCCGTTCTCCAAGACCGGCCACGTGTTCCAGAACCTGGGCGACGGCACCTACAACCACTCCGGCATCATGGCGCTGCGCGCCGCGGTCGCCGCGGGCGTCAACGTCACATACAAGATCCTCTACAACGATGCGGTCGCCATGACCGGCGGCCAGCCGAACGACGGCGGGCTGACGGTCGACATGATCGTGCGCCAGGTGCTGGCGGAGGGGGCGAAGCGCGTGCGCGTCGTCTCCGACGAGCCGCAAAAGTATCCCAGGGGCTTCTTCCCGGCCGAGGTCGACATCAGCGGCCGCGACGATCTCGACGCCGTGCAGACGTCGCTGCGCGAGATTCCCGGTGTGACGGTGCTCGTCTACGACCAGACCTGCGCGGCGGAGAAGCGGCGCCGGCGCAAGCGCGGCACCTTCCCCGACCCCGACAAGCGCGTGGTCATCAACGACCTGGTGTGCGAGGGGTGCGGCGATTGCGGCGTGCAGTCGAACTGCGTCGCCGTCGCGCCGCTGGAAACCGAGTTCGGGCGCAAGCGGACCATCGACCAGAGCGCATGCAACAAGGACTTCTCCTGCCTCAAGGGCTTCTGCCCCAGCTTCGTGACGGTCGAGGGCGGCAAGCTGAAAAAGGGCAGAGCCATTGCGGGCGCGGACGCAGACGCATTCCCCACCCTGCCCGAACCGGCCCTGCCCGCAGACAGCCGCCAGTCCATCGTCGTGACCGGCATCGGCGGCACCGGCGTCGTGACCATCGGCGCGCTGATGGGCATGGCGGCGCACCTTGAGGGCAAGGGCTGCGGCGTGCTCGACATGGCGGGCCTGGCGCAAAAGGGCGGCGCGGTCGTCTCGCACATCCGGCTGGCGGCGAGCGCCGACGAGATCCAGGCGATCCGCGTCGCCGCGGGCGGCGCGGACGTGCTGCTCGGCTGCGACATCGTCGTCGCGGGTTCCTCCGGCGTGCAGGCCACGCTGAAGCCCGGGCACACGCAGGCCGTCGTGAACACCCAGAAGACGATGACCGGCGCCTTCACCCAGAATGCCGACTTCGACCTTCCGACCGCGCGGATCGAGAAGCAGCTGGGCGACATGCTGGGTGAGGGTCACACGCATCTCGTTCCCGCGACCCCGCTCGCGACGCGGCTGATGGGCGATTCCATCGCGACCAACCTGTTCATGCTGGGCTTCGCCTGGCAGCAGGGGCTGATCGCGCTGAAGCGGTCCTCCATCGAGGAGGCGATCCGCCTCAACGGCGTCGCGGTCGAGGCGAACCTCAAGGCCTTCCTCTGGGGCCGCCGCGCCGCGCACGATCTCGCCGCGGTCGAGAAGCTGGCAGCGCCCGCCCCGGCCGCCACGGCCAGCACGGCGATCGCCCGCACGCTGGACGACGTCATCGCCCGGCGGGTGGAGTTCCTGACCGGCTACCAGTCGCGCCGCTATGCCCGCCGCTACGAGGCGCTTGTCGACAAGGTGCGGGAGAAGGAGAAGGCGCTCGGCCTCGGCGAGGCGCTGACCGATGCGGTCGCGCGCAGCCTCTTCAAGCTGATGGCCTACAAGGACGAGTACGAGGTCGCGCGCCTCTACACCGACGGCAGCTTCGAGGCCCGCATCGCCGACATGTTCGAGGGCGACTATGCGCTGAAGTTCCACCTCGCCCCGCCGATCATGGCAAAGCGGGACGGCAACGGGCGGCTCGTGAAGCGCGAGTATGGCCCGGCGATGATGCGCGTCTTCCGCCTGCTCGCGAAGCTGAAGCGGCTGCGGGGCACGCCGTTCGACATCTTCGGCCGCACGGCCGAGCGCAAGATGGAACGCCAGTTGATCCGGGATTACGAGAAGCTCGTCGCCGACATCCTCGGCACGCTCGACGCCCGTACCCATGCGACCGCCGTCGCGCTGGCCCGCCTGCCACAGCAGATCCGCGGCTTCGGGCACGTGAAGGAAGCCGCACTGGAGCGCGTGCGCACGGAGGAGGCGAAGCTGCGCGCCCGGCTGACGGCACGGGCCCCCGATCCGGCACCGCTGGCCGAGGCGGCCGAATAAGCGAAACGTCCTTTTTTGGAACGGCGCACGACGCATCTGCGGGATTTTTTTGCTTCCACCTCGCAAGAGCCTAGGTTAATGTCCAATTTAGGGACAGTTTTCCCTGTGTCTTGTAAGGGTAGAGCTCAATGGTCGGTTTTCACGTGAACAGCTACGGTGCTGGTGGGAACGCGGTCGGGCACTCGCATGGTGGTGGGTTTTCCGACGCGAACGATTTCCAGAGTTACATGAGTGCATTCGGCGCAGGCGGTCATGGGGGTGCTGGGCATACCCATGGCGGTGCAGGACATAGCCATGGTGGGCCAGGCGCAGGCTTCGCGGGCGCCGGGTTCGGGGGCGCGGATGCCTGCGGACCCGGAGGCTGCGGACCTGCCGGGATGATGGGGTCGAACGACCCCACCGCCACGCAGGCGAACGCGCTGGGCGTCTTCAACGTTCAGGGCGAACGCGCAGGCGAGATCGCGAACTCGCTCGAGCAGGCCTATCTGGCGGATCCGGAATTCGCTGCCTATGTCGATCAGGCGGCAGCAGAGGGCCGGACGATCGAGGTGGAGACCGGAACGGGCATCGGCGGCAGCCGTGCGCTGGTTGACGGATCGAAGATGTTCGTCGACTTCGCGGACGAGGACAGGACCTACGCTTCGGCAGAAGGGGCCGCCCCCTTCACCGCGGCGCGGATCGCAGTGCACGAGGCCTGGCACACGCTGACCGGCATCGGCCACAACGGGGTGGGCCAGATGGACCCGATCCTGGCCATGACGAACAGGACCGCGGATCTCGCGTTCGGAGACATGCCGGACCGGATCTACTACTGACGCGGGAGCAGGCGACCCACGCGACTCGCCTTCAGGTTTATTCTTTGTTTGCAGTTTCACCCGAAACTGGAGATGGAAGAGTATCCCGGGCGGGTCGCGTGGAGGCCTGATGTTGCGTCTGTGGGAAATGCTGCGGGAAGACCGCGACGCGGCCCGGTGCGCCAAACTGGTAGCCGGGGCTGCGTTCGGCGGTGCCTTCGCGTCCCTGTTGCTGCCGCTCGGCCCGCTGTCGATCCTCGTCCTAGCCGCGGCATTTGGCGGCGCCATCGGCTTTGCCCTGGCCCGCCGCCAGCGCACGCACGTCAACCCCGGCGCGATTTTCGAGAGCGCGGCCGAACGCGCCGAAGATCCCCTGTCGGCGGAGGAGTTGCGCCTCCTCGCCCGGCGCTGCAATGCAGAACCGGACGTACTCACGGTCTGGTACCAGCAGATGATGGAGCGCTTCCGCACCGAGGTGCAATCGCGCGAGGCCGCGATCGCCGCCGCCCGCGAAGCGCAGGAGGCGGCAGAACGCGCCAACCTCGCCCGCGCGCAGTTCCTCACGAACATGAGCCACGAATTGCGCACGCCGCTCAACGCGGTGATCGGCATGTCCGACGTGATGCGCCGGCAGACGTTCGGACCGCTCGGCCATGACAACTACATGGACTATGCAAACCACATCCAGGAGAGCGGGCGCTATCTCCTCGGCATGATCGACGACATCCTGACCCTGACCGAATGTGACGCGCGCGAGGACGCCCTCATGCTCGACAGCGCCGACCCGCTCGAGATCGTCCGCGCGGCTGCCGCACAGGTGCGCGGCGCGGCAGCGGCAGGGTGCGTCCATGTCTCGGTGAAGGCGGCACCCAACCTTCCGGCGGAACTCGAAGCCGATTCCCGCCGGCTGCAGCGCGCCATCTGGCATCTCCTCGCCAACGCCGTTGCCTTCACACCGCCGGGGGGAAAGGTCGGCGTCTATTGCACGGTCACGGAAGATGGCCGCCTCGCGGTCTGCATCCGCGACAATGGACGCGGCATGGACCCGGCCCAGATCCGGACGGCCCGCTCGATCCTGACCCAGGGCGACGAAAGCTGGACGAAGCGGCACGGCGGCACCGGCATAGGCATCCCCTTCGCCACCCGCATCGCCGAATTGCACGGCGGGCGGCTGCGCATCGACAGCACACCCGGCAAGGGCACGATCGCCAGCATCGTGCTGCCCGCGCGGTCGGCGGGTTCGGTCCGCCGCCTCACCCCCGCGGGGGCACATCCGCGCACCCCTGCTGCCCCCCGGGTTCCTGCGAGCTGCGCCGCCTGACACTCCTGCCTGCCATGCCGAACCTTCGTCTGGGTTTTCGCGCGGACGTCAGCCCGCTAAAACCCTAGGCAAAGCGAACGCAGAACGCCGGCCCCGCCGGCGGGCAAGGGAGGCGAGGCATGGCCAAGGGCGATTACGAACGGGTGTGGCGGGAGTCGATCGAGCAGCCGGAGGCCTTCTGGGCGAAGGCCGCGGCCGACATCGACTGGTTCCGCCCCTGGGATACGGTCTGCGACACGAGCGACGCCCCAACGACGCGCTGGTTCGTCGGCGGCGAGATGAACACCTGCTGGAACTGCCTCGACCGCCACGTGAAGGCGGGCCGCGGCGCGCAGGCCGCAATCGTCCACGACAGCCCGGTCACGCAGTCGAAGCGCACGCTGACCTATGACGAGCTGCTCGACATGACGGCGCGGCTCGCGGGCGTACTCAAGGGCCTCGGCGTCGCCAAGGGCGACCGCGTCGTGATCTACATGCCGATGGTGCCGGAGGCGGTGGCTGCGGCGCTGGCCTGCGCCCGGCTCGGGGCGATCCACTCCATCGTGTTCGGCGGCTTCGCGGCGAACGAACTGGCGGTGCGTATCGACGACTCTGCGGCGAAGGTGGTGATCTCCGCCTCCTGCGGGATCGAGCCCACGCGCGTCGTCGAATACAAGCCCCTGCTCGACAGGGCCATCGAACTGGCAAAACACAAGCCCGAGGCCTGCATCGTCCTGCAGCGCCCGCAGGTCGCCGCGGCCTTGACGGAGGGCCGCGACATCGACTGGGACGAGGCGCTGGCGGGCGCCGAACCAGCGCCTTGCGTGCCGGTGAAGTCGGAAGACCCGCTCTACGTGCTCTACACCTCCGGCACGACCGGGCAGCCCAAGGGCATCGTGCGCGACAACGGCGGGCACGCAGTGGCGCTGAAATATTCCATGCGCGCGGTCTATGGTGTCGAGCCGGGGGAGGTCTACTGGGCCGCCTCCGACATCGGCTGGGTCGTCGGTCACTCCTACATCATCTACGGGCCGCTGCTGCACGGCTGCACCAGCATCATGTATGAGGGCAAGCCCGTCGGCACGCCCGACGCTGGCGCGTTCTGGCGCGTGTGCGCCGAACACGGCGTCTCCGTCATGTTCACCGCGCCGACGGCGATCCGCGGCATCCGCCAGCAGGACCCCGACGGCAAGGAACTGGCGAAGTACGACTTGTCGAAGCTGCGCACCTTCTTCCTCGCGGGCGAGCGGTGCGATCCGAACACGCTCGAATGGTGCCAGGAAAAGCTGCAGATCCCGGTGATCGACCATTGGTGGCAGACCGAGACGGGCTGGTCCATCGCTGCGAACTGCATGGGGATCGAGGAGTTGCCGGTGAAGCCCGGCTCGCCCACGCGGCCCGCGCCCGGCTGGGACGTGCGTGTGCTGGGCGAGGACGGGCACGAGGTCCCTCGCGGCACCATCGGCGCGATCTGCGCGAAGCTGCCGCTGCCGCCCGCCGCCTTCCCGACGCTGTGGAACGCGCGCGACCGCTATGTTTCGGCCTATTTCTCGCACTTCCCCGGCTATTACGAGACGGGTGACGCCGGCATCATGGACGCCGACGGCTACATCCACGTGATGGCGCGCACCGACGACGTGATCAATGTCGCCGGCCATCGCCTGTCCACCGGCGGGATGGAGGAGGTTCTGGCCCAGCACCCGGACGTGGCCGAGTGCGCGGTGGTGGGCGCCGCCGACCGGATGAAGGGCCAGGTGCCGGTTGGCTTCGTCGTGCTGAAGGCTGGGACCAACACCCCGCCGGAGACGGTCACGAAGGAGTGCGTGGCGCTGGTGCGCGAGAAGATCGGCCCGGTCGCCGCGTTCAAGACCTGCGCGGTCGTGAACCGCCTGCCCAAGACGCGGTCGGGCAAGATCCTGCGCGCGACGATCCAGAAGATCGCCGACGGGTCGGAATGGAAGATGCCCGCCACCATCGAGGACCCCGCCGTCCTCGACGAGATCGGCGAGACGCTGAAGGACCTGGGGTACGGGGCATGAGGCACGCGCCGGCCTGACGGACGCGCTTGACGGACACGGGCGGGGATGCACATGCTCCCCGCCCGTTTTCACGCGCACCCGGGAGCGACGCCCATGCCCGCAGACTTCGGCCCCGAAAGCCCGCTTCCCGCCCAGCCGACCGCGTCGGACGCGACGGTGGCCGCGGTTCTGGACGCGCTCGCCTTCAACGACAAGGGCCTGGTCCCCGCCATCGCGCAGGACGCCGGCACGGGCGAGGTCCTGATGATGGCCTGGATGAACGCGGAAGCGATAGCGGAGACGCTGCGCACGGGGCGCATCACCTATTGGTCGCGGTCGCGCGGCGCGCTGTGGCGCAAGGGCGAAAGCTCCGGCCACGTCCAGCGGCTCGTGGAGTTCCGCTACGACTGCGATGGCGACACGGTGCTGGTGCTGGTCGCGCAGACCGGGCCGGCCTGCCACACGAACCGGCCCAACTGCTTCTTCAATGCGGTACGCGACGACCGGATCGAGGTCATTTCCGACCCGGTCGCCTGAGCGCCCGGCTTCCCCTCAGCCGAGGCAGTCCTTCAGCGCCACCGCCAGGTTCCGCAGCATCTGCGGATAGGCGTCGGGACCGGGTGCCAGCTCGGCCCCCAGAGGGTCGAGCACACCCGTCTTCACGTCCAGGCCCTCCGTCACCACGTCGAGCACGCGCGGCGAGAACTGCGGCTCGGCGAAGATGCAGACGGCCCCGCTCTCCTCGATGGCGTGGCGCACCTCGCGCAGCCGCTCCGCCCCCGGCGCGCGGTCGGGGCTCAAGGTCACCGCGCCCCGCGCGTTCAGACCGTAGTGCGCCTCGAAATACTGATAGGCGTCGTGAAAGACGACGTAGGGCCGGTCCTCGACAGGATGCAGCATCTCCTCGATCTCGGCGTCGAGCGCGTCGAGGCGCGCGGCATAGGTTTCCGCGTTGCGGCGGTAGGTGTCGGCATTGGCGGGGTCGAGTTGGGCGAGCGTCTCGGCGACCTCCGCCGCGATCCGCTTGCCGTTCATCGGGTCGAGCCAGAGATGGGTGTCGACGGCATCTTCTGCGTGGCCGTGACCCTTGTGCGCCTCCGCCTTGTGGCTGTGCCCCTTCTTATGGTCGTGCCCCTTCTTATGGTCGTGACCGCCATGATCGTGGGCGTGGCCTTCCCACGCTCCGCCCTCGCGGATCGGCAGGAGCTCGATCCCCTCGATCTCCTCCAGCGTCAGGACCGCTGCCTTCGCCGACAGCGTCGACAGGGGACGCTCAAGGAACGTCTCCAGCCCCTCGCCCACCCAGACGACCAGCCCCGCCTGTTCCAGCGCCCGCGCGTCGGAGGGCTTGAGCGAATAGGCGTGCGGCGAGCCTGCCCCGTCGATCAGCAGGTGCGGCTCGGCCACGCCCGCCATCACCGCCGACACGATGGAATGGACGGGCAGGATCGTGGCGACGGTCGCGGGCGGCGCCGCTACGGCCGGCGTGGCCCAGAAGGCCAGGCCCAGGATGGCGGGAACGGACAGGCGGAATGGGCTCATGTACGGAACTCCCCCGGGAAACGGCGCGATCGCCGGTGCTTGACGAATGATGTCCGGAGGTAGATGTTACAACATAACATGTCAAGCGATCCGGAGATGACCCGCGCCGCGCACTGTGCGAGGGTGGCCGGACAGCACCGGACCCATCCATGACCACCCACGCCTTCCCCTCCGACGCGCACGACCACGCGGCCTGCATCGCGGCCGGCCTCGACGCAGCCGAAGACCTTTGCGCGAGGCGGGGAGAGCGGCTGACCGTGCTGCGCCGCCAGGTGCTGGAAACCCTGCTTTCGGAACACCGCGCCACAGGCGCCTACGAGATCATCGAGCGCATGGCCGAACGCGGCCGCCGCCCGGCTGCCATCTCGGTCTACCGGGCGCTCGACTTCCTGCAGGCGCAGGGTCTCGTCCACCGGATCGAGCGGGCGAACGCCTTTATCGCCTGCGCCCATCCCGGCGCGCGGCACGGGCCCCAATTCCTGGTGTGCGAGCGGTGCGGGACCGTGGCGGAGATCGCCGACCGCGGAGTCATGGCCGCAATCGGCAAGGCCGCCCGCGAGGAAGGGTTCGAGATCCACGACCCCGTTATCGAGGTCGCGGGGCGCTGCGCGGCCTGCACCGAGGCACGCCCATGACCGCCGCCCCAGCCCTTCGCATGCCTGAGAGCCGGCAAACGGACGCGGCCACGCTGATCGCGACGCAGGATCTCGGCGTCCGCCGCGGCGGGCGCTGGCTCGTCCGCCACGTGGACCTCGAGGTGGCGGAGCGGGAAATCGTCACCCTGATCGGCCCGAACGGCGGCGGCAAGACGACGGTCGTGCGCACGCTCCTCGGGCTTGAGAAGCGGACCGAGGGCGAGATCGTGCGGGCGCCCGGCCTGACCGTGGGCTATGTGCCCCAGCGCTTCACCGTGCCGCGCACCCTGCCGCTGCCCGTCCACCGGCTGATGACGCTGACGGTGCGGGCCTCCCGGTCCGAGGTTCACGCGGCGCTCGACGAGACCGGCGTCGCGCAACTGATCGACGCGCCCGCCCACACGCTTTCGGGCGGGGAACTGCAGCGCGTACTGCTGGCCCGCGCGCTGATCGCGCGGCCGCAACTCATGGTCCTCGACGAGCCCGTGCAGGGCGTCGATTTCGCGGGCGAAGCGGCGCTCTACGATCTGATCGGCGAGATCCGCGACCGCCACGGCTGCGGCATCCTGCTGGTCAGCCATGACCTGCACGTCGTCATGGCGGCAACCGACCGCGTGGTCTGCCTCAACGGGCACGTCTGCTGCACCGGGGCGCCGCGAACGGTCAGCCGGGACAAGGAATTCCTGCGCCTGTTCGGGCCGAAGGCCGCGGGCACCTACGCGCTCTACGCGCACGCCCACGATCACGAGCACGACCTGACCGGCGACATCGTCGACGCGCACGGCCATCATCACGACCTCGCGCACGAGCACGTTCACGGCCACAAGCACGGGCCGGAGGGCGGGGCATGAGCATCCTCGCCGGTCTGACCGACGCCTTCTTCGTGCGCGCGATGCTCGCCGGCCTGGCGCTCGCCATCGCGCTTGCCCCGCTCGGCTGCCTCGTCGTCTGGCGGCGGATGGCGTTCTTCGGCGACACGCTGGCGCACGGCGCGCTCCTGGGCGTCGCGCTCGGCCTTGCGTTCGACCTCGACATCCGGGCGGGCGTGCTCGCCGCGGCGCTCGCCATCGCCGTCGCGCTCTGGCTGCTGGAGCGGCGCGTGGAGATCCCGCCGGACGCCTTCCTCGGCATCCTCGCGCACGGGACACTGGCGGTGGGCCTCGTGGTGCTGGCCTTCCTGCCGGGCGTTCGCACCGACCTCATGGCCTATCTCTTCGGCGACATCCTGTCGGTGGGCCGGGGCGAGGTCGTCGCCCTCTGGATCGGGGGCGCAGCTCTCCTCGGAATTGTGGTCTTCAGTTGGCGGGCGCTCCTCGCGGCGACCGTCGACCCCGACCTCGCGGCGGCGGAGGGCGTTCGGGTCGAACTCTACCGCCTGCTGCTGCTGTTGCTGATGGCCGCCGCAGTCGCCATCGCGATCCGCATCGTGGGCGTGCTGCTGGTGACGGCACTGCTCGTGGTGCCTGCGGCCTCTGCCCGGCCCTTCGCCCGCTCGCCGGAGGGGATGGCCGCCATCGCCGCCGTCTTCGGCGCGGTCTCGGTGGTCGCGGGACTGCTCGCCTCGCTGCAGTTCGACACGCCCTCGGGCCCGTCGATCGTCGTGGCTTCGCTCATCCTCTTCATCGCGACGCTGCCCCTGAGCGCCGCCCGCCTCGCGCGCTGAGCGCTCAGGCCTCGCGCGTTTCGCGGCCCGCGGCCTTCAGCGCGGCGATGTTGGCGGCATAGGCTTCGGGCGTGCCGCCCTTGAAGACCGCCGAGCCCGCGACCAGCGTGTCCGCGCCCGCGGCCAGCACCTCGCGCGCGGTGTCCGGCGTCACCCCGCCGTCGACCTCCAGCCGGATGTCGCGGTTGCCGATCATCTCCCGGATGCGGGCGATCTTGGGCAGTTGCGAGCGCAGGAACGACTGCCCCCCGAAGCCCGGGTTGACCGACATGACGAGGATCAGGTCCACCCGGTCCATGACGTAGTCGAGCACCGTCTCCGGCGTCGCCGGGTTCAGCGAGACGCCCGCTTTCTTGCCGAGCGCGCGGACCGCCTGCAGCGTGCGGTCGAGATGCTTCGGCACCTCCGCGTGGACCGTGATGATGTCGGCGCCCGCCTCCGCGAAAGCTTCGAGGTACGGGTCGACGGGATCGATCATCAGGTGGACGTCGAAGGTCTTCGCCGTATGCGGGCGCAGCGCCTTCACGACCGCCGGACCGATGGTCAGGTTGGGCACGAAATGCCCGTCCATCACGTCGACATGGATCCAGTCGGCGCCGGCGGCGTCGATGGCGCGGACCTCCTCGCCGAGCCGCGCGAAATCGGCCGAGAGGATGGAGGGGGAGATGATCGGTGTCACGTTCATGGCCCGTCCTATAGCGCGCCCGCCCGGCGCCTGCAAAAACTTATCCCCACCCTCTCCGGCGGGCTTATCCTCCCCCGTCCCGTTCCGCACCCGCACCTCTTGCGAGGCCCCACGCGATGCTGTCGTCTCTCGCTGCCCTGCTCTCCCGCCTGGCGCCGGGCGTCGCGGCCTTCCTCGCGCGCACCGTTCCCACGCGGGCCCGGACGTCCTATGACTCCGGTAGGCCGGCGCAAGCCGCTGCGCACGAGGGGGCGAGGCACATGCAGACCGAGGACGACCGGAACGGAGCCTCAGCCGGGGCGGAGGCAGAAGCCGAGACGGGCACGCTGGCCGTCATGGGGCTCGGCTATGTCGGGCTGCCGCTGGCGCTGGCGTTCGGCGCGCGCCGCCCGGTGATCGGCTTCGACGTGTCGGCGGACACGGTTGCGGCGCTCGCCTCCGGCACCGACCCGCGCGGCGAGATCGGTGCGGACGCCTTCGCCGCCGCCCGGCACCTGCGCGTCACCTCCGACCCGGCCGCGCTGGCTGAGGCCCGGACCGTCATCGTCGCCGTTCCGACACCGGTGGACGCCGCCCGCCGCCCGGATTTCCGCCTGCTCGCCCGCGCGTGCGAGACGCTCGGCCCCCATCTCGCCCGCGGTGCGACCGTGGTGTTCGAATCGACCGTGTACCCCGGCGCGACGGAGGAGGTGTGCATCCCGATCCTCGAGGCCGGAAGCGGCCTGCGCTGGAGGCGAGGCTTCCACGTCGGCTATTCGCCGGAGCGGATCAATCCCGGCGACCCGGTGCACACGCTGGGCGGCGTCGTGAAGGTGGTCGCGGGCGATGAGCCCGACACCGCCGCCCGCCTCGCCCGCCTCTATGGGGAGGTCGTGAGCGCCGGCGTCCACGTCGCCCCCTCCATCGCCGTCGCCGAGGCCGCGAAGGTCATCGAGAACGTGCAGCGCGACCTCAACATCGCGCTGATGAACGAGCTGTCGATGATCTGCCACCGCATCGGCATCGACACGCAGGACGTGCTGGCCGCCGCGCGCACCAAGTGGAACTTCCTCGACTTCCACCCCGGCCTCGTGGGCGGGCACTGCATCGGCGTCGACCCCTATTACCTGACCTACCTGGCGGAGCGGATCGGCCACCACCCGGAGGTGATCCTCGCCGGCCGCCGCATCAACGACCGCATGGGCGGCGTCGTCGCGGCCGAGGTGGCGAAGGCCCTGATCGCCGCGGGCGTCTCCTTCCCCGGCGCGCGGGTCAATGTTCTGGGCGTGACCTTCAAGGCGGACGTGCGCGACGTGCGCAACTCCCGCGTGGCCGACGTCATCGCGGAGCTTGAGGGCTTCGGCGCGCGCGTTGCCGCTGCCGACGATCTTGCCGACGCCGCCGCCTTCCAGGCCGAATACGGACGCACCCTCACGCCGCGGGCCGATCTTGGGTCCTGCGACGCCCTGATCGTCGCGGCTCCGCACAGGCTCTACCGGGAGATGCCGTTCGCGGATCTCGCATCCTCGCTCGTCCCCGGCGGCCTGTTCGTCGATCCGCTCGCCCGCTTCGCGCCAGAGGCGGTACGCGCGGCAGGCTTCCGGCACTGGCGGCTCTAGGCGGGTATCGGCCCTGTCAGTAGCGGGCGCGCTGGTTCTCCCCGTTTCCGTTCGCCGTGCCCCGCGGCAGGGTGAAGACGACCCCCGGCAGGTTGCCCGGCACCGCGCCATAGGGCGCCGCCGCCCCCTCCGGCTCCCCGTCTGCGGCGAGCTTGCCGAGGTCGAGCACGCTCACCCGCTGCCCGGCGATCGGCGCCACCAGCAGGTCGCGCACCGCCTCAGCATCCGCCGGGCCGGTCATGGTCCCCGGCGTGACCCGCGCACCCGCGTAGCCGAGGTCGAAGACAAAGGGATGCCGCCCGCCGTCAGGCTCGCCGATATACATCGGGTGGCGAGACCCGTTGGCAGTCACGATCTCGGCGGGCGTCCCGGCATAGATCTCGTCGCGCCGCGCCCGCACCTGTGCGATCTGCTCCGGCGTCACATCTGCCGAGAACGCGGTGGCGAACCGCTTGCCCCGGTCGCGGAACACGGTCGCGAGGCCATTCTCCACATAGTCCGGTCCCAGCACCTCGCTCAGTGCCTGGTGGTTGGCGCGCACCATCTGCTCGATCACCACGTTTCCGCCGCCGTGGCTGACCTGCACCTCCTGCCGCTGCCCCATGACCATCAAGTCGGCCACGCCCCGGTCGTTGATGTCCTTCAGGCCGCGCGGCTCGAAGAAATCCAGCTCCACCGACCCGCCGGTCCGCGCGGCATCGGCGAGCATCGTATCCAGCGTGTCGAGGCCGATCGGCTGGCTCTGCACCTCTATGCCGTCGGCGGCGAGGTTGCGGAACACGGGCTCCAGCGTCTCGACCGACCGCGCCATCTCGATCCCGGAGGTGAGTGCGTTGATCGCGTCGGCGCTCGCCTGGGGGTCGGACCAGTTCACGGTGTCGAGGTCGGGAACCCCGGCAATCTCCCGGTATATCGTGTCGGGAAGCGCCGGATGCGTGCCGGGCTCGCCCGCGCCCGCGACGAGGTTCGGCGCGATCTGCGGCCGGGCGAAGCCGTCCTGCGTGGCGACGTTTGCCGTGCGGGCATCGACCGCCGCATTCACATCGTCCACGCGCCCCTGTCCGGCCCGGAACTGGCGCGCGGCCTGCCCCGGTTCGGCCTCGTAGACCGGTCCGGGAATGAACTGGAGGGTACCGTCCGAGCGTTCCACCACGCCACCGTTCTTCACCCAGGGGAAGGACCGCTCCGCCGTCTCGCGCAGGATCAGGCCCGCCTCGCCCGGAAGCTCCGTCTCCGCCCGCGTCACCGCGCCCGCCGGGCCGCCCTGGTTGAAGTATTCGACGCCGAGGTGGTCAAGACCGTCGAGGCGGCGCAGCAGTTCGAACGGGCTGCCGCCCTTCTCCGCGTTGTAATCATCGGGCCGGATGATCGCGGCGGAGGACGTGCCCGTCGGGATCGGCACCCTGTTGGCGATGTTGTAGGCCGCGATCTCCTCGTGGAAGACGCGCACCATGTCCTGCGGCACTGTCTCCGGCATCTCGCCGTCGCCGCCGGTGGCGATCAGGAACATCTCGTCGCCGGCCTTGCGCCCGCCGCTGAAGGCGATACCGTCCAGCGCGTACATGTCGCTGAGGCGCGCCGCCGTGCGGTTCATCACCGCGCTTGTGGCCGCTATGGCGGCGTCGCCGCCCTCCATGCCCACGACGCCGTTGTAGCCGGAGAAATTGTTGGAATCGGCCAGCAGCACCGCGACTGGGCGCCCCGCCTCCCGCTCGGCCAGCATGGCGTCATAGAGGAATTGCTCGTTGCGTACGACGGGCGTCACCGGGTTCGCGGTCAGGTCGTTCTGCGCGGACCTGAGCGCCGCGTCCAGTTCCCGAGCGTGTTCCTCCCGCTCGGCCGGGCTCAGGGACGCCAGGCTCGCCGCGGTCACGCCGTCGCCGCCGTCCGTATCGGGCACGATGGTCAGCCGCTCCGGCGCGAGGCGCGTCTGAACCGGCCCCGGCTGGCGCTGCGCCTCGGCGAGGAAGCCCTCGAAGAGCCCCTGCAGGTTTTCCGGCGCGGGTCCGCGTGCCGCCACCGCATTGTAGGGCAGTTGCGTCGACGGGTCCGGCAGCGTCGGCCATCCGTTGAAGTAGAGCACGCCGAACTCCGGCAGGCCCTCGTTGTCGAATCCCGCCCGGCGCGACACGATATCGCCCAGCACGTCGGGCGCCCGTTCGGCAGGCTTGCGGTAGACATTGACCGTGCCAGCATAGTTCGGCGTGAAGGGGACCGGCAGCCCCGCGTCCTGCATGGCGGCGAACTCGCCCGGCTCGATCCGCTGCACATAATCGCGCCCGAACCGGATCGCGGACTTCTGCGGGTCCTGCCCCGGATAGAGCTGCGCGATCAGCTCCTCCCGCGTGACCGCATCGGGGCCCGCGTTGGTGCTGTGGGGCCCGCGGATCTGCCCCACCGGCTGCAGGTTCATACGAAAGTCACGGGCGTGTTCCGGCGCCTTGGCGACCATTGCGTGGGTGAACTCGTGCAGGATGGTGCTTTCGAAGACGTGGCGTGCCACGCGCTCGTTGCCATTGTGGATCGACAGGTACTGCGCCGGCGTGCGCACCGAGACCGTGCCGGCGTGTTCGCTCGCCAGTCCGGAGACGACCAGGCCGTTCTCCGGTACGGCGGTATGATCGGGGTGCCGGTTGCTGAGACCGAGGCCGCGCAGCGCGCCCGGCGCCTTCATCTCGATCCGGTCGAGAACAGGCATCGCGGCATTGACGATTTCCAGCATCTCGGCGTCCGAATGGCGCGGGAAGTCCGGACCGCCAGCCCGCAGATTGTCGACCAGGACGATGCCGTAGCGGTCCTCGAGCGCCCGCTGCGCCTCAGCCATCGTCGTGACGACGGGCGGCCCCGCCGGAACCTGCACCTGGTTCAGCGCTTCGGCGTCGCCCGCGTCTGCAGGGCGAACGATTGCTTCGAGTCGGTCCACGGTGCGCGTGACCGCATCGGCCATCATCGCCTCCGCTGCACCGGCAGGTGGATTTAGCTCCGGTGCATCGGGGAACAGGGCGACGCGCGTCCCCTCGGGTTCCGTCGCGGGGGGCAGTCCCGCCGTCGCCAGCACCCAATTGGCGACCGAAGCAGAGGTACGCCCGTTCCCGTCGAAGAACGGATGGATGCTGTTCAGCCGTTGCTGCGCCTGCCCCGCGACGATCAGGGGATCGCCCCCCGCCGCCAGTTGCCCGTTGATCCAGTCGGCGGTTTCCTGTGCCGCCTGCTCGACATGCGCCCCGTCGAGGTACGGCGTGCCCCGGAACGTCACGCGGTCGCCGGGTCCGCGGAACCAGCCGAACTCCGCATTCGCCTCGTCCGCCGCGCGCGGATCGTTCCAGGGACTGAGGCCTTGGCCCAGGCTCTCGTTGATCTCCGCGATCCGCTCGGCGCTGAAGGGAACCCCATCTCTCGCCCAGCCCGCAACCATCTCGTTGGTTGCCGTCCAGTTCTGGACCGCCCGGCTGCTGTTGGCAGTAACCTCGACGGGGCTCAGTGAGCCTGAGAACTGCGTCTGCTCGATGGCCAGCGCCTCGCGCTCCGCCATGAGGGGCGCGTATCGCGGATCGGACGGTCCGGCGGCCAGGATGGCGTCCATCTCCGCGGCGACGCCGGCCCAGCGTTCCCCAAGCTCCGCCGACCGCGCCGCCAGACCTTGCGCCTGCGCCGGATCCAGTTCCCGGTTGAACACCCTGTCGAGCCCGACGAGCGCGTCCGGTCCCGGCGGCAGTAGCGCCGGTTCCGGTGCGCCCGGAAGCAGGGGTTGCGACGGAGCCGCACCGATTGCCGCGGCCCTGTTTCCTGTGACCTGGATCAATCCCTGGAGGTTGTTGGCGTCGACGACGGCCTGTGGTGCGGTGCCGTCGCGCAGCAGGCCGGTTTCGGTGGCGTAGTTGAGGAGGTCCGCGGCCTCGCGTGGCGTCAGGCCTTGCGCGAAGAAGCCGCGGCCGTCGTCCGCCGGGATCGTGATGTCGACCGCGTCGGGCAGCCCCGTGCCCGTCCAGTCGGCCGCGTTGAGGTTGTTCTGCGC